>CAWASC010000009.1:0-152062 GCA_963784705.1 uncultured Actinomycetota bacterium
TCCCCAGATCAGCAGACATGTGCATTCGGAGAATGTACGGTTGCCAACGTAGGACTTTAGCGTTGGGGCGTGATCTGGGTGCTGAGTTCGGGCAAGGTGAAGACGAGGTCGTGGCGGTACTACACGAGCTCGGTCGCGTGCCGCGCGACGGACTACTACCTCGGGATCGGCGAGGCGCCCGGCCGTTGGACGGGCCGGGGGCTGCCGGAGCTGGGACTGGCGGCAGGGTCGCGGGTGACGGAGCAGCAGCTCGAGGCCCTGTTCGGTCGGGCCCTGCACCCAGTTAGCGGTGAGCGGCTCGGGAGGGCGTGGCGGACCGATGGGGTGACCGGCTTCGACCTCACATTTAGCGCCCCCAAGTCGGTGAGTTCCTTGTGGGCGCTGGGAAATGAGCAGGTCGCCGCCGCCGCGCTGGCCGCGCATCAGCAGGCCGTCACCGCCGGGCTGGCGTACCTGGAGTCGCATGCAAGCTGGTCACGACGGGGCACCAACGGTGTCGAGCAGATCGCCACGGCCGGCCTCACCGCCGCGCTGTTCGATCACCGGACCAGCCGCGAGGGCGACCCGCAGCTGCATACCCACGCCCTGGTCGTGAACAAGGCCCTCTGCACGGACGCGGTCTGGCGAACCCTCGACGGCCGGGAGATGTTCGATCACAAAAAGACCGCTGGGATGATTTATCAAACCGCCTTGCGAAATGAACTGCAAACCCGGCTCGGCGTCGCATTCGGACCCGTCAGCCAGGACGGCCAGGCCGAAATATCAGGAGTCCCGAAAGAACTCCTGAAACTGTGGTCGAAAAGAACCGCAGCGATCGAGGCGGAAGCCGCCCCGAAAATCGCCGAATACGAAACCCTCCTCGGCCGAAGCCTGACCGCGGCCGAGCGGGCACGGGTGACCAAGACTGCCGTCCTCAAGACCCGGCCGGGCAAGACCCACACCGAACTCGTCACTCTCAAGCAGTCCTGGGCGGACGAGGCCGCCATGATCGGCTGGAGCCCGCAACGGCTCCTGGGCGCGGTCAAGATCAGCTTCCCCACCCGGGCCTGCCGTGGTGGTGACCGCGCTGATGAGCGGATCCCGGAGCCGCGTCAGGCAGCGGACAGGGACGTGCTGGGTGACGTGGAGAATGAGGTGGAGGGTCTTGCCCGAGTGCTCGAGCAGGTCTTGCCCGCACGGTTCGGGCAAGACTTCGGCGGGCTGGGTGATGAGGAGCTGGCGAGGGCGGCGCTGACGGCGGCTGGCCGTCGGGCCGCGGTCTTCAGCCGCACGGACGTCGCTGGGCAGGTCGCCGCTCAGCTGCCCGCCACCGGACTGACGGCTGCGGAGGTCGTGGTGCGGGTCGAGCAGCTCACCGACCGGGCCATCTGCCTGGCGGAGGCGATCCCGGTGGGCCATCCGGCGCGTGATCTGACTCCACGAGCGTCCGATCCCCGCTACGCCAGTCTGGAGGTGCTGCAGGCCGAGGGCCGGATCCTGAGCCTGGCCCGCCGCGGCGCCGGCCGCGGCTATGGCACCGTCGCTCCCCAGCATCTGGAGGTGCTGCTGGAGCAGCCGGACCACGGGGACTCGGCCGGAGCCGGCACGTCCCAGCCCGTGGCTGCGGGCAGGCTCACGTTGGATGCGGGCCAGCTCCGGGCGGTCCAGCACCTGACCGGAGCCGGGGATTTCCTGACGGTGGTGACCGCCCCGGCGGGAGCAGGAAAGACCAGCACCCTCGGCGTCGCCTCCCGCGCGTGGCAGCAGGCCGGGTACCGGGTCGTGGGGCTCGCGCCGTCGGCCCGGGCCGCCGCGGAGCTCGCGGAGGCGACCGGCGGCCGCACCGACACCCTCGCGAAGTGGCTCCACAACCACCACCGTCTCGACCAGCTCCCGGCCACCGAACGATCCTGGACCGCGCTGGATGACCGGACGGTCGTGATCGTCGACGAGGCCTCGATGGCGAGCACCCTGGACCTCGACCGCGTGACGGCCGCCGCGGGTAAGGCTGCGGCGAAGGTCGTCCTGGTCGGGGACCCGAGCCAGATCGGGGTCATCAACGGCCCCGGCGGGATGCTCGCCGCCCTCACCCACGCCGGCTACGGCGTCACCTTGGAGCAGATCCACCGGTTCAGCCAGCCCTGGGAACGCGCCGCGAGCCTGCAGCTCCGGCAAGGCCATGCCCCCTGCCTGGCCCAGTACGGCGAGCACGGACGGCTGCACCCCTGCCCCGACAGCGACACCGCCCTCCAGGGCGTCTTCACGCACTGGGCCCAGGCCAGGGCCGAGGGGCGCGAGGCGCTGATGCTCGCCCGCACCCGCCTGGACGTCGACGCGCTGAACGCCTTGGCGCGCCACGCCGCCCTGCAGTCTGGGGACGTCACCGGCCCCGTGATCAGCAGCGGCGGGCGGGACTGGCAGACCGGGGACCTGCTCCGGACCCGCCGCAACGACCGCACCCTCGTCCTGAACGCTGGCCTGCTCGGCACGGGCGAGGGGCATGTCCGCAACGGCGACCGGTACCGCGTCCTCGGACCCGGGCCCGAGGCCGGGCTGATCGTGGAGGACCTCGCCGGTCGCGGCCGCGTGATCCTTCCCGCCGACTACCTCGAGCAGCACTGCGAGTACGGCTGGGCGTCCACCATCGACAGCGCCCAGGGCGCGACCGCGGACGTCGGAATCGTTCTGGTCCGACCAGGGCTGGACCGCGAGCACCTGTACGTCGCGATGACCCGCGGCCGGCACGGCAACCACGCCTACATCACCACCGAAGCCGCAACCGATCCCGCCCACGATCACCGACACGAACATGGACACGGCCCCGACCGGCGACCTGCGGCAGCGCCCCCGGGGCGAGACACCGACGACGCCCCGCGCGTCCCCGAGCCCACCACGCCGGGGCGAGCCGCGCGCCGTGGCCAGCCACCCGCCGGGTATCAGCAGGACCCGCTGCCGTTTGAGCAGGAGCCCGCAGCCGTCCCCGAACCCTCCCTCCCGCACCCACCAGCACAACCCACGGCGCAGCAGCAGGAACAAGGCGTAGGAGTGCTGCGGCAGGCGCTACAGGACAGCGGCGGGCAAGACGCCGCCCACACCGCCCTCGACGCCGCCCGCCGCGCCGCCCGGGACCTCACCGACACCACAGCACGACAGGCCAAGGAGCGGGCGCGACGGGAGCGGGAGACGCCGCTCCCCGTCCCTGCGGAGCACCAGCAGACCCTCACCCGGATCGAGCAGCTCCGTGCGGAGCAGCAGACACTGCGAGCGCGACAGCGGGAGCTGTGGGCCTCCAGCCGCACCCTGCAAAGCGACCTCGACACCGCACCACGATGGACCCGAGGACGGCGCCGAAACCTCACCAGCAGTCTCGACAGCCAACGGCAGGAACTCACCGAGCTGCAGACCAGGCTGCTGCGCACCGAGAACAACCTCGACGACGCGACAGCTCTCGCAGCCCGGCAGGCCCGCGAGCAACGCGCCGCCGAAGCCAGCCGCCGCCGGCCACCCCTGGCCGCCACCCTCGCCGCCCTTCGCCCCGTCATCGACCTCGCCGACCCCCGACCCACACCAGGGAGTCGAACCGCGCAGGCCGCGGCCCGACGCGCGCAGGAAGCGCTCCTGGACCCTCGACGTCCGACCCGACCGCGGCCCTGGGAGCCGAGCCCGACACCGCCCGGCCGTGACAGCCCAGGCCTCAGCCGCTGACCATCGCGTCGCCGCACCGGACCGCAAAGACACGAAAGTTGCCGCACGGCGGCGTGTTGGTCCGCCTTGCGCCCACATCCCTTTGAGAGGGCCGTTGCACTCCGGACGGTCACGATCGGATAACACCTACTTGGCGGCCGCTACTCGCCAGACCGACCTCGATGCACCCCCACACCTCCAGGTGCACCCAGACCTCTCCAGACAGACCGAAATGCGCCTTCACGGTCACAGTCGGGGCGTTCGCGCACCTACCAGATACGTGAGATCAAGGCCGTAGCCATCCAGCACAACGCCTGCGAATGAAGGAGAAGCACATGTTGCTCACCGTTGAACAAGCCGCCGACCGCCTCGGCACCAGCGTCCGGTTCATCCGGCGCCTTCGCACCGAGGGACGGATCCCCGTCATTAAGCTCGGCAAGCACATCCGCATCGACAGCAACGACCTCGACACCTACATCAGCGCCGGACGACAGGAGGCCTGGAACCAGCCGATGCTCGACACGAACCTTCAGCACCGGCGGCCGGCATGACGAGCGCCGGCGTCGACCGCGAGCTGCTCGCCGTCCTGGTCGCCCTCGAACCCCTGGATGACCGCAAGTGGGACTACCTCAACCTCCGGGAACGCACCTTCCACTCCGAACGGATGCTGGAAGAGCCCTGGAGCAGCGGCGAACGCATCCTCATCGACGTCGCCGCCTCGCTCTGGAACACCGGCACCGTCGACCTCGGCTACATCGCCTGCGCCCTCGGCGGCCGGCACCTGCAAGCCGTCATCGATGCCACCGCAGTCCGCGCAGGCCACGAGCTCAGCAGCAACATGAACCGCGCGGTCGCCCGCATATGCCAGGGCACGGAGCGCTCGTCGGACGCTTCTCGTCGGACAGCCGCGAGGTCCCTCGGCGAACTCGGCGACCAGCCCCCACGACCTCCCCATAGTCGCGGGCTGGGTCGGTAGCCGACGACGTTCTCCACAGATTCTCTGGCGGACCGTCACCGCACCCCTTCACCCATCACGGTGTGAGCACGAGTTCAACCACGTCCCACCTCCAGGAGGAATCATGGGGACAAGTCCAGGTCGCATGGGAAGCGTCAAGAAGGCCACGAACGGCAGCTGGTACTTCATCGTCGACATCGGCTATGGGACCGATCGCCGGCAAACCCGCCGCCGCGGGTTCGCCACCAAGCGCGAAGCCCAAGCCGAGCTGACGCGGATCCTGACGAGCGTCGAGAGCGGAACCTACGTCGCACCGCAACGCACGAGCGTTGCGGACTTCCTCACCACGACCTGGCTGCCGGCCGTCGAGCACACCATCAAGCCCGGCACGTTCGAGTCCTACCGTCGCAACGTACGCCTGCACATCGCCGGCCGACCCCTGGGACGTCGGCTCCTGCAGGATGTCGGGCCCTCCGACCTCAACGCCCTCTATCGCGACCTGCTCGCAGGCGACGAGCAGCACCGCAAGCTCAGCCCCCGCTCCGTCGCCTACATCGCCGCGATCCTCCACCGCGCCTTCCGTGACGCCGTGCGCTGGCAAGCCATCACCCGTAACCCCACGGACGCCTCCGACCCGCCCCGCCCCGGGGCCAAGACGGAGATGCGGACTTGGACCGCTGCGCAGCTGCGCGCCTTCCTCGACTCCTTGGCCGGAGACCGCCTCGCTGGTTGCTGGTGGTTGCTTGCCACTACGGGCATGCGGCGGGGCGAGGCCCTCGGGCTGCGCTGGGCCGACGTGGACTTTGAGCGCCAGCTCATCCGCATCACTCGCACGCTGATCACCACGGACGTCCAGCGCAAGGACTCTCCCGGCTTCGCGTGGGGGACCCCGAAGACCGCCAAGGGGCGACGCACGATCGCCCTCGACGATGCCGCCACCGCGGCCCTCAAGTCGCACCGGACGCGCCAGCGCGAGGAGCGCCTCGCCCTCGGCGCGGACTACCAGGACGAGGACCTCGTCATCTGCCAGGCCGACGGCACCCCGATCCACCCCAAGACCATCAGCTACCAGTTCCGCAAGGCGTCACGGGCGGCTGGCCTGCCGCCGATCCGACTCCACGACCTTCGCCACACGCACGCCACCCTGGCGCTCCTGGCGGGGGTCCACCCCCGCGTCGTCCAGGAACGACTGGGACACGCCAACGTGTCGATCACACTCGACACGTACTCCCACGTCGACCTCGATCTGCAGGCCGCAGCAGCCGCCCGCGTGGCCGCGCTGCTCACCGCTCCCGACCCCGACGAGCCGGGGCTCCCCAAGTTCCTCTGAAGGCCTCGTGGGCCTGAGGGGCTCAGCTGGCCCGGACGTACTCACGCAGGGCTTTGCGGATCACATCCGACACGCTGGCGCCCTCGGCCGCGGCACGCAGTAGCAAGTCTCGCTTGAGCTCGGGATCGAGGCGGACAGACTCAACGCTGGCGGGAGCCCCACCCATTGGAGGCCGACCAACCTGGCGTCGACGAAGCTCCGTGACGTCGTAGCCCGCCTCGGCCTCGTCGGCGAGCGCCTCGATTGTGGCGTCGGTGATCGGCGTGCCGTCCTTCTTGATTCCGTGGGTCTTCGCCATCGTCATCGCCTCTTCGTCAGGAGCCGCTGGTACGTCGTTCGCATGGGCATCGCGTGGATCACGGCCGGGCCTTGAGGTCGGTCGAGCACCACGAGCTCGAGGAACCGAGCGGCTCGATCAGGCCCGAGGACGAGCCAGCGCACAGGATCGTCACCGATCTCTTCCAGCACGGCTGCGTGCTCGAGCGCGTGCAGGATGTCCTCCGGGGCGACGTCATGCCGCAGCGCCGACTGCAGGATCTCCACACGGATAAATCGTAGTACGAAACCCGGCGAGAACGAGCGCCTGTGATCAGCAGATCTGGCCTGCGGGTGCCCGCCGTGGACTGGTTGGAACCCCCACGCGCCGGGGCTCCCGAAATTCCTGTGACCACTTCGTGACCACTGGGGGCCAAAACGCCAGTTGGAGACAACCCCGCAAGTCTGTGACCTGCGGTTTTGTCTCCAACCAATGGCGGTGGCGGTGGGATTTGAACCCACGGACGGGTTGCCCCGTCACACGCTTTCGAGGCGTGCTCCTTCGGCCGCTCGGACACGCCACCGGCGGAGACTCTAGCGAACCCGGCGACGTGACCCACCACACATCTGAACCAGCAATAGTTGAATACTCAACTGACTTGAGGAGAGGTGAGCCCCCACCCCGAGGAGACCCCATGACCGTGCTCGACACCCGCGCCCCCGAGACCACCCTCGTCCTCGACGACGCCGCCCAGGACCTGCTGTTCCGCGAGGCCCGCACCGCCAACACCTTCACCCCCGAGCCGGTCACCGACGAGCAGCTGCGCGCGGTCTACGAGCTCGTGAAGTTCGGCCCCACCCTCATGAACACCCAGCCGCTGCGCGTGCTCGCCGTACGCACGCCCGAGGGCAAGGAGCGACTGCTCCCGCTGATGAGCGAAGGCAACCGCGCGAAGACCGCGAGTGCGCCGCTGACCCTCGTCCTCGCCTACGACGTCGACTTCCACGAGCAGCTGCCGGTCGTGTTCCCGCACCTCGAGGGCGCCCGCGACCTGTTCGCGGACGAGACCGTCCGGCACGCCGTGGGGAGCAACAACGCGTGGCTGCAGGCCGGCTTCCTCCTCGTGGGTCTGCGCGCCGCGGGCCTCGCCGCCGGACCGATGGGTGGCTTCGACAAGGACGCGGTCGACCGTGAGTTCTTCCCCGGCGGCCGCACCAAGAGCGTGCTCGTGGTCAACGTGGGCCACCCCGGTGAGAACGCGTGGTTCGGCCGCAGCCCGCGCCTGGACTACGACGCGGTCGTCACGACCGTCTGAGCGCGAAGAACTCCCGCAGGACGGCCGCGCACTCCTGCTCCAGGACGCCGGACACCACCTCGGGCCGGTGGTTGAGCCGGCGGTCCCGCAGCACGTCCCACAGCGACCCGGCCGCTCCCGCCTTGTCGTCGACCGCGCCGTACACCACCCGCGCCACCCGCGACAGGACCAGCGCCCCGGCGCACATCGTGCAGGGCTCGAGGGTCACCACCAACGTGCAGCCCTCGAGCCGCCACGACCCGAGCGCCAGGGCAGCAGCCCGCAGCGCCAGCACCTCCGCGTGCGCCGTCGGGTCGCCGGTGCCCTCACGGTCGTTGTGCGCCTGCGCGAGCACCGCACCGGACGGCCCGAGCACCACCGCCCCGACCGGCACGTCCCCGTGAGGTACGGCGAGCGCCGCCTCCCCGAGCGCCACGCGCATGACGTCCTCCAGGGAGCTGCTCACACCTCGCGCAGACCGTCCAGCGCCTCGAGGAACCCCCCGCGCTCGGCGACCGCCGTCAGCACGTCCGCCGGCAGCAGACCCTCCTCGGCGCACAGATCCAGCAGCGCATCCGCCGAGGTCCCGAGGTCGGACAGCAGAGCGGGGTCTCCCACGGGCTCGGTCACCGGACGGGCGCTCTCGTCCTCGTCGTCCTCGGCGACGACCTCGTCCTCGACGTCCTCCCAGAGCATCGCGGACACTCCCTGACCGGAGGCCGCACGTCGGTCGGACAGGAACACCCGCGGCTCCGCCAGGCTCCCCGCCCCCCCGTCGACACGGACGAGACCGACGTACTCGTCGTCCTCCTCGAGCAGCAGCAGCGTGGGTCCGGCGCCGTCGCCGGCAAGCTCCCGCAGCTCCTCGGTGAGGTCCTCGAGGTCGTCGACCTCATCGAGGTCGAGCTCACGGCCGGTCCAGCCGTCGTCGGTGCGGGCCAGGGCCGCGGCGAAGTACGTCACGAGGATCTCTCTGGTTCAGACGAGGGCGTCCACGGCCCGCTCGTACTCCTCGGCAAAGCCGAGGCGACGGGCGAGTGTCGACAGCATCTCGTCGGCGTAGGCATCGACATCGGACAGGATGTCACCGAGCTCCATCTCCTCGAGACCCACGTCCTCAAACACGCCGAGATCGCCTGCCGGCCACACCTGGTCGAGCTCCTCGTCCGCGGGCACGTCGAGGTCGAGCGCCTCCATCACCTGCGCCGCGAGCTCCCACTCCGTGGAGGCGCTGACGTCGCTGAGCAGGTAGCGCAGCCGTCCCCCGCGCTGACGCACGACGACGAAGAACTCGTCTGCGACGTTGACGAGCGAGAAGGCGTCCCCCACCTGACCGCGTACGGCGCTGACCACGCTCGCGAGGTCGTCACCCGTCGACGGTGGGAGCTGAGCCACCTGCCAGGCACCGTCCTCGACGAACACGACGACCGCCCACTGGTCAAAGGCGGCGTCCGTCACCTCAGCGACTCTGACAGGTGCGAAGGCGGGTGGGAAGGGGTAGGCGAGAGCAGAGCAGTCACCTGCACCAGCCACGAGCACCCCTTGGAAGGACCCCCCATGTCTGAGCGCAACACCTTCGCCCACCTGATGCACGACGCCGGCCTCGCCGCCTGGTTCGGGGGCTCCCTCATGGGCGCCGTCGGGGTCAACGGCGCGTCGCAGGACCTCGACGACCCGGGTCAGCGGGCCCGGGCAGCCAGTGACGCCTGGGCGCGCTGGACGCCGGTCAACGCCGCCGCGATCGGTGCGCACCTGGTCGGCGGCGCGTTGCTCCTCAAGGACAACCGAGGGCGGGTCGCCAAGCAGAAGGGCGTCAGGGCCAACACCTACGCCAAGCTGGCGCTGACCGCCGGTGCGCTCGCCGCCACGGCGTACTCACGGGTGCTGGGCCAGAAGGTCATCGCCGCGGGCGACGTCCCCGTCGAGGGCGGTGTGACCCCGAACGGCACGACGCCGCCAGAGGTCGCGTCTGCCCAGAAGAAGCTCCAGGCGCTGCAGTGGGCGATCCCGGGGCTCACCGGTGCGGTCCTCGCCTCGTCCTCGTTGCACGAGGAGCAGCAGCGCCCGTCGCAGGTGCTCAAGGGCACGCTGCAAGGCGTGCTCAAGGACACCAGCGTGCGCGCGGGATCCCTCGCCGGTCTTGCCGGCGACGCTGCCGGCAAGGCGGCCGGGAAGGCCGGGGTGAAGGCGTCCGAGCTTGCCGGCGAGGCCCGCGAGTCGATGACCGCCAAGGTCGCCGAGCTCCGCTCCTAGAGCCCGGCTGGGGCGCCCAGCAGGCGCCCTCGCCCGACGACCGCCCCGAGGGCGATCGCCTGCTCGCGGCGTACCTCGTTGTCGACGCCGAGAGCGTGGATCTCCACGCCGTTCTCCTTCGCCCATCCGAGGATCTGCCCGACCTTGGGATCGTGCTCGCGCCCCGGCAGGTTCAGGTCCACCTGGACCGCGTCGGGGCGGAGCCGTTCCAGGCGACGGAGCAGGTCGAGGTCCTGCACATGGGCGACGTCGCTGACGACGACCCGCCATCCCCACCCACGCCACTCCGTCACGGCCGCGTCGAGGCCGGGGTGCTCCAGCCCGTAGTCGTGCACCTCCGCCGCGACCTTCAGGGTGCGCCGGCCGCGGTTGAACGACGTCGCGAGCCGGGGTGGGCACGGCGCGCCGAACGTCTCCGGCTCCGGGGTGAGGTGGATCTCCTCGGTCACCCCGCGCTCGATGGCCTGGTCGAACGCCAGGCAGCGGAACGCCCAGTCCAACCGTTCCATCAGCCCCGCCGACTGCGCTCCGGTGAGCAGCGCCAGGGTGCTGTCGAGCTCGGTGCCGGTCTGGCCGCGGCCGGTGGCCTTGTAGCCGATCACGGTGCTGTCGGTGAGGTTCTTCAGGGGCTGGAAGTCGGGACCCAGGCGTGACGGGTCCTCGATGAGTCCCTCGATGAGGGCGCGGTCGCGCCGCATCTTCTCGGTGCTGTCGAGCAGAGTCATGCACTCGGCCTCGGCAGCCGACCCGCCCGGGTTGAGCCCTACAGCGCTCCACCCACGATGACCGGCTCGTTGACCAGCGTGATCCCGAACACGTACTGCACGCGGTCCCGGATCGTGCGCGCCACCTCGAGCAGGTCGGCCGTGGTGCCGCCACCGCGGTTCACCAGGGCCAAGGTGTGCTTGGTGGACAGGCCCACCGGACCGTCCCCCCATCCCTTGACGAAGCCCGCCTGCTCGATGAGCCAGGCCGCGCTGACCTTCACCCGTCCCGAGGGATCGGGCCACGACGGCGCGCCGTCGGGCGCCTGCTCGACCAGCGGGTTGGTGAAGAAGGACCCGGCGCTCACCGAGTCGGGGTCGGCGTCGTCGAGCACCATGCCCTTGCTCCTGCGCAGGGCGAGCACCGCCTCGCGCACCTCGCCGACGGGGGCCTGATCGCCCACTGCCACCCCGAGCGTGCGCGCCAGCTCGGCGTAGCGGACCGGCGCCGACAGCTTCCCGCGCTCGAGGGCGAACGTCACGGTCAGCACCAGCCAGCGCTCCGGCTCGGCCTTGAAGCGGCTGTGCCGGTAGGCGAACCCGCAGTCGGCAGCGGTCAGGTCCTGGGCAGTGCCGGCGAGCCGGTCCCACACCCGCACACCCGCGAGCAGCGCGGCGACCTCTGCGCCATACGCACCGATGTTCTGGATCGGGGCGGCGCCGACCGTGCCGGGGATGCCGGACAGCGCTTCGAGCCCGACGTACCCGTCGGCGAGCAGAGCCTGGACGGTGGTGTCCCAGTCCTCGCCCGCCTGGACGACCAGGCCATCGGGGCCCTGCTGCACCCCCTTGCTGCGCACGAGGACGACGCGGTCCAGACCGTCGTCGGGAAAGACGACGTTGCTGCCTCCCCCGAGCACGAACCCGCCGCCGCGCACCGCGTCGACGAGATCGCCCTCCGTGCTGGCGACGACGAGGTCGCGCACGGGACCACCGAGGCGCAGGGTGGTCAGCGGCGCGAGCAGGGGCACGCAGGAAGGCTAGGCCAACGCCTCAGGCGAGGACGCCGCTCCGGAACGCCCACGCGACCGCTGCGGCACGGTCGTGGACGCCGGTCTTGGCGTAGAGCTTCTTGGCGTGCACCTTGACGGTGTCCTCCGACACCCACAGGTCCCGGCCGATCTCGGCGTTGCTGCGTCCCTCAGCCATCCCCTGCAGCACCTGCAGCTCCCGCGGTGACAGCGACAACCGCGGCCGCTCGGCCTCGACGGAGCGCCGCTGCGCCGGGGAGAGCAGGTCACCGCCGGTCAGCACGACCCGCACGGCTTCGCCGAGGCCGACCGCGTCCACGTCCTTGGGCAGGACACCGCGCGCCCCGGCCTTCAGCGCCTTGAGCCGGTCGTCGTCGCGGATGTCGGCGGTCAGCAGCACCACCCGCGCCTGAGGGTGGGCCTTGAGCAGCTCCACCGTCGCGGTGGCGCCGTCCATGCCGGGCAGCCGGACGTCCATCACCACCAGGTCAGGTCGCAGGGTGGGGTAGCGGGCGAGGACCTCCTCCGCCGAACCGGCTTGGGACACCACGGTGACCCCGGGCACCGACGCGAGCATGGAGGCCAGGGCCTCACGCACCACGCGGTGGTCGTCGCAGAGCAGGAGCGAGCTCATGGTTCCTCCGTGAACAGCAGATCCGAGGGCCATCCGTGGCCTGGTGATCAACCCATCGGCGGTACCCCGATCAGGCCATCACCCGATCGGGGCAACGACGACGCGGCGCCGGTGCGCGAGCAGGTCGTAGGAGAAGACCACCAGAGCGGCCCAGACCAGGGCGAACCCGATCAACCGCACCCCACCGAACGCCTCGTGCCGCACGACCACCCCGCACAGCAGCTGCAGGGTGGGGGCGAGGTACTGCAGCACGCCGAGCGTGCTCAGCGGCACCCGCGTCGCCGCCGCCCCGAACGCGAGCAGGGGTACGGCGGTGACCAGTCCCGCCGACACCAGCAGTGCCGCGTGCCCCGGCCCCTCGGACGTCAGGCTCAGGGTGCCCTGCGCCCCCAGCACCAGCAGGTAGCCCAGCGCCAGCGGCGTGAGCACCGCGGTCTCGATCGACAGGGAGGCCAGCGCGCCGACCCCCGCCTGCTTCTTGAGCAGGCCGTAGAAGCCGAACGACACCGCGAGCGTCAGCGCGATGAGCGGCGGTCGGCCGTTGGCGACCGTCAGCACCACGACCGCGACCGCGGCGACAGCCACCGCGGCCTTCTGGAGAGGACGCAGGCGCTCGCCGAGGACCACGACGCCGAGGGCGACCGAGACGAGCGGGTTGATGAAGTAGCCCAGGGAGGTCTCGACGACCTGACCGCTGTTGACGCCGTAGATGTAGGTGCCCCAGTTGACCGCCAGCAGCACGGCGGCCAGCGCCAGGCGGCGGACCTGACCGGGGCTGGTGGCGCGGACCGCCGCGAGGCCGCGGGTGATCCGCAGCAGGATCAGGAGCACCAGCAGCGACCACACGACGCGGTGGGCCAGCACCTCGACCGCGCCGGCCGGCTTGAGCAGCGGGAAGAACAGGGGGAACAACCCCCACATCACGTACGCCGCGACGCCGTACGTCGTCCCCCGACGCTCCTCGCTCACTGGCCGCTCACCGGGCCAGACTAGGCGTCCGGGCTACGGGATCTTGTCGCTCGGGGACTGCCAGACCAGCGGCGGGTCGGCGGGCTCGCGGATCTCGGCTCGCAGGTCCCGCGCCCGGATCTCGGCCTTGCGCGCGCGCTGCAGCGGGGACAGGATCGCCCCGAGCCGCTCGAACCACGTCAGCCGGCGCAGCACGCCGTCCTCGTCGGGGGTCACACGACTCATGGCAGTCCCATCGGCGCGGGCGCGCATGACCTGAAGGGCCGCGATCGGGTCATCGCCAGCCGGTGCGCGGAGCAGGCCCCGCGATCTCCCCCGTCGGCAGACCGGCCAGGATCCGCGACGGCACCAGCACACGAGGCTTGCCCACGTAGCCGTAGGCGATCTCCTCGCGCCGGTCCCAGATCCGCCGGACGACGCCGCCGGTCACCACGGCCGGCCCGACGGCGGAGATGACGACCAGCGTCCCGTCGCGCACTCCCAGCGGAGCGCCCACCTGCGGGTCGGCCGGTGCGGGCGGCTCGGGCGTCGGCACGTCGGTGGGCAGGTCAGTGGGCACGTCGGTCGGGAGGTCTGTCGGCACCGGGTCGGTCAGCCGCCGCGTCCGGGCCGCGGCAGCGCCCACGGCCGTCGGCCAGTCGGTGGCATCGGCTGCGGTCAGCCCCCACGACGCGAGCACGTAGCGGTCGGCAGCGTGCAGCATCCCGTCGGCGCCGACGACGTACAGCCCTGACGCCCAGCGCACGAGCATGCCGGCGGAGGGCAGCGCAGGAGCGTCGACGACGGGCAGGCCGGCGATGTCACGCGCCGCGACCGTCGCCACCCGCTGACCGGGCAGGGCGACGGTGGCGTAGCGGCCGGTGTCGGTGACCCGCCAGAGGGCACCGGCCGGGTCGCGGACCAGCGCCCCCGGTCGGACCGGCAGCAACCCGGCGGTGCGGTACAGCCGCAGCTCCTGGCCGCTGACGACCACGGCGGCCCGGCGGTTGAGCGCGTTGGCGTCGAGGCCGCCGGCGGACACCGGGTGCTTGGTGCTGCCGTCCAGCACGAAGTAGGCGCCACTGGACGTGCGCACCAGGCTCTGGTCGGGGTGCGGACCAGACGCGACCGGGTGCCCGAGCCGCCGGGCCGAGCGCAGTGAGGGGAAGGCGTTGTAGACCACTCCGCCCCAGCCGTCACCCTTGCGCAGCTCGAAGTGCAGGTGCGGCCCGGTCGACTCGGCGTTGCCGGAGTCACCGCGCCAGGCGACCAGCTGGCCGGCCAGCACCCGGGTGCCCACCTCGATGCCCCTCGGGAACGCCCAGTCCGCCGTACCCCGTCCGTCGTCGGTGCCGGGGGTGTCGTTGTTGACGTGCAGGTAGAGCGCGGACCAGCCGTTGTCGCCGGTGAGCACCAGGTAGTTGCCGTCGCCGACCTTGGTCTCGCGCTTGAGGCTGCTCACCACGCCGTCGAACGCCGCGACGAGCGGGGTCATCTTCGCGCCCATCAGGTCCTGCCCCATGTGCTTGCGCCCGCAGCCGGAGCGGCAGGACAAGAAGGAGTCGCTGTACGACGTGGGCCCGGCGACCGGGAAGGTCATCGCGATCCGCACCGGGTCGGCGCTGTACGTCGTCCCTGTCGTGTCGACGGCGGTCGCGGCCGAGGCGGGCAGCGCTGAGGTGAGGACCGCCGCAGCGACGAGGACAGGAGTGAGCAGCAGGCGCATGACCCGGGTTCTCGACGTCCGGGTGAGCGACTCCTGTCACCCGATGGGGTGACGAGGCGTCAGGTCAGGGAACACTGTCGTTCATGAGAGAGCTCGGAAGCACTGGTCTGCGCGTCGGCCCGATCGGACTGGGCTGCATGGGGATGTCCTGGGCGTACGGCGCCGACGAGCGCGACGACGCGCAGTCGGTCGCCGTTCTGCACCGGGCGCTCGACCTGGGGGTCACGCTGCTCGACACCAGCGACGTGTACGGCCCGTTCACCAACGAGGTGCTGGTCGGCAAGGCGCTCGCCGGCCGACGCGACGAGGCGGTCCTCGCGACGAAGGCGGGTCTGGTCAACACCGACGGGACCATCCGGCCGAAGGGCGACCCCGACCACCTGCGCCAGGCCATCGACGCCTCGCTGCAGCGCCTGGGCACCGACCGGGTCGAGCTGTGGCAGCTGCACCGCGTGGACCCCGCCGTACCCGTGGAGGAGAGCTGGGGCGCGATGGCGGAGGCCGTGGCGGCCGGAAAGGCGCTGCACCTGGGCATGAGCGAGGTGACGGTCGCGCAGCTCGAGGCCGCGCACGCGATCCACCCGGTCGCGTCGGTGCAGTCCGAGCTGTCGCTGTGGACCAGGGACGCTCTCGCCGAGGTGCTGCCGTGGTGCGTCGACCACGGCGTGGCCTTCCTGCCGTTCTCGCCGCTCGGTCGCGGCTTCCTGACCGGGACGGTGTCGGGCGGCTTCGACAGCTCCGACTTCCGCGCGCGCAACCCGCGGTTCACCGACGAGGCGATGGCAGCCAACGCCCAGATCGTCGAGCAGGTGCGCGAGGTCGCGTCCCGCCACGACGCCACCCCTGGCCAGGTCGCGCTCGCCTGGCTGCTCACCCTGGGCGAGCACGTGCTGCCGATCCCGGGGACCAAGAAGGTCCACTACCTGGAGGAGAACGCCGCGGCGGCCGACCTGGTCCTCACCGAGCAGGACCTGGCCGACCTCGCCGCGCTCCCGGCGCCCGTCGGCGCCCGCTACTAGCCCTCCAGGCCGTACGACGCCGTGCCGGTGGCGGCACCGGCATTGCTGAAGCCGTCGAACAGCTGCTGCAGCAGGTCGTCGACCTTCACGCTCGACAGGTCCGTGGGGGCCGTGACCTCGTCCGCGCTGTCGTCGACCTCCAGCACCGCCGAGACCCCCGCCAGGTTCGTCGTCCCGGGATCGGTCGCGAGCCGACGGATCGACTCGAGGTCGACGCTGACCTTCGTCAGGTGCCCGTCCTTGAGGGTGATCTGACCCTTGGCCAGACCGTTGGCGACGAACTTGTCGACGTCGGCCGGCGTGATGCTGCCGAACAGGTCACCGGCGAGCGGCACGTCCTTGCTCGCGGTCAGCACCTTCAAGGCCGCCTTGATCGCCGGGCGGGCCTGCACCGTGACGTCGAGGACGCGGTCCTTCGCGCTGTCGTTGGCGTCCGTGACCTTGACGTAGGGCTTGACCGCGGCGAACAGGTCCGCGCCCAGGGCCTTGCTGTCGAACGGGGCCGGGGACGCGCTGGCCCCGAGGAACCCCTCGCCGAGCTGGGTGAGCTGGTCGACGTACTTCCCGGCATCGAGGCTGATCCACTTGCCCGCGCGCAGGTCGCGCACCAGGGCGGCGGCCTCAGGCGGCCCGTCGGCGACGAAGGAGTCGAGCTGCGCGTCGAAGTCGGTGGTGCCGTTCTCCTTCGCCAGCCGGCCGATCTCGCCGAGGTCGACGGTCAGGTAGAGCACACCGGCGACGATGCGGATCTCGCCGAGGACGGTCTTGTCGTCGCGGATCACGAAGGCCAGGTTGGTCTTCTTCAGCATCGCGGTGGCGTCGCCGATGCCCGCACCGCCGGCCTGCTTCAGGGTCGTGCTGCCGACGGGATCCACGGTGTAGGTGACGCTCGCGCCGACCAGGGCGTCGGCCAGCGCGTCGGCCAGGTCGCCGTCCTTGGTCGCCGCCGCCTTGAGGTTGCCCTTGGCGTCCGCGACCCGGAGCGTGAACGACGCAGCCCTGCTGGACTCGAGGTTGGTCTGCGCGGAGGCGAGCTCGGCCTTGATGGTCCGCTTCTTCTCGGCGCCGCAGCCGGCGGCCGCGGCGAGGGGGAGCGCGAGGGCGAGGGTGCCGGCGGCCAGCCGGACGGAGCGTGAGCGCACGAGGGCTCCTTCGAGAGAGGACGGTCCCCGGGGGCGGGTCCGGGATGCGCAGATCATGCCAGTGCACACTGGTTGGCCGCACAAAATCCTAAGGAGCGCCTTCGTGGACGACCTGACGCGCGAGGTGTCGCGGGAGCAGGAGGTCGTGGACCGTGCTCACGCGCGCCTGGAGGTCCTGAGGTCCGAGGCCCTGCAGCGCGAGCGGGAGGCCCTCGCCCCCGGTCTCAGCACGCCGGGCGGGGTCTACGAGCGAGACGTGCAGGCGCTCGCCGCGGCCGCGCGCCGGCAGGACCTCGACGCTGCCGGTGAGGGGCTCGTGTTCGGCCGGCTCGACGTCCTGGACGGTGCCCCGCTGCACGTGGGTCGCCTGGGTCTGCGCACGGCCGACCAGGAGCCCATCGTCGTCGACTGGCGCGCCCCGGCGGCCGCGCCGTTCTACCAGGCGACCGCTGCTGACCCGCTCGGCGTCGTCCGTCGGCGCACCATCACCTGCCGGGGGCCCCGCGTCACCGGCGTCGAGGACGAGCTGCTCGACCCGCACGCACAGCTGGAAGGGACCGTCGTCGGCGACGGGGCCTTCCTTGCCGCGGTGTCCCGCGAGCGCGGTCCGCAGATGCGCGACATCGTGGCGACCATCCAGCGCGAGCAGGACCTCGCCGTCCGCGCTCCCGACGACGGCGCGCTGCTCGTGACCGGCGGACCCGGCACCGGCAAGACGGCCGTCGCGCTCCACCGGGTGGCCTACCTGATGTACGCGCGACGCGACTGGTACGGCCGCCGAGGGGTCCTCGTCGTCGGGCCGTCGCCGGTGTTCGTCGACTACATCGGCGCGGTGCTGCCCTCACTCGGCGAGACCAGCGTCCGGCTGGCCGACCTGGGCGGCGTACCCGTGCTCCCCCGGGGCCTGACGCGCGACGGCGACGACGACCCGGATGTCCTGGCTGTCAAGGGATCGGCGCGGATGGCGACGCTGCTCAAGCGGGCGGTCCGACACCTCGCCGGGGCGCAGCGCATCGAGGACATGGAGCTGGTGCACTGGGGCCACACGTTCACGATCGGGGTGCAGGAGCAGCTGCGCCGCAGGTCGCAGGTCGGTCGGTCGCCGCGCTCGCACAACGCCGGCCGGGGTGCGTACGTCGCCGCGCTGGTCGAGGTTGCCTGGCGCGAGTGGGAGAAGCGCCCGAACGCCGCGAAGCCCGAGCCCGGGGACCGCGAGGACTTCGGCCGGTGGGTCCGCAGCGACCCCGCGTTCCTCGCCCAGGTCGACCGGGGCTGGCCCGTGCTCGAGCCTTTGCAGGTGCTGCACGCCCTTCGGGCGGGACGGGTTCCTCTGGCCAAGGTCGCGGGCGGGTTGTTCGACGACCGCGAGCAGCAGGTGCTGCGCCGCTGCTGGCCGGCCACGTCCCTGTCGGCTGCCGACAGCGCGCTGTACGACGAGCTCGCTGCCCTGCTCGGACCCCCACCCGAGCCCGAGCCGGACCCCGACGATGCGTGGGACGAGCTCGCCGAGCTCGACGCGCTGGCCGCCGAGCACGGCGTGACGACGTTCGCCGACCGCAACCGCGGCAGCCGCGCGGCCGTGATCGAGGACGACCACCGGACCTACGCGCACGTCGTCGTGGACGAGGCGCAGGACGTCACCCCGATGCAGTGGCGCATGCTCGGTCGGCGGGCACGAGGCGCGACCTGGACCATCGTCGGTGACTGGGCGCAGTCCGCGTGGCCGGACGTCGAGGAGGTGCGTCGTGCCCTGGACGAGGTGCTCGGGAAGGCCCGCCTGCGCACGGTGGCGCTGTCGACCAACTACCGCACCAGCACCGAGATCGCCGACCTGGCCGCCCGGGTGCTGCACCGCATCGACGCCGACGCGGTCGCGCCGGAGGCGGTGCGCTCGACCGGCCACGTGCCGTCCTGGCGCCAGGTGAGCGATCCGGTCGACGCCGTCGCGGGGGCGGTCGCGGACCTGCTCCGGGACGTCACGGGGACGGTGGGGGTGGTGGTGCCGCGCGCGCTGCGGGTACCGGTGCGCGCGCTGGTCACCGATCCGCGGGTGGCCGTCGTCGACACCTGGCAGGTCAAGGGCCTGGAGTACGACGGGTGCGTGGTCGTGGCCCCGGAGCAGGTGCTCACCGAGGCGCTGACCGAGGTGGCAGGGCTGCGCACGCTCTACGTCGCGCTGACCCGCGCCACGCAGCGCCTGGTCGTCCTGTCCACCCACGACCAGCCCTGGCTCGACTGACCCCCCGGTGAACGGAAACGCGCGGGTGGCGACCAGCCGGGTGACCCACCCGCGCGTTTCCGTTCATCACAGGGGCGGCGGGTCGCCGCGGAGGGCGGACTCGAGCATCGCGCGTGCCGACCAGCGCATGAGCGCGCGGGCCTGGTCGCGGTCGAGCCCACCCACGTCGGTGAGCCAGACCAGGGCCTCGACCCCCGTCGCGCTGCGGACGGCTCGCACCAGCATCCCGAGCTGGTCGTCCGTCATCGTGTCGCGCAGGGGTGCGAGGGCCTCGCTGATCCACCCGATGGCGCGACCCTGGCGCAGCGGAAGGGCCGGCGCGGTGGCACCCGAGGCGGCGCTCTCGGTGAGCGACAGCCGCAGCATGCTGCGCTGCTGCACCTCGGTCCGCACGATGAGCTCGGTGAAGGCCGCCACCACTGCCTCGAGGCGCCGACCGACGTCGGGGTCGTCGGGGTCCGGGAGCATCGACTGCTGCTCCACCTCGGGGTGCGCGGCCGCCAACAGCGCGGCCTGGTCTGGGAAGTAGCGGTAGGCCGTGGCCCGGGACGTGCCCGCGCGTTCGGCCACGGCTTCCACGGTCGGCGCCCCGCCCTCGGCGACCAGAGCGCGCGCAGCGTGGACGAGCAGCGTCCGGGTGCGCTGCTTCTGACTGCTGCGACCGGACTCGACATAGGCCGTTGACATGCCGTTCATGATACGCAAGTCTCGTCGTGAGACACTTATCTCACAAAGGAGAAGCCCATGACCGCGACCGTGCCGTCCCTCGTCCAGTCCGCGCAGACCGCCGAGCGCCGGTGGTTCTTCGGGGGAGGTGTGCACACCTGGTTGGCGCGCACCGAGCAGACCGGCGGCGCCTACCTGCTGTTCGAGGATGCCCTGACCGCGGGCAAGGCATCACCGCTGCACACCCATCCGTTGTCGGACGAGACGTTCTACGTGCTCGAGGGGGAGATCCTCGTCCACCTCGACGGCGTGGAGCAGACCGTCAGCGCCGGCGGCCTGGCCTTCATGCCGCGGGGCCTGCCGCACGCGTTCCTGGTCGTGTCCCCCACGGCGCGGGTCCTGTGCCTGCACACGCCCGGCTGCTGCCAGGGGTTCTACCTCGACGCCAGCGAACCGATCGGCGACGGCGAGCCCTCGGGAGTGCTGGACTTCGACCGGTTGCGCGCTGCCGCGGCCGCCGACCCGGGCATCGACCTGCTCGGCCCCCCGCCCTTCGCCCGCTGACCGTCCCTCGGATGAACGGAAACGCGCGGGTGGTGGCGGACCGGTTCACGCACCCGCGCGTATCCGTTCACACGTATCAGGGCAGGGCGGTGGGGGCGTCGACGGGGAGGACCTCGTCATCGGTCCACGCCCACACCTCGGTGCTGGTCAGCGCCGCCTGCCCTCCGATGAGGGTGAGGAACGCCGTACCCGCCGCGTCGAGACCGGTGCCGATGCGCACCATCGTCTGCCGCGGCGCGAGGCCGGTCGCGTCGTACACCTGCCACACCCCGTCGACAGCGACCTCCACGACGGCGTGGAAGTCCATCGGCCACAGGCCCGGGGCGTACGTCGAGACCAAGCGCGCGGGGACGTCCAGGGCGCGCAGAGCGGTGATGAGCAGGTGCGCGTAGTCACGGCACACCCCCCGGCCGGTGAGCAGGGTGTCCAGGGCGGAGTCGACCGGCCGGGTCGCCGTGCCGTCGTACACCAGGTGGTCCCGCACCCAGGAGGTCACGCGCTCGGGTGTGGGGTCGTCGCGCAGGTCGGCGAACAGCAACGGACCGAGCAGGTCGGACGGGCAGTAACGACTGGGCCGCAACGCCCGCAGGCGCTCGAGCTCGGTCACCTCCCGCGCACCGCCACCGGGCTCCAGCGTGGCGTCGTACGCCACGACGACCGGGCCAGCCGTCAGGTCGACCACGTGGTAGCGGCCACCGAGGTCACCGGCGAGCTCCCGCACCGGCAGCGCCGTGTCGTCGACGGTGACGACGAGGCTCTCGGAGCCGGCCGGCGGAGCCACCGCGACCGACAGCACGGCCTGGGTCGGCTCGGTCACCCACAGGGTCAGCCGGCAGCCGACCGTCGTGGTGATTACAGCCCCAGGTCGCGGGCGATCAGCATGAGCTGCACCTCGGTGGTGCCCTCGCCGATCTCGAGGATCTTGCTGTCGCGGTAGTGGCGCGAGACGAGGTACTCGTTCATGAAGCCGTACCCGCCGTGGATCTGCGTGGCGTCGCGCGCGTTGTCCATCGCCGCCTCACTGCTGATCATCTTGGCGATGGAGGCCTCCTTCTTGAACGGCAGGCCGGCGAGCATCTTGGCGGCGGCGTCGTAGTACGCCGTCCGCGCGACGTGCGCCCGCGCCTCCATGCGCGCGATCTTGAAGGAGATCGCCTGGTACTGCCCGATCGGCTTGCCGAAGGTCTCGCGCTCCTTGGCGTACTTCACGCTCTCGTCGACGCAGCCCTGGGCGACACCGGTCGCCACCGCGGCGATCGCGATGCGGCCCTCGTCCAGGATCGACAGGAAGTTGGCGTAGCCCCGCCCCCGTTGCCCGAGCAGGTTCTCCTCCGGCACGCGGCAGTCGTCGAAGGTCAGCGGGTGCGTGTCCGAGGCGTTCCACCCGACCTTGTCGTACGCCGGCTCAGCGGTGAATCCCGGGGTCGGCACCGGGACGAGGATGGAGCTGATCTCCTTTTTGCCGCTGGAGGTCTCACCGGTGACGGCAGTGGCGGTCACCAGTGACGTGATGCTCGTGCCGCTGTTGGTGATGAACGCCTTCGTGCCGTTGAGGACCCACTGCCCGTCCTCGAGCCGGGCGGTGGTGCGTGTGCCGCCGGCGTCGCTGCCCGCGCCGGGCTCGGTCAGCCCGAAGGCGCCGAGCGACCGACCGGCCACGAGGTCGGGCAGGAACCGCTGCTGCTGCTCAGGAGTGCCGAAGCGGTAGACCGGCATCGCGCCGAGGGACACGCCTGCCTCGAGGGTCATGGCGACCGACTGGTCGACCTTAGCGAGCTCCTCCAGGGCCAGGCACAGGGTGAAGTAGTCCCCACCCATGCCGCCGAGGTCCTCGGGGAACGGCAGGCCGAACAGCCCCATCTCGCCCATCTGCTTCACCACGTCGTACGGGAAGGTCTTGGTCTTGTCGTGGTGGTAGGAGACGGGTGCGACGACCTCCTGCGCGAACTCCTGGGTGATCTTCTTGAGCTGGAGCTGCTCGTCGGTGAGGCGGGTGTCCAGGGTCATGGTGCTTCCTTCGCGAGGGCGGTGACGGCGCGGCTGGGGGAGGGACGGCCGAGCTGATCGGCCATCCAGACGGAGGTCTCGACGAGCGCCTGCAGGTCCACGCCGGTCTCGATGCCGAGCCCCTGCAGCTGCCAGAGCAGGTCCTCGGTGGCCAGGTTGCCGGTGGCGCTCTTGGCGTACGGGCAACCGCCGAGGCCGCCGGCGCTGGCGTCGACGACGGTGATGCCGTGCTGCAGGGCGACGAGGGTGTTGGACAGCGCCTGGCCGTAGGTGTCGTGGAAGTGCACCGCGAGCTGGTCGACGCTGATCCCCTGCTCCCCCAGGGCCCGCAGCAGCGCGACGACCTGACCTGGGGTCGCGACGCCGATGGTGTCGCCGAGGGAGAGCTCGGTGATGCCGAGGTCGAACAGGGTGCGCGCGTGGCCGGCGACAGCGTGCGGGTCGACGCTGCCCTCCCACGGGTCGCCGAAGCACATGCTCAGGTAGCCGCGCACCTGCAGGCCCGCGGCGCGGGCGCCGTCGACGACCGGCCGGAACATCTCGAGCGACTCCGCGACGCTGCGGTTGAGGTTCTTCTGCGCGAACGTCTCCGTCGCGCTGCCGAAGACCGCGATCTCCTTCACCCCGGCAGCCAGCGCGCGCTCGAGGCCCTTCTGGTTCGGCACCAGCACGGGCAGGCGTACGCCGGACGGCTGGTCACCGAGCGCCTCGAGCAGCTCCGCGGCGTCGGCGAGCTGCGGCACCCAGCGCGGGCTGACGAAGCTGGTCGTCTCGACCGCGGTGTGACCGGCGGCGAGCAGCCGCCGGATGAACTCCGCCTTGACCTCGACCGGGATGATCGCCTTCTCGTTCTGCAGGCCGTCGCGGGGACCGACCTCGTAGACCGTCACCCGTGAGGGGAGACCGTCCGCCGGCGTCACGCCGAAGTCGCTCATCCCGCCACCACCGTCACGAGCAGCTCGTCGACCTTCACCTGCTGGCCGGCGCGCACGAGCACCTCACCGACCGTCCCGTCCGTCGGTGCGGTCAGGGTGTGCTCCATCTTCATCGCCTCCACGACCACGAGGGGCTGACCCTTGGTCACGCTGGCCCCGGCCTCGACGTGGACCGCGATGACCGCACCGGGCATGGGGCTGGTGATGTCTCCGTCGTGCGCGTGGTCGTCGGCGCGCAGGGACTGCACCGCCTCGGTCAGGACCCAGCTGGCGCCGCCCTTCCCGACCCAGGTGCGGGCGCCGTCGACGGCGAGGTGCCACCGCGTGGTGGACCCAGCGTGCGTCACGAGCACGTCGTCCCGGTCGAGCAGCCCCGACACCTCGGACACCTCACCGTCGACGGTGAGCGCGTCACCCAGCAGCGACACGGCAGCGGTGTGCCCGTCGGGAAGGGTCAGCAGCCACCGACGGGCAGCGGGTCCAGCCGGCCGCCAGCCGCTGTCCCACAGGGGATCTGCGGACGTGAGCCGCTGGTGCAGGGCGTACGCCGCGAGCGCACCGACCGGAGTGGGCTCGGCGGTCAGCGCGTCGCCATGGCGCTCGATGAAGCCGGTGTCCAGGTCGCCGGCGATGACGGACGGGTGCGTGATGAGACGACGCAGGAACGACGTGTTGGTCGTGACACCGAGCACGACCTGCTCGGACAGCGCCCGGTCGAGCTTGGCCAGTGCGGTGGCGCGGTCGGGCCCCCAGGCGATGACCTTGTTGAGCATCGGGTCGTACGTCGTCCCGGTGACCGTGCCCTCCAGCAGGCTGCTGTCGACGCGCACGTCCTCGCCGCTCGGCTCGTTCAACCGCAGCACGGTGCCGCCCGTGGGCAGGAAGCCGCGCGCCGGGTCCTCGGCGTACGTCCGCACCTCGACGGCGTGACCGGTCAGGCGCACGTCCTCCTGGGCGAAGCCCAAGGCAAGGCCGGCAGCCACCCGGACCTGCTGCTCGACCAGGTCGATGCCCGTCACGAGCTCGGTGACCGGGTGCTCGACCTGCAGCCGGGTGTTCATCTCCATGAAGAAGAACTCGTCGGGCTTGTCGGCGCTGACGATGAACTCCACCGTCCCCGCACCGACGTAGCCCACCGCCTCGGCGGTCGCGACGGCACTCGCACCGATGCGGGCGCGCGTGGCCTCGTCGAGCAGCGCGCTCGGCGCCTCCTCCACGACCTTCTGGTGCCGCCGCTGCAGCGAGCACTCGCGCTCGCCCAGGTGGACCGTGGTGCCGTGGCTGTCCGCCAGCACCTGCACCTCGATGTGCCGCGGCGTCTTCACGTAGCGCTCGAGGAACAGCGTGTCGTCGCCGAACGCGCTCATCGCCGTACGCCGTGCGGAGACCAGCGCCTCGGGGAGGTCGGCGGCGTCCTCGACGAGGAACATGCCCTTGCCGCCGCCACCGGCGCTCGGCTTCACCAGCACCGGGTAGCCGACCTCGGCCGCGGCCTCGACGAGGTCGGCATCCGTCATGCCCGCATCGGTGCGCCCGGGCACGACCGGCACGCCCGCCTTGCTGACTGTCTGCTTCGCGCTGATCTTGTCGCCCATGACCTGTACGGCGGTGACCGGTGGACCGATGAAGGTGATGCCGTTGTCGGCCAGTGCTTGGGCGAACTCCGCGTTCTCGGCGAGGAAGCCGTAGCCGGGGTGCACCGCCTGCGCGCCGGTCTGCAGGCAGGCTGCGACGACCCGTTCGATGGACAGGTAGGACTCGCGCGCGCTCGCCGGCCCGAGCCGCACCGCGACGTCGGCCTCCCGGACGTGCCGGGCACCCGCGTCGGCGTCGCTGTAGACCGCGACGGTGCGGATGCCCATCTCGCGCAGGGTCTTCATGACGCGGACCGCGATCTCCCCGCGGTTGGCGACCAGGACGGTGGTGAACACGGCTACATCCTGAAGATTCCGTAGGAGACCGGCTCGAGCGGCGCGTTCGCGCACGCGCTCAGGGCCAGGCCGAGGACCGTGCGGGTGTCGAGCGGATCGATGACGCCGTCGTCCCACAGACGTGCCGTCGAGTAGTACGGGTGACCCTGCAGCTCGTACTGGTCGCGGATCGGCGCCTTGAACGACTCCTCGTCCTCGGCGCTCCACTCCTGACCGCGCGCCTCGATCCCGTCGCGGCGGATGGTGCTCAGGACACTGGCGGCCTGCTCCCCACCCATCACGGAGATCCGCGCGTTGGGCCACATCCACAAAAAGCGCGGGCTGTACGCCCGACCGCACATGGAGTAGTTGCCGGCGCCGAACGAGCCGCCGATGACCACGGTGAGCTTGGGGACGCGCGCACACGCGACGGCCGTGACCATCTTGGCGCCGTGCTTGGCGATGCCGCCCGCTTCGTACTCGCGACCGACCATGAAGCCGGTGATGTTCTGCAGGAACAGCAGGGGGATGCTGCGCTTGTCGCACAGCTCGATGAAGTGGGCGCCCTTCATGGCGCTCTCGCTGAACAGCACGCCGTTGTTGGCGATGATGCCGACCGGGTGGCCGTGGATGCGCGCGAAGCCGGTGACCAGCGTTGCGCCGTACTCCTTCTTGAACTCCTGGAAGCGACTGCCGTCGACGAGACGGCCGATCACCTCGCGGACGTCGAAGGGGGTGCGCGCGTCGGCGGGGACGACGCCGTAGAGCTCGCTCTCGTCCAGCGCCGGGGGCTCGGGATCGGCGACGTCCCAAGGGGTCTGCGTGCGCGGGCCGAACGTGCTCACGATGCCGCGCACGATCCGCAGGGCGTGGGCGTCGTCGTCGGCGAGGTGATCGGTGACCCCGCTGGTCTTGCTGTGCAGCAGTCCGCCGCCGAGGTCCTCGGCGGTGACGACCTCACCGGTCGCGGCCTTCACCAGCGGCGGGCCACCGAGGAAGATGGTGCCCTGGTCGCGGACGATGACGGCCTCGTCGGACATGGCCGGGACATAGGCACCCCCGGCGGTGCACGAGCCGAGGACCGCGGCGACCTGCGGGATGCCACGGGCGCTCATCGTCGCCTGGTTGTAGAAGATCCGGCCGAAGTGCTCGCGGTCGGGGAAGACGTCGTCCTGCTTGGGGAGGAACGCGCCGCCGCTGTCGACGAGGTAGAGGCACGGCAGGTTGTTGTGCAGCGCGACCTCCTGCGCGCGCAGGTGCTTCTTGACCGTCATCGGGTAGTACGTGCCGCCCTTGACCGTCGCGTCGTTCGCGACGATCACGCACTCGCGCCCCTCGACGCGGCCGATCCCGGTGATGACGCCGGCGCCGGGCGCGTCACCGTCGTACAGGCCGTGGGCAGCGAGCGGGCTGAGCTCGAGGAAGGCAGAGCCCCTGTCGAGCAGGGCGTCGACGCGGTCCCGGGGCAGGAGCTTGCCGCGCGCGACGTGCTTGTCGCGGCTGCTCTCCGGTCCGCCCAGCGCGGTCTGCGCGAGGACCTCGCGCAGCTCGGCGGACAGCGCGCGGTGGTGCGCGTCGTTCGTGCGGAAGGCCTCGCTGTCAGGCGCGGCGGTCGTGCGAAGGACGGGGGCGTCCACCTGCGACTCCTCTTGTGAGCGGTCCTGACTCGCGCTAGGTTAGCGGTCCCTAACCACCCGCGCAAGGGGTCCGATGTCCACTCCCCGCCAGGAGCAGCTGCGGCGCGAGGCCGCGCGCATGTTCGCGTCGTACGGCTATCACGGGGTGTCGATCGAGGACCTCGGAGCGTCGGTGGGGATCAGCGGGCCCGCGGTCTACAAGCACTTCGCGTCGAAGGACGCCCTGCTCGCGGCGCTGCTCGTCGGCATCTCGGAGGACCTGCTGGAGAACGGGCGGGTGGAGGTCGCCGGGGCACGCAGTCCGGGCGAGGCGCTCGAACGACTCGTGGACAAGCACCTGGAGTTCAGCCTCACCGAGCCCGACCTGATCCGGGTGCACGACCGGGACCTCGCCTCGCTCGGGCAGTCGGACGGTCAGCAGGTACGCCGGTTGCAGCGGGCCTACGTCGAGCTCTGGGTCGACCAGCTGCTCGAGGTGGTGCCCGGCCTGTCGCGTGAGCAGGCGCGAGCCCGCGCGCACGCCGCCTTCGGGCTGATGAACGCGACGCCGCACGTCCGCGACGCCGCCGGCCACGCCCCGATGCTCCGTGCCATGGCCCTCGCCGCCCTCCGCACCTGACCCACCCCCGCGTGAACGGATACGCGCGGGGGGTTACACGCACTCATGACCACCCGCGCGTTTCCGTTCGCGCAGGGAGGGTGGGAAGGTTGCGCAGGAAGCGGGTGTTGGAGATAGTTGCAAGAGCAACAAACTTCTGAGGGAGCACCCCATGCCTGCCGTGACCGCTGACACCGCCACCCTGCTGACCCTGCCGCGGATCCCCCGCGCCGGCCTCGGCGACACCGAACGGACCGTGAAGCAGGTGACGACCGCCCCGACCGGCCACGAGGGCGAGGGGTTCCCGGTGCGCCGCACCTTCTACGGCATCGACACCGCCGACCTCGACCCGTTCATCATGATGGACCAGATGGGCGAGGTGGAGTACCAGCCCGGCGAGCCCAAGGGCACGAACTGGCACCCGCACCGCGGCTTCGAGACCGTCACGTACATCATCGACGGCGCCTTCCAGCACCAGGACTCGCACGGCGGCGGCGGGTTCATCAGCAACGGCGCGACCCAGTGGATGACCGCCGGCGGCGGCATCCTGCACATCGAGACCCCGCCTGCCGACCTGGTCGAGAGCGGCGGCACCTTCCACGGCGTGCAGCTGTGGGTGAACCTGCCGGGTCGCGACAAGATGATCCCCCCGGCGTACCAGAACCTCGAGGGCGGCGACGTCACCCTGCTCGCCAGCGACGACGGCGGCACCCTCGTCCGGGTGATCGCCGGTGAGGTCGGCGGCCACAAAGGCCCCGGCAGCACGCACACCCCCATCACGTTCGTGCACGCCACCGTCGCCCCCGGGGCGCAGCTGTCCCTGCCGTGGGACCCCGCGTTCAACGCGCTCGTCTACGTCCTGGCCGGCACCGGACGGGCGGGCACCGAGGGACGGCCGGTCAGGACCGGCCAGACGGTGGTCTTCGGCAAGGGCGACCACCTGACCGTGACCGCCGACGACCGTCAGGACAGCAGGTACGGCGCTCTGGAGGTGCTCGTCCTCGGCGGTCAGCCGATCCGCGAGCCGGTGGCGCAGTACGGCCCGTTCGTCATGAACACCCGGCAGGAGCTGCAGCAGGCGGTCGAGGACTTCCAGTCCGGCCGGTTCGGGCAGATCCCGGCGGACGCCCTCATGCCGCACGTGGTCAGGTAGTCCCTCAGGCGGGACGACGCGACCTCGACGCCACGTCGTCCGTCGACCGGCGCGCAACCGGCGGGCGCCCACGGCGCAGCAGCGCGGTCAGCTCCGCCTCCTCGCACGGACGACCGAGCAGAAAGCCCTGAGCGGCGTCGCAGCCGAGCTCGCGCAGCACGCCGAGCTGCCGGTCGTTCTCGACCCCCTCGGCGACGGTGCTCATGCCGAGGGAGGCGGCGAGCGCGGCGACGGCGCGGACGATCGCCAGGTCCTCGGGGTCCTCACCGAGCCCGGCGACGAAGGACCGGTCGATCTTCAACGTGTCGACGGGGAAGCGCTTGAGGTAGCTCAGCGAGGAGTAGCCGGTCCCGAAGTCGTCGACGCTGATCAGCACGCCGAGGGCCTTGAGCTCGGCGAGCACCGTCAGCGACTCGGGAGCATCGCGCATCAGCACCGTCTCCGTGATCTCGAGGACCAGGGAGCCGGGCGGGACGCCGGTCCGCCGGAGCACATGGGCGACCTGCTCGGTGAAACCGGGCCGGCGGAGCTCGACGCCCGACAGGTTCACCGCCATCGTCAGGGTGACCCCGAGCTCGCGGTGCCACGTGACGAGCTGCTCGCACGCGCGCTCGAGCACCCAGGCCCCGAGCGGCACGATGAGCCCTGTCTCCTCAGCGACCGGGATGACGTCGCTGGGCAGCAGGGGCCCGCGGGTCGGGTGGTCCCACCGCACGAGCGCCTCGACCCCGTGCAGGGCCCCGCTGCGCAGGTTGACGACGGGTTGGTAGTGCAGCGCGAGCGTCCCCTCGGCGATGGCTCTGCGCAGCTCGAGCTCGGTGGCCAGGCGCAGGACGGCCTCGTCGCGCATGTCGTCGGCGAAGACGACCGCTCGGGCGCGTCCGTCCCGCTTCGCGCGGTACATCGCCGCGTCCGCATCCCGCAGCAGGTCACCCGGCTGGGCGTCCGGCGAGCTCGCCAGCGCGATGCCGGCACTGGCGGTCAGGACCACCTCGGCACTGCCGACCAGCAACGGGGCGCTGGCCGCCCGCAGCAGCCGCTCGGCGACCGCACGGGCCTCCTGCACTCCCCCGAGCCCCTTGCAGAGCACCACGAACTCGTCGCCGCCGAACCTGGCGACCGTGTCGCCAGGGCGCATCAGCCCTCCCAGGACCCGACCGAGCTCGATCAGCACGGTGTCACCGGCCTCGTGCCCCAAGCTGTCGTTGATCACCTTGAACCGGTCGACGTCGACGAAGACGACCGCCACGAAGGACGACCCGCCTTGACGGGGCAGCTCGTGCAGCGCCTGGGCCAGCCGGTCGACCATCAGGGCGCGGTTGGGCAGCCCGGTGAGGCGGTCGTGCAGCGCCTCGTGCACGAGCTGATCCTCGACCGCGCGCTGCTCGGTGATGTCCCAGCAGATGCCGATCATCCGCAGGGGCACCCCGTGCGGGTCGGCAACGACCTCGCCCCAGCTCGCCAGGCGCCGCACCTGCCCGTCCGGCCAGATGACCCGCTCCTCCATCTGGAACGGCTCGAGCGTCTGCATCGCCCGCTGGTGGGTCGCGAGCACGTGCGCTCGGTCCTCGGGATGCAGCATCTCGAGGAACACGTCGTACGACGCGTTGAACGACTGCGGCTCGCGGCCGTAGATCCGGTAGAGCTGGTCGCTCCAGGTGTTGGTGTTGCTCGCGATCTCGAAGTCGTAGCTCCCCACGCGCGAGATCCGCTGCGCCTCGACCAGGCGTTGGACCTCGCGGCGCAGCTCGGCGGCACCGGTGCCCGTCGTACAGCGACCGGTGAGCATCGTGGCAAGTCGGCGAGTGATCATCTCGTTCCACGATCGCGCATGGCCGGCCGCTGATCCATGGCCCATTCGGCCCATCCTCGCCCCTGATGTCATGACATCCACCGCTTCTGCGGCAGCGCGGTGCGGCAGACTCGCCTCATGCGCCTGCTCCACCCCGAGGTCCGCGACCTGTCCCCCGAGGACCTGTTCGACCTCTACGACCCCGGCGACGAGGCGCACCTACGGGCCGGGTTCGTGGCCTCGGTCGATGGCACGATCGCGGTCGACGGCACCTCGGCCGCCCTGGGCAGCCCCGCGGACAAGGCGGTCTTCCGCGCCCTGCGCGCGGTGACCGACGCGATCGTCGTCGGCGCGGGCACCGTCCGCGACGAGGACTACGGACCCGTGCGGTACGGCGAGCAGGCAGCCGCCTGGCGGACGGCCCGGGACCGACCGGTGACGTGCCCGATCGTCATCGTCAGCCGCAGCGGTCGGCTGCCCGCCGATCACAGGGTCTTCGGCGGTCCGGTGGTCCTCGCGGTCCCGGACGGCGTCGAGGTGACGCCGGACGTGGACGTCATCCGCACCACTGATCCCCGTGCGCTCGTCGACGCCCTGCACGCACGAGGCCTCACCCGACTGCTGTGCGAGGGGGGGCCCGGCCTGCTGACCAGCCTGCTGTCCGCCGGCGTCGTGGACGAGCTCTGCCTCACCACCTCGCCGCTCGTCGCCGGTCCGGGACCGGCACTGCTCGGGACGGTCGACCCGGTGGGCTTGGTGCTGACGTCCCTCGTCCACGACGACCCCGGCGTGCTGCTCGCGCGCTGGAGCGTCGTACGGTCCTGCGATGACTGAGACGACACCGGCAAGCGCCTTCGACCAGCTCATCGGGCTGAGCCTGGACGAGGTCACCGAGGACGGCGTGACGGCGAGCTTCGAGATCCGTCCCGAGCTGCTGCAGCCGTACGGCATCCTGCACGGCGGTGTGCTCTGCTCCGTCGTGGAGACGGTGGGCAGCGTGTCCGGGGCAGCGTGGTCCAAGGGCGCCGTCGCGGGTACGTCGAACCACACGAACTTCCTGCGCGCCACCCGCGAGGGGCGACTGACGGCCCGGTCGACGCCGATCCACCGCGGCCGCACGCAGCAGCTGTGGGACGTCGACATCACCGACGAGCAGGGCCGGCTCGTCGCGAAGGGTCAGCTCCGCCTGGCGAACCTCGACGACCCGGACCGCATCGGCCGCTCGTGACCGTGGGTCAGTCGAACGTCTTGTAGAGGCTCCGGCCACCGGTCTGCTTGATGATGGCGCCCTTGCGCAGGCGGTCGTTCGTCGTGCAGCCCTTGGTCTTGAGGCAGCCGTCCGCGAAGCCGATGACGACCCGCCCCTGACCGTCGAGCACCATCCCGTTGAAGTCGAGCAGGTTGCGGTCGCCGCTGCAGGACAGCCCGCCGGTGCAGATGGAGCCGACCTGGACCGGGTTGGTCGGCGTCGCGTCGTACGTCTTCCAGTGGGCCCCCCGGTCGAAGGTGTAGCTGACGTACATGTGCCACGCGCCGGTGAAGTCGCGCTTGCTCCCTGGGTTGTCGCCGCTGGTGCTGCCGAGGTAGGCGACCGCCGCCCGGTTGCCGTCTCCGGCCACCGCGAGGGGGAAGCGGGAGACCTTCACCCCGAGGTCCTTGCCGAGAGCCACCGGCCGCGACCAGGACGCACCCTTGCTCGTGCTGACCGCGACGTTCACGCGGCCGCTCTTGCCGTCGTTGTCGGTGGAGCCGTAGGCGGCGTAGACGGTGCCGTCGCTCGCGACACCGACCGACGGGTGACCGGCGTCGCCGGAGGTGGCGTTGTTGATGGAGCGCTTGGTCCAGGTCAGCCCGTTGTCGGTCGTGACGAACACCGCCTGGTCACCGGCCTCGTCGTTGCACCCGTCCGGCATCAGGTAGGTCGTGCCGTCCGGCGCGGACTTGATGTGCCCGACGATCGCGGAGCAGGACTCGAGGGGGTCGGTGAAGACCGGGTGCGCCGGGCCGAAGGTCAGCCCGCCGTCGACGCTCGTGCCGCAGTTGAGCGTCGCGATGTCGTTGGTGCAGTAGTAGACGACGTTCTTGTAGAGCGGGCTGGCCGGGGCGGTCGTGGGCTTGCCGGTGCCGATCGTCTGGTGGTCGAAGGAGATCCCGGCCGCGCAGCCGAACGCGCTCTGCGTCCAGCTCTTGCCGAAGTCGTCGGTGTACGCCTGGACCGAGCAGCCCTGCGGCAGGAGCTGGTTCACGAAGACCCGACCGGTGTCGGGGTCGCGCCACAGGATCGGGTCGCTCGACTGCTCCTGCTCGACCGGCGCCTGCACGGGCGTCCACCTGGCCTTGCCGCCCTTGCCGAACGCGTCGACCAGCAGGGTCTGCAGCCCGCACTGGTACAGCACGTTGCCGGTCTTCGGGTCGACGCCGAGGCCGGGCTCGCCGCACGAGTCGCCGATGCCGCTCTGCTGGTAGATGCCGAACGGCGCGAGGTCCGTGGCCGCCGCCGGGAGGTCACCGGTCGCGAGCGTCACGCCGACAGGGGAGGTGTACTGCTGGAAGGTCGGCGCGGCCGTCGACGCGCCGGCGTCCACGACGAGGGGCACGACCAGGGCGGTCGCGAGCAGGGGGAGGACGAGGCGGCGCAGGCGCACGGGAGGACTCCAGCAGGGCGAGGGTGTCCGGACGTGTTCGACGCACGCGCTCCGAGTCCTGCTCAGGTGACGAGGGCCACCGCGTCGCCGACGGTCATCCCGGTGAGCACCGGCTCGCGCAGCTTCATCACGGCGGCGGCCGCGGAGAACCCCACGGCGCCGGTGAGGACCCCGTCGCGCGAGTAGACCGCGAGCGGCCGCTGCCGCGCACCGACCTCGAGCCACGTCACGTCGTCATCCGCCGCGGGCAGCCCGATCCCCTGCAGCTTCACGTCGTACTGGTCGCTCCACCAGTACGGCGCCACGTGCCACGGGGAACGGTCCCCGAGGATCGCCGACGCCACGACCGAGGCCTGCTCCGCGGCGCTGGTCCAGTGCTCCAACCGACGGCCGGCCCAGCGCGCGACGTCACCGACCGCCCACACGCCCTCGGCCGCCTGACCGACCTCGTCGCACCCGACGCCGTTCGCGACGTCGAGGCCGCTCCCCTCGAGCCAGCCCGTCGTCGGCACCGCCCCGAGCGCCTCCAGCACCACGTCGACGTCGAGCGCCGTCCCGTCGGCAAGGGCCAGCGTCGTCCCGCTGGCTTCCGTCACGCCGGTGTCGAGGTGGAACCGCACGCCGTGCTCCTCGTGCAGCGCCTGCACACGAGCCGACACGGTGTCACCGAGCACCCGCACCAACGGCGCCTTCAGCACGTCGACCAGGTGGACGTCGGCCCCCTTGGAACGCGCGCTCGCCGCGACCTCGCACCCGATGAGGCCCGCGCCGACGATGCCGAGGGTCGCCCCCTCGCGGAGGTACGGCGACAGCGCGCGGCAGTCGTCGAGGGTGCGCAGCACCAGACCCGGTGACCCTGGCAGCCGGCGCGGTGCGGCGCCCGTCGCGATGACCAGGTGGTCGAACCCGAGAGCTCCGTCCTGGGTCGTGACCTCGCGCGCCGCCAGGTCGAGGCCGGTGACGGGCGTCCCCAACCGGAGGTCCAGGTCGAGCTCGGCGTACTGGTGCTCACCGCGCAGCAGCACCGGCTCACGGTCGCCGCGCAGGACCTGCTTACTCAAGGGCGGCCGGTCGTAGGGCAGGTGCTCCTCCTCCCCGACGAGCACCAGTGCCCCGTCAAACCCCTTGTCCCGCAGCGCTTCCACGGTGCGCAGGCCGGCCAGCCCAGCACCGACGACGACAACCCTCATGCGCCGTACGACTTCGCCCGGCCGTAGGCATCGACCTGGGGCTGGGCCCGCGCCACGAGATCGGGCAGCACCTGGTCGAGCTCACCCACCTCGAACCCGCCCTCCTTCTCGTACGCCGGCCCGGGTGCCCAGCCCTCGGCGACGCTGATGTGACCGGCGCGGACGTTGAACACCTGGCCGTTGCAGGTCGCGAGCGGTGAGCCGAGCCAGACCACGAGCGCGACGATGTGCTCGGGCCCGCCAGGGTTCTTCCAGCCGGTGCGGGCCTCGAGCTCGTCCAGGCGGTCCTTGTAGCCGGTGAGGCCCTCGGTCATCGACGTCAGCGCCGACGGGGCGATCGCGTTGGCGAGGACGCCGTACCTCCAGAGCTCCTCGCCGAGGATCTGGGTGAAGGCCGCGATCCCCGCCTTGGCGGCGCCGTAGTTGGCCTGGCCGACGTTGCCGTAGATCCCCGACGGGCTGGAGGTGTTGACGACCCGCGCGACCCGCTGGGCGCCGTCCTTGCTCTGCTGCCGCCAGTAGGTCACGGCGTGCTTGGTCGGTGCGAACGTGCCCCGCAGGTGCACCTTCATCACGGCGTCCCAGTCGTCGAGGGTCATGTTGACGAACATCCGGTCGCGCAGGATGCCGGCGTTGTTGACCAGTGTGTCCAGGCCCCCGAACGTGTCGATCGCGGTCTGCACCAGCGAGCCGGCGCCGTCCCACTCGCTGATGTCCTCGGTGTGCGTGGTGGCTTCGGCGCCGAGCGCACGGATCTCCTCGACGACCGCGTTCGCGTTGTCGGCGTTCACGTCGTTGACCACCACCCGCGCGCCCTCCCGGGCGAACAGCAGGGCCTCCTCGCGCCCGATGCCCTGCCCCGCTCCGGTGATGGCGACGACCCGTCCGTCACTGCTGCTCATGGCTGGGAGCATGCCACCGCGCCGGCAGCGAGGAGCGCGTCGGCGTCCGCACCGAGCTCGGAGAGCACCTGCCGGGTGTGCTCGCCCGGTCGGGGCGGCGGTCCCCCGACCGACAGCGGCGTGCGCGAGAGCCGGGGCGCGGGGGCGGGCTGCCGCATGCCGTCACGCTCGACGAAGGTGCCGCGCGCGACCAGGTGCGGGTGGGCAGCGGCCTCCGACCAGTCCAGCACCGGCTGGGCGCAGGCGTCGGAGTCCGCCAGGACCGCTGCCCACTCGTCGCGGGTCCTGGTGCGCCAGTGGGCCGCCCACTCGGCCTTCTCGGCCGCCCAGTCGCTCGGCGGCCCCTGCACGAACCGGTCCTCGCGGTCCGCGCGGAAGCCGGACAGGCGCACCAGCTCGGCGTAGAACTGCGGCTCGATCGCCCCGACCGACAGCCAGCCCCCGTCCGCGCACTCGTAGACGTCGTACCAGGGAGCGGCGGTGTCGAGGGGGTTGGCCGCGCGTCGGCCGAGGTCCCAGACGCCCATGGCCGCCATCGCGCTGAACATCGTCGCGAGGACGCTGGTGCCGTCGACCATCGCCGCGTCGACGACCTGGCCCTGCCCGCTGCGGCCGGCCTCCAGCAACCCGGCGAGGATGCCCATGACGAGGAACATCGACCCGCCGGCGTAGTCACCGAGCAGGTTCAGCGGTGGCTGCGGTGCCTCGTCCGCACGCCCGATGGCCCAGAGGGCACCGGTCAGCGCGATGTAGTTGACGTCATGACCGGCCTGGTGCGCCATCGGGCCGTCCTGCCCCCACCCGGTCATCCGCCCGTAGACCAGGCGGGGGTTGCGTGCCGCGCAGTCCCCGGGTCCGAGACCGAGTCGTTCGGCGACACCCGGCCGGAACCCCTCGACGAGCACGTCGCTCGCGGCGACGAGGTCGAGCACGACGTCCCGGCCGGCGGGGTTCTTGAGGTCGACGGCGATCGAGCGCTTGCCCCGGTTGACGACGTCGCGGTGGGCCCGGGTCATGCCCAGGACCTCTGCGGGCACCGGGCGGTCGATGCGCACGACGTCGGCGCCGAGATCAGCGAGCAGCATGGCGGCGAAGGGAGCGGGGCCGAGTCCGGCGAGCTCGACGACGCGGGTTCCGGCAAGGGGTCCAGTCATCGCCCCAGGATGCCTGCTAGCTCGGCGGCGGCGTCCAGGTGGCCACGACGTAGTGCACGCCGTACGGCGATCCGGACCACAGCAGCTCCGCCGACCACGGCCCCGGGGAGGCCGCAGCAACCGCCCGCCAGGGGTCCAGGCCCGCCACGAGCAGCTGCTCGGCGAGCACCTGGTCCAGGGCCAGCAGGGCCAGCGGATCGCCCGCGCGCAGCGCCGCGTCGGCCTGTTCGTCGAAGGCCTCCGCCCGCGGGTCGAAGTGCCCAGGGGCCTTCTCGGTACGGCGAGCCGTGCCGTCACCGACGACCAGGACCGCACCTGAGAGGGCGACCGACCCTCCGGCGGCACCGACGTGGCTGTGCGGGCGGTCGCCGAGCAGCGTGCACCCGACGGCCAGGGCCAGCGGCAGCGGGTCAGCAGTGGGAACACCCGGCGCCCCCCAGGGCGTGGCATCCGCCGTACCGGTGACCGGGCCGTCGAGGGGGGCTGCGCCGAGCACGGTGACCGGGTCCGGGAGGGACCCGAGCGCGCGCTCGATCGCCGACCGCAGGTCAGCCGGACCGCCGCCGAGCCCTGGGAGGAGGAAGGGTGCGGACGGCACGAAGGCAACCGCCGTGACCGTCACGCCAGCCCCCGCACGTTGACGACGGGAGCGGTCACCCCACGGATCGCGTCGACCATCCGGAGAACACGCAAGGTGGAGGGGACGTCGTGGGCGCGGAACACGCGAGCTCCCTGCCACGCGCAGATCGCCGTGGCGGCAAGGGTTCCCTCGAGCCGCTCGTCGGGAAGCAGGTCGAGCACCTCGCCCACGAAGTCCTTGCGCGACAGGGCCATCAGCACCGGCCACCCCGTGGCGACGAGCTCCGACGTGCGGGAGGTCAGCGCAAGGGAGTGCCTGGTGTTCTTGCCGAAGTCGTGGCCCGGGTCGATGAGGACCGACTCTCGCGGCACGCCCGCCGCAACAGCGCGCTCGGCCAGTCCGGTCACCGTCCCCACGACGTCGGCGACCACGTCGTCGTAGCTCACACGATGGGGACGGGTCCGCGGCGGCAGGTGCCCAGCGTGCGTGCACACGACACCCGCGCCGTACGCCGCTGCCACCTCGAGGGTCTCCGGCTCCGGGCACTCCCACGCGTCGTTCACGATGTCGGCGCCTGCCTCGAGGACCACCTGCGCGACCGATGCCCGGTAGGTGTCGACGCTCAGGACGACGTCCGGGTGCCGAGCCCGTGCACCGATGACGACCTCGAGGACGCGCTCGGTCTCCTCCTGCGCCGACACCTCCGCGCCCGGAGCGGCCTTGACCCCGCCGATGTCGACGATGTGCGCCCCTTCCGCCACGACCTGGTCGACGCGGTCCAGGGCCTGCTGCAGTCCGAAGGTCGCGCCCCTGTCGAAGAACGAGTCCGGGGTGCGGTTGACGATCGCCATCACCAACGACGTCTCGGGCAGCACCTTTCCCCGGAAGACCAGCACCCTCCGACCTTACGTTCGCGCGGTCACAGCCGGTGCCCAGTCCGTTGCCAGACGGCTCTCAGATCGGAGGCGCACTGTAGGGGGCACACCCGAGGAGACGACATGGACAGCACCGAGCGGAGGTACCAGGCCAACCAACGGCTGCGTGCGCTGACGGCAGCGCTGGCCGCTGCGTCTGCTGTCGGCACCGGCGCTGCCGCGATCACCCTCAGCATCACCATGCCCGTCACGACGGCGAACCACCTCATCACGACCGACACCGGCAGCTCGACACGTGCGGCCACCGGAACGGTCGCGCCGGCCGTCACCAACCAGGTTCCGCTCGTGACCTCGAGCGGCTCCTGATGACGATGGCACCGGCCCGACCCGGCGCAGGTCCGGCACTGAGCACCTGGACAGCCCTCGGGGTCAGCGTGGAACTGGCCGTGACGGACCCGGCCGCCCTCCCGCGCGCGCAGGCCATGCTGGTGGAGGACCTCGCCGCGCTCGACCTGGCGTGCAGCCGCTTTCGGAGCGACAGCGAGGTCGTTCGCATGAGCGCCGCGAGCGGAGCGCCGGTCGCCTGCAGCCCCCTGCTGCGCGATGTCCTCAGGGCCGCCCTGGGCGTCGCGGCCACGACGGACGGTGCCCTCGACCCCACCGTCGGCGGCACGCTCGTAGACCTCGGCTACGACCGTGACTTCGCTCAGCTCCCGCCCGATGTCCTCAGCCCGCGCCTGGCAGTGCACCGTCGCGCGCACTGGAGCGAGGTCGTGATGACCGACGACACCGTGACGGTCCCGGCGAACATCGTGCTCGACCTCGGTGCCACGGCCAAGGCCTGGGCGAGCGATCGCAGCGCGGCCCGAATCGCCACCGCGACCGGCACCGGCGTGCTGGTGAGTCTGGGTGGCGACGTGGCCGTGGCCGGGCCACCGCCGGAGCTTGGCTGGGCGGTCCAGGTCCAGGACAAGCCGGGGAGGCTCGGCGTCGGCCCTGTGCAGGTCGTGGCCATCTGGTCCGGGGGCCTTGCCACCTCGAGCACGACCGCCCGCCGCTGGCAGCACGGCGGCCGCGCCATGCACCACATCGTCGACCCCAGCACCTGCCGTCCCGCGGTGTCCCCGTGGCGGACGGTCAGCGCTGTCGCGCCGACCTGCCTGGAAGCGAACACGCTCACGACGACAGCGATCATCCGCGGCCAGCACGGGCGGCGCTGGCTGCAGTCGCAGGGGGCGCCGGCCAGGCTGGTGAGCACGCACGGTCACGTCACCACGCTCCACGGCTGGCCGTCGCCTCGGGCCGCCGACGGATCGGCATGAACAGCGCCCTGTGGTACCTGTCGCGGGCGACCGGGATCACCTCGCTGGCCCTCCTCACGCTGGTCCTGGTTCTTGGTGTCCTCACGCGCGGCTCCCTGCCACTGGCCCGACTCCCGCGGTTCGTGACTCTCGGGCTGCACCGCAACACCTCCCTGCTCGCCGTGCTGTTCCTCGCCGTGCACGTCACCACGGCGGTGGCTGACCCCTACGCCATGACCCGCCTCGTCGACGTCGTCATCCCCTTCCGGGGCGGCTACCGGCCGTTGTGGGTAGGGCTCGGGACGCTCAGCCTCGACCTGCTCGTGGCGATCGTCATCACCAGCCTGGTGCGCCACCGCCTGCCCGAGGTGGTGTGGCGCACCCTGCACTGGGCGGCGTACGCCCTGTGGCCGATGGCAGCGCTGCACGGGGTCTTCGCGGGGACGGATGCGGGGGCGACGTGGAACGTCGCGGTGGACCTCACGTGCACGGGGGCGGTCGCTGCAGCCCTGATCTGGCGTCGTACCGGCGACGCCTTCCGCTCACCCAAGAGCCTGCAGCGGTCGGTCGCCACATGAGCGCGTCATCCCACGGTCTCGCTCCGCGCACCGTGCCGCGACCGCGGCTCCTGCGCATCGACCAGACCGGCTCGTCGATCTCGGAGCACCTGCGCGTCCACGGCGACCTGCCGACCGAGGGCGCCGTACGCCTGCTCGAACAGGTGCAGGCAGCCGGTCTGACCGGACGCGGTGGCGCCCGCTTCCCGGTCGCCCGCAAGCTCCGCGCGGTCGCCGAGGGACGGCGGACCGTCGTCGTCGCCAACGGGTGCGAGGGCGAGCCGGCCAGCTCGAAGGACATGACCCTGCTGACCCGGTCACCCCATCTCGTGCTCGACGGCCTCGCCCTAGCGGCTCAGGTCGTCCGCGCCCAACGGGTCGTCCTGGCCGTGCACGAAGGTCCCGCCGCCCAGGCGGCGTACCGGGCTCTGCGCGAGCGCCACGACCGCCTCCCGGTCGAGCTGATCACCGTGCCGGCAGCATTCCTGTCCGGCGAGGAGTCGGCCCTGGTTTCGCGGCTGAACGGAACAGGCGGACTTCCCCTGACCAAGGTGCCGCGCGTCACCGAGCGAGGGGTCGACCGTCGACCGACCCTCGTGCAGAACGTGGAGACCCTCGCGCACCTGGCCCTCATCGCGCGCCACGGCGCGAGCTGGTTCCGTGCGCAGGGGACCAACGAGGAGCCCGGCAGCATGCTCACCACGTCGAGTGGGAACGTCCTGAGCCCCGGCGTGCACGAAGTCCCGATCGGGACGCCGCTGGAGGAGGTCCTTCAGCGCTCCGGCGGCCCCAACCAGCCCCTGCGAGCGCTGCTGGTCGGGGGCTACCACGGCAGCTGGATCCCGGCCGCGGCCCTCGGGGAGGTGACCTTGTCCAGCGCGTCGCTCGCACCGTGGGGGGCCACCCCCGGAGCAGGCGTCCTGGTCGCTCTCGGTGAGCAGCACTGCCCGCTTGCCGTCACGGCACGCATCGCGACATACCTCGCACGTCAGTCGGCCCGGCAGTGCGGACCGTGCCTGAACGGGCTTCCCGCCATGGCGGAGGTGCTCACCGCTCTCGCCGGCCGCCGGCCGGACGACAGCTTGCTCGCGCGCGTCGACCGGCTGCAGGCCCAACTGGTCGGCCGAGGAGCCTGCCACCACCCTGACGGGAGCGTCCGCTTCGTGCGCAGCGCACTCACGGTGTTCGCCGACGACCTCGCTGCCCACCGGCGCGGCGCCTGCGTGGGGACGGTGGTCTCGCGATGACCACGCAGGTGAGGGTGGACTGGATCCTGTGCGAGGCCCGCGGCCTGTGTGCGGAGCTCCTGCCCGAGCGCATCACCGTCGACGAGTGGGGCTATCCCCTCGTCGACGGCGCCCCCCTGACGCCCGCCCTTGACCAGCACGCACGACGCGCGGCGGCCGCCTGCCCCCTGCGTGCCCTACGACTGATCCGGACCTGAGGAGGCCCTGTGCCCCACACCACCGTCCACCGCGACACCGGCCACCGCGCCGTACGCCGGCTGACCAGCGTCCTCGCGGCAGCCAGCGCGACGGCCACCGGCGGGGTGCTCGCCGCGGTGGCACTCACGACTGGGTCGACCGCATCGGCAGCGGGGAACGCGCCCGCTCCGGAAGTGGGTGTCGGCGTCAACGACGCGGCGCGCCAGGCGACCTCCGAGGCGGTGCGTCTCGCGTCCGCCGCACGACGCGCAGCGGCCAGGACTGCCGCTGCCCGCCAGGCCGCAGCGCGTCTCGCCGCGCAACAAGCCCCCCGAGCCACCAGCCAGCCACCGAGCGGTCACAGCTCCGGGTCCTAGCTGGCCCGCTCCTTCGCCAACGAGGCGATGGGCGGGAGCGCCTCGAGGGCGACGTCCGTGACCTGCGTGGCGAACGGTCCGTCGACCTCGGGACGGCTGAACTGCAGGAACCGGTCGCTGCGCGCCCCCGCCGGATGACGGTCCAGCGCCGTCGCCAGCACCTCCGCGGCCATGCGTCCCAGCGCCGCGTCGCTGTGGTGGCGGTGGCGGCGCTCACCGATGTCGTTCTGGGCCATGGCGTCGAGCCCCACCAGCTCGAGGACGTCGACGAGCATCCCGATCTCGAGCCCGTAGCCCGTGGCGAACGGCAGCCGGTTCAGCAGGTCACGACGCGCCGCCAGCTCACCGGACAGCGGCTGCACGAACCCGGCAAGCGATGGCCACCAGGCGTTGAGCAGCGGACGGGCGAGCAGCTCAGTGACCCGGCCGCCGCTTCCGTGGTGCAGCACGCCGTCGACCGTGAGCGGCCGGTCGAACGCCGCCTTCACGAACTGCACGTCCTCGTCGAGCAGCAGCGGGGTGAGCAGGCGGACGGCGGTCTCCGCGCGAGACGGGAGGACGTCGGCGTCGAGGAACACGACGAGGTCACCGGCGACGTGCTGCTGCGCCCACCACAGCGCGCCCCCCTTGCCGCGCGGCGTGTGCCCGTGCGCGGTGGACGGCAGGTGAAGCACCCGCGCACCGGCTGACTCGGCCACACCGGGCGTGCCGTCGGTCGACCCTCCGTCGACGACGACGACCTCGTCCACGAGACCTGCCGGGACGAGCTCGCCCACCAGCGGGCCCACGACCCCCGCGACGGTGGCCGCCTCGTCCAGCGCCGGCACCAGCACCGACACCGTGCGCCCGGCCTTGCGCGCCGCCAGGTCGTGCACCGGGACGCGCGCCCAGGTCGACCGGCGGTGCCACCAGGAGGCGAAGGGATCGGACACCGGCTCACGGTAGCCGCGCTGCTAGCGTCGCCGCTGATGAGCGGATCGGGAGATGTCGACGTCGAGGCCGCGGAGCGTGCTGTCCGCGATCTGCTCGTCGCGCTCGGGCAGGACCCTGACAGCGACCACCTCCGGCGCACTCCGGCCAGGGTGGCGCGCGCCTACCAGGAGCTGCTCACCCCGCACCGGGTCGATGCGACGACCTTTCCCAACGACGAGGGGTACGACGAGCTCGTCGTCGTGAAGGACATCCCGTTCCACAGCCTGTGCGAGCACCACCTGCTGCCGTTCGTCGGTCGGGCGCACGTCGCCTACCTGCCGAAGGACCGGATCGTCGGGCTGTCCAAGCTCGCCCGCGTCGTGGAAATGACCAGCCGCTCCCTTCAGGTGCAGGAGCGGATGACGCAGCAGATCGCCAGCTGGCTCGAGACCCAGCTCTCCCCGCGCGGCGTGGGGGTCGTGCTCGAGGCCGAGCACATGTGCATGCGCCTGCGCGGGGTGAAGGCGCCCGGGACGATGACCGTCACCAGTGCGCTGCGCGGTGCCATGCGCGACGACGCACGGACGCGCGGCGAGTTCCTCGACCTCGTCCGCTGAGGAGCTCCGCTGAGGACGTCCCCCGGTGATCTCACTGCGGGAAGGGGGCGCACGTCCTGAAGCACGTCGGTGACCAGGCGTTGAGCACGACGGCACCGAGGGACAACGCCGCGTAGGCGCCCCAGGTCAGCCGGCGGACGGCCCGGACCAGCTGAGGTGCTCGAGCCTGCGTCCCGTGCGCCCTGACCGAGCACCAGGTCGCCACGACGAGCAGGACGCCCGACGCGACGAGCAGGACGCCCACGCCGGCCCAGCCGATGCCCTCGTTGGTCCGCTGCTGGTAGAGCACTGCGAAGCGCACTGCCGGCGGGACCGAGGCCAGCGCCGCCATCGCCAGCACCCACAGCAGGCCTGCCCAGACGGCGAGTGCGAGCTCTTCGCCACGCGGGAGCAGACGACCAGGTGCGTCCACGGCCTCCGTCACCCCGCCACCGTCGCAGCACGGCACGACGAGGACAAGCCCCACCGCGTTCACCCGACGTTCGCCTGCTGTGCCTACGCTCGCGGACGTGTGCGACTCGAGCCTGACCCGCCGCCAGCTGCTGCGCTATGCCGCACTCGTGTCCGCGACCTTTCCCGCGGCGCAGCTGTTGGGCACCGACTGGGCCCTCGCCGACCAGGTGCTGACCGCCGGTCCCGCCGTACCCATGAACCTCGAGCTGGTGACGGTCACCGACACCGAGGCGGTGATGACGTGGTTCACCGGTGACGCGACGACCCTCGACGAGTTCGGGCGGCCCACTCCGGTGGCCGCGCCCGGACGCGTGCTGATCGGCAGCAGCCCGGACGTCACCACCTGGAAGGAGGTCGGTGCCCATGGGCCGACCGCCTACCACTACGTCGAGGTCCGGGGCCTGAGGCCAGGCACGACGTACTACTGGCGGGCGGAGAGCAACGGGCTGCCGGCCACGGGCACGGTCGTCACCCCCGGCAACCCGCTGCAGGGCTCCGCCCCACCGTTCTTCACCACCATGGTCCCGCCGCCGGGCCGCGAGATCGGTCGGGTCGCCTGGCTGAACGACCTGCACTACGGCGAGCAGGTCGCCGGCCTCGCCTACAGCAACGGCAGCCTGCCCCGCGGGGGACTGCCGCCCGGTTTCCCGGTCGATCCGGCCAACCCGTACTGGCGCTTCATGGGCAGGGGCGCCGTCACTGAGGCGCGCGCCCGGGGCTGCTCCTTGCTGCTGGCCAACGGTGACCTGAGCAGCGAGGCCAGCCCCACGGACCTCGCCGAGTGCCGCTCCGCGCTCGACTCCTTCGGCACCCTCGGCGGCACGGACCTGGTGCGTCCCGGCGACGACCCGCGCTACTTCGTGACGCGCGGCAACCACGACCGCTGGCACAGCGGTGACACCTACACCGCCTGCAGCACCAAAGATGGCGGCCTGCACGACTGCTTCGATGACGGGTTCCGCGCCGGGTTCGAGAAGGACACGCAGCACTTCTCGGTCGCGATCGGCGACGACCGAGCGCGCTACCGGTTCGTCGGGCTCGACTCCAACGACGGGGCCACGACCGGCGTCCTTCGGGACAGCGAGATGCAGTACCTCGAGGCCGAGCTCGCCAAGGGCGATGCGACGATCCCGTTGTTCCACCACCCGGCCAGCGCCACCGCCTCCCTCACCGGCCTGCCGCCGGTCGCCGACGGGCTCGACGTGCAGGACGCGCTGGCCTTCCGCCAGCTGCTGGGCCGGCACGGCAACACCGCCGGGGTCTACGCCGGGCACACCCACCGCAACAGCTACTCGACCAACGCCGAGACCGGCTCCGTGCCGTACTTCGAGGGCGGCGCCGTGAAGGAGTACCCCGGCGGCTACACGGTGGTGCGGCTGTACGAAGGGGGATACATGGCCAACTTCTGGAAGACGAGCACGCCGGACGCACGCGCCTGGTCCGAGCGGTCGCGGGGTGAGTACCTCGGGCTCGGACCGAGCTACCAGCTCGGCGCCCTCGGCGACCGCAACTGGAGCTTCGCGGTCGACGCGCGGCGGACCACCCGCGCCGACGCGCCACCCCCCGCAGCGGGCAACGGACACGGCACGGGTACGACGACCACCGGCCCCCGTGGCGGGGGTGCACTCGCGGCGACCGGTGCCTCGACAGCACTGGCGGTGACGGCGGTCACAGCCCTCACCGGCGCCGCGGTCGTCCACCGTTCGACTGCCGACTGACGCGTGTTGCACCAGCGTTCACCTGCTGGTCGCGAGGAGCCGCAGGACCGATGACGAACCAGTCGGCATGACCCCCAGATCCCCCCGCGCCCTCGTGGCGCTGTGCTTCGCCGGCAGCCTCGCCGGCACCACCCTCGCGGTCGCCGCGACCGGAACCGGCGGCCACCTCGGCACGTCGCATGCCGGTCGGGAGAGCGCCACCACCGCCATCACCTCGACCGGTCAGCGGCTCACGCCCGCCGGCGCCCAGCTGGAGTTCCCCGGCCGACCGACCGGTATCGCCGTACGCCCTGACGGGAGGACGGCGACGGTGCTCAACACCAAGGGCGACATGCTGCTGGTCGTCGACCTCGCGACGCGCAAGGTGCTGCAGTCACTCGCCACCGGCGCCGGGTCGTTCGACGGCGTCGCCTACAGCCACAAGGGCGACCGGTTGTTCGCCTCCGACGCGGGCGGGGACGTCTACGGCCTCACCGTCGCCGGCGACGGGAAGCTGACCTTGCAGAGCACCGTCTCGGCACCGCCCAGCCCGCCCACAGCGCAGACCGACGTCAACTCCGCCTCCAGCAACGCCTACCCCGGCGGACTCGCCTTCTCGCAGGACGACAAGACCGTCGTCGTCACCTACTCCGTGCTGAACCAGGTCGGGATCATCGACGTCGCGACCGGCAAGGTGACGCAGAAGATCGACGTGGGCAACGCGCCGCACAGCGTCGTGGTCCAGGGCGGACTCGCCTGGGTCACCAACGAGGGCGGCCGCCGGACGACCGGCGACGAGTTCACCAACTACTCCGACGGCACCCCGATCGTGGCGGACAAGGTCCACGGCGCAGCCAGCACCGGCACGGTCAGCGTCGTGGACCTCAAGGCTGGCAGGGAGATCGGCCAGGTGCGCGTCGGGCTGCACCCCACGGCGCTGACCCTGTCCGGCACGACGCTCTACGTCGCCAACACCAACAGCGACAGCGTCAGCGTCGTCGACACGAAGGCGCGCAGGCAGACCGGGGTCATCGCGATCGAGCCGTTCCCTGGGGCACCGTACGGCAGCCACCCGAACGGCGTCGTCGCGATGAAGGACGGCCGGATCGCTGTCACGCTCGGGCGCGACAACGCCCTGGCGCTCTACACCCCGCCCAGCCGCGGCAAGCCGGCGCGCTACCTCGGCCTGCTCCCGACCGGGTGGTACCCGAGCGCCGTCGTCGAGGCCAAGGGACAGCTCGTCGTCGTCAACGGCAAGGGCGTCGGCAACGTCGGCCCCGCCAGCAGCGCCGCGAACGGCAAGGGCCGTGCCACTGGTTCGTCGTACGTCGGGAGCCTGTCGTTCGTGAAGACGCCGAGCGCGAAGCAGGTGGCCGGCGGCATCGCGCGGGTCCGCGCCAACAACGGGTGGGACCGCATCGACACTGCCAAGGCCCGCAAGGGCGTGGCGCCCAAGGCGATCCCGGACCACGTCGGTGAGCCGTCGACGATCAAGCACGTGGTCTACATCATCAAGGAGAACCGGACCTACGACCAGGTCCTCGGTGACGACCCCCGCGGCAACGGTGATCCGGCGTTGCTGCAGTTCGGCAAGGAGGTCACCCCCAACCAGCACGCGCTGGCCAAGCAGTTCCCGCTGCTGGACAACTTCTACGACAGCGGCCAGCTCTCGGCCGACGGCCATCAGTGGGTCGTTCAGGGCGACTCCCCCGACTACCTGGAGAAGTCGTTCGGCGGCTTCACCCGCAGCTACCCCTCTCAGGGTGGCGACGCCCTGGCCTACCTGCCGAGCGGCTTCCTCTGGGAGAACGCCCTGCGGCACGGAAAGTCCGTGCGGGACTACGGCGAGTACGCCAGCAGCCTCGGCAAGGGCCTGACCTCGACGGACGTCCCGTCGCTGCAGCCGCTCGTCGTGCCGGAGTACGCCGGCTTCGACCCGTCCATCCCGGACGTGGAGCGCGCCCAGGTGTTCCTGCGCGACCTGCGTTCCTGGGAGTCCAGCGGCGCGATGCCCAGTCTGAGCATGATGACGCTGCCGAACGACCACACGGTCGCCTACCTGCCGCGCTACCCCAGCGTCGACACGATGGTCGCCGACAACGACCTCGCCCTCGGCCAGATCGTCGAGGGCATCTCCAAGAGCGCGTTCTGGAAGGACACCGTCGTCCTCGTCGAGGAGGACGACAGCCAGAACGGCCTCGACCACGTCGACGCCCACCGGTCGGTCTTCTACGCGATCAGCCCCTACGCCAAGCACGGCGGGTACGTCGACCACAACTACTACACGCAGGTCGACGCGCTCCGGACCATCGAGCAGATCCTCGGGCTGCCGCCGATGAACCAGATGGACCTGGCGGCCACCCCGATGCGCTCGCTGTTCACCGACAAGCCCGACCTCACGCCGTACACGGCGGTCGTCCCGACGCTGGTGCCCTCGCTGAACCCGCCCCTGTCTGCCCTCACGGGTGCCGCACGAGCCTGGGCGATCGCCAGTCAGCAGATGGACTTCACGCACCCGGACGCGATCGACGACCAGCTGCTCAACCACGCCATCTGGTACGCCGACAAGGGCTTCGACGTGCCCTACCCGGGTGAGGACCGCGTGCTGCTGCCCTCCGAGGTCGGTCGCGCCGTCAACCACCTGCGGACCACCGAGGACTGAGTGTCACCACACGCCTCACGAACGTCTGAGTTCGACAGCAAGGTGTGGTGCGTGGTTGATAAGTGTCAGTTCCCGGTGCTTGTCCCGCCGTCACGACGTCGGGTAGTCGCACACCCCCCCAGCGCGCAGCCACGTGTGCGTCGCGAGGACCTCGTCCCGCGGGTTGCGGGCGAAGTGCCCCTCGCCCTGTACCTCGAAGACCTGAGCGCCCGACACCGCTCCGGCGAGGAAGCGTCCGAGAGCGACGGGGCAGGACGAGTCCTCGTCGCCGTACGTGAGCAAGACCGGGATGCTGACGGCGGCGAGATCGAAGCCCCAGGCAGCAGCGAAGGCGAGCGTGTCGTCCACAGAACCTCAGACCCCGTCGCGGGCCTGCTCGGCGATCACGCGGCGAAAGGTAGCGATCACGTCTGGCCGGCGAAGGAAGTCGATGTCGGTGTCCGAAGCCTGCCCGTCGAGCAGACCTCCGGAGTCAGCGTTGATCCGTTCCTCCATCAGGACTTGGGCTCGCTGCATCTCGTGCAGGAGGACGTCCTCACCGGCCTCCGCCCACTCGAGCTCCGCTGCGATCTCCGGGTCCATCCCGGTGAGCCACTGCTCGCGGGTCAAGCCGTCCGAACCCAGCGGTGCCAGCGAAGACTGGACGGCGGCTCGTTCTACCCGCCCGTGCAGCAGTGCCGCGCACGCAAGCGCGTGCGGACCGCCGCCCGAGCCACCCACAACGGAGAAACGGTCGAGTCCGAGATGGTCGGCGACGGCACGTACGTCGTGAGCCCGATCACCGGGTAGCCCGACGGGTCGCCGCCAGCGGCGAACCCGAGCACGCGACCGTCGGACAGGGTGAGCGTCCCCTCGCTCACTCCGGCGACGGTGGCTGCCACCTGTGGCTGCTGTGCTGTCGCCACTTGTTGTGGGGTGCTCGTCTGTTCCACGCAGCGCATTGTGCCGTTCCGGGCCTGGGCGGCATGTGAGCTCTCGTCGCAAAGAGGAACAGCAGCCGCGACACACGCCCGGCGCGCCTTCGACCGCTGGGCCCGTGCGTCGGACAGGGCGGTCCTGCTGTGACCTAGAGGGGCCTATGTCCAGTTCTAGTGGCCCATTTTGCAACCCTCACCACACCTTGCTGCCGAACTCAAGAACGTCTGACTCCGTGGCAGAGACGGGTGTCCATCTCGATGCGGTGGGTGGGCCACACGAGGCGGGGGTGGGTGAGGGCGTGGTGGTCGGCGGGGGCGTGTCGGGGTGGGGTGGTCCAGGTGTCGGCTTGGGGGTTGGTCCAGGTCACGCTGCCGTCGGGGTGGGGGGTGAGGGTCCAGCCGCCGTGGGTCTTGGCGTTGTGGCAGCGGGGGCTGGCCAGGCCGACGTTGTCCTGGCTGGTGGGGCCGTGGGGGTAGGGCTGCCAGTGCTCGAGGTGGCAGCGGCTGGCGGGCATGCTGCAGCCTGGTGCGGTGCATCGTTGGTCGCGCAGGCGGATCAGGTCGGTCAGGGCAGGGCTCGGGTCGTGCTGCGGTTCGGGCTGGTCGTGCAGGGTGCTGGGACGGTGCACGAGGCGGAGCAGGGCGAGCTCGACGCGGAGCTCGGGGGGTGGGGCATCGCGGTGGGCTCGGCTGGCTCGGGGTGGTGGGTCGGGGTCCACGGGGTCGTCGGGTTCGGCGCGTTCGACACTGTCCAGGGCGATGATCCGGCCGGTGTAGCGGTCGGTGCAGGCCTTGCGGAGCTCGGCGGTCGCGAGCAGCTCGCGGGCGTGCGCGCCGGTGACCGGGCCGTAGCCGAGCAGCTGCGCGCCACCGTCACGCAGGTCCAGTGCGGTCTCGACGGGCACGAGGATCACCGCCTGGATCCGCTTGTGCCGGCGCCTGGTCGTCGCCGGGGTCTCGACGGTGCCGCTGTCCCGCACGCCGGCGACGTCCCGGTCGTGCAGGAACGGCAACCACCCGGGGCCCTGACCGTGCAGGTGGGCGAGGGCGAACTCGGGCAGGTGGGTGAACAGGTCCGCCCGCTGCTGATCGGCGCTACGCGGGTCGGCCGCGTCGAACGTCGCGTCGGCGAGCTCCGTAAGCGCGCGCAGGAACATCCCGGCGTCCTCAGCGCTGAGGTCCGCGCCGATCATCGCCCTGCCGTCCTGGCGGGGGCTGTCCCAGACCGCCCGGTCGTCCTTGGCCTTGTTCCGCCGGCGTTCTGCGGCGAGCTCATCGACGCTCAGGATCGCGGCGCGGACCTCCCGGCGGGTGTCACTCGGGGTCATCCCCGCGACCCGCGGCAGGACCCGCCCTTCGACCTGCCGACTCAGCACCGCCCGGGTGTCATCGGGGAGCTCGAGGGTCTCGTGCACGATCACCCGGCCCTGCCCGACGGTCAGCTCCCCAGCCCGCAGGCGTTCCAGGGTCGCCGGGAGGTTCCGGACCAGGTGCTGCGCCAGGCGCATCCGGGTGACGGCGGTCGACTGCGCGACCTGCAACGCCATCGACACCTCCAACGCCAGGTAGGGCTTCGCCGGGTCGCTACGGCCGGTCCACAGGTCCTCCACCGCCGCGAGCGCGATCGCCTGCTCGGCGTAGAGCGTCGCCTCCGCGCGGGACAACGCAGACAGACGCAGCGCAGACCTCCCGCTTGGCCTGCGCAGTGGCGATCGACATACCCAGACCCTAGAAGCAAGGTCCGACAAAACAGAGCCAAGAAATCGATACTTTCCAGCGATAACAGCATGTTCGCCCTCAGCGGATTCGCCGGCAAACAGGCGTCCCCGTGGCCGCACCGGTCAGCCCGTCACCAGGCGGTGTCGAGGCAGCCGTCGAACTCCGAGAGCGGGTTGGTCACCGGCAGGCCGGTCAGGGCATCGACGACCTGTGCCGGCTGCACCGACGGTGGCCCGTCTGCCTTCCAGCAGCCATCGGGCTTCACCTGCACCTCGAACACCTGCGTCCCCGAAGTGACGCCGTCGGTGTAGCGCACCGTGCAGATCCAGTCCTCCCCCGGCCCGTCCGGAGCGGCACCGGAGCGGGCGCAGGTCGCGGTGGGCTGCAGTCCCGCCCGGGTCACGTCGGTCCGTCCCTGCTGCACCTGCTGAGCGGCGTAGCGGCCGGCGAAGACCTGCCCGAAGGACACCGACACCGACTGCTGCGTCGAGACAGTCGCGCAGCCGGCGACCCCCAGCAGCAGCAACGCCAGAGCCCGCCTCACGTGACGTCCCGACTCAGGAGCACCCGACGGGCGAGACCCAGGGACACCAGCCCCCAGAGGAGGCTCACCAGCAGGCCCTGCCACAGGGGGCCGACGATGGCGTCGTCGCGCACCAAGCCGTGCCAGGCCGTGAACGGTGTGACGAGCAGCGCGTTCACCGCCGTACCCAGCCCGCCGAGCAAGGCCAGCAGCTGCATCAGCAGACCCAGGAACACCGGTCCTCCGATGCCCCCCACAGGACTGCGCGAGAGCACCGAGAGCAGCACCGAGAGCGCCGTGAACCCCAACAGCGGAGGTACGGCGGTCAGCCAGCACAGGCCGACGACGACCGCCGCCCGTCCCGGTGTGAGCGAGTCGCCGGACAGGCCGACGAGCGGCGACCAACCCGGCAAGGGCGAGGCCGGCGAGCAGGCTGCTGAGCCCTGCGAGCGTGAGCAGCCCCACGGACACGGTCACGGCGGCAAGCACCTTCCCGGCGAAGACCTGCGCGCGCGAGCGAGAGCGGGTCAGCAGCAGCTGCCAGGTCCCCCGCGCGTCTTCGCCGGCGAACACCTCCCCGGCGACCAGCGAGGTGAGCAGGGGAAAGCCCCAGAGTCCGAGAAACCCCAGCACCAGCAGGGGAAACGCGAACCCGGAGTCCCTGACGTACCGACCGAACAGGGTGTCCTTCGGGAGACCGCTCTGCAGCCCGAGCACCAGTGCGAGCAACAGCGGCGCGAAGGTGCAGACCAGCGCCAGCAGCCGGACCCTCCCCTGCGCCCGGAGCTTGCGCAGCTCGAGCGACCACACCGTCCTCATGTCCCGACCAGCTCGGCGAAGGCCACCTCGAGGGAGACGTCCTCGGGCACCAGGCGGCGCACGGCGATGCCGTCGCTCGCGAGGGCGAGCACGAGGGCATCCGCCTCCGCCGTGGTCGCGACAACGCTGAGCCCGCCCTCGACCAGCACAGCCGAGGGCGCGAGCAGGGCCGCCCGCGCGTCGTCACTCGTCTGCAGGTGCAGTCGCCCCGGGCGGGCACGCAACGCGCCGACCGTTCCCGACCACACGGCTCGCCCCTTGACGACGACCGTCACGTCGCGGCAGAGCTGATCCACCTCCGCGAGGTCGTGGCTGCACAGCAGCACCGTCGTCCCCTCTGCGGCGAGCTCACGCACGAGCTCCCGCAGGGCACGCGCACCGATCGGGTCGAGCCCGTTGCCCGGCTCGTCGAGCACCAGCACCTGCGGGCGCCGCAGGAGCGCACCGGCCACCCCGAGGCGCTGCCGCATCCCGAGGGACCAGCCCGCCACCTTCGTGTCCGCGCGGTCCACCAAGCCGACCCGCGCGAGGACCTCGTCGACAGGCGCAGGGTCGTCGTCGAGGCCGGCAAGGGTCTCGAGGTTCTGCCGGCCGGTGAGGTAGGACCACGACGGTGGCGTCTCGATGAAGCCCCCGACCGTGCCGTTGACCTCCACCGTTCCTGCGTCCGGCCGGACCAGCCCGAGCAGGACGCGCAGCAGCGTCGACTTGCCGGCGCCGTTGGGTCCGAGCAGGCCGTGCACGGTGCCGCGTTCGACGATGAGATCGAGGCCGGCCAGGGCAGTGATCCCTCCGTACGCCTTGGAGAGCTGGGTGACCCTGACCGCCGCGCTCACGGCCCCGAGGTTAGGAGGGGGACATGGACGGAAGGTGAACGGCGCCCCGGCGCCGGGACAGCAGGTCGCTCCAGGCTCGACGCAGGACGTTGCGCCAGCCAGGCCACGACCCCACCCACGACCAGTCCCGCAACCACGTCGATCGGGAAGTGCGCGCCGACGTAGACCCGGGTCATCGCCATCAGGATCGCCAGGACCGCCGCCACGATACCGAGCCGACGCTCGACCAGCAACAGCCCGATCGCCACGGCGCCCGCCATCGTCGCGTGGTCGGACGGGAACGAACCGTCGGTGCTGCGGTGGACCAGGACGAGCGCGTGCGGGAGCACGGTGAACGGCCGCTGCTCGTTGACGGCGTGCACCAACGGCTGGTTCAGCGCGACAGCGGCGAGCACGCCGACGCCGGCGAGCACGGGCCGGACCGCACCCACCAGACCCCCGCCACGCAGACCGAGCACGCCCGCCACGACCAGCAGCGCACCGAAGAGCACGATGCCGTTCTGCGCGTAGAGGCGGGCGACGACGTGCAGCCACGCGGTGTCGCGGGCGAAGGAGTTGACCGCGCGGAACACCGAGAGGTCGAGCGACGTGGGCATGCCGGGACCGTAGGCGGGGTTTCATGAAGCACTCATGAACGTGCTGCGAGGCTGAGGGTCATGCGCGTGCTGCTGGTGGACGACGACACCCGGCTGACGGACGTCCTCGAGCGGGCGCTCTCCGAGGCGGGCCACAGCGCGCACTCCGTGCACAACGGACCCGACGGTCTCCAGGAGGCCACCCTCGGCCTGTACGACGTGCTCGTCCTGGACTGGATGCTGCCGGGGCTCGACGGCCCCGCCGTGTGCCGGGCGCTCCGGGAGCGCGACATCCACACCCCCGTCCTCATGCTGACGGCTCGCGGATCGGTGGCCGACCGGGTGGAGGGGCTGGACGCGCTGGCCGACGACTTCGTGGCCAAGCCCTTCAGCCTCGACGAGCTGCTCGCCCGGCTGCGCGCACTGTCTCGTCGGGGTGACGCCCTGGCCCTCCCGGTGCTGACCGTCGGCGACCTGGTCGTCGACGCGGACCGCAGGCAGGTGACCCGCGGCGGTGTGGCGGTGCAGCTCACGGCCCGCGAGTTCGACGTGCTGCAGCTGCTGGCCCAACGCGCGGGCAGGCTCGTGACCCGCCAGCACATCCTTGACGAGGTGTGGGACGGCGAGACCGACCTGCGCAGCAACGTCATCGACGTCTACGTCGCGAACCTCCGGGCCAAGGTCGACCGTCCCTTCGGCCGCGCCAGCATCGAGACGCTGCGCGGTGCGGGGTACCGGTTGTCCGCCGACGGCGGGTGAGGTGAGCCCACGCGTGCTTCGGCTGCCCTTGCGGGCCAGGCTGGTCGCCGGCTTCGTCGTGGCCATGCTCCTGCTGCTGTCGGGCGCCGGTGGGCTGGTGTTCTGGCGGGTCAAGGTCGCCTTGGACCGGACCCTGGCCAGCGAGCTGACGGCGCAGACCGCGGTCCTGCACGACACCCTGCGGGAGAACAGCGGCGAGCCCGTACCCGCCCTCGCCGACCTGCCCCCGGACAGCCTCGCCCAGCTCGTCGACGCGCGCGGGACCGTGCTGGCCTCGACGTCCGCGGCCAAGGGGCGCACGCTCGTCTCCACCGAGGCAGCCCAGCGCGCCGTCGCGGCGTCCGTCACGACCGGGCTCGGGGACCTGTTCGGCAGGGGCGAGCACGTCCGGGCCCGCAGCATCCCCCTGGCTGCAGGCCCCCAGGGCCCGCGGGCGCTCCTCACGGCTGTGTCCCTCCGCCAGCGCGACGAGGCACTGAGGGAGCTCCTGGCCCAGCTGACCCTGGCGAACCTGGTCGCCCTCGGTGTGGCCTCGCTGGTGGGTGACCGGCTCGCCCGCGCGGCCCTGCGGCCGGTCGAGGACTACCGCCAGCGCGCGAGCGAGATCAGCCAAGGGGCCGCCGGACTGCGGCTGGACGTCCCGGAGCACCCGGACGACGAGGTCACCCGCCTCGGCCACACCCTCAACGACATGCTCGGCTCCCTCGAGCAGTCGGCACAGGCCCAACGACAGTTCCTCGCCGACGCCAGCCACGAGCTCCGCTCGCCCCTGACCGTTCTCAGCAGCGAGGTCGAGCTCGCTCTGCGACGACCTCGGAGCGCGCAGGAGTACGAGCAGACCCTTCTCGCCGTGGCCACGGACACCGCGCGTCTGGTCGTGCTCGCCGACCAGCTGCTCGACCTCGAGCGCGCCACGCTGCCTCCCGGACCGATCACCTCCCCGGGCGACCTCGCCGACGCCGTACGCCGCGCAGCGGCACGGGCGCGCTCGCGGCTCACCGACAGCGGGCGGGCCGTCACCTTCGACGACGACCGTGCGGCGGCCGTGGCGATGACCGACACGGTCCTCGACCAGGTCCTCGGCAACCTCGTGGACAACGCCGCACTGCACGGGTCCGGGCAGGTGAGCGTCAGCGCCACGTCCACGGGCGGGTGCGTCCTGACCACGGTGCACGATGCCGGGGAGACCACGGACCCCGCGTTCGTGCCGCACGCCGTCGAGCGGTTCCGCCGTGAGGACGCCGCGCGCAGCACCCCGGGCAACGGGCTCGGGCTCGCGCTGGTCCACCAGCTGGTCGAGCAGCACGGTGGCGAGCTGCGCTTCTGCGTCGGTGGGTTGCACCACCGCTTCCCGCCGCTGCGGCACGACATCTCGTGCGCGCACTCCGACAGGGGAACGGCAGTCACGGTGCTGCTACCTGGCTTCACGTCCGCTTAACAACGCCTCCCGCACCCTGTCCCCATGACGCTGACACCCGCGCCCGGCACCCTGACCGCCAAGGCCTCCCGCACGATGCTCAACAAGGTCCCCGAGGTCACGATCTACTTCTGGGTCATCAAAATCCTGTGCACCACGGTCGGTGAGAGCTTCGCCGACTACATCAACGAGACCCTCGGGTTCGGCCTCACCAACACCACGCTGGTGTTCTCCGCGGCCCTCGTCGCCGTCCTCGTCGTGCAGTTCCGCCTGCGCGCCTACGAGCCGGGCGTCTACTGGCTCGCCGTCGTGCTCATCAGCGTCGTCGGCACCCTGCTGACCGACAACCTCACCGACACCCAAGGCGTTGCACTCGGCACGAGCACCGCGGTGTTCGCCGTCCTGCTCGCTGTGGTCTTCGCGGTCTGGTACGCCCGCGAACGCACCCTGTCGATCCACTCGATCGTCACGACGCCTCGCGAGTCCTTCTACTGGCTCGTGGTCCTGGTGACCTTCGCCCTCGGCACCGCCGCGGGCGACTGGACACTCGACCTGACCGGCTTCGGCCCCGGCCCGTCGATCCTCGTGCCGGCCGGCCTCATCGCCGCGGTGGTGGTCGCGTGGAAGCTCGGTGCCGGCCCGGTGCTGTCGTTCTGGCTCGCCTACATCCTCACGCGTCCCCTCGGCGCCAACATCGGCGACTACCTGGGCTCGTCCCCCGACGACGGCGGGCTCGGCCTTGGCACCCTCGGGACCAGCGTGCTGTTCCTCGGCACGATCCTCGCCGTCGTCCTCTACCTGACGAAGACCAAGAAGGACCGGACCGAGCTGGTCTACCACGGCGAGGACGCGCCCACCTCGGCTGATAGCACAGCCTGAGCATCCCCCTGATCGACGCGCCCCGGCCTGCCCCCAGCGCCGGGGCGCGTCTTTGTCTGCGTTCGGGTCGCCGGCAGGCGAGGGCCGGGCGCCGCCGGGCACCCTGGTCCTGTCCTCCCGGTCAGGGCTGCAGGCGGTAGCCCAGGCCGCGCACGGTCAGGAGGCGCCGCGGGTGCGCGGGGTCGTCCTCGATCTTGGCGCGCAGCCGCTTGACGTGGACGTCCACCGTCGTCGGGTCGCCCCGCGGTGGGAACCCCACACGGCACGAAGCGCTGCCTCGCGCGAGACGACCCTCCCGTCACGGCGAATGAGGAGCTCGAGCAGCCCGAACTCCTTCGGCGGCAGGTGATGCGGCACTCCCTCCCGGCTGAACACGTGTCGGCCCAGGTCCAGCGCAAGCGCACCGCATCGCAGCACCTCTACCCCACCGACGCTGGAGCGCCGCCGCACAGCGACCCGCACGCGCGCGGCAAGCTCCTCCTGTGACCCACCGGCGGCCACACAGTCGTCCGCACCGGCCGCCAGCAGTGGCTCGTACGGCGTTCGCGCCTCCCGGACGGCGACGACGATGGGCAGCATCGAGCGACGCCGGACCTCGCCGACCAGTGCAAGCGCCGATCGACCGTCCACATGGAGCAGCAGGAGATCGACCAGACACCCCTCGAGGAGGTCGTGCAACCGGTCGAAGGGCGCGACGACGAGGACGAGCCCCGCCTCGCTGAGCCCTCGCAACAGCGCAGACCGCACCCCCTCCGTGGCGACGACCAGCACCCGTGGCGCCTTGTCGGGAGGGTGAAGGGCGACCGTCGTCTCCCCCCGTGGTGTGGGCGGCCCGACGCCTGTCTCGATGGGGGGCATGCGAGCACCGTGCCAGGGACAACTCGACCCGAGGTGGACCACTGATGAACGCCAGCCGAACAGCATCCCGGCACAGTGGCGGGGGGCAGGCGGCCGTGGGCAAGAAGAAGAAGCACCGGCGCGGGCTGGTGCTGGCCCTGCCTGTGGCCAGGACCAGGCCGCCGGGCCAGGTGTGCCTCTGCCCGTCGCCTGGTGTTCACTCAGGCAGTGGACGATCAGCAGGTGACAGACCTGCTTGCCCCTGCCCCCGAAGGCGTCGCTCCCAGCCCCGAGGTCGGGCCGAACGACAGCACCGGCCCGACGCGCTTCCTGAACCGGGAGATCTCCTGGCTCGACTTCAACCAGCGGGTGCTCGCCCTGGCGAAGGACGTGGACGCACCGCTGCTGGAGCGGGCGAAGTTCCTCGCGATCTTCGCCACCAACCTCGACGAGTTCTTCATGGTGCGGGTCGCTGGCCTGATCCGTCGGCAGGAGACCGGCCTCGGGGTCCGCAGCGCGGACGGCCTCAGCACCCGCAGGCAGCTCGAGCTCATCCGGCAGCGCGCTCGTGAGCTCGCGCAGGAGCACGCGCAGACCTTCCTCGACGACGTGCGTCCCGCCCTCGCCGACGCGGGGATCGCCATCCTGGGCTGGGGGGACCTCAACGCCGCCGAGCAGCTGCGCCTGCACGGCTGGTTCCGCGACCGGATCTTCCCGGTGCTCACGCCGCTGGCGGTCGACCCCGCCCATCCCTTCCCCTACATCAGTGGCCTCTCGCTCAACCTCGCCGTCCTGGTCCGCGACCCGGTCACCGACGTCGAGCGCTTCGCCCGCGTGAAGGTGCCCAACAACGTGGGCCGGTTCGTCGAGGTCGAGGGTGGATCCCCTGGCACGGCGGCGTTTCTCCCGCTCGAGGAGCTCATCGGCGTCCACCTCGGGCAGCTCTTCCCCGGTCTCGAGGTCATGGGGCACCACGCCTTCCGGGTGACGCGCAACGCCGATCTCGAGGTCGAGGAGGACCGCGACGAGGACCTGCTGCAGGCGCTCGAGCGCGAGCTGTCGCGGCGCCGCTTCGGCCCGGTGGTGCGCGTCGAGGTCGGCGACGACATGGACCCGCACGTGCTCGACCTGCTCGTGCGCGAGCTCGACATCACCACGGACGACGTCGTCGCCGTACCCGGCCTGCTTGCCCTCTCGTCGCTGCACGAGCTGGGCTCGGTCGACCGTCCCGAGCTCAAGGACGAGCCCTTCGTCCCGACCACGCACCCCCGGCTGGTGGACGGTGAGCTGCCCGCGGACGTCTTCGCGGCGCTGCGCGAGGGTGACGTGCTGGTGCACCACCCCTACGACTCGTTCTCCACCAGCGTGCAGCGCTTCCTCGAGCAGGCGGCCGCGGATCCGCTCGTGCTGGCGATCAAGCAGACGCTGTACCGCACGTCGGGCGACTCCCCCGTGGTCGATGCCCTCATCGACGCCGCCGAGGCCGGCAAGCAGGTGGTCGCGGTCATCGAGATCACGGCCCGCTTCGACGAGCAGGCCAACATCCGTTGGGCCCGCAAGCTCGAGCGCGCCGGCTGCCACGTCGTCTACGGCTTGCTCGGGTTGAAGACGCACTGCAAAGCCGCGCTCGTCGTCCGGCAGGAGGCCGGCGGGTTGCGTCGCTACTGCCACATCGGCACCGGCAACTACCACCCACGGACCGCGCGGCTCTACGAGGACCTCGGGCTGTTCACCGCCGACCCCTCCCTCGGCGCCGACCTCACCGACCTGTTCAACGCTCTCACCGGCTACTCCAACCAGACGGAGTACCGCGACCTGCTGGTCGCACCGCACGGCGTCCGCTCCGGCCTGGTCGAGCGGATCCACCGCGAGGCCGAGCACGCGCTCGCCGGGCGTCCCGCGCGGATCTTCGTCAAGGCCAACAGCGTCGTCGACGAGGACGTCATCGACGCGCTGTACGCCGCGAGCGCCGCAGGCGTCCCTGTCGACGTGGTCGTCCGCGGGATCTGCGCTCTCCGGCCCGGTCGACCCGGACTGTCGGAGACCATCTCCGTGCGCAGCATCCTCGGTCGCTTCCTCGAGCACAGCCGCCTCATGGCCTTCGAGAACGGCGGCGAGCCGGAGTACTGGATGGGCAGCGCCGACCTCATGCACCGCAACCTCGACCGGCGCGTCGAGGCTCTCGTCCGGGTCAAGGACGCCGCGGTCCAGGACCACCTGAAGGTGCTGCTGCACCAGCTCACCCGCGACGACGTACGACGATGGGACCTCACGGCGGAGGGGGCGTGGCTCCGGGCGGGCACCGTCGACGTGCAGGGAGAGCTGTTGCGCCACGGCCTTGGGTCGAACGGCGTGGAGGCGAAGGCCTAGCCTCTCCTGATGCGGCTGGGAGTGCTCGACGTCGGGTCCAACACGGTGCACCTGCTCGTCGTCGACGCCCACCAGGGCTCGCACCCCGACCCCGTGCGCAGCCACAAGGAAGAGCTCCGGCTCGCCGAGCTCATCGGTCCTGACGGCCGCCTGGGCGAGCACGGAACAGCGTTGCTGGTCGCTGCCGTCACGGCGGCGGCCAAGGCCGCGCGGGAGGAGCGCGTCGACGACCTCGTCGCCTTCGCCACCTCGGCAGTGCGCGAGGCCGCGGACGGCAGCGAGGTACTCACTGCCGTGCGCGAGCGCACCGGGGTCGACCTCGTGGTGCTCCCGGGTGAGGACGAGGCGGCGATGACCTTCCTCGCCGTACGCCGGTGGTTCGGCTGGAGCTCAGGGCGCCTGCTCTGCCTGGACATCGGCGGCGGCTCGCTCGAGGTCGCGGGTGGTCGCGACGAGCAACCTGACCTGTGCCTGTCCGTGCCCCTCGGCGCCGGACGCCTGACCCGCGCGTTCCTCCCCGGCGACCCGCCCGGTCGCCGTGACGTGGCCGCACTGCGCGAGCACGTGTGGCAGGTGCTCGCCGAGGTGGTCCCCGACGTGCTCGGCGCCGGGACCCCTGACCGGGCCGTGGTGACGTCCAAGACCTTCCGCTCCCTGGCGCGACTGGACGGCGCAGCGCCCTACGCGCTCGGGCCACGGGTGCCGCGGACCCTGTCCCGTCGGGGCTTGGAGACCATCGTCGACCGGGTCGGACCGATGTCGGTCCAGGACCGCGCGCTGCTGCCTGGCGTGTCCGCCTCACGCGCCCCGCAGCTGCTCGCCGGTGCGATCGTGGCCCTCGAAGCCCTCACCGCTTTCGGTCTGGAGCGGGTCGACGTCTGTCCCTGGGCCCTGCGCGAGGGAGTGGTGCTGCGCCGGTTGGACTGGCTCGGCGGCGACGACCCGACGCGCTGACTCAGCGGCGCTGACCGCGCAGGACGACGTGCCTCGGTGACAGCAGGGTGCTGGGGTCCACCCGCGGATCGCCGTCGAGGACGAGCAGGTCCGCGGGCGCGCCCTCCTCGAGGCCGGGTCGCCCGAGCCAGGTCCGTGCCGACCAGCACGCCGCGTCCAGGGCGGCGGCTACCGGGAGCCCCGCCGCCACGAGCTCGAGCACCTCGCGACCGATGAGGCCGTGCGCCAGCGAACCCCCGGCATCCGTCCCGGCGTACACGGCGATGCCGGCGTCGTACGCCGCGGCGACGGTGGCATAGCGGCGCGCGTGCAGGTCGCGCATGTGACCGGCGTACGTCGGGAACTTGGCGTCCGCGGCGTCGGCGATGCCCGGGAAGGTGGCGATGTTGACCAGCGTCGGGACGATCGCGACGCCCGCGGCAGCGAGCACCGGGATGGTCTGCTCGGTCAGGCCGGTGGCGTGCTCGATGCAGTCGATGCCCGCAGCGACCAGCGGGGCGAGGGACGACTCGGCGAAGCAGTGCGCGGTCACCCGGGCACCCGCTGCGTGTGCGGCAGCGATGGCCCCGGTCAGCACCTCGGCGGGCCAGCAGGGCTCGAGGTCACCGGTGTCGCGGTCGATCCAGTCGCCGACGAGCTTGACCCAGCCGTCGCCGCGCGCGGCCTGCCGCGCGACCTCGGCCGACGAGGCCGTCGGGCTCGACCTCCTCGGCGAAGCCGCGCAGGTAGCGGCGGGTGCGGGCGATGTGCCGACCGGCGCGGACCAGCACCGGCAGGTCGTCGCGCTCGTCGATCCAGCGGGTGTCGGCGGGCGACCCGGCATCGCGCAGCAGCAACGCACCGGCGTCGCGGTCGGTGAGCGCCTGCTGCTCCGCGGTCTCGCGGTCGACCTCACCGTGCGCGCCCAGGCCGATGTGGCAGTGCGCGTCCACGAGCCCAGGAAGCACCCAGCCCTCGAGCGACGTCGTGCTCCCGGAAGGCTCGCTCGTAGGTGACGCGCCCACCGACGACCCACGCCTCGGGTCGCACGTCGTCCGGCCCGACCAGGACCGGACCTCGCAGGTGCAGGACGTCAGCGGTCATGGACCGACCGTACTCAGGCGGGCAGGACCGAGCGCGGGTCGGTGCGCAGCTGTGCGAGCAGCTCCTCGAGGCGCAGGCGCACCACCGGCTCGAGGTCACCGACCAGGTCGGTGCGGTCGAGCAGCGCCTCCCCCACCGGCAGGTCGCGGTTGTCGACGCGATCAGCGGTGACCTCGAGCCACCGGGCCCAGGCAGCGACGACGGTCAGGCACGCGTCGACCGGCCGTCCGTGCCTCAGCCCGTCCTGCAGCACGGGCACGAGGAACGTCGGTACGCGGTCGGAGGAGTACATCGACAGCCGCGCCAGGGTGTCGGCGACGTAGGCGTTGCCGAACCGCTCGACCAGGACCTCCTGGTAGACGTCGAGGTCGATGCCGGGGACCGGGTCGAGGCTGGGTCGCGCCTCCCCGAAGTAGGTGCGCAGGAGCCGCTCGGACCCCCGGATCGGCGACGGCCTCGTGCACCGCGCCGTGGCCGAGCAGCTGACCGACGTACGCGAGCACCTGGTGCCCGGCGTTGAGCAGCCGGAGCTTCATCAGCTCGTAGGGGCGGACATCGGTGACCAGCTGCACGCCGACCTGCTCGAAGGCCGGGCGGCCGAGGGGGAAGTCGTCCTCGAGCACCCACTGCCGGTACGGCTCGGCCACGACCACCGCCGGGTCGCCCACCGCCGCGCGGTCGACCTCGGTCGACGCCGGGGTGATGCGGTCCACCATGGAGCTCGGGAACGCCACGTGCTCCCGGACCCACGCGCCGAGGTCCGGGTCCACCAGGTCGGCGAACCCGGCGAAGCTCTCGCGTGCGACGTGCCCGTTGCCCTCGAGGTTGTCGCACGACAGCACCGTGAACGGCGCGACCCCGGCGTCCCGCCGACGCCGAAGCGCTGCCACCACCAGCCCGAACGCCGTCCGCGGCGCCGCCCCCGGCACGAGGTCAGCGCGTACGGCGGGAAGGTCGGCGTCGAAGCGCCGCTGGCCGTCGAGGGCGTACCCGCCCTCGGTGATGGTGAGCGACACGATGCGCGTCGCCGGGTCGGCGAGCCGCGCGACGACGGCCCACGGGTCGTCGGGCGCGAACAGGTACTCGGCCAGCGCCTCGATCCGGCTGACCGTGAGGCCGCCACTCGGATGCCGGAGCACCAAGGAGTAGGCGAGGTCCTGCGCCGTCAGGGCGTCGCGGACAGCGGCGTCACCGGGCATCAGCCCCACGCCGCAGACCGGCCACGCCGGGTCGGCCAGCTCCCCGACGTACGCAACGAGGTGGGAGCGCGCGAAGGCGCCGAGGCCGAGGTGGACGATCACGTACGGAGAGCTGCCCGGCTACGCGCCGGTCAGGGGAACCGGGTCGAGGGGCTTGGTGAGCGCGCGGGCCGCGGCCGGGACGAGGATGAGAAACACCAGCGGCAGCAGCCAGACAGCGGGGTAGGCGTAGCCGAAGGTGATGGTCTGCGCGGCGGGCACCTGCGCCGGCGCCGCAGCGGGAGCCGGCACCTGCGGCGCCTCCACCGGAGCGCTTACCGGTGCGTCGACGACCGGCGGCCCCGCGACGAAGCCGGTGTCGGGAGCCGGTGCGAAACCGCCGGACACCGGGACGGTCGGCGCCTCGGCCACCGGCGGCAGGGTCGGGGCAGGCACCTCCGCGGTGGGGTCCGCCGTGGTGACCGTGAGGGTCGCCGGTCCGGTCGTGCCACCGGTCCGGTCGTGCGCGGAGAACGTGACGTGCCACGCATCGGTCTCTGCCGCGTCCGTCGCGTCGGGGAGCAGCGCGATGCCGTTGGTCGTCGGCAGGCCCAGCAGGATCGGCGCGAGGTCGGCGGTCAGGTGCGGTGCCGGCGTCGCGACGTACGTCATCGTCGCGTGGGTGTCGCAGGAGGTGCTGGGCGGCGTGGCGACGGAGCCCTCGACCTTGGTGATGTCACCGGTGACGAGGCACACCTGGACCTTGGCGGTGGCGGACTGCGCGTCGCCGTTCGCCGGGTCGACGTCGAGCGGCACGTCCAACGTGGCACCGGTCAGGGCGCCGGTCAGGTCGTCGAGCGAGAACGCGAGGACCGACCGGGCGGTCTCCTTGCCGGCGGCGTAGCCGACGTGCAGCGTGCCGGCCGGGTAGGGGTTGGTGACGAGCTGACCGCTCACCTCGCCCGGCAGCGTCGTGAGCACGCAGCTCGCGGAGCAGGAGGGGTCGGGCTGGTACCACGCCTCGGTCGACGCCTTCACCGCGCTGGACTCCGCGGACGCCGGCATGGGGGCAAGAGCGAAGGCCACCCCGCCCGCGACGAGGGCAGCGGTGGTCAGGCGTACGGCGAGGCGGTTCATGCGCTCCTCCTGCTCTTGACGGTCTCGACGAGCGCTGTCGCCTCATCGAGCAGGTCCTCGACCTGGGCTCGCTCGAGGGCGGCGAGGCGCCGGTCGGCCTGCACCGTGACGAGCCCCGCGCCGATCAGCACCAGGGCCAGCCCCGCGAGACCACCGCTCACCAGAGCAGGGACCTGCGAGGGGACGAACAGCGTGCGGGCCGAGACCTTCCAGCCGATCCCGATGGCAACGAAGCCGACGACCACCAGCCCGGCGAACAGCAGCAGGCTGGTGGCGGCGGGGTCGTTCAGCCAGGCGGGGCGCCTCATCGTGCGTCCCTCTCGTCGGCCGTGTCAGTCGGAGCGTCCGTCAGGGCGGTGCGCAGCTCGGCCAGCAGTCCGTGCAGCTCCGTGACCTGCGCGCGCCGACGGGTCGCGTCCTCGTGCTTGGCGGCGAGGTTGATGACGGTCAGGCCCACCGCGACGAAGGCGAGACCGGTGCAGCCGGCCGAGACGAGGAACGGGATCTGCAGTGCCACGTTGGTCAGGCCCGCGGTCTTGCCCCAGGCGACCAGCAGCAGGATGCCGCCGATCAGGGTGACCAGCAGCCCTGCGTAGGTCGCGACATGCGGCACGGCACGCAGCGCGATGACCGGCCGGGTCACCCGCTGCAGGAGCGCTCCGGCCCGACCCGTACTGCCCTCGGAGGCCACAGGGCCAGTCTGCATCAGGTCGGCGCCGTCGTCTGCCGCCAGCGCCGCGGGCAGCTCGCTGCTGCCCGAACGGATGTCGACGGTGGTCATGAGGTCCTCCCGGACGTGAGGGTCGGAGCGAGACAAAGGGTGATGCGCTTGGCCATCCCAGGGCCGATGCCGCGGACCTGGGTGAGCTCGTCGAGGCCGGCGTGGCGCACCGCGTCGACCGAGCCGAACGCGTCGAGCAGGGCCTTCTCGCGGGCGACGCCGAGACCAGGCACGACCTGCGACAGCATGACGAGCTCACGCTGCGCCGTGGCAACGCCGCCACCCGTTCCACCCGGGTCGCGCGGCGGACGCGTCGGCTCGGGCGCTGGGGCGTTCGCCCCCGCCGAGCGCTCGATGGCCTCGAGGGAGCCACCGAGGTAGGCCTCGACGACCGCCGGGTCGTTGCGCACGTGCTCGGGTGTGCCGGCCGCGATGACCTCACCGTCGGCCATGCAGACGATCCGGTCGGCCAGGCCCATGATCAGCGGGATGTCGTGCTCGATGATGATCAGGGTGAGGCCGAGCTCGGCCTTGAGCCGGACGAGGAGGGCACCGAGGGCCTCGGTCTCCTTCTGCGCAACACCGCTGCTCGGCTCGTCGAGCAGCAGCAGCTGCGGTTGCAGGGCGACGAGGCAGGCGATCTCGGTGATGCGCCGGGTGCCGGTCGACAGCTCCTGGATCTGGCTGCTGCGGTAGCGCTCCAGCCCCATCCACGCGACGAGCTCCTCGGCCTGCGCGAGCTTGCGCTTCTCCGCGCCCTTGAGCCCCAGCAGGCTGGGCAGGAGCTTGGTCGGGGAGACCCGCTCCAGCGACAGCTGCACGCACTCGAGGACCGTCAGGGTCGGGAACAGCGCTGCGTCCTGGAACGAGCGGATCAGCCCCAGGCGACCGCGGGCCTCCGGGCCGAGTGACGTGACGTCCTGTCCGCCGTACCGCACCTTGCCGGCGTCGATGCGGGTGAAGCCCGCGAGCAGCTCGAAGGTGGTGGTCTTGCCGGCCCCGTTCGGCCCGATGAGGCCGAGCGTCTCGCCGGGGCGGACCTGGAAGCTCACGCCGCGCACGGCCCGCACACCGCCGAACGACTTGACCAGCCCGGTGGCCTCCAGCAGCGCCCCGGTGGTGGCCGCCCGGTGCTTGCGGCGCGGCGCGGCGAGCACGGGCGCTGCCCCGCCCTCCTTGCGGTAGGAGCTGAAGCCTCGTTCCGCGGCGTACACGGCGTCGACGTCGACACCTGCCCGGCGCGCGAGGGCGTTCGCGACCCGGTCGCGGATCGGCGCGACGAGGCTGCCCAGTCCTCCGGGCAGGTACATGATGATCAGCAGCTGGCCGAGCGCCGTCGCGGCGAGGCCGGCGCTGTCCAGCGGCAGGAACGTCACGCCCTGCACGAACACCGACCCGATGACCGGACCGCTCAGCAGCCCGAGACCGCCGATGACCGTCATCTTCACGACGTCGATGCTCACGTTGGTGGGGAAGCTCGTGGCGCTGATCAGCGACAGCGAGTGGCCGTACATCGCGCCGCCCAGCCCGGCGAGGAACCCGGCGAGGGCGAAGCCCTGCAGCTTGACCCCCGAGGCACCGACGGTGAAGGCGCGCGCAGCGTCCTCGTTGTCGCGTACGGCGGTGAGGCGGCGACCCAGTCCACCGGAGCGGATGTTGCGGGCGAGCAGGAGCGCGAACAGCACCGTGACGAGACCGACGTAGTAGTAGGAGTGACCCGACTCGAGCGCCTTGCCGTTGACGATCGGTCGACCAGGGTCCTTGCCGGCGCCGAGCAGGAAGTCCTGCTGCAGCAGGAAGTTCGGCATCACCAAGGCGAAGCTGAGCGTCGTGACGGTGAGCAGCAGGCCCTTGATGCGCAGGGCCGGGATGCCGATCAGCACCGACACCGCGGCGGAGGCGAGACCGGCGTACAGGAACGACTCGAAGAAGTTGCCGGTGCGCCGCGACACCTCGAAGGAGGCGACCGCCCCGACCGCGGCGAGGGCGAACTGACCGAGCGACAGCTGACCACCGAGTCCGGTGACGATGCCGACCGACAGCCCGACGACGATGAACCCGAAGATGCCGGTCACCTTGACGCTGTTGGCGTTGTTGATGACGAGCGGCAGCAGTGCCACGCCCGCGAGCACGATCAGGCCCAGCGTCGGGCCGAGCAGACGGACGGTCCACACGTTGCGGATCGCCAGCGGGAGGGGACGTCCGGCCTGGACCGCGGCCCACGAGCCCTTCTCCTCGGCGCGGCCGACGCGCTGCCGCTGGGCCAGCAGGCTCACCAGGATGATGACGAACAGCGCCATGTCGACGAGGCCGGCCTGCGCGTAGTTCCACAGCAGCAGCTGCTCGGTGATGCCGAGCACCGCACCGGCGAGCAGGGCGATCGGCAGCGACTGCATGCGCGCCAGGACGGCGCCGGCCAGGGCGATGAGGAGCAGGTGCGGCCCGAAGCTGTCACCACTGGTGAAGCCCTGCGTCGGCTGGGTGAGGATCGCGGTGAACGCCGCGATCGCCCCGGCGATGCCCCAGGCGAGCGAGCTCATCCGGGAGGCGAACACGCCGGCCATCCGAGCGGCCTCGGGGTTCGCGGCGGCGGCCCGGATGCCCATGCCGAAGCGCGAGAACTTCAGGAACAGGCCGACGATGAGCACGACGATCGGGGACAGGAACAGCATCCCGGAGTAGGCGGGGGTGACCAGCAGCGCGCCGACGCGGAAGCTCGGCAGACCTGTGGGCTGGGGGTAGAGCGCACCGGCACCGGCCTGGCTGTTGATGGCGAACGCGAACAGCACCAGGAACTGCCCGATCCCCAGCGTGGCGACGACGGACATGATCGCCGGCGCCTTGCGCAGGCGGCGGACGACCGCGACCTCGGCGAGGGCACCCGTGCCCGCGGCGAGCATCAGTGCGGGCAGAAGCGCGATCCAGTAGGGGATGTGCCAGCGGACGACCTCGATGCCGAAGAAGGCAGCACCGAACGCACCGACCTGGCCGTGCGCGAAGTTGATGATGCGGTTGGTGCGGTAGATGAGCACCAGTCCGACGGCCAGCAGGCCGTAGGTGAGGCCGATGATCAGGCCGAGGACGAGCACCGGGAACGGCGACTCCCAGCTGCCGCTGCGGGTGTGGCTGGTGTGGATCTGCGGCAGCACGCCCTCGAGCAGCACCGCGAGGAGGGCGACACCGATGGCGAGCTTGGTGAGGTTCTGCCGGGTGAGCTGCGCGCGGACGCCCGCGCCGAGGCGCTCGAGGAGCAGGGTCATGACGTGGTCTCCTGGTCAGCCTCGGAGTGCTTGGACGCGCCCTCGAGGAACACCGCACGAAGGAGGTCGTCGCGCGCCAGCAGCTGCTGCGCGGGTCCGTCGAAGCGCATCTCGCCCTTCTCCATGAAGTAGGCGTGGTCGACCAGCGACAGCGCGATGTTGACGCTCTGCTCGACCAGCACCACCGCCGTACCGGTCGCGTTGATGCGGCGCACCATCTCGAGCAGCTGCCCGACGATGACGGGGGCGAGACCGAGGCTCAGCTCGTCGATGAGCAGCAGCTTCGGCTGCAGGATCAGCGCCTTCGACAGGCCGACCATCTGCTGCTCGCCGCCGGACAGGTTCGCCGCCAACGACGTACGCCGCTCGTAGAGCCGGGGGAAGGCCTCGAAGCACTCCTCGATCGCCGCGTCGACGCGCTTCTTGTCCCGACCGAGGGTGTAGCCGAAGGTGCGGAGGTTCTCGACGACGTCCATCGTGCCGAAGACCGCGCGGCCTCCCGGGACCTGCGTGATCCCGAGGGGTACCCGACGTTCGGCGTCCAGGTAGGTGATGTCCTGCCCGCGGTAGCGGACACTGCCGGCGCTCGGCAGGCCGATGCCCGACACGACCTTCAGCAGCGTCGACTTCCCGGCACCGTTCGTGCCGAGCAGGGCGACCATCTCGCCGTCGTCGACGGTGAAGTTGACGTCGAACAGCACCTGCAGCTGGCCGTAGGAGAAGTCGACGCCCTTGCACGCCAGCATCGGCAGGCGTCCCCCGCGGGCCTTGAGCACGCGGATGTCCTCGCTCTCGAGGATGTCGTCGATCATCCGGTCCAGGTCCCTGTCGACCAGGGGCGCGGCGCTGCGCACGATGAACCCGGCGATGATGCCCGGCACCATGAGCGCGGCGATGGCCCCGGACAGGCCGATCCGCTTGTCCAGACCCTGCAGGAAGATGACCCCGACGATCGAGCCAGCGGCCGTGAACATGCCGAGCACCGCCGCGGCGTGCGGCCGGAAGCGGGCGTCCATGACCGCCATGAACGTCGCGGTGAGGCCCGGCGTGAGCACCGCGATCAGGCACTGACCTGCCGCGATCGCCGCGCACATGAGCAGGAAGGTCGGCATGAGCGCGCCGACGGCGATCGACCCCACGGCCAGCATCAGCGCCAGGCCGGAGAACCGCACCACGGCAGCAGGGTCGGCTCGGAAGACCTTCTCCGCGCGGGTGCCGAAGGCGACCAGAGCCAGGATGCTCACGCCCGCCATGGCGCTGAAGAACACGCCGCGCTGGCTCGCGTCGAGGTCCCACTTCACCTCGAGGAACGCCGACAGGTACGTCGCGAACGGGACGAGCAGGACGCCCAGGGCGAAGTACCCCGACGCCAGCCGACGCACGGTCGGGATGAGCAGCACGCGGCGGACGATCTCGAAGAACCCGAGCTCGACCTCGTCCTCCTCCAGCTGCGTGTCTCCCGCGACCAGCTCGTGCTCCTCGGCGCGCAGCGCCTCGGTGTCGAAGGTGCCGGGACCGGGGTCCTTGAGCCCGAAGGACAGGAAGGTCAGTGCGATCGAGACGACACCGAGGCCGATGAAGACGCCCCGCCAGGTGAGGCCGAGGGGGCCGGCGAGCAGCGCGACGAGCAGCGGCGAGGCGATCTGCGCCACGGCCTTGATCGCGGAGTAGCCCGACAGGACCCGGACCCTGGCCTGCGGTGGGTAGTTGTCCACGAGCAGCGGGGTGTGCAGGGCGGCCGCCGACCCGGTCGACAGCCCGTCCAGCACCAGCACCGCGATGAGGGCCAGCAGGCTCGTCGCGAGGCCCGTGAACAGGGTGAGCACCGACCAGGCCATCGCGGTCACCAGGCAGATCAGTGCCCGGCGGCCCTTCTTCTGCGCGAGGGCCGCCATGGGCAGCGGGGCCAGGATGATGGCGAGGAACGCCAGCGTGCGCGCTGCGCCGATGGCCGCGAGAGACAGGCCGAGCGCCCGGCTGATCTCGGGCGTCATGATGGTGAACGCCTCGGCCTGGAACGTGTCGGCGATGGCGAGCAACCCGATCGCGATCATCGGGTAGGTGCTGAGGTTGTGCTCCTTGAGGATCGGCCGGAGCGGCTGCGCCTCCGAGGTAGCGGTCATGCCGAGCGTGCCGCGCGCCGCGGTGCGCCGGGCCGCCTTGGTGGCGCCGTCGGCGTCGAGCACGCTCGGCGCGTCCAGCAGGTCGCTCGGTGCTGCCGGGTTGTCGATGACGGTCACGAGGACCTCCGCTTGCTCTGGAAGGGGCGGTACCAGGCGCTCTCACCGATGCGCGAACCCGTGCCGTCGACCAGGACGACGTTGACGAAGTGCTGCTCGTCGCCCACGCCGTCACCGACCCGGGGGAGGATGTCGAGGGTGACGGTGCTGTCCGTCGTGACGATCACGCCGCGGTCCTTGAGGTAGGCGGCGTCCGGGCAGCGCGGGTCGCGCTTGCAACCGGAGTCGCTGCGCGCGAGCCACTTCAGGTCCTTGCCGACGGGCATGGGCGCGCGGTCGACGAACACCGCGAAGGCGCCACGTCCTTTGTCGGTCGAGCCGTCGAGCCCGGACGCGTCGAACCCCTTCATCACCCAGGAGATCGTGACCGGCGCGGTGACGAGCGCCCGGGAGGCCGGCGCGGTGAAGCTCAGCCGGTCATCGGTGCGGAACTGCAGGGCGCTGACCTGGCAGCCGGCCGTCGTGAGCAGCGCCACGGCCGAGGCGAGCGCAGACAGCGCACGCACACGAGTGCGGCGCGGCGCGCGATCGAGAGTGCGGGGCACGGGGGCTCCTCCTGGGACTGGGCTCGTCATCGTGACGTGGAACACGGCCTGGCGTCGTCGTACGGGCGGACAACGGGTGGCGGGAGAGGTGGTGAGGGCGGACGAACGAGCTAGAGCCGGGCGGTGGCGCTGGCGTATCGGTAGCAGGAGCAGTCGCTGGCCGAAGACCAGGTCTCGGACGACCCCGGGGATGAAGTGGCGGTCGTTTGAGAGCGCCGTGCTGAAGGCCACCGCGGTGGGGAAGCCGGGGGAGGCTGCACTGCATCCCCGCGAGCAGCGGCACGCCGACGACGCTCCCCGCACGCTCCGCCCCTCGCTGCACCAGACCAAGGACGTCGCAGAAGGAGAACGCCACCACCTGGGCCAGCCTCTTTCCGCGCAGGCTCTGGCCGCCGTCACTCATGATCTTCAGGCAGGCGGCACTGCCCGGGCTGGCCTTGGGGTCCTGGGCCTCGCCGACGTCCAGCGCCGGCGCCCAGCCGACCCCCATCGCCCCGTTCTGCGCGCCTGGGGGGGCGAGAGGGCTGGTCTCGACGTTCGTGTAGAGGGCGTTGTAGCTGTTGACGCCGTAGCGAGGCTTGTACTGCTGGCTCTGCGCGCTGCTTTGGAAGGCCAGGAGCTCAACGTCAGTGACGATGACGTGCGTGACGCCTTCCTGCTGGAACTTCTGCACACTGGCCGACTGGCCGTCGCTGGCCTGCGCATAGGTGTACATGACCGAGCCCGGGTAGCCGGCTCGGGCGATCTCCGCCTGAAGCAGTGACGCAGTGCGCTTGCCGGCTGCGGTGCTGTCGGTGACGATCCCGACCCGGGACTTGGCGCGGTCCCCGGCGTACCTGTGCGCGCGTTCCAGCGCCGAGAACCACCCCTGCGCCTTGAGCCGGCGTGACGAGCACGGGGGCCAGCTGCGTCCACGAAACGGCATGACTGTCTGCGTGAAGTACGGCGCGAGGTCCGCAGCGCCTTGTCGTCGGCGATCTTGAGCGTGGCGCTGAACAGCGTGACCCGCTTCTTGGCCAGGCAGGCACGGAATTCCGGGTAGTCCATCAGCGTGACGATGCTCATCACCCCGATGACCGGCTGGTCCTGCGGTGAAGTAGGTGCAGACCTCCGTCCCCGCCTGGACAGGGCTGGTGGCGGTCGCGACCGTGGCGACGTCCTTGGCGACGGATGCACGATCTTGCGGCCGAGGATCCCGCCCCGTGCATTGAGGTAGGTCGCCATGGCCGTCGCCTGACCGAGCGTGTCGCCCGGGTCGACCTGATTGGCGCCGAAGGCGCGCGAAGGCCTTCTGGGCGTCGTTCTGGGTGACCACGCCGAAGTAGACATTCTTCTCGTCGTAGCCGAAGCCCTTCGCCGGAAGACCGGCTGCCGCCGGCCCACCGGGAACCGGGCTGGTGCCGGGCGATCCGGGTGCGGTGTGGGAACCGGGGGACCCGCCGGTCGCGGTCCCCGAACCGGTGCCGCTGACGGTCGAGCCACCCGCGGTCGGGGTGGTGCCGGTGGCGCCGGCGACCGGGCCGAGCCCTGCGTCGTCGCCCGGCAGCACGTCAGCGCGTGCCGTCGTCCCGAAGCCGTCGCCGCCAACCGTGGCCGAGCCGGACAGCTGGACGGTGCTGCCGCAGCCCGTGGCCAGTACGACGAGCGCCACGGCCACCGGGAGGGCTCGGGCTCGGGACCGCAACGGTGGCGCAACGAGGTTCACCCCGCTGACGGTACGGCGGGTAGACGTCCGCCACAGTGAGACGACCCGCCACCGTTGTCCGGAACAGGTGGGGGAACTGCCTACTCCCACGTGCGCCCTCACGGCAGCGGGAGGAGTCCGCCGCCGTCATAGGCGAACGCGTCCGTCTCGGCGTCGTAGTGCATGGTCCGGAAGGCGGCGACGCCGTCACGGCGGTTCGGCCCGAGCTGCGTGGCGAAGTTCGCTGCGCCGTCGTGCGACGTGCCGAGCCGGTCGAAGCCCGCTGCCAGGCTCTGCCAGGTGAGCGCCTCGACCGGGTTGGCCTGCGCGGCGGCGTAGAGGTCGAGGACCTCCCCGCAGAACGCCATCGACGCGAACAGCGTCGCGTCGTCGACGATGTTGGCCTTCTCGATGCTCCGGCACAGGGCGAAGGTGTCGTTGCCCTTCAGCGGCGTCGCGTTCTTGTAGACCCCCACGTCGCGGATCGGGTCGAAGCCGATCCCCAGGGCGCCGGCGAAGGACTGCTTGTGGCCCTTGCCGACGTACCCCGAGAACGTGTCGTACGACGTCAGCACGTAGCGCGGGTAGTACCCCTGCGACTCAGCATCGGTGACGAAGAACGTGACGCAGCCGGGGCAGAGGAACGCGACCGTCTTGACGCCGTCCGCGGCCATGCGCAGCTGGGCGGACTGGACCGCGGCAGCCGAGTTGCTCACGTCCTGGGTGGACTGCGGGTAGGGGACCTCGTAGGACACGACCTCGATGCCCTGCGCCTTGAGCTTCGGCACGATGACCTCGTCTCGCGCCTTCCGCGGGCCGTCGTAGTTCATGACGAGCAGACCGAGCTTGTCGCCTCGCTTCAGCAAGCCCTTGGAGAGCATCTGGTCGACCATCGCCTGCGCGATGCGTCGCGAGCCGGCGTCCTCGGTGGTGACCAGGTTGGGAAAGGCCGCGAAGTCGCTGGGGTCGTGCAGGTAGTGCCCGTGGGCGAGCAGCAGGCTCTTGCCCTTGAGCAGACAGGCCGGCAGGCCGGCCTCTGCGTTGCCCACGAGCAGCGTGGCGACGACGTGGTGGTCCTCGGTGAACGACGAGCAGATCTGCTGGTAGGTCGTGGCGTAGGTCTGCGTGCTGGTCAGGGAGACCTCGAAGAACACCGGCGTGATCGCGTGCCCGTCGAGTCCGCCGTGGGCGTTGACCCAGTTGACCGCTGCGAGCGCCTCGGCCTTCTGGTCACCGACCGCTGCCGAGCCGCCGAAGCGCGCCGCGGCGGCGTTGACGTCGGGGAAGATGATGATCCCGACCTCGACCTTGGACTTCTTCGCCGGCGCGGTAGGGGTGACACCGCTCGCACCCGGCGCAGCCGGCTTCCCCGGCGCAGCCGAGCCTCGAGCGGCGGGACCCGAGGAACCCGTGGCCGTCGTGCCGGGCGCGCTGACCGTGCCCGGGGCGCCCGGCGTCGTGACGGAGCCGTCCGTCCCGACGACCCCGGGGACCGTCAGACCGTCCGTCGCCCCGGTCACCTCGCTCGACAGCGCGCCGCCGGCGGCTGTCCCCCGCACCTGGACGGTGGAGCCGCACGCGGTGAGCACGACGCAGGACAGGGCAGCGACCCACCACTTCATCGGGACTCCTCCTCGGCGCGAGCCAGGTGACGATTGAACGATCGTTCAGCCTTGATGGAGGCAAAGAGTGGCCCCGGCGTTGCGCGTCTGTCAAGGGTCAGCCCCCAGGATCTCCGGTGAACGCTTGACAGAACCGCAGGCAATCCGGTCTGCTGATCACCAGCGAGGTGTACGAACGTTCACCCGCTGGACGAGGAGGGGTGATGACCGCAGCGGCGCCGGCCCTCGCCGTCCTCCCGCTGCTGCCGCCGTGCCCGGAGCTGAGCGACTCCCGCCGCCGGCTGTTCGAGGCCGCGATCGTGCTGTTCGGTGACCAGGGCTTCCACGGCGTGTCCGTGCGCGACCTCGCCGCAGCCCTGGGCCAGCAGCCGGGAGCGATCTACGGCCACGTGGCGAGCAAGCAGGTGCTGCTGTTCGAGCTCATGAAGATCGGCGTCCGCACCCATCGCGACCAGCTCAAGGCGGCGCTGCTCGACGCCGGTCGCGAACCCGCCGACCAGGTGCGGGCGCTGACCCGTGCGCACGTGCTGCTCCACCTCGACTACCAGGCGCTCGCCCGCGTGACCAACCGCGAGATGCGCGCGCTGACCGAGGAGCAGCGCGACACCGTCCTGCTGATCCGGACGGAGAGCGAGCAGATGTTCCTCGACGTCATCGACCGCGGGACGCGCCTCGGCGCGTTCGACCCCGCGGACCCCTACCTCGCCGTGCTCGCGATCGGCGCCCTCGGCGTCCGCGCCGCCGAGTGGTGGGAACCGGGCTCCGCGCGCACTGCCGACCAGATCGCCCGCACCTATGCGGAGTACGCCCTCCGCATTCTCACCTGAGGAAGCTCCATGCCCTTCGTCATGAACAACGGCGTCCGCCTGCACTGGGACGAGTCCGGGACCGGCAGCCCCCTGCTGCTCGTCATGGGTGCGGGCTTCAGCAGCGCGCTGTGGTACCCGGCGCTGCCGGCCCTGACGGCGCGGCACCGGGTGATCTGGTTCGACAACCGGGGCACCGGCAGCAGCGAGGGAACGGACGTCGCGAGCATCTCCGACATGGCCTCCGACGCACGCGCCGTCCTCGACGCCGCCGGGGTCGACCGCGCCCACGTCTACGGCGTCTCGCTCGGCGGGGTCGTCGTGCAGCAGTTCGCCCTCGAGTCCCCGGAGCGGGTGCTGTCGCTGGTCCTGGGCTGCACGGGCATCCTCGATGACGACAAGCCCCGCGCCCCGAAGTGGCTCGACCTGCGCTTCCGCCTGCCGTCGCGGCTCGCCGCGGCACTCGGTCGCAAGCGCCTCTACGGCCCCGCCTGCCCCCCGACGGCGCTGGCGAAGGACCAGGCCGTGCTCAAGGAGGAGCGTCCGCAACGGCGCTCCCTGGTCGCGCAGGCGGATGCCCTGCGCGCCTACTCCGTCAGCCGGGAGCAGATCGCCGGGCTCGAGGTGCCGGCGCTGGTCCTGCACGGCGACGCCGACCCCGTGGTCAAGCACGCGTGGGGAGTGGAGCTCGCCCAGACGCTCCCCCGGGCCCGTCTGGTCACCTACGAGGGCGCCGGCCACAACTACCTGGTCGCCGCGGGCGAGCGCGCGAGCACCGACGTCCTGGACTTCCTCGCCGACGTGGACCGGACCGTCGAGGTCGGCTGAGCGTCACCTGCTGACCGGTCAGAGCTGGCCGGCGAGGCGGTGCAGGCGCAGGGCCACGTGCAGGTCGAGCGCGTTGTCCGGTGCGCGCCAGGCCTCACCCAGGACCGCCCCGATCCGGTTGAGCCGCTGGTACAGCGTGTTCGGGTGGATGTGCAGCACCTCCGCGGTCGCCGTGTGCTGACGGCCGCTGGCGAGGTACTCCTCCAGGGTGCGCGCGAGGTCGGTCCCGCGCGCCGCGTCGTGGTCCAGCAGCGGCCCGACCGTACGACGCACGAACTGCGCCGCCTGCTCCGGACCGCCCGGCGCGAGCAGGAACTGGTAGACGCCCAGAGCATCGGTACCGGCGACGAGGTGACGCCGACCCAGCGCGAGGACAGCCTGCAGGCACCGCCGCGCGACGTCGTACGCGCCGGGAAGGGCGGCAGCGCCGACGACCGGCCCGCTGATGCCGGCGGTCGCACAGGCGGCCAGGCCGCCGAGGTCGGCACCCACGGGGAGCAGCAGGAGCGTGCGCCCGGCCCGGTCGACGACGAGACCGTCGTACCGCCGGGCGAGGTCGGCGCAGACGTGCCGCCCGGCCGCCTCCTCCGTCTCGACCAGCGCCAGGACGTGCGGCTGCTGGAGGTCCACCCGCGCGGCCGCAGCACGCGCCTGCAGGACCTCGGGCTCCCCGCCCTCGACCAGGGCGGCGAGAAGCTCGCCCCGGCTGCGGGTCGCGGCGTCGGCGAGTGCGCGCTGCTGCACCAGCGACAGGGCGATGCCGAGCGCCCCGCGCTCCAGCAGGCGGATGCTCGCGTCGTCGCTGCTGTCCTTGACGCGCACCACCAGGCAGCCGAGGTAGTTCTCGGCCGCGACCACCGGGCACAGCAGCAGGACGCCCTCCGCGTCCTCCACCACGACGGTACGGCGATCGCCGGCCACCCGTTCGGCCGGCGACCAGCCACCCAGGTCAGGTCCGGCGAGGGGCCGGTCGTTCGCGTCGACCAGCTGGACCGGCGCCTCCAGCACGTCGGCGAGGGCCTGGACCACCTCGGTCGGGCCGCCCCCGCGGACCACCGCCTCGGTGAGCCGCTCGTGCAGGACGACGGCCCGGTCGACCGTCGCGGCACCGGCGTGCAGCCGCTCGTTCGCGGCCCGCAGCTCCAGGGCGGCCGACCGCTCGGCGTCGAACAGTCGCGCGTTCTCGATCGCCACCGCGGCATGGCCAGCGAGGCCGGCGAGCAGGTCGGTCTCGCTGTCGGTGAAGGGCCGCGCGGTGCGCTCGGCAGCGAACAGCACGCCGAGGATCTCTCCCCGCGCACGAAGGGGAACGCCAAGGATGCTGCGCAGGCGCTCGCTGCCGGCGAAGGAGTCTGCAGCCGGCAGGTGCTCGATGGAGGCGTCGGCGAGGTAGTCGCGCGTCCAGGCCGGCTGCCCGGTGGCCACGATCCGGCCGGCCAGCCCGGCGGACATCGACAGCCGGATCTCCTGCGCCGCAGGGCCGAGCACCCCGTCGAAGTAGCGGATCCGCAGGACGTCCTGCTCGACCAGCGCCAGGTAGGACACGTCCGTGCGCAGCAGCTGCCTGGCCTGCACGGCGATGGTGCCGAGCAGCTCGGGCAGGTCGCGCACGGACGTCAGACGCGAGGCGATGTCCGACAGGGCCGCGAGTCCGCTGGCGCGCTGGGACAGGTCGCGCAGGCGCGCGTGCAGCTGCAGCGCCTGACGGGCCTGTGCCTCGTCGCCGGGGACCGCAGCGGCGTCGAGCTCCTCCGGGGAGGCATCGCGCAGCAGCAGGTCCAACCAGCCCTGGACATCGGTCACGTCCTGCAGTCTCACACCCCGGCCCTCCGTCTCGAGCTCAGACCGAGAAGACCTTGCCGGGGTTGAACAGGTTGAGCGGGTCGAGAGCGGCCTTGACCGCGCGCTGCAGGAGCACCGACGCGGGGTCGAGCTCGCGCACCATGCCGCCCATCTTCAGCAGGCCGACTCCGTGCTCGCCCGTCACGGTGCCGCCCAGGGCGATGGCGGCGTCGAGCAGGTCCTCGAACGCGGCCTGTGCGGCGAGGCGTGCCCCCTCGTCCCCGGCCGGGGTGAGCAGCAGGGGATGGAGGTTGCCGTCGCCGGCGTGCGCGATCGTGGCGATCTGCACCCCGTGGCGGGCCGCGATCGCCTCGACCTCTGCGAGCATCGCCGGGACCTTCGAGCGGGGGACGCAGATGTCCTCGGTGAGCACCGGCGACAACCGCTCCAGCGCGGGGTAGGCCAGGCGACGCGCCTCGAACAGCGCCTCCGCCTCGGCGTCGTCGGTCGACTGCTCGGCCCACATCGCCCCGGCCGCCTCGAACGACTCGACCAGCGCACGCGCCTCGGCCTCGCCGGCGTCGCCGGGGGTGTCGACCCGTGCCAGCAGCAACGCCGCCGCGTCGGACTCGAGGCCGAGGTGCTTCCAGTCCTCGACGGCCTGCAGGCAGGCGCGGTCGAGCAGCTCCAGCGCACTCGGCGTCAGCCCCCGACGGGTCACGACGGCCACCGCCTGGCCGGCGTCGACGAGGCTGCTGAACGCCCCGACGATCGTGCGGGGGGTCCCGACCAGCGCGGGACGCAGCCGCAGCGTGACCTCGGTGACGACTCCGAGGGTGCCCTCCGAGCCGGTCATGAGACCCGCGAGGTCGTAGCCTGCGACGCCCTTGTTGGTCTTGCGTCCCAGGGTCACGACCGTGCCGTAGCCGGCCGGCCCACCCACGACGGCGCGCATGCCCAGGACGTAGTCACGGGTGACGCCGTACTTCAGGCAGCACAGTCCGCCGGCGTTCGTCGCGACGTTGCCGCCGATCGTCGACCAGGGCGCGCTGGCCGGGTCCGGGGGGTACCAGAGGCCGTGCTCGGCGACGGCCGCCTTGAGGTCGTTGTTGACGACACCGGGCTGGACGACGCACATCAGGTTGTCGGGGTCGATCTCGAGCACCTGGTCCATCCGCGACAGGTCCAGCACCAGGCAGCCGTCGACGGCGTTCGCGCCCCCGGACAGGCCGGTCCCCGCCCCACGCGCCACGACCGGTACCCCCAGTTCGGCGCAGACGCGGACCGCGTGCGCGACCTCCTGCTCGGACCGGGCCCGCAAGGCCACCACGGCTGCTCCGACAGGCGCCCACTCGGCCTCGTCGTGCGACAGGCTCTGCAGGACGTCGCGGTCGACGACCAGCCGCTCGGTCGGGATCTCGCGCGCCAGGGCCTCCAGCAGGACCTCGGTCCCGCTGCCCAGGACGGCGGTCACCCGAGGGCCTGCGCGATCAGGTCGGCGGTCGCGACCGCGCCGGTCCTGGTCATGATCGTGCCGGCGTGGTCGACCCCCGGGACCTGCACGGTCGTCACCGTGTGCGGGGCGTACCTCGCGACGAGCTCGGGCGAGTACGCCGGAGCACTGCCCTCGCCGACACTCCACTGCGCGTACGCGAAGCGGACCGGCACCGACAACGACTGCCAGGGGTTCTCGCCGAAGTAGACATCGGCGGCGTCTGCGAGCAGCGCCTCTCCTGACAGCCGCACGAGCCCGTCGCGCAGGTCGTGGGCGAGGTAGGTGCGCAGCAGCGGGTCGGCCGGGTCGAGCAGCGGCGCCGTACCCGTCGTGAAGAAGGCGAGGTAGTCGTCCACGTCGGCCCACGTCTGGGTGAGGCGACCGAGGCGGTCGGCGAAGACGACCGGCAGCGCCTCGCGGGTCAGCCCCGCCGGCGGGGCGAACGGGAACCCGCCGTCGACGAGCACCAGGCTCTTCACCCGCTCGGGGTGGCGGTGCGCGAGCTCGACGGCGACGAACCCACCCATGGACATGCCCACGACGTGCACGCGGTCCAGGCCACGCGCGTCGAGCACGGCGAGCAGGTCCTCGACGTGCTGCGCGAGGCCGGCCGGACCAGCGACGTCGATGCTGTCGGCCCGTCCACGCAGGTCCGGCAGCACCAGCGACAGGTCGGGGGACTCGACGCGCAGCCAGTCCCAGAGCCGCCGGTGGCTGCTGATGCCGTGGACGGCAAGGACGGGCTCGGTCGTCCCCGCGACGACCTCGACGGCCAGGTCGCCCCCCCGGACGGGGACGCGGACGGTCGTGCTGTCAGGCGCGCTGGCCACCAGATCCATGTCGCTCACCGTAGGGGCGTGGGTCGCCCCGTCCCAACGGACGATCACCCCACTGTTCAGCCGGGGGCGTGGCGGACCCCCACACCGGTCGCCGGCACCTGGCCGCCCACCGCGACGGTCAGCACCTCGACGTCCTGAGCAGCCGAGCGGGCGAGCACGAGGTCGTACGTGCCGTCGTCGACGTACCACCCCGGGGTGGTGCGCGGCGTCGGGCCCTGGACGGCAGGGACGACGCTGCCGTCGCCGAGCTCCTCACGCAGCCGCGCGTGATCGGCCGAGCCGGGGTCCCAGTGGGCGAAGGAGCGGACGTCCAGCACGATCTCGACCACGGTGCTCTCGCCCGGCGCGAGCGTGACCTTCGCGAAGCCCTTCAGCTCCGAGCGGGGTCGCTTCAGCCGGGGGGCGTGCGGCCGGACGTAGACCTGCACCACCTCGCTGCCGGCGCGGTCACCGGTGTTGGTCACCTCGACCCGCACGCGCAGGTCCTCGCCGGGGGCGACCCGACCTGACAGCGACCCTGGACCCCACCCGAAGGTCGTGTACGACCCCCCGTGGCCGAAGGGGAAGGCCACGGGAAGCCGGCGCGTGTCGTACCACCGGTAACCGACGAGCAAGTCCTCGGCGTAGCCGACCCGGTCGTTCTCACCGGGGTAGGTGCCGAAGGCGGGGGTGTGCTCGAGGCGCACCGGGAAGGTCACCGGCAGCCGGCCGGCCGGTTCCGCGGCTCCGAAGAGCACGTCGTCGAGTGCGTGCGCCACCTCCTGCCCTCCCAGCCATGGCAGCAGGATCGCCGCGACGTCGTCCGCCCACGGCATCGTGACCGGCGCGCCCGCGCAGACCACGACGACCGTGCGGGGGTTGGCCGCCGCGACGGCGGCGACCAGGGCGTCCTGGTCCCCGGGGAGCGCGAGGTCGCTCCGGTCGTGACCCTCGCTCTCCCACTCCTCCGTGGTGCCGACGACCACGACGGCGACGTCCGCCTGGCGGGCCGCCTCGACCGCGCGCTGCACCTCGGTCCCGTCCGTCGGGGGCCGGTGCCCGACCTTCGCGCCGTGCAGCAGCACCGAACCGGTCGACGTCCACTCCAGGACGATCGACACGTCGGTGCCCGCGACGAGGTCGACCGTCGCCTGCCGTTCCTGGCTGCCCAGGCCGAAGAACTCCTGTCCGGCCGGCGGCGGGTCGCTGATGCCGTCCAGGACGCACACCCCGTCCACCAGCAGCCGGGCGCGTCCGGCCTGCACGAGGGTGAAGGTGTGGGCCCCCGTGTCGCGCACCGCCACGGAAGCGCTGGTGCGAAAGGAGAAGTCGTCCTCGTCGAGGCCGGGTGACGGGCTGCCGAACCACAGCTGCTGCAGATCGGTCTGCACCAGTCGCTCGTGCACCGGTCCGGACCACTCCTGCCCGGCGAACAGCTCGAGCACGGCGCCGGGGGCCGCCATCGGGCGCACCGTCCGGTCGATGTCCACACCCCGCTCGAGTCGCAGGCGATCGCCGAGGCGTGGTGCGAGGACGTCGTACAGGGAGGGGGAGCGGTGCGGGCGGAGCTGGGCAGAGCCGCCGCCCATGAGGTGCGCACGGGCAGCGAGCGGTCCGATCAGGGCTACAGCTCCCTTGTCCACCAGCGGAAGGGTGCCGTCGTTGCGCAGCAGGACGGTGCCCGCCGCCGCCGCGCGCCGGGCGATCTCGCGGTGCTGCGGTTTCTCGTCCGAGGTCTCCGCAGCAGGCTGGTCGTCCCAGGCCCCGAGCGCCTCGATCAGCGACAGCCAGGACCGGGCCATCCTCCGCAGCGCCTGCGGGTCGACCTCGCCCGCGTCGACGGCGGCGGCGAGCGGGGCGCCGAAGAACCGGTCCGCACCCGGCATCTGCAGGCCCAGCCCTGCGGCCGCGCTGGCTGCGGTCGACCCGGCGGCGAACCAGTCGGTCATCACCACCCCGGTGAAGCCGATCTCCTCGCGCAGCCAGTCGGTGAGCAGCGCACGGTCCTCGCTGCACCAGCGCCCGTTCAGCCGGTTGTAGGCCGTCATCACCGCCAGCAGCCCCCCGTCCCTGATGGCGTGCTCGAACGGCACGAGGTAGAGCTCGCGCAGCGCTCGCTCGGAGACCTCCGACGACAGCGTGGTGCGCTCGAACTCCGCCTCGTTGGCGACCAGGTGCTTGGCGGTGGCGGCGACGCCGCGGCTCTGCACCCCACGAACGAACGCTGCCGCCGTCACCCCGGACAGCAGCGGGTCCTCGGCGTAGCACTCGAACCCGCGACCGCCGAGCGGGTGCCGGTGCAGGTTGATGGTCGGCGCGAGCAGGATCCGCGCGCCCTTGGTCCGGGTCTCCTCACCGAGGGCCTGCCCGACCTCCTCGACCAGCGCCGGGTCCCAGCTCGCCCCGAGCGAGGTGCCGCACGGCACGCACAGTGCGGTCTCACGACCGGTACCGAGCAGCGCCGAGCCGCGGGCACCGTTCGGTCCGTCGGTCATCCGCATCGAGGGGATGCCCAGTCGGGCGACACCGGGGACGCTCCACATGTCGGCACCGGCGGTGAAGGAGGCCTGCTCTGCCGTGCTGAGCTCGTCGAGCAGGTCCTCGACGTTCACAGCAGGCACGTCGGCAGGTCGACGTGCCTGGCGCGCAGGTACTCCCCCAGGCTCTTGGCCTGCGGGTCGAGCCGCGTGCTCGACGCGACACCCTCGCCGAGCAGTCCGTGGACGACGACGTTGACCGCCCGCAGGTTCGGCAGGACGAACCGCTCGACGCGCAGGGACGCCGTCTCCGGCAACAGCTCCTGGAAGCGCTCGTCGGTGAGAAACGCGGCGAGCCAGGCGAACGCGTCGTCCGTGCGGGCCCAGACCCCGACGTTGGCGTTGCCGCCCTTGTCCCCCGACCGCGCCCCGAAGACCCGCCCGAGGGGCAGTCGCGTCGTCGGCCCACCCGGGGCGGACGGAAGCATCGGTTCCGGCACCGGCTCGACGACCTCTGCGCCGACAGTGGGCGCGACGTCCCGTGTCTGGCCGTCGACGTCGACGTGATGGGTCAGCAGGTCAGACGGGACGAGCGCGGGCCAGTAGACGCCGTACGCCTGCGTCGCGCTGGGGCCGCCGTGGAAGCCCGGGTACGTCGAGAGGCCGAGCTCGACGACGGCCTGGGTCAGCGCGCGGCCGATGCGGCTGTCGTCGTCGTCCTTGAAGGTGATCCGCAGCTGGGCAGCGGCGAGCTCGTTGCTGGCCGGGTCCTCCCGGTCGCTGCGGACGAGCTCGACGTCGACGCCCGCGAACGACGCGCGCGGCAGGCGGGCGAACAGGGTCCGCTGCAGCAGGTCGGCCTTGGCCTCGATGTCGAGCCCCACCAGGGGAAACGAGAGCGACGCCTTGACGCCACCGGCGAGGTTGAGGCACACCTTCGACGTGGACGGCGGCGCCTCCCCGCGGGTCCCGGTGAGGCGGACCCGGTCCGGGCCCTCCTGCGCGATCGCGAGGGTGTCGAACCGGGCGGTGACGTCGGGGTTGAGGTAGCGCGGTCCGGTGATCTCGTAGAGGAGCTGGGCGGTCACCGTGCCCACGTCGACGAGACCGCCGTGTCCCGGGTGCTTGGTGATGACGCTGGAACCGTCGGCGTGGATCTCGGCGATCGGGAAGCCGGGGTGCTCGAGCCCGGGGACCTCGGTGAAGAAGGCGTAGTTCCCGCCGGTGGCCTGGCAGCCGCACTCGATGACGTGCCCGGCGACGAGCGCTCCCGCAAGGGGGTCCAGGTCGCCGCGTCCCCAGCCGTGGTGCCAGGCGGCGGGGCCGATCACCAGGGCAGCGTCCGTCGTCCGACCGGTCACGACGACGTCCGCCCCGCGGGACAGCGCGTCGGCGACCCCCCAGCCACCGAGGTAGGCGTTGGCCGTCAGGACGGTGCGGTCACCGAGGTCCGCGCCCGTGTCGAGGTGCCGCAGCTCGTGGTCGGCCCGCAGGTCCGCCAGGCGCGGCAGCAGGTCGTCGCCCGTGACGCAGCCGATCGACGGGTGCAGGCCGAGCCGGTCGGCCAGGGCGCGCAGCTGGTCTGCCAGGCCGGCCGGGTTGAGACCACCGGCATTGGCGACCACCTTGATCCCCCGGTCCAGGCAGGTGCCGAGGACCTGCTCCATCTGCCGCAGGAACGTCTTGGCGTAACCGCCGTCGGGGTTCTTCAGCCGGTCCTTGAACAGGATGAGCATCGTGAGCTCGGCCAGCCAGTCACCGGTGAGCACGTCGATCGGACCGCCCTCGACCATCTCCTGCGCCGCCGAGAGGCGATCGCCGTAGAAGCCGCTGCAGTTCGCGACGATCAGGGGCCGGGTCGCCCCGGCCGGGGGCTGGACGTCGGGCACAGGCGGTCCCTTCCGCGCGGGGCTCGCTGTCGAGCCCGGTCAGCAGGCACCCTGCCAGCAGCGAACCGGCACCGCACCGGTGGGTGCGCGCGTCAGGTGAACGCCCGGCTCAGTGGCCGTTCGGCAGGCTCGCCACGTCGATCCAGTACTCCGCCATCTGCCGGACGCCGTCACGCAGCCCGGTCAGCGTCGCGGGCTTGGTGACGTAGCTGTTCGCGGAGTGCGCGTAGCTGTCCCGGATGTCCTCCGGTCGGTCGGAGGAGGACAGGACCACCGTGGGGATGGTGCGCAGGTCCTCGTCGCCCTTGATCAGCTCGAGGACCTCCAGTCCGTTGAGCTTCGGCATCTTCAGGTCGAGCACGATCAGGTGCGGCCGTTCGGCACCGGCGTACTCCCCCCGCTGGCGCAGGAAGTCCAGCGCCTTCTCGCCGTCGGGGACGGTCGACACCTCCACCCCCACACCGTGGGCGTCCTTGAACGCCCGGACGGTGAAGTAGGCGTGGTCTGCATCGTCTTCGGCGAGCAGGACACGTGCGTTCATGCGATTTCCTCCTGGAGCTGCGGGGGGATGACAGGGGTACGGCGGCCGGTCGCCACCAGGGCGACCGGGAGGGAGATCTCGATCGTCGTGCCCGTCACGTCGGGCTCGGTCGGGCCGAGGACGGTGAGCGTGCCACCGAGCGTCTCGGCGATGCGCTTGCAGATCGCGAGGCCGATGCCGGTGCCGGGACTGGACTTCGGGGCGTCGAGGCGCTCGAACACCTTCACCACCCTCGCGCGGTACTCCGCGGGGATGCCGCGCCCGTTGTCCGAGACCAGCACGCGCACGCCCGTCGAGCTCCGCTCCGCAGAGATCGTCACGGTCAGGTCGTCCCGTCCGCCGTGGCGGAGGGCGTTGTCGACCAGGTTGGTCAGCAGCTGGCGCAGTCGCACGTCACTGACCGCGAGGTGGGGAAGCTCTCCGCGGACGTGGAGCGTGGCGTCGGGATGGCCCAGCTGTGCGCCGTCCAGCACCTCGGTCGCGATGACCGCGAGGTCCTGCGCGCCTTCGGCCGGCGGGTCGAGCCGCCCGATCCGGGACAGCTCGAGCAGGTCCGAGATGAGGCTCTGCATGTAGACGGCGTTGACGCTGATCCGGTCGAGGTAGTGACTGCCGTCGCCGGTGAGCTCGTGCCCGTGCTCCTGCTTGAGGAAGTCCAGGTACCCCAGGACCGAGATCAACGGGCTGCGCAGGTCGTGGGACACGCTGTAGAGCAGCGTCTCGAGCTCCTCGTTGGCCGCCTCGACAGCCAGCCGTCCGCGCCGCTCCTGCTCGAACAGCTCGACCCGGTCCCACGCCAGGTCGACCAGCACCGCCACCCGCCCGAGCAGCTCGGCCTCGTCATGGCCGAAGACCGGCGAGAGCGCACCGCACCCCACGGCGAGCGCCCCCACGCGCATCGGAGCCACGAGCACGCCGTCGCCGGACCGCCCCGCCAGCCAGGCCTCGGGGATCGGTGGCACCGTGCCCTCCGAGAAGCGCCTCTCGCCGTGCGGGCCCAGGACGGCGGCACCCGAACCCCCGAACGCGCCCACCAACGCGGGCAGGATGATGCGCGCCACCTGCTCGGTCGAGGTCGCCTGCATGAGCCCGCGCTCGGCATCGCTCAGCGCCGCCACGTCCCCCTGCCGCCAGATCAGCCGCAGGAACGTCGGCGCCAGGAAAGACAGGGCGGACACGGCGACCGCGAGCAGCCCGAGCAGCGAGACGACGACCCTCGTCGTCGCGTCCTGCGACGTACCGGCCGCCCCGGACAGGACCAGCGTCAGCGCCAGCAGCACCGATCCGGTGCTGAGCGCCCGCATCCGGTGCTGGACGAGAGACGACTGTCCTCGACCGAGGCGCCACAGCCCTCGGCCGGCCACGAAGCTCTGCACCGTCCAGGACACGACGATCAGCGCGACCAGGGTGTTGCTCGAGGCGGTGCTCGCCTCCCCGGGTGCGGGCAGCGGAGGCGTGGCGAAGGTGGCGACGACCTGTACGGCGAGGAGCACCTGCGCGGCGCGGCGCACCCGCTCCCCCACCCCGCCGAGGACCCACGTCAGCTCGACCAGCAGGTAGGGCATGAGGACCAGCACGCTGATGAGCACGTCGGTGAACCACGCCCCCCACCCGCTCTGGGTGTCCGACGGTGCGACGTACCCCACGGCGATGACCAGCGCGAGGACGAAGAAGATCCCGAAGGCGCGCGCGGTCGCCCCGGACCGCTCGTGCCGCCAGCGCCGCCCGAGCACCACGCACACCCCGGTGCACAGGAGCAGCTCGACGGCGCCGACCACGTCGACGACGACCGCGGTCGGGCCGGACAGATCACTCATGAGCGCAACCCTCCGTCCTCGCCCGAGGCCACGGGCTGCTCACGCTGCCAGTCCCGCAGGTCCAACGACGCTCGTGCCGCCGGGACGTGCGGCTGCTCGACCGCCCACGCGGCGTCCTGCGCGGCGACCGCGGCGCCCCACAGCCAGCCCTGCGCGCCCTCGACGCCGAGCGAGACGAGCAGGTCGCGCTGGGCGGCGGACTCCACCCCCTCGGCGACGACGCCCAGTCCGAGGCTGCCCGCGAGCGCGACCACGGCGGTGACGATCGCCGTACCGGCGCCACCCTCGCTGGTGGCAGCCACGAAGGAGCGGTCGACCTTGAGCAGGTCCAGCGGAAGCGTGAGCAGGTAGGCCATCGAGGAGTAGCCGGTGCCGAAGTCGTCGATGGCGACCTGGATCCCGAGCTTCCGGAGGGCTCCGAGCAGGCGGGTGCTCTCGCGGGCGTCCTCCATGACCACCGTCTCGGTGACCTCCACGCACAGCAGGTGCGGGGGCAGCCCCGAGTCGGCCAACGCAGCAGCGATGGTCTCCAGCAGCGAGGGGTGACCGAGCTGGCGCGCGCTGAGGTTCACGGCGACGGAGAGGGGAGTGGTCCGGTGAGCGTTCCACGCCGCCGTGGTGCGGCAGGCCTGTTCGAGCACCAGCGCACCGATCGGGACGATGAGGCCGGTCTGCTCGGCCAAGGGCACGAAGGCGTCGGGGAGCAGCAGCCCGCGCTGCGGGTGCTGCCAGCGCACCAGCGCCTCGGAACCGGTCACGGCTCCCGTCCGCGGGTTGATCACCGGCTGGAAGTGGACGCGCAGCTCCCCCCCGATGAGAGCCTGCGTGAGCTCCTGGTGGGTGCGGAGCCGTTCGGTCGCGCGGTCGCGCATGCCCTCGTCGAACAGCTCGTACCTCGCCCGGCCGCGCTCCTTGGCGCGGTACATGGCGATGTCGGCGTCGCGGATGAGCAGCTCGGCCACGACGCCGCTCCCCGGCACCGCCGTGGCGACGCCGGCGCTGGCCGTCACGCTGACCCCGTCGATGCGCACGTTGTTCATGTCCTGCAGGCGGAACGGCTGCTCCAGGGCGCCGGTCAGCCTGGTCACCAGGTCGACGACGTCGGACTCCTGCGCGACGCGTTCGCAGAGGACGACGAACTCGTCACCACCGAAGCGGGCGAGCGTGTCTCCCGGCCGCAGCGCGTCCTCCAGCCGACGGGCGACGTCGACGAGCAGGCCGTCGCCGGCGGCGTGGCTGTGGCTGTCGTTGACCCACTTGAACTGGTCGAGGTCGAGGAAGACCACGGCCACCATCGAGCTGTCGCCGCGACTGCGCACCAGCACGCGCGACAGCCGGTCCAAGAGGACGCTGCGGTTCACCAGCCCGGTCAGGCTGTCGTGCACCGCCTGGTGCGCGAGCAGGTCCTCGGCGCGCTTCTGCTCGGTGATGTCCTGCATCGTGCCGAGCACCCGCTCGGGCACGCCGTGCTCGTCCCAGGCAGCCGCGGTCATGTGACCGAGCAACCAGCGCTCCGGCCCGTCGACCGGGTGCAGCCGGTGGCGGACCACGATCGGCTCGGCCGTCGCCTCGTCGAGGGAGAACAGGCGTCGTACGTCGGTGCGGTCGTCGTCGTGCACCAGCCCGAGGTAGGTCGGGAAGACGCTGGTGTCGCCGAGGTCCGGCAGGCCGGTGAGCCGTTGCAGCTCGGGCGAGAGCGAGACCCGACCGGTCGGGACGTCCCACTCCCAGCTGCCGAGCCGGGCGAGGCGCTGCGCCTCGGTGAGCTGGGCCTCGCGCACCGCGAGCCGGGTCCCGAGCGCCTGCTGGTGCTGCTCGGCCTGCTGGCGCCGCGACCGCTCCATCGCGAAGCGCACCGAGCGGCCGAGCGCGTCCGCGGCGTGCTGGCCCTTGACGAGGTAGTCCTGCGCACCGGCCTGGACGGCCTGGATGCCGACGGCGTCGGAGTCCAGGCCGGTCAGCACGACGACCGGTACCGAAGGAGCCGCCGACCGGAGCAGGTCCAGCGCGTCGATGCCCTTCGCGTCAGGCAGCGACAGGTCCAGCACGATGCACGCCACCCCGGTGGAGCCCAGCCGGACGGCTGCGTCGGCGGCGGTGCTCACGTGCTCGACGGTCAGGTCGAAGCCGGCGGTGGCGGACAGCTGCCGGCGGACCAGGAAGGCGTGATCTGGGTCGTCCTCCACGAGCAGGAGAACGTCACGGGATGACTCGGTGGGCACAGGCACCTCAGTCCTCTCGCGCAACCCCCCGGTCCGGCTTCGTGTTCAGGTGATCACGCTGCGTCTCACAAGGTTGCCTCAGAGACCATCAGGACTCCATGGCCCGAAGTGACCAACGTGTCCCAAACGAGACAAGTCGTCAGGTGCTGCGGGGTGCCGGTCGCCAGAACGTCGCGAGCAGGGCCCCCGCTCCGCCGGCGCCCATCGCGAGGGTCACCAGCAGGACCGGCCACGACGGCGGGTCCAGCACCCCCAGGGCGTGGTCGACCGACAGCCGACCCCCGCCGGTCCCCATGAACAGCACGCCGACGGCCGTGAGCACCATGACGTACTCATAGCCCTCTCCCGGGCGGAAGATGAAGAACCCGTTGCGCAGGTGGTTGGTGACCCACGCGACGACCATGACCCCCACGACGGCAGCCCCGGCGAACGGCGTCAGCAGGCCCAGGACGAGCAGCAGCCCGGCTCCGAGCTCGGTCAGGCTCGCGGTCCACGCGTGCAGCCGGCCCGGCTTCATCCCCAGGCTCTCGAACCAGCGCGCCGTCCCGGCGATCTTCCCGCCGCCGAACACGTGGTTCCAGCCGTGGGCGAACATGACCGCGCCTGCAGCCAGGCGCAGGACCAGCACGCTGACGTCGGACGGGCTGACACTGCTGGACACGGGTGCTCCTGGGTTCGGGTCAGCCCAGGGTAGGCAGCAGCCTCACGCCGCGTCGGGTACGACGCGCAGCGGCGCTACCGGAGCAGCGGGCGTACGCCGCCCGAGCACCCGCCGGACGAGGCCGCCGGCAGCCCCGGTCACGGCGGACGCGGCGCCCGTGACGCCCTGCACCGCGCCGGTGACGGCGTCGGTCGCCACGCCCGCCTTGGCGGCCAGGTCGTTCGGCAGGGACAGCCGCACGACCTTCATCCACGCCGAGGTGAGCTGCGTGGGCAGCGAGCCCGTCGCGTAGGTCAGGCCGAACTCGTCGAACAGGGCCTCGACCGCAGGGGCGATCTCCTTGTAGCGGTTGCTCGGCAGATCGGGGAACAGGTGGTGCTCGATCTGGAAGGACAGGTTGCCCGTCATCAGGTGCATCGCCTCGCCCCCGGTGATGTTCGCGGCGCCGAGCATCTGGCGGACGTACCACTCCCCACGGGTCTCCCCGTCGATGGAGGCCTTCTCGAAGGTCTCGACGCCGTCCGGGAAGTGGCCGCACATGATGACCGAGTGGGTCCACACGTTGCGGACCAGGTTGGCGGTCAGGTTCGCGCCCATCGTGGTGAGGGCCGACGGTCCCGACAGCAGCGGGTGGACGAGGTAGTCGCGCTTGGCGTGCGCCTTCACCTTGGCGAGCACCTTGGCGCGCTGCGCCTGGAACTCTGCCTTCGCGACAGGGTCGTTCTTGCCGCGCTTGAGGTACTTGCCGATCTCCAGGTCGTACGCGGCGATGCCGTACTGGAAGAACAGGGCGTTGAGCAGGTTCCACACCGGCTGCCCCAGGTAGAACGGCATCCAGCGCTGCTCCTCGTCGACCCGCATGATCCCGTAGCCGAGGTCGTTGTCCTTGCCGAGGACGTTCGTGTAGGTGTGGTGCAGCTCGTTGTGCGAGTGCTTCCACATGTCGGACGGCGTCGCGTTGTCCCACTCCCAGGTGGTCGAGTGGATGGTGGGGTCACGCATCCAGTCCCACTGGCCGTGCAGGACGTTGTGCCCGATCTCCATGTTCTCGAGGATCTTGGCGACGCTCAGGCCGGCGGTCCCGAGGAACCACAGCGGCGGGAGCAGCGAGCCGAGCAGGACGGCGCGGCTGCCGATCTCGAGGCGGCGCTGGGCGTCGATGACCCGGTGGATGTACTCCGCGTCGCGGTCCCCACGCGTGGCGAGGACCTCGGCGCGGATCGCGTCCAGCCGGCGCCCGATCTCCTCGACGTCCGCAGCGGACAGGTGCGCGATCGGGTTGGGCGTCTTGTGGGCGATGCTCGTCATGAGGGCTCCTGAGAGGTCAGCGGGTCAGGGACGGGGGGGCCAGGGGTGGAGCTCAGTGGCCGATGCGGCAGGTGCCGGCGGCGGCGGAGATGCAGGTCTGGATGAGGACGTCGTCGCCCTCGGCGGCAACGGTGAGGCTGCCGTCGCGCAGGTCCCGGACCGCCCCTTCGCGCAGGGGCAGGACGCAGCCGAAGCAGATGCCCATGCGGCACCCGGACGGCATGAGCACGCCGGCGTCCTCGGCGGCCTGCAGGATCGGGGTCGCGCCGTCGGCCTCGACTGTGGCCCCGGACTGCTCGAAGCTCAGCGTGCCGCCCTCCCCGGTGACGAAGACGGCGGGACGGAACCGCTCCACGTGCAGGTGCTCGAGCCGACCGAGACCGGCCAGGTGCTCCTCGAGCGCGTCGAGCATCGCCGCCGGGCCGCAGGCCCAGACCTCCCGCTCGGCGAGGTCCGGCACGAGCACGGCGAGGTCGGCGGGGCTGAGCATCCCGTCGGTGTCGGTGTGCTGCTCGACCAGGCGGATCCGCCCGTCGGCAGCGAGGGCCTGCAGCTCGGCGGCGAAGATCACGTCGTCGGGGGTCGGGGCGGAGTGGACGAGTACGGCGTCCGGCAGGTCACGGTGGCGCAGCATCCCCATGACCGGTGTGATGCCACTGCCGGCGGTGACGAACAGCGCCTTGGCGGGCAGCACGTCCGGGAGCACGAAGTCGCCGGCCGCCTGGTCCAGGTGCAGCACCGTCCCGGGCCGCAGCGCGCGGACCAGGTGGGTGCTGACCAGACCGTCCGGGATGGCCTTGACGGTGACGGTGACGCACCCGTCGACCATCGGCCCGGTGAGGGAGTAGGTCCGCCACTGCCGCACGCCGTTGATCTCCACGCCGAGGCGGAGGTACTGGCCGGGCACGTGCCCGGTCCAGCCGCGGCCCGGGCGGATCACCAGCGTCGCGGCGTCGGAGGTCTCGGACCGGATGGCCTCGACGCGACCGCGCAGGCGGGACGCGCTGCGCAGGGGCGCGACGAGGTCGAGGTAGTCCTCGGGCACGAGGGGGGTGACCAGCGCCTGCGCCAGGTCCTGCACGGACCGCTGCAGCGCGGGGAGCACCCGCCGGCGCAGGGACGTCGGGTTCACTGGCTGGGAGGTGGGGGTCAGGTCCAGGCTCATGCGTCCAGTCTGCTGGCGCCAGGAGGTAACGTCCTGACCGTGGGCAGCGAATCTTCCTCTCCGACTTGTTCGCTGGGAACAGTTCGGTGAGCGACACGCCGCGCGCCCTGGGCATGGACCGGGTTCTCGTGCAGCTGCTCCGGGAGGCCCTGCCCGAGGTGGCTGCCGAGACCGTGGCAGCGGTCATCGACGAGGTCCCGGGGTACGGCGACACCCTGGGCCACGACCTCGGCCTCAACATCCAGAACGCCGTACGGATGGCACTCAGCGGGTTCCTCGACCTCGCGGCGCAACCTGCGGGGACCGACGCGGGGTCACCGTTGGCCCCGGCGCTCGACGCGGCGTACGCCCTGGGCAGGGGCGAGGCGCGCAGCGGCCGCACGATGAACGCCCTGCTCGCGGCGTACCGGATCGGCGCGCGCGTCGCCTGGCGCGAGCTGGCCCGGCTCGCGGTCGTCGGCGGGCTCGCTCCCGACCGCCTGGCCGACTTCGCCGAGCTGGTCTTCGCCTACATCGACCAGCTCTCGGCCGCCAGCGTGGCCGGTCACGCCGACGAGCTGGCCACCAGCGGCCGGGTGCGCGAGCGCTACCTCGAGCAGCTCGCCACTTCCTTGCTGGCCGGTGCGGACGAGGCGACGGTCCAGGCCGCCGCCGACCGGGCGGAGTGGCCTCCCCCGAGCACCCTCACCGCCGTACTCCTGCCGGGAACCGGGTTCGCCACCGTGCCGGCCGGGCTGCCCGCGGGGACGTTGCGCCTGGACCAGGACCCGCCCCGCACCGTCCTGCTCGTGCCCGACGTGGACGGTCGCGGGCGGGCGTCCCTGACCCGACGGCTGGCCGGCCGCCCCGCGGTCATCGGACCGGCACGCCCCTGGACCCGCGCCGTGGAGTCGTTCGCTCGTGCCGTCCGAGCCGCGGACGTGCTCGTCGTCGTGGGGCCGACGCACACCGACGACCACCTCACCGCGCTGGTGCTCGCCGCCGACCCGGAGGCCCTCGCCGACCTGCGGGCCCAGGTGCTGGCGCCACTGGCCGACCTGCGTCCGGACACCGCCGAGAAGCTCACCCAGACCCTGCGCGCCTGGCTCCTGCACCACGGCCGCCGCGAGGAGGTGGCCGCGGCGCTGTTCGTCCATCCGCAGACCGTCCGCTACCGCATGGGCCAGCTGCGCGAGCTGTACGGCGACCAGCTGACAGATCCGCAGGCCGTCCTGCGCCTCACCGTGGCGCTGGGCTCGCTCTCGAGTTGACGGCGGGGTACGCCGGGGGCAGCGTGACCGGTCCAGAACACTCCTCACTGAAGCGGAGCGCGGATGAAGACCAAGGGTGCTGTCCTGTGGGGCGTCAAGGAGGAGTGGTCGGTCGAGGAGATCGACCTCGGCGACCCCGTCGCCGGTGAGGTGCAGGTGCAGCTCGCGGCCTCGGGGCTGTGCCACTCCGACGAGCACCTGGTCACCGGTGCATCGCCGGTCGGCTTCCCCGCGCTCGGGGGGCACGAGGGCGCCGGGATCGTCACGAAGGTCGGTCCGGGCGTGACGTCGTTGAAGGAGGGCGACCACGTGGTCCTCGCCTTCATCCCGGCGTGCGGGAAGTGCCCGCCGTGCTCGAGCGGGCACCAGAACCTCTGCGACCTCGGGGCTTTCCTGCTCGGCGGCGTCGCGATCGCCGACGGCACCCACCGGGTCACCGCCCGCGGCCAGGGCGTGACCCCGATGTGCCTGCTCGGGACGTTCGCGCCGTACGTCACCGTCCACGAGTCCTCGGCGGTGAAGATCGACGACGACATCCCCCTCGACAAGGCAGCCCTCGTCGGGTGCGGCGTCACCACCGGGTGGGGGTCCTCGACCAAGGTCGCCGATGTGCGACCTGGCGAGACCGTCGTCGTGATCGGCATCGGCGGCGTGGGCATCAACGCGGTGCAGGGTGCGGTCGCCGCAGGTGCCAAGCGGGTCATCGCGATCGACCCGGTCGGCTTCAAGCGCGACCAGGCGATCGCCTTCGGCGCGACCGACGTGTTCGCCAGCGCGGCCGAGGCCGTCGGTCCGGTGAACGAGCTGACCTGGGGGCGGATGGCGGAGAAGGCCGTCCTCACCGTCGGCGACCTCAAGGGCGAGGACGTCGAGGAGGCCATGAACCTCATCGGCAAGGGCGGGCGGGTCGTCGTGACCGGGATGGGCAACGCGCTCGACGTCGACGTGAAGCTCAACCTGTTCCTGTTCACCTTGCTGCAGAAGGACCTGCAGGGCGCGATCTTCGGCGGCAGCAACCCCCGCTTCGACATCCCGTTCCTGCTGTCGATGTACCGCGACGGACGGCTCAAGCTCGACGAGCTCATCACGACGACGTACGCCCTCGAGGACATCAACCAGGGGTACGCCGACATGCGCGACGGCAAGAACCTGCGCGGTGTGATCGTCTACACCGACGCCGACCGATGACCCTGCCCCTGCCCCTCCCGACTTGCCCCTCCCAACTGCCCCTCCCGACGATGAGGACCCGTTCATGACCACCCTGGACCGCACGCAGATCTACGTCGACGGAGCCTGGGCCCCCTCGGCAGGCACCGGCACCATCGAGGTCGTCAACCCGTCGACCGAGCAGGTCATCGGCCACGTCGCCGAGGGCGTCGCGGCGGACGTCGACGCGGCCGTGCAGGCGGCCCGTCGCGCCTTCGACGGCTGGGCCGCGACACCACCCTCGGAGCGCGCCGACGTCCTCGAGCGGGCGGCCGACCTGTTGGGCAAGCGCACCGACGAGATCGGCCAGCTCATCGCCGACGACATGGGCATGCCCCTGGGCTTCGCGAAGATGATCCAGGTCGGACTTCCGCACTTCAACCTGGCCAACTTCGCCTCGCTGGCCCGCGAGTTCGCATTCGACACCGAGGAGATCGGCAACTCGCTCATCGTGCGCGAGCCAGTCGGCGTGGTCGCCTGCATCACGCCCTGGAACTACCCCCTGCACCAGGTCGTGCTCAAGGTCGGTGCGGCGCTCGCCGCCGGTTGCACCGTCGTGGTGAAGCCCAGCGAGGTGGCACCGCTGTCGGCGTACGCCCTGGCGGAGATCCTCGAAGAGGCAGGCCTTCCGGCCGGCGTCTTCAACCTCGTCAGCGGGTACGGCGATCCGGTCGGTGAGGCCCTGGTCGCTCATCCCGACGTGGACATGGTGTCGTTCACCGGCTCGACCCGAGCCGGCACGCGCATCGCCGAGGTCGCCGGCAAGCAGGTCAAGCGGGTCGCGCTCGAGCTCGGCGGGAAGTCGGCCAACGTCATCCTCGACGACGCCGACCTCACCAAGGCGGTCCAGGACGGCGTCGGCAAGTGCCTGCTCAACAGCGGACAGACCTGCTCCGCCCTGACCAGGATGCTGGTCCCCTCCGACCGGCTCGCCGAGGCAGAGCAGATCGCCGCGCAGACCGCCGCAGCCTTCTCGGTCGGCGACCCCAACGACCCTGCGTCCAAGCTCGGTCCCCTGGTGAGCAGCACCCAGCTCGCGCGGGTCCGCGCCTACATCACCAAGGGCGTCGCGGAGGGCGCCACGCTCGTGACCGGTGGCGCCGACCCCATCGGGGAGGTCGGCTACTTCGTCGCACCGACGGTGTTCTCCGGGGTGACGACAGAGATGACCATCGCGCAGGAGGAGATCTTCGGGCCGGTGCTGGTGCTCATGCCGTACACCGACGAGGACGACGCCATCCGTATCGCCAACGACAGCGACTACGGCCTGGCTGGGGGTGTGTGGTCCGGTGACCCCGACCGGGCGCTGCGCGTCGCGCGCCGCCTGCGCACAGGTCAGGTCGAGGTGAACGGTGGGGCGTTCAACCCTGCCGCGCCCTTCGGTGGCTACAAGCGCTCCGGCATCGGCCGCGAGGCCGGCAGCTACGGCTTCGAGGAGTTCCTCGAGACCAAGGCCATCCAGCGGTAGCTGTCGCCGGGCGGGCGGTCCCTCCCGGCGGACAGGGGGTCCGACATCGGGGACGCAGACGAGGGGCCCGCGGTGGCCTGACGGCGTGGTGGTCTGGCGCCTTGGCGCCCGCCTTGCCTGTGACCACCGCGGTCGAGGCCGTCCTACCCCATGAGCAGCCTCCACCGCACCAAGCTGTCCGACGATGCGGACACAGCCACGCTCCCGACGGTCGGACAGCTCTGACGGGGTCATAGGGAAGCGGTTCTCCACAGACGCGTCGTCCGGAATTCCTATGCACAGCAGCGCTTTTCGCTCGAGTCTGTCGTCGAACAGGTGTACTATCCATGTCATGTCCGAGCTCGCTGCGCCGCTGCCCCGCCCCGTGCGGGCGAGCGCGCGGCTGGGTGTGATCGAGGACCTCGTCGCCCGTCGGGCGCAGCTCGACCACGAGCTGCGGGTGCAGCTGAACGCGTTCGCGTCCGAGGACGTGCTGATCGGGCAGCGCGACTACGTCAGTGACGAGCTCGCGTTGGCGTTGTCGGAGAGCTCGGGGACGGCGCAGCGGTGGATCGAGAACGCCCAGCTCTACAGCGCGTTCCCCGCCGTCATGGCGCGGGTCGGAACCCCGGCGTCGCAGGGTGGGTGGAGCATCCGGCACGCTGATGCGCTGCTTGACACGATCTGCGGCCTCGGCCTGTCCCGTGAGGTGCAGGAGCAGGTCATCGACCTCGTCCAGGGCGCCCACGATGCCCGGACGCCCCATCAGCTGCGGCAGGCCGCCCGCGCTGCGGTGATGGTGCTCGATCCGGACGCGGCAGCCAAGCGGTGGGACAAGGCCAAGCGGGAACGCCGGGTCGGGGCCGATCAGACCGACCCGGGAGGCAACGCGAGCTTCTGGGCCACCGGCACGACCAGTCAGATCGCGATGATCCTGGCGAGCATCGACACCCTCGCCCTGCCCAAGCACCCCGGGGATGAGCGGTCGTTGGACCAGCGCAGGTTCGACACCCTGATGGACCTGATCTGCGGACGCGTCCAGCCCGGGTCGTGGCAGGCGCTGGTGATCGTGAGCCTCGCGACCCTCGAGGGTGGGGACGAGCCGGCGGAGATCCCCGGCCTCGGCCTCATCAGCGCCCCAGAAGCGCGTGAGCTTCTGAGGCAGGCCGAGCTGCGCCGGGCCGTCGTGGACGAGCACGGGACGCTCGTCAGTGTCGACAGCACCGTGCACCGCCCCGACCTGCCGGCCGACACCTCGGAGGAGGCAGCCAGGCAGCACGGGTGTGGGCACACCCACCAGACCGAACCCGAACCCGAGGCAGCGCCGGAGATCCGGCCCGAGGATCAGGACGACCCGGGGCTCGAACACCTCATCAGCAGCCTGACCAGCAACCTCGAGCAGCAGATCACCGCCCTGCTGCACCACCACAACCGCACCCACACCCCCGCCGGACACGGCCGAGCTGCGTGGGACGAGGTCCGTGACCGTCGCCTCACCGTCCTGATCACCCTCCCGCCCCACGGACACGAGGAAACAGGCGGCGACGGCCCAGGCGGCGCTGGTGGAGGCGGTGGCTCAGACGGAGGGAGCGGCCCGAGTGGCGGTGGCGCGGATCCCCCCGACCTCGACGGTCATCCCGAACCCGAGCCACCGACCGAGTCCGACCTGCTCTGGAACGACCACACCCTCGACCGCACCGAACCACCCGACCAAGACCCACGCCAGCACGCCAGACGGCCCGAGCCGGACGACGGCACCTGCCCCGCCGGCTGCCCACCACCGCCCGAGCCCCACCTGCGAGACCCCCGCGACCGCAGCAGCTGGAGCAGCACCTGGAGCAGTTTCTGGAGCACCACGGCGCTCCATCGTGCCCACGCGCGCCTGACCACCACCCCCGTCGACACGCGCCCCCTGGACAGCCGCAGCTACGCCCTCCCGGCCCGCCTGTCCCGGTTCATCAAGACCCGCGACCTCACCTGCACCTTCCCAGCCTGCCGACGCCTCGCCCGCGACTGCCAGAGCGACCACCTCGTGCCCTGGCCCCAAGGACCCAGCACCGCACGCAACACCAGCAGCGAATGCACCCACCACCACCAGGCCAAGCACCACTACTTCACCGTCACCCGCGAACAAGATGGCAGCCTCAGGTGGACCACCCCCCTCGACCGCAGCTACCTCCGCCGCCCCCGACCGCTCCTTCGCGGCTGGTGAGCGTCGTCAGCTGGAGAGCTGGGCGAGGATGCGCCGGAGGTACTCCTTGCGCGTCGCGGTGATCACCGGCGTCGGCGCCTCGCCCAGCAGGACGCCGGAGGCAGCCACCCGGTCTGCCTCATCCATCGCGGTGCTGTAGTCCCGGACCACCTCGGCGTCACGGCGGGTGATCGCCAGCTCGAGGTCGCAGCGAGCACGCCCCGCCGCCGTGGCGACCGCGAGCTGCCGCTTCAGATCGGCCCGGGCAGCGTCGAACGGTTCGGCGGCCTCGAGCACACGTCGCGCGACCTCGACGAGGTGGCTCGGTGACGACGGGGCGTGGACGACCAGCGCGAGCTCGCGCAGGATCCCTTCGACGTACGTCTCGGCTGTCGTCATCGCCGCGACGTCCGCGTCCGTCAGCACGACCCGGACGCGCTCGAGGGCCGGGTCGGTGTCGAGCTCGTCGCCCCACGAGGCCAGCAGGGCGGCCACGTCAGCGCCGTCCGACTTGTCGGGAGCGACGGGAAACAGCTCCATCCAGACGGCCTTGCCGCCAGGAGCCGGCTCGACCCCCCAGCGGTCGGCCGTGGCCGACACCACCATGAGGCCCCGCCCCGTGATCGCCGTCGGGTCGAGCAGGCTGAAGGAGGGGCTCACCGGATGGCTGTCGTGGACGGCGAGCCGCAGCCGCTCCGGCGTGAGAGTCAGGCGTACGACGATGGGCCGGCGACCGTGCAGCACCGCGTTGGTGACCAGCTCGCTTCCGGCGAGCTCGGCGTCCTCCATGCGGGGCTCGTACACGGTCCCGGCCAGCAGACGACGCAGTTCGCTGCGCAGCTCATGGGCAGCCGTCGTCGACGGCTCCAGGTGCAGCACGACCTCGGAGGTCGTCGTACGCCAGTCCATCACGCATTCCCTTCCGCAACGCGTCCCAGTCTGCCCGGACGACCGGCATTTATGCCTGTCGCACGGAGAGGTGTCGCGAGCGTCACCCGTCCGGGTGGATCAGCGCCCCTTCCACACGGGCGGCCGCTTCTCGGCGAACGCCGTCGCCCCCTCGATCGCGTCCTCGCTGGTGAACACCGGCCGCATCAGGGCGTCCTGCTGCTCCCAGCCCTGCTCGAGGTCCCAGTCCAGCGTCGACCGGGCGATCTGCTTGGTGACCGCGACGGCCAGCGGACCATTGGCCGCGATGGTGGCGGCGAGCGCGAGCGCCCCGTCCAAGGCCTCCCCGTCCGGGGTGACCCGGTTGACGAGTCCCATCTGCGCTGCCCGCTCCGCTGTGATCGGCTCACCGGTCAGCAGCATCTCCAGGGCGAGCGCCTGAGGGACCCGCCGGGAGAGCAGGAACGCCGCGCCCGCGCCCGCGACGAGGGCCCGCTTGACCTCGGGTACTCCGAAGCGTGCCGACTGCGCCGCGACGACGAGGTCGCAGGCGAGCAGGAGCTCGAAGCCTCCGGCCAGTGCCCACCCCTCGACCGCACCGATCAGCGGCTTGCGCGGTGGGGCCTGCGTGATGCCGCACAGACCACGTCCCTCGAGGGCCGGGGTCTCGCCGCGCAGGAACGCCTTGAGGTCCATCCCCGCCGAGAACGTCCCGCCGGCGCCGGTGAGCACCCCCACCCGCAGGTCTTCCTCGGCGTCGAGCTCGTCCACGGCAGCAGCGACGGCAGCGGCCACCCCGGCGTTGAGGGCGTTGCGCGCCTCCGGGCGGTTCAGGGTGATGACCTGCACCCCGTCGCGGCGCTCGACCAGGACCTCGTCGCTCATGGGACTCCTCGCTCGTGCCTCGTGGGCGGGTGTGGGCAGGTCTCGTGCCGAGGCTAGTCAGCAGCGCCTGGCGCAGAAGTGTCGGACCTGTCCCTTATCACTTCCTCCTACAGAGCGCACGCACCCACGGAGGGCGTGTCGGAGCTCGCCACCAGGGGGGGATCGTGCACGACGACCGACTGCTGCGCAGGCCGCTTCACCGTGACCCCCTGGTGTGGTTCGTGGTTGCACTGGCGCTGCTCGCGCTGGAGCGCGGTGCGCGGGGTTCGGTCGAGTGGGGGGCGCCGTTCAACCCCGACCGCCTCGCGACGGTGCTGGCGGTGGCCTTCTGGGCGATGGCCGGGGCCTGGCTGCTCCTGCTCCTGCTCGCCCTGATACGCCAGTCGTGGCGGCGCCGCTCCGGCTGGAGCGGCGCGACCAGCGCCCCCACCTCCGCCTCTGCCGCCGCCGGTACGTCGGGACCGGGCCTCCCGTCCGGCCCGACCAGCACCAGCCGCCGCGGGACCAGCACCAGCACCAGCCGCCGCGGGACCAGTCCTGCCAGCCCCCGACCGGAGCCCGTGGTGCCGCCACGGCGGGCGGTCTCTCCCGACGCGACGCAGACCTCCTGGCGGCTCGACCTCTACGAGGACCTCCCGCGGCTTCCCCCCTCCCCCTCCCCCTCCCCCTCCCGCAGACCTCCTTCCCCCTGACGAGGAACCCGTGATCTCCGACCTGCTGCTGTCCGCCTCAGGCGTCGACAAGGCTCAGCTGACCCAGGCCCCGTCCGACCGGGCGCGCTACGTCGGCGTCGGCTCCGCGGTCGTGTTCACGGCCGCTCTGGCCGGTTGCTCCGCGGCCTTCGCCCTGCACCTGGCCCTCCACCTGTGGCTGCCCGCGGCCGTCGCGATGGGCGCCCTGTGGGGCTGCGGGATCTTCGGCCTGGACCGTTGGCTGGTCGCGACCTCGACGCGCCAGCGCACCGTGCTCGCCACCCTTGCCATGGCCCTGCCTCGCCTGGTGCTCGCCGTGCTGGTGGGCATCGTCGTCTCCACCCCGCTGGTCCTGCAGGCCTTCTCCGTCGAGATCACCCAAGAGCTGGTGGTCATGCACCGGGAGGAGAGCGCAGCGTTCCAGCAGCGGATCACCGACGACCCGACGTACTCCTCGATCGGGCAGCGGGACGCCGACCTCGCCGCGGCTCAGGCCGCGCAGGCGGCCGGCGTCACCGAGGCGATGGTGCTCGCCGACCCGAAGGTGCTCCAGGTCCAGAAGCTCCTCGACACCGCGAAGGCCGACTTCGACGAGGTCGACCAGCAGGTGGCGTGCGAGCACGAGGGCAGCTGCGGTTCGGGGCGCGCCGGGATCGGTCCGGCGTACCGGGACAAGGTCGAACGTCGCGCCCGGCTGGCCACGGACATCGCCGCGCTCCAGTCCCAGGTCGACGGGGCAGCAGCCCAGGCACGGGCAGCGCTCACGGCTGCCCAGCGCAGGGAGGCCCCCGTCACCGCCTCTCGGCTGGCCGACGCGCAGCGCCAGCTCGAGGTGGACAAGGCCAGGCGGTCCGCGGAGATCGCGGCGCACGAGCACGCGACCGACCGGGCCGACGGACTGCTGTCCCGCCTCGAGGCGCTGCACCGGCTGTCGTCCGCGCGCCCGACCCTGGGCACGGCCCACCTGGTGCTCACGCTGTTCCTCACGGCGCTGGAGTGCCTGCCGGTGCTGGTGAAGGTGCTCATGCTGCTGGGGAAGCCCTGCGCCTACGAGCGACTGCTCACGGTGCAGCAGGACTTCGTCGAGGGGCAGACCCGCCTGGCCCGCCAGGGCGAGCACAACCGCGCGCGGGTGACGGAGGCGTCGCGGCTGCAGCAGGCCGAGCTCATCGAGCAGGCCGACCTACAGGCCGCCGCTGCCGGCGCCGAACGCCTCGCCTGGCACAAGAGCGAGGCGGCCCTGCGCGAAGCCGACCGGTGGAACACCCGGCAGATGGAGCGCGAGCTCGCCCAGGAGCGGGCTGAGGCCGAGGACCTGGCGCGCCAGGAGGACCTGCGCCGCGCCCGCGCGCGGGTCGCCGCCGAGCACGCCGACCTTGTGGCGTCCGAGTACTACACGGTCCCGACAGCGCAGGAGCTGGCGGGGTTCGGTGCTCCGACGTACGCCCCGCGGGGGTGATGGTCGGCGGCGACAACGCCGGGACCGCGTGTTCTTGCCGGAGCACGACGCGGTGAGCGCCCGGGGACGGTGATCCTGAACCGACCCGTCACCGCCGAAAGGACCACCGTGGACGTCACCGCCCTCACCCGCCGCCTGTCCGAGCTCTGCACCGAGGCAGGCATCCCCGGTGCCTCCGTCGCGCTGACCGACGGCACGACGGTCGTCGAGGCGGTGCACGGCGTGACCTCGCTGCGGACGAACGACCCCGTGACGCCGCAGACGCTGTTCCAGATCGGCTCGATCACGAAGGTCTACACCGCCAGCATCGTCCTTGCCCTCGTCGACGAGGGCAAGGTCGACCTCGACGCACCCGTGCAGACCTACCTGCCGTGGTTCGCGCTGTCGGACAGCGACGTCGCCGCGGCGGTGACGATCCGGCACCTGCTGACCCACACCAGCGGTTTCGAGGGCGACGACTTCACCGACACCGGCCGCAGCGACGAGGCCCTGCGGATCTACGTGGAGGGCCTCGCCAAGGCCGCGCAGATCCACCCGCTCGGGGAGCGCTTCTCCTACTGCAACAGCGGCTACTCCGTGCTCGGTCTGGTCGTCGAGGCGGTCACCGGCGGCACGTGGGACCAGGCCGTGCAGGACGTCCTCGCCACCCCCCTCGAGCTGACCTTGGGCACCCTCGCCGAGCAGGTCATCCTGCAGCCGCACGCCCTCGGGCACCTCGAGCTGCCCGGTCCCGACGGCACGCCCGCGCTGCAGGTCGCGCCGGTCTGGGCCCCGCCCCGTTCCGTCGGACCGGCCGGCACGATCTGCTCGAGTGCCGCGGACGTCCTGGCCTTCGGCCGCATGCACCTGCGGGGCGGCGACCCCGTGCTGTCGGAGGACGCCGTCGCGCAGATGCAGACCCCGCAGGTCACGCTGGACGACCCGCTGACCCTCGGCACGCACTGGGGCCTCGGCTGGATCCTGCCGACGCCCGGGATCATCGGGCACGACGGCGCGACGTTCGGGCAGTACGCGTTCTACCGCCTGCATCCCGCATCCGGTACGGCGATGGCGCTGCTCACCAACGGCCCGGGCGCCCGCGGGGTCTACGAGAAGCTGTTCACGGAGTTCTTCGCGACGACCGCCGGGGTGACCCTCCCCGTGGCACCGGTGCCGCCGTCCGAGCCGCGCGACCTCGGCGACGTCACCCGCTTCGTCGGCGACTACGCGCGCCAGGCGGTGCGCATCGAGGTCCGCGAGGCCGACGGCGGACTGGACCTCACGATGGTGCCGCTCGGACCGACCGCGGCCCTGGCTGCGCCGCCGAAGCCACTGCGCTTCGTGCCGTACGGCGACGACGTGCTCATCACCGCGGAGCCGATGGAGGGCGCGGGGGTGCACATGACGGCGACGTTCCTGGGCGCCGACGGACCGGCCGAGTGGGTCCACCTCGGAGGGCGCGCCACCCGCCGTACCTCCTGACCGTCAGGACAGCGGGAGGTCCTCGCGGCTGGTCACCAAATCGGCGAGCACGTCCGCGAGAGGCTCCACGCCGATGCCCGGACCGGTCGGCACGGTCAGGTGCCCGTCCTCGAGCACGAACGGGCGGGTGAGGTCCTGGCGGTAGTAGCGCGAGGACGCCGACACGTCCCCTGGCAGCACGAAGCCGGGCAGCGACGCGAGTGCGGCGTTGGCCGCCCGGCCGATGCCGGTCTCGAGCATCCCGCCGCACCACACGGGGACGCCGTGCGCGACGGCGACGTCGTGGATGCGCCGTGACTCGAGGTAGCCGCCCACGCGACCGGGCTTGACGTTGATGACGGTGCACGCGCCGAGCCGGATCGCGTCGGCCGCGGCGCGGGCCGACACGATCGACTCGTCCAGGCAGATCGGCGTGGCCAGCAGCGTCGCGAGCTCGGCGTGCCCGTGCAGGTCCTCCTCCTCGAGCGGCTGCTCGTGGAACAGCAGGTCGAAGGCGTCGAGCTTCTTGAGCTGCTGCCAGTCGGCGAGCGTGTAGGCGGTGTTGGCATCGGTCTGCAGCAGGATGTCACCGAAGCGCTCGCGCACCGCCTTCACCGGCTCGTAGTCCCACCCCGGCTCGATCTTGAGCTTGATGCGGACGTATCCCTCGGCGAGGTAGCCCTCGACCGCGTCGAGCAGCGCCGGCACGGAGTCCATGATCCCGACGGAGACACCCGCCGGGACGCGGTCCTGCGTCCCGCCCAGGTGGGTGGCGAACGACGTCCCCGCCGCCCGCAGCTCGGCGTCGAGCACTGCGGTCTCCAGCGCCGCCTTGGCCATCCGGTGACCCTTCACCGGGTGGAGCACCGTCGCGACGCGCGCCGCGGTCAGACCCTCGGCCGCGGCCAGGCGCGGGACCAGGTGGTGGCGCAGGACGTGCGCAGCACCATCGACGTACTCGCTGCTGTAGAGCGGGCCCTCCATGGCGACGCACTCCGCCCAGCCCTCGGCGTCGGGCGTGACGACGCGCAGCAGCAGCAGCTCGCGCGAGGTGGCGGTGCCGAACGACGTGCGGAACGGCGAGACGAGCGGCAGCGACAGGCGCAGCAGCTCCACGGAGCTGATCTTCACGGGGACACCTCGATCACTAGGGCGCCGGACTCGGTGAGCCCAGCGAGGACAGCGCCTTCGGCGAGCGCCGGGACGAGCGCTTCGCGTACGGCGAGACGCCAGGCCGCGGCGGCGCGGGGAGCGGTGCGACGCAGCGCCTCGATGTCCGAGGGCAGCTGCACCAGCCGCGCGCCGCGCCCGACCGCGGTGACCACGGGCGCCCCGGCGGAGTCGGCGCTCACCGCGAACGGCAGCCCCTCCCCGTCGGCGTCGGGCAGTCGGTGCGCCGCAGCAGCGATGGCGCGGTCGCTGTCCAGGCGCCAGTGCAGCTCGAGGCGGTCGCTCTGGTCGCCCGCGTTGACGCCGTCGCGCATGCTCCCGTAGTGGTCCGGCAGGTAGGCGTCGACCTGCGCCCCGAGCGCGTGCAGGTTGAAGCCGATGTTGCGCCGCACCAGGGGGTCGCAGGTCCAGGTGATCACCTGCAGCCCGTGGCTGAGAGCCCACCACCGCTGGTGCTGCTTGATCGTGTACCCGAGCCCCCGGCGCTGCCCACCGGGCAGGACGCCGGTGATGTGGCTGTGCAGGGACGGCCGGCCCTCGAGGGTGGCGAGCAGTCCGAGGCTCATCGCCACGAGGGCACCGGTGCCGTCGTACGCGCCGAAGACGTAGCCGCCGGTGTGCTGGATGGTGCGCAGCAGGTTGCCGGGCACCGGCGCCTCGCCCGCACGCCACACCTCGCGCAGCAGCTGCTCGCCGCGCTCGGTCTCGCTCGGTGTACGCAGCTCGAGCACGGTGACGCCCGCGCGGGCGGCGGCCCGGTCGGCCGCCGCCGTCGCAGCCTCGAGCACGGAGGTCACCAACGTCATGGAAACACTCTGACGAGCGAGATCAGGTGCTTCATCGTCGCGAGTGCAGAAGCACCGGAGCTTTCGTGGTGCTGCGGGACGAGGAAGGGCCGCGGCGCCTCGGGCAGACTGCGCGGCATGCCTACGCTGCGCGCGCTGCTCGACGTGCTCAGCCCTGCGGTGGAAGCGGTGTCCGACCTGGGCCGGCTGGACGTCGACGTCGACGAGGTCGTGCTCCTCGGTCCCGGCGACCCGTTGCCCAGCAACCCGTGCGCGCTGCTGCTGTGCGTCGACGCTTCGGCGGTCGCTGCCCTCCCGTCGACCGTGGCCGGCGCCGTGGTCCGCACTCCCGACGCCGCAGCGCTCGCCACGGCCGCGGTGCCCGTGCTTGCCGCCGACCTCGAGCTGCCGTGGAACCACCTGCTGCACCTGCTGTCCAGCGCGCTGGCTCCTGGTGAGGGGAGCGGGGACCTGTTCTCGCTGGCCACCTCCCTCGCGGCCGCGGTGGGGGGCGCGGTCGCGATCGAGGACACCCGGCGCCGGGTGCTGGCCTACTCCTCGCTGCCCGACCAGGTCATCGACGACGCCCGGCGTCAGGGGATCCTCGGGCGGCAGGTGCCGGACCTGAGCAACAACGACCGCATCTACCGCGAGATGCAGCGCTCGGGTGGCGTGGTGCGGATCCCCGGTCACGGTGGCGTCCTACCGCGGCTCGCGGTGGCGGTGCGCTCCGGTGCCGAGCTGCTCGGCTCGGTGTGGGTCGTCGAAGGGCAGCCCATCCCGCCCGAGCGGGAGCAGGCCCTGCTGGACGGGGCGCGGCTGGCCGCGCTGCACCTGCTCCGCTCCCGCGCCAGCACCGGCCTGGACCGCCGGGCCCGTGGGGAGCTGGTCCGGGCTCTGCTCGACGGCCGGTCCGCGCCCGACCTGGCCGGGTCGCGCCTCGGACTCGAGCCGGGTACGCCGCACGTGGTGCTCGGGTTCGCCCTGCCGCAGGACGTCGCGGGCGACGAGCTGGCGGCGGATGCCGTGGCCGACCTGGTGCAGCTGCAGTGCTCGGCGGTCCGCGCGGGCAGCGGCGTCCTGCTGCAGCTCGGTACGGTCTACGCCCTCCTGCCGGCCGCCGCGCTGAGCCGTCCCCGGCTCGAGCAGCTGTGCCACGCCGTGATCGAGCGCGCCCGGGTGGGTCTGCACGTCGAGCTGCGCGGCGCGGTCGGCAGTGCCGTTCCTGGCCTGCACGCGATCGCCCGCTCCCGCGCCGACGTCGACGCGGTCCTCCGGCTGGTCCCACCGGGCCAGTCGGCGACCGTCGAGCAGGTCCTCCCGCAGGTGGTGCTCCTGGACCTGCAGTCGCACCTCGCTGCCGCCGGGCACCTGCGGCTGCCTGCCGTCGACCTCATGCTGGCCCACGACGCCGAGCACGCGACGCCGTACGTCGAGAGCGTGCTGGCCTACCTCGCCGCGAACGCCGACATGCCGGCCGCCGCCGAGGCCGTGCAGGTGCATCCCAACACCTTCCGCTACCGGATGCGGCGGGTGCGCGAGCTGTTCGACCTCGACCTGGACGACCCCGACCTCCGCCTGGTGGTCTGGCTGCAGCTGAGGACCCTGTCATGACTGCCTGGATGCTGGACGCCCTCGCAGAGCTCGTGAGCTGCGAGTCCCCCTCGACCGATGCCGACGCGACGCGCGCGTGCGGCGATCTGCTGACCGAGCTCACGGTGCGGCACCTGGACGCGCGACCGAGCCTGCTGGAGTCCGGGGGGCGCACGCACCTGCGGTTCGACTGGGGCACACCGAAGGTCCTGGTGCTCGGTCACCTCGACACGGTCTGGCCGACCGGCACCCTGGCGCGCTGGCCGTTCCAGGTCACCGGCGACGTCGCCACCGGTCCAGGCGTCTTCGACATGAAAGCCGGTGTCGTGCAGGCGATCGCTGCGCTGTCGACGCTGCCTTCCCTGGACGGCGTGCGGCTGCTGCTCACCACCGACGAGGAGCTCGGCTCCCCCACGTCCCGCGAGATCGTCCTCGACGCGGCCCGCGGGTGCAGCGCGACGCTGGTCTGCGAGCCCTCGGCGGCCGGTGCGCTGAAGACCGCCCGCAAGGGCATCGCGCTCTACCAGCTCGTGGTGACGGGGCGCGCCGCCCACGCCGGCCTCGAGCCGGAGAAGGGGGCGAACGCCGGCATCGCCCTGGCCGGGCTGGTGCTCGAGGTCGCCGATCTCGGTCGCCCCGAGCTCGGGACCACCGTGACACCGACCCTGATGTCGGCCGGGACGACGAGCAACACCGTGCCGGCAGCGGCGCAGATCGCCTTGGACGTCCGGGCCGCCCTCCCCGCCGAGCTCGACCGCGTCGACGCCGCTCTGCGCGCCCTCGTGACCCGGGTGCCCGGGACCACGCTCGAGGTCACCGGCGGGACCAACCGGCCACCCCTGGACTCCGCCTCCTCCGCCGACCTGTTCACCCGGGCCGTGCGCCTCGCCGAGGACCTGGGAATGCCTGCGCTGCAGGGGATCGCGGTCGGCGGCGGCTCTGACGGCAACTTCACCGCGGGAGCCGGGGTGCCCACGCTGGACGGGCTCGGTGCCGTGGGGGACGGCGCGCACGCCGAGGGCGAGCACGTCCTCGTGTCGCAGCTCGAGCCGCGGAGACGTCTGCTCGCTGCCCTGCTGGAGGAGCTCCGGTGACTTCGCTGGTGCTCAAGGGCGGGCGGGTGATCGACCCGGACGCCGGCCGGGACGAGGTCACGGACGTGCGGGTCGAGAACGGGCGCATCGCGGCCGTCGGGGCCGACCTGACCGGAGACGCCACCCTCGACGTCACCGGGCTCGTCGTCGGACCGGGCTTCGTCGACCTGCACAGCCACGTGCACACCATCGCCGGCCAGCGCCTGCAGGCGATGGACGGCGTGACGACCGCTCTCGACCTCGAGGCCGGACTCATGCCGGTGTCCCGCGCGTACGCCAACGCCGCCGCCGAGGGACGGCCGCTGCACTACGGCTTCTCGGCCAGCTGGGGCGGCGCACGGGCACAGGTCCTGCTCGGGATCCCACGCACCGCCAGCATCACCGAGGACCTGTCGGTGCTGAGCGAGCCCGACTGGCAGCGCACCTCGACGCCCGACGAGCTGGCCCGGTGGACCGACCTGATCCGGGACGAGATCGGCGAGGGTGCCCTCGGCATCGGCGTCCTCATGGGCTACGCGCCCCGCTCCGACCCGCGCGAGTTCCTCGCCGTCGCGCGCCTGGCCGCAGACGCCGGCGTCCCGACGTACACGCATGTGCGGGAGCTGGTGGAGTCCGACCCCACCACGCCGGTCGACGGTTCGCTGGAGATCGCGCAGCTGGCGGCCGAGACCGGGGCGCACATGCACCACTGCCACGTGAACAGTACGTCGCGCCGGCACATCGACCGGGTGCTCCAGACGCTGGAGGACTCCCGGCGGGCCGGTTCGCGCGTGACTGTCGAGGCCTACCCCTACGGCGCGGGGAGTACGGCGATCGGCGCGTTCTTCCTTGCGCCGGAGCGCCTGTCGGCCTGGGGGATGACGCCCTCGTCGCTGCTCATGGTCGCGACCGGCGAGCGGATCGCCGACGAGCGACGGCTGGTCGAGCTGAGGGCGACGGACCCAGGCGCGCCGTGCATCGTGCAGTTCCTCGACGAGGACGACGCCGCCGACCGGGCGCTGCTCGAGCAGGCGCTCGCCTTCCCCGACGCGATCGTCGCGAGCGACGCGATGCCGGTGTTCTTCCCGGACGGCTCCTACGAGTCGAGGGAGTGGCCGCTCCCCCCGGGCGGTCAGACCCATCCGCGTACGGCGGGGACCTACGCGCGGTCCCTGCGGCGCATGGTCCGCGAGACCGGTGCGTGGACGTGGCTCGAGGCGTTCCGCCGGTGCTCCTCCCTGCCGGCGCGGGTGCTGGACTTCACCGAGGCCGGCCGGCGCAAGGGACACCTCGGGGTGGGCGCCGACGCGGACGTCGTCGTGCTGGACCCGAGGACGATCACCGACACGGCCACCTACCTCGACCCGGTGCGCCCGTCCGTCGGCGTGCGGCACCTGCTCGTGGCCGGGACGCCCGTCGTACGGGACGGCGACGTGGTTGCAGATGCGTTTCCCGGACAACCGGTGCGCGCCTGAGTTGTGCCGCGGCACCAACCTCCCACCACGAGTTGTGCGCTCACGGACAACCGACGTCCGCCGGATCGGCGCACAATCAGGACATGGCCCCCAGATCGCGCCACCGTCGCCTGCCCCGCGCCCTGCCTGCCGCGCTGCTCTGCCTGGTGGTGACCGCCTGCGGCAGCACCGTGCAGACGAGCACGTCCGCCCAGGTCGGCGGCGGCACCGGCAGCGGTACCGGCAGCGGCAGCGGCAGCGGCGATGGGCTCGGCACCAGCAGTCTCGGCACCGACAGTGGCACCGGACAGGCCACCGGCGGGTCGACGGGCACCACCGGCGGGTCCGGCAGCACGGGCGGGACGTTCACCCGCAGCAGCAGCGGCAGCACGGGCGGCACCGGCGGCAGCACGACCGGTGGGGGCGGCACGACGGGTGGGAGCACCGGCGGGTCGGGGGGCAGCACCGGCGCGGGCTCCGGGGGCGGACCGGCGACCACGGGGCTGGGCGTGACCGCGAAGACCATCACCGTCGGCGCGACCGTGACGAGCAACGGGGATGCCGCGAACTCCGCGATCGGTGCGAGCGGCATCACCCAGGGCGACGATCGTGCGAACATCCGGGCCCTTCAGGACGAGATCAACGCGCGGGGAGGCATCGCCGGGCGCAAGCTCGAAGTCGTGGTGCACGCCTACGACGCACAGTCGACGCAACCGGGCGCCACGCAGGACGCGGCCGCCTGCTCGGACTTCACCGAGGACCACCAGGTGATGGCGGTGTTCTCCACCGGGCTGACGGACTCCTTCCCCGAGTGCCTGCGCAAGGCGGGGGTGGTGCAGTTCTCCGCGGGCGCCCTCGTCGGTGAGGACCGCGCGTTCAGCCAGAGGTACCCGCAGGCCTTCCAGCTCGGGACGATGACGCAGGAGCGCATCCTGCGCGACACCGTCGGGGCCCTGGCGCGGCAGAAGTACTTCACCGGCTGGAACGCCCTCAACGGGCAAGCCGCGCCGACGCCCGCCAAGGTCGCGGTGCTCAGCTACGACCAGGCCAGCTCACGGAACGCCGTCGCGAGCACCCTGCTCCCCGCTCTGAAGGCCGCGGGCCACCCGGTCGACAGCGCGCACGTGTTCTTCGTCCACCTGGCTGAGAACCAGTCCGACCTCAGCGGCACGGTCGCCGGGATCAAGAGCGCGACGCTGCGCATGCAGCAGGACGGCATCACGCACCTGGTCTTCAACGACCTCAACGGACTGCTGCTCGGGCTGTTCGGCACCAACGCGCAGAGCCAGCAGTACTACCCCCGCTTCGGCGTGACCTCCGGCGCCGGTCCGCAGGCCATCTACGACAGCGGCCTGGTGACGGCCAAGCAGCTGAACGGGATGGCCGGCAACGGCTGGCTGCCCTCGATCGACCTCCCCGCCGCCGACGGCACGAAGTACAGCACCCCCGCGACCGCGCGCTGCCTGGACATCATGAAGCGGCGGACCGGCCAGACCTACACGAGCACCAACGCGGCGAGCATCGCCCTCATCGAGTGCGACTCGTTCTTCCTGCTCGCCCAGGCGCTGACCGGCGCCCCGTCCCTGAGCCCGGCCGGTCTCGTCGCGGGGATGGAGTCGATCGGGACGTCGTTCACCTCCGCCCTCCTGCCGGCGGCCTTCCTGTCGCCGGCGCAGCACGACGACGGCGTGCGCGCCTTCGACCTCAACTGGGTCGCCGACTGCACGTGCGTCCGCTACACCTCCCCCCGGACCGTCCCCTCCTGACCGGTCAGGCCTTGGCCATGTGGCGACCGGACAGGTTGATGCCGTTCACGGCGCCGTTGTCGTCGCGGGTGAAGTAACCGCGCATCCCCTTGCCCTCGCCGCTCGGGACGACGTACCGGTCACCCTCCCCCGCGACGAGCGCGAGCGGGATGGGCGGCTGCACCGGGTCGTCACCGTCGGCCATCAGGGTGAGGTCGGTGATGGTGATGCCGGCGACGAGCAGGCCGTCGGTCGGCGTGAGCTCGAGGTTCGCGACGGCACTGGTGTAGAGCCCGGCGTAGGGCGACAGGTCGGGGTCGGTGAGCAGCTCGGGCTCCTCGGCGGTGAGGCCGAGGTAGGTCTCCAGCGCCCAGGCGCGGAGCTTGCCGTAGAGCTCGGCACCGTTCGGGCCGCAGTTGGTCATGCAGGCGAAGCCGAACTCGCGGTCCGGGACGAGCACGAAGTCGGAGTGCTGGCCGATCGTCGTACCGCCGTGGCTGACCACCGCCGCGCCGCCGATCTCCGACAGCAGCCAGGAGATGCCGACCGCGTCACCGAGCGCACTGCCCGGCATGTGGGCCGTGGGGGTCTGCATCCGCCGGCGGGCGTCGGCGCTCAGCACGTCGTCGCCGACCTGGCCGAGGTGGAACTTCGCCCACGTCAGCTGGTCGCCGATCGTCGCGGTCCAGCCACCCGCGGGTGTGCCGGCGCGCGGCAGCGCCCACGGACGGACGACGGCGACGGTGCCGTCCTCGCTGCGCTGGTGCCCCGAGACGAAGCGCATCGTCATGATCTCCTTGGCGGAGCCGAAGGTGTGGGTGAGCCCCAGGGGCTTCAGGACGAGCTCCTTCACCGCCTGCTCGTAGGTCTGACCGGTGACGCGTGAGATGACCACGCCGGCCAGGCAGAGTGCGGCGTTGTTGTACGAGACGCTGGCGCCCAGCGGTGAGACCTGGTCGAGACCGGCGAGGACGGTGAGGAACTTCTCCAGCGCGTCGTCGCCATCACCGGTCTCGGGGATCACGTCGCCGGACCAGCCGGCGGTGTGGTTGAGCAGCTGCAGGACGGTGACCTGCTCGGCGACGCTGGCGTCCTTGAGCTCGAGCTCCGGGACGTAGGTCCGCACGGGTGCGTCGAGGTCGACCTTGCCCTGCTCGGCCAGCACCATGAGCGCGGTCGCGGTGAGGGTCTTGCCGGTGGAGCCGAACTGGAACAGCGTCTGGTCGTCCACCTCGAGCGGGTGGTCGACGTTCGTGACGCCGTGGAACGCGGTCTCCGTCCGGTCGCCGAGGACGATGCCGGCGGTCACGCCCGGGACGTTCAGCTCGGTGGCGAGCTCGGTGAGCTTCTCCTGCAGGGTGGTCATAGCGGCCTCCATAGGCTTACGTTGTAAGTCAACCTTACGACGTACGGCTACCGAGGCGCAAGACCCCGGACCAGACCCTCGACGAGCGTGTCCCAGAAGTCATCGATCCCCACCGGCGCCGACGTCACCTGGGACAGCAGCGGGAAGTCGACGGTGGTCAGCTCGGACAGCGCCGTCTCCTCGACCGACCCCAGGCTGAGGGCAGCCGTGGACTCGAGCTGGGTCAGCGCCAGCAGGGACAGCAGCACCGCCTGCACCGCAGCGAACGCCTGCCCCACGTCGCGGCCCTCGCGGCAGAAGGCAGCGAGCCCGGCCTCGAACGGCTGGGCCGACACCGGGTCGTCCAGAGGCACCGGCCCCGAGCTGAGCAGGGGCACCACGCGGGGATGCTGTTGCGCAAGACCGCGCAGTCCTCTCGCCGTACCCCGGATCCACTGCTCGGTGGACAGGTCGCCGGAGGGGAGGTCAGCGACCTGCACCAGCAGGTCGACCAGGCCGTCCATCATGGCCTTCTTGTTGGGGACGTGGTGGTAGAGCGACATCGCCTCGACGCCGAGCTTCGCCGCCACGCTGCGCATCGTCACGGCCTCGAGGCCGCCCTTGTCGGCCAGCCGGAAGGCCGTCTGCAGGATGCGCGCACGGGTCAACGGCCGGGCCATCATGCGCTGCTCCCCACTCTCGATCGACCTGCCGGACCCTAGCCGTGCGGCACGGCGTCAGCGCCACTAGCGTTCGGCCCATGGCCGCCCCTGCCCCTGCCCCCGCTCCCGCTGGCGCGTCCGCGCGGCACCCGTTCGTCGTCCTCGGGATCGTGCTTACCGCGGTGTTCATGAACCTGCTCGACGTGTCCATCGTGAACGTCGCGATCCCGTCGATCCAGGAGGACCTGGGCGCGTCGTTCGCGCAGGTGCAGCTGGTGCTCACCGGCTACCAGCTCGCGTTCGCCTGCCTGCTGATCACCGGTGGTCGGCTCGGCGACATCTTCGGACGCAAGCGGCTGTTCGTGCTGGGAATGAGCGGCTTCACCCTCGCCTCGGCGCTGTGCGGGCTCGCGCCGAGCGCGATCGTGCTCATCCTCGCCCGCGTGCTGCAGGGGGCAGCCGCCGGCATGATGGTCCCCCAGGTGCTGGCCGTCATCCAGGTGACGATCCCGCCGCGGGACCGCGGCCGAGCGTTCGGGCTCTTCGGCGCGACGATCGGGCTGGCAACGATCCTCGGGCCCCTGGTCGGTGGCGTGCTGATCAGCGCGAACCTGTTCGGGTCCGACTGGCGCATGATCTTCCTGGTCAACATCCCCGTCGGGGTCGCGGCGGTCGTCCTTGCCCTGCGCGCGCTGCCCGAGAGCACCTCCCCCGACGCCGCGCGGCTCGACCTGCCCGGTGCTGCGCTGGTGACCATCGGCCTGCTGCTCGTGGTCTTCCCGCTCATCGAGGGACGCGAGCGCGGGTGGCCGACCTGGATCATCGTGCTGCTCGTCCTGTCGGTCCCGGTGCTCTACGCCTTCGTCCGGCTCCAGCAGCGCAAGACCCGCGAGGGCAGCAGCCCCCTGGTGCTCATGTCGCTGTTCAGCAACCGCAGCTTCTCCACCGGTCTGGTGCTCAGCGGCGTGTTCTTCGCCGGCATCCCGGCGTTCTTCTTCACCTTCGGCCTCTACCTGCAGGTCGGTCTGGGGTTCTCCCCCCTGCACGCCGGGCTCACGAGCTTCCCGTTCGCGCTCGCGTCGGGGTTCGCGTCCTCGCGCTCCGACGGGCTGGCCAAGCGCCTGGGCACCGGTGTCCTGCGCCTCGGCGCCCTCCTGCTCGCTCTCGGGATGACCGTCACGATCGTCGTGCTGCACCTCGCCGGGACCGACCTGCAGTCCTGGCAGATCAGCCCGGTGCTGCTCCTCTCCGGCTACGGGCTGGGCTGCTTCATCGCCCCGCTCACCAACCTCATCCTCGCCGGCATCCAGGGCCGTGAGGCCGGCTCCGCGTCCGGTGTCCTAACCACGGGGCAGCAGGTCGGCGGCGTCCTCGGCGTTGCCCTGGTGGGGCTGGTGTTCTTCGGACTGCTGGGTAGCCACGCCCCGCAGGCGGCACGCGACCAGGTCCCGGCACTGCGGTCGGGGCTGTCAGGTGTCACCGGCTCAGAGCAGCTCGTCGCCTCCTTCCAGGACTGCTTCGTGCGACGCACCCGGTCCAAGGAGCCGTCCATGACACCGACGGGCTGCGCCTTGCCGAAGGACACGCCCCCGCAGGCGATCGGGGCGTACGTCGCGGCCAGCCAGCAGGCGCAGCGCGAGGACTTCCTGCACGCGATCGAGCGCACCCTGCTGTTCGAGGTCGCGGTGTTCCTGCTCGCCGCGGGGCTGGTCAGCCGGATCCCAAAGGTGGAACCGGGCCAGCTCGGTCAGGCCGCCCCGGTGATGGAGTGAGGCGGGCCGCCCGCTCCACCAGGTAGTCGCGCTCTCGGGCGTTGGCCGTCCGCGCAGCGGCGGCCACGTAGCAGTCGACAGCGCCCGCCCGGTCGCCCGCCTCCTCGAGCAGGTGCGCGCGTACGGCGAGCAGCCGGTGGGAGTCACGCAGGTCCAGCCCCTCGAGCAGGGCCAGTCCCGCCGCGGGACCGTCGACCATGGCGACGGCGACGGCGCGGTTCAGCCGGACGACCGGGTTGTCGGTGACCGCCTCGAGCTTGGCGTAGGTGCCGGGCGATCTGCTCCCATCGGGTCTGCGCGTGCGACGGCGCCTCGGCATGCAGCGCGGCCACCGAGGCGAGCAGCTGGTACTCCCCGATGCGGCCCGCCGTGAGGGTGGCGTTGAGCAGGGCCATCCCCTCGCCGACGAGGTGCCGGTCCCAGCGACGGCGGTCCTGCTCGGCGAGCGGCACGAGCGCGCCGGCTGGTGTCGGTGCGCGCAGGTCGGCGCGCCTCGGTGAGCAGCATGAGGGCAAGCAGGCCGGCCACCTCAGGCTGGTCCGGGAGCTGGGCATGAAGCAGTCGCGCCAGCCGGATGCCCTCTCCCGAGAGGTCCACGCGGGCGAGGTCCGGACCGCTGGAGGAGGTGTAGCCCTCGTTGAACAGCAGGTAGAGCACCTCGCACACCGACCGGACCCGCGGGCCGGTGTCCTGGGGGAGGACGAAGGACCTGCCCCTCAGCCGCGCCTTGGCCCTGCTGATGCGCTGGGCCATCGTGGCCTCGGGCACGAGGTAGGCCGCAGCGATCTCCCTCGTCGTGAGCCCCGCCACGGCCCGCAGCGTCAGCGGGATGGCCAGCGTCGGCGACAGGGCGTCGTCACAGCACAGGAACAGCAGCACCAGCGAGTCGTCTGCGGACGGGACGGTGTCCTCGTGGTGGAGCGACAGCGACGCGGCGAGCTCCTCCCGCCTGCGGCGCGCATCCGTACGCCGGTACTCATCGACCAGCCGACGGGACGCCACGGTGATCAGCCACGACAGCGGCCGGTCCGGCACGGCGTCCGGCCACTGCTGCGCTGCAGTGGAGAGCGCCTCCTGCACCGCGTCCTCGGCACCGGCGAAGTCGCCGTACCGGCGAGCGACGGCGCCGAGGGCCTGCGGTCCGAGCGCGCGCAGCAGACCCTCGACGTCCGGCGCGGTCACACCTCGGGATCGGGCGCGCCCAGCACCTGCCGCACCTCGATCTGCTGCTGCAGTGCGACGCCACCCGGGCCGGGGGAGGCCGACGACAGCGCGGCGATCTCCAGCGCCCGGTCCAGCGACTCGACGTCGATGAGCCGGTAGCCCGCCAGGAGCTCCTTGGACTCGGGGTAGGGCCCGTCGATGATCCGGGGCGGGTTGACGCCGTCGGACACCACCGTCTTGGCGACGTCGGGACCGGCCAGGCCCTGGGCGTCGACGAGCTCGCCGCGCTCGAGCAGCTCCGTGTTGAGGGTGTGCTGGAAGTCGATGTGGGCCCGGACGTCCGCCGGGGACCACTCGTTCATGGGGGTGCAGCCCTCGAGCTCCACCCCGCCGTACGCCTGCAGCAGCATGAATCGCATGTCGTCATCCTCTCCCAGGGTGGGGCCATGGCGCCGCACCTCAGCCTTGGGTCGGAGCTGACGCCGCGTTCTCGACATCCGGGTCGCGGTGTGACGACGAACACAGCCCAGTCACGGGCAGGCAGGTACGTCGTTGTCGGTGTCGAAGCACGTCGTGAAACACCCGCGCACCACCCCTGCACCGATGGAGCCCCCGCATGCGCCACTCCCGCCGTAGCCTCGCCGCCGTCTCCGCCGCGGTCCTCGCCGGTGCGGGCGTGGCCGTCGCCGCCGGACCCGCCGGCCTGCCCATGACCGTCGCCTACCGCGCGTCGCACCAGCTGTCGCCGATGGCGGCGGCGGCGGGCGCCACCACGCCGGCCGCGACGCCGCAGGCCACGTGCGGTCCCGGGTCGCTCCCCGAGGCCACCCAGGGCCGGGTGCCGCTGGCCGACTTCTCCAACGGTCGCGCCGCGAAGGGCTACCAGTGCAACGCCGTGACCGCCGGCCACATCGGCGAGACAGGTGGCTTCAAGACCTTCCGCTACACCGACCGCGCCGGCCGGGTCTGCGCGTTTTACGACGGCACGCTGCTGTTCCCGACCGCGGCAGCGCACAACGAGGTCGGCGGCGTGCACGTGCTCGACATGAGCGACCCGTCCCGGCCGATCGAGACCGCGCGCCTGGTCACCCCTGCCATGGACAGCCCGCACGAGTCACTCGCCCTCAACGCCCAGCGCGGCCTGCTCGCCGCGGGCATGGGCACTCCCGGGACCGCCCCCGGCATCGTCGACGTCTACGACGTCTCGCAGGACTGCCGCCAGCCGGTGCTGAAGTCCTCCAGCCCGTTCGGCATCCTCGGCCACGAGAGCGGCTTCTCCCCCGACGGCCGGACGCTGTGGATCTCCACCACCGCCCGCGCCGGCGTCGCGGCGATCGACGTGAGCAACCCGAGCCTGCCCTCGCTGGTCTACTACGACCAGACCCACACCTTCCACGGCATGAACTTCAACGACACCGGCACCCGTCTGTACGGCGCCGACCTCGGCGCCAACCGCGGCCTGACGATCCTCGACGTCAGCCAGGTGCAGAACCGCGTGGCGAGCCCGGTCGTCAAGGAGGTCTCGCACCTCACCTGGCCCGAGGTGTCGATCCCGCAGAACACCATCCCGGTGACCATCAAGGGCCGCCGCTACCTGGTGGAGTTCGACGAGTACGCCCGCAGCACCTCGAGCGCTGCGACCGACCCGGTCGGCGCCGGTCGCATCATCGACATCCAGGACGAGAAGAAGCCGCGGGTCGTGTCCAACCTGCGCCTGCAGGTGAACCAGCCCGCGGCGCGCGCCGGCGACCAGGCGAACGACCCCGGCCAGTACCCCGTGCAGGGGTACGCCGCGCACTACTGCGGTGCGCCCCGTGAGGTCGACCCGAAGCTGGTCGCCTGCAGCTTCATCCTGTCGGGCCTGCGGGTGTTCAACATCGAGGACCCGCTGCACCCGCGCGAGGTGGCCTACTTCAACAAGCCCGCGCCGAACACGCTGCCCCTGAAGTCCGGCGCCTACGCGATGTCCGCGCCGAGCTTCGACCTCGCCCACCAGCAGGTGTGGTTCGCCGACGGTGACAGCGGTTTCTGGGCAGTCCGCCTCACCAACGGCGCATGGCCGAAGGGCCTGCGCTAACGCGCGGGGACGCTCGCCGCGCGGCGTGACAGGGCGGTGATCCCGTCGGCGAGCTCGGACCAGATCTCGCGCGGCAGGTCGTGGCCCATGCCTGGGATGCCGAGGAACCTGCTGTTGCGCAGCGCGCGCGCGACGGCCAGACCGCCGCTCGGCGAGACCAGCGGGTCGGCGAGCCCGTGCACCACCAGCGCCGGGGTGTCCAGGCGCCGCAGCCGGGCGGTGCGGTCGGACTGCCCGAGGACCGCGGCCAGCTGACGGCGGTAGCCGCCCTCGTCCCGCCCCCGGTCGAAGCTGCGCCGGCCGATGTCGCGGTAGTGCTCCTCGTCGAACGCGAACCCCGTCGAGCCGATCGTGCGGAACGTGTCGACCGCCACCTGCCCGGCCGCCTCGCGGTCGGGCACGGGCACGCGCTTGACCAGCTTGGGCAGCAGCCGGGGGTCGGAACGCCCGACGCGGCGCGACCCCGTGCTCGTCATGATCAGCGTCATGCTGCGGATCCGGTCCGGCGCCTGGATCGCCGCGGCCTGCGTGATGAACCCGCCCATGCTCGCGCCCACGACATCAGCCGTCGGCAGGTCCAGCGCGTCGAGCAGCCCCAGCAGGTCCCGGGCCATGTCGCCGATGCCGTACGGCGGTCGCGCCCGCCGCGCGAGGACCGCACCGATCGACGGCGCGCGCACGTCCCGCAGGGTCGTGCTCTCCCCGATGTCGCGGTTGTCGTAGCGGATCACCCAGTGACCGGCGTCCGCGAGCTGCGCGCACAACGCGTCCGGCCAGGCGATCAGCTGGGTGCCGAGGCCCATCACCAGGACGACAGGCGGGTGTCCCCGGTCGCCGAAGGTCTCGTAGGCCAGCTCGATCCCGTTGCTGCTCAGTCGCTCCGTCACCCGATGAGGGTAGGTGGCGACGTGATCTACCTCGCTCGCACGCCTGCACGTGACCCAGATCGCACGCTCTCGAGTGGTCCTGTCGCGCGCTGCCGCCGAACACTGAGTAGACCCGCTGATTCACAGGGGCTACCCGTTGGAGCACCGCATGTTCATCCACCGTGATCCCAAGGTCTCGTCGCTGGCCCGCATCGACGTGCTCGCCGGCCTGTCCCGTCGCGACCTGCAGGCCATCTGCTCGATCACCACGGACGTCCTCATTCGCGAGGGTCGGCTGCTGTGCCGCCAGGGCGCCGTCTCGGCAGAGGTGTTCCTGATCCTCGACGGTCTCGTCGAGGTGGACCGGGACGGTGAGCTGCTCGCCACGGTCGGCGCCGGCGGGACGATCGGTGAGATGGGTCTGGTCGAGGCCGGGCCGCGCAACGCCACGGCGACCGCGGTGACCGACGTGCGGGCTCTCGTGCTCGGCGTGGGGGAGTTCCGTCAGCTGCTGGAGCAGTTCCCGGCCGTCGCGACGAACGTGCGCGCCCTCACCGCCCAGCGTCACCGGGCCGTCGCCGCCTGACCCAGGCTTTCGGCTCAGAGTTAAGGCGTTCGGCTTCTCCCCGTGGTTTCACGCGTGCAGGAAGCGGCGCCAGTCGATCCGGGTGAGGACGTACACGCCGACCAGCAGCAGCACTTGCAGCCCCACGCCCAGCGGCGAGGTGAGGTTGTCCTTCACGATGCGGCCGAGGTCCGTGCCCCCCGCGGCGTCCGCGCCGCCGACGTACAGGGAGTAGGTCACCAGTCGACCGGCCGCGAAGGCGAGCGTGAGCGGCAGCAACCGCGCCCCGATCAGCCCCGCGGCCTCGAACAGCTGGGCCGAGGGGAGCGGCGAGAGCAGGAACAAGCCCACCGCCGCCCGGCTCTTGCCCCTGCTGCCCTGCAGCACCGTGCGCGCGGCTTCGAGGTTGTCGCGTTGCGCTGCCGAGACCCGGTTGCGCAGCAGACCGGTCACGGTCCCGAGGACGTACCGACCACTGGCGGCAGCCAGGGCACCGACGACGACGAGGAGCGGCACCGACAGCGCCTGGTTGAGCTGGAACCACACCAGCACCGCCCACGTCGGTGGCCCCAGCGCCGGCAGCAGGTTCACGCCGAAGACGACCGCAAGGACGACGAGGTACGACGACACGTCCTCCCACAGCATCGGCAGCCCCTCTGGTCCACTGCCGAGCGTCGCACATGCGAGGGTCGCCTCAGTCAGGGCTGGGCTGCCCTTGCGGCTTGCTCGATCTGCGCGTGCCGCGCGGCCCAGAACACCGGCTCGTGCTCCGCGACAGCCATGGCCTCCGCATCGGTTCCCACCAGTCCGTCGAGTCCTTCGCGCAGGATGTCCGCGTGGCCGGCATGCCGGCTCGTCTCGGCGAGCAGGTGGACGAGGACGGTGAACAAGGACACCTCCGCGCCCTGCCACCAGTCCACGCGGCCCTTGGCATCGAGGGCGAGGGCCTCCACCGTCGCGTCGCTGTGCTGCCACACCCGGTGGTAGCGGTCGACGACGGCGCTTCGGGATTCGTGTTCGGTCGCCCACATGTCGGCGAGACGCTCGGCATCGACGTCCCACCGAGGCAGAGGCTCAGGGAAGGGACGAGCGAAGACCTCGCCGAGGTACCTCGCCTCCCAGGTCGCCAGGTGCTTGACCAGGCCCAGCAGGTTGGTCCCGGTCACGGTCAGCGGACGCCGAATGTCGTACTCGGCAAGCCCGTCGAGCTTGGCGAGCACTGCCTCGCGTTCATGCTTCAGGTAGTTGTAGAGGTTCGCCTTGGCGTCGTCGTCCACGACAGCACCCTGTCATCACACGTGGCGAGGCGACAGGCCGCTCAGCGTTGCTCGTGCGGGCTACGTGGAAGGGACCCTGGCACAGGATCGGTGAGCCGGGAGTCGTCACCACCCTGACGGCCCGGGTGCGGGTCGTCGACGTTGACACCCAGCGCGAACTCACCCGTGACGACCTGGCCAAGGACGCCTTTCGGAGAAGACGACCTCAGCGTGCTCTACCGCCGCCAAAGCGAGTGGAAATCCGGCTTTCGTCCTGGGCGTCGCGGAGTGCCGTCAGCTGCTCGGGCAGTTCCCGGCCGTCGCGGTCAGTCCACCAGCGCGCTGTAGACCAGCTGCCGCAGCTGCGCGCGGATGGGGTGGGTGCTGGAGGGCATCAACTGGGTCATGAAGGTGCAGGTCAGCTGCTCGACCGGGTCCACCCAGAACGCGGTGGAGTAGATGCCACCCCAGTAGAACTCCCCGAGGCTCGCGACGCTGTGCTGCTTGTGCGGCTCGGCGAGGACGGCGAAGCCGAGCCCGAAACCCACGCCTTCGAAGGTCGTCTCCGCAAAGCCCCCGGTCGACAGCGACGCGAGGTCACCCGGCAGGTGGTTGCGGGTCATCAGGGCGACCGTTCGCGGCGCGAGCACGCGGGTCCCATCGAGCTCACCACCGCGCAGCAGCATCTGCGTGAAACGGGTGTAGTCGTGCGAGGTGCTCAGCAGCCCACCTCCGCCGGACAGGATCGTCGGCGGCGTGCGGGCGAGGTCGCTGTACGGCGATCGCTCGGCGCGGTCCTGTGCGTCGGGCGTGTAGAGCGCCGCAAGCCGGTCGGCCCGGCTGTCGTCGCAGAAGAAGGCCGTGTCGGTCATGCCGAGGGGCTCGAGCACACGGCTGCGGAATGCTTCGTCGAGCGACTGACCGGTCCAGATCTCGACCAACCGCCCGAGGACGTCGGTGGAGACGCCGTACCCCCAGGCGCTGCCGGGCTGGAAGAGCAGCGGGAGGCCGGCCCAGTCGTCCACGCACTCGGCGAGCGTCGCGCGGGGAGCGCCGAACTCGTAGCCCGCCTGGCGGTACATCGCGTCGACGACGGAGTTGTAGAGGAAGCCCGCGGTGAGCCCGGAGGTGTGGGACATCAGGTGCCACACCCGCAGGGGCTCGGTGACCGGCACGGTGACGAGCGTCCGGTCCACCCCCCGCACGTAGACGCGCGCGTCGGCGAACGACGGGATCCACGTGCTGACGGGGTCGTTGAGCTCGAACACGCCCTCCTCCCAGAGGGTCATCGCCGTGACGGTCGTGATCGGCTTGGTCATGGAGGCGATGCGCCAGATCGTGTCCGGCTCGACCGGCAGCCCGGCCTCGCGGTCACGCCAGCCGTAGACGGACTCGTGCGCGATCCCGTCCCGCCCCGCGAGGGTGAGCTGCCACCCGGGCAGCCGTCCGTCGTCGACATACCGGGCGAGGTGCTTGTCGAGCCTCGCCAGGCGGGCAGGGTCGAACGACAGGCGGGAGCCCTCGGTCATGGTCGTGCTCCTCATGGGTCAGGCTCCGGAGTCGCAGGTGCTGGAGAAGAAGGGGGCGTCGCCCTTGGGCCAGTCGCCGAGCCTGTGCCGCTCCCCGCCGAACAGGTAGCAGGCTGTCCCTGGGTGCGCGCCGCTGTCACTGAAGGGTCCCTTGGCGGTGGTGCTGTAGAACCACTCCGCACCGTCCGCGGTGAGGCTGTAGCCGTCGGGCTTGACGTCCACAGCGCCCGCGTGGGTCACCGTGATCGGGTTGGGGAACACGGTGTTCCGTAGACCGTCCCGAAAGCTGTCGACGGTGAGGTTGGGGCCTGCCATCTGGATGCCGGAGGCGATGAGAAGCAGCGCCCGGTAGACCTCGAGCTTGGCCTCACCCGTCGTCGCGGTGTCGGGAGCCTGCGAGGGATCCCCTTCGGCCAGAGCGACGTTGTACGGGTTGAGCAGCGGGTTCACCATGCGTGGCTGGAAGGTCAGGCCGAACGTGTGCTGCATCTGCGAGGGCGGACCCGCGCCGAGGACGAACGAGCTGTTGACGTCGTTTAGCCCGAACGTCGAGGAGATCCACTCCGGCTGGTACGCGCTCGAGTCGGCCGCGCGCTGCAACGTGCCGAAGGAGAAGAAGTTGCACATGCAGATCACGCTGGTGACGTTGTCCTGCTTGAGCTGCAGCATCGCGTTCTGCGCGGACGAGGGGTCGAAGTCCCCCGTGACGGGGTTGACGATGATGTCCTTCTCCAGCAGGTCTGCACCACAGGCACGCAACCGCTTCACCATCGGGTCGAGGGCACCTCGCCGGGACACCAGGTCGGTGTCGGTGAAGGGCTCGAGCAGGATGCCGAACGACCGCTTGCGGGCGGTCAGCGGTTGAGGCGGTGTCGAGCTGTCGTTCCCACCCGCCCACTGGGCGAGCTTGCCGACGAGCCGGTTGCAGGCCCACTCCCCGATGTTCGCGAACTCCTCGTCCGCCTCCATGGGGTACTGGTAGAGGTACGGCGCGCAGTTGTTGAGGTACTTCTTGTCGTACGGCGAGTAGGACCCCATGGTGATCGTCTTGTAGCGGCAGCCCATCTCCTGCATGTAGAAGGCGCCGTTGTTCTGGCGGTAGAACGTCGAGGCAAAGGGCTTCGGACCGCCACAACCGGAGGCGGCCAGCGCTGCGTCGGCGATCTGGTTCGCCTGGTCCGAGGAGCCGGAGCCGCCACCGCTCGAGCCGCAGAACTCGAGGACGATCTTGCGACCGTAGAACTGGAAGCGCTTGTTGAAGAAGTTCGCCAGGGCGGAGTACTGGGCATTCGCGCTCTCCGGGGTGGGGACCGCGATGTAGATGGCGTCCCTGGTGACCCCGCGAGAGGTGGCGCCGCCGTTGTCGCCCTTCCAGTAGGCCTTGCACGGGGGCGACTGCGGGTCCTCGATCTGCCTGAGCGGCGGGGGGCCCACGCAGGCCTTGACCTGGTTCTGCGGGATGGCGACCTGAGGTGGAGCGGACGCGAGCACAGGCGTGGGAGATGGCGTCGGCTTACCCGCACCAGGTCCGGTCCCACCCGGGCCAGGAGCTGCGCCCTCCCCCGAACCGTTCACCGCGGCGGCCTGCCCGGGCGGCGCCTTCTTGATGATCTGCTGGGCGTTAGGGCTGAACTCCGCCGCCGTCGGCGGCGCCGCCGTCGCCGCGTTGAGCAGCAGCGGAAGGAGTACGGCGAGGACCGTCAGGGCCACACCGAGGTTCACCGAGCCGGGCGTACGCCCTGGGCGGCGAAGGGGACGGGGGTCGACGCTGCTCACTTGGGCTCCGCAGGAAGGGTGGTGTTGCGAAGGGTGCGGTTCCAGGACGACCCGCCGGCCACCGACGTCAGCGACAGCGTCTCCTGGACGTCCGCTGCGCCGTACGACGTCGCGAGCTGCTGCGTCCACGCGACCTGCTGCTGCGTGCTCGTCGTCGTGAGCGCTCCGGTCATCTCCACGGTGTAGGTGTCGATGAGCTTCCCGCACGCGTCGACCCGTTTGCGCGCCCGGATGTTGCGCGTGATCTCCAGCGTCGTCAGGGTGCTCGGGTCGGTCGCCGCCCCGGCGTACTGCGTGTCGTTGTTGGCGACCTGTACGGGAACCGGGAGGATCTCGATCCCCCCGCCCGTCGGCTGGAACGTCACGTCACCGCGTGTGGGGTCGGACCACGCGAGGCCGACCAGGTAGATGCCGGGGGCGGTGGCGCTCACCGATGCGGACGGGTGAACCAGTTGGTAGACCTCGACCGACCGGCTCTTGCGAAGCGGGTCCGTGCGCTCCACCTGCCAGGACTCGACGAGCTGACCGACCGAGCTCGTCGCACTCGGCAGAGCCTTCACGACCACCGTGACCTCGCCGGCCAACGACCCGGCTGACGGTGTTCCGGGCGCCCCAGCGAAGCTCCCGGACGAGGCCTGGACGAACGTTCCGGGGACCGGCGGGTGGGGGACCTCCGGCGTCGCAGGTTTTGCGGGGGTGTCCAAGGGGCCAGCAGCGGGGCATGCCGGTGGCGCGGGGGGCGGCGCGACGACGGGTGCTTGCGCCGGCACCTCCGCGGGGGGCGGAGGGAGCAGGGTGATGATCGGCGGGAGCGGCGGAAGTGCCACGGGCTGGGGCGCGGCCGCCGGGGGGACCAGGACGATGGCAGGCGTCACCAGCCGCGGGACGGTGATGGACACCGCCCGGAGGTCGAGCTTGAGTTGCGAGGCCGGACCGCAGCCGGCCACAAGGACAACGCACACTGCTGCGCCGACAGAACGGTCGTGCTCTCACGGGGAGGCCTCCGGTTTCGGGATGGAGGAGAAGGCGGCGGCAAGTGCGGGCTCGTTGAGCTCGCCCCCGTCGCCGTAGTCGATCAGCCCTCGCGCGAGGCTCTCCGCAGCCCCCTCGCTGATCTGCGCACGAACGACGAGCAAAGCCATGGCCTTGACGGTCGGGAACCACAGGTAGATGCGCTGACTGCCGTCGGTGACGGCGAACAGTTCGTGCTCACCCTCGGGGGAGAGCTTCTTGACCTTGCCGACGCTGCGCGCGATGGCCTGCACCACCTCGGGGTCACTGCTGACGTAGCCGCGCTTGAGCTGCGCCACCTGCAGCGCCGCCTGGACGAGACCGGCACGGTTGAAGGAGATGACCTTTCCGTCTGCCACCACGACGTTGCGGTCCTTCGCCCCGGCGAGGTAGGCCTCCGCCGCCTTGGGCTCCTCGCGCGCCTCGAGACCGGCCGCCACCGTGGGGGCAAGTCGCGTGGGGAAGGGAGCAGAGGGTTCGGCCTTGCGTGAGCCACCCGACGAGCAGCCGCCGAGCAGGCTGGCCACCAGCAGGACCACCAGCGACGTCGCGGCACTCGGGCGCAGTCCAGCCAGCCGGGCACGGAGCCGGAGTCGAGGCCGGGGGAGTCGAAAGGCCCACCAGACGTTCGGGATCTCGATGCTGTGTGGGGCCCGAAGGCTGGCGCGGGAGACAGCGGCCAGCAGCCGCGCTGTCTCGGGCTGAGCAGCAGCCAGTCGCTCGCCGACGGAGGCGGCGAGTCGCTGCGCAGTGTCGGCGTCCTCCTGCGTCATCGCGGTCCGCAGGTCGCCCCACAACCCGCGGGTCACGAGCCAGGCGAGCTCGGTGTGCTCCTCGTCCTCGTCCACGATCTCCACCAGCTCCAACGGTGTCAGGCCCCGACCAGGAAGGGCCAGGTCGATCATCCTGTCCCGTAGGGCGCAGTAGGCGACCGCGATCGCCGCCGTCGGACCGTGGGCAGCCGCCCAGGCCGCGCGGCGTCGACGGCGTACCCGCTTCAAGAGCACGGGGTACATGAGCAGGAGCAGGCCGATGCCGGCGAGGACGGGCAGGACGCGGATCAGGTAGTAGCGGGCGTACGCGTAGAGCGGCAGCCCCCCCGGCCGACGCACGGGCAGGTAGACGTTGATGCCGAGCTCCGGCGAGGCTTGGATGCTCGAGTCGTTGTTGCGCTGGTTGTTGGACAGCGTCTGCTGCGCCCGCGGCGGCGTCCCGACGACGGGCACCCAGCCGTACGGCGCGAAGTACGCCTCGAGGTAGGTCGCGGCGTTCGTGGGTCGGAACTCCACGGACCCGTCGTCCTTGACGGTGCCGTTGTAGTAGCCAAAGCCGATCCGGGCGGGGATGCCGGCCCACCGGGCGAGCAGGGCCTCCGACGCGGTGAGCTCGTACGGGTTTCCCGTGCCCCCGGCCAGCAGCTCGACGACGCGCTCCGGGTGGACGTCCGTCGGCTTGCCCTGACCGGAGGCGATGAAGCCCTTGTACAGCGTGGTCCGCAGCGTCTGCAGCCGTGCGTACGGGGCCTGCGGCGCCTTGCTCAACAGGGCCTCGACCGCCGGCGGCACCGGGGGTGCCTCCAGGAACGGCCGAACGGCGTCGGGGACGGAACCGGTCACCGCGCTCAGCTGCGTCCCGTTCGGGGCGGGGTTTGCCGTCACGTCGTAGTGCAGACCGGTGAAGACCGGACGTTGCGCCAGCTCCAGGCCCTGGGTCCGCGGGTCGAGGTCGACGGTGGCGTCACCGTTCACCTGACGGGCACCGGCCACGGTCGGCATGAGGTGTCCCTTGGCCTGCTGCACGGTGATGCTCACGGTCTGCTGCGTCCCACTGACCTTCGGCGCGTCCGGGAGGGCGGCGGGCAGGTGCAGCCGGACCAGACGCTGGGTGTCGACGGGCGGCAGCAGCCACGCCTGCTCCTTCAGGTCGTAGACGTCGATGACACCGACGCGCAGGGGGCCGTTGAGCTCTCCCTTGACCGTGTAGAGCGGAACGTCGGGTTGAGGTGGGCTCACTGGGGGGCGACGCGGTGGCACGACCCGGTGCGCGTCCTGCTGGGGGAACAGGAAGGACACCTTGGAGGCGGCGATCAGCGCGGCGACGAGCAGGATCCCGGCGAGCGCGCTGCGTCCGAGCCGCCGCAGCTCGAAGCGGCGGTCGAAGGTGTCCCCGACACCGTCAGCGGCGTACGACGTCGCGAGGGCCATCATGACGAAACCCACGCTGACAGCGCTGGTGGTGATGGCGGTGGCGCCCGGCTGGATCAGCGCTGCGAGCACCGTCAGCGGCGTCGGCACAGCCACCGCCAAGCGCGTACGGCGGAGCGACAGCGCAAGCGTGCAGGCTGCCGACGACAGCAGTGCCAGAACGACGAGCAGGATCAGACGCCATCCCGGGGCGAAGTCGATCGGCGGCTGCAGGACCTGCGAGGACGTCGCGGCATCCTTGACGAGGGCGGGCAGGCTCGAGGTGCCGGACCCGGACGCCGAGCTCATGAGGACCGCGCCCAGGAGCAGGGAGGCCGGGAGCACGAGGTACTGCAGGAAGGGGCTGCGCCAGCGCGTCCCGGCATAGACCAGCGAGGCACCCAGCACCACGCCGAGGAAGCCGACGAACCGCGCCTCCGGTCCGCGGAAGATGCCACCGATCATCCAGGCGGCACCGGCTGCCGAGAGCAGTCCCGAGACGACCGCGAGGCCCAGCGCCGCGGAGGACACCACGTCGTCGGTGCCCTCAGCGTCCGGAGCGGCGTCGTGGGGTCCGTCGGGCAGGTCGGCGGTGAGGCTCTCGAGCCGTTCCAGGTCGGGGGCCTCGTGCGTGGCGAGGTCGGCAGGTGGGTCGAGCAGCGATGTCATCGGAGGGCCAACCCGAGAGAGTGGGCAAAGACAGACTCGAGCTGTTGCCCGGGGCTGATCTGCACGACCTGAGCGCCGATCTCGCGCGCACGGCGCGCAGCATTCGGGTCGCTCTCCTCCCACTGGACGAGGGCCACGACCAACGACATCCCCTTCTCCGTGAGCAACCTGACCCGGGAAGCTGTGCGGGTGTCGAACCGCGTGGACACCAGGCACATGTGGGTGTCCCCGCGCCGCTCGGTGATGACCCGCTCGATCGCGTTGTGCACGGGGATGTCGGACAAGTCGAGCTTGGCGAGCTCGTCGAGCATTCCGATCCGGGCCTTGCTCCCTCGCAGCTCGCGAGCCAGGACGGAGTCGTTGCAGCTGAGTCGGACCGAGAAGCCCTGCTTGATGTTGTAGGCGCCGAGGGAGGCAACGGCCCGGATCGCGAGCTCGAAGGTCTCGGACGGGTAGCCGGGGCTGTGGGCCTTGCGTTCGTTGTCGATGACCAGGGTGATGCGGTCGGTGATGCCCTGCTCGGACTCGCGGACGAGGTACTTGCCGGTGCGTGCCAACGCTGTCCACACGATGCGGCGGGGGTCGTCGCCAGGGACGTAGTCGCGCATGCCGTAGAACTCGAAGCCCTGCGGCCACGGCCTGCTGTTGGGCGGCCGGAAGGGCGGGTCCTCCCACATGCGCGTCAGCGGGCGGTCGAAGATCGCGTCCGTCGTCGGGTGCACGATCACGTCGACCGGGTCGGTGAGGTCCTGCTGATGCCGCGCCAACCCGAACGGGTCGGTCCACTCGGCCGCGAGCGGCCCGAGCTGGTAGACGCCTCGAAGAGTGGGGCGGATCGCGTAGGTGTGCACGAAGTCCTGCTCGCTCCCGACGGTCGGCACGGGCACACGGACCGGGTCGCTGAGCAGCGACGAGACGTGCTCCTGCACCACGAAGGCCCGTAGCCGGCCGGGGGCCTTCACCGTGAACTCCACCTCCGCGACCTGCCCGACCCGCATCCGGGTGGGCAGCGCCGAGCGCTCGGCAGACAGCCGTCGCTTGCGGCGAGAGGTCACCGCAGCCCCGATCACCATGGCGATGCCTGCGTAGACGAGCAGGAACAGCGCGCGACCTCCGAGCAACCGGGCCAACCCGAAGCCGACCAGGCTGCCGAGGAGCACGACGGTGCCTGCTCCGGTCAGCCCGGTGAACCGCTCGACGAGAGCGGTGAAGCCGGAGACCTCGTCCGAGGTCCCCGCGCTGCGGGATCGGGTGGTGCGGGCCATCTGCTCAGACGGCCTTGCGGGCCGGGCCAGTGCCCGCGACCCCGAGCGGGACCGGGATGCGCGTCAGGATCCGCTCGAGCACGTTGGTGACCGTCTCGTCCCGGAGCTGGGCGTCCGGCGTGAGGATGAGCCGGTGCTCGATGACAGCGGAGAGCAGGGCACGCGCGTCGTCGGGCAGGACGACGTCCCGACCCTGCGAGGCGGCCCGGACGCGGGAGGCCTTGACCAGCGCGATGGACGCACGCGAGCTGGCGCCCATGAGCAGGGACGGGTCGGTGCGGGTGGCCTGGCAGACGTCGACGATGTACATCTTCACCGGCTCGGGCAGCTCTACCTTCTGGCAGAACTGCTGCATCGCGATGACCTCCTCGGTGCTCGAGACACCACCGAGTCGGGTGATGGCCTCGGTCGAGGAGTTGGCGTCCAGCAGCTCCCCCTCCGCCTCCCGGTCGGGGTAGCCGACGCTGAGCTTGATGAGGAAGCGGTCGAGCTGGGCCTCGGGGAGCGGGAAGGTGCCGGCCTGCTCCACCGGGTTCTGCGTGGCGAGGATGAGGAACGGCACGGGCAGCTTGTGGGTCTGGCCGTCCAGGGTGACGTTCCGCTCCTGCATCGCCTCGAGGAGCGCGGACTGCGTCTTCGGGGTCGCCCGGTTGATCTCGTCGACCAGCAGCACGTTGCTGAACACCGGTCCCTTGCGGAAGGTGAAGGTCCCCGTGCGGGTGTCGAGGACCGGCGCCCCGGTCACGTCCGACGGCAGGAGGTCCGGGGTGCACTGGATGCGGTTCGCCTCCGCGTTGATCGAGGTCGACAGTGCCCGCGCCATCATCGTCTTGCCGGTCCCGGGCATGTCCTCGAGCAGGCAGTGCCCGTCGGCGATCATCGCCGTCAGGACCAGGCGCAGAGCGGACTCCTTGCCCTTGATGACGAGCGAGGCGTTGTCCACGATCCGCTCGAAGGCCTCCTGGAAGCCGACAGCGGTCATCTGACCGGACGCAGACGCAGCCTTGGGTCGCAGCGTGCGGGTGGGAGTGGCCATCGTGGTCGAGGGTCCTTTCGGGGTCCGGCTCATGCGGTGGGCACGAGGTCGAGAGCGGTGTCGGCGCCGAAGTAGGAGCGGCGTACGTCGGGATCGGTGAGCACGTCGGTGGGTGCTCCTTCGGCGATGACCGCGCCGGAGCGCATGGCCACGAGCCGGTGCGCGACGGACGCGAGAACCTGCACGTTGTGCTCGATGATCAGCACGGCGCAGTCCAGGTCGCTGCTGATGCGTCCCACGAGGGGGCCGAGCAGCTCGGTCTCGCCCTGCGCCAGCCCGGCGGCAGGCTCGTCGAGCAGGAGCACCTTGGGCCGGGCTGCGAGCTGGCAGGCGAGGTCGACCATGCGGCGCGAACCGAGCGACAGCGACCCGACCGGTGCCAGGGCGACGGCCTCGAGCCGGAGCAGTTCCAGGAGCTCGTCGACGCGCTCCTCGACGCGTCGCTCCTCGGCCCGTGCCGGGGGCAACCAGAGTCCCGCGAACGCTGAGCTCTTCACCTTCAGGCGCGTCTCCAGCGCCACGGCGATGCAGTCCCGCACCGTCAACGAGGGGAACAGGCGCACGCTCTGGAACGAGCGCATCAGCCCCCGCTCCGCACGACGGTGCGGCGACAGCGCAGTGATGTCGTCGCCGAACAGCGTCACGGTGCCCTCAGCGACCGGGAGGGCCCCGGACAGGCAGTCGAACAGGCTGGTCTTCCCCGCACCGTTCGGTCCGAGGATGCCGACGACCTCCCCGGCCACCACGTCGAGCGTGACGTCGTCGACGACGCGGACGTCGCCGTACGCCGCGCTCACGCCGTCGACGTGCAACACGACATCTCGCTCGGTGCGCTGGGCAGCGCGGGCGCGGGCCACCTCCGATCCACCTCCGCTGACCGACGCCCCTCCCGCGCCGAAGGCGACGGACGAGAACAGCTCCGGGTGGTCGCGCAGGGCGGACGCGGGCCCCTGGTACCGCACGACGGCGTTCTCCATGAAGATCGCCGTGTCCGCGATCGTCATCGCCGTGCTGATGGACTGCTCGACGAGCACCACGGCCGTCCCCGCCGCCGCGAGCTCGGTGACGAGCAGCAGGACCTGCGCCAGAGCCTCCGGCGAGAGCCCCAGCGACAGCTCGTCCACGAGGAGCACCCGTGGCCGGCGCATCAGGGCCTGGGCGACGGCCAGGACCTGCTGCTCACCACCGGAGAGGTTGCCGGCGGCGGTCTGGGCGCGCTCCTCCAGTGCCGGGAAGCGGCGGAACGCGTCGGCGATGCCCGCCTCGTCCCCACCGGCGACCACCAGGTTCTCCCGGACCGTGAGCGCGGAGAGCACCGCGGAACCGCCGGGGACGTAGGCCATCCCCAGCCGGGCTCGCAGGTGTGGCAGCCACATCGTGATGTCCTGGCCGTCGAGCTCGACGGTGCCGTGGGCGGCGGGCTCGAGTCCGGCCAGCGCGCGGAGCAGCGACGTCTTGCCCGCACCGTTGAGTCCGACCACGGCGAGGATCTCTCCTGGCGCAAGGCTCAGCGAGACACCCCGCACGGCGACGGCACCGCCGTACGCCACGTCCAGGCGATGGCAGCTCAACAGCGACAGGGCGTCGTCGACCTGCTCGGCCAGCGCGGAAATGCCCGCAGCGTCGTCGCTCGCCGCAGTGTCGTCGATGCCTTCGACGCTGCGCAGTCGCGTCCCCTCCACCGGGCCGTAGCCGGTGCCCGTGAGGCGGTAGCGCACCGGGACCACGGGTGCCTGCCCACCGCGTTCGGCGATCGCGATGCGCGCACCTGCTCCGCTGAGCCGGATCAGGTCGTGTCCCTGGAGGTGCATGATCACCCGGATGGCCGCGTCCCGCAGTGAGAAGACCAACCCCGCCAGCCCACCCGGCCGTACGGCGAGGACGATGATCGTGCCGAGCCCGGTGAGCAGGCCGAGCCAGATGGCTCCGCCGAGCTGCGCGAGGGCGAAGACACTCGCACCGAGCACCGGACCGGAGACAGCGCCAAGACCGCCCAGGACGACGATGAGGAAGATCACGACGCTGTTGGCAGCGGAGAAGGTGTCTGCCTGCACGCTGCTGTTCGCGTAGGCCAGGAGCCCGCCGCCGAGTCCTGCGATCAACCCCGACACGGCGAACGCCTCCAGGCGCAACCGGGTGATGTCCACGCCGAAGGCCGCGGCTGCCTGCTGGTTGTCGCGTGCGGCGATCAGCGCGCGTCGCAGTCGCGACCGGCGCAGCCCCGTGACCATCGCGAGGACAGCCAGCAGGACCAGGAGCGAGGCGTAGTAGAAGTACCGGTCGCTGGACAGGTCGAGCCCGAGCAGGACCGGCCGCGGAAGACTTCCCGGCAGGGCGTCGCCGAGCAGCACCGGATTGAGCAGCACGGCAGGTACGGCGAGGGCGAACGCGAGCGTCATGATGACCACGAACGGCCCGGGGAGTCGAAGCGCCGGAAGCCCGACGAGCGGCGCGATGACCGCTCCCGCGAGAGCTCCCAGTACCAGCGCGAGCGGCATGGGGACGTGCCAGGAGACGTCGGCGATGGCGGTCACGTAGCCGCCGACGGCTGCCAGCCCGAGCTGCCCGAGGCTCACCTGTCCTGCCCAGCCGGAGACCACCAGCAGGCTGAGGCCCATCACCATGTACGCGACGATCGTCACGCCGAGGCTGAGCTGCCGTGGCGAGGTGACAAGCGGGTAGGCGAGGAACATGACGCCGGTCAGGACGCTCGCTGTCCGCAGGAACCCGTGCACGCCCGCGGCGTTCCGGAGCGCCGCTGGCACCCGCTGAGGCTCGGGAGCGCTGGTGAACACCGATTCGCTGGCCAGCTCGGCCCGAGTCGCTCGCGAGCGCTGGAGGGTCAGCGCGACGGCAACCAGGAGGACCAGGCAGCCTTGGAACTGGGTGTGCGAGTGGTAGTTCCAGAACAGCCCGGCGTCGAGGACACCGAGGCCCATGGACGCGAGCAGCGCCCACGCCGGACTGGTCATGCGGGCGAGGACGACCGCGGCGAGCACCAAGGTCAACGAGCCGACATCGAGGCCGATGGCCGGAGCGCTCTGGGAGAGTGCGACCGAGATCATTCCCGCGAATCCGCTGAGGGCTCCGGCGACCCGCCACGGCTGCTTGGACTCGGTGATGACGTCGACGCCGAGCGTCGCCGCGCGCTCGATGTTCGCTGCCGTCGCGCGGCTGTCCAGCCCGCGACGGCCGAGGCGGAAGCGCACCGTCAGTGCCCCGAGGAGCAGGAGGGTCACCACGACGGCAAGGACGTCGTACAGGTGGAAGCGGGCTCCACCGCCGAGGCTGAACCCCCAGCTCTCGTGATGCGGTGCGTGGAAGGTGCCCTCGGGGACGGCGGGCGTTCCCTCCTCTCCCGTTCCCTTGCGTGGGCCGTAGGGGAACCAACGGAAGATGTGGTAGCCGAACGGGTGCTGGGTGCGCAGCGTGAACAGACCGGTGATGCCGGTCAGGGCAATGGCGAACGACAGGGTCGCGATGGTGGGGACGATGCGAGGAGCGCGGTAGAACAGGCCCATGACAGCGTTGAAGACCTGTCGGCCGGTGTCCGCGGCGAGGAAGATCCCCAGGGCTGCGCTGATGAGGACGTTGACGAGCAAGGCCCACGGGTGGTGGATGAGCAGGTACTCGCGGAACACATCTGGGTTGTGCTGCAGCTGAGACATCGAGGCGCCGTCGGGCGCGAGGCAGTGGCAGACCCCGTTGGCCAGCACGAGCCACTGGTTGTAGACGACCCACGCGTAGAAGAAGACGGCCGCCGCGGCTCCGAGGCCGAACTGAGCGAAGCTGAGGATGCCTGTTCGGGAGTACAGCAGGGCAATGCCCATGGCGTGCAGCCCGAGCACTGCACCCGCGACAACCCCGAGGACGGCGATGCCCAAGGGCAGGCCCTGCGGCAGGAACGCGACGACGACCATGAGGCCGAGAACAAGCAGGAGCTCGGGTCGTCGCGTGAGCGAGCGGAACGACATGCGGTGACGCCCCTACTGATCGATCGATCTGCTGAGAAACGGAACTGTGCTGCGAATGTTGCGCTCTTGTCAATGGATGTGGGAGATTTCTGCCACACCGCCGCCGCGGACGGTGTCCATGACTGGCAGATCGATCGATGAGTAGGTGCCATGACGGTCGACATCACCGAAGGCGTCGGGCTGCTACCGGCTGGCTTGGACCTCACGCCAGCCAAGCGACGCCTGTACGAGGCCGCACTGGAGCTGTTCGGTCGTGACGGCTTCCACGCCGTGTCGATCCGCGACATCGCGACCGCCCTGGGACAGAACTCCAGTGCCATCTACTTCCACGTCAACAGCAAGCTCGACCTGCTGTTCGACCTGGCGGTGATCGGTCACCGCTCCCACTTCGAAGCGCTGCGCGACGCGCTGATGGATGCCGGCGCCGATCCACGAGACCAGTTCGAGGCCGTTGTCCGCGCGCACGTCACGACGCACCTCGACTTCCCCCTCATGGCCCGACTCACCAACCGGGAGCTCGGCTCGCTGATGCCTGAGCAGCAGCAGGCCGTTCTGGCGATCCGGAGCCAGTCCGAGCAGATCTCCGTCGACGTCCTCGAGCGGGGGGTCCGACTCGGCGTCTTCCAGTGCGACGACCCGTTCCTGACCGCGAAGGTGACCGGAGCCATGGGCATCCGGCTGCCCGAGTGGTGGACACCGGACTCCCCGCGGACCCGCGAGCAGATCCTCGAGAAGTACGTCGGCTACGCCCTCAAGCTGGTGAGCTGAGGGTGGCCCCGCTGCCGCTGCGACGGCTCACGACGACCCTGTGCGTGGTGCTCGCAGTGGGCGCCCTGGTCGTCCCTCGCCCCGCCGACGCTGGTGCACCCGCAGGCCCGACCCCTGGAGTCCCGTGCGCTGCCGGGTCGCTCCCCGAGCAGATGCAGGGGCGCGCACCTGCGTCCGATGTCCCCAGCGGGCGCGCAGACAAGGGCTACAGCTGCAATGCCGTCGCCGTCGGTCACGCGATGACCAGTGGCGGCTACCGCGTGGAGCGGTACGTCGACACGGCCGGTCATGAGTGCGGCTATGCCGACAGCGACGCGTTCTTCGGGGAGCAGATCCCCTTCTCCGGAGCTGACAGCACCGGCGTCTACGTCCTGGACCTGCACGACAGCGCGCACCCGGTGGTTGTCACCCAGTTGCGCACGCCGGCGATGCAGTCACCGCACGAGTCGCTGCGCCTCAACGCCAAGCGCGGGCTGTTGGTCGCAGCCCTGAGCACCATCTCGACCGGGCCGGGCCAGATCGACGTCTACGACGTGCACACCAACTGCCTGGCCCCTGCGCTGCTGGCCACGAGCCCCATCGGGATGCTCGGCCACGAAAGCGCCTTCTCGCCGGACGGCCTGACCTACTACGTGACCTCCCTGAACGCCCACTCGCTCGCCGCCGTCGACCTCACCGACCCGACATCGCCGCAACTGCTGTGGTTCACCTACAGCTACGGAGCCCACGGGGCGTCGGTCAGCGAGGACGGCAAGCGCCTCTACATCGCCGATGTGGCGAACAACGGCTTCAACGGGCTCACCGTCCTCGACGTCAGCCAGGTGCAGTCGCGAACACCCTTCCCCGTCGTGACGGTGGTGTCCCAGCTGACCTGGCCCGAGGTGAGCATTCCCCAGAACGCCACACCCTTCACCCGCGACGGCCACCACTACGTGCTCGAGGTCGACGAGTTCGGCGAGCGGGTCACCGGTGCTGCGCGCATCATCGACATCGAGGACGAGACGCACCCGTTCGTCGCCGCCAACCTGCGCCTGAAGGTCAACCAGCCCGAGGTCTACGACGAGCTGCAGAACGACCCCGGCAACGCCGGCACGTCACGGGGCTACCAGGCGCACTACTGCACCGTCCCCAGCCGCGTGGACCCCAACATCGTCGCCTGCAGCTTCATCATGTCCGGGCTGCGGGTCTTCGACATCCGCGACATCGCGCACCCTCGCGAGACCGCCTACTTCAACAAGCCGACCACCAGTGGGCGGCTCAACGTCGGTGCGTTCGCGATGTCGGCTCCGGCGTACGACCCGGCGAGCCACGACATCTGGTACACCGACGGCAACCAGGGGCTGTACGTCGTCCACCTCGTCGGCCAGGCCGCCATTCCGTTCGCGAAGCGTTACGTCTCCCCGGGTAGCTGAACCCAGCCCTCAGCAGGTCGCGGTGGTCAGACTCAGCAGGGCGAAGGTCGACGCGACGCGAAGGCTGTCGGCGGAGCAGGTGAGCTGGGCTGCCGGCTGGTCCCGGACGTACTCCACGACCACCTCGAGGTCTGGACCGAGGGACACGCGCCAGGTGTCCGTTCCGAGGCTCTCCTGCCCGAGAAGTGGGTGGGCGTCCAGGTCCTGCACCCCGGTGGCCGCGCGCGCGAAGTGCTGCGCCGCCTGGACCGGCAGCGGCAGGCTGCTCCGTCCTCGCCACGTCGCCAGGTCCAGGCGACCGGCGACCACCCCGGCCATCAGGTCCGTGACCGCGCCGGCCTCGACGCGCCCGAAATAGTGGCCTTCGGGGAGCAGCACCAGGTTGGGCGCGAACCGGTCCCCGCCGATGTGGCTGGCCTCCCAGACGCCGTCAGGGTCTGCGGCGAGCATCTGCGTGGCCACCGGCCGCCCCCGGACAGCGCAGCACAGGTCATGCCGCCCCTGGGTGCAGACCAACCACAACCGCCCGGCTCGCCGCTCCCAGCCGGCGCCGGGCGTGTCCGGGATCGGCTCGAGCAGCTGCTCGTCGTTGTCGACGTGCCGGGCCAGCACCTGCTCCTGACCGGGTGTGGACGTCACGACGTACTGCCACCGGCCGGGGGTCGTGAGGCGATGCGGGCGGCGGATCATCAGCAGTCGCGCGCCGACGGTGCGCGCGGCGTCGCGCAGGTGCTGCGCGACGGGCGGGGCCAACCGGGTGACCGGCGGTGCGGCAGGTCCCCACGCCCCCGGGTGCTCGAGGAGGACCCAGCGGTCGACGCGGCTCGCTGTCGCCACCAGCGGCTCGTGGCGCGCGGCGGACAGGTCGGCGCACCGGGGCGCGGCTCCGCTCATGACGGGACGAGCACGCCCTCACGCAACAGCCGGCGTACGACGACCAGGGCATCCGCGAGGTCCAGCTCAGCAGCAACGAGGTCACGCGGTGTGAGCGGCGACGCGACGACGGCCCGGACTGCTGCCTGCGCCACCCCTGGGAAGGAGATCACCCGGTCGGCCAGCACGACCTCCACCCGGTCCCCGAGCTCCCGGACCTCGACGCGCAGACCGCGGCGGGGGCGAACGGGTGTGCCTGCCGTGAGGTCGTGCGCGGCCGCCGACTGCCGCAGGACGCGCAGGGGCTCCAGCGGTCGTGCCCGGTCCAGGCGGGTGCGCACCAGGTCGGCGAGGTCGGTTCTGTCGACCTCGCCGAGCCACTGCACCAAATCCTGCAGCAGGTCGGCTGTCAGCGACCCCTCGTGACCCGACGTGGCCATGGGCAGGCTGGTGCGGAAGCGCTCGTCCCGGGCGGCCAGGGTGAGGACGTCCGTCAACAGGTCGTGCCGGGTCAGGGAGAGCACTCCTACGGTCAGGTGCACCGAGGGAACATCGGTGGTCTGGGCGGCGTGGATGTAGCCGCGCGGGAGGTAGAGGCAGTCCCCGGGCTCGAGGTCGGTGTCGATCAGCGGTACGGCGCCGGCCGTGACGAGGCCCGCCCCGGAGCGTGGTTGGTCGCGAAGCGGCTGGGCGAGGACCGGCTCGTGCACGAGCCATCGCTTGCGACCGCTGACCTGCAGGACGAGCACGTCATGGGTGTCGTGGTGGAACGCGAAGCCCTGTGCGTCGCCGGCTGGGGTGAGGTAGGCGTTGCACTGCGTGGGGTGGCCGAGCTCGTCGGCGAGCTCCCGGCAGAAACGCGCGACCGGCGGGTGCACTCGGTGCAGCGACTGGAGCACGAGGGTGGCGCCGGCCTCGCGTTGCGCGTGCAGGGCGTCGGGGTCCACCAGGTCGTTCAGGCGCCGGTTTCCCGCAGTGGCTCCACGGACCGGATCAGGTCGTCCCACCCCGTCCGCCACGGTGCGGAAGAAGGGAGTGCGGAGGGCACGATCGGCGATGAGCTCGTCGACGTCGTCCTCGCTGAGCAGGTCGGTGAAGTCTCGCGCCAGCTCCTTGGCGCGCGTCACCAGGGGCGCGCGACCCCAGTGCTCGCGGGCGAACTGCTCGCTCCCCACCGCCACGCAGCGGTCGAGCGCACCCGCCGGGCCGAGGCCCGGCGGGTGCGTCTGCTCGCTCAGCTGCCGGCCGGGTCCGAGCCGGCGGGGTCGACGCCTGCCGGGTCGGCCTTGCTGTCGTCGCTGTCGCCCTGGTCCGCGTCGTGGCCCTGACCTCCGGCGTCGCTGCCCGTGGGGTCGGAGCCGGCCGGGTCGGCCTGCGTGCTGTCGCTGTCACCCTGATCGGCGTCGCCGCCGTTGGTGCCCGACGTACCGGTGGTCGTGATGTCGTCGTCCGAGATGCCCATGGTGTCCTCGCTCTCGTTCTTCGTCCGGGAGGCAGTCACCTCCACGCAGACGTGACCTGCCCCGCGACCGCGTCCGTCATGCCGCGGCGTGCCCACGACGTCAGGCGAGGGCGCGGAGGAACGACGCAAAGCCACCATCGACCCGCGACCGGGCGCGGCTGCTGGTCACGACGCGCACGGCAGTGGAGGCGACGACGCTTGCTCCGGCGCGTACGAGCAGGTCGGAGAGCGCCTGGTCCTCGCCGACGGCCAGCGGTGGCAGCCCGCCCACCTCGAGGTAGGTCGTCGCCCGCAGCCCGAAGCAGGCGCCGTGCCGATGGGGGTGCGGACCGGGGTCGCTGCGCGAGGTCCCGGCGTACAGCGCGCGGAACCGGTCAGCCACCGCCGGCGGGTGCTCGTCCCAGTCCTCGACATCTACGACCCCGAACACGGCGTCGGCTCCCGCCTCGGCGAGCGCGAGCTGCTGGTGCAGCCAGTCCGCAGCGACACGGCTGTCCGCGTCGGTGGAGGCGAGCCAGACATCCTCGGTCCCCAGCACCTCCAGCAGCCGGGTGAAGCCTTCGGCGCGAGCCCGTCCGGCGCTGCGCACAGCGACGGTCACGGGCACGATGCCTCGCTGCTCGCACAGCGACGCTGAGCCGTCCGTGCAGTTGTCGAGCACGACGGCCAGGCTGGCATCGACGCCTCGCGCGGCCTCCGCCAGCGCGTCGAGGCAGGCAGGGAGCAGGTCCTGCTCGTCGTGCGCCGGGATCACCACACCGACGCGCATCAGAGCAGGCCTTCGCGCGCAGCCACCGAGCGAGGGTCCTGGCTCCAGACCGCTGCGACCACGTCCTCGTCGAGGTACGACGCGACCAGCTCGTGGCCGTTGTCCTTACAGGCGCGGTCAAGCACTGCATGAGCCTGGTCGCCCCCGAGCGGGTAGTCCTCGACGGGGTGGCGCCAGTGCACGCCGAGGACCGTCGGGGTCCGTGCCACCTGGGCCGCGCGCACCACTGCGTCATCGGCTGAGAAGTAGTAGAGGACCTCGGACACGACGGCCAGGTCGCACTCCTCCTCAGGCCAGACCGCGGTCAGCCGGACCTCCACGTGAGCGAGGTCGGCGCAGCGCGTCCGCGCAGCCTCAACAGCGGTTCGGGAGACGTCCGTGGCGATGAGGCGCTCGCAACGAGAGGCGAGCGCACGGGTGAGAACCCCGATGCTGCAGCCCATCTCGACACCGCTGCGGTAGACGCGATCGGGCAGCATCGCCAGGGTGAGAGCGCGCTTCCTCTCCTCGTACCAGCGGTTCTCGAAGCCCCAGGGGTCGTCGCCGTCGGCGTACATGCCGTCGAAGTAGTCGGCGTCCAGCGTCACGTCCGCTCCTCGAGCAGCACCTCGGCGGACCGAAGCAGCCGATCAAGCACGTGCCTGGGCAAGATGGGATCCGGTCCTTCGATCTGCGAGACGTAGGCGGCTGCGGCGGCTCGCTTGCGGTCTCGGTGCTCGGGCAGGAGCGCCACCTGACGAGCACGGTCCACGGGCAGCTGCTCCGGGGTGGCCCAGTGCCAGCCCCACACGAGGTAGGACCACCGTGCGGCACCGAGCTCGCGCGCCGCCCACGCGCACGCGTCGTGGTCGGGGTGGCCGTCGCGCTCCCACGGGACGAGCAAGACGTCGTCGCTGCGTACGACGTCCCGCAGGCGCGCGCGCAGGACCTGTGCGTCGACGGCAGAGTCGGGGAGCTGCAGGCGGATGATCTCGGCGGTGAGTTGCAGCACGCTCAGTGCGGTGGCGCGCTCGTGAGCCCGGGTCGCCCGGAGCTCCGCCTCGCGACCGGGGTGACTGCGCTCCCCGTCGGTGACGCTCACCACGAGGACGGGCATGCCGTGATCGGCGAGCCAGGACAGCAGTCCCCCGACGCCGAGGACCTCGTCGTCAGGGTGCGGGGCGATGACCACCACCCGGGCAGCCAGCAGCAGCGCGTCGGTGTCGAAGGGGGGCAGGACGTCCGGGAGGCCGTGCGCTCGCCAGACCTCCTCGGGCGTGCCCAGCCCAGTGAGGTCGGGCGAGGTCACAGCGACCACGACTGCTCCAGGGACGCCACGGCGAGAGCAGCCAGGTCTCGCTCGGCGTGGTCCTGGCGGATGTACACCTGCAGGTCGGCGACTCGCTGGGCGTGCTCGACGTCCCGGGCGAGCGGTGCCGGCCCGAGCGCGCGACCAACGCGGGTCAGCACGAGCGCGGCGGTGTCGGCGACGGCACTGCGGGCTCGCAAGGCTGCTCCCATGTCCAGCCGGCCCCGGTCGACCCGGTCGGCGGTCTCGGCAAGCAGGGCGCGCGTCGCAGCGACCGAGGACAGGCAGGCACCGAGGTGCGCTGCCGCGAGGGCGTCGTCCCTGTGACGCGAGACGTGATCACGCAGCGGGGTCAGCAGAGGGAGCATTCCGCCGTACCAGCACGAGGCGACGCCGACACCGCCGGCCCAGAAGCCGGGGCGCTGGAGGTAGTCACCAGGGACCACCCGGGCGGCGGCGCCGTCGAAGCGGACGGAGCGGGTGTCCGCGCCCCGCATACCGGCGCTGGCCCACGTCTCGGGCAGTGGGGTCACGCTCGGCTGGTCGAGGTCGACGTCGACCAGGGTGCCGTCCGACGTCGTGACCAGGGCGTGCGTCAGCAGCGTCGCACCCGAGCACCAGTCCTTCACCCCGTGCAGGCGACCGTCGGTGAGGACGAGCGCGGGACCGCGCGCCGCCCAGACGCCGTACCTGCGTCCTTGGGTGGGGTTGTTCTCGTCGAGCTCCTGCAGGATCGCGACGGCATCCGCATGCGCTTCCACCAGCCGAGCGAGGACGAGGTCCCGTTCGGCGAGGGCGCTCAGCCGCTGCCACCTGCGCAGCGTCCCCCCGGATCCGGGGGGGGGCCAGTCCGCCGCGTCCTGGCAGGCCAGCTCAAGATCCGCTGCCAAGCCGGGTGCAGGGCTCAGGACCGTCATGTTGCCTCCAGGTGGCGTCGCACGACGCCTACCCCCTGGCGCTCGTGCCCGCACCTGCTTGGTCAGAGGCCGAGAGGCTGACACGTTCCTGCTGTGTCTGGACCAGCATCCGGTTCTCCGGTGTGAGCCACTACTCCGATCGGCTCATCGGCGTGGGGCCTAAAGAGCCGAGAACGAGGACGTGACCGCGGCCCCCCCAACGCAGCAGCTGCCCGCGGCCGCAGCGAGGGACGTACTGCCCGCGGCGGCGCCACGCCGAGGTTTCCGCCGGAGGAGTGTCACGCCTCCCCTGACCCGTGACCTCCCGGTGGAGATCCACGTTGCCGAGGCGCCCCAGCTCGTCAGCGAGCGGGAGCAGCAGGTCCCCGAGCTCGAGGAGGAACGTGGGCACGCCGGCGCTCTGGCGACCTGGCAGGCTCAGGTCCTCGCTGAACAGACGGCGCAGATCGCCGAGCTCACGTCGCAGCTCCAGGGTACGGAAGAGTTGGCAACGCAACTCTCCGTCGTCGAGTCCCAGACCGCCGAGTACGAGGCAGCGCTCGCACTGGCCGCCCAGCTGCGCATCACCGAGGCCGACCTCATCCAACGGCTGCAGCAGGAGCAGCACGCGTCGGCCCGGGCGGAGAAGACCGCCCGAGAGCAGATCGAGGCGCTGCAGTCCCAGTACGTCCAGCGACTGGCCGACCGGGACGCACGACTCGCCGAGGTGGCCGCCGAGCTGACGCGGACGAGGGAGCAGCTCGCGCAGTCGAAGACGTCCGACTCGGGTGACGTGGCGAGTCAGGTGGAGGACCACCGCCGGGAGGCCCGGCACGCCCAGCACGCGCAGATCGCGGCCGAGAAGTGCGTCGCCGAGCTCAAGGAGCAGCTGTCCCGGCAGACGCGCGCAACGAAGAACGCGCAGACGAAGGCCAACACCCTCGCGTCGCAGGTGGAACGGCTCGAGACGAAGTTGTCGGAGTCGGAGCGCCAACTGGGCGCCCGCGACATGCGCATCGTCGACCTCGAACGCCGCTTGGCGGAGAAGGACAAGACCCTCGCGGATCTGGAACGCAGGTCGACGGCACAGGACAAGCAAGTCCACGACCTGCACGAGGTCATCGACCAGCTGGAGGACTCCCTCGAGCTCCTGAGCAGCGGCGAGGTCGACCTCGCAGCTGCGCCCGAGGAAGCACCGCGTTCTCTGCCTTCCCCCTCCCTTCCGCGCGACGACCATGGCTCAGGAATGCCAGATCTCTACGCGTGGCAGGAGGAGGCCCTCGCAGCCTGGGACGAGGACGGGCGACAGGGAGTCGTCGAGGCGGTCACAGGAGCTGGTAAGACCCGTCTTGCCCTTCAGGCCATCGGGGAGGCGCTGGAGGAGGGACGCAAGTCACTGGTCGTCGTCCCGACCGTCGAGCTCGTGCGTCAGTGGCGCCGCAACCTCGACAGCGCCTTCCCGGACGAGCGCGTCGGCAGCCGTGGGGGTGGCGAGCATGACTCTCTTCGCGAGGTCGACGTCCTGGTCTCGACCGTGCACGCGGCCCGCAAGGGTGGCTTCCTCCCGCGAGGGCAGGCCGGCCTGCTGGTGGCCGACGAGGTCCATCGCTACGGCGCTCCGACGTTCAGCAAGGCGCTGGACTCCCGCTTCACCTGGCGGCTCGGCCTCTCCGCCACCTACCGACGCGACGACTTGGGCGACGAGCTGCTCGACGCGTACTTCGGCCCAGAGCCCGTCTTCAAGCTCTGGTACGACCGGGCGCTCCAGGACGAGGTGATCGCGCCGTTCGACATCGCGTTGGTCGCCATCCGCTTCGGGGAGGAGGAGCAGCAGTCCTACGACTACTACGACGCGCAGGCGAAAGCCGCGGCCGGCAAACTCATCAACGAGTTCTGTCTGCCCGCGCGACCCTTCGCCGAGTTCATGAAGGCGGTCACCGTCGCCTCCGGCGGTCCGGCCGGCCCGGAGCGGACGGCTGCCCGGGCCTACAGCAAGGCGTTCAGCGAGCGGCGCCGTATGGTGGCGGAGACGCCCGCGAAGGACCCGGTCCTGCAGGCTCTGGCTCCTCTCGCAGCAGGGGCGGGCACCCGGGCCACGCTGGTCTTCACCGGCACCAAGGAGGCTGCGCAGCACGCGGCTCACCTGTTTGCCGCAGGAGGCTGCAACGCGACAGCGATCTACTCCGGGCTGGACGACGACGAGCGCCAAGTGCGGATGGCCGACTTCAAGCAGGGTGCGGTCGGGATGCTGTCCGCACCGAAGCTGCTCGACGAAGGAGTCGACGTCCCCGAAGCGGACCTCGGTGTCATCGTGGCGGCCAGCCGCAGCAAGCGGCAGATGGTGCAGCGGCTGGGTCGCGTCGTCCGCAAGAAGGACGACGGTCGTCACGGTCGGCTCGTCGTCCTGTATGTCGCAGGCACGGCCGAGGACCCTGCCGCGGACGAGGAGTCCGCGCCACTCAAGGAGGTCCTGCCCTACGCGGCGCGCACGCAGACCTTCAGCGCGCCCACGCACATCCCTCAGTTGCTGACCTGGCTCTCCGCCTAGCCGCATCGACCACGGACGGGGGACGCCGACGATACCGGAGTAACAACGGCTCTGACCTGCACGTTCTGTGAGCAACAGTGAGCAACATGGGCTCCAGGAGCGGCCGGCAACGCCTCCCGCACCCCCTCTGACCTGCGCGTTTGCGGTGCACCCGAAGGGATTCGAACCCCTAACCTCTTGATCCGTAGGGCTTTGCAGACCATCTCGTGCCGTACCTCGAGCGTGTAAACAGTACCTCCCAGTGCGCCGAGTGGGAAGGCTGCACGCTCATCTGTGTGGTCTTCGTGTCGGCTGGTGCACCGAGTCTGTGAGCAACCCGTGAGCGACATTCAGTGTCGAATGCGGCCATTTTCAGAGGCAGCGTGATTGGCGAACAAGCTGGGCGGAGCAGACAGGAAAGGGAGTACTCCCCAACCCTCAGCAGTTCCTAGCCACCACGGCGGTCCGCCCATAGCATCCGCAAGTATCTGAAACGCATACTTCTTGGGGGTCTCCTCGTGTCCGCACGCTCCACGTCGTCTCGGCGACGCACCTACCTCGCTCGACGCGCCGTCGTCCTCGTCCTGATGATGACGGCGGTCGTGCCCGCTCTAGGCTCGCCAGCCTATGCCGCATCTCAGACCGTCATCACGTTGACCAACGACGGCACGTCGGCCAACAGCGACTACACCCTGGACCTTACGCTCGGGGCGCCGATCACGGGTAGCCAGCGGCTGTACTTCGTCGCCCCGACGGGCACCGACCTCAGCACCTGCTCGGGTGCGTACGTCACAGACAAGACTGACCCCTCCCAGAGCGGCCGCGCCTTTTGCTACACGAACGGCAACAAGAACACTGGCTACATCAACATCGACAACGACATCACCGGACCTCACACCATTTCGGTGAAAATCAACGACATCATTAACCCGCCGGCCGCCATGACCGGCGCGGTCTGGCAGATCTCCACGGACGCTGAGCCCACCAAGGCCAACTCGGCGCCGTTTGACATCCTGACGCGCTCGGTAGTGTCACCGACGGTGAATCCGACAAGCCACTCACCCGGTGGCGTGAGTGACTATGAGCTCCGGTTCACGACCACCAACGGTGGTGCATTGCGCAGTGACGGCCCCCGACGCGCGTACGTGGTCGCTCCCAACGGATACAACTTCCGAAATTGCTCGGCATCGGTGGTCGACAACACCAACCCGACTGGCACAGGCCGGGCCTACTGCTATCTAGACGGCAACAACAACTCGATCTACGTGAACCTCGACAACGCCATCGGCGCAGGGGATGACGTGACTCTGACGTTGAAGAACATCGTCAACACGACGGAGGTCAACAACGCCTACACCTGGAGTGTCGCGACGTCGGAAGACACGACTCCCGTTGACAGCGCTCCCTTCTACATCAACACCAGCGCGCCGCCGGGGCCGCGGAGCAAGTTCGTTCCCGTCGACCCCGCCCGCATCCTCGACACGCGCAAGGGCGTCGGTGCCCCAGCCGGAGCCCTGGCCGCTAACGGATCGGTGACGCTTCAGGTCGCCGGTGTCGGCGGTATTCCAACTAGCGGCGCCACCGCGGTAGTCCTCAACGTGACTGCGGTTCAGTCGAGCACCCGTGGGTACGTCACTGTCTACCCAAGCGACGCCGCTCGACCGAACGCGTCCAACATCAACACAGAGCCAGGGATGACGCGCCCCAACCTCGTCACCGTTTCGTTGAGCCCCAGAGGCCAGGTGTCGCTCTTCAACAGCCAGGGATCGACGCACCTCTTGGCGGACGTTGCCGGTTACTACACTCAGTCCGCTGGATCGGCGTACGTCGCCGTGGCCCCGGCTCGGATCCTTGACACTCGCAACGGCACTGGAGCTCCGAGGAGCACCGTCGGTCCCAAGGGCACCATCAAGGTCAAGGTCACCGGAGTCGGCGGTGTACCTGCGGACGGCGTGACGGCCGTCGCCTTCAACGTGACGGCTGTAGGTCCCACGACGACGAGCTTCGTCACGGTGTATCCCGGGGGGACCGTGCGACCCGATGCCAGCAACCTCAACCTCTCCAGGGGCCTAACGACGCCGAACCTGGCCATCGTCAAGGTCGGCACTGACGGAGCGGTGGAGATATTCAACGCCGCCGGATCGACGCATCTGCTCGCTGACATCGCGGGGTACTTCACCGCGAGCGGGAGCATCTTCCAGGGCTTGGTGCCGGCGCGCGTTCTCGACACCCGCTCGGGCACGGGGGCGCCGAAGCAAGCGGTTGGTGCCGGCGGCGCGATCACGGTGCAGGTAACCGGCGCCGGCGGTGTGCCTGCGGGTGCCACGGCCGTGGTCATGAACGTGACCAGCGTCGGCTCGACCGCGAACGGCTTCGTGACCGTCTTTCCCGCCGGTGCGACGCGGCCTTACGTGAGCAACCTCAACCTCAAGGCGGGACTCATCTCCCCGAACCTTGTCGTCGTCAAGCTGAACGATCAGGGCCAAGTTCAGCTCTACAACTCCGCGGGCAGTACGCAACTCCTCGCGGACGTGGCTGGCTTTTACATCACCTGACTCCACCCGTTGAGCTCGTCGGGCCGGCCAAGCCAAGGGTCGGCCCGACGGCCTTATCCGCGCGAGGAATAACATAAGTCATCGCTGCCCTCTCGGGTTTTCCCGATCGAGCGAGGATGTCCCGAGTCTCGTGGAACTTGGGTGGCGATCCGATCTGAACTCTATGTGAACCGCCCTGGGTCTGATGGAGATCATTGCCCAGCAGCGCACTGACGCGGGGGGAGCTTTCGAGGTCAACCTCAGGACCGCGACGAGATCATCAAAGCGGCCGCACTCAACCTTAAGGCGCTGGCCCGGAAAGTCGAGAGGCAGAAGGCCGGCCACTCGGCAGTGCTCGGTGTCGGAACCGGCAGCGGCTACCCCTATAGGCGGCCGGACGGCGTAGTCGTCGTTCCCATCGGCCATCTCGGTCCCTAGCCGGGTCGCCAACGAACAGGCGAACCGACGAGCACAGCGCAGGCCGTTGTGAGGATCCTTTTCTGCTCAGCGTTGCTGCCGTTCAGGGGCTGGCGGTCCAGAGCGAGGAGTACGGCAGGGCCCAGAGCCGGTCGCCGAAGGGGAGCGGCGTCGTGCCGGTGTAGAGAACGACGCCGAGGGTGAAGCGCTTGCCCACCTTGTCGCGGAGGAACGTCAGGCCCTTGAAATCCTGCGCCCGGACGGTGCTCGTGGCCTTGACCTCGACCCCAGCGACCGCGCGGTCGGCGCCCTCGAGCACGAGATCCACTTCGCGCCCTTCACGATCGCGGAAGTGGAACAGGCTCGCCTCGGTCTCTGACCAGACCAGCTGACGACGGAGCTCACCGGCAACAAACGCCTCGAGCAGGTCGCCTGCGACATCACTGGCGACCTGGGGCGCCATCGCCGCAGCGGTGACGTTGTTCAGCCGCGCCGCCAATCCGGTGTCGACCAACGCGACCTTCGCCCTGCCGGTCACTCGTCCACTGAGGTTGTTGCCCCACGCCGGGATCGTGTGGATCAGGTACAGCGTTTCCAGCAGGTCCAGGTACCCCGACAGGCTGGTCTCGGGGATCCCGACCGCGGTCCCCAGCCGGGCCTTGACGAGCTCACCCGCATTGTTGGCCGCGAGCAGTTTGATCAATTCCGGCAGCCGGTCCAGGTGTGCGAGCCGGCTCAGCTCTCGGGCGTCCCTGTCCAGGATGCGCGCGAGGTAGTTGTCGAACCACGCACTCCTTCGGCGGCCGGTCCGCTGCATCGGCTCGGGGTAGCTGCCTGCGCACGCGATCTCAAGGTAGTCCGCCCTCGTCAGGCTCGCGGGGCGGCTGGCGAGGGTCTCGTGGTCGCCCGCGAGGACGCGTTCGACGAAGTCCTCCCGTTGCCCCTCCACCTCGCCTCGACTCAGCCCGTACAGCGCAATGGTCTCCGCCCGCCCCGCGAGGCTCTCCTGAGAGCCAGGTACGTCGAGCAGGTTCGCCGAGCCGGTGACCAGAAACCGCCCTGGCCGGCGGTCTTGTTCGACCGCGTCCTTCATCGCCCTCAGCAACTCAGGCACCCGCTGGACCTCGTCGATCACCAGCAAGCCTGATGTCTGCCGCACGAAGGCGTCAGGGTCGGCCTTCGCTGCCTCGTACGCCGCCGTGCTGTCGAGGCTGAGCAACTGGCCGTCACGGTCGGCAAAGACCTGTCGAGCAAGCGTGCTCTTTCCCACCTGGCGGGCACCCTGGATGACGGTAATCGGCGTGTCCGCGAGCGTCTGCTCAACCAACGATTGGGTGAATCGAGGACGCCACACCTGATCTGCGGAGAAGACACCCATGACAGCAGCCTACCGCCTCGAGGGCACGCCAAAGCCCACAGGTCGCGGATTCGCGGGCTCAAGGTCGCGGATTCGCGGGCTCAAGGTCGCGGATTCGCGGGCTCAAGGTCGCGGATTCGCGGGCTCAAGGTCGCGGATTCGCGGGCTCAAGGTCGCGGATTCCGAGAGAGAACTAGTTGTCAGTCGTTTGAATCTGGAGCCCGAATGTCGGAAGCGTCGCAGCTCCTACAACGAATCCAGGGGTCGCACGGCCGGGCGACGCTGCTGACTACAGGGACTGCCAGCTGGGATGCGTCGTCGTCGCGCTTTGTGACGTAACGGCGAACAGTTTCCGATAGTGCCCCCCGGCCAGGTCGCACACGTAGAAGGCGTCGTACCCGCCGTAGGCCATGAGGGTGCGATCGGGAGAAGGCGCAGCGTAGAACGTTGAGTAGGTGTTGTGCCGGGCTGTGAGATCCCTAATCTGCCCGCTCAGGAGGTCGACTGCGCACATGTCCGCGCCGTTGCCATTGCCTACGCAGGCGAACGCTAGCCGCCCATCGGCAGCCCATACCGGCGGGTCGTCGTAGTAGTAAAGCGACGCCGGGATCTTGATCGTGCGGTGGTCGGTGCCGTCCAGATTGAGCAGGTGATAGCTGTGGCCGGAGCGCCATGCCAACGTCTTGCCATTGGGCGAGAGGGAGTAGTCGAAGTGGTAGTCCATCGCCACGGGGTCGAGCTGCTCCATCACCGGCAATGGCAGCGCCTTCACCGCTTTCGTGGTCACGTTGATCATTCGGAGCCGACCGCGCACGCCTCCTCCAGAGATGCGGTGAAGTCCCGCCAGGTCGTGGTAGATGACCCAATGACCATCTGCAGTCCACGTCGGCTGAGTGCCGGCAACCAATTTCGCAAAGCCCGACCCGTCGGCGTTGATCAGCCCGATGTACGCCGCCGACGTCACGTCTTGACGGGTCGCGCTCTGCGTCAGCTGGGTATAGGCGAGTTGACGCCCGTTCGGTGACCAGGATGGGTGCCTGGCGCCGTACTTAGCCACGACAGTGCGTCTTCCCGTGCCGTCGGCCTTGATTGCATGGACGCCGGTCTTGTCGGCCCATGCGATGAGCCCATTGGGCCGCCTGATTGGTCGCGGCGCATTGCCTTCGGCCGCGAGGGGCACGACCGCGCTCGTCTCAGGGCTCGGGGCGCCAACCCCTACGGCGTTTGTAGCTGTCACCGAGAAGACGTAGGAGTCGCCGGCCGTCAGCCCGTGCACCTCGATTGGGCTCGCCGTACCAATCGCCGTCTGCCCGCCGCGACTGGGCTCGGTGATGTCCCGTGCGGTTACCGTGTACGCCGTTACCTTGCTTCCCCCGTTGTCCAGGGGCGAGCCGAAGCTGACCACCGACTGAACGTAGTCGCGGGTGGCCGAACCAATCCGCGGTGGACCGGGCACCGACGCTGCGGCAGCAAGCGTCGCTCTCTCCGTCTGGTACGAAATGGTGAGAAATCCCCCTATCGACGGGACCGCGGCCACGGAAGTCGCGCTGTCAGTAAGCGGAGCCTTGCCAAGAACGCCACTGGCGTTCACCACCAGCAGCCGGGCTTCAGGGACGCTCGCTACGAGTGCGCGGTGCTGAACGGGGTCGACCGTCAGGCCAACGGCATACTCGCCTAGAGCGACCCGGGTAATTGCCGAGGTGGCCTCATCAACAATGTTGACGGCGTCGTCATCGGTCAAGACGTAGACTGTGCCCTCGCTCGCATCAACAGCCAGGTCGACGGGGCTGCCTGAAAGCGGTACCCGTCTGGTCACGGCACGACTGACCACGTCGATAAAGACCAGCTCGTGACTGGTCGCGTCCAAGCCGAGCAGTGTGTCCCGGACGCCGTCCACTTCAAGCCGCTCCAGCGGGTGGGCTACAGGGACGGTGGTTACGACAGTCCCGGTGATCAGGTCCAGCACCGTCACATCGGCGGAGTCCACCGCGGCGTGGGCCACGTACACCTCATTGCGGGACGCGTCAGCAGCCAGCGGACCTGTCCCGCCTGCGCTCAGACTCGTCACCGTGCCGTCCCTAGTATCCACGACGACGAGGTCGTCCGCGTAGCCTGTCACCAGCAGTCGGTCGCCAATCAGAGCCAGTTCGCTGTTCTTCCGCGTCCCACTCTCGGGAGCGACGGTCCACGTGGCCGCTACAGCGCGGTTGGACAGATCGAGGACGCTAATTGTGCCGTCAGCGCTGTTGGACACGTACGCCAGATGACGTTCGTCGTCGACCAGGACGTCCGAGGCTCCCGCGCCGACAGGCAGGTCGGTCGGTGCTCGGAACGTGGGCGTGGCCTGCGCCGTTCCCACCGTAATAAGCAGGGTCATCGGCAGTACCGCAGCAAGGACGGCGGCGGCTGGCTTGCGTTGGGCATTTCGCATGTAAAGAAGCCTGCCACGGATATGGCTAAGGGTCACCCCCTTGCAGGGCGCCAGAGCCGCCGGCTCACCGCGATCTCACAGCCGCCCGAGGCCCGCGCGCTGGATCACGGGATCGTGGACGGCGTGATGCTGCATGTGGCGCTACTTCCCGATGGCAGTGACGACTCGCGGAGCGGGGACGTGTCACGAATGCGCGGATCACTCCTGTAGTGCCGGGTCCGAGGTCGATGGTGCGGCGGCTGGTGCCCTTGGGTTCCTTGGTGACGACGTTCCACTCGGCGTCGACGGTGCGCTGGTTGACGATGGTGATGGTCGCGGCGTCGAGGTCCAGGTCGATCCAGCGCAGTCCGGCGAGCTCTCCGCGTCGCAGCCCGCAGGCGAGGGCGAGCAGCCACGCGGCGTACAGGCGGTCGGTCGCGGCGCGGCTCAGGAAGGTGGTGGCCTGTTCGGCGGTCCAGGTCTTCATCTCCGGTCGTTGCCGGCGGGGGAGCTTGGCGTAGGTCGCGGGGTTCTCCGGCAGCTGGCGTTCCCGGACGGCGTCGCCGAAGGCCTTGCTGAGGATCCGGTGGACGGTCCGGACGGTCGCCGGGGACAGCGGCCCGCCGGTCCGGTTGCCGGTGGCGAGCAGCTCGCCGTACAGGGCGGTCAGCCGCGCGGCGGTGATCTTGGTGAGCGGTAGGTGGCCGATGCGGGTCAGGACGTACCGGCGCAGCAGGATCCGGTAGTTGCTGTACGCGGTCGCGGCCAGCTCGAGCTGCACCCCGACCAGCCACTGCTCGAGGTACACCTCGAGGGTCCGGTGGCTCGGGGCGACGTACCGGCCCGCGGCAAGACCAGCGAGCAGGGCGGCGAGGGCGTCCTGGGCGTCCTTCTTGGTCGCGAAGCCGCTGCGCATGACCTGCTTGACGCGCCTCACCGGCGGTGGCGGGGATGTTGGTGACGAAGCACCACGAGCCGTGCGGCTTGGTGCACGCGAGCAGGCGCCCGCGGGTGTCGTAGCGGACGGGGCACTGGCATCTCTTGCGTACAGAACCCTGCATGGGTCCGGCCTCCTCGAGCAGCGATGGATGGCTGAACTCGAAGGTAGGAACGTGATGGGCCACATGCCGCTGTGCTCGACGTGATCGAGCTCTGTGAGCAACAGTGAGCAACATGGGCTTCAGGACGGGCCGGGAAAGCCTCCCGCACCCCTTCTGACCTGCGCGTTTGCGGTG
>CAWASC010000010.1:0-410879 GCA_963784705.1 uncultured Actinomycetota bacterium
CCCTTCTGACGACTCTGCCGTGAGGGTGACGCGCGTGATACCGAATCAGCTATCGTGAGGCGATGGAGGTCGCAGCGCTGGTTCGAAACGCCCGCCGCCGTCATGGGCTCAGTCAGCGAGCACTTGCTGACGCCTCCGGCGTGGCCCAGCCGGTGATCGCCCGCATCGAGGCTGGGCGCCAGAACCCCGGCATGCCGGTGATTGCCAAGATCCTGTCCGGACTTGGTGAGTCACTCGTGCTGTCCACGGAACCTGTCGCGGATCCGCACGACCTGGGACTGCTCGAGGTCACCCTGCAGCTCGCACCGAAAGAGCGTGTCGACCGGCTGGTGATGCTTCACCGCACGGCGACCCGGTTGCAGGCAGGGGCAGGCCGGTGAGGACGTACGACCCGGAGGCGCTCCTCGGCGTCCTGGTCGACCACGGGGTCCGGTTCGTGGTGGTCGGAGGATTTGCCGCCGTCGTCCACGGGAGCCCGCTCCCGACGTACGACGTGGACATCACCCCCGAGCGCGGCCGTCCCAACCTGACGAAGCTGGCGACAGCCCTGCGGGCACTCGACGCGCGGATCCGGGTGGAGAACGAGCCCGAGGGTGTGGTCTTCGACCCGCACCCCGATCTGCTGCTCGGCATCACGGTGCTGAACCTCGTCACGCGCTTCGGGGAGCTGGACCTCGTCCTCCAGCCTGCCGGGGACCTCAGTTTCGATGACCTCAGCGCGGAGGCCGTTCACGTCGTGCTCGAGGACCTCGCGCTGGACATTGCCTCGCTCGCTCACGTCATCGCCAGCAAGACGGCGGCGAACCGGGCCAAGGATCGGGCGGCGCTGCCCGTATTGCGTGCCCTGCTTGCCCGGACCACCATGCCCCGCGAGGAGCCGTGACGTGATCAGCGGGTCGGGCGCTTGCCTCCGACGTACTGGAAGCAGCTGCGCTCACGCCCTGCTGGCCGCTCACCTGCGGGCCCAGGTGAGCGGGAACCAGGTTCTGCGCGCGCCGGCTTCGCTCTGAGTCATCGGGCGCGATGCGCTGTCTCGACCCTGAGCTGTCGGATCCTTGGGGCACGGTGACCCGCGAGGAGACGGAGCGGTTGCCGGACGAGAAGTCCACAGCTGCGCGGCCTCGTCCACAGTTTCCGCTGTGGGCCTGGTGGTGTCGCCGTTCGCGAGGTGAGGCTCAAGGAGGTTCTCGTAGTGATACCGCGGTCGTACCTTGAGGAGGTGGCCAACGTGGTGAAGCGAAGCGTGTCGTTCCCCGCCGAGGTCTTTCAGGCGCTGGAGGAGCAGGCGCGGGCGGAAGGCGTCGCCGTCTCGGCAGCCATCACCGAAGCGGCGACGCAGTGGTTGCAGGTCCGACGGGGACTGCGAGCCGTCGCCCACTGGGAGGCAGAGAACGGAGCCTTGACGGCCGACGAACTCGAGGCCGCGGACGCCCTCCTCGAGGTCCTATGACGGCCCTGACCTACGACACGGGCATGCTCGTTGCCGCCGAGCGCGGTGATCGTCGCGCCTGGGCGCTGCATCGCCGGGCGTTGGAGCGCGGCGTCCTGCCGACCGTGGCAACGATCGTGGTTGTCGAGGCATGGCGCGGGTCGGCGAACCTGGGGCGTCTCCTGCAGGGCTGCCACGTCGAAGCGCTCACGCCGCCACATGCCAGGGCCGCGGGCGTGCTGCTCGGGCGGTGTTCGGTCACTGTGGGTGCTCCGGATGCGGTCGTCGTCGAGGGTGCGCTGCGCCGTGGCGACACCGTGGTGACCGGCGATCGGAAGCATCTGGACGCGCTCGCGGCTGGCGTAGACCGCGGCCTGGCCATCATCGCGCTCTGAGCAGACCTCAGAAGGGGTCGACGACCTGGCCGGTCATGGCGTCGTCGACCTCGCGCGACGTATCGGGTCCCTCCGTACCGGCGTCGCGCGACGGGCACCACCTGCGGACGCTGCACCAGTCGCACTGCCGACCCGGGGTCGCCTCGAAGGTCGTGTCGCGGTGCCAGGCGAGGGCCGCCGACGCGACGACGTGCCGGGCGAGCGAGACGAGCTGCTCGTCGGCGGTGTCGAACAGGTAGAGCCGCGAGTCCTCGGCGCGCAGCACCTCGAGCTCGACGACGCCCTCCCTCCGGATCAGCGCGTCGTCGCCGCCGTCGGGCACCTGGTCGTGCAGCAGCAGCAGGTCCAGCGCGCAGGACAGGAAGGTCTGCATCGCCTCCACCTCGTCGGCGGGCAGGGAGCGGCTGGTCGTCTTGGTCTCGCGCCAGACGTACCTCGGCCCGGCGGTGAAGGTCAGGTCGGGTGTGGCGGCGACGACGACGTTGGCGTGCGGGTCGAAGGCGCTGATCCGCGGCTCGACGCGCACGTTCGTCGTGTCCCCGAACCCGAGCGGGCAGCCCTGCTCCAGGTGCTGGCGCAGGAACGGCAGCGCCGCGCGGTGCTCCTCGGCAGTCAGCACGTCGAACGGGTCGTCGAGGTCGGCCTCGGTGCACCCGGGCTGACCCGGGCGACCGTGCGCCGCCGCGAGCCAGCGGTGCACGGCGATCCCGCGCGACTGCGCACTGCCGGTCCCGACGTCGCCGGGCAGGTAGGAGACGTTGCGCAGGAAGTACAGCGACGGGCAGATGGCATAGCGGTCCAGGTCACTCGCGCTGACCGAACGGGTCTTCCCGCCGTACGACGGCTGCCCGAGCAGACCGGCCACCTGCGGGACAGCGGGGCACGCGGACACCCAGTTGCAGCGGCTGCAGTCCCAGCCCGGCTTGAGCGCTGACCCGTTCAGGATGACCGGCACGACGGGGCTGACGCGCGCGGCGTAGTCGTCACGCACCTGCTGCGCGGACGCCTCGTAGATGACGCGGAAGCCCCCGTCGCCGAGGCTGAACTCCACGACCCGCACGCCCCTCGGGCGAGGCTCGTCAGGCTCGCTGTCGCGAGCGTGACCGTCGACCGCGACCTTGCCGGCGACGATCGCGAACAGCTGGTCGGCGTCGCTCGTCCCGCGCACCCGACCGTTGCGCAGCCGGTGCAGCTCCCTGATGCCGTCGGGTGCGTCGACGTTCACCGCCCAGCAGGTCAGCGTCCGGCCGTCGCGCGCGATCTCGCGCCGCGGGATCCACTGCAGCGCACCGAGCTCGAGGCGCCGGCTCTCCAGCCACTCCAGGTAGCGCGACACCCCAGCGCGCACGAACACCTCGACCCCCGGGTGGAACGCCTGCTTGCCCAGCACCTTGTCGAACGCCGCCGCGACGGGCGTGCCGGTCTGCACCGCCTCGATCGCGTTCATCACCGCGAACGTCAGCACCGGGTGCGGGTCGTCCGCGGGGCGCCAGCCCGGCAGGTCCGGCCAGACGTTCGGGAAGGACTCGAGGGCGAGGTACGCCGGACAGCTCGACGCGTGGCCGGCCACCTTCGACGCGGTGAGCTGGATGCGCCCGGTCTGCCCGCGGTGCGGCAGGCCGATCTGCAGCGGCGTGCTCACTCGCTCACCGCCAGCTCGGCGGCGTCGCGGTTCGGGTCGCGCCCGGTGTCAGGAACGGCGGTGCGGCTGCGCGTCAGGCCGCGCTCGGCGAGCAGGGCGTGCGACTGCGGCGTACCGGGCTGCGGTGCGTCCCGGTTTCGCACGGGGCAGGCGGCCGCGAAGTCGCAGTACCGGCAGAGCGGTCCGGTGCTCGCGTGCCACGTGCTCGCGTCGTACGACGTCTCGATGCTCGACCAGGTCGCGTCGAGCCGGCTGGCGTGCTCGAGCAGGTAGGGACGCAGCACCGGCCTGCGGATGCGGGTGGGCCCGAGCAGGTAGAGCAGCTCGACCTCATCGGGCAGTCGGCGGTCGGGGTGGCTGGCGGCGAGGGCAGCGGCGTAGGTGAACAGTCCCTGCAGGGACTTCTCGACGTACCTCGCTGCGGGGACCTTGCCGGTCTTGTAGTCGCTGATGCGCCACACGCCGTCGGTGGTCATGCGGTCGATGCGCCCGCGGACCGGCGCACCGTAGAGGTCGGCCTCGACCCACGCCTCGATCTCCTCGGGCGCGACGGTGATGGCGGTCGGGTCCTCGAGCGCGTAGAGGCCGTCGAGGGACTGCTCGGCCTTGGCACGGATCGCGGGGGAGAGCAGGTCGGTGTAGTCGGGCTTGGCGGTCCACTCCGGCCAGGCCTGCTCCAGCAGCGCGCCGGCTCGGTCGCGGGTGCGCTCAGAGGCCGGGAGCAAGTAGAGCGTCTCGATGACCTCGTGCACCAGGTTGCCGAGGGCGGTGTGGACCGTCGGGGGAGTGCGCCAGCGGTCGACCGCGCCGAAGAAGAACTTCAGGCCGCAGGAGGTGTAGTCGCTGGCGCGGCTCGGCGACAGCGTGGCCGGCAGGGCCGCGCTCTGCTGCACCTCGATGGGCATTCCGGCGTCGGACATGCCCCCACTGTGCCAAGCAGGGCCGACACGTTCACTGCGCCGCGCCCGACGACCGGCTGCGTCGGAGCTCGCCGTGGGTCGCCCACGCCGCGAGTGCCCTTGTGTGAGAGGTTGTCGTCCGATCGAGTGCGGGGGACCTCGATCGGACGACAAGCCGTGGGGAGAGGGGACTTTTCGGTCGCCGGAGCTACTTCGCGATCACCGTGTTGGTCAGCGGGACGTAGGTGCGGCAGGGCTGACTGCGCAGGACCCCGCAGCTGGGTTGGGCAGCCGGGGTGACCCCGGGGACGACGGGGAGCACCAGGCTCGACGGCATCTTCGGCGAGACCGCGACGTCCACCTTCGTCGTCCCGGACCGGGGGAGCGCCTCGTTGAACGACCACACCGGCTGGGTGCCGTTCGGCGCAGCGATCGTCACGCGGATCCGGGTGCCGGCGCGGTAGGTGTGGCCCTGGTAGTACAGCGGGATCGTGACCTTGGTGAACGCCTTGCTGGGCATCTTCTGCAGGTCGCGGCTGGCGAAGCTCGGCACCGGCTCGAGCTCGGTGCTGGCATGCCCGAAGAGGGTCTTCGACCCCTTCGCGAGCGCCCGCTGGCTGCCGCGCATCCAGCCGTTCTGCACGAACGTCTCGTTGCCCTTGGCGTCGACCTCGCTGATCGTCGCCTGGAAGTCGGCGTCCGGCGCGGAGGAGCGTGCCCACACCGTCACCGCGCCGGCACCGACGACGGTGGTGTCCTTGTCCAGCGGCGCGCCGACGTAGCTGACCGCCGTACCGGCGGGGTTGGGCTTCCAGTTCCACGACCACTGGCTCGCGTTGCCCCACAGGCCGCCGCCACCGGTCCCGCCGGTGAAGTCGGCGAGCGGGAGGGCGCGCGGGTCGGCGGCGTACGTCGTGATCTCGCTGGCCTTCGGTGCGCTGTCGGACAGGGCGCCGGACGGCCCGAAGTACCACCGGCGGGCAGTCGTGCCGGGGACGGGGAAGGTCGCGAACGACGCCTCGTAGGAGGCGTACGGGTCGCCCGGACGACTGGCGTGCGCCGGACCGGTGCCCGCGCCGTTGTCGAACAGCACCCGCACCTGCGGCAGCGCCTCGAAGGCGGCGAGCGCCCCGTCGTACGTCGGCTGCGCCCAGATGGGGTCGGGGGGCATGACGATGGCGCTGTCCTCGATCCCCATGGCCTGGTTGTAGATCACCGGGGAGGCGGCGAAGGTGGCGGCGGCGAGCTCACCCGGGGCGATCTTGGCGACGTAGAGCTGGAGGAAGTCGTACCAGCGGACGTAGGTCGCCGGGTCGAGGGAGTCCACGTGCACGCCGTTGGTGAAGGTGAACCACTTCTTCTTGGTCCCGGTGAACCGCCGGACCAGGTTGGCGCAGTGACCGCCGGTCTGCTCGTCCTGCCACTGGCAGGCGAGGAACGTCGGGACGGTGATCTTGTCGACGAAGGTCACCGGGTCGATCGAGTCGATGTAGGCGGTCCGGTCGTAGTGCGCGTTGTCCTTGATCGCCTGCTGCAGGTCCTGCGCCTTGCCGTGCAGCGCTTGGTTGGCCTTGCAGGTCGCGTCGCCGCCCTGGATGCGGTCCCAGGCCCACGTCTGGCCCTTGCCGGGTCCGGAGACCTGCGCGCTCTGCTGCCGCTCGAGTGCCCACGGTACGGCGAAGCCGGTGTTCAGGACGCCGCCCGGGTAGAGCGTGCTGGGGGTGGCGTCGATGACCGACAAGGGGGAGATCGCCGCGAGCGACGGGGGCTGCGTGGCGGCCGTGAACAGCTGGCTGATGCCGCCGTACGAGATGCCCATCATGCCGACCTTGTGGTCCTTGACCCACGGCTGCGCGGCGACGGCCTCGACGATGTCGTAGCCGTCGAGGCTCTGCATCCGGTCGAAGAAGCTGAACGCACCCCCGGAGCAGGCGATGCCGCGCATGCTGATGTCGACGACCGCAAAGCCCATCGCGTTGGCGAGCACTGCGATGCCGCTCTCTGGGCCCTTCGGGTTGGCGTAGCCGTAGCCGGAGTACTCGATGAGCGTCGGGTACGGCGGGGCGAAGGCGGGCGGTCCGGACGGGAGCGTCACGTCCGGGGTGCCGAGGCCGGCGGGGACGGTCGGCGGGTGGACGGTGTAGGCGAGCTTCGTGCCGTCGCGGGTGGTGAGGTAGCCGTAGCCGTCGTACGGGATCGTCTGCTTGGTGAAGCCGAGGTCCCACGGCTTGGCCACGTCGGGGTGGACCGTGGTCGGCGCCGACGTCAGGCTCCCCACGCGCAGGCGGTAGCTACCGGGGGTGAGGTCGCGGAACAGGACCCCGCCCTCGGCGGTCGCGTTCTGCGTCGCGACGGTCTCGCCCTTGGCGTTGAGGAGGGTCGCCTTCGCGCCGCCGGGGAGGTCGGTGGCGTAGAGCTCGCGGGCGCTGCCGTGCGCCGTGACAGCGGGGGTGGGTGCGGCCTGGGAGGTGGCGGCCGCGACGCCGGTGGCGAGCAGGGTCGCCGCCAGCGAGATCCGGATGAGTCGTCCACGCACCATGAAGGCCTCCGCCACGAGTCGTTGCGGGAGCGTTTCGACGCGCGGCGGCGAGTTCCTGCTCCGACGACGGGTGGGCGGTGGTCAGCGCGGACGCGCTCACCGGGGCGCGGTCGACGGTCGTGCTGCTGCGCGAGGTGAACGCTTGGAACCGCACACTGCGGGCCGGTCGCGTCGTGCTCGGAGACGACGGTGTCCTGCAGGTGCAGGCGCAGGTCCGGGCGCAGTCGCTCGAGCCCGGCGAGCTCGGGACGCTGGTCGACGAGGTGGCTCGCTGCGCGGGCGCGCTCGGACCGGTCGTCCACGTCGTGCACGGCAGCCGTGGCGGGCCGGGACCGGTGTCGGATCGGGGCACGGCTGACCGCTGAGCAGCTGCTCTCGTCGTACGCTCCCCACGTGGTCGACGACTTCGTCATCGCGCGCAACCCGGACCCGGACTCCGCGCTGCCCTACCTGCTGCGCATCCCGCTGCCGGGACGTCCCGTGGTGCTCAAGGCCCGGGAGACGTGGCCGCGCACCAGCAAGGTCTACTGCCACCGCGCGGAAGCGTGGCCCGAGGACGCCGAGATCGTCGAGCGCGTGCCGGTCCGCTCGTGCTCGACCCGCGGACCGGCGCTCGACCTGGTCCTCGAGCGGGGTAGGGAGAACCGCAGCCAGTTGGTCTTCACCCGCCTCAAGGGCGGACGCGAGGCGATCTTCTGGCAGACCACGAAGACGAACAAGAAGGCTCGCCCCGGTGTCCGCACGCCCACGGCCCGGGCCAGCGGCGTCACCGACCTCGAGATCGTCGTCGACCGACGTGAGCGCTACGCCTACCGCTTCGCCGACCAGCAGGCGACCACCGTCCCGGGCTCGCTGCCGTGCGGCGACTACGGCGTACGGCGGGACGGCACGCTGCTCGCCGTCGTGGAGCGCAAGTCGCTGGAGGACCTCGCCCGGTCGCTGGTGGACGGGCGCCTCGCCGCGCAGGTGTCCGAGCTCGCGACCGTGCCGCACGCCGCGGTCGTCGTGGAGGAGCGCTGGTCGCGGGTGTTCGCCCTCGACTACGTGAAGCCGTCGTTCGTCGCGGACCTGCTCGCTCGGGTGCAGGTCCGCTGGCCGCAGGTGCCGGTGTTCTTCGCCGAGACCCGGCCGCTCGCGCAGGAGTGGACCTTCCGGTTCCTCGGCGCGGCCTACTCCGAGTCCTTCGGCGACGACCGCATCGCGCAGCGACTGGCCGCTCTCGTGCCCGCGCCGGTACTCGCGGCGGCGCCGCCGAAGCCGGCCGCGATCCGCCGGTGGGCGCAGTCCCAGGGCTTCGCCCTGTCCGACCGCGGCCGCGTCCCGGCCGCGGTCATCGCCGCCTACGAGCAGGCCCACGCCTGACCTACGGCTGCGGGTCCCAGACCTCGGCGTCGGCCAGTCGCTTGCGCAGGCCCTCGCCGCCGATCGCCACGATGAGCTCGGGGTCGCCGACGACGACCAGCTGGGACCGCGCGCGGGACAGCCCGACGTACAGCATCTCCCGGCTGTGGGCCTGGTCGCTGAAGCCGTTCACGGCGAGCACGACGCAGCTGCGCTCGAGTCCCTTGAAGCCGCTGACGGTGCCGTAGCAGACGGTCTCGCCCGCGAAGTACTCGTCCCAATAGCCCTTCCAGCCTGCCTGCGACTCCACCGCCTCCACATGCACCGGGTGCCGGTGGCGCGTGGTGAGAAGGGCGATCTGGCCCGGTTCCCACATCTCCTCGAGCAGGTCCACCGCGTCGTCGGCGCGGCTGACCGCATCCTCGGTGTCGCAGACGACCAGGCGGACCCGCGGCCCACGCAGGCCCTTGGCGGTCGCCGGCTCGCTGCCCAGGCTGCTGATGACCCCCGCGATCTGCTTGGTGTTGCGCAGGTTGCGGTTCAGCGCAATGGGCGGCGTGTCGACGGGGACGGTCCCCAGGCGGGGGAACAGCCGCTGGCCGCTGTCGAGGAAGACGAACATCCCGCCCGCGACCGGGTCGCGCAGACAGGCCTGCAGCGACGCCCACCAGAGCTCGCCGAAGTCCTGGCCTTCGTCCACGACGATCGCGTCGAAGCGGTCCGTCTCGCTGGTCGTCTCCGCGAGGTCACGCAGGGCGCGGGGGAGCTCGTCCTCCCAGTAGTCGCTCGGGCTGTTCTCCACCGGCTCAGGACCACCCCACGCGGTGCCGAGGTGGTGGAACAGCCCGACGTACGCCGGGCGCTTCGACCAGGTGGCGGACTCGCGCGTCAGGAACTCCGCCAGGCCCCGGGAGTAGCAGACCAGCGCGACGCGCTTGCCCTCTTTCGCCAGCCGCTTGGCCTGCGCCATCGCCAGCCACGTCTTACCGGTGCCCGCGCCGCCGATGACGGTGAGGCGCGGGAAGTACCGCCACTCCGACACCCGGTCGGCGAGGTCGCGCGACAGCTGGTCGGCCTCGTCCTCCGCCTCCGCGGCGTCGGCGAGGTCACCGTCGGTCTGCATGGCCGGCATGAGGACACCGGTCAGCTCGGTGAAGGCCTCGTCGGTCAGCGGCTGGTGGCCGTCGCCGTCCTGGATCGCGGTGCTCAGGCGTCCCGCGAGCCGATCGAGCTCGGTGCAGTCGATCACCTGCGTCCGGCGGAAGTCGTGGGCGTCGTACCCCTCGGTCTTGGTGTGCGGGAGGACGACCAGGTGCTGGATCCGGGCGCGAGCGGCCAGGCAACCCCGGGCGGTCAGCCACTCGGTCAGCAGGTGACGCACCTCGCCGGCCTGCTCTGCGGGGTTGAGGCGCAGCTTCGTGTGCTTGTCCCCGCGGCGGCTGAAGAACGTGCCGTGGTCGTCGCGGTAGACCTGACCGCCCTTGACCTCGAGCACTGCGAGGCCGACGCCCGGCCAGGCGACCACGAAGTCGATCTCGCGCTCGTGGTTGCCCTCCGGGAGGCGGACCGAGTAGAAGACCGCCGCGTCGCCGGGCAGCTGCGCGTCGAGCGCGTCCCAGACGGCCTGCTCGCCGCGTCGGAAGTCTCGCTCCGGGAAGTCGGGAGGGAAGAAGTGCGCCATGCCCAGCAGGGTGCCAGAACGGGGACGGCCTCAGCTCTCCCTGACCGCCCAGGCGGGTCGGGCCGACGGGTCGAGGCGCCAGCGGGCGGCCTCCTCCGACGGGCTGTACCTGCCGAGCACCAGGTGCAGCGCAGCGAGCTGGGTGCGCATCGCAGCGAGCTCGGCGCGGGCACGGGCGCCCCTGTCGTCGCGGCCGGGCACCCGCGCGCGGGGGGCCAGTGCCGGGTGCAGCAGGCGACCGCCGGCGCGTGCCAGGGTCAGGTAGAACGCCCGCTCCGCGGCGCTCAGCCCAGGGGGGGCGAGCAGGAACGAGCGCAGCCCGTCCGGGACGGGTGCGAGCTGCGGGGTCAGCTCGGTGATCGCCTCGTGCAGCTCGGACGCGGTGAACGGCAGGTCGGTGGCGCCGAGCTGCTCCGCCGTACACGCCCACTCGCGGACGTAGGTGTCCGGCCACTGGCGACCGAAGCGTGGCGCGAGGTCCGCGCCCACGGCCTGCTGGGCGGACAGGAACGCGTCGGTGAACACCAGGTGCACCCAGCGCAGCAGGTCGGGGTCCGAGGCGCTGTACCCCGGGCCGCGCACGCGCGCGTGCATCTCCCGCACCCGCGCGGCCTCCTGCTCGGCGAGCGCGGCGGACCCGAAGGTGCTCACCACCAGCCACCGGGCCGTGCCGGCCAGCCGCTTCCACGGGTCGTCGCGGTAGTTGCTGTGCCGCTCGACGCCGCGCAGCGCCAGGGGGTGCGCCGCCTGCCCGAGCAGAGCCGCGACCCCGCCGGGCAGCGTGGACAGGTCACCGTGCACCCGCCAGACGACGCCGTCCGGCTCGAACCAGCCCGGTCCCTCACCCACGTCGGCGATGGCGCGGACCCAGTCCGGCATGCCGCTCGGGTCGCCGGAGACGCGCGCGCGGAACGTCGTGCGCACGCGACGGACAGGCGCGGCGACGGGACGGGTCAGCAGGCGGGGCAGGGCCACCTGATCAGTGTGCGGTGCGCGGGAGGTGGGCGCTCGTCGGGCGGACGTCCTCAGGTGCGGGTGAGGTCGAAGCCGTCGCCGGAGGCGGCCCGCGCGAACCAGGGCTGCAGCGGGTGATCAGGACTGAGCTGGCCGGCGATCTGACCGCAGAGCTCAGCCGGCACGGCGGTGCCGACGAACTGCGTGAGGGCCCCCGCTGCCGGGGCCAGCCGGACCACGCGGAGCAGCTCGAGCTCCTCGATGCTGAGATCGGACCCGAGGCCGTCTCGGGGACTGAGCAGGTACGTCGCACCGCGGCTGCGCCGGCCGCGGCTGCGGCTCTTGCGGGCCATGTCGAACGACGACGCGCGTGCTGCGCGGCTCGCGTCCACGGTGGCCTCGTCGGCGAGGGCGTCGAACAGGTCGGCCTCCGCGACGAACTCGCCGAACATGCCCTCCGGAACAGTGTCGAGGTGGCTGCGCAGGGTGCGGCTGGTCGTCTGCATCAGCCCCCGGGCCTCGGCGACCCGCCCTTCGGACAGCAGCCGGCTCGACTCCTTCTTCACCTGCTGGGCGCGCTGGAACAGCGCCTCCGACCGCACCTCGGCGTCCGGGACGCGTCCGGCCGCCTGGTCGCCGGGCACGACGTTGACGTGCACCGGCATCGTGAGGGTGTGCTGCACGAGGTCGGCCAGGCCGACGTAGGTGAGCTCAAGCGTGGCGACCTCGGCCAGGCCGAGTGCAGCGATCCCCGGGATGTCGAGGGTCAGGACCAGCCGGCGGGTCTCGCCGGCGTAGAAGGAGCCGAGCTCGAGCAGCAACCCGTCGGCCAGCGGGGCGACGCTCAGGTCGTTGAGCACCACCGCGGACGTGACGTGCGGCGACAGGGTCACACGCAGCGAGGCGGCTTGGGCGACCTGCTCGAGCAGACCCTCGACCTCGCCGGCGATGAGCGCCGTCGCGGTGTCGGCCTGCTCGGCGAACAGCTCGTTGCCGGCACCCCCTTGGGCGAGCGCCGCCAGGAGCGTGACGTCGTACCCGAGTCCGAAACCGAGGGTGGACGTCGTGATGCGCTTGCTCTGCGCGTCGACGGCGACCTTGCCCAGCTGCGCCGGGTCGGTGATGCCCGCGTTGGCGTGACCGTCGCTGATCAGGAGCACGGTGGCGCCGCTCGGACCCGCGACGCGGCGGGCCTCCTGCAGACCGCGCAGGTAGCCGCCGGACAGGTCGGTCGACCCGCCCGGCTGGATCTGCCGGATCGCGCGCTTGACCGCGGCCTTGTCGGTCAGCGGCCCGGCGGGCACGACGACCTGCACCTGGTTGTCGAAGGCGACGACCCCGAGGTTGTCGCGAGGGTCGAGCCGGTCGACGAGGGCGAGCAGCGCCGTGATCGCGCCCTCGAGCCGGTCGCCGGCCATGGAGCCGCTGCGGTCCAGCACGATCTGCAGGGTGGCAGCGGGTCGGTCGTTGCCCGGTCCGGTGGGCTCGGGCGCGGTGAGCTCGACGAGCAGGGTCAGCTGGTCGGCGTTCTCCACGGCGACGAGGTCGCAGTCGAGGCGGGAGGAGAGCTTCATGGACGACTCCAGGGCAGGGGCGACCGCGGAGTGCGGTCACAGCAGGGCTGGGGGAGGGAGCGGGAGAGCGGCGACGAGGCCGTGCGCCTGACTGGCTGACGGTGTTCTTTTCGTTGTACGGGAGGGGTCCGACAGTTCCGCCGCTCCCACGGCGTGGCGGCTTGACGCGGGGCTAGAAGGAGGCCTGTCGGATCAGGCGGACGACGTCGAGGGGGTGCGCGAGGCGCCAGGCCTCGAGACGGACCAGGTCGTCGTACGGGTCGGTCCCCTGCCGGGTGTGATGCCAGGCGAGCGCGTCGCCGGCGTACCAGGTGTTCGCGATCGGCCGGGCGGTACGCAGGGCCGCCATCGCCTCGATCGGGTCCCAGCCCGAGGCCAGCAGGAGGGCGAAGCCCAGCGACGGACCGCGGTTGATCCCCATGTGGCAGTGGGTCAGGACGACGGCGTCCGGACCGGCGTCGTGCACGAAGTCGAGGGCCCGGTCGAACCAGGCGCCGGGCACGTCCTGACCGGCGTCGTCCATCCCGTGGTGCAGGTAGTGCACGTGCGGCAGCCGCTCGGCGAACAGAGCGGTGTCGTCCCACTCGATGCGGCAGTCGACGACGTGGGTGATGCCGAGCCGGTCGATCTCGGCGAGCTGGCGCTCGGCGCGCTGCTCGTCCGGGCTGACGTCACCGCCGACCGCCAGCTGCGGGGTCACGAAGCTGAGGTTGGCGTGGTGCGCGAGCGGCAGGGTGATGGTGGCCTCCACGGGAGCCGGGGGATACGGTGTCTGCAACAAGCATAACTCTGCTGGCAGACTTACGCAAGGGGCATAATCATGGGAGTGGAACTCGGTCGACTGGTGCAGCAGCGCCGGCACGAGCTCAACCTCTCGCGGCGTGACCTGGCCGAGCAGTCCGACGTGTCCTACCCCTACGTCTCCCAGATCGAGACCGGCGAACGCGACCCGTCCCTGCGCACGATGCACAAGCTCGCCGAGGTCCTCGACGTCCCCGTCGAGCAGATGGCCGCGCTGGTGGCTCCGGAGGACTGGATCGCCAGCGGCACCCCGCCGATGGCCGCCGTACGTCGCTCGCAGGCCTCTTCGTCGCGACCGCCGGAGCTCAGCTTCGACGCGCAGGTCGACCTCTACCGCGACAAGGTCCTGCCCGCGCTCGAGCGGCGGCTGCAGGGCGTCCCGCCGCTGGTGCGGGTGGAGCTGCTCGCCGAGCTGACCCGCCAGGCCGTGCGCGAGCAGGTCGAGACCTGACAAGCGGAGACCTGACAGGAGGCGATGAGTTCGCCAGACTCCGGGCGTCTGCCTCGCAAGGGGACAGGACACCGTCGAACAGGAGCAGATCATGGCCGGAGTGCGCGTGCTGGTGGGGACCCGCAAGGGAGCCTTCGTGCTGACCAGCGACGAGGGGCGGCGCGACTGGAAGGTCGACGGCCCGCACTTCGGCGGCTGGGAGATGTACCACCTGAAGGGCTCCCCGGTGGACCCCGACCGGATCTGGGCCAGCCAGTCCACCGGGTGGTTCGGCCAGCAGATCCAGCGCTCCGACGACGGCGGCCAGACCTGGAACCCCGTGGGCAACGACTTCAGCTACGACGTCACCGGCGGCGGGACGGCAGGCACGCACCAGTGGTACGACGGCACGCCTCACCCGTGGGAGTTCGCGCGCGTCTGGCACCTCGAGCCGAGCCTGACCGACGCGAACACCGTCTACGCCGGGGTCGAGGACGCCGCCATGTTCACGACCACGGACGGCGGCGCGACCTGGAAGGAGCTGTCCGGGCTGCGTGAGCACGGCTCCGGACCGCAGTGGCAGCCCGGCGCCGGTGGCATGTGCCTGCACACGATCCTGCTGCACCCGACCGACGAGCAGAAGCTCTGGGCAGCCATCAGCGCCGCGGGGGTGTTCCGCACCGACGACGGCGGCGCGACGTGGAGCCCGAAGAACAAGGGACTGCTCTCCGGCGAGATCCCGGCGGAGGAGGCCGAGGTCGGTCACTGCGTGCACAACCTCGCGATGCACCCGTCGCGGCCGGACACCCTGTTCATGCAGAAGCACTGGGACGTCATGCGCAGCGACGACGGCGGTGACAGCTGGACCGAGGTGAGCGGGAACCTGCCCAGCGACTTCGGCTTCCCGATCGACGTGCACGCCCACGAGCCCGAGACCGTCTACGTCGTCCCGATCCTGTCCGACTCCCAGCACTTCCCGCCGGACGGAAAGCTGCGCGTCTACCGCAGTCGCACGGGCGGCAACGAGTGGGAGCCGCTGACCAAGGGCCTGCCGCAGGAGCACTGCTACACCAACGTCCTGCGCGACGCGATGGCCGTCGACCGGCTCGACGACTGCGGCATCTACTTCGGCACCACGGGCGGGCAGGTCTACTGCTCGCCCGATGGTGGCGACACCTGGGACGCGATCGTGGAGAACCTCCCGGCGGTGCTGTCGGTTGAGGTCCAGACGCTGGCATGAGGGCGCTGACATGAGGGTCTCGTTGCCCTACCACCTGCGTTCGCTCGCGAAGGTGGACGGCGAGGTGCACGTCGAGGCGAGCACCATCACCGAGGTGCTCACCGCACTCGAGACGACCTACCCCCCGCTGCGCGGCACCCTGCGCGACATCACGACGGGCAAGCGCCGCGCCTTCGTGCGGTTCTTCGCCTGCCAGGAGGACCTCAGCCACACGTCGTACGACGACCCGCTGCCTGCCGGCGTGCTCGACGGGCGCGAGCCGTTCCTCGTCGTCGGAGCGATGGCGGGCGGCTGAGCAGGAACGCTCGCCGTGGCGTCGAACAGGTGACCATGAACCGTCGCCTCGTGGTCTCCCTCGCTGTCCTCGCCGCTGCTGCTGTCGGTGTCGTGCCGTCGCAGGCCGCACCGAAGCGCAAGCCCGCGCCGATCAAGGGCAGCTACTCCGTCACGCTGGTGCCGGACCCGACGGTCAACGTGTTCACCACCGCCGGGCAGTCCGGACCGGGCGCGCCCTGCGGGGCGATCCCGCAGGCCCAGGACCGGCACCCGTTCACCATCCCGGCCGCGGGATCGCTGAAGCTGGTGCTCGACGCGCACGACCCGGCACCCGGGACGCCGTACGTCTTCGACTGGGACCTGTACCTGCTCGACGCCAACGGCGAGGTCCTGAACGAGGGGACCAGCTCGGAGGCGCACGAGGAGATCGGGCAGAAGTTCGCCAAGGGCGCGAAGGTGACCTTCCTGGCCTGCAACCTCAACGGCGAGCAGAACGCGTCCGTGTCCTACGTCTTCACCTACGCGTAGGTCAGGGGCGCATCTCGTAGGCGCCCGCGAGAGCCTGCACCTGCCGCCACGACGCGTCGTAGCGCTCCGGGTCGGCCACCGGCTTGCGCACGTGGTCCAGTGCCCAGAGCTGCTGCGCCTTCGTCGACGACGCCTTGCCGTGCAGGTCCACGGCGTACGCCGAGAAGTCGCGCACGAACAGGTCGAAGACCTGGTCCACGACCTGCCGGTCGAGTCCCGTCAGCTGCGCCTGCTCGAGGATCAGCTGGCCGTACACGACCTGCGTGAACAGCTCGCCGAGCGTCAGCAGCAGGTCGAGGTCCTTGCCCTGCTCCTCGTCCGGGGCCGCCGTGGTGACGAGCTGCACCAGTCCCTCGGCCTGCTCGCGGAAGACCGCCACGTTGGGCACGTCGGCGAAGGCGTCGTAGGGGGCGCGCCAGTCGGCGAACCCGATGGCGCCGAGCCCGCGGGCAGGTCCCTGGTCGAACAGGAACGTGTCGTCGGCAAGGTCCCGGCGCTGCGGGATCGTCGGCTGCTCGCTGGTGCCCACGAGGTAGGAGGGCAGGAACTTGAGCACCAGCGCCATGTTGACGTGCACCGTGCCCTCGAGCTTGGGCAGCGCCCGGATGTGCGCTGACGCCTGCTCGAAGTAGGTGTCCGCCTCGAACCCCTTGGCCGCCACGACGTTCCACATCAGGTCGATGCAGCGCTCGCCCTCGGTGGTGACCTTCATCTTCGTCACCGGGTTGAACAGCAGGTAGCGCCGGTCCGTGGGGCTCGCGCAGCGCAGGTAGTCGATCGCGCGGTGCCCGAACAGGCGCATCGCGACCAGGCGGGTCCAGGCGTCGACCAGGGCCTGCCGCACGTGCGGGAAGTCGGTGACCCGCTTGCCGTAGAGCACCCGCGCATCGGCGTGGGTGAGCGCCTCGTACATCGCGTGCTCGCAGATGCCCATCGAGGCGAAGCCGAGGTTGAACTTGCCGATGTTCACCGTGTTCAGCGCCGCGTCGAAGGCCGCCTTGCCGGTGTGCAGGACGTCCGCCTCGGTCACCGGGTAGTCCACCAGGGAGAACGCGCTGACGAACATCTGCGACGCCACGACGTTCTTCTCCAGCCGGTACGCCGGGTGTGCGCTGTCGACGGCGAAGAAGACGTATCCCTCCGGCCCCTCCACGTCGGTACGGCGGCCGAACACCGACACCATGCCGGCGACGTTGCCGTTGCCGATGTAGTACTTCTGCCCGTTGGCCACGAAACCGTCGGCGGTCGGGGTCAGGAGAAGGTCGGTGCTGTAGATGTCGGCGCCGTGCTCCTTCTCGGACAGCCCGAAGGCGAACACCGCGCCGTCACGCAGCAGCCCTGCCGCGCGCTGGCGGGCCGCGGTGTTCGCGCTCTGCCAGATCGGACCGAGCCCGAGGATGCTGACCTGCCAGGTGTACCAGTAGCCCAGGCCGTAGAAGGCGAGCACCTCGCCGAACGCGCAGATGCGCGCGGTGTCCCACGTGCCACCCTCGCTGCCCGGCGTGAGGAACGTCGCGAACGCCTGCTCGGAGGCGATGAAGTCCAGGAAGTCGGCGTACCACTCGCGCTCGTGGTGGACGCGCTTGAGCTCGGTCTTCCCGCGCGCCTCGAACCACTCGATCGTCGCGCGCAGCAGCCGGCGTGCCTCGGGGTCGAGGTCGTCGAAGGTCGAGGTCGCAGGGTTGAGCAGGAGCTGGTCGGGCTGGCTCATGCCAGCGACCCTACCGAGAAGCCACGCGCGCCCGGTCTCGCCGTACGAGCCGGTCGGAACCTGCTGGTTAGGGTCGGTGCCATGAGCTCTCGGGAGTACGACGTCGTCCTGCACGGTGCCACCGGTTTCGTCGGTCGGTTGACCGCTCAGCACCTGGTGGCTCACGCCGGGGGCGCGAAGGTCGCGCTCTCCGGCAGGTCGAAGGAGAAGCTCGAGGCGCTGCGTGACGAACTGGCCGTGGACTGGCCGGTGGTCGTCTCCGATGCCGCGGACGAGGAGTCCCTCACCTCGCTGGCGCAGAGCACGACGGCCGTGGCGACCACCGTCGGTCCCTACGCGCGTCACGGTCTGCCGCTCGTGCTCGCCTGCGCGAAGGCGGGTACTCACTACGCCGACCTGACCGGGGAGGTGCTGTTCGTCCGCGACAGCCACGCTCAGGCGCACCAGCTCGCCCTCGCGAGCGGCGCGCGGATCGTCCACGCCGCCGGTTTCGACTCGGTGCCCTCCGACCTCGGGGTCCTGCTGCTGCACGAGCAGGTGACGGCCGACGGCGAGGGGACGATGGAGGACACCGTGCTGGTCCTCACCTCGATGCGCGGGGGCGTCAGCGGCGGCACCATCGACTCCTTGCGCGGTCAGCTCGACGACCTCAAGGCGGACAAGGCCAACCGTCCCGTCGTCGCCGACCCGTACTCCCTGAGCCCCGACCGGAGCGCCGAGCCCGACCTGGGCAAGGAGGTCGACGCGATGTGGCCCACCCGCGACCCGCTGCTGGACCGCTGGGTCGCGCCGTTCGTCATGGCGCCCTACAACACCCGCATCGTCCGGCGCAGCAACGCCCTGCTTGGCCACGCCTACGGTCCGGCGTTCCGCTACCGCGAGGTCATGAGCGTGGGGGACACCCCGCTCGCGCCGGTGCTCGCCGCCGGCGTGACCGCAGGTGTCGGGGCGCTGGTGGCCGGCATGGCCCTGCCGCCCACCCGGTTCCTGCTCGACAAGGTGCTGCCCCAGCCGGGGAGCGGCCCGTCGGAGAAGACCCAGCAGGCGGGGCACTTCACCGTCGAGGTGCACACCCGGACGAGCACCGGCGCGCGGTATGTCGCGACGGTCTCGGCGAAGGGTGACCCCGGCTACGCCGCGACCGCGGTGATGTTCGGCCAGGCGCTGCTGTCCCTCGGCACCGATGCGCTCACGAGCAAGGGCGGGGTGCTGACCCCCGCAGTGGCGCTGGGTGACGCGCTCGTCGAGCGGCTGCGCGCCCAGGGCTTCACCCTCGCCGTACGCCGGTGCTGACCTGCGCTAGTCGTCGAGGGTGAACGCGACAAGGGCCACGTCGTCGGTGCTGCCGGTGAGGCGGACGGCCCGGACGAGGCTCGCACAGAACTCGTCGGTGGTCGCTGACGCCGGGAGCAGGCGGGCCGCCGCGTCGGCGAGGGCCTGGAGTCCCTCGTCCAGGTCGCGTCCACGTCGTTCCACCAGGCCGTCGGTGAACATCAGCAGCGTCGAGCGCGGTGGTAGTTCCAGGACGGCGGGGACGCGCGGGTGGGTGACCTCGACCCCGACCATGGTCGAGCGCCCCTGGTGCAGGAACTCCGGGGGCCGGCCGGGCGCCAGCAGCAGCGGGGGCGGGTGGCCGGCATTGGACCAGGACAGCTCCGCACCGCCGGAGCGGTACAGCCGCACCCGCGCGTAGACCAGGGTCGCCAGGTCGGCCATGGCGAACGTGGACACCAGGTGGTCGAGCTGGTCCACGACCTCGCCGGGCTCGTCACCGCCGGCGGCGCACGTCCGGAGCACCGAGCGCAGCTGCCCCATCGCGGCGGCGGCGGCGATGTCGTGCCCCATGACGTCGCCGATGACCACTCCTGCGCTGCCGTCGGGGAGGGCGAACGCGTCGTACCAGTCGCCACCCACCTTCGCCGCGCTGCTGGAGGGCTCGTACGCCGATCCCAGGCTCAGGCCGGGCAGGGTGGGGAGCTGGGGCAGCAGCGACCGCTGGAGCTCCTCGGCGACCGCGCGCTGGCGCCCGAGCTGCGCCGCGTTGTCCACGATGAGTCCGGCGCGACGACCGATCTCCAGGGCGAGCTGCTCGTCCTCCTCGGTGAACGGCCGCGCGTCCGCGCCGGTGCGGATCAGGCTGAGCACCCCCAGCACGCGGTCGTGACCGGCGAGGGGGACCGAGAGCGCCTCCCGAGGCTGGATCGAGGTGTACATCTGACGAAGCGTCTGGTCACCTGCGGAGACGGCCTCGAGGTAGGCGCTGGTCAGGTCGAGCCGGACCAGCGGCTCACCGGACAGGACCCGGTGGACGGTGGAGCCCGCGTTGTCGCGCCGCGGACGGCGCGCCTCGGCTGCGCGGAGCAGCTCAGCCAGGGTGGGATCGGCCGACGTCACCACCACCGCCCGCGTCCCGAGGCCGTCGTCGTCGCTGAGGTCGACCGAGACCAGGTCGGCAAGCACCGGCACCATGTGCTCGGCGAGCCGGGTCAGGGCGTCGCCCACCTCCGACGCGGCAGTCAGGTCGGCGCCGATGTCGTTGAGCAGGCGCAGCCGCGCGAGGGCCCGGTCTCGCTGGTCCTCGGTGGCGCGCTGACGGCCGATGTCGGTGAGGTAGAGCGACATCCCGCCGTCGACGGGGAACGCCCGCACCTCGACGTGGCTGCCGGTCGGTCCGAGCCACGCCTCGAACCGGGAGGGCTGCTCGGCGGCGAGGTCGTCGTGGACCCGCAGCCGCTCGCTCGGTGCCGCCACGTCGGGCAGCTGGTCCCACAGGACGGTGCCCTCCAGTGACGTGCTGCCCACCAGCCGTTGCGCCTGCCCGTTGGCGTAGAGCACCCGGTGGTCGCTGTCGAGCTGGACGAAGCCGTCCGCCATGAGCTCCAGGCTGCGGCGCGCCTGCGTGCTGCGGTCGCGCTGGACCGTCACGTCGACGGCGACGCCCACGAGTCGCTCACCGCGGCCGTCGGCACCGGTGAGGACGCGGCCGCGGCCCTCCACCCAGCGGATCGCGCCGCTGCGCGTCTGGACGCGGTACTCCACAGCGAGCTCACCGGCCGTCTCGACAGCGTGCGCGATGGCAGCGGAGGTCCGCTCGAGGTCCTCCGGGAGCACCCGCTGGAAGAAGGTCTCGATGCTGCCGTCGAACGTCGCGGCGTCCACGTCGAGCAGGGCGAACAGGCGGTCGTCCCAGAGCAGCTCCCCGCTGGGCAACCGCATCTCGAACGACCCGACGTCAGCGGCCTGCAGGGCCAGCTCGAGGCGCACGGACGTCGTGAGGGCCCGCGAGGTCGCGAGGGCCACGCCCGCCCGACGGCCGATGTCCTCGAGCGTCCGCACGGCCGCTTCAGTCATCGGCTCCGCGCCGGTCCGCGCCACGGACAGGGCGCCGATGGTCTGGCCACCGGCGACCAGCGGCACGATCACGCCCGACCTGATGTCCAAGCGCTGGATCGCCTGGACGAACGGCTCGTCGTCGGGCGCGACCGACCGGACCAGCGCCTCGTCGACGACGGGAAGCACGTTGCTCCGGCCGGTCGCGATGACAAGGCCGGCTCCGGCCGGCTGGTCCGTGGTCACGGGGAACCGGTCGAAGACCGCCACCAGGTCAGGCGTGAGAGCCGCGTCGCGGTGACGGACCAGCTGGCACTGGACGCGCTGCTGCTCGTCCACGAGGTGCACCACCACGAGGTCGCCGAGCCAGGGGAGGACGGCATCCGCCACGACCTCTGCCAGTCCCGCGGAGCTCCGGTCGGCGGACAGCTGCTCGCCGAGCTCGGCCAGCACCCGGTGTCGGAACTCGGCCTCCCGGACCTGTTGCAGGGCCGTCGTCCGGGCCACCGCCTGCGCGGTCTGGGCCGCGAGGCCGTCCAGGTAGGACCGCTCCGACTCGGTGAACGCGCGGGGCGTGGGCCAGGTCAGCCGCAGGGCGCCGGCGATCTCGCCCGCGACGTGCAGGGGAAGGGCGACGAGAGCCGCGACGTCGGGCTGGGTGGTCGCGAGGTGGGGGAACCGCAGGTCGCGGTCGGCCGCGTTCTCGACGTAGACCGCGCGCTGCTCGCGCAACGCGATCGTCGAGGGCCCGACCGGGGCGGACGGGCCGATGCTCTCCTCGGTCAGGTCGGCGTCGGCACCGACCGCCAGGACGCACTCGGCCCGCTCCGGTCCGGGGCGTGTCACGGTCCCACCGGTCGCCCCCAGGGAGCGCATGCCCTCCTCGAGGGCGATGTCGGCGATGTCCTCGAGCTGGTCCGCGGCAGCGAGCCGCGCCGTCACCCGCTGGAGCTGGGCGGGCAGGGCGCTCTCGAGCAGCAACGACTCCTGGCGCTGCACCTCGGCCAGCAGGACGTCCTCGAAGCTCGCCCGCGGCGCCTGGCTCCCCTCCTGCAGTGCCCGGACGAGCGCGCGGACGTACCACTCGCGCAGCACCCGGTACGGCGCCGGCGACGCGAGGCTCAGCAGTCGCCGGTCGTGCGCGTGCAGGTCCGCCTGGGCGAGCGCGGCGAGATAGGCCTCGCCGGCGTCGGCGATCTCGGGACCGACCGTGAAGCGCACCTGCACCCGGTCGCTACCGGACTGCTGGGCCTCGGTCACGCGCCGGCGCAGCTGCGCGCGGGCGGTCGAGAACCGGGCTGCGGCGTCGGTGATGGCGGTGACGACGTCCTGCGGCAGGGCACGGACCGAGGAGCCGCCGGAGAGCGCGAGCTCGCGCAGCAGCCCGTCGAGGTGGTCCTTGGCGGCGGCGACGAGCTGGGTCGGGGCGGTGCCGAGGTCGATCTCCACGAGCGCGTCGTCGGGGTCGTCGTACTGCGTCAGCAGGTCGTCGAGCTCTGGCGCCTCGCGTGACGTGGGGGCGCCGAACCGGCACCACACGACCTTGCCGTCGGCGCCGTCCGGGCGCACCGCCACGCCCCACGCGCTGGTGAGCATCCCCACCAGGTGCAGCCCCCGGCCGGTCGTCCCGCCACCCCCCACCGGGCGTACGGCGGGAAGTGCTGCCCCGGAGTCGGTGACCTGCAGGAGCAGGTCACCGTCCGGCTGCACCTCCACGCTGACCGACAGGTCGCCGGGGGCGTGCAGGACCGCGTTGCTGAGCAGCTCCGTGGCCACGGTCGCCACGTCGTCCAGGACCTCGTCGCTCAGTTGCCCCGCACCGGTGGGCGTCCCGTCGTGCCACTCGCGCAGGGTCTGGAGCAGTGCGCGACGGACCTGCGGCACGGACGCCGGGACGGCAGGGACGTCCCACCGCGCAGGTCCCAGGGTCCGTGTCACCTGACAGACACTAGGAGCCTGGGTCGGAGCCGTCACCGAACCCCTGGCCGACGGCGGAGCCCGGGTGCAGCGCCAGGACGAGGCGCCGTTCGGCGACCATGGCCTCGTAGAACTCCTGCGGGTTGCCGTGTCGCTCCCCGCTGATCCGCTCGTAGAGGTCCAGCAGCTGCCTGCCGGCGGCGTCGCCGGGTTCGGTGCTCACCGGACCGAGCTCCGCTCGGACAGTGATCGACGCGTACTCCCAGAAGCTGTCGCCGAGCACGTGCAGCACCCCTCGCGGGTCCCGTCGGAGGTTGTTGGTCTTGGCACGGTCCTGCGTCACGGAGACGCGCAGGACGCCGACGTCGAGGTCGAAGGCGACGTTCGAGGTCTGCGGCGAGCCGTCGGAGCGGACCGTCACGAGGACGGCCTGATGCCGGCCGTGCAACCAGGAGGTGAGGTCGTCGGAGAGAGCCATGCAGACATCGTCCACCCAGGGGCAGGGATCGCGTCGGCGATGCCGAAACAGGAACGTGTTGCAGTGCCGCTCCTGGAGGACCTCATGCGCTCACGTCTTGCTCTCGCCGCTCTGCTCCCTGTGCTCGGGGGGCTCCTCGTGGCCCTGCCCGCCACGGGCCAGACCCCTCCGGTCTGCGCGGAGCCGCAACAGGCGACCTCCTTCACCGCGGACGGGCGCCCGGCGCCGTACCGCGGGATCGGGTGCACGGTGCGCACCGGCTTCCTCACCGGCGAGACCCACCTGCGCGTCGCCCCGAACGGGACGGTCGTCCAGCAGCCGGCGCAGATCGTGCCGGGCGTCGCGGGCACCGGTTTCGCCCCGGGTACGCCGGGGCCCAAGCCCCAGCAGCAGCTGACGCCAGGCGCCTTCGCGGTGAGCCGTGACGGCGGGAAGCGGTTCGAGCGGGTGCTGCCCGCCGGCCAGGAGTGGGTGGCCAGCGACGGATCGATCTACATCGACGCGGTCACCGGTCGGCTCTACTTCTACGCGCTCAGCCCGGCGGTCCTCCCGCAGGGCGGCGGGGTCGCGGTCACCGACCAGGTGCCGGCCGGCTACGCCCACCTGCTGACCAGCGCGGACGACGGCCGCACCTGGTTCCACACGCAGGCGCCGGGTTACGTCGAGTCCGAGAACCCGCGCTTCACCTCCGGGCCGGTCCCGCGTGGCGGGGACAAGCCGGTCCCGGGCGAGCAGGTCGCCTACTGGTGCGGCAACACGGTGCTGTTCGCCTACGGCCAGCGGGACTGCTACCGCACCCTCGACGGTGGTCAGACCTGGCAGTTCCGCAGCACCCTGCTGCGACGCGGCTACCCGGTGCACGCCGAGTGCGGCAGCACCGAGGAGACCTTCAACTCCGACGACGGCGACTACCCCTCCGTCGGACCCGACGGCTCGCTGTGGACCCTCGTCCACTGCGGCACCAGCACCTTCCTCGCGCGCAGCACCGACGAGGGCCTCACCTTCCCCGTGGTGCGCAAGGGCGCGACCGCGGTGGCCCTGCCGGCGATGAAGGAGCTGCGCGTGGACAGCCGCGGCACGCTCTACGGCGCGTCCGTCGAGGGCACGAAGCTGCTGCTGCGCACCTCGCGCGACGGCGGGCACACCTGGAGCGCACCCACCGACCTCGTCAGCCCGGCGCACCGGGGCGCCGCCCTGACCAAGTGGTGGGCCTTCGCCGTACGCGGACCGGGGCAGGTGGCGGCCGCCTACCTCACCGGTCGCAAGGACGGCGGCTACGACGGCTCCGTCACGGTCACCCACAACGCCCTCGCGCCGCGGCCGGTGCTCATCGCGTCCACGGTGTACGACGGGAAGAGGGCTCTGGTGGCCTCGCCGCAGTCGGCCAAGGACGACTACATCGACCTCGACGTCGCACCGGACGGCACCGCTTGGGCGTCGTTCTTCGGTGACTGCAACGGCGACCCGGCGTGTGCCGGCAGCTCGCCGAACCCGCTCGCCAAGGTCGCCGTCCTCACGCGCCTGCGGTGAGTCTGCTCAGCTGAGCACGCCGTCCGGCGGGACGGCCTCGAACGTCGTCCCCGCTGGAGCCAGGCGGGCGAAGTGTCCGTGCCAGATGCCCGCGGCCGCTGGGGTCAGGACCCCGTCGTGCACCGGGAACGCGCGCTGCGGCGCGACGTCGCGCAGCAGGCCGACGGCCTCGCTGAGCTTGAGCCACGGCGCGTCGGTCGGCAGGCCGAGCACATGCACGTCGGCGTCCGGCACCGTCAGCGCATCGCCCGGGGTGAAGAACGACCCGACGAGGTAGCCGACGTTCGGGACGCCGGGGATCTCCGGGTGGATGACGGCGTGGTTGGTGCCGTGGACGCTCACCCGCACGCCGAGGTCGAGCACGTCCCCGTGCCCGACGACGACCCGGGGCAGCCCCCCGACGTCGGAGCCGCTGTCGGTGTGCAGCACCGCATCGGGGTTGGCTGCCATCAGTGATGCGAGCCGGGCCAGGTCGAGGTGGTCGGCGTGCTGGTGGGTGATCAGCACCCCGGTCAGCCCGCGCAGGTCCTCGAAGCCCGAGGAGAACACCCCCGGGTCGAGCAGGACGCGCGCGGCGCCGTCCTCCACGAGGACGCAGGAGTGGCCGAAGCGGGTGATCTGCATGCACCTCATCCTGCACCTCTAGGGTGCGGCAGATGAGCGCTCCCCTCGCCGTCGAGGTTCGCCGGGCCCGCACGGCCGACGTCGCCGCCGTACGCCGCCTGGTGGACACCTACGCCGACGACCGGCGGCTGCTGTCGAAGGCGACCGTGGTGCTCTACGAGGACGTGCAGGAGTTCCACGTCGCCGTCCTCGACGGGCAGGTCGTCGGGTGCGGTGCGCTGCACGTCATGTGGGAGGACCTCGCCGAGGTGCGCACCGTCGCGATCGATCCGGCGCTGCACGGCCGTGGACTCGGCGGTGCGCTGCTCGAAAGACTGCTCGAGGTCGCCCGCGAGCTCGGCGTCACGCGGGTGTTCTGCCTGACCTTCGAGACCGAGTTCTTCGGCCGGCGCGGGTTCGAGGTGGTGGAGGAGGTGCCCGTCGAGGCGGCGGTCGCTGCGGAGCTCCTGCAGTCGCCGGACGAGGGGGTCGCGGAGTTCCTCGACCTCGCCCGCGTCAAGCCCAACACCCTCGGCAACACCCGGATGCTCCTTCGTCTTTGAGCCGTCCTGCGACGATCAGGTGAAGCGGGAGGGGTCCCCGGCGCCGATCCGCAGCACCTCCGCCGCGCCGTCGGTGAGGTCGACCACGGTCGTCGGCTCGGTGCCGCACTCTCCCGCGTCCACGACGACGTCGAGGACGTGGTCGAGCTCCTCCTTGATGGTCCAGCCGTCGGTCATCGGCGTCGTCTCGCCGGGCAGCACCAGCGTGCTGGACAGGACCGGTTCGCCCAGCTCGCGCAGCAGCGCCTGGACGAACGGGTGGTCCGGCAGCCGCACGCCGATGGTCTTGCGCTTGGGGTGGGCGTAGCGGCGCGGCACCTCGCGGGTGGCGGGCAGCAGGAAGGTGTAGGCCCCGGGCGTCGCGGCCTTGACGGCGCGGAACACGGCGTTGTCGAGGTGGACGTACCGACCGACCTGGGCGAGGTCGGCGCAGACGAGGGTGAAGTGGTGCTTGTCGTCGAGCCGCCGCAAGCGCCGGATCCGGTCATCACCGGTCGTGCTGTCGAGCCGGCAGCCCAGGGCGTAGGAGGAGTCGGTGGGGTAGGCGATGAGCGCGTCGTCGCGCAGTGCCTGCGCGACCTGCGCGACCAGCCGCGGTTGGGGATCGACCGGGTGGACGTCGACGTAGCGCGCCACGCTAGGACCGCGGCTCGGCCGCCAGCAGGGCCTGCCCGCTGGTGTAGGTCGCCATGACGAGCCCCTCGTGCAGCGGCAGGTGCACGCCCGCGAACCGCTCCAGGGCGAGCAGGGTGTCGCTCGTCAGGAACAGCGCGCCGCCGGTCGCCGTACCCGCGTCGCCGGTGTCGAGGGCGGCGAGCGCCGTCGCGAGCAGGGCGGTGCTGTAGGCGAGGACGGGGAGGCGGTCCTTGCCGGTGCGCGGCCAGAGGTAGGCGTTCAGCCCCGCCCAGGCGGCGAGGTACGGCGTCGCCAGCCACGGAGAGCGGCGGAGCACGCCGCGTCCGCCACGTCCGCGCAGGGCAGCGACCCAGGCGACGTGCCCGGCGAGGAACGACCCGAGCCCGACGGTGAAGGCGGCGTCCGAGGAGCCGAGCAGGGCCACGTCGCCGACACCGCCGAAGGCCAGCGCGCGCTGCGTCGCGCGGGAGCGGCCAGGGAGCAGCGCGGGCATGAGCAACGGCTTGGTGAACCGTCGCGCGCGGTCGCGCCCGGCCGCCGCCAGGGCGGTGTCGACGGCGGCCAGCGCGGGGAACGCGAGAGAGGGCACGAGTGGTTGTCTACACCGCCTGAGGGACCAGCTGCCCGTCCACGGCCTCCCGCTGGCCCTGCCGGAGTCCGAGGCCGACCATGCCCGCGGCAGTCGCGGTCCAGGCGAGCAGGTCCAGCCAGGGCAACCCGAGGAACACGGTCGTCACGAAGTGCACGGGCTGGGACAGCAGGAGTGCCCAAGCGAGGGCAGGGGGAAGGACTCGTGCGCGCAGGCAGGCGACGCCGAGGAGCACGACTCCGGTCACGTGTCCGACCACGAAGACGCCGAGCCCGACGGCGAACGCCGGGTGGAGACCGTCGACAAGTCGGGCGACGAGCGCCGGGTCGAGCCCCTGGTCGACGCCCAGCCAGAGGACCAGGTCCGGCCCGAGCAACAGGGGCAGCGCCAGGTAGCCCAGGACCGTCAGGGCAACTGCCGTGGAGCGCAGCCGGTTCGCGGGGAGGGCGGCGCGGACGGCGTACACGCCCGGCGACGAGGGTGAGGGTGGCCACCAGGCCCATCCACAGGACGGCGCTCTGCCGGGAGGGATGGGCCGCGACGGCCGCGACGGTGGCGGACGTGTCGGAGGCGGTGTAGTACGGCAGGACGAACCGGAGCAGTCCCACGGCCAGCGGCCCGACGGCCAGAAGCACCAGTCCTGCGCGCCGGCTCATGCCGACACCGCCGAGGCCGTCGGCTTCGCGACGAGTACGACCCCGAGCGCCGTCAGCGCCACGATGGCCGCCGCCGCCACGACGGCCGCGGTCGGTACGTTGTCGACGAAGAACGCGGGGAGCGCGGTGAGTGCCGACAGGACGCGCAGAACGACCAGTGGCCGAAGCCGTGAGGCATCACCCCGCCACACCTGAGCGACGAGCACGAGCGAGACGAGGCCGAGTACGGCCCCCAGTGCAGCGACGGCGTACGGCGGGTGCTCGCCGTCCGTGAGTGCGAGGCCGGCGACGTCGCCGACGGAAAGCAGGGCCAGGACGACCAGCCCGGGACGTGAGGTCATGAGCATCTCCTTTGGTGAGGGGGTGCCCACGTTGGTCGCCGCCGGTTCCCGCCGGGAGAGCGATCCGCCCTACCCGCCCGGGAGGTTGCCCGGGTCGACGGGACGTTCTCCCGAGACACCGGGACGTTCGAGGCGCCATGATCGCCCCGTGCGCACCCGCCTGCTCGCCGCGACCGGAGCCGCGCTGTGCGTGGGGCTGGCCCTGACCGGCTGCCTGACGTCGGTCGCCGTGGGGTGGGACTTTCGGCAGGCCCTGGAGTCGTTCGTCGTCAGCAACGTCGTGCATCGGCGTGAGCTTCGGGCTCTGCGGCGCGCTCATCACGTGGCACCGACCGGCCCACCCGGTGGGCTGGCTCTACCTCGTCGGTGGGACCCTGCAGACCGTCACGGCCGCGGCTGCGCCCCTGTCCCAGCTGGCGCACGACGAGCAGGCCCCCACGTGGGTCGTCCGCCTGCTCGTGACGGCGTTCAGCCTCGCCTGGCCGGTGCACATCGGGGTGTGCCTCCCGCTCTCGCTGCTCCTGCTCCCGGACGGGCACCTGCCGTCACCCCGCTGGCGGCCGTGGTTCGTCGCCGTCGCGGTGACCGCTCCGCTGTTCGTCGTCGAGGTGGCCACGGCGCCGCAGCAGCTCGACGGCATTCCCGGACGGCTACGCGACGCTGCCGGTGACCGGCGGGTGGGCCACGCTGTGGGCTGTCAGTGAGCTGCGGTGGGTCCTGAGCATGTGCCTGGGTCTTGCCGCTCTCGTCGTGCGCTACCGCCGTGGCATCGAGTCCGTCCGGCGCCAGCTGCTCTGGATCGTCGCGGCCGCTGCCGTCGTCCTGGCGGCGGTGGCCCCGTGGTCGCTCGTGGCGGGAACGCCCATCGTGGTGCTGTTCAGCATCCCTCTTCTGCCGATCGGGATCACCGTCGCGGTGCTGCGCCATCAGCTGCTCGACATCCGCCTCGTCCTTGCCCGAGGCGTCGCCTACGCGCTGCTGTCGGCGATCGTGCTCGGCGGCTACGCGGTGCTCGTCATCGGCCTGTCCGGGGTCGCTTCGGCGCTGCTGGTCTCGTTGGTCGCCCTCCCGTTGCGCGCCCGGCTGCAGACCGCCGTCGACCGCCTGATGTACGGCGACCGCGCTGACCCGGTCCGCGTGGCGAGCCGGGTCGGCGGGCAGTTGGGCGACCTGTCCGCAGGGCTCGACGCGGCGCGCGAGTCGCTGCGCCTGCCGTCGCTCGCCGTGCTCAGCGGCGACGAGGTCCTCGGCACCTCCGGGACCCCCGGCGACGTCACGGTCACCCTGCCGCTGAGCGATGCGGTCAGCCTCGTCGTCGGACTCCGGCGGGGCGAGCGAACGCTGGCGCCGGCGGACGCCCGCGTGCTCGACCTGCTCCGCGGGCCGTTGGTCGTCGCGGTCGCCGCCACCACGGCGTCCGCGCAGCTGCAGCTGTCCCGAGAGCGGTTGGTGGGCGCGCGGGAGGAGGAACGCCGCCGGCTTCGTCGCGACCTGCACGACGGACTCGGGCCGCTGTTGACCGGGGTCGCGCTGAGCGCCGACGCCGCTGCCAATCTGGGCCGATCTGCCCCCGACGAGGCGCAGGTGCTGCTGAGCTCCGTGCGCACGGACACCCGCACGGCGATCACCGAGGTGCGGCGCCTCGTCGACGACCTGCGCCCGGGAGCACTCGACGAGCTCGGCCTGGTCGCGTCCCTGCAGGCGCGGGGGGCCCAGACGACCCGCCGTGTCGACGGTGCGTCCCTCCACGTGCGGGTGGTCGCCGGCGCGCTGCCCGTACTGCCCGCGGCGATCGAGGTGGCGGCCTACCGGATCGCGACCGAGGCCCTGACCAACGTCGTCCGCCATTCCCGTGCGGCCTCGGTCGTCGTCTGCCTCCAGCATGAGCACGAGCACCTGGTCGTGGAGGTACTCGACGACGGGGTCGGCGCACCGTGGGGTGTCGCGGGGGTGGGGACGACGTCGATGCGCGAGCGCGCGGAAGAGCTGGGCGGCACCTGCAGCTGCGGGCCGAGCTCGCGAGGCGGCGCGGTGCGCGCACGGCTTCCTCTGGTGCTGCGGTGATCCGTGTGCTGGTCGCTGACGACCACCCGGTCATGCGCAGCGGGCTGTCGGCCCTGCTGGCCTCGCTCCCGGACATCGTGGTGGTCGCCGTGGCCGCCGACGGGGCCGCTGCGGTGAAAGAGGCGGTGCTGCACCGGCCGGACGTGATCCTGCTCGACCTGCAGATGCCGGGTGTCGACGGCTTCGAGGCGCTGCGGCGGCTCACCGCGAGCGTGCCCACTGCTGCCGTCTGCGTCCTCACCATGCTCGAGGACGACGACTCGCTGTTCGCCGCGATGCGCGCGGGTGCGCGCGGCTACCTGCTCAAGGGCGCGGAGCAGGAGGAGATCGAGCGGGCGGTGCGCGGTATCGCGGCGGGCGAGGCCGTCTTCGGTCCTGGCGTGGCGCAGCGGGTGCTGGGCCAGTTGGTGGCCCCCCGGCAGGCAGGCCGCACCTTCCCCGAGCTCACCGCGCGCGAGCACGAGGTACTGGACCTGCTCGCCTCGGGCGCCACCCCTCCCGCCATCGCCCAGCGGCTCGGGCTGTCGCCGAAGACGGTCAGCAACATCGTGTCTGCGGTGCTGGCGAAGCTCCAGCTCGCTGACCGGGCGCAGGCAGTGATCGTGGCGCGCGACGCCGGCCTCGGCCGTTGAGTCCTACTCGACCTTCTGGAACTGGCGGATGGCGACGGCCATCAAGACGGTGCCGATGCTGGCGACCAGCAGCAGCTGCGTCCAGGTCGGGACCTCCCAGCCGAACCAGGTGATCGGCGGGTTGAGGCGCGCGCGGACGTCGTCGGGGAGGGTGAGGTGCTTGAACACCGCCGTCCGGATCGGGTGGACCGCGTAGGTGAGTGGGTTGAGGCGTACGACGATGCCCAGCCAGGTGGGCAGGTTGGACAGCGGGTAGAGCGCACCGGACAGGAACGACAGCGGCAGGAGCAGCACCTGCATCAGTCCCATCACGGTCTGCACCTGGGTGATGCGCGCGACGATCGCGAGCCCCAGGGCGGTGAGGGTGAACGACAGCAGGAACACTTCGGCGAGCAGCGTGATGACCAAGCCGACGGTCAGGGGCACGTGCACGAGCGGCGCAAGGGCGAGCACGATGATCCCCTGCGTGGTGGCCACAGTGGCACCGCCGAGGGCCTTGCCCAGGATGATGCTGCTGCGCCGGACCGGGGCGACGAGCATCTCGCGAAGGAAGCCGAACTCCCGGTCCCAGACGATCGAGATCGCGCTGAACATCGCGGTGAACAGCGTCGAGGTCGCCAGGATGCCGGGGAACATGAAGGTGCGCAGGTCGATGGGGCCGGTCGCGCCGTTGGTCAGCGACGCGAGGCCGGACCCGAGCACGAACAGGAACAGCAGCGGCTGCACCAGCGCTGAGACGAAGCGCGTGCGGTCCTGCAAGGTGCGGATGAGGTCGCGCTGCACGACGATCTTCACCGCCCGCAGGTCCAGGGCGAACGACCTCGCGGGTACGGCGACAGCGGCGACGGCGGTCATCGGCGCGCCATCGCGGCGAACATGGCCGGCATACCGGGGGAGACGTCGGCGTCGCGGATGGTCCGACCGGTGTAGGACAGGAACACGTCGTCCAGCGACGGCCGGCTGATGCTGACGTTGGTGATGGGGACCCCCAGGGTGGCGAAGAGCGTCGGGACGTAGGCCTCGCCGTTCTCGACGTTGATGACGATCCCGTCCGAGGTCTGCACCGCACCCTCGAGGCGGGACAGCGCCAGGGCGTCGTCGGCGGTGCGGATGGTCACGCGGTCGGTGCCGACGCTGGCCTTGAGCGCCGCCGGGGTGTCCAGCGCGACGAGCTTCCCGGCGTCCATGATGGCGATGCGGTCGCAGTGCTCGGCCTCGTCCATGTAGTGCGTGGTGAGGAAGATGGTGATGGCCTCCTGCTGACGCAGCTGGTGGATGTACTCCCAGATCGAGGCGCGGGTCTGCGGGTCGAGCCCGACGGTGGGTTCGTCCAGGAACAGCACGCGTGGGCTGTGCATGAGCCCGCGGGCGATCTCGAGGCGGCGCTTCATGCCGCCGGAGAAGGTGAGCACCTTGGACTCCCGGCGCTCCCACAGCCCCACCATCTCGAGGACCTGCTTCAGCCGGGGCGCCACGGACGCCTTGGGCATCCCGTAGAGCTCGGCGTGGAAGCGGAGGTTCTGCTCCGCGGTCAGGTAGGTGTCGAGCGTCGTGTCCTGGAACACCAGGCCGATGTGGCGCCGCACGTCGTCGCGCTGGGTCGTCACGTCGAACCCGGCGACCGTCGCGCTGCCCCCGGTGGCCTTCGCCAGGGTGCACAGGATCTTGATGGTCGTGGACTTGCCGGCCCCGTTAGGACCGAGGAAGCCGAACGTCTCGCCCGTGGCCACGTCGAAGTCGACGCCCTGCACCGCTTCGATCTCGCCGTACGCCTTGCGCAGCCCGCGCACGGACACCGCTGTCATGGAGCCTCCTCGGAACGACCCTCGCATGCTAGAACGTGTTTCATGTCGACGACGCTGAAGCAGCCCGCTGCGGTCAAGGTCATGAACCGGGTCGGGGGGCTGCTCGGGCGCGCCGGGGTGCAGGCTTCCCTGTCACCCGACTCCCTGGTGGCGGCGGCCAGGAAGTCCACCGGCCTGACGGACCTGGGCGACTACGGCTACCACGAGGGCCTGCTGCGCCTGACGTCGTCGTTGGAGAACGAGGCGCGGCTGAGTGCGCTGGGCCGGGTGGCGGCCCGCAAGCGGCTGGTCAGCTTGCTCGAGACGCGGCTGCGGCTGGTCGCGCGCGCGGCCGAGGTGGGAGACGAGCAGATCACCCGCCCCGTGTTCGTCCTGGGTCTGCCGCGCACCGGCACGACGGTGCTCTACGGGATGCTGGCCGCCAACCCGGCGATGCGCAGCCCCGCCTCCTGGGAGGTCTCGCGGCCGTTCCCCGCGCCGACCGGCGTCGACCCCGAGCGGGTCGCGCTGATGGAGAAGGACTTCACGGGGTTCCGGCAGATCGCCCCCGGCATCGACCAGATCCACCCGATGGGGCCGTTCCTGCCGCAGGAGTGCCTCGCCCTGCAGGCGCCGGCGTTCACGTCCTACGAGTTCCCCACGACCTTCCCGGTGCCGTCGTACTGGGAGTGGCTTCGTGAGCAGGACATGGTTCCGGCGTACGCCTTCGAGAAGCTCTTCCTGCAGCACCTGCAGTCCGGGGGGTTGCGCGGGGAGCACTGGATCCTGAAGACGCCCTGCCACCTGATGTGGCTCGACGCGCTGCTCGAGGTCTTCCCCGACGCCCTGCTGGTGCACACGCACCGCAACCCCACGACCGTCTTGGCGAGCGTGTCCTCGCTGATGTCCAACATCCGGTCCGCGATGACCGAGCACATCGACCCGGTCGCCATCGGGCGCGAGCAACTCGACGCGTGGACGTGGGGCATGGAGCGGGTGATGAAGGCGCGCGAGCTCGTCCCGCCGGAGCGGGTCGTGGACGTGATGTACGACGACACCGTCGCCCGACCGGTCGAGACGGTCGAGCGCGTCTACGCCCACCTCGGCCTCGACTACACCCCTGCCGTGGCGAAGGGCGTCGAGGACTACCTCGCGGCGAACCCGCGCGATAAGCACGGCACGCACACCTACACGCTGGAGGAGTTCGGCTTGGACCGCGCCGAGGTCGATGCGCGCTTCGCGTCCTATCGCGAGCACTTCGGGGTGCCGGCATGAGCTGGGAGGTCCTGCTGGAGGAGCTGCGCAAGGCCGGCGAGGTCGTGGCCGGGCCGACAGGGGGACGCGACGACCGTGAGCTCGCCGAGGGCTACCGGCACCTCACCCGGATCTTCTCGATCGCCACCGAGATGCTGGTGGAGAAGGGCGACCCGGCGCACCCGGCGTTCACGCGCTGGATGACCGCGCACCGCAAGATGTACGGCGACAACCCGCACACCGCCTACGACGCGGCGATCATCGACGCCGACCACGCGTACGTCATCCGCGGGGTGCGCGGGACGCACGTCTACCTGGGCTTCTGCCTCTACGGCACGGCCGAGGGAGGGGCGAAGCGGATCGCGGGCAACCTCGACGACGACCAGATGGAGTTCGGTCCCGACGGGTCGTTCGAGGTCCACCTCGGTGGTCCGGAGCGCGAGCGAAACTGGCTCCCGCTCGAGGGCGACATCAGCGAGGTGATGGTCCGGCAGTACTTCGCCTCGTCCCGGTCGGACCCGGCCGAGACCGAGACGGTGTGCACGATCCACACCGTCCCGGACAGCGGCCCCCCGCCGCCGGCGAGCCTCGCCGAGATCGACACCAAGCTCGCCGCGCTCGGGCGCTACGTCCGCGAGACCGTCGAGGCGGAGACCACGCTGTCTGCCCTGTCGGCGAGCATCAGCCAGGCGGTCTTCCGCTCCGGGGCGACGTACGTCGACGCCGGCGGCCAGCCGGTCGACCCGCCCATCGACCCGTCCGTCATCGTCCGCGTCATGCCGACCCCGGCGATCCAGTACTCCGGCCAGTGGTACGACGACCTCGGTGACGAGGAGGTGCTCGAGGTCACCGGGCGGGTGCCGGACTGCCGCTACCTGTCGATCCAGCTGCTCACGCGCTTCATGGAGTCGGGGGACTGGCAGCACCACCGGGTGTTCCTCACCGACCGCGACCTGGTGCTCGAGCCGGACGGCTCGTTCGTGGTGCACATGGCCCACCGCGACACCGGGCACCCGAACTGGCTCGACACCAGCGGTATCCGCAGCGCCAACGTCGCCGTACGCGCCCTGCGCGCGGAGGGCACGCTCGACGTGACGTTCACGCGCCGCGCGCGCTAGGCCGATCGGCGCAACTCGCGCGAACCGCACCTGACGATGTAGTCAGGGTGACGGGGGGAGTGGGCCACAGCCAGTTCTGGCGTGGGCACGTGCAGCTCGGCGCCGCGTCCACGACCGCCTGTTCCACCGTCGGCCTGGTCTACGCGCTGGTGTCGCCCGGACCGCACCGCGGGCTCATCGCCGGCGTCGGGCTGCTGGCGCTGCTGTCCTGCCCGCTCATCCTCACGCCGACCGTGATGGCCGTGCTGACCGGACCGCGGCGTGACCCGTACCTCTACCTCTGGAGCGCCAGTCTCCTGCTGGCCGTCCTCGGCGGCTGTCTGCTCGACGGAGGGGGAGCGTCGCCGCTGACCGCCCTGTTCACCGCCTCGCTGGTCTTCACCGCGACCGGCTTCGGCCGTCGCGGCGCCGTCACGATGGGCGCGTCCACCGTGGCTGCCTACCTGCTGTGCTGCCTGAGCGGCGCGCCGAGCGGCTGGCACGTCGTGCTGGTGGTCGTCTCCCTCGTCGCGACGACGGCGACGTGTGCCCTCTCGGCAGGCCGGTTGCGTGGCGCCCTGACGGCGCAGGAGCACCTCACCGCCCAGTTGCGCTGGCAGGCGAGCCACGACGGCCTCACCGGGTGCCTGAACCACCACGCGTTCCTGGAGCAGCTGGACACCGAGGTGCTCCTCTCGCGCGCCTCGGGCCGCCCCCTGGGGCTGGTGACCCTGGACCTTGACGGCTTCAAGGCGGTGAACGACACCTTCGGGCACCTGGCCGGTGACGACCTGCTGCGCTCCCTGGGGGCAGCGCTACGGCACGTCGTGCGGCACCAGGACCTGGTCGGTCGGGTCGGCGGGGACGAGTTCGCCATCGTCGCGGTGGACGCCGACGCCGCGGACACCCTGGCGCTGGCCGAACGGGTCCGCGCCGAGTGTCACGCCGTCGGCGCGGCGCTCGACGTCGGCGTCAGCGTCGGCATGAGCCTGCTCTCGCAGTCGGCGGACGCGCAGGAGCTCCGACACCGCGCCGACCGGGCGCTGTACGACGAGAAGTCCTGCCGCCGCACCTCGAGCCGCTGACGCTCACACGTCGGAGCGCAGCTCCTTGGCGGGGGCGCCCTTGAACATCAGGCGTCCGACCTTGCGCGGGGTGTTCGTGAGCATGGCCAGCGGGGCCATGACAGCAGGGACCCGCACGTCCGGCCGGTCCTTCTCGATCCCCTCCACGACCGCCTTCACGAGCACGGCCATCGGGGTGATGTCCCGTCCCTTGCTCTTGTCGGCCAGCACCCGCATCGGGCCGTAGGCACGGGCGCCCTCGTCCATCTCGGTCGTGACCGAGCCGAGGGTCACGGTCGTGAGGCTGACCGGGTCGTCGCGCAGGTCGGCCCGCAGCCCGGCCATGAAGTGCGACAGGCCGGCCTTCGACGCGGAGTAGCAGGACAACCCGGGGGGCGCGAACACCGCCGCCATGGACGACAGACTCACCAGGTGCCCCTGTCCGCGCTCGAGCATGCCGGGCAGCACCAGCCGTGACAGGTGCATCGGGGCGAGCAGGTTGAGGGTGATGACCTGGTCGATCTCCTCCAGGGTCCGGTCGGCGAACCACCCGATCCCGCTGATGCCCGCGTTGTTCACCAGGACGTCGACGGTCCCGACCCGCTCCAGGAGACCGGGAAGCGCGGTCAGGTCGGACAGGTCGCACGGGAACGCCGTACCTCCGGTGCGGGCGGCGACGGCGTCGAGATCGGCCGAGGGTCGAGCCACGAGCAGGAGGTCGGCGCCGCGCGCCGCGAACGCCTCCGCCAGGGCCGCACCGATGCCGCGGGAGGCGCCGGTGAGAAGGACACGTGCTCCGGACAGTCGCATCCGGGCAACGTACGGCAGGCGCCGCTACGGCGTCGGGAGCGCGCTCGGCTTCGGGGTGCCGGTGCTCGTCGGGCTCGGTGCGGCCGACGGGCTGCCGGACGGGGAGGGCTCGCTCGACGGGCTCGGTGCCGCGGTCGGCGTGGGGGAGGCGCTCGGCGACGTCGAGGGGGACGGCGCCGGGTCGGCTGGCGTGCTGTCCGGGGTGTCGCCGCCCGGGTCGTCGGTACCGGGGGCAGCGGAGCCGGCAGGGAAGGTGTGCGTCCCGCCGTACACGTAGACGCGGGTGCCGACGTTGATCGCCTTCAGCAGCCACTTCGCGTCGGCGCGGGTGACGCGGGTGCAGCCGTGCGAGGCGGGGTAGGCCGGCACGCTGTTGGAGCCGTGGATGGCCCAGCCCTTGTAGAAGTACTGGGGGTCGTAGAGCGTGCCGAGGTCAGCGTGCCGCTCACCGATGATGCGGCGCTGAATCGTGTAGTAGCCGACGGGGGACAGCGCCGTCGCGGTGTTCCCCTTCTTGGTGAGGTACTTCTTCCCGCTGCCGGAGCTCACCGGCAGGATGCGCGTGATGACGTCGTCCGTCGCGACGTACAGGACCTGCTTGGTGAGGTCGACCTCGACCCGCACGCCCTTGCCGGAGCCCTTCAGCGACGGCGTCACGGGCTTCTTCAGCGCCGCGAGGGTCTTGGGACCGACCGACCCGTCGGCGCCGAGGCCGTTGACCTTCTGAAAGGCCATGACCGCGCTGCGCAGCGCTGAGCCCTGCTTCCCATCGATCGCACCGAGGTAGTACTTCAGCGTCGTCAGCTGCGTCTGCACCGCCTTCACGTCGTACGACGGGGGCTTGGGCTTCGGGCTGGCGGTGGGGCTCGGCGGCGTGACAGTCGCGGTGGTCGTCGGCGTGGCCGTCGGCTCGACGGGAGGCTCGGTCGGCGTGGGGAGGGGGGCGTCCGTGGTGACGACGGGGACCGGTGCCGCCACGTCCTGCACCGCGTTACCGGCGCCGTTGCAGCTGGTGAGCAAGGCAGCCAGGGCGACAACGGCGGCACCGGTGCGAAGGCGGAGGGTGAGTGCGGGGCGGGGCACGGGATGACTCCTCGGGGGGACGGGTCCTTGGCACGTGACGTCGCAGGAGAGCGGCTACACACAAGGACGCCGTCGAGGGCGCAGAGGTTGCGCGGAACGGGGATCTGCTCCCAATCTACGCGAGACGGACCCCCTCGCCGGGGATGCGCGCAGGTCAGTCGGTCGTGCGACGCAACGTGGCAGCACCCAGGACGAGGGCCAGCACGGACGCGCCGGCGATGACGGCGAGGTCGAGGGCGAGCGTCTGTCCGACCCCGGTGCGGGCCGTCAGCTGCTGCATCCCCTCGACGGCGTAGGTCAGCGGGAGCACGTCCGACAGCCAGCGCAGAGGCGCGGCCATGTCCGCCCGGGCGACGAACAGCCCGCACAGCAGCAGCTGCGGGAGGACGAAGGCCGGCAGGAACTGCACGGCCTGGAACTCGTTGCGCGCGAACGCGCTCAGCAGCAGTCCGAGGGCCATGCCGAGCAGGGCGTCGAGCAGCGCGAGGAGGACGACGAGCGCCGGTGCGGCGAGGAGGTCGAGGCCCAGGGGACCGAGGACCAGGGCTGAGGCGAGCGCCGTCTGGACGAGGGCGACCGTCCCGAACGCGGCGGCGTAGCCGAACAGCAGGTCGGCCCGCGCGATCGGCGTGGTGAGCAGTCGCTCGAGCGTGCCGCTGGTGCGTTCGCGCAGCATCGCCACGCTGGTCACGAGGAACATCGTGATGAACGGGAACAGCGCCAGCAGCGGGGCGCCGATGTGGTCGAACACCTCCGGCCGGTCGTCGTAGACGTAGCGGAGCAGGGTGAGCAGCACGCACGGGACGACGAGGATCAGCGCCATCGTGCGGTGGTCGCGCAGCAGCTGCTGCAGCACCCTTCGCGCGGTCGCGAGGGTCCGGCGAGCGCTCATGCGGCTTGCTCGGCGATCGCGAGGAACGCGCCCTCGACGTCGTTCGCACCGGTGCGCTCGAGCAGGCCGTCTGGGGTGTCATCCGCGACGATCACGCCCTCACGCAGCAGGAGCAGCCGGTCGCAGCGCCGCGCCTCGTCCATGACGTGGCTGCTGACGATCAGCGTGGTGCCGCCGTCGGCAAGCGTCCGGAACAGCTGCCAGAGGTCACGGCGCAGCACCGGGTCCAGACCCACCGTCGGCTCGTCGAGCACCAGCAGCTCGGGGGAGTTGAGCAGAGCCGTCGCCAGGGACACCCGCGCCCGCTGCCCACCACTGAGGGTCGACACCTGCTGGTCTGCGCGATCGGTGAGCCCGACGCTGTCCAGCACCTGCTCGCAGGAGCTGGTCCCGACGTCGAGAACGGCCGCGAAGTAGGCGAGGTTCTGCGCGACGGTCAGGTCGCCGTACACCGCGGGTGCCTGGGTGACGTAGCCGACGCGGGACCGCAGGTCGGCGCTGCCCGCCGGCAGCCCGAGAACGGTGACCCTGCCTCGGGCGCCGGACTGCACGCCCACCAGGGCACGCAGGAGGGTGGTCTTGCCGCCACCGCTGGGGCCCAGGAGCCCGGTGATCCGGCCGGGTTCCAGGCCGAACGTCAGGCCGTGCAGCACCTCGGCGCGTCCGCGTCGTACGACGAGATCCTGAACCTGAACGGACAGCTCCATGCACAGAGACCTACGCCGCCCGTGGTCTCGGGTCAAGGTGGGCGGAGGCTGGACACCTAGAACTGGAACGTGTTCTCATGTCGGCATGACGAGCCACGAGATCCTCGGCCAGGTCGTGACCATGCCCGTGCAGGTGCGGGACGCCTCCTCGGGGACGGTGATCTTCGACGTCGAGCACGCCGCGGCGAGCGCGTTGTGCCCCACGGGCTTCGAGGTCGTCGAGTCTGCTCCGGGGCGCGCTCAGGTGGCGATCGCGCTGGTGGACTACCGCGACAACGACCTGGGCGCCTACCACGAGGTCGGCACGATCCTGTTCGTACGGCCCGCCGCAGGGGGAGCGGACGGGAACTTCATCACCCACCTGCCGGTGGACCAGGAGTTCACCTGCGCCGCCGGCAACCAGATCTGGGGCTTTCCCAAGTCGGTCGAGCAGATCGACGTCACGCAGACCGAGAGCACCAGCAGGTGGGTGCTGACCATGGACGGAGAGCTCGTCCTGGACCTCACGGTGCCGCGCGGTGGCACGGACGAGATGCCACCGATGCCGATGACCTCCTACACGCTCATCGACGGGCGCCCGCACGCGACGGCCTTCACGCAGGGCGGCACGGGGTCCTCGATGGGGTTCGGTGAGGGCGTGTCGTTGACCCTCGGGTCCCACCCGATCGCCAAGGAGCTCCAGAGCCTCGGCCTCCCGGACGCGCCCGTGGTGATCACGACCTGGACCGAGCGGATGAAGGCGACCTTCGAGGAGCCTCAGCCGGTCTGAGTCGGGCGCGCCGCCAGGCCGGCCGCGACCGACAGCAGGCACATCGCCATCAGGTCGACGGTGCGGCCGTCGGGATCGGCTCCCGCGTCCACCTCGGTGAGGTCGACCGCCCGCACGGCGGGATGCCGTCCGGCCTCCTCCGCGGCGGCGAGCAGCTCGTGGGGGAGCAGCCCCCCGGGGCGCGCACCGGGACAGCCGGGGACGAAGGCGCTGTCGACGACATCGATGTCGAGGTCGACGTACACCCCGCCCGGGCAGGCCTTGGCCAGCGCGTCGAGCCAGCCGCGGACCACCTCGCGGACGTGTCCGCGCACCTCGTCGGCGGTGCGCACCGTCACCGAGCTCTCGTCGCAGAACCGGCGGTAGGTGCGGCTGTTGGTGAGGTTGCCGAGGCCCAGCTGGACGACGGAGCGCCCGGACAGGCCGTCGCGCAGCAGCCCTCGTACGGGGGTGCCGTTGGTCGCACCGGTGTGGAACCCGCGGACGTCGTGGTGCGCATCGAGCGTCAGCAGCCCAGCAGTCGGCAGGTCGAGCAGAGCACCCATCGCCGGTCTCGTCAGGGCGTTGTCCCCCCCGAGGAGCACGACCAGGTCCGCCGATGGGTCCGTGGCGAGGTCCAGGGCGGCCAGGCCGTCGCGCACCCGCTCGAGGTGCTCGTCCACCCCGGCGCTCGCGACGTCCAGGTCGCCGTGGTCGGTGACCCGCACGCCCTCGAGGTCGACGTCGAGACCGGCGTGGAACGTGCTGAAGCGGCGCAGCGCCCGGCGCACGGCAGCAGGAGTGAGATGGGCCTGCGACGGCGAGATCGACGTGCGCGACAGGGGGACACCGACCAGCGCCAGCTGCGGGCCGTCACCGCCGCCTTCGGCCAACCAGGTCGACGCCCGGGGCCAGTGCGGGTCGTCAGCGGACACGGTCGCCGTCCTTCCACACAGCGCTGACCAGGTGGACGCCGGGGCGGTAGGCCAGGTGCACCGGCGACGGCGCGTCCAGCACGACGAGGTCCGCGCGCGCACCGACGCGCAGGTGACCGACGTCGGTCAGCCCGAGGGCCGCTGCCCCACCGAGGGTCGCGGCCCGCACCGCCTCCTCTGGGGACAGGTGCAGCTCGCGCACCGCCAGCGCGACGACGAACGGCATGGACGTGGTGTACGACGTCCCGGGGTTGCAGTCGGTCGCGAGCGCCACCGTGATCCCTGCGTCGAGCAGCCGCCGCCCCGGCGCGTACGGCGAGCGGGTGCTGAACTCCGCCGCCGGCACCAGCACCGTGACGACGCCGGCGTCCCGCAGCGCGGTCACGTCTGCGTCGGTGAGGTGCGTGCAGTGGTCGGCGGAGAGGGCGCCGAGCTCCGCAGCGATCTGCGCGCCCGCTCCTGGGCCGAGCTGGTTGGCGTGCACGTGCACGGCAAGGCCAGCGGCCTTGCCGGCAGTGAGCACCTCGCGGGTCTGCTCCGCGTCGAAGGCGCCGTCCTCGCAGAACGCGTCGATCGCGGTGGCGAACGGCGCGCAGGCGGTGAGCATCGGACCGGTGACCAGGTCGACGTAGGTCTGCGCGTCCCCGTCCGGCACGACGTGGGCGCCGAGCAACGTGGTGTGCGGCGTGAGCTCACGCGCGATGCCCAGGCAGCGGCGCTCGTCCTCGACGGTCAGCCCGTAGCCGGACTTCACCTCGATCGTCGTCGTCCCTGACCGCCGGCACTCCCCGAGCAGCCCCCGGGCGCGCGCGAGCAGCTCGTCGGCACTGGCGGCTCGCGTCGCCGCGACCGTCGTACGGATCCCGCCCGCGGTGTACGGCGTCCCGGTCATGCGGGCGGAGAACTCCGCGGTCCGGTCGCCGCCGAACACCAGGTGGGTGTGGCTGTCGACGAACCCCGGGATCAGGCATCGTCCGCCGAGCTCGACCACCGCGTCGGTCGGAGCGTCGCCGTGGGCGACGACGCGGCCGTCCTCGACGACCAGGGCGGTCACCGGCTCGTCGTCCCAGGTGACGACCGGGCCGCCGCGGAACAGCGTGCTGGTCACAGCATCGGCATGTCGATGCCGCGCTCACGGGCGACCTCGCGGGCCAGGTCGTAGCCGGCATCGGCGTGCCGCACGACGCCCATGCCGGGGTCGTTGGTGAGCACCCGGTCGAGCCGCACGGCCGCGTCGGCGGTCCCGTCGGCGAGCACCTGCGCGCCGCAGTGCAGCGACTTGCCCATGCCCACGCCGCCGCCGTGGTGGACCGCGACCCAGGCCGCGCCGGAGGCGACGTTGAGCAGCGCGTCGAGGACCGGCCAGTCGGCGATCGCGTCGGAGCCGTCGAGCATCGCCTCGGTCTCGCGGTAGGGGCTGGCGACCGAGCCGCTGTCGAGGTGGTCGCGACCGATCACGACCGGCGCGCTGATCTTCCCCTTGGCCACCAGGTCGTTGAGGATCGCCCCGGCCTTCGCGCGCTCGCCGTACCCGAGCCAGCAGATGCGCGCGGGCAGGCCCTGGAAGGCGACCTTCTCCTGGGCCATCGGGATCCACCGCTGCACGAACGGGCTGTCGGGGAACGCCGCCAGCAGGGCGGCGTCCGCGACGGCGATGTCGTTCGGGTTGCCCGAGAGGGCGACGAAGCGGAACGGCCCGATGCCCTCGCAGAACAGCGGGCGGATGTACGCCGGCACGAAGCCGGGGAACGCGAACGCGTCCGCGAGGCCGGCGGCCTGCGCCTCGCCGCGCAGGTTGTTGCCGTAGTCGAAGACCTCGGCACCCGCGGCGGCGAAGCCGACCATGGCGCGGCAGTGCTCGACCATCGAGGCGCGGGCCCGCTCGACGTACTCACTGGGCTTGGTGGAGCGGAGCTCGGCCGCCTCGGTCAGGGACATCCCCGCGGGGACGTAGCCGTTGAGGGGGTCGTGCGCGGAGGTCTGGTCGGTGACGACGTCGAACTCCTCGCCCGCGGCCAGGAGGGCAGGCAGCGCCTCGGCGGCGTTCGCGACGACGCCGACCGACAGGGCGCGCCCGTCCCGGGCCGCCTCCCGGCACAGCCGCAGTCCTTCGGCGAGCGAGTCGGCGGCGACGTCGAGGTAGCGGGTCTCGATCCGCTTCGCGATGCGCGACGGGTCGACGTCGAGGCACAGCGCGACCCCGCCGTTCATGGTGACCGCGAGCGGCTGCGCGCCGCCCATGCCGCCGAGCCCGGCGGTCAGCACGACGCGGCCGCGCAGGGTGCCGTCGTAGGACTTCTCCGCCAGCGCCGCGAAGGTCTGGAAGGTGCCCTGCACGATGCCCTGGCTGCCGATGTAGATCCACGAGCCGGCCGTCATCTGGCCGTACATCGTCAGGCCCATCGCCTCGAGCGCCCAGAAGTCCTCCCACGTCGACCACGACGGCACCAGCAGCGAGTTGGCGAGCAGGACCCGCGGGGCGTGCGGGAAGGTGCGGAAGACCGCCACCGGCTTGCCGCTCTGCACCATGAGGGTCTCGTCGTCGCGCAGCCGCATGAGCGTGCGCTCGATGACCGCGAGGCAGGCGTGGTCGCGGGCAGCCTTGCCGTTACCGCCGTACACCACGAGGTTGGCGGGGTCCTCCGCCACGTCGGGATGCAGGTTGTTGCGCAGGCAGCGCAGCGCCGCCTCCTGCAACCAGCCCTGGCACTGCAGGTCACTCATCCCAGACCTCCCGTCACGTCCTCCACAGCAGACAGCAGCGCGCCGCTCTGCACCAGACCCACGACGGCTTCGATCTCCGGCGACAGGTAGCGGTCGGTGCCGGGCCGGTGGTCCACCAGGGCCATCGCCGCGGCCGTCGCGGCGGCGGGTCGCAGGGGGGCACGCAGGGCGAGGGCGCGACAGGCGGCGAGCACCTCGATCGCCAGCACCCGGGACAACCCGTCGACGGCGGTGCGCAGCTTGCGCCCGGCCGACCAGCCCATGCTGACGTGGTCCTCCTGCATGCCGCTGCTCGGGATGGAGTCGACGCTGGCGGGAGCGGCGAGGCGCTTGAGCTCGCTGACGATCCCCGCCTGGGTGTACTGCGCGATCATCAGCCCGGAGTCGACGCCGGGGTCGTCGGCGAGGAACGCAGGCAGACCGTGCGAGCGGTTCTTGTCGAGCATCCGGTCGGTGCGTCGTTCGCTGATGCTGGCGAGGTCGGCGACACCGATGGCGAGGAAGTCCAGGACGTACGCGACGGGCGCGCCGTGGAAGTTGCCGTTGCTCTCGATGCGCCCGTCGGGCAGCAGCACCGGGTTGTCGATCGCGCTGGCGCTCTCGCGGGACGCGACCAGCCGCGCGTGCGCGAGGCTGTCGCGGACGGCCCCGGCGACCTGGGGCGCGCAGCGCAGGGAGTAGGCGTCCTGCACGCGGGTGTCCTCCGGCCCGGCGTGGCTCGCGACCACGGGGGAGCCGGCCAGGACGCGACGCATGTTGTCGGCGGCGACCGCCTGCCCGGGGTGCGGGCGCAGCGCCATGAGGTCGGCGGCGAGCGTGCGGTCGGTCCCGAGCAGCGCCTCGACGCTCAGTGCCGCCGCGAGGTCGGCCACCTTGCACAGCTGGTGCAGGTCGTGGCAGGCGAGCATGAGCATCGCCAGCATCCCGTCGGTGCCGTTGATGAGCGCCAGGCCCTCCTTCTCGGCGAGCTCCACGGGCTCCAGGCCGGCGTCGGCGAGCGCCGACGCGGCGTCTGTCTGCCGACCGTCGTACGTCACCTCGCCCTCGCCCATCACGGCGAGCGCGACGTGCGCCAGGGGAGCGAGGTCGCCGGAGCACCCGAGCGAGCCGTACTCGCGGACCACCGGCGTGATCCCCGCGTTGAGCAGCGCGGCGTAGGCCCGTGCGGTCTGCGGACGTACGCCGGTCCGGCCGGTGACCATCGTCTGCAGCCGCAGCAGCGCCATGCCGCGCACCACCTCGTCCTCGACCGGCCGACCGCTGGACGCCGCGTGCGAGCGCACCAGGGACCGCTGCAGCTGGGTGCGCAGCTCCGGGGCGATGTGCCGGGTCGCGAGCGCCCCGAACCCCGTCGAGATCCCGTACGACGGGACGTCGCCCGCGGCGAGGCGGTCGACGTGCGCACGGGCCGTGGTCAGCCGGTCGAGCGCGGCGTCGCCGAGGTGGACCGGGGCGCCGTGGCGGGCGACCGCGACGAGCTGGTCCTCGGTGAGCGGGGCGTCGCCGATGAGCTCGACCGGTTCGGTGCGTCTGTCCTGCATGGGGTCATCACACCGCATCCGTGGTGCCGCTGGTGCCGCCACGTGGTGGACACGTTCGTGTCACCCGCCAGGACTAGTCTTCTGCGCGTCCTTCTCGAGGACGTCTCAACAAGGGGGTAGGCGTGCGTCGCTTCGCTGAGCTAGTGCTGCACCACAGGGTGTTCGTCGTCATCGGGTGGCTGGTCCTCCTCGTCGCGGGCGGTGCCTCGACCGGGCTCGTCAACGACCGCCTCACCATCGAGTTCTTCCTGCCCGGTCAGCCGGGGACCGAGGCGTCTCAGAAGATCCTGGCCGACTTCGGCAACGGCGGCTCGAGCTCGCCGTACCTCATCACCTACACCGCGCCCGAGGGGCAGACGGTCACCGGCAACGAGGCGCCGCTGCACGCCGCCTTCGCGAAGGTCGCCGCCTCGGCTCCGGGGCTCCGGCTCGTGGACGAGGCGACCACGGGCAGCAAGGTGTTCCGGGGCAAGGACGACAAGACCGCCTACGGGATGGTCTTCTACCGCTTCTCCAGCAACCCCTCGGACCTGCCCCCGACGGAGCCGATCCGCGCGGCGAGCACGCAGGCAGCGCCCGCGGGCTGGACCTCCGGCGTCACCGGCGAGGACTTGCTCGCCGTGGGGGACAGCGACGGCGGCGGACCGGGCGTGCTCGCCGAGACGCTCATCGGAGCGGGCGGCGCGCTGCTGGTCCTGGCCTTCGTGTTCGCGTCGTTCCTCGCGCTGCTGCCGATGATCGTCGCCGCCGCCTCGATCATGCTGACGTTCCTCATGCTGCTGCCGATCACGTACGCGATGGACGTGTCGTTCATCGTCGAGTTCCTCATCGCCCTGATCGGGCTGGGGGTGGCGATCGACTACTCGCTGCTGCTCGTGACCCGCTGGCGCGAGGAGCGTGACCACGGCCGGGACAACCACGAGGCCGTCGTCGTGGCGATGGAAACCGCAGGCAAGGCCGTCATCTTCAGCGGCGTCACGGTCGCGATCGGCCTGCTCGCCCTCGTCGTCCTGCCCGTGCCCTTCATGCGCAGCATCGGCATCGGTGGGGCGCTCATCCCGCTCGCGAGCGTGCTCACGACCCTCACCCTGACGCCCGCGATCCTGTCGTCGATCGGGCCGAAGGTCGACTGGCCGAAGATCCGCCACGAGAACACCGCCAGCAGGGCCTGGGGACGCTGGGCCGCCGGCGTGGTCAAGCACCGCTGGGTGGCCGCGGGGGCCGCGCTGCTGGTCATGGGCGCGCTGGTCGTGTCGTTCACCGGCATCAAGATCGGACTCGCCGGCTCGGACTCCCTTGCCTCCAGCGGACCGGCGTACGAAGCCCTGCAGACGCTCGAGAGGGCGGGAGAGCCGACAGGGGTGCTGACCCCGTTGCAGGTGCTCACCACGACGGAGGCTGCCCCGAAGGTGGCCACCGACCTGGCAGGTGTCCCCGGCATCGCTGACGCCCTGGTGTCGACCGACGCGGCCAACAACCGCAACGGTCGCACCGTGGTGCTCGCCATCCCGGAGCGGGAGACGGTCAACTCCTCCAGCGTCGGACCGGTCAAGGCCGCCCGCTCACTTCTCGCCGACGAGCAGGGGGTGCTCGGCATCGCCGGTCCGGGTGCGGACCAGATCGACTTCCTCAAGGCGGTCTACGGCAACTTCCCGCTGATGCTGCTTCTCATCGCCCTGCTGACCTTCGTGCTGCTGGCGAGGGCGTTCCGGTCGGTCCTGCTACCCATCAAGGCGGTGCTGCTGAACCTCGTCAGCCTGGCGGCGACGCTCGGGTTCATGGTGATCTTCTGGCAGCACGGCTTCGGTTCGGACGCGATCTACGGCGTGAGCGCCACCGGCGCGGTGACGTTCTGGATCCCGCTGATGGTCTTCGCGTTCCTGTTCGGCCTGTCGATGGACTACGAGGTGTTCATCCTGGCCCGCATCCGCGAGGAGTACGACGAGCACGGTGCCACGACCGACAGCGCGGTCATCGAAGGCATCGCCCGCACCGGACGGCTGGTGACCAGCGCGGCGCTCATCTTGTTCCTCGCCTTCGTCGCGCTGTCGTCGGGACCGGGGACCGACCTGAAGCTGTTCGCGACGGCGCTCGGGTTCGGCATCCTGCTCGACGCGACCATCGTGCGGTCACTGCTCGTGCCGGCGCTGGTGTCGCTGTTCGGGGAGTGGAACTGGTGGATGCCCGCGGGGTTCGCGAAGATCCTGCGGATCGAGCCGTCGCACGGACATGAGGTCGCGGCCGTCGCCGACTAGCGTCGCGCGGGTGGTGATGCCGCTGCTCGCTCAGGACGCCCGTTCGCTCCAGCGCCTGCGCGCGATGAAGCGGACGGCCACCGGCCTGCTGCTGCTCGCCGCCGTCGTGTACGTCGGCAGCCTGCAGCTCGACGGCGCGGTGGTGCGCTTCGTCCGCGCCGGCGCCGAGGCGGCGATGGTGGGTGGACTCGCGGACTGGTTCGCCGTGACCGCGCTGTTCCGCCGGCCGCTCGGGCTGCCGATCCCGCACACCGGTCTCGTGCCGCGCAAGAAGGACGAGCTGGCGACCAAGCTGGGGGAGTTCGTCACCGGTCACTTCCTGACCCGCGAGGTCGTGGTCCAGCAGCTGCGCGACGCCGCCGTGCTCCAGCGCGTCGCCGCCATGCTGCGGCGGCCGGAGATCGCCGACCGGATCGCCCGTGAGCTGTCGTTCAACGCCGGCGCCCTGCTCGGAGCGCTGGACGAGGACGCCGTCGTGGCCTCCGCTCTGGAGCTGCTGCGGCGCGACCAGGCGCGGCGCTCCTACGCCCCGGTGCTGGGTCGGGTGCTCGACCGGGCGGTGGCCGGGGGGACGCAGAAGCCGCTCGTGGACGTGCTGGCCGGGCGGGCGAGCAGTCACCTGCGGGTCAATCGGGAGGCGCTGCTGCCTGCCCTGCGGGAGTTCGTGGACGAGCGCGGCTGGCTGGCGGCGCTGCTGGTGTCGGACAAGCGGCTGCGGGCCCTGCTCGACGACGCCGCCGACCTGCTGACTGAGATCGAGCGCGACCCGGTGCATCCCCTGCGTCGGCAGCTCGACGGTCTGCTGACGGGGATCGCCCAGGCGCTGCAGAGCGACGCGAAGACCGCTGCCGAGCTCGACCGGGTGGTGCTGCGGCTGCTCGACGACCCCCAGGCGCAGGGCGTGCTGCACGACGTGGTCACCGATGCGCTGGCGTCGATCCGGGAGTCGCTCGGCGACGCCGACGGCGCGCTGCACGACCGGCTGGTCGCGATGGTCGTCTCGTTGGGGGAGCGGCTGGCGCAGGACGCAGAGTTCCGGGGTCGGCTCGAGCAGGTCGCCGAGCGGGTGGTGGGGCACGCCGTGGACAACTACGGCGACGAGGTCACCAAGCTCATCCAGCGCCAGGTCGCGAGCTGGGACGCGCGCGACGCCTCGCAGAACATCGAGCTCGCGGTGGGGCGGGACCTGCAGTTCATCCGCATCAACGGCACGTTCGTCGGGGCGTTGGCCGGGGTGGGGATCCACGCAGCGACAGTGCTCCTGTAGCCCCGGCAGCCCCGGCGGGTCACTTGGCTCTCCGGGTCTCTTGGGTCTCTGTCGCCCCCCGGTCCCCTTCGCTTCGGCTCGCCTGGACCCGGCTCGTACCGGCCCGGCTCATGTCGCCCCCAGCTTGTACTCGGGCCGTTCGGCCTTCAGACGGTATTAACCGGCTCTTAAACGGTTTTCAGAATGTGCAGAAAGTACTGTCATGGCCCATATTTTGCTTGACAGTCGAATTCCTGATCGGTACTTTAACGGCATTGAGGCTGAGAGGCAGGAGGCCGATGAGCTCGCTATCCCGCTCGCTGCGCGAACCTGCCTATGTCCTGCCAGACCTGCAACGCGCGGCGCTGGCGGAGGTCACGTCGCGGATGCTGACTACGCCCGGGCTTATGCGCGTCGGGTGCGGGCGCGTTACGCGTTGAGTGAGCGGTGGGAGCAGGCCGCTGGTGGTCGTGACGACGTGATCCTGGAGCTCGCGGGGACGGGGAGGATCGGGCAGACCCGGGCGACCACGGAGCTCGAGTGACGCGCGCCGGCTGGTGGAGGTGCTGCGCGGGACCCTTGCGCTGCTCGAGCAGGGCGCGGTGTTCGTGCCGACCGTGGAGCTGCTGCTCGGCCTGACCCGCCGGTGCACCGACGAGGTCGCGGCGGAGGTCGAGCGCAGGGTCCTGGCCCGGCTCGCCGCGGACAACACCACCGACCTGCGGCGGCTGCTGCGTGCGGTCGTGCTCCAGACCGAGGTGGACCTCGATCCTGATCTGGTCCGCGAGCGTGAGCAGCAGGCCCGGGACGACCGGAACGTGTGGGTCGCGCCCGGTGAGGACGGGATGGCGCAGATCGGTGCCACCGTGGACCAGCTCGTGGGGCAGCGCTGGTGCCTGGACTTCGAGGAGCTCGTCCGGGCCCAGGCCGCCTACGACCAGACCCACGGGGTCCAGCGGACCCGCAACCAGCGCCGCGCGGACGTGTTCGCCGCGCTGCCCGGCCGGCTGCTCGCGCTCCTTCGCGCCCAGACCCAGCAGACCCAGCAGACTCAGCAATCGGAGCTGTCGGGCACCGAACAGGCCGGCTCCGAACAGGCCGGCTCCGGGCAGGACCTGGCCCTCGGGACGGTGCTGCACGGGCTCCGGGTGCGAGACCCGCGCACGATCGTGGTGCACGTCCCGGTCACGACGCTGATCGACACCGACCACCGGTGCGGCTGGATCGACGGCCTCGGACCCGTCACACCCCACCGCGCCCGGCTGCTGCTGCCCGCAGCGGGGTTGCGTCGGTTGCTCGTCGACGCCGACACCGGAACCCCGCTGCACCTGGACCCGCAGACCCTGCCGCCACCGGAGCTGTTCGACCCCGACAGCCGACTCCGACGCCGATCCTGAGCGTGATCGGGTGATCGCCGAGCAGATCCGCGCGCGGCTGCTGTCGCTGCTCGAACCGGTCGCCGTCCGTGAAGACGCCCTCGCCGGGCACGACCCCACCCGAGGGCTCAGCGAGTTCCTCCAGCTGCGCGACCAGACGTGCACCGGCCCAGGGTGCAGCATGCCCGCGCGGGCCTGCGACACCGACCACGAGACCCCGTGGCCCGACGGTCCGACGGCCTCGTGGAACCTCAGCAGCAAGAGCCGTCGCTGCCACCACGCCAAGCACCACACCTGGGCCACCGCACGGGACCTCGACACCCAGCAGCACCAGTGGCAGAGCCCCCTCGGGCACGTCTACCAACGCCCCGGTGTCTGGCAAGCACCCACCCCCCTGCCCTACGACACCGACCTCCCCACACCACGGCTGGTCCGCGACCAACCCGGGCCGGCCTTCGACGACAGCACCTGGAACGAACCACTGACACTGCCCGACCCCGCCACCCCCGAAGGGTCGGCGGAGTCGGAGCCGGAGCCTGACACGCCGACGCAAGATGCGGACGACGCTCCGTTCTGATCGCCTCCGAGGCGAGCAACGCATCGTGTGTCGCCTACGCCCGTCAGGGCGGAGCTCGAGTTGAGAAACCTGGCGCAGCTCAGGACGGGGGTCGACGGGAGTTCGCCGGTGGTGGTCCCAGCGTGACGGGGGACGCCGTCGACTTCGGCCGCGGCCTGTCCGGCTGCGGTGAACCAGCCTAGGACACGCCCGTGCCCCTCTCGGCGCGGACCCGGACCTGCACGGACCACTGGCCGAGGCCGACGGCGCCCCTCCCTGTCGCCGTCTTTCAGCGGCTCTTCTTGCTCTCCGCCTCGCGGAGAGCGGCGAGGCGATCCGCTTCAGCGCGCCGCTCGGCCGCACCTTGCACGCTCTTGCCCGCGGCCTTGAGCTGCGCTCTGGGCGCAGCGGTCTGGGTCGCGACGCGTGCCTCGATACGAGCCTTCTCGACGTCGAGGCGGTCGCGCTCGGCGGCGATGATCGCCTGTGAGGAGTCGACGATCGCCCTCTCGTCGGCCTTCTTGCGAGCCATCGCCTTGCGCTCGATGGAGGCGGCCTCCGCCGTGCGCTCCGCCTTGATTCGGGCCGCCTCGCGTTCGTGCTGAGCCTGCACCTCGGCCTTGGCCTGCTCCGCCTGCTCGTTCCGCGCCTTGAGGGCCGCGTCAGCCTCAGCCTTCCGCTCGGCGGCTTTGGTCTCGAGGGCCACGGCCTTGTCGAGGACCTCAACGCGGCGGGTGAGGACGCGCCCCCGGTCCGTCAGGAGGTCATCGGCGAGCAGGGTGCCGACGGTCCTGTCGAGCTTGCCGAGGAAGCGTTCGTAGCCCAGCCGAACGGGGTGGTCCTGGGTGAACCGGGCCGCGATGACCTTGGTCTCGAACAGCTGGGCCGGGTAGCGCACGGCCTTGTACTCAAGGCCGACAAGGGCGCGGGGGACGGTGAGGACGTTCATGGGTTCTCCTTCGTGGGGGTTCAGGCGGGAAGGTCGGCCTGAGCGGTAAGTCGGTCGGCCTCGGCACGAGCCCTGGCAGCAGCCGCCTCGGCGGCGTCGGCGCTCTCGCGCTTGTCAGCGTGCTCCGCCTCGGCAGCCTTCTGGTCCTGCGCGATGCTGGCCTGCTCGAGGCGTGTGGCGGTTGCCTCGGCGGCCTGCTCACGCTCAGCCCTGGCAGCAGCGTCCGCTTGCTCCCGCTGGAGCTCGCGCTCAGCGGCGATCTGCGCCTCGACGGTCTGCGACGCAGCTCGTTCGCGAGCCTGCGCCTCGTTGGCCTCAGCGGCGCGCTCGACCGCATCGGTCTGCGCCTGCGCGATCGCGTGCTCTCGCTGCAGCGTCGTCGCAGCCTCCTCTGCCCGCACCTCGGCGACTGCCGCCACGGCGGTGGCCTCTTTGCGCGCAGCGGCTTCCGCCTGCTGCAGCTGCCCCTGAGTGGCCAGCGAGTCGTTTCCGGTGACAGCGCCCACCACCTCCTTCAGCTTTCCGCTGACGGACGCGGCGAGGCCCTGTCGTGCTTGTTCGCTCGGACTGGTGCTCACAGTGTGGCTCTCCTCTTTCCTGGCGTGCGGACGATCCGTGCGGACCGTCGTTCCCCGCCCGTGCCGTTTGACGAGCCTTCGATGGCGGGGCCAACTCACACCGCTGAAAGGTTTCGTCGTCGATGCAGGGGTCACCGCCGGCTGCCCTACCGCGTGAGGAGATCCCGCAGGGCTCAGGTGGTGGTGTAGCCGGGGCGGCCGGCGTCGTTCCACTGCTCCCAGAGCTCGAAGAACTCCGTGCCGAACGGGTCCTGCCCCCGTAGCGGCATGGACGACCTGCGGATCGAGAAGTCCAGCGGTGCCAGGGCCACGGCACGGGCGAAGTGCTCCTCGGCGAGGTCGAGGTGGCCGTGCCGGTGCAGCCACGCAGCAAGACGGCGCTCCGCACGGGCCGTCCGGAGGTCCTCGTCGTCGGCGACGGCCGCGACCTCCGGCGCCGCACCACCGCGGGCCCACACCCGCAGCGCGTCGTGGTGGCGGGAGGCCTCGACCTTCGTGAACTCCTGGAACTGGTCGTCCCCCGGCGCGATCGTCGGAGGCTTCACGACCCGGCCGCTCTCGTCCAGCCACACGGTGGCGGGCACGTTGACGATCCCGAACACGTCCGACAACCGGTGCTCCGGGTCGACGGCAGTGACCAGGTCCTCCTGCACCCAGGGTGCGACGGCAGCGGCGTCCTCGTCGAGGGCGACCGTCACGATGTCCAGCCCGTCCGCCCGCATCTCGTCCGCGAGCTCCTTCCACGCCGGCAGCTCGTACCGGCAGCCGCACCACGTCGACCAGGCCACGACCGCGGTCTTGCGGCCCGACCCGGTGACCTGCACGTCGCGCCCTTCGACATCGCGCAGGACGAGGTCAGGGGCGACCTCGCCGACCCCGGTCGTCGTACCTCCTGGCTCGCCGAGGACCGCCACGAGATCGGCGCCCACCGTGGCGAGGGCCAGGGGACGACGCAGCGCTGCGGCGACATCTGCCACCGACACCGGGGACCTCAGCCGCACCGGCACGCACACGTCGCCGCGGCACAGCCCGACGTCCTTGAGCTCCCAGCCGGTCGCCTCGAGCAGGGCATCGGCGTCGACCAGCAACCCGTCGGACGCGACGGTCGTCTCGCGGTCCCCGTCCAGCACCGTGATCGTCACGCCGGAACTCTAGAACAGGTTCTAGGAATGCGGAATGCCCATGACGGGCAGGTCGTGATCATGGAACTGCTCCCGCCCTGGGCCACGCCCGAGCGCCTCGCCCTGCAGGCCGAGGCACGTGCCTTCGCCCACGAGGTCGTCCTCCCGACCGCCGACGAGCTCGACCCGGTCAAGGGCGAGATGCCCGAGGAGCTGGTGCAGGGGCTCGCCGACCGCGGCTGGTTCGGCCTGACGATCCCGAGTGAGTACGGCGGGAAGGGACTCGGCGTCTTCGAGTACTGCCTGGTGTCCGAGGAGCTCGCGCGCGCCTGGCTGTCGGTCGCGAGCATCCTGGCGCGCGGGCAGGGCCTCGGTACGCAGGTCGTCGACGACACCCGTCGCGCCGACCTGCTCAAGCGGTCCTCCGCCGGCGACTGGATCGGCTCCATCGCGCTGTCCGAACCGGACGCCGGCAGCGACCTCGCGGGTGTCGCGACCACCGCGACCCGCGACGGCGGCGACTGGGTCCTGACCGGTCACAAGCGCTGGGCCGGCAACGCCCTGGCCGCCGACTTCGTCGAGGTGCTCGCCCGCGTCCGTGAACCGGAGGAGGGGGAGTCCCGATCGGCGGGCCTGGAACCGTTCCTCGTCGTCAAGGACCGCGGCCGCTGGCCCGACGGCATGACCGGCACCGTCATCGACAAGATCGGCTACCACGGCTTCCTCACCTGGGACCTCGTGCTCGACGGCGTACGCGTCCCGGATGCCGACCGGCTGACCGGCCTGTACGGCGACAGCGGTGCCGGGGAGGACGAAGGCGGCTTCGCGTCGGTGCAGCGAGGCCTCAACATCGCCCGCGTGCACACCGCCGCACGCGCCGTGGGGGTCGCGCGCGGGGCGCTCGAGGACACGACGGCGTACCTCACCGAGCGAGAGCAGTTCGGGCACCCGATCGGTGACTTCCAGGCACTCCGGTTCGCCCTGGCCGACATGGCGGCGGACGTCGTGCAGGGTCGGGCGATGTGGTGCCAGGTCGCGCACCTGCTGGACGAGGGTGTGCCGTGCGAGAGCGAGGCGGCCATGGTGAAGCTGCAGTGCACGGAGATGGCAGTACGCGTGACCAACCAGGCGATGCAGCTGCACGGCGGGAACGGCTACACCACCGAGCGGCGGGTCGAGCGCTACTGGCGCGACGCGCGGCTCACCACGATCTTCGAAGGGACCAGCGAGATCCAGCGCCGCATCATCAGCGACCGGCTCCTCCCGCGGACCGAGCGCGCCTAGGACCGGGCCCGACGCGGCGCGCGTCCCGCGGGCTGCGGAGGTGCGGGGAGCAGGGCTGTGCGCGGCACCAGTGGGCGGGTGACCGACTCGCCTGCGGACAGCGAGATCGCCTCGCCGTCGTGATGGACTACCAGGTGGGTGCTCTCCACCTGGTAGGTCACGTCGTCGTGGGTGACGGAGACGTGCACCAGCCCGCTGCGCCAGCGCAGGTGGAAGGCGAGCCGTTCGATGGCCGGCGGCAGGGCCGGGTCGAACCGCAGGGCGTCGCCGACGACCCGCATGCCCCCGAAGCCCTCGACGAGCGCGGTCCAGGCACCCGCGAGCGAGGCCATGTGCAGGCCGTCGCGGCTGTTGCGGTGCAGGTCGTGCAGGTCGATGAGCGCCGCCTCGGTGGCGTAGGCGTAGGCGAGCTCGAGGTGTCCCACCTCCGCGCACGTCACGGCCTGGGTGCAGGCAGACAGCGAGGAGTCGCGGACGGTGCGCCGCTCGTAGTAGTCGACGTTGCGTGCCTTCTGGTCCGGAGTGAAGGCCGATCCGCACCAGTGCAGCGCGAGCAGCAGGTCCGCCTGCTTGCACACCTGCGACCGGTAGAGCTCGACGTAGGGCGCGTGGAGGAACAGCGGGTACTGGTCGTGCTCCAGCGCCTCGACGAAGTCCCACTCCCGGTAGAGGGTGAAGCCGCGCGACTGCTCGTGCACCCCGAGCTGTTCGTCGTACGGCACCGCCACCGACGCGGCGGCGGCCCGCCAGGTCGCGACCTCGGCCTCGGTCACGCCGAGGTCGTAGCAGCGCTGCGGGTGGCGCTCGACGGCCTCGGCCGCGGCGGTCAGGTTGCGCGCCGCCATCAGGTTGGTGAACACGTTGTCGTCGGCGATCGCGCTGTACTCGTCCGGGCCGGTCACGCCGTCCAGGTGCCACACCCCGTGCCGGTCGTGGTGGCCGAGGGAGGCCCACAGCCGGGCCGTCTCGATGAGCAGCTCGGTCCCGACGTGCAGGTCGAAGTCGTCGTCGCCGGTCGCGGCGAGATAGCGCTCGACGGCGAAGGCGATGTCGGCGTTGACGTGGAAGGCGGCAGTCCCCGCCGGCCAGTAGCCGCTGCACTCCTCCCCGGCGATCGTCCGCCACGGGAACGCCGCGCCATGGAGGCCGAGCGTGCGGGCGCGCTCGCGGGCGGTGTCCAGCGTGGAGTACCGCCACAGCAGGGCGTCGCGGGCGGCGAGCGGGATGGTCGCCGCGAGCACGGGGAGCACGAACCCCTCGGTGTCCCAGAAGGCGTGGCCGTCGTAACCCGGTCCGGTCAGCCCCTTGCTCGACAGGGCCCGCCGCTCGGTGCGCGCGCTCGCCTGCATGACGTGGAACAGCCCGAAGCGCACCGCCTGCTGCAGGACCGGGTCGCCGTCGACCTCGACGTCCGCGCCCTCCCAGAAGTCGTCGAGGTAGGAGCGCTGCGCGGCGAGCAGCTCGTCCCACCCGGCGGTCCGGGCGCCCGTCAGGGCGGCCGCGACCTGGTCTCGGAGGGCTGGCTCGGAGCGCGTGGAGGACCAGCCGTACGCGAGGTACTTCACGATGCGGAGGGTCTGGCCGGCGTCCAGCGTCGTGGCGAAGGTGGTGCGTGCCCAGTCCTCGCGCGTGTCCTGCTCGACCGTGACCTTGCCGGGCGCGTCGACCAGGTGGTCCATGCCGGCCCCGACCAGCAGCTTGGAGGCCTTGGTGCGATGGAGGAGCACCGCACCGCAGGGCTGGCTGTCCTGGTCGACCGCCTCGAGGGCGTTGGTGAGCGCGCTCGCCACGCGGGGATCGGCCGACGCGGCCGGCTGTGTCTCGTTCGCGACCAGCTCGCTCTGCACGATCACGCGCGTGCCGTCGGCGACGGCCTCCACCTCGTAGAGGACGGCGGCGACCGCTCGGTGAGCGAGTGAGACCAGGCGGGTCGAACGCACCTGAACCGTCCGACCCGCGGGAGAGGTCCACCGGACGTCCCGCTCCAGCGTCCCGGCGCGGAAGTCGAGCACCCGCTCGTGCCGGTGCAGGTCGCCGTACCGCACGTCGAGGGGCTCGTCGTCGACGAGCAACCGGATCAGCTTGCCGTTGGTGACGTCGACCACGCTCTGACCGGACTCGGGATACCCGTAACCGCCCTCGGCATAGGGCAGGGGGCGCAGCTCGTAGACGCCCGCCAGGTACGTGCCGGGGATGCCGTGCGGCTCGCCCTCGTCCAGGTTTCCGCGCAGCCCGACATGCCCGTTGGACAGGGCGAACACCGACTCGCTCTGGGCCAGGATGTCCAGGTCCAGGGTCGTCTCGCGGACCGCCCACGGCTCGACCGGGAAGGCGCTCTCTCCGATCACAGCGGCTGCACGATCAGCTCAGCCAGGTCCGCGACGACGACGTCCGCGCCGTGCTCGCGCAGCGCGTCCGCCTGACCGACGTGATCCACCCCGATGACGATGCCGAAGCTCCCTGCGCGCCCCGCCTCGACGCCCGCCAGCGCGTCCTCGAACACGGCGCAGGCCGACGGCTCCAGGCCCAGCTCGGCAGCAGCCGCCAGGAACGTGTCCGGCTGCGGCTTACCCGGCAGCCCGCGTTCGCGCGCGACGACGCCATCGACGCGCACCTCGACCAGCTCGGCCAGACCCGTCACCCGCAGGACCTCCTCGGTGTTGGCACTGCTCGACACGACAGCGCGACGCAGGCCGGCGTCGCGGCAGGCCTGCAGGTAGCGCCGGCTCCCGTCGTACACCTCGGCGCCGTCGGAGCGCAGCCGTTCCACGAACCTCGCCTGCTTGCGGTCGCCGATCTCCTTCACCACCTGCGGTGTCGCGTCCTCGCCGCGGGATCGCAGGAAGTCGCGCACCCCGTCGTCGCGCGGCTTGCCGTCTACGTGCTCGGCGTAGTCCTCGTCGGTGAACGGTCGGGGGGCGAAGGCCTCGCGCCAGGCGGTCCGGTGCACGGACGCGGTGTCGGTGAGGACACCGTCGAGGTCGAACAGGCAGGCAGTCACGTGGTCAGGGAGGCCGAGCGCGGTGGTGGTCATCGGTGATCATCCTGCCCCGCGGCCGGTCGTCCATGCAGGAGCAGGCAGGCTGTGGGTCATGGCCGCGCCCCTGTCGTTCGCGTCCTGGCTCGCGCTGCTGCCCGCGCCGTCGGTGCCCGAGGTGCTGCTCCACCAGGCGGATGACCTGCAGGGTCTGTGGGAGGCGACCGGGTCGGCCGCGCCGCCCTACTGGGCCTTCGCGTGGCTCGGTGGCCAGGCTCTCGCCCGTTACGTGCTCGACCACCCGGGGACCGTGGCGGGCAAGCGCGTCCTCGACCTGGCCAGCGGGAGCGGACTGGTCGCGCTTGCTGCGCTGCGCGCCGGTGCGGTCGAGGTGCTGGCCGCGGACATCGACCCACTGTCGGAGGAGGCGGTCAACGCCAACGCCGCCGCCAACGGCCTGACCGTCCCCTGGACCGGCCAGGACCTGCTCGACGGCCCGGTGCCGGACGTCGACCTGGTCCTCGCCGGGGATGTCCTCTACGACCGCGACATGACGCCCCGGGTCCTGGCCTTCCTCCGCGACGCGACGGTCCCGGTGCTGCTGGGTGACCCTGGTCGCGACTACTGCCCGCAGGACGGTGTGCGGGAGGTCGCGCGCTACGACCTGCCCACGACACGCGAGCTCGAAGGCGTCGCCGTGAAGCGGACCAGGGTGCTGACGTTGCGCTGAGGCATCATCGAGCGCGGACAGGGCATGAGCCCGTGGGACCCCATGAAGAAGGTCTTCACCGGCCGGTAACGCGGCCGGAACCCCCGGGCGAGAGGCTCAGCAGGTGATCACGAAGCGCAAGCGGCTCGACAAGGTGACCGTCACGTTCGCCCTCGACCCGCGCGAGGAGCCGGTCCTCCTCGCGGGCTCGTTCAACAACTGGACGGCGGAGCCCCTCAAGCCGGCCAAGGACGGCACCGTCCGCGCCTCTGTCAGCGCCGAGCCCGGTGACGTGCTGCAGTTCCGCTACGTGACGGCCTCGGGCGAGTGGTTCGACGACGAACAGGCCGACGAGCACGTCGAGAACGACCACGGCACGACCAACGGCGTCGTCCGGGTCTGAGGCCTGTCGACCAGGTCACACCACCGGGCAGCAGGAAACGCGGGGGCAACCGTCGAACGGTTGTTGCATGCGCCGTGCACTGCTTGCCCTGTCCGTGACCTCTGCCGTCCTCGGCGGGTCGTTCGCGACCCTGTCCCAGGCGGCGACGCGCGAGGGGGCCACGCCGTTCGCCCTCGCCAAGGCGGCCGTCGACAGCAGCGCGCTGTCCTCACCCCGGTCACCGTCGACGGCGGACCGCTACGCCCCGGCGAACGGCTGCTTCACCCTCCGGTCCGCCGCCTCGGGCAAGCTCGTCGCGCGCTCCGGGTCCGCGTTCGCGGCCACCGCCACAGCCGGCGAGCCGTTCCGCTTCCAGGCGTTCGACCTCGGCAAGTACCTGCTGTTCGCCTCGAAGGCGGACTTCCTCGCCACCGCCTCCCAGCCCGCACCGACCCGGGAGGCCGCGCTGCTCGCCAAGGGCTACGTCGAGGGGACCGGTGACGAGACCCTCGACCCGGTTCGTCCCGGCGTCGAGTCGGGTATCGACGCCGGGCTCGTGGTGGGCGAGACCGCCACCGCACCGGTCGTGGCCCAGGTGCGCGGCGACGCGATCAAGGTCGCGGCGTCCCCGAGCGCGTCGGCCGAGTGGGTCCTCACGCAGGCCGGCTCCGCCTTCGTCCTCCAGCAGACGTACGACGACGGCGACGAGGCGGCGCCCGGCCCGCTCGACGCGCCGATCGCCGCGACGATGGTGGCGGCTCCGGACGGCACGCTCACCGCCGCGGCGGGCGCCTTGACGACCCGGGCGGCGCAGTTCACGCTCGTCCCGGCCAAGGGCTGCGCGGCCTGGCCGGACGCCGACACCCAGGTCACCGGCCCCGTCGCCGGAGCGCCGACGTCGTACGAGCAGAGCAAGGGGTACGTCGACGCGCACCTGCACCTGATGAGCTTCGAGTTCCTGGGCGGCAAGGTCATCTGCGGCCGGCCGTGGCACCCGTACGGCATCAAGGCGGCCCTCACCGACTGCCCCGACCACGGCCCGGGCGGGTACGGCTCGGCCCTCGAGGACGTGGTGTCCGGGAAGACCCCCGGCAGCGGCCACGCCACGGACGGCTACCCGACCTTCAGCTACTGGCCGCACTACAGCTCGCTGACCCACCAGCAGGTCTACTACCGCTGGCTGGAGCGCTCCTGGCGCGGCGGGTTGCGGATGATGACCGACCTGCTGGTCCAGAACGGGCAGCTCTGCGAGCTCTACCCGCTCAAGAAGGTGACCTGCGACGAGATGGCGACGGTGCGCCTCGAGGCGCAGCGCTCGCGCGAGTTCGAGCGCTTCCTGGACGCGCAGGCGGGCGGCCCGGGTCGCGGCTGGTTCCGCATCGTGACCGATCCCGTCCAGGCGCGCGCCGTGATGAACGCCGGCAAGCTCGCGGTCATCCTGGGCATCGAGGTGTCCCGGCCCCTCGGCTGCCGCGAGTACCTCGGCAGCCCCACGTGCACGGCGGCGCAGATCGACCAGCGACTGCAGGAGGTCTACGACCTCGGCGTGCGGCAGATGGAGATGACCAACAAGTTCGACAACGCCCTCACCGGCGTCACCGGTGACGACGGCTCGACCGGGGTGATCGTCAACGGCGGGAACCTCAAGGAGACCGGGCACTTCTGGGAGATGCAGACCTGTCAGGCCCCCTTCGGTCCGGTCCAGAGCGACAAGCAGCAGTACGACGTCGTCGACGACGGGCACGCCGAACCCGCGCGCGACGGGCTGTTCGCCGGCGTCCTGCAGATGGCGGGTGGGTCCGGAGCGGCGCCGGTCTACCCGGCCGGTCCGCACTGCAACGCGATCGGGCTGTCCTCGCTGGGCAAGGTCTTCCTCGACGGCCTGATCAAGCGCGGCATGATCTTCGACCCCGACCACATGAGCGCGATCGCCCGCCAGCAGGCGCTCGACTACCTCACGACCAAGGGGTACAGCGGCATCCTGTCCTCGCACAGCTGGGCGGACGACGCGAACTACTACCGGATCCTCACCATGGGCGGCGTCGTCACGCCGCACGCCGCCGGGAGCTCGGGCTTCCTGGGCAAGTGGGCGAAGCTCCGCACCAAGGCGGACCCGCGCTTCCTCTACGGCATCGGCTGGGGCTCGGACATCAGTGGCTTCTCCCAGCAGGGTGCTCCGCGCAACCCGGCGCCGGGCAAGGGCGTGACGTACCCGTTCACGGGCTTCGGCGGTACGTCGATCGCCAAGCAGACGACTGGCCAGAAGACCTGGGACATCAACACCTCAGGCGTCGACCACTACGGGCTGTACCCGGACTGGGTCCAGGACATCAAGGTCCAGGCCGGGTCGCAGGCGTCCGCCTTCACCAAGGACCTGGAGAACGGTCCCGAGGCGATGCTGCAGATGTGGGAGCGCGCGAGCGGGCTGGTCGGCGACAGCTGCCGACCGGACGTGGCTGACCTCACCACCGGTGACCTCAAGCGCGTCCGCAAGGGCATGACGCCCGCGCAGGTGCTGGTCGCCCTGGGGCAGCCGCACACCCGGGTGAGCGGCGCGTTCACCTACTGCGGCCCGCGCGGCACCGCCACGATCCGCTTCAGCAAGGCCGGCACCGTCCGCTGAGCTCAGAGCCGGGTGCGGGCCTCCCACAGCTCGGGGAAGAACCGGTGGGTCAGCGTCGACCGCAGGTAGGCGGCGCCGCTGGAACCTCCCGTCCCCGGCTTGAGGCCGATCTGCCGCTCGACGGCGAGCACGTGGCGATGACGCCAGTGCCCGACCGCCTCGTCGTAGTCGAGGAGGGTCTCGGCGAGCATCGACAGCAGCCCCGGTCCGGCGCGCAGCACCTCCAGGACGTCCTGAACCCCGGCGCGCGCCAGCGCCGCGTGGAAGGCGTCTGCGAGCGTGGGAGCAGCCAACCGCGTCGCGAGTCGCGTCCGCTCGGCGGACGACAGCCAGCGTGAGTCCAGGTAGCTCGCGTCCTTGCGACCGGAGGTGAACTCCAGCTCGCGGAACTGCGCGGACTGGAAGCCGCTCCCGCCGGCCAGGACGTGGCGGAACTCCAGGTAGCCGGCGGGGGTCATCGTCCCCAGGACGTCCCACTGCGCGATGAGCTGCCGCATGATCGTGACGATGCGGCGCAGCCGCGCTTCCGCCTCGGGGAAGGCCTCCGAGTCGATGAGCCGGATCGCCTCGTCGAGCTCGTGCAGGGCGAGCTTGAACCACAGCTCGTGCGACTGGTGCAGCACGACGAACAGCAGCTCGTCGTGCGCCCGCGGCTCCTGCTGCAGCGCGAGCAGCTCCTCCACCCGCAGGTACGACGCGTACGTGATGTCCTTCTCCTCCATGCCCATGTCCATGTCCATGTCCATGCCCATGTCAGCTCTCCGCCGGCGCGAGGTGCACGACCCGCTGCGGGAAGGCGATGACCATGCCCGCGGCGTCGAGATCGCGCTTGACCGCGATCGCGACGTCGCTGCGCACCCGCCACAGGACGGCGTTGGCCGGGTCGTGCCACCAGCGCAGGGCAACGGTGATCGCGTTGTCCCCGAAGGCCGTCACCCACGCCTCGGGTGGCGGCTCGGGGAAGACGCCGGCCACGCCCGCCACGGCACCGAGCAGCACCGCACGGGCTGCCTCGAGGTCGGTGGCGTAGTCCACGCCCACCTCGAGCGTCGTACGGCGGGAGGGGCGGCGGGTGAAGTTCGTGATGGGCGACTCGAGGACCTGGGCGGCCGGGATCAGCACGTCGTTGCCGTCGAAGGTCCGCAGCTGCACGGTCCGCAGGTTGACGTCCAGGACGATCCCTTCGAGGTCGTTGCTCTGCACCTGGTCGCCCCGTCGGAAGGGACGACGTACCTGCAGGATGACGCTGGCGATCGCGTTCGCGAGGACCGACTGGACGGCCAGGGCGACCGCGATCCCGCCGATCCCGAGCGCACCGAGCAGCGGCGAGATGCGCACGCCGAGCGACGTCATGGCGTAGAGCACGGCCGCGGCGACGATGAGCAGCTGGACGAAGCGCGCGATGAGCAGCGCGGCGGACGGCGAGCTGTCGTCGCCGCGGAACGCCCGCGTCACGGCGAGCCGCAGCAGCACCGCCAGGGCGACACCGACGGCCAGGACGGTGCCGGCGGCGACCCCCTGCCCGACGGTGACGTCCCCGAGCCCGGAGTCGGCGAGCACGGGTAGGGCGAGGGCATCCATCGCCTCATCCTCTCGCAGGCCGGCGCGGGGCGGCTACCGTGCGCTCATGAGCTCCCCCAGCAAGGACGTCGTCACGGTCGAGCGCACCATCACCGCGAGCCCCGCCCAGGTCTTCGCGCTGGTGAGCGACCCGCGCCGCCACCACGAGTTCGACGGCAGTGGCACGGTGCGTGAGGCCAAGGACGTGCCGGAGCACCTCGCGCTCGGTGCGCGCTTCGGGATGAACATGCGGCTCGGCGTCCCCTACGCCATGGTGAGCACCGTGGTGGAGTACGAGCAGGACCGCCTGCTGGCGTGGCAGACCCTGCCGCCGTACCCCTTGGTGGGGCGGCTGGCCGGCGGGCGGATCTGGAGGTACGAGCTCGAGCCGGTCGACGACGGGACGCTGGTGCGCGAGAGCTGGGACATCAGCCGCGAGGCGGCGCTGTCGAAGCCTGTCGTCCGGCGTGCGGCCGAGACCACGCGCAAGAACATGACGCGCACCCTGGCCCGGATCGAGGAGGTGCTGGCGTGCAGCAGCTGACCGGACTGGACGCGGCATTCCTGGCGATGGAGACGCACGCGGTCTTCGGGCACGTGGGGAGCGTGTGCCTGCTCGACCCGTCCACGGCGCCCGAGCCGATCACGCTCGACACGCTCACCCGGCTCATCGAGCAGCGGCTGCACCTCATCCCCCCGTTCCGCCGTCGCCTGGTGCAGGTGCCCCTGGGCCTCGACCAGCCGTACTGGATCGAGGACCCGGACTTCGACATCGAGTACCACGTCCGCGAGCTCGCCCTGCCCGCTCCCGGCGATGACCGGCAGCTCGCCGAGCAGACCTCCCGGCTGCACGCGAGGCCGCTCGACCGCAATCGCCCGCTGTGGGAGGTCTACCTGATCCACGGCCTGTCGGGCGGCCGCGTCGCGGTCTACAGCAAGGTGCACCACGCGGCGATCGACGGCGTCTCCGGCGGCGAGATGCTCACCGCCATCCTCGACCTGACCCCGGAGGGCCGGTCGGTCACCCCCGAGCCGTGGGAGCCCGAGCGTGAGCCGCGCGCCCTGGCGCTGCTGGCGCGATCGGCGCGGTCGTTCGCCGGGCAGCCAGTCCGGGCGGCCCGGGTGACCTATGGGATCGCCAAGGGGCTGCCGGCGATGGCGACCTCCCCGGCCCGCCCGCACCTGCCGGTGATCGACCGGCTCCTCAAGCGCGATGCCGACCTCGTGCTCCCCTCGGCGGGGCTGCGTGCCCCTGCCACGCCGTTCAACAAGGCGATCTCCCCGCACCGGCGCTGGGCGTTCCGCACCGTGCCCCTCGACGACGTCAAGGCCATCAAGAACCTCGCTGGCGGCACGGTGAACGACGTCGTCATGGCGCTGTCGACCGGTGCCCTGCGACGGTGGCTGATCGAGCACGACGCGTTGCCCGACACGCCGCTGGTGGCCGCCGTACCCGTGTCGATCCGGACCGAGGCGGAGAAGAGCGACGGCGGCAACAAGGTCAGCACCATGCTGGCCGCGCTCCCCACGCACCTGGCCGACCCGCTCGAGCGCCTCGCGGCCTGTACGGCGGCCATGCAGGCCGCGAAGGAGCAGCACGGTGCGCTGCCCGCCACGCTGCTGTCCGACGTCACGCAGTTCGCCATGCCGGCGCTGGCCGGACAGGCCGCGCGGCTCGCGGCCCGCGTGCGACTGGTCGAGCGGGTGAACCCGTTCAACTTGTTCGTGAGCAACGTGCCGGGCCCGAACATCGCGCTCTACTACGCCGGCTGCCGCCTGCTCGGCTACTACCCGATGTCCGCCATCGCCGACGGGCAGGGGCTGAACATCACCGTGTGCAGCCTCGACGGCGGCATGCACTTCGGCCTGATCGCCGACCGCGAGCTGGTGCCGGACCTCGACCTCATGGCCGGGTACCTCGTGGACGAGGTCGAGGTCCTGCGCGCCGCTGCGAGCTGAGCACCCTCAGCTGAGGACCATGTTCGGCTCGCCGTAGGAGTTCAGGCCGTTCGCCCCGCGGGTGCAGGTGCCGCCCCGGACGGTGCCGCCGTTGTAGGTCTGGCGCAGGCAGTTCGCCAGGGCAGCCTGACCCCAGTAGTTGGGGTGGAAGCTCTCCTGGATGTAGTAGTTCGAGCCGCAGCAGGTCGAGACGGTGCGGATCTGGTTGATCCACTCGGTCTTGTCGACGGCGCCGGACTGGTACCAGTAGGTCAGCCCCTTCTCCTCGAGCAGCCCCACCGTGCTCTCGCACAGCCGGCGGCCGTTGAAGGCGCTGGTCAGGTTGAGGGTCTTGATCCCGGCGATGCCGGACTGCGCCACCGCGTTCGCGACGGCCCCGTTGATCGTCGGCAGCGCGGTGCTGTTGGACCAGTCGGCGTCGGCGTTCCAGAACCCGCAGCCGCCGGTGCTCTGGCGGCTGTAGCCCGACTCGCTGTAGCGGATGCCCGAGCCGTTCGGCAGCGGCGACATGTAGTTCTGCACGACCATCGTCCAGGACGTGTCCGCGTAGCCGGCGTTGCGCATGGCGGTCCGCAGGTTGATCAGTGCGTTCTTGATGGCGGTGGTCTGAGCGGTGACGTTCGCGCTGGTGAAGTTGGCGGTCACCGAGGTGTCGTCCTTGCAGTAGTCCTTGTACCAGGTGGGTGAGCCCAGGAAGTCGGTCACGCACTGCTGGATGATGCCGGCGAAGCCGAAGTTGTTGCCGCCGACCGAGACGATCAGCTCCTTGACGTTGTGCGTCGCCGCGAAGGTCTGCAGCATGAGCGCCTGACCCTGCTGACCACCGCTGTTGTAGAAGTCCAGGCCAGGCTTGAAGTTGCCGTCGCCGTCGGTGAACGTCGACGTCTTGGCGCCGGAGCAGGCGAGGTTCGCCCCGTTCACGGTCCCGGTGTAGACCTCGGGCGTGAGGCTGCGGTGACACCGGTTGATGACCTCCGCGGTGTGGCCCGCGTTGTCGAAGTAGGCAGTGCTGCCCAAGGCGTCGTGGTAGGTCTCGCCGGTGTTGGTGTTGCCCGCCCAGCGGCCGGCCTCGCCCGAGATGAACGAGTCGCCGAGCGAGACGATCCAGGGCGATCCGACGCCCGGGCCGTCGGCGCGGGCGGGGGAGGCGGTCAGGCCGGTGAGGCTGACCGCGAGACCGGTGGTGACGAGCAGGGAGAGCAGGCGGGTACGTCGCACTTCGGCTCCTTGACGAGGGGAGCTACTGATCAGTAGCCGCGCGGAGTGTGGCAGAGAACACACCGGCGCAAAAGGGGTGAAGCAGGTCAGCTTTCCGGGAGCTCCGCGAGCGCCGCGAGGAGCCGGTCGAGGTAGGGCTCCTGCGCGGGCATGATCCGGGGCCGGGCGTCGTCCACGGCGAACCAGGCGACCCGCTCGACCTCCGGGAACTCCCGCAGCTCTCCGCGCCAGCGCATCGTGAAGGTGTTGCTGCGCGCCGTCGTCACGTCGACGTCGCCCTCGAGCGCCCAGCACAGCACCCGCTTGCCGCCCTTCTGCGTGACCTCACCGAGCGGGAGCGGGTCCCCGACGGGGGCCGGATGTCCGACCTCCTCCGCGAACTCCCGCAGGGCGGCGGCCAGGGGTAGCTCGTCCCCGCCGTACTCGCCCTTGGGGACGGTCCACACGTCCTTGCCCGCGTGCAGCGGACCGCCCGGGAAGCGCGAGCAGCACCTGCACCTGCGGCCCGGTACGGCGGTACAGCAGGAGTCCGGCGCTGCGCTTGGGCACCCTCCGATCCTGGCACGCGCTCGCAGCAACCCCACAGGTCGCGGGAGGGCGACCACCTAGTCTTGAGGTGCGATGGCAGGCAGGGGAGCAGGTCGGGGGACAGCAGCGCGGGACCGGCGCCGCCTCGCCCGTGAGGCACGTGTCCTGCCCGAGCTCACCTACCCCGAGCACCTGCCGGTCAGCCAGGTCCGCGCGGACATCGCCGCGGCCATCGAGGCCCACCAGGTGGTCGTGCTGGCCGGCGAGACCGGTTCCGGCAAGACCACCCAGCTGCCCAAGGTGCTGCTCGGCCTGGGGCGCGGACGGGCCGGGATGATCGGGCACACGCAGCCGCGACGGATCGCGGCGCGGGCCGTGGCCGAGCGCGTCGCCGAGGAGCTCGGCACCGAGCTCGGCGACCTCGTCGGCTACACGGTGCGCTTCCACGACCAGGTCGCCGACAGCACGATGGTGAAGGTCATGACCGACGGGATCCTGCTCGCCGAGCTGTCCCGCGACCGTGACCTGTCGGCGTACGACACGATCGTCATCGACGAGGCGCACGAGCGGTCTCTGACGATCGACTTCCTGCTCGGTTACCTCAAGCAGCTGCTCCCGAGACGACCTGACCTGAAGGTCGTCATCACGTCGGCGACCATCGACCCCGGCCGGTTCAGCCGGCACTTCGACGACGCGCCGGTGCTGGAGGTCAGTGGCCGGACCTACCCGGTGGAGGTGCGCTACCGACCGCTGGAGCAGGACGAGGACCCGATCAGCGCGATCATCGATGCCTGCGAGGAGCTCCCGCGCGACGGGGACATCCTGGTCTTCTGCAGCGGTGAGCGGGAGATCCGGGATGCGGCTGACGCGCTGCGGACAGCCACCGACGCGGAGGTCGTGCCGCTCTACGGTCGCCTCTCCTCCGCTGAGCAGCACCTGGTCTTTGCTGCCCACACCCGTCGGCGGATCGTGCTCGCCACGAACGTCGCCGAGACGTCGCTGACGGTCCCGGGCATCCGTTACGTCGTGGACCCCGGGACGGCCCGCATCTCCCGCTACAGCCATCGCACCAAGGTGCAGCGGCTGCCCATCGAACCCATCAGCCAGGCGTCCGCGACCCAGCGGTCCGGGCGGTGCGGGCGCGTGGCCGACGGCATCTGCGTTCGGCTCTACAGCGAGGAGGACTTCCTCGCCCGGCCGGAGTTCACCGAGCCGGAGGTGCTGCGGACCAACCTCGCCTCGGTCCTGCTGCAGATGGCGTCGCTCGGCCTCGGCGACATCGAGGACTTCCCGTTCGTCGAGCCCCCGGACCGCCGCAACGTGCGCGACGGCCTCGCCCTGCTCGACGAGCTCGGGGCGCTCGACGGTGACCGGCTGACCCGGGTGGGTCGACAGCTGGCGGCGCTGCCCGTCGACCCGCGGATGGGTCGCATGGTGGTCGAGGGCCACCGGCGCGGCTGCCTGTCCCAGGTCCTGGTCATCGCGGCGGCGCTGTCCATCCAGGACCCCCGCGAACGTCCGCTGGACAAGCAGGCTCAGGCGGCCGAGGCGCACTCACGGTTCGTCGACCCGACCTCGGACCTGCATGCCTGGCTGCACCTGTGGGACTACCTCCAGGAGCAGCAGCGCGCGCAGTCCTCCAGCGCCTTCCGACGCATGTGCCGCAAGGAGTTCCTCAACTACCTGCGGGTGCGCGAGTGGCAGGACCTGCATGCCCAGCTGCGCCGCGTCGCGCGCCAGCAGGACCTCGACATCGACAGCGTCGGCGACCCCAGCACGGTCACGACCTCGCTGCTCGCCGGGCTGTTGAGCCACGTCGGTCTCAAGGCAGAGAACCGTGAGTACGTCGGGGCGCGCGGCGCCCGGTTCGTCATCGCGCCCGGCTCGTCACTGCACAAGAAGCCACCGACCCTGGTCGTCGCCGCTGAGCTGGTCGAGACGTCACGGCTGTTCGCTCGCGGGCTCGCGCGCATCGAGCCGGAGCAGGTGGAGGCCGTCGGCGGGCACCTGCTGCGGCGCAGCTACAGCGAGCCGCACTGGAGCAAGAAGCGCGGCAGCGTCGTGGCCTACGAACGGGTCACCCTCTACGGCGTCCCGATCGTCGCGAAGCGCGCGGTGCAGTACGCCGCCATCGACCCCGTGGTCTCGCGGGACCTGTTCGTCCGCCACGCCCTCGTGCAGGGGGAGTGGGACACCTTCCACGCGTTCTGGAAGGACAACCAGGCGCTGCTCGCGGACGTCGAGGAGCTCGAGCACCGCGCGCGCCGACGCGACATCGTCGTCGACGACGAGGTCGTCTTCGCCTTCTACGACGAGCGGGTGCCTGCCGAAGTGGTGTCGGCGGCGCACTTCGACCGGTGGTGGAAGCAGGTGCGGCAGGACCAGCCACGGCTGCTGCACCTGACGATCGAGGACCTCGTGCGCGGGGAGGTCGACCCGGGGGAGCACCCCGACGTGTGGGTGTCGGGGTCCGGCGAGAGCACGATGCGCCTGGACCTGTCCTACGTCTTCGACCCAGGCACCGACCATGACGGCGTCACGGTCGACGTGCCGCTCGCTGTGCTCAACCGGGTGCATGCCGACGACTTCGCCTGGCAGGTCCCGGGGCTGCGGCTCGAGCTGGTGACTGCCCTGATCAAGACGCTGCCCAAGCCGCTGCGGGTCAAGCTGGTTCCCGCACCGGACACGGCACGGGCGCTGCTCACCGAGATCTCTCCTCGTGAGGAGCACCTGCTCGAGGCGCTCAGCCGCGAGGCGCGGGCGCAGCGGGGGGTGCTCGTGCCCGTGGACGCGTGGGGGCTGGACCGGGTGCCGGCCCACCTGCGACCGACCTTCCGCGTCGTCGACGACGCCGGGAGGGCGCTCGGCGAGGGCAAGGACCTCGAGGAGCTCAAGAGCCGTCTCGCCGCTCCGGTGCAGCAGGCGATCTCCTCGGTGGCAGGTGATCTCGAGGTCAGCGGTCTCACGTCCTGGACGGTCGACGAGGTCCCGATCGAGGTCAGCAACGGCGCGGTCATCGGCTACCCCGTGCTGGTCGACGAGGGCGCGACGGTCGCGCTGAAGGTCCTCCCGACACCGTCGCCAGAGGTGCACCGCGCCGGCGTACGACGGCTGCTGCTGCTCGGCTGCCCGTCGCCGGTGAAGGCGGTGTCCGCTCGACTGACCAACCAGGCGAAGCTGGCGCTCGCCGCCAACCCGCACGGGTCGCTCCCGGCGCTCATGGACGACTGCCTCACGGCCGCGGTCGACCAGCTGCTCGGCGTCCAGGTCCCCCGCGACCGTACGGCGTTCGACGCACTGCTCCCCGTCGTACGTGCGGGGCTGCCGGAGGCGCTGCTCAAGGTGCTCAAGGGTGTCGAGCAGGTGCTGGCCCTGTCGGCGGCGCTGGCCCGCGCCGGTGGCTCCGGTCCCGTCGGTGCGGACGTGCACGCCCAGCGCGAGGGGCTGGTGCGCCCCGGCTTCGTGACGGAGGTCGGGGCGGTGCGGTTGCCGGATCTCGTGCGCTACCTGCAGGGGGGGCTCGTGCGGCTGGAGAAGGCCGACCGGGAGTCGCCCGTCCTGCTCAGGGAGGTCCAGGGCCTGGACGCCGAGCAGGCGGCGCTTCCCGACGGTCCCCGCAAGGAGCAGGTGCGCTGGATGCTGCAGGAGCTGCGGCTGTCGCTGTTCGCGCAAACGGTGAAGGCGAAGGGTCCGGTGTCGGTGCAGCGGGTGCACCGCGTCCTCGACGGCGGCTGACCGGTCACCGACCGGTCACTGGCAGGACGAGCAGGTGCCGAAGACCTCGACGGTGTGGCTGACCTCGGTGAAGCCGTGCTCGGCAGCGACCTCCGTCGCCCAAGACTCGACGGCCGGTCCGGTGACCTCGACGGTCGCTCCGCAGGAGCGGCAGACCAGGTGGTGGTGGTGGTCGGCGGCGCGGCAGGCCCGGTAGACCGCCTCCCCGTCGTCGGTCCGGAGGACGTCGACCTCACCGGTGTCCGCGAGCGCCTGCAGGTGCCGGTAGACCGTCGTCAGCCCCACCGAGGCGCCTCCGCGCCGGAGCTGCTCGTGCAGGGTCTGCGCGCTCGCGAAGCCGTCTGCCCGGGCCAGAGCCTCGGCGACGGCGGTGCGCTGACGGGTCGGCCTCATCGGGCGACCGCTCGACGAGCGCCCGAGGCGACCGTTGCGCCGAGGAACGCCCCCAGGGCCAGGACGACGGTCGCGGCGCCCGGCGCGACGTCGGCGTAGAACGCGACGACCAGGCCGCTGACCGAGGCGAGGCAGCCGATGATGCACGCGCCGAGCAAGGTCGCGCGGAAGGACCGGGCGAGCTGCTGCGAGGCCGCGACGGGCACGACCATGAGGGCGCTGACCAGCAGCAGGCCGACCACCCGCATGGCCACCGTCACCGTGACCGCGGCGCCCACCGCCACCACGAGGTTGAGGAAGCGGACCGGCAGGCCGGACACCTTCGCGACCTCTTCGTCCTGGCAGACGGCGAACAGCTCACGGGACAGGACCAGCACCGTCACCAGGACCCCGACGGACAGGGCGGTGATGACCAGCAGGTCGGTCGTGCTCACGCTCGACAGGGAGCCGAACAGGTAGCTCACCAGAGTGGCGCTGGTGCCTCCCGGCGACAGCCCGATGAGCAGCACCCCACCGGCGATGCCGCCGTAGAACAGCAGCGCGAGCGCCACGTCGCCGCTGGCCTGCCCTCGGGCTCGCACCGACTCGATCGCGACGGCGCCCAGGATCGCGACCACGATCGCGGTGAGCACCGGGGCGGTACCGAGCAGGAAGCCCAGGGCGACGCCGGTCAGGGCCACGTGGCCGATGCCGTCACCCATCAGCGACAGCCGGCGCTGAACGAGGAAGGTCCCGATCGCCGGGGCCGTCACACCGACGAGGACGGCGGCCACCAGCGCCCGGCGCATGAAGTCGAACTCCAACACCTCGATCACAGGCCGAACCCCCGTCGTGGCTGCTTGGGCCCCTCGTGCGCGTGGACGTGCACGTGCGTGGGATCGGCGTGGTGCCCCTCGGGGCGAGGTGGTGGTCCGTCGGACACCACCTGGCCACCGGACAGGACGACAGCTCTCTTGATCAGCCCCTCCAGCGGTCCGAGCTCGTGGGCGACGAGCACGACGCTGCCACCGGCGTTGGACAGGTGCCCGAGCGCACCGGCGAGGGTGTCCTGACTGTCGGCGTCCACGCCGGCGGTCGGCTCGTCGAGGACGAGCACCTCCGGCTCACCGGCGAGCGCGCGGGCGATGAGGACGCGCTGCTGCTGTCCGCCGGACAGCGTGGTGACCGCGTCGCGGCTGCGGTCGGAGAGTCCGACGTCCTCGAGCGCGTGGTCGATCGCCGCGTGGTCCGCGCGGCCGAGGCGGCGCCAGCGCGAGACGCGACCGACGCGCCCGCTGGCGACGACCTCGCGCACGGTCGCGGGGACGCCGCCTCCGACGACCAGCCGCTGCGGGACGTACCCCAGCCGTGGCCAGTCGTGGAAGCGGGCGATCGGCGTCCCGAACAGCGCGAGGCTGCCGGCGGCGAGCGGGTTGAGCCCGACGAGGGTGCGGACCAGGGTGGTCTTGCCGGAGCCGTTGGCGCCGAGGACGGCGACGAACTCGCCCTCGTCCACGCGCACGCTCACGTCGTCGAGGATGGTGCGGCCGCCCAGGACCACCCGCCCGCCGACCAGGTCGAACACGCTCATGAGTGCTCCTTCATGGGCAGCCCAGCGCACGGTGAAGTGCCAGGGCGTTGCGGCGCTGCACCGACAGGTAGTCGTCGCCGGTGCGGACGCCCTCGATCGGGTCGAGCACCGCGGTGCTCGCCCCCACCTCGTCAGCGACCGTACGGGCGACCTTCGGATCGACGAGCGACTCGAAGAAGATGGTCGTGACGTCGTGGGCGCGGGCGAACCGCGCCGCCTGGGCGACATCGCGCGGCGACGGCTCGGCGTCGGGACTCAGCCCGCTGATGCCGCGCTGCACCAGGCCGTACCGGTCGGCGAGGTAGCCGAACGCGCTGTGGCTGGTCACCAGGTCACGGCGAGCGCAGTCGGTCAGCGCGGTGCGGAACACCCCGTCGAGCACGAGCAGGCTCGCGCTCACCCGGTCGGCGCGATCGTCGTACGCGCGGGCGTGCTGCGGGTCGAGCGCGGCCAGCCGCGCGGCGACGGCGTGGGCCGCGTCCTGCATGCGAAGCGGGTCCAGCCAGACGTGGGGGTCGCTGGCGTGCTCGCGCATGACGGGGGAGAGGTCGAGCCCCTGGTCGCCGCCGCCGAGCGCGTCGTCGACCGCGGGCTGGAAGCCGTGGAGGCGCAGGACCAGGTCGGCCTGCTCGATCGCGCCGACCTGGCGCGGGGCGAGCTCGATGTCGTGGGGCTCGGCGCCGGGCTTGACCAGGTTGGTCACGCGGACGTCGGGGCCACCGACCTGTTCGGCCAGCCAGGCGAGGGGGTACGCGCCGGCGACCACGTGCGGACGTCCGTCCTGCGACGGGCTGCTGCACGCCGTCGCCAGCAGGGCGACCAGCAGCGCGAGCGTCGAGGACCGGAGCACCCGCCCAGTGTCATGAAGATGAAAACCGTTGTCAAACTCAGAGGAAGAAGCTGAGGGCCCTCGCCCCGAGCAGAGCGGTCACGGCCACACGCACCACGCGCCCCTGCGGTGGCAGTGCCGGCCAGGCCAGCACGACCAGGACGGCAAGCAGGCTGGTCAGGACGAGCAGCAGCAGCCCGCCCACCGGACCGCCGACGAGCAGCCCCGTGACCAGCAGCGCCAGGACGACGAGGAAGGGCACCACCCGGGGCAGGCGTGCGAGCAGCACGAGCAGTGGCCCGGCATGCTGCTCGATCCACCGGCGGGGCGTCGGTCCGGGCGCGGGAGGTGAGGTCACTGGCCTAGCCTGCCATCTGTGATCGTCGTGTCCCGCTTCGACGTGGCGCCGACCGACGCCACGTTTGCTTCCCGTGCCCAGGAGGCCCTCGCGGTGTTCGCCGCCCGACCTGGCTTCGTCCGCGGTCGCCTCGGTCGCGCCGCCGACGACGAGACCGCCTGGGTGCTCATCACCGAGTGGGAGGGAGTGGGCGCGTACCGCCGCAGCCTGTCCGCGTACGACGTGAAGCTGTACGCCGCCCCGCTGCTCGGCCTGAGCCGCGACGAGCCGAGCGCGTTCGAGGTCCTGCACGCCGTGGACACCGCCGGTCCGGACGTCACCCTGCCGAGCAGCCGCGCCGTCGACGCGCGCACCACCAGGGTCGGCGAGAGCTCCGGTCCCAGGGACGTCGGGTCCTGACGTGACCGGCTCGGGGCTGCTCCTGGCGCTGGCCTCCCTGGCCGGGCTGAGCCTCGGACGGGCGCTGGACGGGCTCGGGCTCCTGCCGGGGGTGGCCGAGTCACCGCAGGTGCGCTCGGTCGCCCTCTCCCCGACCTGGACGGTCGCCGGCGCCGTGGCTTGTCTGCTGCTCGGCTCGGTCGCGGCGAGCCTGCTCAGGCGGAGTCGCCTCGGTGCCGTGCTGCTGCTCGTGGGTGGGCAGACGCTGGTGCTGGCCGCGCCCGAGCTGGCCGGCCGCGCCTCCGCGCACAGCGGTGGGGAGGCGCCTTTGGTGCTCGCGGTCGCGGTCCAGCTGGTGCTGACCGTGGTGACGGTGTCCACGGTGCTGCTGGTGCTCGCGCTGACCGTGGCGGTGTGGCCAGGGGGACTGCTGGTCCGCTCCGAGGGGCGCCGGCGCTCGCCGGGTCGCGGAGCACGCCCGCGGCCCTCGCTCGCCGGAGGGGTGGGAGGCAGGGCGCCACCCCGACGGCCGCTCCTCGACCCCTTCTTCCACCACGACCTCTCTGAGGAGACCCATGAGCAGAACACCCCTGAGACGGGCGCTGGCCGCGGCCGCGCTCGTCCCCCTGCTGGCCGGCCTGTCGGCCTGCGGGGACAGCGACAGCGAGGCAGGTACGCCGTCCGACGCGGGCAAGGCCTGCGGGACCCTGCCCACGGCAGACCCGGCGGCGACGTTGCCCACCGGTCTGCCCGCCCGCGACCAGGTGCTCTACGAGCCGAGCGTCCAGGGCAAGACCACGATCGTCTTCGGGCTCGTCGACGAGAGCGACTTCGTCGAGGTCCGGGACGACTACGTCGAGAAGCTGAAGGCCGCCGGCTGGACGATCGACGGGACCGACCAGGAGTCGGTCGAGGCCGAGGCGCAGTTCTCCAAGAAGGACCCCGGCCTGATCGCCGGGACCGTCAAGGTGCAGCCGCTGTGCAAGGGCTACGTCACGGTTCGCTACAAGCTCAGCGAGTAGCGCAGCCCGGGAGCCGCGCCTGCCGTGCGCGGCGCGGCTCCCGGCTGTGAAACGCGCTCGTGCCAGGCCGTAGGGTCAGGCACCGCCTCTGTCGCACTGCGTCAGAGCCCTGCCGACCGCCAGCCGGCAGGACCGCCTCCGGAAAGCCGAGACCGACTCGTGGCAAAGACGCCCGACCGCATGGACACCCTCGTCAGCCTCAGCAAGCGACGGGGACTGGTGTTCCCCTCCAGTGAGATCTACGGCGGTCTGCGCGCCTCCTGGGACTACGGGCCGCTCGGTGTCGAGCTGAAGAACAACGTGAAGCGCCAGTGGTGGAAGTCGATGGTGCAGGGGCGCGACGACGTCGTCGGCCTCGACTCCTGCGTCATCTTGGCCCGCGAGGTCTGGGAGACCAGCGGGCACGTGGCGACCTTCAGCGACCCGCTGACCGAGTGCGGCTCGTGCAACAAGCGGTACCGGGCCGACCACCTCGAGGAGGCGCAGCCCGGCAAGACGCTGGCCGAGATCGCCTGCCCGAACTGCGGCAACCGGGGCACGTTCACCGAGCCGAAGAACTTCAGCGGCCTGCTCAAGACCTACCTCGGCCCGGTGGAGGACGAGAGCGGGCTGGCCTACCTGCGTCCCGAGACCGCGCAGGGCATCTTCATCAACTACCTCAACGTGCAGCAGAGCGCGCGCAAGAAGCCGCCCTTCGGGATCGGCCAGATCGGCAAGAGCTTCCGCAACGAGATCACCCCCGGCAACTTCATCTTCCGCACCCGCGAGTTCGAGCAGATGGAGATGGAGTTCTTCGTCAAGCCCGGCGAGGACGAGACCTGGCATCAGTACTGGATCGACACCCGGCTGCAGTGGTTCGTCGACCTCGGCGTGAACCCGGAGAACCTGCGGCTGTTCGAACACCCGCAGGAGAAGCTCAGCCACTACAGCAAGCGCACCGTGGACATCGAGTACCGCTTCAGCTTCGCCGGTGCGGAGTGGGGCGAGCTCGAGGGCGTCGCCAACCGCACCGACTACGACCTGACGGTGCACAGCAAGGCCAGTGGCACCGATCTGAGCTACTTCGACCAGGAGAGCGGTGAGCGCTTCACGCCGTACGTCATCGAGCCGGCGGTGGGCGTGGACCGCAGCGCGCTGGTGTTCTTGCTCGACGCCTACACCGAGGACGAGGCGCCGAACGCCAAGGGCGTCATGGAGAAGCGGGTCGTGCTCAAGCTCGACCCGCGCCTGTCGCCGGTCAAGGCGGCGGTGCTGCCGCTGTCCCGCAACGCCGACCTGACCCCGGTCGCCAAGGACCTCGCGGCCGAGCTGCGTCGGCACTGGAACGTCGACTTCGACGACGCCGGCGCCATCGGCCGGCGCTACCGGCGGCAGGACGAGATCGGCACGCCGTTCTGCGTCACGGTCGACTTCGACACCCTGGACGACCGCGCGGTCACCGTGCGCGAGCGCGACACGATGGCGCAGGAGCGGATCGCCCTGGATCAGGTCACGCGCTACCTGAACGACAAGCTCGGTCCGCTCTGAAGGAGCCTGTGCACATGACGAAGTACGTCTACGACTTCTCCGAGGGCTCCCGCGACATGAAGGACCTCCTCGGCGGCAAGGGCGCCAACCTGTCGGAGATGACCAACCTCGGGCTGCCCGTCCCGCCCGGGTTCGTCATCACGACCGAGGCGTGCACCGCGTACCTCGCCGACGGCGCTGTGCCCGCTGCCCTCGCCGACGAGGTCAGCGAGCACCTCACCCGCCTCGAGCACGCGATGGGTCGTCGGCTCGGTCAGGCGGACGACCCGCTGCTGGTGAGCGTCCGCTCCGGCGCGAAGTTCTCGATGCCCGGGATGATGGACACCGTCCTCAACATCGGGCTCAACGACGAGTCCGTTCACGGCCTCGCGGCGCAGGGCGACGAGCGCTTTGCCTGGGACTCCTACCGGCGACTGCTGCAGATGTTCGGCAAGACCGTCCTGGGCGTCGACGGCGAGCTGTTCGACCACGCCCTCGAGCAGGCCAAGAAGGCCCGTGGCGTCACGCTCGACCTCGACCTGACCGCCGAGGACCTGCAGGAGCTGGTCACGGAGTTCAAGGCGATCGTGCGCGAGCAGACCGGCGCCGACTTCCCGCAGGACCCCCGCGCGCAGATGGACCTCGCGACCGCGGCGGTCTTCGACTCCTGGAACGGCGAGCGCGCGCGGCTCTACCGCCGGCAGGAGCGCATCCCTGCCGACCTCGGCACCGCGGTGAACGTCTGCTCGATGGTCTTCGGCAACCTCGGCATGGAGTCGGGCACCGGTGTCGCCTTCACCCGAGACCCCGCGTCCGGTGCGCAGGGGGTCTACGGCGACTACCTGCAGAACGCGCAGGGTGAGGACGTCGTCGCCGGCATCCGCAACACCCTCCCGCTGGCCGACCTCGAGCAGCTCGACAAGGCGTCGTACGACCAGCTCATGGGCATCATGGAGACCCTCGAGCGGCACTACCTCGACCTGTGCGACATCGAGTTCACCATCGAGCGCGGGACGTTGTGGATGCTGCAGACCCGCGTCGGCAAGCGCACCGCGGGAGCGGCGTTCCGCATCGCCACCCAGCTCGTCGACGAGGGGCTCATCGACCTCGACGAGGCGCTGCACCGCGTCTCCGGCGCCCAGCTCGCGCAGCTGATGTTCCCCCGCTTCGGCGAGACCGACGGGGCCACGCTGCTGACCCGGGGCATGGGAGCCTCGCCCGGTGCTGCCGTGGGCAAGGCGGTCTTCACCAGCGCGGCGGCTGAGTCGGCTGCCGCAGCGGGTGACGACGTCATCCTGGTGCGTCGCGAGACCAACCCCGACGACCTGGCCGGCATGATCGCCGCGGCCGGCATCCTCACCGCCCGCGGCGGCAAGACCTCGCACGCCGCCGTCGTCGCGCGCGGCATGGGCAAGACGTGCGTCTGCGGCGCGGAGGAGCTCGAGGTCGACGAGCGCGCCGGCACGATCACCCTCAAGGACGGCACCGTCGTGCGCGAGGGCGACGTCCTGTCCATCGACGGCACCACCGGAAAGGTCTTCGTCGGTGAGGTGGCGGTGACGCCCTCACCGGTCGTGCAGTACTTCGAGGGTTCTCTTGCGGCCGAGGACGGCGACGACCTGGTGCAGGCCGTGCACCGGTTGATGCAGCACGCCGACGCGAGTCGCCGGCTGCGCGTGCGGACCAACGCCGACACCGCCGAGGACGCCCAGCGCGCCCGCCGCTTCGGCGCGCAGGGCATCGGCTTGTGCCGCACCGAGCACATGTTCCTGGGCGACCGCCGCCAGCTCGTGGAGGACCTCATCGTCTCCGACGACGAGGAGCAGCAGGAGGCGGCGCTCACGGCGCTGCTGCCCCCGCAGCGCGACGACTTCGTGGAGATCCTGCGCGCCATGGACGGGCTGCCCGTCACGGTCCGCCTCATCGACCCGCCCCTGCACGAGTTCCTGCCCGACCTCACCGCCCTCACCGTCGAGGTGGCCGTGGCGGAGGCGAAGGGGGAGCAGCCCGACCCGGTGCGGGTGCGCCTGCTCGAAGAGGTCCGGCGACTGCACGAGATGAACCCCATGCTCGGCCTTCGGGGCGTGCGACTCGGGCTGGTCATCCCAGGGCTGTTCGCCCTGCAGGTCCGGGCCCTCGCCGAAGCGGCGAAGCTCCTGCGCGACGAGGGCCTCGACCCGCGGCCCGAGGTCATGGTGCCGTTGGTCGGTGCCGTCCAGGAGCTCGAGCTGGTGCGGGAGGAAGCGGCGGCGATCCTCGCCGAGGTGGGCGTCGAGGCCCCGATCGGCACGATGATCGAGCTGCCGAGGGCCGCCATGACGGCCGGCTTGATCGCCGAGGCGGCGGAGTTCTTCTCCTTCGGCACCAACGACCTCACCCAGACCACCTGGGGCTTCAGCCGTGACGACGTCGAGGCGTCGTTCTTCAGCCGCTACCTCGACCTCGGCATCTTCGGCGTCAGCCCCTTCGAGTCCCTCGACCGCGACGGTGTGGGCCGTCTGGTCCGGATGGCCTGCGAGGAGGGCCGCGCGACGCGCCCGGACCTGCACCTAGGTGTGTGCGGGGAGCACGGGGGGGACCCCGACTCCGTGCACTTCTTCCACGAGGCCGGCCTCGACTACGTCTCCTGCTCACCGTTCCGCGTCCCCGTAGCCCGCCTCGAAGCCGGCCGCGCCGCGCTGGCGAGCTCCGGAAGCGACACCCGCTGAGGTGTTCCTGATCCTGTTCTCCAAGACCGTCCGCCGGATCCTGGCCCTCCTGGTCCTCCTACCCGTCCTCGTGCTCGGCGGGACCGCAGCACGGGTCTGGTGGGTCGCGCGGCAGGACGACCGACCGCGGTCCGACGCGATCATCGTGCTCGGGGCCTCGCAGTTCGACGGCCGTCCGAGCGCGGTGTTCAAGGCCCGGCTGGACCACGCCAAGGAGCTCTACGACGACGGCGTCGCCCCGCGCATCGTCACGGTGGGCGGCGGGCGTCCTGGTGACCGCTTCACCGAGGCCGAAGCTGGCGCGCGCTACCTGCGCCAGCGGGGGGTCTCCCGCGTGGTCGCGATCGGTGAGGGCAGCGACACGCTGCGGTCCCTGAAGGCGGCCGACGCCCGGTTCGAGAAGGAGGGCTGGACCTCAGCGGTCCTCGTCACCGACCCGTGGCACAGCCTCCGTTCCCGTCGCATGGCGCAGGACCTCGGCCTCAAGGCCGCCACGTCGCCCGCGCGCACCGGTCCGGCCAACGCCTCGAGGAGCACCGAGCTGCGCTACGTCGCCCGCGAGACGGCCGCCTACCTCTACTACCGGGTCTTCCACCGCAGCAGTGACGCAGGACCCCGCGCGGTCTAGCAGGAACCTGGGGGAGGACGGCGAACAGTCCGGTATGTCCTCACGTCTCACCCGTCCCCGCTTGACCGCCTCCCTCGCGCTCACCACGGCGCTCGGTGTCGTCGCGGTCGGCCTCCCGCTGCTGTCCCCGGCGTCGGCGGCGACCGCGCCGCTCAGCTTTCGCCGTACCGTCCTGCAGGACCAGAAGGCGTACGGCGAGCCGTCGCTGGCCGTGAGCAAGGACGGCAAGCACATCGCGGTGTGCGTGCCGGGCGGGGCCGGTGAGACCAGCGTCTGGTACTCCGGCGACGACGGACGCACCTTCGGCACCTCGCACACCAACAGCGACAACGGTGGTGGCGACTGCGAGATCGACTTCCTGCCGAACGGCCGGCTGCTCAACGCCGACCTGGAGGTGACGGACTCGGCGATCCGCTACTCCGAGGACTTCGGCAAGACGTGGAAGGGCACCGAGACCGCCGGTGTCGAGCAGGACCGGCAGTGGTTCGCGCACTCGCCCGACGGCACGCACGCTTACCTCGTCTACCACGACTTCGTGGCCGAGGGGGAGTTCTACGCCGAGAGCACCGACGGAGGGCTGACCTGGCCCAAGCAGCTCGCCGCGCAGCCGGTCACGAACGTCGACCAGGTCGCCCTGCCGGGCAACGGCGCGGGCAAGCCCGGCGACGCGGCGTCCCTGCTCGACCAGGGCGTCAACACCTTCAGCGGTCCGATGCTCATCAGCCCGGACGGCAAGGACAAGTACGTCCTGTACTCCATCTCCGACGCGCAGAGCAACGCCACCGAGGGCACGCCGCCGTTCGGCCCGACGCGCGGCATCGTCGTCGCGCACCAGGGACCGGAGGACACCAGCTTCACCAACAAGTACGCCGTGACCGGTCCGAACAACGCCGTGCGCGGGGCGATCTTCCCGTGGGGCACCATCGACCAGGCCGGAAACGTCTACGCGCTGTACAACTCCGACGAGGGGGCGCCGGGGCACTTCCACACCTACTACGTCGTGTCGACCGACAAGGCCAAGACGTGGAGCAAGCCGGTCAAGGTGGACGGTGCCCCTCTCACGCAGGGCGCCCAGATCTACGTCACGGGCGCCGCCGGTGCGCCGGGCGTGCTGGACCTCGCGTGGTACGGCACGCAGACGGGCACCGGGCCGTCGGACAACGCCTCCGAGTGGGACATCCACTTCGCGCAGGTCCGCAACGCCCTGGGCCCCAAGCCGGTGATCACCCGCCAGCTCGTCGCGCCCGGGGACACCATCCACAAGGGCAACATCTGCCTGAACGGCCTGCTCTGCATCCTGGGCGGTGACCGCAGTCTGGCGGACTTCATCGAGCTCGCCATCGGACCCGACGGCATGGCGCAGATCGCGTACGCCGACAACACCGGCTTCACCAGTGGCAGCCGCGGCCGGGTGACCTGGGCCAAGCAGGTCGGGGGTCAGTCGGCCTACGACACGACCGTCGTGAAGCCGGTGACCACGCCGGCGAAGCCGGTCACGAAGCCGGTCACGAAGCCGGTGGTGCCCGTGGAGTTCCCGCCGCCGGCCGCCGGGAACGGACCGCTCGCCGCCACGGGTCTGCGGACGGTGCTCCCGGGCGTCGCGCTGCTGCTGATGCTCGGCGCGGTCGTCGTCCGTCGCCGCGTGCGCGTCTGAGAAACCCCGTCGCGCACGGCAGCGCCCGGCCCTAGCCTCGGGCCGTGTCGCTCCCGCTCTGGCTCACCTCCGACGCTCCGCGTCCGGACGCGCTCGTCCCCGGGCTGCTCTCCCGCGTCGACCGCATCGCGTACGACGTCCTGACCGCCGTGGGTCCGGCGCGCGTTCCCGCGGTGGCCGCGCCGGCCGACCCGCTGACCGCGCCGACGGTCGGCGACCGCCTGTTGCTGACCTCGGACCTGACCGCCCTCCACACCGTGCTGCCGCGCACCTCGCTGCTGGCGCGGGGGACGGCACGGGGCACCTCGGTCGGTCAGCCCCTCGCCGCCAACGTCGACCACGTGCTGCTGTGCCTGGGCCTGTCCGGACCTCTCCCGCTGCGCCGGCTCGAGCGGCTGCTGACCCTGGCCTGGGAGAGCGGGGCCACCCCCGTCGTCGTGCTCACCAAGGCCGACCTGTGCACCGACCTGGACGCGGCGGTGCGCGCGGTGCTCCCGCACGCCCCTGGCGTCGACGTGGTGTGCGTGGCCGCGGCGACCGGTGACGTCGACGGGCTGGCGCCGTACGTCGCAGGGACCCTGGTGCTGCTGGGAGCCTCCGGGGCAGGGAAGTCCACGGTGGTGAACGCCCTTCTGGGGGAGGCGGCGATGAACGTCGGAGACGTGCGCGACGTCGATGGCAAGGGCCGCCACACCACGACGCACCGCGAGCTGCTGGTGCTGCCCGGGGGCGGCGTCATCATCGACACCCCGGGGCTGCGCGGGGTGGCGCTGCACGGGGCGGACGAGGGGCTGTCGCTGGCCTTCTCCGACGTGGAGGACCTCGCCAGCGCCTGCCGGTTCGCGGACTGCCGGCACGTGTCCGAGCCGGGGTGCGCGGTGCTCTCGTCCGTGGTGGCCGGGGACCTCGGGCAGGACCGCGTCGACTCCTGGCGCAAGCTCCAGCGCGAGCTCGCGTTCCAGGCGCGGCGGACCGATGCGCGCCTGCGGTCCGAACAGAGCAAGAAGTGGAAGGCGATCGCCAAGGCCAACCGCTCCCGCACCCCCCGCTGAGTGCTCTAGGTTGCGCTCAGACCGAGTGGGCGGCACGACGGGGGAGGGGCCATGGACGCAGCCGAGGAAAGGGCACTGGCGGTCGAGCTCTACAACGACCTGTGGCCGCTGATGGAGCTCGAGCACCGCACCCCGGAGGACGACGCCCGGCTGGTGCACGAGGCCCATGCATCGCTCTACCACTGGTCCAAGGTCGGTACGACGGTCCATCAGGCGCGGGGCGAGTGGATGTGCTCGCGCGTCTACGCCGTGCTCGGTCGGGCCGAGCCGGCGATGTGGCACGCGCGGCGCTGCCTGGCGCTCGCCGAGCCGCTCGGTGACTGGGACCTTGCGGTCGCCTACGAGGCGCTGGCGCGCGCGTCGGTCGTCGAGGGCGACCGGGTGGCGGCCCGCGGGTTCCTCGAGCTCGCCCGGACGGTCGTCATCGCCGAGGACGACGACCGGGAGGTCGTCGACAAGGACCTCGGGGCCGTCGAGGCGCTGCTCACCGGCTGACCGTAGTTGGATGGTCCAGTGACCTACGACCAGGCGGCCGCCGAGCGGCGCGTGCCCGAGCCGGACCACCGGGCGGGCCGGACGCCGTACCAGCGCGACCGGGCGCGCGTGCTGCACAGCGGCGCGCTGCGCCGGCTGGCCGGCAAGACCCAGGTCGTCGAGCCGGTGGGGCTGCAGGCGGCCGTCCCTCGCACCCGGCTCACGCACTCGCTGGAGTGCAGCCAGGTGGGCCGGGAGCTCGGTGCGGCGCTGGGCTGCGACCCGGACCTGGTCGACGCGGCCTGCCTGGCGCACGACCTCGGGCACCCGCCGTTCGGGCACAACGGCGAGGTCGCGCTGGACGCCGCCGCCCAGGGGTGCGGCGGGTTCGAGGGCAACGCCCAGTCCTTCCGGCTGCTGACCCGGCTCGAGGTCAAGGTCGAGGGCGCCGGACTCAACCTCACGCGCGCGACGCTCGACGCCGCGACGAAGTACCCGTGGACGCGCGACACCCGCAACAAGTACGGGGTGTACGACGACGACCTGCCGGTCTTCCACTGGGTGCGCCAGGGCAAGCCGGGGGAGCGCCGGCCGCTGGAGAGCCAGGTCATGGACTGGGCCGATGACGTCGCCTACTCCGTGCACGACCTCGAGGACGGGATCGTCGGCGGTCTCATCGACCTGCTTGCGCTGGGGGAGCCTGAGCACCGCGCGGCCGTCGCCGCCCGCGCTGCGCTGCACTACTCCGACGCAGGAGCCTTCGAGCTCGAGGAGGCGTTCACCGCCCTCATCGACGAGCCGTGGTGGCCGCGCTCCTACGACGGGAGCGCCCGCGACCAGGCGGTGCTCAAGCGCGCGACGAGCACCCTCATCGGCCGGTTCTGCGCCGCCGCCGAGCGGGCCACCCGCGCGGCGTACGGCGATCAGCCGCTGTCCCGCTACGACGCGGACCTGCTGGTGCCTGCGCAGGAGCGCGCCGAGTGCGCGGCCCTGAAGGCCGTCACGGCCCTCTACGTCATGGGCCGCCCGGAGGCCGCGGACATCCAGGCGCGCGAACGGATGGTCGTGGGCGAGCTGGTGGGGCTGCTCGCCGATCGGGCGCCGGCCGAGCTCGAGCCGTTCCACCGCGAGCGCTGGGACCGCGCCGCGGACGACGCCGCCAGGCTCCGGGTGGTCGTGGACCAGGTCGCCGGCCTCACCGACGCCGCCGCGCTCCAGCTCTGGACCCGGCTGCGCTGACCGCCGTACCCATCCCTGGCTTCCCCTGTCAGTGCACCCCGCTGGCCATGGCTACCGGTGCCAGGGCGCGACCCGGTGCTGCGCGCTGCGGTCGTCCGCCTCGGTGCGAAGACCGGTAGCCAAGGCCCGAGGTACGTCGGGACGGCGGTAGCCAAGGTCGGCGGGAGGGTCAGGAAGCGGGTCAGTGCAGGCCGAGGCGGGTCGCCAACCGGTCGAGGTAGGCGCGCACCTCGTCGGGCTCCTTGTCCGGCAGGCCGAACGCGCACTCGGTCACGCCGATGCCCTCGAGGTGCTCGAGGCGCGCGGGGTCGGGCTTGCCCGCGATCGACACGATCTCCGGGACGCCCGAACGGCCGGCCTCGGTCCACATCCGGCGCAGCAGGGCGACCTGGTCGTCGATCTCCACCTCGCGGGGGGTGGTGATCCACCCGTCGGCGTGCGCACAGATCCACGCGAAAGTCTTCTCGGTCCCCCCGGCACCGACCAGCACAGGCACGGCCGCCGCGGGCTTGGGGAAGGCCCAGCTCGCGCCGAACGACACGAACTCCCCGTCGTACGACGCCTCGTCCTGCGTCCAGAGGGCGCGCATCGCCTCGAGGTACTCCCGCAGGACCGTGCGTCGCTTGCCGGCCGGGACGTGGTGGTCCGCGAGCTCGTCGGTGTTCCAGCCGAAGCCGACGCCGAGGCGCACCCGCCCGCCGGAGAGGTGGTCGAGCGTGGCGATGGCCTTGGCCAGGGTGATCGGGTCGGACTCGACGGGCAGCGCCACCGCGGTCGCCAGGGTGATGCGCGAGGTGACCGACGCCGCGGTCGCGAGCGACACCCACGGGTCGAGCGTGCGGGCGTAGCGGTCGTCCGGGAGCTCGGCGGTGCCGGTGCCGGGGTGCGCCGCCTCGCGCTTGACCGGGATGTGGGTGTGCTCGGGGACGTAGAACGTGTCGAGCCCGACCGCCTCCGCGGCGACGGCGGCGTCGGCCGGGGTGATCCCGCGGTCGCTCGTGAACAGCACGGCTCCGTAACGCACAGGCACTCCCTAGAACGTGTTCCACCTGACCCTAGCGACCTACACTCACGCCGTGGCAGGCCGGATCCGGGACGAGAGCATTCAGCTCGTCCGTGAGCGCGCCGCGATCGACCAGGTCATCGCGGAGGCCGGCATCGCGCTCAAGGGCGCAGGGAGCGGGCGGCTCAAGGGCCTGTGCCCGTTCCACGACGAGAAGTCGCCGTCGTTCAGCGTGAACCCCGACCTCGGCTACTACCACTGCTTCGGCTGCGGCGAGTCCGGCAACGTCATCAGCTTCGTCACCAAGCACGACCACATGACCTTCCCCGAGGCGGTGGAGCACCTCGCGCGCCGCTACAACGTCGACCTGCAGTACGAGGAGGGCGGCGCGGCGGCCCGCTCGACCATCTCCCAGCGGACCCGGCTCCTGCAGGCGCACACCGCGGCCGCGGAGTTCTACGTCGAGCAGCTCGGCACGCCCGACGCCGCGGTCGGGCGGCAGTTCCTCGCCGAGCGCGGCTTCGACCAGGGCCAGTGCCAGGAGTACGGCGTCGGGTTCGCCCCCGCGGGGTGGGACGTGCTGACCAAGCACCTGCGCGCCAAGGGCTTCACCACCGAGGAGCTGCTCGCCGGTGGTCTGTCGGGGCAGAGCTCGCGCGGCACGCTGATCGACAAGTTCCGCGGCCGGCTGCTCTGGCCGATCCGCGACATCGGCGGCGAGGTCATCGGTTTCGGGGCGCGCAAGCTGCTGGAGGACGACCAGGGCCCGAAGTACCTCAACACCTCCGAGACCCCGATCTACAAGAAGTCGAGCGTGCTGTACGGCATCGACGTGGCGAAGAAGGAGATCGCCCGGCGTCGGCAGGCGGTCGTCGTCGAGGGCTACACCGACGTGATGGCCTGCCACCTCGCCGGCGTCCCCACCGCCGTCGCGACGTGCGGTACGGCGTTCGGCAGCGACCACATCAGCGTGATCCGCCGGCTGCTCATGGACCAGGACGAGATGCGCGGTGAGGTCATCTTCACCTTCGACGGTGACAGCGCCGGCCAGAAGGCAGCCCTCAAGGCCTTCGGCGACGAGCAGAAGTTCGTCACGCAGACCTTCATCGCGGTGAGCCCCGGCGGCATGGACCCGTGCGAGCTCCGACTGGCCAAGGGCGACGCCGCCGTGAGCGACATGGTCGCCGCGCGCGTCCCGCTGGTGGAGTTCGCCGTCCGTGCGGGGCTGGCGCGGTTCGACCTCGACACCGCGGAGGGGCGGGTGCAGGCGCTCGCGCACGCCGCGCCGCTGGTGGCGAAGATCAAGGACCGGTCGCTGCGCCCGGAGTACGCCCGTCAGCTCGCCGGCTGGCTCGGCATGGAGGTCGAGACGGTGAGCGCGCAGGTCTCGGAGCTCGCCGGGGAGGCCCCTCGCACCCGCGCGCCCAAGCCGTCGGTGGACGCGGCGGTGATCCGGCTCGAGCGCGAGGCGCTCAAGCTCGCCGTGCAGGCGCCCGTGCTCGTGGCCCCGATCTTCGACGCGCTGGATGACGAGGTCTTCACCGACGAGCGCGCACGGGCGGTGCAGGAGGTCATCACCAAGGCCGGGGGCGTCTCGGCGACGGCTGGCGGTGAGGCGTGGGTCGCGGCGCTGCTCGAGGCGTGCACCGACGACGCGACCCGCGCGGCCATCCCGGCGCTCGCCGTCGAGGCTCCGCTCACCGACTACGAGCTGCCGCGCTACGCCGAGGCGACGCTCACGCAGTTGCAGATGCACGCCGCGACCCGCCGTACGGCGGAGGTGAAGGGGCGGCTGCAGCGCATCAACCCGGTGGAGCAGGAAGAGCTCTACCACCGGACCTACGCGGAGCTGATCCGGCTCGAGGCCACGGTGCGGGCGTTCCGCGAGGCCGGGATCGGCAACCTGTGAGGTTGTCGAAGGTTCCCGCGGCGGTGCGAGGCCTGCGGCTGACCGAGCGACGGCTCGCCTGGGGGCTGACCGAGGACGGGACGGCGCTGGTCGCGACGCCGACGTCGCTGGTCATCGGCGCCGAGACGATCGCGTGGACCGGCGTCGAGCGCGTGTCCTGGCAGCCCGAGGTGCTCACCGTGGTGGAGGTCGACGAGGTGGAGGGCGCTGGGCGGACCCGGTCGTTCGTCCTCACCGAGCAGTCGCGGTTGGCCGAGACGGTGCGGGCTGGCGTCACGTCGTCGGTCGTGTGGTCGGACCGGCGGGTGCTCCCGACGGGACGGGGCGTGCGGCTCGTCGGACGGCGGGTGCCCGGTCAGGACGCGCTGCTCTGGCAGGGCGTGTGGGAGTCCGCGGTGGACGCTGCAGACCCCGGGCTTCGCGCGGGGGTGGAGGCCATGCTCGCCGACCTCCGCAAGACCCTGGGCTGAGCCTCAGGCGTCCTCGGTGACCTGGGCCCGCTCGTCGCCGGTGTCGAAGAAGGTGTCGAGGTACTCATCGGGGTCCAGGCGACTGCTGCGCATGAGCGAGAAGACCTCCGCGCCGCTGCTCGGGTCGTCGAAGAGCTTGAACGCCTGCGCGAGGTCGAGGTAGTCGTCGTCCTCGTCGGCGTACTCCAGCGCCTCCGCCTCGGCGAGCGCGATCGCCTCCTCGAGCGAGGTCGCCTGCCACAGGGTGACCCGCTCCTCGTAGAGGTGGATGTCCGGCGGGAGGCCCTCGGAGGTCTCGGCCCACGCGGAGCGGAACACGCATCGGACGGCGTACCACTCGAGAGCCATGCCGCCATGCTGCCCTACGACGGCGCACAGGTCGATCCCGGTCAGCTCCAGCGGCGTCGCGTGGCCACCAGCGCGCCGGCGGACCCGGCGACGAGCGCGCCCGCGAGCACCCCGACACCGCCGGGAACCCCGTCGTCGGAGGCGGGGGTGTCCGGTGCAGCGACCACCTCCGACGGTACGGCGGTCGGCGCCGCCTCGACCGGGCTGGGTGTCGCGACGGGACTGGGTCCGAGCGTCGTGGGGGTCGGTGCGGCGGTGGCGGAGGCGCGGGGGCTGGGGACCCGGATCGGGGTGGGGGACGTCGCGGTCACCGGCGCCCTGGTCGTCGCCACGGGGCGGGGGGTCGGCGAGGTGGTCCGGGTAGGTGTGGCGGCGGTCGAGACGCCCAGGGCGGCCTTCGCGTCGACCAGGCCGGAGCCGGCACCGGCCAGCGGGTGCGCGGTAGAGGTGATGCGGTCCAGGACGTCCTGGCGGCTGCGCGAGGGACGCTGGCCGAACAGCAGGGCGGCGATGCCGCTGACGTGCGGCGCCGCCATCGACGTACCTGCCGCGACGGCGTACTGGCCGCCGGGGTAGAGCGAGGTGATGCACGTGGCCTGGGTGCACTGGTCGTTCGCGTCCGGCTGCCCGCCGGGCGCGGCGACCGACACCCCCTGACCGTGCTGGCTGTACGTCGCGAGCCGGCCGGACGGGCCGGTCGCGGCGACGACGAGGGCGTTGTCGCCGTACGCCTGGGCGACGGGCAGGTCGGCGTTCCCGGCGGAGAAGACGACGACGGCACCGGCCTTCGCTGCCTCGTCCACCGCGGTCGGGATGGCGCTGCTGGAGGACAGGCCTGGGACGTCGGGACCGAGCGAGAGGTTCAGGACCCTCGCACCCTGCACGACGGCGTAGCGGATGCCGGCGGCGACGACGTCCGGGGTGCTCGTGCAGTCGCCGTTGCTGTCCTCGGTGAGCACCCGCACGGGCAGGATGCGCGCCTTCGGGGCGATGCCGAACGAGCTCGACGCGACGGTGCCGGCGACGTGCGTGCCGTGGGTGCAGCCGTCCTTGGTCTGGCCCGCGCGGCAGGTGCCGGAGGTGCAGTCCGCGCCGACCAGGGCGCGTCCCTCGAAGTCGGGGTGGCTGCGGTCGACCCACGAGTCGAGGACCGCCACCAGCACGTTGGCGCCGCTCCGACCGGCCGACTGCGCGTCGTACGCCTTGATCTGCTTGCCGTGCCAGGTGACGTCCTGGGTGCGGCCGGCGGCGTGGGCGGTCCCGCCGATCGGGAGCACGAGGGCGAGGCAGGCGAGCAGGATCGGGGCGCGGCGCACCCAGACACGGTACGTCGGTCAGCTGGCCTTCGCGGCGGAAGCGGGAGCGCGCAGCAGGCTCAGGACGGCGGCCTCGACAGGACCCTGGGTGGCCGGGTGACCGGGCTGCACGCCGTCGCCGAGCCGGCGCAGCGCAGGGGCGACGGTGATGCCCTGCTCGTAGAGGTCGATGACGCGGGGGTCGATGTAGGACGAGCGGCACACCGCGGGGGTGTTGCCGAGGTAGTGCGCGACCTCCTGCACGACGCGTGTCACGGCGCGCTTGCGCGCGGTCACCGACGTGGCATCGGTGGAGACGGCGAGGCCGACCGCCGCCAGGACCGTGGCGCTCCAGGTGCGGAAGTCCTTCGCGGTCACGTCGACCCCGGCGAGTTCGCGCAGGTGCGCGTTGACGTCAGAGCTCTTCACGTCGACCCAGCGGTCGCCCTGACGGAAGGCCAGCAGCTCGGGGCCGCCGCCGCGCCGGCGCTTGAGCGACTGGATCACCGCGCAGACCTCCGGCTCGGCGACGGACTGCACGCGCTGCTTGCCGCTCTTGGCGATGAAGTCGAACGTCACGACCCCGTCGCGCGAGACCGTCACGTGCTCCTTGCGGAGCGTGGCGAGCCCGAAGGTCTGGTTCTTCGCGGCGTACTGCTCGCTGCCGACCCGGAAGAAGCCGAGGTCGAGCAGGCGTACCGCCGCCGACAGCACCCGCGGTCGGTCCAGGTGCGGACGCTGCAGGTCCTGGCACACCTGAGCGCGTACGGCGGGAAGGGCTGCGGCGACGTCGAGCACACGCTCGTGCTTGGCGAGGTCGCGAGTGAGGCGCCACGAGTCGTGGTAGCGGTACTGCTTGCGCCCCGCGGCGTCCGTGCCGATGGCCTGCAGGTGCCCGTGCGCGATCGGGCAGATCCACACGTCCTGCCAGGCAGGGGGGATGACGAGGCCCTCGATGCGGGTGAGCACCGCAGGGTCCGTGACCGGTCGCCCGCCCGCGTCGACGTAGCGGAAGCCCTTGCCGTGGCGGACGCGGTGGATTCCAGGAGCCGTCGGGCTGACGCGCTTGAGCCGCGTCATGTCAGGGCTCTTGCTCGACGTGCATCGCAGCCTCTTCGGCGGAGGCGCCACCGAGGTCGGTGCCGACGTCCCGCGCGATCATGTCCTTCTCGGTGTCCTCGCGGACCCCCTCATCAGGAGCCACAAGACGTCCAGCCTGCTCGGAGGTGTCGGGCGGGCCGGCCACCTCGGGCTGCTCGCGCGCCAGTCGCCCGGCGAGCTCCTCTCCCTCGCGCTGCTCCGCGGGAGTGGTGCCGAAGCCCTCCGCGGCCAGCGGGCTGTCGTGCGGGGGCTCGAGGACCCCCTCGTCCTGCCCGGTCGCGAGCTGCTCGGGCTCGAGACCCTGCGCGGGCAGGCCCTCGTCCTCCATGGGGCTGGTGGGGTCGGTCATCGGATCTCCTCGGGTCAGGGACGTGTGGGTCCGGCGTACCCCGTCAGAGCCCTCGGGCCACCTGCTGGTTGCGCTATCGTCTTCGTGCCGGTCGTGGGTGCGCCCCCGACCATTCCCCCATAGCTCAATTGGCAGAGCATTCGACTGTTAATCGAAGGGTTTCTGGTTCAAGTCCAGATGGGGGAGCTCTGACCAGCGACTTTGTGCCCCGGGCACGGTCCTGAGGGCGACCGGCCCCAAGAAACCCCCATGGCTGCCTGTCAGATTCGACCGTGCAGAGGTGTCGCGCCTAAGCACCTGCTGGGAGCCGAACATGGAGGGTCGAGGCGCAGTCCGTAGTCGAGGTTGACCTAGCCGGTGTTCGGGAGTGGGGCCGCGGCCCCAACTGTCACGGCTCGCCTACGGCAAAAGCGGCTGCTTAGCCGTCGACAGCTCGCCCGAGCTGTGCTCTAGCGGTCGTCATCCAGCATCGCTCTGGTCGTTGTCGCCCCCCTGATTAGGGGCCAGATCACGGATGCGCACGGCCCGTGTTGCCCGAGCGTCGTGCACGTGGCAGTGCCATGCTCGAGTCGCCCTGCCCGGCTGCATGAGCGGAGACGGGATCTGACGCTTCACCATGGAGATGCCCTCGGGCGGCGCGGGGAAGCTTGCCTCGCGACCTGCAACGTCAAAATCTGCATAGCACCGAAACGTAAGTGAGCCTCACGCCCTTGAATCGGTACAGTCGCGACGAATCCGACAAATAGATCCGTGACAGCGAGGCAAATCGAGCGTATGGCCACGATCATGAGCGTACGCGGTTAGCTTCAACTACATGTTGCGCATGTTGGTCACTGGCTTTGTCTTCTCGAGTTTGGCTGCGACCGCTTTGTCGCACCCTGTCGCTTATGCGGCACCGAACCTCGGCACTCTTGCAATAGCGGACGATGTCTCAGTCGCTGCGGCGCAAGACTTGCGACGTGAGCGGGCTCTCGCCGTGAGGGAATTGGGCGAGGCGACGTTGCCGAATACTTTCGGTGACGTCATCATCCTGGATGACGGAACTGTCGAAGCGTATGCGCGCGGCGATGTCTCGCGGTTGGCGGCGCGCGTGGCGGACCGTTGGTCGATTGACGAGGTTCGCGTACGTCAGGTCCCACGCGGGCGGCGTGACTTGGAGGCCGTCAGGCTCGGCTTGTCGAGTTGGCGGCCGGCAGGCGTGACGGTGACGGAGACATATCCAGACTTCCGCACCGGACAGTTGGTAGTCGGTGTCAGCCCATTGACCTCGTCAGTTTCTGCAGAGGTCGCTGAACGTTTCGGCGGGTCGGTTGTTGTGCGCGAAACGCCGCGTATCATGGCGGTTTCGCGTCAGGCCGATAACTCCCCGTGGACGAGCGGGGACTTCATCGCAGGCACTTTCAACGATTATGCGGGGGATCCTTTTACCCAATACTGTTCCAGCGCATTCGCAGTGCATGACCTCTTCGCGATTCCCTACATCATCACGGCGGCTCATTGCTTCCCAGTCGGCGATGGAATCATCAACAAGGCGTTGCCCTCGGCAGGGCTGACCAGCTCCAGCGCGTTCATGGGCAGAGTCGACAAGCGGGATGGGAGGGGCTACCCGGATCCGACGACAGACGCGGCCCTGATTCAGGCGCCAGGCAACGCGCGGACATGGATCGCAGGGACGAACGCGAGTGCCCCGGTCGCAGGCACAGGTGCGGATGTCGTTGGCGATTTCGTGTGCACTAGTGGTGCGTACGAGACGGAGGTATGCAATGTAAAGGTCGTCGCCACAGGGGTGAACACTGGTTGTGCGCCGGGTCAGTCGCCGACCCTCGTAAGTAACATTGATGGGGGGTATTACTGTCCGTCGAACCAGACGCGCGCTGTAAATACAGTCACTTACCCGGTCGGGAGCGGCGATTCGGGCGGTCCCGTGTACAGGCGAAGTTCGACGACAGCCGTGACGGCCCTTGGGATGATGAGTGGTGCGGGCGCTCCAGTCGGTTGTCAGCGCTTCCCGACGGGTCGTAGCTGCAGTGCGACGGTATATTGGACCCCGATCCGCGACATCCTGTCCTTTTTCAATGTCGCCATCAACTGAGGTCGCATGATGTTCAGAGTTGTTGCAGGCCTGTGCGCCATGGTCGCGCTGGCGTCCTGTGGCTCTGCCTCGTCTCCCGACCAGGATGTCAAAAGTGGGCAGCTCAGACCGCAACATCGTTATGAGTTGGTGCCACCTAGGTCGACGCCAGCACCTCCCGCGGTGGTTGACGACGGCCTATGCGCGACGGATCAGCTCCGCGTTGCCGCTTCCGCGGACGACGAGGCCGATACGGGCATTGCTGTGGCGTTGGATATCTTGAACGAAGGCATCCCGTGCCTGTTTCCCGTAAATTGGGTTCCTGCGCTTCAGGACGTCAGCTCCGGCAAGCGACTGCCACTCGAGGTAACCGATCCAGCCACGGCTACCGAGCCTCGGCTGCTGCGGCAACAGGCGCATCTTCTGGCACGCATAACCCTGAATTCTTGTCCTGACCCAGAAGGCAACGAGCTGTCCATATCCGCTGCCGGTGCTGGAGTGCTGCCATTATTCATTGTGAAGCGCACGTCGTCGCCTTGCACCCTGGCGAATGCGAACGCTAGCTCGCTCTATATTGCAGCGGCAAAGTTAGGCCCCTAGTCGTAACGCGTGAGGATGCTTAACGATCAACCCGATACCTTGATGGCGCCGTCGAATTGGGGAAATATCGAAGGGGTCGCTCGCTTTGCCAGCATGTAAGGGGTTACGACTCGCGGTTGGCACTCATTGCCGGGCCGGGGCCGCGGCGGAGCTCGCGGGCCGAGCAGCGCGCAGAGCTGCGCTCCAAGGAGTCTCCTGGCGGCAGGCGGCGATGTAGGCGTCGAGGTCGTTGCTGTCGACGCGGATGTGCTTGCCGAGCTTGATGAACGGGATCCGCTGCTCGGTGCGGAGGCGGCGGATAAAGCGGACGCTGGTGCCGAGGCGCTCGGCGGCTTGTTCAACGGTGAGGAGCATGGTCTCTCCCTGAGTGCTTGTCGGTCGCCGGGTGCGGCCGTGGAGGACCTTGATGACAGGTCCGTCTGACAGCGGCAACCGCCCGAGATCGCCTGCAGGACAGCATGTTCGGGCGGTCTAGGCCTGTCCGAGTACGGCCGGAGTTGCGTGGCTGGCTGCAGGTGGCTGGAGTCCTGGCCCACACGATTCGTAGTGTTACCTGATCGTGACCGAACGGGTCCGTTCGGAGGCCGAAGACCGAAGCACGCCGGTGACTCGGTGTGTGGCGGTGCGCCAGAGGGACCCTCGGCATTGGTTGCGACGCCGGTGCTTCGTTCAGCGTGCGGGCCCACGATCGCGGCCATGTACGCGGTCGGCCGTAACTGGTGGCTCCAACCTTGTGTGCCGGCTCGGGCGGCCTGCGGGGGCCAGCCGGTCGGTGATGGGCTGCACCAGGGTCGCGGGGCTGGGCTCGGGCCGGGGAGCGGGCTTGCTGCCTGGGGAGGGGGCCGTTGTCGGGTTGCGCGTGGTGCTGGCTCGTTGGAGCGTTGCAAGCTCAGCTTCGAGGGTGTCAATCTCGCGTCGGGTGGCCTGGGCGGCGGTGGCGAGGTACTTGTGCCGGGTGGTCAGGTCCGTGAGCTGGGAGGTGAGGGCCTTGCGGCGTCCGCTGGCCCACCGGGGCAGGGTGCTGAGCTGTCCGGTCACTAGGTCGCGTTCATGGCGGACCTGGCCGAGCGCTGTCTGGTGCACGGTGAGGGTGCCGCTGACTTGCTTAAGTTGCTGCTCGAGCTGGGCAATGCGAGCGGGGACCGGTGGCGCGGCCGGCGCCGCCTGATCGCGTCGCTTTGTCCGGGCGGGCTTGGCGTCGCGTGCTTGTGCGAGGTCGCGGGCGCGCGCCAGGGCGGTGTGCGCGCTCTCCTGAGCCCCACTGGTCGCCAGAGCGACCTGCAGGACATTCAGGCACTCGGCCTGGAGGTCACGAACGTCCTCGACACATCTGTGCGCTGGCCGTGAGTGGATGTCGTGATCGGGGTGCTCGGGGGTGTCAGGGGTGAGGTAGGCGTGGTTGCCGTGGCGGCCGCGGGTCATCGCGACGTAGAGGTGCTCGCGGTCGAGGCCGGGGCGGACCAGGACAAGCCCGAGGTCGGCGGTGGCGCCTTGGCTTCCGTCGATGGTGGCGGCCCAGCCGTACTCGCAGTGCTTCGCCACGTACGACTCCGGCAGGGTGGTGCGGCCGCGACCGGTGAGGTCCTCGACGACGAGCCCACCGTCAGGGGATGAGCCCAGGACGCGGTACCGGTCGCCGTTGCGGACGTGCCCGTCGCCGACCGGCAGGTGCCGCTGGTTCTTGCGCGTCCGGAGCAGGTCCCCGGTCTGCCATTCCCTGCCGCCCACTTCCAGGGCCTGACCGGTGAGTTGGCCGGTCTCGAGGGCGTGGAGGCGGGCGCGTTGGTTGAGGGCGTCGACGTCGAGGCGGGTGCGGGCGAGCATCAGCGCGTCTTGCCCCTGCGCTCTGGCCTGTTGCCAGTGTGCGAACAGCTCGTCGGCGGCGGTGTCCCCGTCGGGGCAGGCGTGCAGACGGCCCTGCTGCTGGTAGGTCGCGAGGACCTCGGAGCGTCCGGCGCGGAGCTGGAGGGTGGCGTCCTTCTCCCAGTCGGCGGTGAAGCGGTGGATGTCGGTGAGCGCGAGGGCGTGTCCGTTCCGGGCGAGGTGGGCGAGCATCCCTCCGGGCCCGTCGATGACCCCGATCTGCGCCGGATCCCCGATCAGAACGACCTTCGCTCCGGCCGCGGCGGCAGCTTGGGTGAGGGCGTCGAGGTCAAGGGTGCTGACCATCGAGGCTTCGTCGACGAGCAGCACCGTCCGAGCATCAAGCCTGGCCCACGCGTCGCGACCGGTGAGGTCCGGGGAGTGACTGTCGAGGTCGGGCTGCTGGTGACGGGTGTGGAGCCACTTCGCGAGCGTGTCCGCCCGGCCCGCTGGGCCTGTCACGCCGCCGGCTGCCGCGAGGGCGGTGGTCAGCTCTGCCGCGGCGCGTGCTGACGGGGCGAGCCCGACAACTCGGTAGTCGTTGTGCTGCCAGATGGCTGCGGCGGCGCCGAGGGTGTTGGTCTTGCCAGCGCCCGCGGGGGCGGTGAGGACCTCGAGCCGGTCGCCGGACCGCACCAAGTGCAAGACGGCCTGCAACTGGCTGTGGTCCAACGCCTGCGGAAGTGCGGTGAGCAGCTCGCGCATGCCGACCGGGCTGGCCTGCCCCACCCCCTGCCCCTGTCCCTCGCGGGCCGTACGAAGGATCCGGGCCTCGGCGCCGAGCACCTCGACGGTCGCGAACCGCGCGTCCGACCCTCGCGCGGTCGCGCCGAGCGCAGGCGCCCCAACGCTGATCGCGTCCGACAGGCCCAGCGCGGTGTCGGCGAGCTGCTCCACCACACGCACCACCTCGTCAGCCGGGAGTCCGAGGGTGGGCAAGAACCGCGCGATCTGCCCGGTGACGTCGGCGCGGCTGAACACGGCACGCGAACGCCCGGCCGCCTCAAGGGCCCGCGCGGCGACGTCCTCCATCCGCAGTGGACCAGCCACCCGGTCGCCGGCCTCGGCGGCCTGCCGCGCTGCGGCCTGCGCGGCCGGGAGAAGCTGCTCGAGGTTGACGTCGACGCTCGCTGCCTCCGCGCGCCAGCGACCCAGCAGGTGCTCCGGGCGCTCATGGGTCTTGCGGGACCGGGTCTTCAGCACCGCGGTCTTGGTGACCGACGCCCGCTCCGGACCCGTCAGGTCCCGGCCCAGAAGCTGCTCGTACCCGGCAATCGCTTCCGAAGCCTCCTTCGTGACCGCATGGGTTCTTTTCGACCACAATTCCAGAAGCCGTTCAGGGACTCCCAGGATTTCGGCCTGACCATCCTTCGAGACCTCACTCCAGGCGACGCCCAGGCCGCGCGTGAGCTCATTTCTCAGAATGGCCTGATAGAGCATTCCAGCGCTTTTCTTGTGTGCATAGATCTCGTGGCCGTCCAGGGTCCGCCACGTCCCGTCTGCGCACTGCACCTTGTTCAGCACGAGCGCGTGCGTGTGCAGCTGCGGGTCACCGTCACGGCTCGTCGCGTGCTCGAACAAGGCAGCTGTGAAGCCACCGGTGGCGACCTGCTCGACGCCGTTGGTCCCTCGCCGCGACAAGCTCGCGTGCCCGTCCAGGTAGGCGAGAGCCGCCTTGATGGCAGTCCCGTGCGCGCCCCGCACCACCGCCCCGACCTCATTCCTCGAACCCGCCTCAGGCGGGTCCAGCAGTGCGAGCTGCACCCCGTGGCCGGACACCGCGCAGGTCGATGCCGCTCGAGCGCCGATCGCCTCAGTACCAGTGGACCGCATGGGTGATGGCACTTCCCTCGCACTGTCCGACGCGGACAGCGCGAGGACGCTGACACTCTTCGGTGCCGAGAAGGTCAGGTCGTACCCAGTGACACCATCCTTGCGCCACGCCCGCCCCAGAACTTTCCCCGAGGAGGGGTCAACGCCTCGGCCGAAAAGCGCCTCCAACTGCCCCCTGCCGACCGCAGCACCCTCCTCCAGACCGAAGCGCTCCAGGCCCCGTCCGGTCCACCGGCCGGCCTCCGGCTCGCGGCCGGCGTAGTACTCCACCGCCCGGCACGGCTCCTGGTCCACGTAGTACTGCCACGAGTCCGTGCCAATCTTCGCCGAACTCAACACCAGCGCCCACCGCCACCCGGGAAATATCTGCAGTCAGGGGCTGACCGTACATTCGCAGAATGCACATGTCTGCAGAAGACTGGAGCGGTGTTTCTTAAAGGTAAAGGAGGGCTATCAGGAAGGTCTTAAGGTCAGTGTTAACCTGCGACGGCATTGTCATGGAGGCTCGACTGAACCCCCTGCCTTTGCTGCGCTGACGTCTTACTCGTCGGGGTCCAGCACGACCGGCTAGCCCCTCCGACGTCCGCCTGGTCACTACGACGCACGAGTCGCGGAGTCACACTCTGTTCAACCTAAGGCGCCTCGACATCACCACGTGGTCGACCGGCACTACCGCGCGCTCGATGCCACAGCGTTGCACCGTTTGCAGCCACAACGTCAACGTCTTAGCCCTGTGAACCGTTGTGCTGTCGGTCTTCGCTGTAGCGCAGCGGTGGAAGAGCAGGGCCCGCTCGTCCCCTTCATCCCCGACGACACTCCCCGCCGCGCTGCGCTCGGAGGCGGCCGGCTGGTGCAATCACGCTGAGCGGCACAGACGTCGAGGCCGTTACCGGACAGCAGTCAGCGCTCTATGAGCGATCGCGGGGGTTCGGTCCCACCCATCCGAGCAGGCCCCTTTCTCAATGCGGTGATTCTGTGATTCTTCAGCGGGCGCTTGATGCCTGCGCTTCACTGAGTCCTGACTCGGGGAGGAACTTTGACCGTTCGAAGCCTGCGCAGGACTCTGCTGATCTTGAGTATTGCGATGCTGGCAGCTTTGTTGCCTAGCTCGCCGGCGAATGCCGCCGACTGCTCCGAGCGAACCAAGTTCGTTCGTGACACGTCAGCAGGCAGCAGTGGCACTTACGGGGCCAGGGCAAGTCTGCACGACATCGGCCAGATACCGGCTCCTGGCTGTCAGAACGCCTTTACGGTGCATATGCACATGGGCCCAAGCTCTGTCAACGATTTTGTAGAGGTCGGTTACCGCTACAAGGACTCCGATGGCAACTATCCACGGTTCTTCGTCGAGGCCGACATCTATCCTGCGTATTCAGGTGAGGCCAACCTGTACTTGTATGTCTCAGGAACGGTCGCTGACCTCCCTGTCAGATACTTCAATGTTACGCCCGACGTAGGCTACAGCTACAGGTATAAGGCGCAGTACAGCAACGACGATGCCAACTGGACGACTCTGCAAACTCTCCCCGCAAGCTTCGCGTACAACTACGGGGTAAATATGAGCGAAGCTGCTGTGTTTGGGTACGCAGGAAGCCCTATCTACGAGTTCTACAACCTTCGCTTTCGTCCATCAACGGCGGGTTGGATGCCATGGGGACACCTCGGTTGCTCGACCTATGCAACGCCAGCTTACAATTACAACAATACCGTCCTAAATCATTACGCCAAGAAGACGAGTGAGACATCATGGGAATCGCAGACCGGCATCCCTGCACCTGGAGCGTGCTAGATGACGCGTAGATGGGTCCTCCCTACCGTATCGGCCATTCTCGTAGCGGGGCTCGCCGTCGGTGTAACCACCAAGTCGCCTAATAGGGCTTCACGGCTAGCTGCCGATGCGCCGAGTGAGCAGGCGGAAGACATCGGGCCGGTCAGCCACGAGAAGACGAATTGGGATAAGGCTCTTTACGACGGTCGCGAGGTCGCCCTGAGTTCACTCCAGACGCTGGCGCTTCCTTTTGCACCCAAGATCCCTCGTTTCGAGAGCCCACCAAGCCTTGTGCAGGTCTCAACGTCCCTAAGCACCCGCTTTCCGGCCGTAGGTTTTGCTTACACGCTTGCACCCAGTGAGGTCGCCGGCCAAGATCGCAGGGTGATCGTGGTCGAGGCGCTCTCCGATATGCCCCTAGCCGCGCTGAAAGAGTTGGCAGAGTCGAGTAATTCGGACCACAGCGCTGGCAGGTTCATTGAATTGTCGGGTGTGCCTGCGGCCGTCATCGAGGGTAACGTCGATGGCGTAAGGGTTGGCAGGATCATCGCCTTGAGCGGACGCTTCACCATTGATATCACTGGGCCGAGCGTCAGCCCAGCTGAGGTTGAAGTCCTGATGGCCAAGGTGCTCGGCTGACGTTCGCAAGCGCTGACGTCTAGTGGGCAAGGCTAGTCCCACTTGGCACGAGTCCATGCAGTGCCCTCGTCATACGGGGTTGTATGCGTGCCAGCTCCGTAGAGTTGGACTGCTTGGCTTCCGAGGGCCGCCCGTTCGTCCGGCCGTCACGCGGACAAAGGTGATTGGCGGCGAGGTCAGTCACGGATTAGGTGGCCACCGCTTCGTCTGGCGAAACCCGCGAAACGCGAAATTGGTAGAGCTACATCACAGGGGCACGTCAGCGCCCTTCCAAGCCCTGCAGCACAGCAGCTGCTCCTGTCACAGCAAGCTTGCGGCCCATGTAGTGATCCTGCGTCATCGATGGCTTGGCATGACCGAGTTGGTCCGCAGCTGCCCGCGCGGACAGGCCGGCCTGATCCATGATGGTGGCGACGGTCTTGCGCAGCGTGTGCGACGTAGCCCAGCCGTAGCCCGCAGCGGCAAATGCCTCTCTTAGGTCGGCTTGGACGTTGGAGGGGTCACGCACCCCGCCGCGTACGGCGGGGAAGACCAAGTCTTGGTGATGAGGGCGAGCCCGAAGCATGTCCACGCACCAGCTCGGGACCTCGAGGCGGCGGTTGCCGGCCTGCGACTTCGTGAAGGGCTGCCGAATGGCCCCTTTGCCCTTCACTCTCACGATCGTGGCACTGACGTCTACAGTGGCGGCTCCGAGGTCGACAGACTCCCAGAGCAAGGCCGTCGCCTCGCCGATGCGTGCCCCCGTGGCGGCCAGCAGTGCGACAAGGTCGGGCACGTCCCGAGCGATGGCTCGCTCGTCGTAGGTCAGCAGGGCTAAGAGCTGCTTGAGCTGCGGGACAGTGAGGGCGCGGGGTGCCCGCCGCGTCGTCGACCTCACAGCGCCCGCCTCGCGGACAGGATTGCGCTCGATGGCGTCCTGCCGGACCGCCCAACTGCAGAGACCTGACAGCACTGTCCGGACCATCTTCGCGCATCCAGCGCCGTGGCGATTCTCCACCTCGAGAAGGTGCCGGTGCACTGTGCCGGTCGTCAGCTCTCGGATGCGCAGTCCGCCCAGGCCGGGGATCACCTGCTTGTCCAGCCGGTCGCGGTAGGCCTGCTTCGTCGACGGAGCGAGGTCGGTCATCGATGCCCACCAGGCCTCAGCGACGGCGGTGACCTTCGAGTCGGGCGTCAGCTCGGCGTGGATGCCGACGCGTCCACGGTCGCGTACAGCGACCCGCAGAGCGGTCTCGGCTGCGGACTTGGTCGCCGCGTTGCGCTCCACCCCGCGCAGGTGACCGTCGTAGTCGCGGACCATGGTGCGCGCCTTATAGCCGGTCGTCGTCCTGTAAATGCGGATGCGGCCGTGAGTGCCGAGCGGAAGTGGAGGGCGAGCCATAGCCCCAACTTACCTCCAAGATCGGACGGTTATATCTGGTTCCTGGTAGCCCCCTGTGGGCAATGTCTTTGCCTGCTACACAGGCGAAGTGCCACGACCGGTCAACTGCGGTCAACGACGGAAGGAACCATAAAATGCTCGAAGGGTTTCTGGTTCAAGTCCAGATGGGGGAGCACGCTCCCACCCCTCCGGCCTGCGATGAAGGGTCGGCGAGGGGTCCCTGCGTTCTGGTGCCTGTGAAGTTCGTGCAGATGCGGGTCGGTCCCTGGCGCGGTTCCACATCCCCAGCCCCTCGCGGTTGTCCGATGTGACAAGTCCGCAGGAGCCTCGGGTGGGCGAGGCTGAGGTGATGACAAGTCGTGAACGGTGAACAGACTTCAGTTGGTGTGGACGCGTCGCCTGGCGCTCCCGTTCTGCGCGACCCTGGCGATGTCAGCGTGCGGAACGACGGTGCCCGTGGGCCAGGTCAGTCAACTTGGGAGCTCTCAGGGCGGGCTCAGTCAGGGGCTGGGGTCGGGTGTCTCCGACGCACGTAACGCCGTAGGAGGCCCACAGGAACCGGTTGACGGTCATTCGGATGCGACGACGATCGGCGCGGCCACACGGCCGGGTCCGAGGGGCGGCGGGTCGGCCGCTGCACCGATGACTTCCACCGCTCCGACCGCCACCGCGACTGCCGTGAGCGGGAGCACGGCTCCGGTGCGGGTGGGGCTGCTGTACATCGCTGGTGCGGACAAGGCCGCGGCCGCTCTAGGGGTTTCCGGTGTGTCGACGGGCGACACCAAGGCGCAGGCCGCCGCGATCGTGGCGTACCTGAACGCGCACGGAGGCCTGCGAGGACGCAGGGTCGATCTGCGCGAGGGCAAGATGGACGCCTCGCAGGTCACGGCGAACCCGGAAGCAGCGCACGCGCAAGCATGCAGCTCGTTGGTCGAGGATCAGAAGGTCAGCTATGTCGTGAGCTACCTGCAGCTCACCAGCAGCCAGCTCGCCTGCTACGTCAAGCGAGGCGTCACCGTCCTCGACGACCAGTCCAGTGTCTTGGACAGCACGGGTGCGCAATACGCGGCTTCTTTCGGCGGACCGGGTGAGCTCGCGCTGGGTCGGGCAGCGAATGATCTTGTCGACGCCCTGTGGCGACGGGGCTGGTTGACCGGAGGGAGCAAAGTCGCGACCTACGTCTACGACACCTCCGATGGAGTCGCGCTGGAGACGAAATACCTCGTGCCGGCTCTCGCGAAGCATGGTCTCAAGCCCCTCCTCACGGCTCGTTCGAGTTCTGGGGGGGACGGCGCGAACCAGAGTGGAACGGTCGTGAAGATGGCCAGCTTGGGCGTGGACCGTGTGATCCCGCTCGGAGCCAGCCCGGTGTTCTTGATGACGGCCGCGGAGTCGCAGGGCTACCACCCGCAGTATGCGATCACGTCGACCTTCGGTCCAGGCGCGCTGCTCGAGACTGCCGCTCCCAGGGCGCAGCTCGCCGGTGCCGCCGGCATCGGCTGGTCGAAGTACCTCGACATCGGTGCGGGTACGCGCCCCGGAGCGGTGAGCACCAACGAGACGCGGTGCTTCACCATCATGCGGGAGGCGGGGGAGCAGAGCACCAGCGCTACCACGCAGGCGTTCCAGGCAGCGCTGTGCAACGTGCTGATGTTCCTCAAAGCAGCGGCCCATGCCTACGGCGTCTCTCCGGACCTGCTGAACCTCGTGCGCAGCAAGGGTTTGACCTTTCCGCCCGCCGACGCCTTCGCCGTCCGCATGGTGCCCGGCCGAGCGGACGGCGTCGCCGCATACCGAGACCTCCGCTTCGAGGACGGGTGCAGCTGCTTCCAGTACATCGGGGGCAATCAGTCCACCTCGTGAAAGGCCGGTCCCACGTTGGCAGACTCAGTCGGACAGCAGGCGTACCTGGAGCTCGGCGAGCAGGCGCTCGTCGGGGTCGTCGAGGTTCAGCCCAGCGACCTCCTGCGCCTTCCGGAGCCGGTACCGCACGGTGTTGTAGTGCAGGCCGAGGACAGCGGCTGCCGCCTTCACGTCCCCGACCGCAGCGAAGTAGGCCCGCAGCGTCTCCAGCAGACCCCCGCCGTGGGTGCGGTCGTGTTCGACCAGGCGCATGCCCGGTCCTTCGAGCAGTGAGGGGTGGGCGAGCGCGACCTCGCGGAACTGAGCGAGACGCCAAGAGGCCTGCACGGCTTCGGAGTCGGTGAGCCCTGACCAGCCCCGGCGCTCGGCGAGGCCGAGGAGCTCGTCGACGAGCGAGCGGACTGCACCTACTTCGGTGAGGTGGGTGAAGGTGCTGCTGATCATGGCGCGGTGCGGGGCGGATCGCTGCAAGCGGCCGTGCAGGTCGGTGAGGACCCGCACGGCGCCGGGTCGCTCCTCAGGTCCGTTGCTGGGGAACAGCAGGTACATCGTGTCGTTCACCGGCGCGGCCAGGGCGGTCACGCGGTACGCCTCGCAGTAGCTACGGGCGAGCGTGACGAGTCGACGAGCAGTCGACGCGCGTTCGGTCGGGTCGTCGGTGAGCGGTCGGAGGCCGGCGAGCACGAAGCCGTGGTCGACCGGCGACCCGAGACGTTCGGCGACCAGGCGCTCGGTGTGCATGCCGCCGAGCAGGGCGGCGAACGGCAGGTCGTGCTCAGGGGAGGGGCCGGCCATGATCGACGCCTGGCGCAGGAGCGCGAGCGCCGCGACGTCGATCGCACGTCGCAGCCCCTCCAGCGACTGGCGTTCGTCGGCGTCGGTGCTCGGCGTGACCCAGATCGTCCCGAACAGCTGGCCGCCCACCAGGACGGCCCCGGCGTACCGCTCGCTCAGGCCCTCGATGTCGCCGGCCGGCAGGTGGACGAGCTCGCCCTTGAGGAGCCGGTCGACGACGCCGGCCTCGCGCAGCCGGTCGAGCGCCTCTCGGGGCGCGCGCCGACCCAGCAGGGTCTCTGTGCGGATCTGGTCGACGGCGTCACCACCGGAGTAGGCGAGCAGCTGCCAGCCGGCGTCGTGGATCACCACCGACCCGCCGCACAGCCCCGCGAGCGCGTCGGCCAGGGCGAACAGGGAGTCGTGCTCCTGGGCCTCCATCACCTGCGAGGCGCTGACTGACAGCCGGGTGAGGGCGATGACGTGGCCCCAGTCCGCTGCCGGGTCGATGACCACGACCGCGGGGCCCTCGCCTCGGACCTCGGGTAGCTCGGAACCCTTGATCATGACAGCGGGTGCGCCTGCGTCGGCGGCCGCGGCCTGCAGGCTGGCGCAGGACGTGAGCGGGTGACCCACGGCGACGAGCAGGACCTGTGCCTCCATGGGCACGGGGTGCACGGGGTCGCTCACGGAGACGGTCGTGATCTCGCCGCTGAGGTCCCCGCGCGTACCGACCACCAGGGCGGGACCCAGGTCGTCGACGAGCTGGGAGACGAGGCGCACGAGGCTCACTGTAAACACGGGACCACCAGCTGCCTGCCTCCAGGCGTTGTTCCATCGGACAACGACTGCCGTTCAGTGGATGCTCCGTTGCCAACGAAAGCCAGGCGCGTCCCTGAGACGGTGGTCACATGACGCGAGTTGGCAGCCCACGAGTCACGCGCCGAGCGCCGAAGTGGTCAGAGATCTCGGACTTCATTACCCCGGCGTTCCGTCGCGACCCGGCCGGTCCGTTGTCACGCATCCGCACGGCGGCGGACTTCGAGGCGCGAGCCGCCCGTCGTACGCCGAAGGCCGTCTTCGAGTACGTCCAAGGGTCGGCGGAGCGCGAGACCGCGGCGCGTAGGGCGACGGACGCTTTCGACGCCGTGGAGTTCCTGCCGCGGGTGCTGCGGGACGTGGCGACCGTCGATACCACGACGACGGTGCTCGGTCAGCCGCTCGCCTTCCCGGTCATCCTCGGCCCGACGGGGTTCACCCGGATGATGCGGACCGAGGGTGAGCCCGCCGTCGCTCGCCCGGCAGGACGCGCCGGCATCCCGTACACCCTGTCCACCATGGGCACGACCTCCCTCGAGGACCTTGCTGAGCAGGCGCCCGACGCGACCCGCTGGTTCCAGCTGTACCTGTGGCGGGACCGGGCGCGCAGCCAGGACCTGCTCGACCGGGCCAAGGCCGCCGGGTTCAGCACCCTGGTCCTCACCGTCGACGTCCCCGTTGCCGGAGCCCGCTTGCGGGACGCGTACAACGGCCTGACCATCCCGCCGCGGCTGAGCCCGCGCACCCTGGTCGACATGGCGCGGCATCCTCGCTGGGCGGTCGACGCGCTCACCACTGAGCCCCTGACGTTCGCCAGCCTGGGGTCGGCGGACACCCTCGAGCAGGTCATCAACACCGTCTTCGACCCGAGCGCCACCCTGGCCGACATCGACTGGTTACGGGCGCGTTGGGAGGGCCCGATCGTGGTCAAGGGCGTGCAGCGCGTCGACGACGCGAAGGACCTCGTCGCCGCCGGTGCTGACGGCCTTGCGGTGTCCAACCACGGTGGTCGCCAGCTCGACCGTGCCGCGACACCGCTGCGGCTGCTCCCGGACGTCGTCGACGCTGTCGGCGACGCGACCGAGGTGTACGTCGACGGGGGCGTTCGCTGTGGGGCCGACGTCGCCGCTGCGGTCGCCCTCGGCGCGCGCGCCGCGTTCGTCGCTCGCCCCTACCTCTACGCCCTGATGGCAGCCGGTGAGCCCGGTGTCGACCACCTGCTCGGACTGCTCCGCGGGGACTACGCCCGGACGCTGCAGCTGCTGGGGGTCAACCGCACCAGTGAGCTCGACCGCAGCTTCGTCAGGCTCCTGCCGTGCTGACCACTCGCGGCGGCGACGGCCGCCAACTCGCCTGGCAGGAGTACGGCGACCCGGCCGGCACGCCCCTCGTGCTCCTGCACGGCACCCCCGGTGGTCGGCTCAGTGCAGCGCCGCGGTCGTCGGCGTTCGCCGAGCTCGGGCTGCGGGTGCTCGCCACCGACCGAGCGGGGTACGGCGGAAGCGACCCCCAGCCCGGACGGACCGTGCTGACCCAAGCCGCCGACGTCGTCGCCGTCCTCGACGCCGTGGGGGTGGACCGCGCCCTTGTCGTCGGGGGGTCTGGTGGCGGCGCGCACGCTCTCGGCGTCGCTCACGCTGCACCCGACCGGGTGCTCGCCGTGGGCGTCCTGGTCGGCGCCGTGCCCTTGCGGCCGGCGGACGTGACCGGGCAGGTCGCCTTCAACCGCGCTGCCTTCGCGGCTCTGGACGACGAGCAGGTGCTGCGCAAGCACCTGGAGGAGGGCCGTCGGGTGATCCTGGAGGAGGGCATCGAGGCCCTGATGTCGGATGCTCCCGCGTCGGACCAGGCGTTGCGCGCGGAGGTGGCGGCGTTCCTCGAGGCGACCTACGCCGACGCACTGGCCCCCGGCATCGAGGGGATGGTCGGCGACTTCCTCGCGCTGTGGCGCCGACCGTGGGGCTTCGACCCGGAGGACATCACGGCGCACGTCCTGTGGGCGCACGGCACCGCGGACGCCAACGTGCCGTACGACGTCGCCGCGGCGTTCGCCGCCCGACTGCCCCAGCATGAGCTCATCACGTGGGAAGGCGGCGGTCACGCCTTCACCCCGTCTCAGCTCACCGACTTCCTGCAGCGTCTGACGGTCTCGGCATGAAGCGCCTGATCCCGTTGGTCCTGCTGTCGATGGTGACGGCGTGCGGGAGCACGGTGCCGATCGCCACTCAGCAGCAGAGCCTCGGCGGCGCGGCCGCGGCCGGCGGTTCGCTCGACGCAGGGGTTCAGGGCGGTGCCGTCATCCCCGGGACGGAGGGCGACGGGACGGGCACCATCGCCGACGCCGCGGCTGCCGGGGGCGGTTCGTCCGGTGCCTCGGGTGCCTCGACCGGGGTCACCCGGGGTGCCTCGTCTGCGCCGGCCGGCGGAACGTCCTCGGCAGGGGGGAACCGAACGGGCACCGCCCCAGTGACCAGCTCCGCTCCTGTCGAGATCGGGCTGTTCGTCGTCAAGGACCTCGGTCCGGCGACCAAGGCGCTCGGCGTGGACGGGCTCGCGACCGGCAACGGCACGAACCAGGCGAAGGCGGCGGTCGCGCTGCTCAACAGCCGCGGAGGACTGGCAGGGCACAAGGTCGTCCCGGTGATCTTCGAGTACGACGCGACTGGCGACCAGAACAACCAGTTCCAGGCCGCGTGCAGCCGGTTCTTCGACGATCACAAGGTGCGTGCTCTCGTCTCCGCACTTGTCCTGCCGACGCTGCGGGCGTGCGCAGCGAAGCAGGGCGTGCCGTTCGTCAGCAGCGGCAACCGGACGACCAGCGCCGCCGAGATCGCGCGCTACCCGCTGACCGCCCTTCCGCCGCAGATGTCGCTCGAGCGAACGGTCGCCGCGTGGCTGCCTTCGCTGAAGGCGCAGGGCTGGTTCGCCCCGGGCAGCAAGATCGGGCTCGTCTACAACGAGGACGTGGACTACGCCGGCGTCCCGGCACTGGTCGAGCGCGGGCTGAAGGATCTCGGCTTGGCTCTCACCGACAAGCAGTCGATGCCCAGCACGGACGACACATCACGGGTGAGCTCGGCCAGCAGCGCGGGGCAGAGCGCGGCACTTCGCTTCGCGTCGGCAGGAATCGACCGCGTACTGGCCTTGGACAAGAGCGGTCAGGCGCTCACCTACTTCGGACTCGCGGCTCAGAACCAGGGCTACTACCCGGCGTACGGCCTCACGTCCTTGTCGCTGCCTGGTCTGCTCCGGACGGTGCTCAGCGCCCGGCAGCTCGAGAACGCCCGGGCGATTGGTTGGTCACCGGGAGTCGACGTACCGGTCAAAGCGCAGCCCAACCTCGGAGCGAACAGCTCGGCGTGTCTCAAGGCGATGTCCGGTGCCGGCGAAGACATGAGCTCCAGCGGGACGCGCTTCAGCGCGCTCGCGACGTGTGACGGGGTGCTGCTGCTCGCCGCGGCGTGGAAGGACAATGCCCTGTCGCCGAACACGTTCCTGCGCGGGCTGCGCGCGCTCGGCCGCGGCTATCCGCCCGTCCTGACCTTCGCGTCGGACTTCAGCACCCACGTCGATGGGGCTTCGGCCTACCGAGCGCTGGCCTTCGACGCAGGGTGCGACTGCTTCGCCTACAGCGGTTCCGCACAAGCAGCACGATGAGGAGTGACATGCCTGACTACGAGGCCACGGTGACGGGCGCCCAGGGGATGCCGGTGCTGCTGCTCGCGGGCGGCGCCGCCAGCAGCCACGGGTTCTTCCCGGGCCTGGTAGATGCCCTCTCCGGCCACCGGGTCGTCGAGCTCGACCGTCCTGGCACGGGACGGGCTGTCGACCGAGGGGCCGCCACGCTGGCAAGCGGTTCGGCCGCGGCGGCGCAGGTGCTGACGGATCTCGGCGCAGGCCCGGCCGTCGTGGTCGGGCAGAGTCTTGGTGGACTGCAGGCCGTCCAGTTCGCCACCGATCATCCTGATCTGGTCGCAGGCCTCGTCCTGCTGGACCCCACACCGCACGACTTGCCCGACATGGTGCCGACGATCAAGCGCCTGTTCGGTGTTCTGGGCGCACCTGGCCGGCTGCCCCTGATCGGTCCCTCCCTCGATCTGCTCCTGTGGAAGCTTCTGAGTCTGAAGAGCGCCACTGCACCCGAGGCGCGCTCGGGTCGAGAGGTCATGATCCGGTCGGCCTCTCTGGCCGCGACCGCGCGTGCGGTGGACAGCCTGGCAGAGGAGATGAACGCCCTTACCCCACGCCTACGTCACCTGGACGCGCCTGTTGTGCTGCTGTCCGCTGATCGCAAGGCAGACCACGACGTCCGCCGATCCCACGAAAGGCTCATCGCCTCCCTCGGCGGCCGTGTCGTCGCGCCCAGCGGCGCGGTCCACGCCGACCACCTGCGTGATCCGAGCGGGTTCAACGACCTCGTGCGGTCGGTCGTCGCCGAGGCGTTGGCGCGGGCTACCGCCTGATGCCCTCGGTCGGCATTGCGCAGTGTGCCCCCACGGACCTGCGCGCGCAGCCACTCGCGGAGCTCGAGGTCGACGTCTTCGTCGTGACGGCAGGCACGGGGGCAGGCGGTGAGGTGCGCCCGGGGGAGGACCTGCTCACCCTCGACCCCTCCGGGGAGCTGGTCGCGCAGCTGACACACACCGGATTCACGGGCGCGTGGGGAGCTCAGCGTTGGATCAGTCGCACCGCTGGGGGGGCGATCCTGGTCGTCGGTACGGGGCCGGAGCGGCCAGCGAGTGCGCACGTCACCCTGCGGGAGCGCCAGCACGCCCTTGCCGCTGGCGTCGCGGCCGTCTCGCAGGGCAGCGTCGGGGTGAGCGCCCTCGGCACCTGGGACCTGTTGCTTGTCGAGAGCGTGGTCCTCGCCAGCTACCGCTTCGACCGGTACGTCGACAAGCCACGGGCGGCGCGGCTCGTCATCGCAGACCTCGGTCCCATCGATGAGGACGAGGTGGCCGACGTGGCCTCACGGCTCGAAGCGGTCTGCTTCGCTCGCGACTGGCTCAACGCCGGACCCGGCGACAAGCGGCCCGCGGTCAGCGCTGCCTTGATCGTCGCCGAGGCCGAGCGCGCCGGGGTCGAGGTGCGCGTGTGGACGACCGACGAGCTCGTCGCTGCCGGCTGCGGCGGGATCGTCGGTGTAGGCCAGGGCTCCGAAGAACCAGCGCGCATCGTGCAGGTCACCGCGCGCGGGACCACCGACGCGCCGCCCTTGGTGCTCGTCGGGAAGGGACTCACCTACGACGCCGGCGGCCAGAACCTCAAGACCGTCTGGCTCGAGCACATGAAGCTGGACATGGGTGGGGCCGCGGCCGTCGTGGGCGCTGTCCTGCACGCCGGCCGACGACCGCGGGCTCGGACCGTCGAGGGCTGGGTCGCCCTTGCCGAGAACATCATCTCGGCGTCGGCCTACCTTGCGGGCGACGTGCTGCGCATGCACAACGGCCTCTCGGTCGAGGTCGTCAACACCGACGCGGAGGGTCGTCTGGCACTTGCCGACGCGATGAGCCTCGCCGACGCCTCGAAGTCGGCCGCAGTCGTGACCGTCGCGACGTTGACCGGCGCGGCGATTCGCGCGCTGGGACCCCGCACCGCAGCCGTGATGTCGGCGGACGAGGACCTCGCATCGGCTCTGCTCTCCGCGGCTGGGGCTGCGGGGGAGAGCCTGTGGCGGATGCCCGCCCTTCCCTACCTCGGCGACAGCCTGCGCAGCCACATCGCCGACACCACCAACCTCGGCACGATGGACGGGCAGACGATGGTCGCGTCCCTGTTCCTGCGCCGTTTCGCCCCCGACGGCGTCCCCTATGCCCACGTCGACCTCGCCGGTCCGGCGTTCAACATGGGTGAGCCGTACGACGGCATCCCCGCCGGCGGCACGGGCTACGGCGTACGGACCCTCGTGGAGCTTCTCGACGGGCTTTAACACCATTGTCGTCACTCCACGTAACGCGACGGACCTGCCACCACCTGAACGTCTGTGGACCCCGCGGTACGCCTCTGCGGGCCCGTTCTCGAGAGGTTGCGGTTCACGTCCCGATGGGGAGATTCTGCCCCTCCGCTTCTCCCTCAGGCGGAGTCGCGGACGATGACGCGGACCCCGGGCACGGGAAGGGCTGGCGCGGTCCGTCCCGCGAGTCCGGCCTCGACGGCGTCGGCCACAGCCTCGGCGAAGGCGCTGAAGTCTCCTGCGACGGTCGTGAGAGAGGGGGTCACGGCGGCGCCGGCGGGCTCGTCGTCCGCGCCCATGAGTGCGATGTCGTCGGGCACGCGCACGCCCAGGTGCTGGAGGGCGGTGAGCACCGCGAGAGCGCAGGTGTCGTTGTGGGCGGCCACGGCATCCGGGAGGGAGTCCCAAGCAGCGACCGAGGCGGCGACCGCGTGCAGGTCAACCCGGTCCACGATGAGATCGCTGCCGCCAGCCTTCGCCGCGCGACGGGTCTCGGTGATCAGCCGGCGTACCGTGCGGGGGTCGACCACGGTGCGCAGGTCTTGCGGCAGTACCCAGCGGATCGTTCGGTGGCCCTGCTGACTCAGGTAGCGCACTTGGGCGAGTCGTTGCTGACGGGCGAACTGATCGCCGGTGCTCTCCCAGATCGTCTCGCCCTCGTGTGCGGCGGACAGGATGTGCACGCCCCTGGCCCGGAGCCGGGCGAGCGCGGGGTCGTCGTGGTGCAGGACGAGGTCGAGGACCGCCGCAGGAGCCAGGCCGGCCCAGGCATCGGCCTGCGCGGTCGGGTCCTCGTGGCGCGAGACGTCGAGCACCAGCGACAGCCCGCGGGGGGCCAGCGCTTCGGTGCACGCGGAGAACAGGGCATTGAGGACGTGGTTGCTCGCGATGCCAGGCATCGGGAAGAGGACGGTGTTGCTTCGTCCCCTCTTGAGGGACTGCGCCAAGGCGCTGGGCTGGTACCCGAGCTCGCGCGCGACCCGCAGCACCGTCGCCCGGGTCTCCGGAGTCAGCGTCCGGCCGGGTGCGTCGTTGAGGACGTAACTGACCGTCGCACGTGAGACTCCCGCGGCACGCGCCACATCCGCGCTGGTGATGGTCATGAAACTCCCGAGAGCCATTGCCAAGAGGTGAGCAGCAGCCTATCGTCCCCGGTTACACGAGTAATCAGGAGTCTTGATGTCGCAGCCTCGTCCCTCGGTCGCCGCCCTGCTCACCGACTGGGCGTCCGACATGGCGCCTCCGCCGGACCTGTCCGTCACCGAACTGCGGGCGTTCTGCGACCACGCCGTGATCCGCCGACTGCCAGCAGTCCGTGACCACGGCCCCCTGCACGAGGTCCGCGACCTGGTCTCACCGGGAGGCGTTCCCGTCCGGCTCTACCTGCCCCACGCCGGAGCGGAGTCCGGCCCACTTCACGTGCACCTGCACGGCGGTGGCTGGTGGATGGGCAGCATCGAGACGGTGGACCCGATGTGCCGCGAGCTCGCCCATGGACTGGGGATGGCTGTCGCGTCCATCGACTACGCGCTCGCCCCCGAGAAGCCCTGGCCGGCGGCTCCGGAGGACGCGTACGGGACGGTGACCTGGCTGGCAGAGTCCACCGACCGCATCTCGGTGGGGGGTGAGTCTGCTGGCGCCAACCTCGCAGCCGTGGTCGCGTTGATGGCGCGGGATCGCGGCGGGCCTCGTCTGACAGCACTGTGGCTCGACGTGCCTGCGGTCGACCTGCGGATGCCCGCGGACGACAGCAGCGTGCTGTACGGCACCGGCTTCGGGCTGGAGCTCACCCAGCTCGGCATGATCCTGGGCTGGTACGGCGGGGACGTGATGAACCCGTATGTCAGCCCTGCCCTGGCGGAGCTCGCAGGACTCCCGCCGACGCTGGTGACGACGGCCGAGTTCGACCCGCTGCGCGACCAGGGAGAAGCCTTCGCCGACAGACTTCGCGAGGCGAACGTCCCGGTGGTCCTGCGCCGGGCAGACGGGCACGTGCACGGCAGCTCCTGGTTGACCGGGTTGGACGACGGCACCGCGGACTGGCACGACGAGGTCGTGGCGCTGCTGGCCGGTCACCACGCTCTGGAGCCGTCCGCGTGAGGCGCGCGCTGGTGGCAGCCGCTGCCGTCGCTGCCATGTCGCTGTCCGCTGCGTGCGGCAGCACGGTCCAGACCCGCGGGCAGGTAGCCCTCGGTGGAGGCGTCGACGCGACCCAGCAGGAGGCCGGACCGCTGGGTGCGGCCGGGTCCTCGACCACAGACGGTGGCTCGGCTGGCCCCATCCCTGGGGCCGCAGCAGGATCCGGCTCGACAGGCGGATCCTTGGGTACAGCGGGATCCACGGGCGGTACCAGGTCCGGCGCAGGGGGATCGACCGGAACGACCGGAACGACAGGCGCCACGCAAGCCGGACCGGGGACACCGCTGGGAGACCGGTCGCCGATCCAGGTCGGTTTCATCACCACGAGCGTCGGTAACGCGCAGGCCCTCGGGGCCAATCCGGGAAACACCTACACCGACAAGGCGCTGTTCTCGGCGCTCACGACGGAGTACAACGCTGCGGGCGGCCTCGCAGGTCACAAGATCATCCCGGTCATCGGTGAGACCGACACCGCGAGCAGCAACTGGGCCAACGACTTCGCCGCCGTCTGCGCGAAGTTCACCCAGGACAACAAGGTGCAGGCCGTCATCGGCTACATCTTCGTGTTCCTCCCGTCCTTCGAGTCCTGCCTCGCGAAGTACAAGATCGTGCACCTGTACGGCGGCTATCAGCCCGGCGACGTCGGCGCCCAGCGCGACTACCCGTACGTCGTGTCGACCGGTCACCCGACGGTGGATGCCTTCACCTTGGCTCCGCTCCACGGGGCACTGAAGACCGGGCTGCTCACGCAGAAGACCAAGCTCGGACTGATGATCGACACCTGCGCGTACGGCGAGCGTGCCTACAAGACCAACATCGAGCCGTGGCTCAAGCGCCAGGCCCTCACCTACCAGACCGTCATGATCGACTGCGCCAGCGGCGGCAGCGACCTGTCCGGCGCCGCTTCCGCCGTCGCCAGCGCGGAGCTGCAGTTCGCCTCCAGCGGCGTCGATCTGGTCTACGCCTTCGGCATCGGGATGATCGTGTTCATGCAGCAGGCGGAGTCCCAGGGTTACCACCCGCAGTACCTCACCTCTGTCGCTGGGAAGGCCGTTGCCGACAACGTCCCGGCCGACCAGGCGAAGAACCTGCACGGCTTCGGCTGGATGCCCTCGGTCGACGTCGGGCGCACGGAGCAGCCCTACCCCACGACCGCTCCGCAGCGGGCCTGTCTCGCCAAGCTCGCCAAGCACGGGCTGAAGCCGGCCGCCTACAACGACTTCATGGCCGCCTACCAGGCGTGTGACGGCCTGGACCTGTATGCCCGGGCGCTCGCGAACGCCCGCACCACAGCTGCCGCGCCGGTTGTCCAGGCCATCCTGGGCGCGCTACCGACCTTCACCAGCGCGGGCACGTACGGCGGAACGCTTCACGCCCAGTCCGCCCAGCGGGGCGGGGCGGCCACGATGCGGGAGTACGGCTGGGTCGATGACTGCTCGTGCCTGCGCTACCGCGGCGCGACGCTCCCCCTCCCCTCTCCCTGACCTCCGTCCCACCACCGAGGAGTCACGCCATGCCCCTGTCCACGAAGGTCCGACTGCTGTTCGGCGTGCAACGGGCCCTTACCCGGATCGGCGCGATGCCGAGCAGTCGCAAGGTGGCAGGGATGCCGGTCGCCAAGCGGCTCGCCTTCGCGCCGGGGGCAAGGATGGTCGGTCCGGTGCCGGAGGTCTCGTTCCACGACGTGCAGGTGCCGACCAGAGATGGCGCCGAGGTCAGGGTCCGTGTGTACCAACCGGCGGGAGCGAGCGTCCCACTGCTCTACGCGCACGGTGGGGGCTTCGCCATCGGCGGCATCGCTGCCTGTGACCACATCTGCCGCAGGCTCGCCGCGGAGTCCCACGCGGTGGTCGTCTCGGTGGAGTACCGGCTGGCACCGGAGCACCGCTTCCCGGGGCCGCTGCAGGACTGCGAGGACGCCTTGGACTGGCTGCTCACCCAGGGATGGGACAACAGTCGCCTGATTGTTGGTGGGGACAGTGCCGGAGGGAACCTCGCGGCGGCCCTTGCCCTTCGCCTTCGCGACCGCGGGACACCCCTGGCTGGTCAGCTGCTCATCTACCCGGCCGTCGACCTGACACAGTCCGGGACCGGCGTACGGAACTACCGCGGACCTGGCATCACCCCCGACGAGGCGACCTTCTGCGCCGACGTGTACGTCGGGGACGGAGACCGGTCCGACCCGTACTGCTCGCCGCTGCTCGCAGACCACACCGGTCTCGCTCCGGCCTTGGTCCTGGTCGTGGAGTATGACCCACTGCGGGAAGAGGGACTGGCCTATGCCGCCCGGCTGCTGGAGAAGGGCGTGCCGACAACCCTGATCGACGTACCTGGGCACGTTCATGCCTCGCTGTCGCTGCCGGTCCTGTACGACGGGATCGATGACCTCTACGCGCGCATGAGCGCCTTCGTCCGCGACCCAGCCGCGGTCACGACGGCCTGAGCGGCGCTGTCGGCGGCTGGCCCGTCAGGTCTTGAGGTACTTCTTCGCCTCAGAGATCATCAGGTCGATGGTCTCGTAGGAGCGCTTGGTCAGACGCGTCGTGATCAGGTGGCCATGAGGCATGTCGTCCATGTGGGCGTGGTGGACGTCAACGCCTGCGTCGCGGTAGGAGCGGACAAGGGCGATGCCTTCGTTGCGCAGGATGTCGTGCTCGCACGTGACGACGAGGGCCGGAGGCAGCCCCTCGTGGTCGGCGTAGAGCGGACTCATGAGCGGGTCGGCCCTGTCGGTGTCACCGCAGTAGAAGTTGCAGGTCACCTCCCAGACCTCAGGAGTGACGCCAGGATTTCCTGCATTGCCGTCGCTCCAGTTGATCAGGGTGGCGGTGAAGTCGGTGAGCGGATAGATCGGGGCGTGGTGCTTGATGTTCGGGCCGTTGTGGTCGCGGGCCCAGAGGGCGAGCAGCGAGGTGAAGTTGCCTCCTGCGCTCTCGCCGGCGACGACCAGCCTGTCAGGGTCGAGCCCGCAAGGACTCTCCTTGGCCATCCACGTCAGGACGTCCTGGCAGTCCTCGAGACCGGCGGGGAAGGGGAAGTCCGGTGCCAGACGATAGGACAGGCTCACCACCACGAAACCGCTGCGCTCGGCAAGCTCCCGGCAGATGTGGTCGCAGCCGGGGATACCACCAAGGGCAAAGCCGCCGCCGTGGATGAACAGGTAGCCGGGAGCGCCGGGCGGGGTGTCGGGCCGGGTGTACACGCGCACATGGATGGGGCCGCCACGCCCTTGAACGTGGTGGTCCTCAGTGTCGATCACGGCGCTCACTGGCCGGGTGGCGAAGGAGGGGTTCATGTGCGCGATCCGGTCCGCATGGGGCTTGGCCATGACGTCACCTAGTGAGGGGCCGAGGTTCAGCTGGCCCAGGATGGTCATCATCCGGAGCAGGGCCCGCAGCGGTTGTGCCATCGGCTTCGTGGCCATCTGGGAATCCTTCGGTCAGCTGGACGGAATCATGCGCGCGGCTCCGACGTACCTGAAGCAGCCACAACTGTCCGCGTAGCTGGCGTGCCGCGCGGCGCGGGGCGCATCCGGCCAGGCGGGGGAGAACGCTGAACCACCGTCGTTGGTCACACTCACGAAAGACGTGCCGAGCCCTTTCACTGCGGCGACAACGTCCGTGCCCCGGCTGGAGCCATGGGTACGAGCCAAGGCCTGCTCGTAGGCGAAGAAGGCCTCGCAGATGTTGTAGGCGTAGAAGTAGTCGGGTCCCGCGACTGGTTTGACCCCTTGACTCGAGAGCAGCCCGAGACAGCGGGCCTGAGCCGCGTTGGGTCGGGGATAGGACTGCGGTGGCACGTCCTGCGTCGGTAGCCAGCCGTAGCCGTTGACCTTGGCGCGCTGGGCTGCCGGGAGATAGCCCTTCAACGCTTCCAGGTTGGCGAGAGAGGTCACGATGTATCCAGGCCGAAAACCTTGTGACTCCGCGCTCACCGAGAACAGGAGGAGAGCCGGCCCCTCGCTCGCGGCATGGAACAGGACCTGGTCCACCTTGTTGCTGGCGAACTGCAGGACCGCGTTCTGCAGGGCCTGCACTGCCGCGCCGGAGTCGCTGTTGCCGTTGGCGCAGTTCAACTCCACGCTCTTGACGACGTTGAGCCCGAGTCGCTTGGCGGCCGGCAGGAAGACCTGGTCGTAGGACCGGGCCGAACCCGGACAGCTGTCGCGCACAACGCCGATGCGGCTCTTGGCCGTGAGCACACCGTCCGCCGCTGCCATCTCCAGCTTGGTGAGCGAACGTCGGTCGATCGTGGGGACGTCCAGTGCCACGTGCAAGGGGAAGGGGCGAAGCTCGTGCGCATCGGGAATGTTGAACCCTGTGTTCAAATGCGGGATCGCCTTCTTGGCGAGGCACGACTCGAATGAGGAGAAGTAGGTGAAGACGTAACCGAGGACTGCCTCAACCTTGTTGTCCTGCGTGAACGTCGCGCAGGCCGCGGCAAAGTCGGTCTCCCAGTTGTTGCTTCCGGTGTCGGTCGAGGCGAAGACAGGAACGATCCTGCGCCCGTTCAAGCCGCCCCGAGCGTTGAGGGCGTCGATGAGCTTCCGATCGATGTTCTCCTCGGAGAGAGTGTTTCCCATCGACACACCGAACTGGTCGGCGTTGCTGGTTGCCGTGATGACGATGCCCACGGTGATGGGCGCGGTGTTCCGTGTGACGGCTCTCCCGCTTGCGCCCGACGAGGCGCCGGAACTCGGAGGCGCTGACTGCCTGGTGCCGTTCGGGGGGCTGGAGGTCCCAGGCAGTTGACTGCCCGTGCCCGACGACGTTCCCCCCGCAGTGCCGACGGGCGTTCGCCCCGCGCCCCCGGAGAGCCCGGAGCCGACGGACCTCGAAGCCTCGGTGGTCCCCTCTGCGCCGCTGAGCCCCTGGTTGAGAGGTGCGGCGCCTTGGCTCGCAACCGTGCTCCCGCAGCCAGCCATGAGGAATACGGCGGCAGCGAGGCAGACGACGCGTGGATGCGATCGCAGAACCATGCGTCTCCTCGAAACCCGTAAGAAACAATCTGTCGTGACGGTATCTTGGGAAGAGCCTGGGCGCAAGAGGTGAGCGGAGGTCATCTCGCGCGTGCGAGCAGTTGCAGGTGGATGACCGCCCTGACGTCGGGGTGGTGGTGCAGGTCGACCCCGAGGATCGCCGTGATGCGCCTGAGGCGGTAGCGGAGGGTGTTGGGGTGCAGCGTGAGCTCGCTGGCTGCGCGACCGACGTCACCGCACGTGTTGAGCCACGCGAGCAGGCTTGTGGCGAACGAGGTGTCCCGCTCGCGGTCGTAGTCGAGCAAACGATGCAAAGGGTCCGGCCCGAGATCGGGGGAGCTCGTCAGGCTCGCGGCGAGGTGGCGTATGACGATCGTGGCGCGTGCACTGTGCAGTGTGGAGCAAGTGCCGATGTCGGCGGTGTCTGCGACGGCGTCTGCCTGGTTCCGGGCTGTCCCGAGGCCCTCAGCGTCGCACTCCGCGGACAGGCCGGCCGTCACCGGTATCCCGAGACGCCTTGCGGCCTGTTGAGTAGCGCCCTCAACTGCCATCTGTGCGTTGCGTCCAGTGGTCTTGGACAGGTGAGCCGCGGCGATCAGATACACGTTCTGCCCGGAGTTGACGGCTCGCATGGCGAGTGTTGCGAAGCCCGTGGTCAAGGCGCAGGTCAGGGCGTCGGCGGTCGTGTCGGCGAGCACACGGGCGACCCAGTAGCGATCGGCGCCAAGAAGCTCTGGGGGCAGCGGCCCACCGTCAAGACAGGAGCGTTCGGGTGAAGTCGTGGAGTAGGACAGCAGTTCTGCAAGCCGTCCTGCGGGGCCCCGGAGCTGCTCCATCGTGAGCTCCCTGGTGGGGAGCAACCAGATGCTGCCGGTGTCGAGAGCGAGGTGGAGAACGGGCTCTCCCTCCAGCGTCACCTGAACGACGACGCCTGAGGGAAGGAGCCCAGTAGCGCGCCGGGAGGTCACAGCGGTGTGGAGCGGCGCGAGTGAACCACTGACCAGGGCCGCCAGGACAAGGGGAGCCGCATCGGTCCGCACCAGGTGATGGGCAAGAAGTCGTCCATCGCGGGACTCGACCAGGCACCCACCACCGGCGAGAGCAGCGAGGTCACGGACACATGCGGCGACCTGCGTGACAACAGCGGTCTCCGTGGACTCAACGACCAGGGCCGCCGACGTCATGGTCAGTTCACCGCCCGGTCAGAGGACTCCCAGTGGGCGGCGCGGAGCTCTCGCTTAAGGATCTTGCCCGCTCCCGACATCGGGAGCGACTGCGTGATCTCGAAAGATCGAGGGCACTTGTAGCCGGCGATCAGTTCCTTGGTGTGTGCGCGCAGGCCCTCGAGGTCGAGCTCGGTGGACGGCTGCAGGACCACGACCGCGTGGACCCGCTCGCCCCACTCCTGGTCGGGCACACCGATGACGGCGCAGGCAGCGACCGATGCGTGTTGGGCAATGGCGTTCTCGACCTCGGCGGAGTAGACGTTCTCACCGCCAGACACGATCATGTCCTTGATCCGGTCGACGATGAACACGTAGCCGGCGTCGTCCATCCGGCCACCGTCGCCGGTGTGCATCCATCCGTCGACGACCGCTGCTGCGGTCTCCTCGGGCTTGTTCCAGTAGCCCGCGCATGACGTGACCGCCACGGACCACGATCTCCCCGACGTCGCCGCGTGGAACTTCGTTGTCGTCAAGGTCGACGATACGGACCTCCGCGTGCGGGGCGGCCCGTCCGGCCGAGCGCCGCAGCACCGGGTCCTGGTGCGCTGACGGGGTCGAGCATGGTGGCGATCGGGGAGAGCTCGGTCATGCCGTAGGCCTGGGTGAGCGCGGCGTGCGGCATGGTCCGCTGCACCCGCTCCAGCAGCGCCTCGGAGATGGGTGACGCGCCGTACAGCGACCTTGCACAAGGAGCTGAGGTCTGCCTCCTTCACCGCCGGGTCGTCGACCAGCATCTGCAGCATCGTCGGGACGAGCAGGCTGTCGGTCACCCGGTGCCGTTCGATCGCATCAAGGACGCCGTCCGGGGTGAAGGAGGGAACGATGACGTGGCTGCCGCCGAGCAGGTTGCGCCCGCATCCAGGCTGCGAGGTCGGCGAGGTGGAACATCGGCGCGGCGTGCAGCAGTCGCCCGCCCGGGACTGCACGAAGTGCCCGGTAGCGCAGCTGCCGAGGCTGCAGATGAGCAGGTTGGCGTGGCTGAGCATGACGCCCTTGGGGAAGCCGGTCGTGCCGCCGGTGTAGAAGATCCCGGCGAGGTCGTCCCCGCCTCGCATGGCGTCCGGCGGCCGTTCCGTGCGCCAGCAGTGCCTCGTACGCCAGACAGCCCTTCGGGCGCCGGACCGTCGCCGCAGTGCACGACGGTCGTGACCGACGGGGCAGCGGCCGGCACCGCCGGAACGAGGGGCAGGAACATGTCGTCGACGAACAGCACCGACGAGCCGGAGTCCTCCAGGCTGTAGGCGATCTCGGCTGAGCGCTCCAGCGGAAGTTGACCGGGTTGACCACGCCGCCGGCCCACCAGGTCGCCAGCAGGTACTCGTGGTAGCGGTCGCTGTTCAGGCTCAGGATCGCGACGCGATCTCCTGACGCGACCCCGATCTGCGTGCAGCCCCGCGGCCAGGCGAGCGACGCGGTCCGCCGACTCTGCCCAGGTGAGACGTGCGGTCGCCGAAGATCGTGGCGATGCCGTCGGGGTCCTGCTGGACGTTGCGGTGCAGCGCTCTGCGTCAGGTTCATGCGGTCTCCTCGTTGAGATGAGTGGACTTACAGCGAGCGGGCGATGACGTCCTTCATGACCTCGTTCGCCCCGCCGTAGATCTTCTGGACGCGCGCGTCTGCGTAGAGCCGACTGATCAGGTACTCCTTCATGTAGCCGTAGCCACCGAACAGCTGCAGGCAGCTGTCGATGACCTGGCACTGCAGGTCGGTCAGCCACCACTTCGCCATGGATGCCGTAGGGGTGTCGAGCTCACCGGCGAACTGCCGCTGGATGCAGTTGTCGATGAACACCCGCCCGGCATGGGCGAGGGTGGCGACCTCGGCGAGCTCCAGGCGCGTGTGCTGCAGGTCGAACAGCGGGGCGCCGAAGGCCTGCCGGTCCTTGGTGTAGGCGATCGTCTCAGCGACCGCGCCGTCTCCATCGCGCGACCGCCCTGCAGGCCGATGATCAGCCGCTCCTGGTTGAGCTGGTTCATCAGCATTCCGAAGCCCTTGCCCGGTTCGCCGAGCAGGTTCGTCTGCCGGGACGAGCACGTCGTCGAACACGAGCTCGGCGGTGTCCTGCCCGTGCATGCCGATCTTCTCCAGCGTCCTGCCGCGGGAGAAGCCAGGCAGGTCCGCCGGTCTCGACGACGACGCAGCGAGACGCCACGTGCGCCGGCGGCGGGGTCGGTCTTGACAGCCACGATGACCAGGTCGCACGTCGCGCCGTTGCTGATGAAGGTCTTCATCCCGTTGAGCACGAAGCCCTCGGCCGTGCGGTCGGCCTGCGTGGTCATGGCCTTCAGGTCCGACCCGGCGCCGGGCTCGGTCATGGCGATGGCGCCGACGATCTCGCCGGTCGCGAGGCCGAGGCAGCCACCGGCCGCTTCTGCTCCTCGGTGCCGTAGGCGAGCAGGTAGTGGGCCACGATGCCGCTGTGCACGCGCGAGGCCGAACGCCGGTGTCGCCGGAGCGGCCCTGTGCCTCGAGGACGGCGGCGTCGTGCGCGAAGGTCCCACCGCCACCGCCGTACTCTGTAGGGATCGAGCAGCACAGCAGGCCGAGCGCGCCGGCCTTGGTCCATAGCGCGCGGTCGACCTGCTGCTGCTGGTCGAAGCGGTCGAGGTGCGGGACGACCTCCTTGGCGAAGAAGGTGTCGGCGAGCTCGCCCAGGGCTGCCGCCTCGTCGTCCTTCCACGCCGACCGGTAGGTCGTCACATCAAGAACCCGCCGGCACAGAGCACGGTCTGCCCGCTGATGTAGTCGGACTCGGGTGTGCACAGCAGGTAGACCGCGCCGGCGGCCTCCTCGGCGGTCCCCGCCCGGCCGAGCGGGATCATCGCCTCCATGCTGGCGAGCAGCTGCGGGTTGACGCCGACCTTGATCTCGCGACCCTCGACGTCGATGGTGGCGCCCGCTGTCCGCGGCCTGAGTGAGGCGGGTGCTGATGAGCCCGAACGCGACGGCGTTGACGTTCACGTCAGGCGGCCCCACTCCTTGCTGAGCGCCCGGGTCAAGCCCTCGACGCCGGCCTTGGCGGCGCAGTAGTTCGCCTGTCCGGCGTTGCCACCGACCCCGGCGAGGCTGCTGATGTTGACGACCTTGCGGTTGCACGACCTGCCCTGCGGCGCGCTCAGCCTTGACCGCGGCGCTGATGACCGGCTGGGCGGCCCGCAGGATCCGGAACGGCGCCTTGAGGTGCAGGTCGACGATGGTGTCCCACTGCTCGTCGGACATCTTCTGGATGACGTTGTCCCAGGTGAAGCCGGCGTTGTTGACGACGATGTGCAGGCCGCCGAACTGCTCGACAGCCGTGGCGACGAAGCGATCGGCGAAGTCGTCGTCCAGCACGCTGCCGACGACCGCGACGGCCGCGCCGCCGTCGGCGACGATCTTGGCGACCGTCTCCTCGGCGGGTGCGGCGTCGAGGTCGTTGACGACGACCGACGCGCCCTCGCGAGCGAGCTTGAGGGCGATCTGCTGCCCGATGCCACGGCCGGAACCGGTGACCAGGGCGACCTTGCCGTCGAGGGTGCTCATGCGGTGATCCTTCCAGGGAGAGGGTCGCCTGTCCGGCCAGGGTGGTGGTGCCGTCGGCGAGGTCGACGCGGACATCGAGGGACAGCGTGGCGCCCGTCGACCGCGGACGACGGTCGCGAAGCAGGTGGGCTCCGCGTTGACCGGGGTGATCGCGGCGAAGCGGGTGGTGAAGGCCGCGCAGTTGCGACTGCGGGAAGTGGTCGGTGAGCAGCCGACCCAGGTAGGCCATGCTGAGCATCCCCTGGGCGAACACGTCCGTCAGGCCGGCGGCGCGGGCGACGTCGAGGTCGAGGTGGATCGGGTTGTGGTCGCCCGATCCACCGGCGAACAGCGCCAGCGTCGGTGCGGCTGACGTGCCCGACGTACAGCGGGTGGCAGCTGATCGCCCGACCTGCCAGGTGCGGGTGCGGCTCACGGTGCTCGTCATGCGATGTTCCGCACGACGATGGTCTGCGTGAGCGTGGCGATGGTGCTGGGCGTCGCGGGTGATGTCGGTGCGCCGCTCGACGAACTCGAGCGCCCCGCCCTTCTTGGTGTAGACGTCGGTGATGGTCGAGGCGGCGGTGAGCGTGTCGCCGGCGTACGCCAGCGCCTGGTAGGCGAAGCTCTGCGTCCCGTGCAGGACCGTGTTCATGTCCACCCCGAGGTCGACGATCCAGCCGAACGGGTCGGGCTGCTCGAGCTCGAGCCCGAACAGGAACGTCGGGGGCACGGGCAGGTCGCGGTGGCCCTCGGCCCGGGCGGCGTCGGGGTCGACGTACAGCGGGTCGGCACTGGCCGGTGGCCTTGGCGAACAGCTGGAGCCGGCCGCGCTCGACCGTGACGGTGACCGGGGGAGTGGTCGTCCCGATCGCAGAGGCAGAGATGGGCACGGAGCCGCCTTTCGGATGAACCACCAGAGAAACAGTCACTTCCGACTGTAGATGGGTGTCCGGATCCGCGCAAGGGCATGAGTAGGCTGGCGCCCGCGTGATCGGCCAGCACAAGGGAGAAGCGGTAGTGGTGGAGCGAGCGAAGGCGCCACGGACGCAGGAACAGAGGTCAGCGGCCATGCAACGCCGGCTCCTCGACGCGACGGTGTCTTCGCTGTCCGAGAGGGGCTATCGCGGGACCACGACCCTGGAAGTCCAACAGCGCGCTGGTGTGTCTCGCGGCGCGCTCCTGCATCACTACGGCTCTCGATCCGAACTGATCTTGGCGGCTGTGGACCACCTGGCGCGAGAGCGGATGGACGCCGTGCTGTCGGTGGCCAAGTCACACCCGCCCGACGCGCAGAGGGGCACGTGGGCCATGAAGGTCCTCTGGTCCACCTTCGAGGGTCCCCTGTTCGCCGCCTCCCTGGAACTGTGGCTAGCCGCACGCAGTGATGAAGACCTGCTTGCCGCGTTGGTGCCCCAGGAGCGCATCGTCGGCCGCGCCATCCGTGACATGGCCGCTGACCTCTTCGGCGAGCAGACCTCAGCTGCGGCAGGTTTCAACGAATGCCTCGAGGTGCTCTTGGACGCCATGCGCGGGGCAGCGGCTCGTGGCGTCTTGCGTACCGCGGCGCAGGACCGAAAGCTGCTTGCGACGTGGTCGGCTCTCATGAGTCCCGCGGTCATGGCCGCCTTCCAGGAGCACTGAGCCACCCCTGTCCCACCGTGACAGCCTTGACCGCCGCAGTCTCTCTCTGTACCGTCAGTAATGACTGATTCTAGCTAGAGGGAGGTCGTCGTGTCTGCAGATGTGCGCGTTGCCGGGGTGGGCATGGTGCCGTTCTCCAAGCCGAGTGCAGGCGAGCGGTACGAGGACATGGCTCAGCGGGCCATCCACGCGGCGTTCCAGGACAGCGGGGTCGCCCTGGCAGACGTCGAGCAGGCGTTCGGCCAGCTACGTCTACGGCGACTCCACCTGCGGTCAGGCTGCCCTGTACGGCGTGGGGCTGACGGGCCTGCCCGTCGTGAACGTGAACAACAACTGCGCGAGCGGGTCCTCGGCGCTCTGGCTGGCGCGCCAGGCCGTGGCGAGCGGTGCCGCCGATGTGGTGCTGGCCTTCGGCTTCGAGCAGATGCAGCGCGGGGCGCTCGTCGAACACTGGCAGGACCGGATCACGCCGCTCGGTCGTTTCCAGGAGCGGCAGGACGAGCTGCAGGGCAAGGGGGACGACGGTGTACCGATGGCGGCGCGGCTGTTCGGCGGTGCCGGTCTGGCCCACATGGAACGGTTCGGCACGTCCCCGGAGGCGTTCGCTCTGATCTCGGTCAAGGCCCGCCGCCACGCCGCCAACAACCCCAACGCCGTCTTCCGCGACCAGGTGACGGTGGAGGAGGTCCTGGCCTCGCCGCAGATCTTCGGCCCGCTCACCCGCCTGCAGTGCTGCCCGCCCGACCAGCGGCGCGGCCGCCGTCGTCCTGGTCAGCGACGACTACGCGCGCCGCAAGGGGCTGGACGCGAAGGTGCGGATCGCCGGCCAGGCACTGACCACGGACACCCCCTCCACCTTCACCGGCGACATGCGCCACGTCGTCGGTTACGACGTGTCCGTCCTAGCTGCTGAGAAGGCGTACGCCGAGGCTGGCATCGGACCCGAGGACATTCCGGTCGTCGAACTGCACGACTGCTTCACGGCGAACGAGCTGATCTCCTACGAGGCCCTCGGCCTGACTCCGGAGGGCACTGCGGAGAAGTTCATCCTCGAGGGCGACAACACCTACGGCGGGCGCGTGGTCACAAACCCCTCTGGTGGCCTGCTGTCCAAGGGACACCCGCTGGGCGCGACCGGGCTGGCCCAGTGCGCCGAGCTCACGTGGCAGCTGCGGGGGACCGCGGGCGTCCGACAGGTGGAGGGGGCCCGGATCGCTCTGCAGCACAACCTCGGGCTGGGATCGGCCTGCGTCGTGACCATCTACCAGGCGGTCGACTGAGATGGACGAGCCCGACGCGCCCGCGGTTGAGTGGACCGTGGCCGCGGGCTACGAGGACGTCGCTCGGGCCTTCTCCGCCGGGATCGACTCCCTCGGCGTCGGCGGTGGCGCCTACTGCGCCTACGTCGACGGTGAGGTCGTCGTCGACCTCTGGGCCGGTGAGGCCCAGCCCGGCGAGCCGTGGCGCGCTGACACGACCGCGGTCATCATGTCCGCGACCAAGGGGTACGCCGCGCTCTGCGCGCAGATCCTCGTCGACCGCGGACTGTTGGATCTCGACGCGCCCGTTGCGACGTACTGGCCGGAGTTCGCCCAGAACGGCAAGGAGCGGGTGCTCGTCCGGCACGTCCTGGGGCACACCGCTGGCGTGCTGGGGTACGACGGTGCGACTGACGTGACGCGGCTGGACGGCACGGGCTGGGACAGCTACGAGGCGATCAGCGCTGGCCTGGCTGCTTCAGCGCCGGAGTGGGAGCCGGGCACGAGGCACGGCTACCACGCCCTGTCCGTGGGCTGGCTGCTCGCCGAGATCGTGCAGCGCGTGTCCGGACGGTCGTTGGGCCAGTTCTTCCGGGACGAGGTCGGCGACCCGCTCGGGCTCGAGTGCTGGATCGGGACTCCGCCTGAGCAGATGCCTCGCGTCGCGCGCGTCCACAGGACCTACACCGCCCACCTGCCCGGCTTCCTGCGCCGAATGAACGCGATCATGACGGAACAGGCGCGCGATCCCACGACCCTGCTCGGGAGGGCGTTCCTCGGAACCGGCACGAGCAGTGCCGTCGAGGCAGTCGATGTCATCTTCAACAGCCCCACCATGCTTGCGGCAGAGTTCCCCGCGGGCGGTGGGACGTGCAACGCCCGGGCCCTCGCCCGTACCTGGGCCATGATGTGCAACGACGGTGAACTCGATGGCGTGCGGGTGCTCTCCTCAGACGTGGTCCGTGCATGGAGTGCCGTCGTCCAGAACGAGGCTGACGAGCTCATGGTCGACCTCCCGGTGCCGAGGTTCGCGTCCGCGATCACGAGGGCAACCACCCCGCGCACGATCGGCTACCTCGGTAACAACGCCTTGCCCGGCGTGGGCAATCGCTTCGGACCGAACCCAGCGGCCTACGGGGCCGAAGGAATGGGCGGCCAGGAGGGGTTCTGCGACCGAGAGAGCGGGATCGCTGTGGGCTTCGTGCGCAGCGACCTCGCCATGGTCGATACGTTCCAGCCTCGGTTGACGAGGGCGCTGTACAACAGCGCTCTGCGGAAAGGACATGCGGTCTACGAGGCGCCGATGGCCCCCCGGTGGAAGAGCCTGGCGCCGACGGCCGTCGGCTCGTACCTGCGGAGACGCCTTGAGGTCCCTCCAGTCGACGGTCGTCGCTGAGACGTCACGGCCCTCTGTGGTGCGGCCGTGGGTTGACGGGGTTCTAGGCGCGTGCAGGCGCCCGCTCAGCGGTTCTGGTTCAGCCGGGCCAGTTGCGCAGGACTCAACTCGAGATCGATGGCTCCCAGTGAGTCCTTGAAGGTCTTCGGCTGCCGGGCTCCCAGCACGGGTGTGAGGGCTGGCGAGCGGGCGAGCATCCAGGCGAGGCCAAGCTGTTGCGGACTGACTCCTAGCTCGGTGGACAGCTCGGCGAAGTGGGGGTGGTTCCGCTCGAGGGTCTCCAGGTGGTTCATGCCGCCGAGCGGCGCCCACGCAAGGAAGGCGATGCCGAGCTCGTCGCACACGTCGATCTCTCGCGCACTGGACTGGAAACTGGGGGAGTACTCGTTCTGGACAGCGCTGATCTGTCCGAGCTCGTGGGCGACGCGGATCTGCTCCGGGTTGACGTTGCTCACCCCGATGCGCTGCACCAGCCCTTCGTCGCGAAGGGCGACGAGGGCGTCGACTGACTCGGCGAAGGGGATAGCGGGGTCGGGCCGGTGCAGCTGGTACAGGTCGATCCTGTCGGTGCCAAGAGCCCTCAGTGACGCCTGGCACGCCTTGCGCAGGTAAGTGGGAGAGCCGTCGAGCCCCCAGGAGTCGTCGGGTGGCCTGGTGTGCCCGCCTTTGGTCGCGATGAGCACCTGCTCACGCGGGCCGTCCCAGGTGCGGACGGCTTTGGCCATGAGGCGTTCGTTGTGTCCGATATCGTGGTGCCCCGTGCAGTAGGCGTCGGCGGTGTCGAGCAGTCGCACGCCGGAGTCCAGGGCGAGGTGGATGAGAGCGACAGCGTCGGCTTCGGCTGGTGGGTCGAGGAAGGACAGCCGCATTCCGCCTAGCGCGAGCACACCGATGGGATGCCCGTCGAGCAGGCGGGCGCGCGCGGTCATCGACGGAGCACGTGGCGGAGAGGTGGTTGTGCGTCTCGACGAAGGTCTACAGCTCCAGGTTCTGATGCCGCCTGGGCTGTAGTGAGGTCGGTGCAGGTCATCACCTCGAGATGATCGCTCATGAGCGAAGTCGGGGTGGGCCTGACGCGCAACGAGGGAGAGGTCGCGCGACGACTCCCATCCCGCTTCGCTCCCACGAGCAGCGGCTCCGACCGTGCTGCCGTTGGGCAACGGAAGCGGTCCAGTGAGTCCCGAGGCAGGATGACGGCGTGACGGACGTGGACTGGACTCAGGTGGCGACGGCTGCGCAGCGGACGCTGGACGACCTCCCGCAGGTTGTTGTCGAGGTAGGGCGGGTCATCCGCGACCGCGTCCCTGAGTACGCCCTGGTCTCCGAAGACCAGTTGCGCGCTGCGACGACGCGGAATGTCCGCGACCTGCTCCAGGCCATGCGCGACCGCCGCCAGCTCACGCCGGCCGAGCTTGCCGACTTCACCGCGACGGTTGAGGAGCGGGCGCGCAACGGCGTCCCGGTCGATGAGTACCTCAGGGCCGTGACGACGGCTGAGGCGGAGATGTGGGAGCAGCTGTGGCAGCGCTCGGACGGCGTATCGGAGGCGAACCGTCTGGCTGCGTTCGCCCTCCGCTTCGCGATCGTCAACTCCGTCACAAGGGTCACGGTGAGTGCGCACCGTCGGATCGAAGTGGCCTCCGCCCGGGCGGATCAGGAGCGACGAGCGGGAGCGTTGCGTCTTCTCCTCCGGGGCGATCTCGGGCCGGAGGATGCGGCCGAGAACCTGTCGAGCCTGGGGCTGTCGGCAGACAACGTGTTCTTCGTGGTGCGAGGACGCTCGCGCGAGGGGCAGGACGGAGGCCGCGTCGGGTCGGTGCTCGCCCAGGGCAAGGACCAGGCACCCCACGCCGCCCTCGTGCTGTGGGCTGAGGACACGGTCGGCCTCATGTGCGAGCGACCCTCCGCACCGTCTGGTCTGACTGTGGGCTATTCCGGTCCGGTTCCGGTGGCGGATCTGGGAGCAGCGCATCGGCGTGCTACGGGCGCGTTCGACACGGCGTGGGCGCTGGGCCTCGAGGGCGCCTACGAGCTCGCTGATCTCGGTATCCGCGCGGCTGTCCAGGCCTCCCCCGAAGTGGGGCAGGTGCTGCGCGGGCGCTACCTCGTGCCACTGGAGGCCTCGGGCAGTCTCGGTCAAGAGCTGCTCAGCACCGCCAGAACGCATCTTGAGAGCGGCGGCAAGCGGGAGACGACGGCGAAGCGGTTGCACTTGCACCAGAACACCGTGGGCTACCGCCTCAACCGCTTCTGCGAGCTCACAGGCGCGGATCTCACCGACCTGACGACGCTCGCCGAGTTGCACTGGCTGTTCACGGAGCTGGACCTGCGGCCGCTGGCTTGATGTGGTCTGGACCACAACTCAGCCGCGGAAAACCTGTGTGAGACGCCGTGGCAGGTTCGTGCTGACCGCCGGACACTTCGCAGATGATTCCTTTCGCGACGCGCCTGGCTGCTCTGGTCAAGGAGAGCCCGTCCGCACCGGCGGTCACTGACGCGGGTGGGACGCTGTCCCGGAATGACCTTGACCGTCGGAGCAACCAGTGGGCCAGGGCGCTCGAAGCACGTGGGGTGCGGCAGGGCGACATCGTCAGCATCTGCCTCCCCAGCGACGCGCGTTTTCTCGTTGCAGCCTGGGCTGTGTGGAAGGTCGGTGCGACGCCTCAGCCGTTGTCCCAGCGCGTCGTGCCGCACGAGTTGCGGGAGATCGTGGCGCTGACCGCTCCGGCGCTGCTGATCGGCACCCCTCCTGAGGGCGTGGACGTACCGGTCTGGGACCTGACCGGCGCAGAGGGCCTGAGCGACGATCCCGTCCCGCCGCAGGTAGCCCCGTCCTGGAAGGCGCCTACCTCCGGCGGAAGCACCGGTCGCCCCAAGGTCATTCTCAGCACGACCCCGGCTGACGCCGAGCCGCTCCAGCAGCTTGGCGCCCTGCTGCGGGTGCGCGAGGGTGACGTGCTCCTCGCACCGGCGCCCTTGCACCACAACGGACCGTTTCTCGCAGCGTCCTTGACCACCCTGCGTGGCGGTCACGTTGTGCTGATGGAGCGGTTCGACCCGGACCGGGCACTGTCCCTCGTCGAACAGCACCGGGTCGGTTGGATCTACGGCGTCCCGACGATCATGAGTCGCATCGCGAAGCTGCCGGCGTCCGTCACCGCAGCCGCCGACCTGTCCAGCGTGCACACGCTGTTCCACATGGCCGCACCCTGCGCGCCCTGGCTCAAGCACTGGTGGATCGACCGGCTCGGTGCCGAGGCGGTCTGGGAGCTCTACGCCGGCACCGAGGTCCAGGCGATCACCGTCATCGGCGGCGCCGAATGGCTGGAGCGACCTGGATCGGTAGGGCGGGCGCTCGTGGGGGAGGTCAGCGTCCTCGACGCAGAGGGTCGGCCGGTCCCACCCGGTGAGGTCGGTGAGATCTACCTGCGCTCGTCCACCGGCGAGCCGACGTACAGGTACCTCGGCGGTACGGCGAAGTGCAGGGACGGCTGGGAGTCCTTGGGCGATGTCGGGCACCTGGACGCCGACGGGTACCTCTACCTCAGCGACCGGGCCGCCGACATGGTCTTGGTCGGTGGGGTGAACGTCTATCCGGCTGAGATCGAGGCGGCCCTGGATGCTCACCCCGCGGTCGCCACGAGCTGCGTCGTCGGTCTGCCGCACGAGGACCTGGGCAACGTCCTGCACGCCGTCATCCAGGTGACAGGTGAGCTCGAGGACGAGGAGATCCTGGCCTTCCTGGCGGAACGGCTCGCGCCCCACAAGCGTCCGCGGTCGTTGTCGCGCAGCGACGTTCCGCTCCGAGACGAGGCGGGGAAGGTCCGTCGCTCCGCCGTACGCGCTGCCTGCCTTGAAGGAGTTCCCGCATGACGACCGCGTCCGCTCTCGCCTCCCGACCGCGTACGTCGGGGGCCCGCCGCATGGACAGGTTGCTCAGCCGCGTGCTGAAGCTGCCGACACCGACCGGCGGGTACTCCGTTCGCCGAGACGTGCCCGTGCCGATGCGCGATGGCGTCGTCCTGCTGGCTGACCACTACATCCCCGACGGCCCGGTCCGCGGGACGGTCCTCGTGCGCAGCCCCTACGGGCGTGCTGGGTTGTTCGGCCTGCTGTTCGCCCGCCCCTATGCCGAGCGTGGCTTCCACGTGGTCATCCAGAGCTGCCGCGGGACGTTCGGCTCGACGGGGGAGATCGGCGCGTTCGCTGGCGAGGTCGAGGACGGCGCCGACACGGTCGCGTGGCTTCGCACCGAACCGTGGTTCACCGGCACCTTCGCCACCCTGGGCGTGTCCTACCTGGGGCTGACGCAGTGGGCGATCCTCATGGATCCGCCTGTGGAGCTGTGCGCGGCGATCATCACGTCCGGCCCGTTCGACACAGGTCGGCTGATGTACGGCTCGGGCGCCTTCTCACTGCTCTCGACCGTCGGATGGACCGACGCCGTCCTGCACCAGGACGCGCACGGGACCGTGCGCAGCCTGCTCTCCTCGCTGGTCGCTGGGCCCAAGCGCATGAAGCCAGCACTCGAAGGCGTGCCACTGCGGGATGGCGCCCATACGGCCTACGGGGATGCCGCCCCCTGGTTCGACCTCTGGCTCGACCACCCGGACCCGACCGACCCCTTCTGGGACAGCTCCCGCGTCTCCGAGGCGCTCACCCGGGTCAACGTCCCGGTCTTGCTCCACACCGGCTGGCACGACCTCATCGGCGAGCAGGTGCTGGAGTCCTACGACGTGCTTCACCGCCGCGGCGTCGACGTCTCCCTCGTCGTCGGACCGTGGAACCACGCCGACCTTGCGGGCAAGGGAGCCGGTGTCCTCACCCGCGACAGCCTCACTTGGCTTGCCGAGCACCTTGCCCAGGACGGTTCCCGAACCGGCGCAGCACCTGTGCGCGTCGCGGTCACCGGCACCGACGCGTGGCGTGACCTTCCCATGTGGCCACCGGCAACCCGGGACCACGTGCTGCACCTCAACCCGGCAGGTGCCCTGAGCGCGGTCCCAGCCGGGTCCAGGGACACGTCATCGTTCACCTACGACCCGACAGACCCCACACCGACAGTCGGTGGGATGACCAACGCCCGCGACGCCGGCAGACGCGACAACACCAAGCGGGAGGCGCGGTCGGACGTGATCACGTTCACCGGGCCAGCGCTCGACGCCCCGCTCGAGGTCATGGGTCGCCCCGTGCTGGAGCTCAACCACATCAGCGACAACCCACACGCGGATCTGTTCGTCCGCCTCTGCGAGGTCGATGCCAAGGGCCGTTCGTTCAACCTCAGCGATGGGTACGTCCGACTGAGCGACGCGGACCAGGCCACGGTGCTGCGGCTGGAGCTCAGCGCGCTAGCGCACGTCTTCCAACCAGGTACGCGCATCCGGCTGCAGATCTCCGGGGGGTCCCACCCGCAGCACGATCGCAATCTCGGAACGGGCGAGCCGCCGTCGACGGGGTCAACCAGACGGTCCTCGCACCGTTCCGTTCACCTTCGCGATTCGCGCCTCACCCTTCCGGTGACCCTGTGAGCGCCGTACGTCGAGGCGCAGCAGCCGTGCTTCTCGCTGCGATGACGGCCTGTGGCTCGACTGTCCAGGTGACTGGCACGTCGACGGGTGCACTGCCCGGCGGCGGGCTGGGTGACGCGTCGACCGGCCTCTCGGGCGGCGCGGGTCTCACGACCGGGAATGGCGTCGATGGCACGCCAAGCGCAGGTGCCGATGCATCGACGAGCGGTGCCGTTGGGGTGGCTGGTCCCAGGTCCCCCATGGGATCGCAAGGCGGACAGGGTTCCGCAGCCGGTCCAGGCACCTCGAGCTCATCTGGCTCGACAGGTTCCAGCGGGGGCACGCCGCGATCTGCTGTGCCGCAGACAGCCCTCGCCGTCGGCATCCCGTACCTGGATCAGCAGCAGGCCAACACCTTCACCGCTGGGTTCGGCAGTGGATTGGAGGGCGGCGACGACAAGCTCAACTACCAGATCCTCATCGATGATGTGAACAAGACCGGGGGCATCTTGGGGCGCAAGGTGGTGCCCTGGTTCCACCGCATCGACTTCAGTCAGAGCGCCGCTCAGTACGAGCAGGAGATCTGCACTGACTTCACGCAGGACCACAAGGTGTCCTTCGTGCTCAACGGCAACAGCCCGACGCTCAGCAAGTGCCTCATCGACAAGGGCGTCGCAGTGGTCGGTGACGGAAGCCAGATCAACACCCGGGACTACGAGGCCATGCCGTACTACGCGCAGCCAGGGTCGTTCTCGCTGGACCGGTTGGCTGCGCTTCAAGCATCGGAATTTACCAAGATGGGCCTGTTTGCTGGCCCTACTCCAGCGCGGGTGGGTGTCCTGTTCTACGACCTCCCGACCTACAAGTTCGCAGAGAAGATCTTGGTGGAGGGGTTGGAGAAGCGTGGCGTGGAGGTGGTGGAGGAGCAGGCGTTTCACTACGCCGCGTCGTCGCAGGACCTCGGCCAGACGCAGGCGCAGGTGCAGTCTGCGGCTCTGAAGTTCCGCCAGTCCGGTGTCACCCACGTCGTCGGCGTCGAGCTGAACGCATGGCTGCAGGGGTTCTTCGCTCTCTACGCTGGCCAGCAGGAGTACTACCCGCGTTACGGCTGGACCAGCAATCAGGTCCCGACGAACGTGATGTCCGTCGTGCCGCACAAGTCATTGGTCAACAGCTTGCTCATCGGGTTCTACCCGACTTTCGACACCGCTGATCTGCGGGTCTATCCGGCTGAGACCTTGCGCTGCTTCCGTCAACTCACCGCACACCAGGTACCGCTCAACACGGGAAACCAGCGGTCATCAGCTGCTGTCGCCTGTGACGCCGTGCGGTACCTCAAACTTGCGTTGACAGCGGGAAAGGGGGTGGACCGGACAGCGCTGGTGGCTGGGGGTCGAGCGCTGCAGCGGTCATACGTTCCCGCGGTGACATATGCGAGTTTCCTGCCACGCGGATTTGGTGCCGGAGCGGCGGCTCTACGGCCGGGCGCGTTCCAGACCGAATGCGACTGCTTCGCCTACACGGGCAGTCCCTACAGCGTCGGCTAAGTTCGGCCCGAACGGCCGGGATGAGGACTCGCGTCTGCTCGGCTGAACGCGATCTGCTCAGCCCACTGCGAGATCCAGGTGCCAGGACTGGGTGATGTAGCTCGTGACGAAGCCCATCGACAGGTACAGGTCGGCCGCTCCCGTGGGGGAGTCCTGGTCCACCTCCATGCCGACCCGCGCGCGACCTCGTGCCGCGGCGTCCGCCAGCACGGCCCGCAGCAGCGAGCTGGCGACCCCTCGGCCACGCGCGGCCTGCAGGACGCCGAGGTACTCGACGTAGCTGGCGTCCCCCGAGACGGCACCGACCAGGGCGCCGACCGGCAAGGTGGTGCCGTCCTCCTGCTCGAGCTCAGCGATCCACCAGTGGTCCCAGCGGTGACCGGGGTCCTCGCGCAGCCGCGACACGAACTCCTCGAACGTCTCCTCGTGGTAGTTGAAGTGATCGGTGAAGGCCGTCTCCAGGACGTCGTGCATCGCGCCCAGGTCCTCCTCGCGCGGCATGGCCCCTTCGACGTGGGCGACGCTCCGCACGATGACGCCGGGCCCGGGTTCCGGGAAGGCCTCCGTGGGATCCACCGGGCGGCTCATCTGCCACCAGCTGCGGACGTGCTCGAGCCCGGCGGCGGCGAGCCAGCGCTGCTGGCGCGCGTCGTCGGCGAAGGCGCCACTGTCGAACTGGGTCTGCGCGAGGTCGCGCCCTGCACCGATCTGCACGGTCTGGGCCTTCGCCCACGTGAACAGCTCACGGGCCAGGACGTCGGCGACGTCGGTCGGCAGGGCAGGATCGACGACGACCGAGACCAGCGCTCGTCCTGCGGCACGGTCGTGCACGGCCGCCCAGGCCTGAGGGGCCGTGCCGTCCGCCTGCAGCACCAGGTGCCGACGGGTGCCGGCACCAGCACCGGTCACATCGACACGGACCGCCTCCACGGACGACGACGTGCCACCCCGTGCTGCGCGCTCGTGCCGCACGACGAGAGCGTGCAGGTCATCGGCGTCTGCGGCAACCGGCTCGCGCGCGGCCCAGCCGGCGGGCAGGTCCAAGGAGGTCATCACACGACCATGATCGCGCACGGACCTCAGGCGCCTGCCGCGTGCCGCCCCGCCGCGCGACCGAAGAACGACCCCTCGCCGAGCTGGGTCCCGCTGCTGTAGCCCTTGCCGTCCTGCGCGATGTTGGCGGCGCACGCCCCCGCGGCGTAGAGGCCCTCGACGACCGACCCGTCCGCGCGCTGCACCTGGCCGTGCCGGGTGCAGCGCAGCCCCCCGAGGGTGAAGCCGGCGTACAGCGCCTTGCCGAGGGTCAGGTCGTACGCCCCCCACGGACCGACGTCCTGCGGCTCGACGAACGGTGGCTGCTTGTGGAGCTCGGGGTCCTCGCCCTGCCGTGCGTGCTCGTTGTACGCCGACAGCGTCTCCTCGAGTGCTCCGGCCGGGATACCGAGGGCGGTCTCCATCTCGGCGACCGTCTCCCAGCCGTCGATGAACGGCGTGAGCTGGAAGGTGGGGTGCTCGATGTGCTCGCTGTCGACGATGAGGAACGCTGCGTGGTCGGGCTGGTCCATGACGAACCCCGACGTGCGCGAGTGGTAGCTGTCCTCGGCGACGAAGCGCTTGCCCTCCTTGTTCACGACGATCCCGGTCAGCAGCCGCGACGGCGGGTAGACGGGCGCGGTGATGAACGGCTCGTGCATGTGCAGCGCTTCGCCGCCGACCGACTGCCCCAGCCGGATGCCCAGCCCGTCGTCGTACGTGCTGCCCAGGGTGAACGGCTTCGCGGCGAGCGCCGGGGTGAACTCCTCGACCATCTCCTTGTTCATGACGAACCCACCGGCGGCGATGACGACGGAAGCAGCCTTGATGAAGCCGGTCTCCTCGAACCGTCGCCACGCCACGCCGACCACCCGGTCGCCGTCGACGACCAGGCGCGTCGCGCCGGTCTCGAGCCGGATCTCCACCCCGAGGTCGCGCGCCCGGTCGGTGAGCAGTCCGGTGACCAGAGCAGCGCCCTGGGTGTCCCCAGGCACCGGCACCTTGTGCCCGCGCGGAGCCGGCGTCGCGAGCTCGAAGTGCGGCCAGCACTTCTCGTTGCCGGTGAACATCAGGCCCTCGGTGCCCGGCTGGATGACGGCCTTCTCGGGGTAGTAGCTGCGCTCGAACTCGAACCCGAGCGACTCGAGCCAGTCGCAGTGCTCGACGCTGCCCTCGCAGTAGTCGCGGATCTTGTCGGGCTCCGGGTGCGGCGTCACGGACATCAGGTAGGCGTACATCTGCTCGGGCGAGTCGTCGTGTCCGGTCGCCTTCTGCACCACGGTCCCGCCACCGAGGTAGAAGTGGCCGCCGGCCATCGCGCTGGTCCCCCCGGTGACCGAGGCCCGTTCGAGGACGAGGACCTCCGCCCCGGCCGCCGCAGCCTCCACGGCCGCGCAGCCGCCGGCGATGCCGAAGCCGACGACGAGGACGTCGACCTCGTCGCTCCACGCGGAGACCGAGGCGGCGTCAACGGTGCGCGGGATCTCCAACGTCATGAGCGGGACCTCACAGGGGTAGACGGTTTCGCCCATCGTGGCAGGTGGAGCGAGGGCAGGGGCAGGAGGCAGCGGCGGTACGGCGAACAAGTCCCCGTGCGACTCCTGCCCCCCGTCCTGCTCGCGGCGGTCCTCGTAGCCGCTACCGCAACACCCGCGTGGGCGCACGGGGACCTCACGCCCAGCACCGTGGGTCCGGGCGAGACCACCTCCGCTGTGCTGATCCTCCCGTCGGAGCGGGACGGCGCCCGCACCACCCGGGTGGTCCTGGCCATGCCGAGCGGCTTCACCGCACGGACCTGCGAGCAGGACCTCGGCTGGACCTGCTCGGTGGCCGCGGACGCCGTGGAGTGGCGCGACCTGGCGGGGACGACGGACACCACCCACTTCCAGCTGTCCCTGACCGCCTCGACGGCACCGGGCACCTACACGCTCCCGGTGCAGCAGACCTACGACGACGGTACCGAGGCGGTGTTCGCGGGACGGCCCGGCAGCAAGGACTCGGCACCGGTCATGACCGTCACCGGCGCCACGCCGACCTCGACGTCGCGACCGATCGGCACGCCCAGGCCGACGCCGACGCCGGCGCGCACCGTCATCGCACCGGCCGCCAGCCCGCGCACGACCGTGACCGCGGCCCCCGTGGCCACACGGTCGGCGAGCCGCAGTCCCGCGCCGTACCTCACGCCGGCGCCTTCCGCCACCCCCGCTTTCGAGCGGCCCTCGTCCCTGCCCCGCGGGGCCCTGGTCCTTCCTGCCAGGGCAGCCAGCGGTCGAGGGCCAGTGGTCGTTGCCGTCGCGTTGCTCCTGGCAGCGCTCACCGCGCTCGTGCTCGCGCGTCGCCGTACGTCCAGGTCGACCGGCCACTAGCGTCCGTAGGCGTGACCCTCGCTGCCCGTCGCCTGCTCGCTGCACTGCTGGCGAGCGTCGCGGTGATGACCCTGCTGGGCTTCCTGCTCAAGGACCAGTGCGTGGGCGACTACAACGAGGTCCGCGACAGCCGGCTGTGCAGCAACGACATCCAGGTCCTCTACCTCCTCCGCGACATGCGGGAGCACCGCTTTCCTTACGTGAACGGGCGTCTCGTCGAGGTCCAGAACGCCGACGGCACCACGACCCCGACCCTGACCGGCGGCGCGCTGGAGTACCCCGTGCTCACCGGCCTGTTCGCGTGGTTCCCCGCTCTGCTGGTGCACGACGACGGTGCCTACCTGCGTGTCACGGCGCTGCTGCTCGCCCCCTTCAGCTTCCTGACCGTGTGGCTGCTCGGGCGGATGGTCCGCTGGCGGGCCTTGCTCTACGGGCTCGCACCCCCGTTGGTCTGGTACTCCTTCCACAACTGGGACCTGCTGGTCGTGTGTGCCACCGTCGGTGCCTGCTACGCCTGGTGGCGCGGTCGCTACGGCTGGGCCGGCGCGTGGTTGGCCGTCGGGGGAGCCCTGAAGTTCTGGCCGCTGCTGCTCGTCCTGCCCCTGCTGCTCGACCGACTCGCTGCCCAGGACCGCCCCGCCGCGTGGCGGTCCATGGGTGCGTTCGCGTGGGTCTTCGGCACGGTGAACGGGGTGTTCTTCCTCGCCTCCCCGGCCGGCTGGTGGGCGCCGTACGCCTTCCAGCGCGAGCGCGCAGCGGACATCACCAGCAACAGCATCTGGTACTGGGGCCTCCCCGATCTCACGACCGACCAGCTCAACGTGCTGATCCCCGTGTTCCTGCTCGTCGGTACGGCGATCGCGTGCGCGTACGGGTGGCGCCGCGCGCAACAGGAAGGTGCCTATCCGTTCGTCCAGGTCGGCGCCGCGCTGCTCGTGCTGTTCCTGCTCACGAACAAGGCGCACAGCCCGCAGTTCGCCCTGTGGCTGCTGCCGTTCTTCTGCCTGGTGCGTCTGCGTTGGGGGTGGTTCGCGGCGTACATGGTCTTCGACGCCCTGCTGTACGTCGGACTGTTCCGGTCCTTCTTCGCCTTCAGCCGTCCGGACATCCCCGACTACGGGATCGCCTACCAGGCACTGGTCCTGGGCATCTGGGGACGGGCCGCCATGCTCGCCCTGCTGTTCGTCGTGTTCCTGCGCGCGAAGCCGGCGTTCTCCACGCCTCAGGTCGTCGCGACGACCCCGAGGTAGGTCGCGCGGATCAGCACCAGGTGCGTGCCTGATCAGGAGTGCTCGTGACAACCCTGCGCGCCTGCTGTCACCCGGCGGCTGCCGGGACTACGTTCGCCCGATGGCCGTGATCGAGGTGTCCGGGGTGTCCAAGGGCTACCGCCGGCGCGGGCGCCCGACGCAGAAGGCTCTGGACGGGCTGGACCTGCACGTCGACACGGGCGGGGTGCACGGCTTCCTCGGGCCGAACGGGTCGGGGAAGACCACGACGATCAGGGCCCTGCTCGGCCTGATCCGCACCGACAGCGGCTCCTTGCGGCTGCTGGGGGAGCCGGTGCCCGCGGCGCTGCCCTCGGTCATCGGTGGTGTCGGCGCGCTGGTCGAGACCCCGCTGTTCTTCCCGACCTTCACCGGACGGCGCAACCTCCAGATCCTGGCGCGTACGGCGGGAGTCGGCGACGCGCGCGTCGAGGAGTGCCTCGAGCTGGTCGAGCTGCGTGACCGCGCAGATGACCGGTTCAAGGGCTACTCGCTCGGGATGAAGCAACGGCTCGGCATCGCGGCGGCGCTGCTCAAGGCGCCGCGCCTGCTCATCCTCGACGAGCCCAGCAACGGGCTCGACCCGGCCGGCATCCGGGACGTGCGCGAGCTGGTCCGTCGGCTCGGGGCGGACGGCAGCACGACCGTGTTCCTGTCCAGCCATCTGCTCGCCGAGGTCGAGCAGGTCTGCGACCACGTGTCGATCCTGGCCCGGGGACGGTGCGTGGCCAGCGGCGCCGTCAGCGAGGTCCTGGCGGCCAGGTCGTCGGGTGCGGTGCGCGTGCGGGTCGCCGATCCCGCCTCGGTGGCCCGGCTCCTGCGAGACGCCGGCTACGACGTGACCGAGCTCGACCGGTCGCTGACGGTGCAGGCCGTCGCCGCCCCGGCCGAGCTGACCCGGTTGCTGGCAGATCGTGGTCACTACCTCGAGGAGCTCACTCCGTTGACGGCTGACCTGGAGAGCACGTTCCTCGCGCTGACCGAGGGGACCGGGCTGTGAGCGGCCTGTTGCGGTCTGAGCTGCTCCGCCTGCGCAGCCGGCGGTTCGTCGTGGTGCTCTTGCTCCTCGCGCTCACCGGCTTCGGGGTCGGTGTCGCGATCGCCGCCGCCAAGCACCACCGGCTGACCCCTGCGCAGCTGCAGGTCGGTCAGCAGCGCGTGACGCAGCTCATCGCGGAGCAGCAGGCCGGTCGCGAGCAGTGCGTGCAGCAGCTCCCGCCGGGCCAGGAGGCTGACCAGTTCTGCGGACCTGCCCCTGACCTCAGCGGCTTCCGCGCCGAGGACTTCACCGACACCCGGCCGTTCGTGCTCGTCGGACAGCTCCCGGACGGCGTCCTGGGCATCGGGGTCATCACGGCGGTGCTGCTCTTCGTCATCGGCGCGACGTGGGTGGGGGCGGAGTGGTCCACCCGCAGCATGGTGGCGCTGCTGTTCTGGGAACCTCGCCGCACCCGGGTCGTGCTGACCAAGCTCGGGGTGCTCGTGGGTGCGGCGGTGGTTGTCGGCGTTGTCGCCCAGGCCTTGTGGTTCGGCGCGGCGCAGCTGCTCGCCGGTACGCGAGGGACGCGTGGGGGGCTGCCGCCGCACTTCTACGGCGACCTGGCGCAGACCCAGGGTCGGGTGGTCCTGTTCGGTGTCCTCGTCGCGGCGATGGGGTTCGCGCTGGCGAACCTGGTGCGCAACACCGGCGCTGCGATGGGCATCGCGTTCGCGTACCTGATCGTGGTCGAGAACGCCGTACGCGCTCTGTGGCCGCGAGGCCAGGAGTGGTTGCTGACGACGAACGCCCAGGCGCTGATCGACCCGGCCGGCGCGCGGTACTTCCTGCAGGGTGCGCGCAACACCGACGGCAGCTACGGACCCGGACGCGAGGTCGTGCTCTCGCACCTGCACGGGGGACTCGTCCTGGGCTGCGTCGCGACCCTCGTGGTGCTCGTCGGCGGGGTGCTGTTCGTCCGCCGTGACCTCAACTGAGGGGACGTCGGCCAAGGGGGCCTAGGGCCTCCGTGAGCTTGCGTCCCAGATAGGCGTGCCCGGCGGCGTTCGGGTAGTAGCCCGTGGCGCTGGTGTAGCCAGGGGCGTTGGCCGGCGTGATCCAGCGGGCAGCGATCGGATCCACGAACACCACGCCCTGGGCACGGGCGACCGAGGCGAGCACCCGGGACACGCGGACCAGCTGCCCGTCCGGCGGTTGCTCCATGGCCACGGGCCCGACGAGCACGATCGTCGTGCTCGGGAACCGGCGCTGAGCCACGTCGATGACCGCGTTCACGGCCGTGGTCAGCTGGGCACCTGTGGCAGGGGTGTCCGAGGCGCCGCCCTGCAGTACCAGAACGTCCGGGGCGGACTGCACGTCACGTGCGAGCCGGGCACCGAAGGCCTGCGCGCCGCCGGTCGTGAAGCCCGTGGCACGGACCGCGAGCACCTGCGGCCTCCACGACAGGGAGCGGACGGCCTGCTGGAGCGCGGTGGACGTCCCGGCCGGGTTGCCCTTGCCGGCGGTGAGGGAGTCACCCAGCACGGTGACCGTCACGGCTGCTGGCGTGCTGACCGTGCGGGACGGCGTAGGCGACGGCGTAGGCGACGGCGACGGTGAGGCGGCTTCGGAGGCGCTGGGTGAGGGCAGCGGCAGGTCGGCGAGCCGGGTGTCGGAGCCTCCGGGGTGGAGCAGGAGAAGCAGACCGGCGACGGCCACGACGACGAGGCCACCGAGCTTCAGCAGCGGCGGGCGCGGACGTCCGGGCTCGACCTGGATGAGTGAGTCGGTCGCGACCCAGGCGGTGGTGTACGACCCGGCGTCGCGATAGCGGACCTGCGTGCGCTCGCCGTCCACGTGGACGACGACGGCCGGCCGGGGCACGCCGTCGACGGTGACGATGACCTCAGGCGCGCCGGACTCCTCCACGGCGTCGAGGGTAGGTCGCCCGTCAGGCGGAGCGGGACGCGTGGTCTCGCAGCTCGAGGGGCGGAGTAGGTACGCCGGGCACCTGCACCTCGAGGAGCTCGGCTGCGAGGGCCAGGCGGGCGCCCTCCGGGTCGAGCAGGTCGATGAGCAGGCTCGGCGGGATCCCGTCCGCGAGCAGGCGCGCGGCGAGCGATCGACCAGGGGGCACCGTCATGCCTGCTGTCTCGACCACAGGTCGAGGGTTCTTGAGCGATCTGGCGGACGAGTTCAGGACAAATCGGCGGCGTCCAGCGGACTGCAGCGACAGCTCGTAGCCCTCGCTGGTGTAGGTGGCGCCGGAGACGGTGTCGCCGAGGCGACAGCCACCTGGACCTGCACGGTCCCGTAGCGGGTGCTGACCGCCGTACCCGAATCATGGGCGTCAGCGTCGTGTCCGTGAATGGTCACCTGCTGGGACCTGACTGGGAGGTCGCTGTGTGTCTACGGTCAGGGCATGACTGAGCTGACCGTGTACGGCACCGCGTGGTGCAGCGACTGCAAGCGGGCCAAGCAGCTGCTCGGGGAGCAGCGCGTGCCCTACGTCTTCATCGACATCGACGCCGACGAAGAGGGGCTGACCTACGTCCAGCAGGTGAACGAGGGCAAGAGCATCATCCCGGTCGTCCTGTTCGAGGACGGCTCCACGCTGGTCGAGCCGAGCAACGCCGAGCTGGCCGAGAAGCTCGGGATCACCACCGAGGCCACGTGCGCGTTCTACGACCTCGTCGTCGTCGGGTCTGGACCGGCGGGGCTCACTGCCGCGCTCTACGCCGCCCGCGAGGGGATCAGCACCCTGGTGATCGAGCGAGCAGGGGTCGGCGGTCAGGCGGGCGTGACCGAGCGGCTGGACAACTTCCCGGGCTTTCCCGAAGGGGTCACGGGGGCGGACTTCGCCGACCGCCTGCGGCAGCAGGCCGAGAGGTTCGGCGTCGAGATCCTCACCGCGCAGGACGTCACCGAGGTCGTCGTCGACGGGGAGTACCGGGGCGTGCGCACCGCCTCCGGCCAGGAGATCCGGTCCTTCGTCGTGCTGCTCGCGCTGGGCTCCACCTACCGCCGTCTCGGTGTCCCGGGGGAGGAGGACTTCATCGGGGCCGGCGTCCACTTCTGCGCGACCTGCGACGGCGCCTTCTACAAGGGCAAGAAGCTGCTCGTCGTCGGCGGAGGCAACTCGGCGGGGGAGGAGAGCGTGTTCCTCACCCGGTTCTCCCAGGACATCACCATCGCGACCAACGGTCCGGCTCTCACGGCCAGCAAGGTCGTGGTGCAGAAGGTGGACGAGACGGACGCGCTGACGGTCCGACCGAACACGACGGTCGCGGAGTTCAAGGGCTCGTCGACGTTGAGCTCGGTGGTCCTCCAGGACACCGAGACAGGCGCGCAGGTCGAGGAGGAGTTCGACGGCGTCTTCGTCTTCATCGGCCTCAGCCCGAACACCGAGGTCGTCGCCGGCCTGGTCGACCTCGACGCGCAGGGGTTCATCACCACCGACGACGCGCTGCAGACGTCCGTCCCCGGGGTGTTCGCGGCCGGGGACGTCCGCGCCGGTGCCACCAAGCAGGCCGCCTCGGCGGCGGGTGAGGGCGCCGCGGTGGCGCTGGGCATCAGGAGGTACGTCGAGCGCCGGGCGTCCGGCACCCGGCCGATGACCACCGACGCGTGAGCGCGTGCGCGAGGGCGCCCAGGACCACGACTGCGAGGGCGAGCAGCAAGCCCTCGGTGTAGTCGCGTGGCAGCACCGACGGGTTGTCGCTGCGAGCGCCGAACCGGCCCAGTCCGGGGATCGCGACCAGCAGCAGGCAGAACGCCACGGCGGCGGCGCCTTGGACGCTCGCGCGAATCCGGCCGGGGACGAGGCGACGCACGAGCAGTCCCAGGGCGAGCACAAGCGGCGCCAGCACGAGGTCGTGGACCAGGGCAGCGATGACGACCAGGACAGCCACCCGGAGCGGTTTGGTGTCGTCGCCGTACACCTGCCCCCAGAGGCCGTAGCCGATCATCGCGGTCCCGAGGGCGTAGAGGGGCCAGCGCCAGGGCGAGAGGGCAGGTTCGACGGTCACAGGACCTCCACGTGGTCGACCCACTTGGTCTGGAGCACACCCGGACGGTTGGGGGCGATGAGCCGCAGGGGGTAGCCGTGGTCGGCAGCGAGGACCTCACCGTTCAGCCGCACCGCCAGCAGGGTGCGTTCGTCGCGGCTGTGGGACGACGTCACCACGGACGCGCGGTAGCGGCCGCTGGCCTCCAGCGAGCCGATCCGGACGGGTCGGTGCCCGTCTGCACCTACCAGGGCGAGGACGTCACGGAGCCGGACACCGGTCCACGTCGCCCCGGCGCTCCAGCCCTCGACGCAGGTGATCGGGAGGTCGACGGTGGTCTGCGGCAGCGCGAGCAGGTCGTCCATGGCGAGCACCTGGGTGATGGCGCCGACGAGGGTGAGTCTCCAGCCGGTTGCGTCGATCCTGGCCGCCGCAGCGGTCTTGTTGACCGGTAGGCGCTGTGGCCCGTCGCCGGGTGTGCGTGGTGCCAGGACGGAGACGTCACCGAGTGGGGAGAACGTCTGGCCGACGGTGGCCACCACCACGGCACCGCTCGCGACTCCGGTGACGGTGAGGAACCCGCGCCGGGTCAGCCCCGCGCCCTCCGGCTCGAGGTCGGCACCCTCCTTCGACAGGCCCTGCTGCGTGAGCGACAGCTTGCTGCCGAGGTGCACCACCATCGCCCCGATGACCGTCCAGGCCGACCAGTAGTGCACGGTCGTGAAGAAGAACCCGAAGGCGTACCAGTGGAAGACGTTCATCACGCCGGTGACGAGCTGGAACACCGAGCCGCCGACGAGAAGCAGCAGTGACGCCCGCTCCACACCGTGTCGGAGGTCCCGCACAGGAGGCCAGGTGAACAGCTTCGGGTAGACGGTGAACAGCTTCGCCAGCAGCAGGGGTACGGCGGCCAGGCCGGTGGTGACGTGCAGCCCCTGGGTGACCCGGTAGAGCCAACCGGGGCTGGCCGGAACGGTGAACCACGACGCCGGGTGCTGCACGACGTGAGACCACAGGCCCGTGAGCATGCAGACGGCGAAGGCGATGCCGAGCCAGCGGCCGAGCCGGGCTGCCACCTGCTGGCTGTGCAGCCGGGAGGTGAAGGCCCCCTCGCGCAACGGTCCGATCCGCAGCGCCTCCGGGGGTACCGGGAGCGGCCTGCGGGTGAGGTCTTTCACGGACCCAGTGCGACGAACCATCGGCCGGCCTCCTGCCACTGCTCGACGACGCGCAGACCGGCGGGTCGTGCGATCACCTCCGCGTGATCAGCCTCGACGTGGGCCCAGGTGAACCACTCGCTGCACCGACCGGCGTGCTCGACCTGGACCGTCACGGGCCCGCTGCCGCTGCCCGGCGGGTCGACCTCGACGAGCACGACCCCGTCGGGGGACAACAGCTCCCGCACGCGTCGCAGCAGCCCGACCGGGTCGCCGCCGATTCCGACGTTCCCGTCCGCGAGCAGGGCTGTTCGCCACCGCCCTCGTCCGGGGAGCTCCGCGAAGACCGACCGGCTGAGGACGAGCGCACCGCGCGAGCGCGCCAGCCGCACGGCGCCGGGAGCGATGTCGACGCCGAGAACCGGCAGGCCACGGGCGCTGACCGCGAGGACGAGCCGGCCGGGCCCGCAGCCGATGTCCAGGGTCGCTCCGGCGCACCGGTCCACGAGACCGGCGTCGCCGGGGACCGCGTGGGAGGTCCAGGTCTCGACGGGCAGCGTGCGCTGCCTGCCGTCGGCGTAGTGCAGGACCAACGGATGGCCGTGGGTGAGCGACGAGGCGTAGAGCTCCACTGCGGCGGTCATCGCAGGACCTCGGCCACGGTCGCGGCGAACCTTCCGTGGGGCGCGAGGTCGGCGACGACGCGCAGGTCGGCAACCGTGTCGACGTCCCGCAGCACGGGCAGGTCGTGCACGCGCAACCCCCCGGTCCGGAGTGACGCCCGCTGGTGTGCGCCGGTGTCGGCGCGGCTGGTCGCGATGCCACGGACCAGCCGAGGGTGCGGGTGGCGCAGGCCCAGCGCCCACCATCCGCCGTCTTCCGCGAGGCCCAGCACCGCGTCGGTCTCGGGGCTGAGGAGGGCAGCGATCGCCTTGTCGAGCAGGGCTTCTGTGACCTGAGGAGTGTCCATGCCGATGAGCAGCATGGGCATCGGGTGTGCCGCGTAGGCGTGGTCGAAGGCAGCGGCCAGGCGCTCGTCCAAGGTCCCGTCGACCTGGGGGATGGTCGCGAGGTCCGGTGCGTCGACCCACCCGTCGACGATCAGCACCCGGTGCGCCACGTCTGCCCGGCGTACGGCGTCGAGGGTGTCGTCAAGTGCTGCCCGCGCGACGAGCGCGGCCTGGGCAGGCGCGAGTGCAGGGCTCAGTCGCGTCTTCACCCGTCCAGGCAGGGGCTCCTTTGCCAGCACGAGGATCTGAGCGGCGGTCACGGATCGAAGGTAGGCAGCCCGGGCGCTCAGCGGGGTCGTCTCGCGGTGACGAGCCGGTGACGTCCGCTGCGTGAGCGTGTGCGCGGGGTCCACGCGACCTAACCTCAGGCCATGGCGGATCCGCAGCGCGTCCTCGTGGTGGACGACGACCCGACGGTCAGCGAGGTCGTGGCGCGCTACCTGGAGCACGCCGGGTTCGTGGTCACCGTCGTCGCGGATGGTGCCCTCGCGTTGGAGCGCGCCACGGCGGAGCAACCCGACCTCGTCGTCCTGGACCTCATGCTCCCGGGCATGGACGGGCTCGAGGTGTTCGCCCACTTACGCGCTGAAGCACCGGTGCCCGTGGTGATGCTGACGGCCAAGGGTGATGAGGCAGATCGACTGGCAGGGCTCGAGCTCGGTGCGGACGACTACGTCACCAAGCCGTTCTCCCCGCGCGAGCTGGTCCTTCGGGTGCAGTCGGTGCTTCGCCGCAGTGCCGGCCCCCTGGCGCTGACCCAGCCGACACTGCTCCGGGACGCCGACCTCGAGATCGACCTCGCGGCGCACCAGGTGCTCCGCGCCGGGGAGCCGCTCAGCCTCACCTCCCGGGAGTACGACCTGCTCGTGTTCCTTCTCCAGCACCCCCGCGAGGCGTTCAGCCGCGAGCAGCTGCTCAAGCAGGTGTGGGGTTGGGAGTACGCCGATCACTCGACGGTGACGGTGCACGTGCGTCGCCTGCGCGAGAAGGTGGAGAACGACCCGCGGGTGCCGGAGCGGGTCGTCACGGTGTTCGGCGTCGGCTACCGGTACGAGCCCCACCGGGAGAGCGCATGAACGCCGACACCCTCGTCGTGCTCACGATCGCCGCCGGCAGCGCGCTGGCCGTGGCGGTCATCGGGCTGCTCCTGCTGCGGGCGCTGCGCCGGCGGTCGCTGGTGCTCTCCCTCACGGTGGTGTCCCTCGTCAGCGTGGCGGCGGTCCTCGCCGGAGCGGTCGGTACGGCGCAAGCCATGTTCCTGTCGAGTCATGACTTCCATGTGCTCCTGTGGGTCTGCGTGACGAGCGGCACGGTCGGTGTCCTGTCGGCCGTCGTGCTGGGGCGCGCGGTCGTGGCGGGCAGTCGCGCCCTCGGTGTGGCCGCGTCGGGCATCGGTGACGGGGGCTACGCCGCGGTCATGCGACCCCTGACCGGTGAGCTGCAGGTCCTGGATGCGCAGCTCGCGGAGACCAGTGCCCGGCTGGAGGTGAGCCGTGAGCGCGAGCGGGCGCTCGAGGCGTCGCGCCGGGAGCTGGTGGCCTGGGTCAGTCATGACCTGCGGACGCCCCTCGCCGGCATCCGGGCCATGGCAGAGGCGCTCGAGGACGGCGTCGTCGCCGACCCGGAGACCGTCGTTCGCTACCACGCCGGCCTGCGCCGCGAAGCAGATCGACTGGCAGTCATGGTGGATGACCTCTTCGAGCTCAGCCGCATCAATGCCTCGGCACTGCACCTGTCGATGCAGGAGGTGTCACTCGCCGACGTCGTCAGCGACGCGATCGCCTCGGCGTCACCTGTTGCCGTGGCCAAGGGTGTGCGCTTGGTCGGGGGTGCCGCGGACGCGCTGCCGCTCGTCGAGGGCAGTGTCCCTGAGCTCGGTCGCGTCCTGCGCAATCTGCTGTCCAACGCGATCCGACACACGCCCGCCGACGGGGTGGTCAGCGTCACCGCCGGTACGGACGGGACCTCGACCTACGTCGAGGTGGTCGATGCCTGCGGCGGCATTCCCGAGCTCGACCTGCCGCGGGTCTTCGACGTGGCCTTTCGGGGGACGGCAGCCCGCACCCCTGGCGACGACGGTGGTGCGGGACTCGGGCTGGCGATTGCCCAGGGACTCGTGCGGGCGCACCGTGGCGAGATCAGCATCGACAACCACGGTGACGGTTGCCGGGTGCTCGTGCGGCTTCCGTCCGCGCCGGTGGTGGAACGGGCGGACGCCTGAGTCACACGTCGCGCAGCACTGCGCTCATGTCCTGCACGGCCTGCACGGTCCCGCGCAGCGTGCCGGTCACCTTCGACCTCCCCGCCCGGGGCAGGTAGTCCACGTCGACCTCGACGCACGACCAGCCGGCGTCGGCGGCGCGCACCACCATCTCCAGCGGATAGCCGCTTCGCCGGTCGACGATTCCCAGGGACAGCAGGGCTTCTCGACGTACGGCCCGCATCGGTCCCAGGTCGTGCAGTGCGAAGCCAGTGCGCCCGCGCACGCGGCGTGCGAGCTCGGCGTTGCCCAGCCGAGCGTGGAGGGGGAACGCACCGCTCGCGGTCGGACGTCGCCGCCCCAGGACCAGGTCGGCGCCCGCGAGCAGGGGGTCGACGACCCGGTGCAGCTGTCGCGGGTCCAGGGATGCGTCGGCGTCCATGAAGCAGACGACCTCATCGGTCGCGGCGAGCAGTCCCGCGTGGCAGGCGGCGCCGAAGCCCTTGGGGGAGGCGGGCACCACGAGCGCACCGCGCGCCCGGGCCAGTTCCGCCGAGCCGTCGGTCGACCCGTTGTCGGCGACGATCGCACGAAACCCTTCGGGCAGGCGGCTGAGGACCCACGGGAGCGCAGCGGCCTCGTCCAGGCAGGGCAGAACGACGTCAGGCACGGGCGGCCTCGCGCAGCGGCGCGTGGGCGAACTCGGTCATGCCCTGTGCGAAGGCGGTCGTCGCCGTGAAGCCGAGCTCGGCACGTGCACGGTCTGGCGAGGCGACGATGTGCCGCACGTCGCCAAGGCGGTACTCGCCGGTGACGACCGGCTCCTGACCGCCGCATGCTGCGGCGAGGGCCGCCGCCATCTCGCCGACCGTGTGCGGGGTGCCGCTGGCGACGTTGAACGCGCGAAGCGCACCAGGGAAGCCGGCGTGCAGAGCAAGGAGGTTCGCTCGAGCCACGTCGCTGACGTGCACGAAGTCGCGCGTCTGGCCGCCGTCCTCGAACACCCTCGGCGCCTCTCCTCGCACCAACGCGCTGCGGAACAGGGAGGCGACGCCGGCGTACGGCGTTCCCTGGGGCATGTGCGGGCCGTAGACGTTGTGATAGCGCAGGGCGATGGCGCTGCCTCCGCTGACGCGGGCCCACGACGCTGCGAGGTGCTCCTGCGCCGTCTTGCTCGCGGCGTAGACGTTGCGCGGGTCCAGTCGCGCGTCCTCGGGGACGGTTGTTCGCGCCAGGGGGGAGTGGCAAGCGGGGCAGGGGGGTTCGAAGCGACCGGCGTCGAGGTCGGCGACCGCACGCGGCCCCGGCCGTACCAGACCGTGCTCGGGACAGGAGTAGCCGCCCTCGCCGTACACGACCATGCTGCTGGCGAGCACCAGGTGGGGGATGTGCTTTCGGGCCATGGCGGCCAGCAGGACCGCCGTACCGAGCTCGTTGTGGGAGACGTAGTCGGGCAGGTCGTCGAGGTCGACACCGAGGCCGACCTTTGCCGCTTGGTGGCAGACCGCGTCGATGCCGTCGAGCACGTCGTCGGTGAGGGTGCGTACGTCGGCGAGCAACCGCTCCGCCCGGGGGTCGAGGTGCTCGGGCCAGCCGTCTGCGTGGACCGACGGCAGGAGCGCGTCGAGGACCACCACCTCGTGACCGGCATCGAGGGCGGTGGTGGCGATCGCGGAGCCGATGAAGCCGGCTCCGCCGGTGAGGAGGAGGCGCACCTGTGCAGCCTTGCGGGCGGTACGGCGCGTTGCAAGGCGCGATGTCGGTGCGTCACGGCATCGTCATGCAGGTGCACCGCTGTCTGCTCGTCCTGCTCCTCGTCGCCGCCTGCTCCGCGTCGACCCCTGCGCCTCCCACCCCGTCGGCGGGCCTGCTACGGCAGGCACCGAACGGCGACGGTGACTCGTGGAAGGACACGGCGGGCAAGGAGTACCGCCTGGGCCTCATCAACACGCCTGAGCTGAACGAGTGCTACGGCGAGGTGGCAAAGGTCGCGCGTCAGCGACTGGTCGCGCCGGGGTTTCGCGCGCAGGTCTACAGCAAGGACAGGTACGGGCGGCTGGTGTCGGTGGTGACGCTGGCCGACGGGCGGAACCTCAACGTGCTGCTCGCGCGAGAGGGGTACGCGAACGACCGGTACCTGGCGCAGTACCGGTCGGAGAACCCGGAGCTCGCCGCGTTGCTCGACGCCGCGTTCGCCGCGGCGCGACGGGAGCGACGCGGGCTGTGGGGAGCCTGCCCGGCGTCCTAAGGTCGAGCATGCCTTCAGACCTGCAGATGAAGTCGATGAACGCCGTCCACCGCGCCCTGCTGCGACTCAGCGGTGGGCGGTTCGGCTGGACACTGCTCGGGATGCCCGTGGTCGAGCTGACGACCATCGGGCGCAAGAGCGGGCTGCCCCGTTCGGTGATGCTCACCTCGCCCCTGCAGGAGGGCGCGGTCATGGTCGTCGTGGCTTCTCGGGGAGGCGATGACCGTCCGCCGGCGTGGCTGCTCAACCTCGAGGCGAACGCTGCGGTCGAGGTGTCGGTCAACGGGGGGACGCGAAAGCCGTGGACCGCGCGGGTAGCCACGGGGGAGGAGCGCGCTCGGATGTGGCCGGTCCTCACCGCCCACCACAGGAACTACGCCGCGTACCAGCGCAAGACGGACCGGCAGATCCCGCTCGTGCTGCTGGAGCCGGTGGGCTGACGGGCACCTGCGAGGATGGACTCTTCGGGGCGGTAGCTCAGCTGGTCAGAGCAGGGGACTCATAATCCCTCGGTCGTGGGTTCGAGCCCCACCCGCCCCACTGGTTTTCACCCCCTCTGACCTGCGGTTTCACGGTTTCGGGTCTTCCTCGGCTGTCGGGCGTGGTGCCATTTTGGTGCCATTTTCTGGACCCCACAGAGCCGCTTCCATCCGCGCTGCGGCCTCGAGCGCCAGCTCGGGGACGACGTGGGAGTAGGTGCCGAGGGTCAGGCTGATCTGGGAGTGGCCCAGGATCTGCATCGCGACCCGGGCAGGGACGCCCTGCTGGAGCAGCAGGGTGGCCGCGGTGTGCCGGGCGTCGTGCAGCCGGGCGTCGCGGACCTCGGCCCGCTTGAGCAGCGCCTTCCAGGCCTTCCAGTCGGCGCCGGGGTCGATGGGCCGGCCGTCGACCTGGGCGAACACCAGACCGATCTCCTGCCAGGCCTCGGCGGCGTGCTCTCGCTCGCGCTCCTGGGTCTCCCGGTGCGCCTCGAGCCCGGCGATCAGCGACGGAGGCAGGGCGATGGTCCGACGGCCGGCGCGGCTCTTGGGCTCGGCCATCACCAGGCCCTTGCCCTTCAGCCGCTGCAGGGCCCGCCGGACGGTGAGCGTCCCGGCGATCGGGTCGAGGTCGATCCACATCAGTCCGAGGGCCTCGCCCTGCCGCAGGCCGAGTGCCAGCGCTACGGACCAGCGGGCGGCGTTGCGGTCGAGCTTGGCGGCCTCGAGCAGCCGGCGGGCCTCGTCGGCACTGAGCGGCTCGACCTCCTTGCGGCGCAGGCTCGGCGCGTCCACCAGAGAGCAGACGTTGCGTGCCACCCGCTGCCGCTGCACGGCAACCTTCAGCGCCCGGGACAGCACCCGGTGGGTCTGCAGCACCGTGGCGGACGACAGGCCCTGGGCCCGCAGGTCGGAGTAGAAGCGCTCGACGTGCTCGGGCTGCAGCCGGTCGAGCCGGTGGTGGCCGAGGGCGGGGATGATCTTGCCCCGGACGTACGACGTATAGCCCTGGTAGGTCAGCGGTCGCACCCGGGTCACCGCGATCGTGGTGAGCCAGTGCTCGAGCCACACCCCGACCGTGGGGGGCTTGCCGGCCTGGGGGACCGCGCCGGCATCGCGCTGGGCCTCGAGGGCTCGGACCTTCCGGACGACGACCGCGCGGGTCTTGCCGGTGACGTGCCGGCGGTCCCGCACCCCGCCGTTGGCGAACCCCATCGACACGTACCCGTGCCAGCGCCCGTTGTCGTCCTGCTGGATCGAGCTCTCACCCCACGCGGCTCTGCCCATCGAGCTGCTCCCTTCGCAACTACCCAGCGAACCGCCGTAGGGCTGCACGTGCTGGTCCGCAGCGTGGATCTGTGGAGAACCCCTACGGCTGCCCCTCGAGCCACGCCAGCAGCCGCGCGCGGGGGATGAGGATCCGCCGCCCCAGCCGTACGGCGGGAAGCGCGCCCCGGCCGACCTGCTGCTGGATCAGCCAGCGGCTCACGCCGAGCAGCTCGGCGGCCTCCGCGACCGTGAGCGTCGGCCGCTGGGCTGGGTCGTGCGTCGGTGCGATCAGCTGGGTCACAGCTTCGTTCGTCGTCATCTCGCTCCTCCTCGAGGTCCTGGCCCGGTCGGTCAGAGGCGAGGACCACGCCCCGTTCGTAGCCCTCACTCTCATGTAGGCACTGAGGCCTCCAACACGACCAAGATCAAGAACAACGAGGCGCGGGACTCTTCTGGCACTTGAGGTCGCGGGGTCACCTCAGGCCCTCCGCCGGCGCTCCTTGGCAACGGGTTCGAGCGGTCTGCACACAATGGGATCGCCATCCGGGGGCCCAGCATGACGCTCGTCGCGGGCGAGCAACTATCCCGGGTTGGCCAGGCCGGCGACGAGGCCTTGCGTCCGCAAGGTCAGCCCACCAAGTCCACGGCGTGGCGACGTTCATGAGCCAGCCTGCTCCGGCGTCGACTCCAGCAAGCAGTGCCCTCGTGAACCCGGCCAGCAGGTCGGCGGCTTCCCCGGCGGGTCCTCAGCGGCCAGGTGATGACTCAACCGGGACGACGCTGCGGGTCGGGGTTAGGACTTACTGCTCCGGCGTCCGCTCCGCACCGGGAAGGGGCTGGGGTGTCCAGACCGTAGGAGGCGCGTGACCCACCTTGCCAACGGCCCGCTACGGCGTTGGCAAGCCGCTTGGCAAGGGGTTGCCAGCGTTACGGCTCCACGCGCTGAACCGTCGTGACGCGGTCGATGGACTTGTCGAAGGAGGCGACTGCGTTCACCCCGGTCGCTTCCGCGCAGGCGACCAAGTACGCCTCAGCGAAGTCCAAACGGTCGACCTCGTAGACCTCGAGCGTCCGCAAAAGCAGCGCCGGGTCGACGGTCACCATGGACCGGAACGCGAGCAGCGAACGCATCGACTCCGCGACCTGGACGCGCGGAGCCTCGTAGAACGACTCCAGGACGTACACCGTCTCTGCCACGACGAGGTCCGTCAGCAAGAGCTCCTGGCCAGCGGTGAGGAACGCTGTGGCGCGGGCGGCCATCTCCGGTGGATCGCCCGTGAGATGGCGGACCAGGATGTTCGTGTCGACGAAGGCGCTCACGCGCGCAAGGCCGCTCGTCCCGCTCGAGTCTTGCGAAGCACGTCGTTCCAGCTGGCGCTGCGCTTGTCGGCCGGCACGGAGATGGACCCAGCAAGGGAGAGGAAGTCGGCTGTTCGGGCGAGCACGGCTCTTGACCCCTCGACCCGGAAGACGATCTCGTCGCCCTCGCGGATTCCGAGCGCCTCACGCACGGCCTTCGGAACGGTCACCTGTCCCTTCGAGGTCACCCTCGCAGCTACATCCATGCCCACTCCTTACTTCACCAGGAATGTAAGGTTACGCGCACAGACCCCGACCGCGTCAATCGGGCGGCAACAGGATCCCCACGTAGGGCTCCGCCGGCACGGCGGACGTTGACGGTGAACGGTAACAACGGCTTTTTCACGGTGGGGCTTGACGCGGACGCTGCTTAAGAACAGGCGTTCTTCGTGGTGCGGAGATGTCGGCACTACCCTCACGGCATGTTCGCGGTAATCGTCACAGGGCTGCCAGGCAGCGGAAAGACGACGCTTGCAGAGCCGCTCGCGGCGAAACTGAACCTTCCGCTGATCTCCAAGGATTACATCAAGGAGCTGCTGGCGGATTGCCTTGGCCTTGGTCCTCTCGCAGGGGACTACGGACGGGCGGCGGTGCACGTCATGCTCGGGCTGGCAGCGCGAGCCCCCGAGGTCGTTTTGGAGTCGTTCTTCTGGCCCGGCTTGTCCGAGACTGAACTCATCGGGCTGGGCCGACCACTGGTGCAGGTCCATTGTCGCTGTGACCCCGTCCTGGCGCGTGAGCGGTTCGAGGGTCGGGTTCGAGCGAGTCGAAGGCACTCGGTCCACCACGCGATGGACGATTGGGAGCGTTTCTCTGACGGCGGTGGGTTATTGGACCTCCCTGGGCCGCTCATAGCCGTGGACGCCTCCGCGCCAGTGGAGGCCGAGCAGGTCGCAGCGCGGGTCGGCGCCGCGTTGGCAGGACTGCGAGGGTAGGTGTCGGTTTTCTGCCCGGCGCGGTCCGAGCTTCCACGACGAGTAGCGACATTTCTCTTCGGACATCGACGCCGGCTACCGGCGAGGGCACCAGGCGTTCTTCGTGGTGCGGAGATGTCGGCACTACCCTCACGGCATGTTCGCGGTAATCGTCACAGGGCTGCCAGGCAGCGGAAAGACGACGCTTGCAGAGCCGCTCGCGGCGAAACTGAACCTTCCGCTGATCTCCAAGGATTACATCAAGGAGCTGCTGGCGGATTGCCTTGGCCTTGGTCCTCTCGCAGGGGACTACGGACGGGCGGCGGTGCACGTCATGCTCGGGCTGGCAGCGCGAGCCCCCGAGGTCGTTTTGGAGTCGTTCTTCTGGCCCGGCTTGTCCGAGACTGAACTCATCGGGCTGGGCCGACCACTGGTGCAGGTCCATTGTCGCTGTGACCCCGTCCTGGCGCGTGAGCGGTTCGAGGGTCGGGTTCGAGCGAGTCGAAGGCACTCGGTCCACCACGCGATGGACGATTGGGAGCGTTTCTCTGACGGCGGTGGGTTATTGGACCTCCCTGGGCCGCTCATAGCCGTGGACGCCTCCGCGCCAGTGGAGGCCGAGCAGGTCGCAGCGCGGGTCGGCGCCGCGTTGGCAGGACTGCGAGGGTAGGTGTCGGTTTTCTGCCCGGCGCGGTCCGAGCTTCCACGACGAGTAGCGACATTTCTCTTCGGACATCGACGCCGGCTACCGGCGAGGGCACCAGGCGCTCTCCCCTCGCGGACGGGTCTCGCCAGGGGTGCTGTCGCGGCTACTCTGCCGCCAATGAACCCCCGCCGAGCGGTTGTCGAGGACCGAGCCCTCGCTCTCGCCGAACGCTTGCTGGAAGATGGGAACCTTGCACTGGGTTCCCGCCTCCGGGAGACCGTCCCGGAGACGTTCGGCAACTGCGACGAGCACGTCCCGATGCTTCGAGCGGCGCTCCTCGCCGTGGAAGAACTCCCTGCCTTCGCCTCGGAAAGCACCAAGATCATCAACGCCCTTAACGACCTTCCGGGACATCTGGGCCGACGAGGCCGGGTCTGGATCGGCTGCGATCTGGATGGCAGCTACTCCTCCTACTGGGAAGAGGACGACTGGCTCGAGCAGGGTCCCGAGGATGCGACACGCGAGATCGTCGTTGGATGGGCAGCCCTGAGGAGTGACGACGTGCGCTTCCCTCATGGCCAGGAGTAGATCGGCTCCAACGTCGAAGAGGCGGCGTTCTCGATCAACCCTTTCGTCGGATCAGGAACCGCCAGAGGCGCATGAACTTGAATCGCCATGGGATCACCTGCGGAGCGACGAGCCGCGCGACCTCCTCCTCGATCGAGATCGAGGAGTCTCGCATTGGCGAGTCGGAGCCGTAGGTCCATTGCATGGGCGAATCGTCCCCGCTGAGCGGGGATCCGGCAAGCCGCTGAGCGCTGCTGCAGCCACGATGGAGTTGAGAGCTAATCGCCTCTGGGTAGTCGCCCCTGCAGTCGAAGTACGGCCTTCCTGAGGGGTGCAAGATCGTGGTGGACAGCGCTGCTGACGTGACCGTGGGTCGTGTCGAAGTACCGATGGGCCAAGCGGTCGCGCATCCGTGCGATGTCGCTCCACGGGTGACCCGGCTCGGTGTCGAGCAGCTCGGCGGAGACCGCCTTGATCGCCTCACCGATCTCGATGAGGCGGACCCGGACGGCGTCGAAGATCAGGCCGTCTGACAGGTCACCCCGTGTCAGGTGACTTTCGATGGCCGCGATGGCGTCGAGGATGTCCTGTAGGCGTTCGGCGTCGCGGCGACTCATACGGCGACCGCGTCGGCGAGCGCTTCGGCACGGACGCGTGGCTTGAGGCCGTTCACGGGCGCGAGGTCGACCTTCACCTTCAGGATCCGTTCCAGAGTGCCCTCGAGGGCCAGAACGGTGAAGAGGCTGGTGTCCTCGGGAAGGTCGACGAGCAGGTCCACGTCGCTGTCCGGTCCGTCTTGTCCGCGGGCGACACTGCCGAACACGCGCAGGTTGCTCGCCCCAGCTGCGGTCACCGCGTCGAGCAAGGCCCGCCGATGCTGGCGCAGCCGCCGTCCCAACGGAGTGTCAGGTAGCCCCCGCACCTCGGGATCGGTGCGCTCCAGGCCAAGCGTGAGCTCGTGCCCGGTCGCACCGACCAACCGTGCCAGCGTCGGAACGGAGGGCTGCCGCTTGCCGGCCTCGTACTCACTCACGACGCTCTGCGGGACGCCGGCCCGTCGAGCGAGGTCAGACTGCGACAGGCCAGCACGAGTGCGGGCTTCCCGAAGCAGCGAGCCGGTCTCCATGGGAACAGCCTATCGCGTTCTGCCGATGAGCGAGGAAGTGCCGCTAGCCCATCTCGCCCGAGCCCGTGCGCGGGGATGGATAACAACACGTTCTCTGTCCTGGTGACCCTGGCACGAGTGTGGCATTCACTCGATGAACGTGGCACACTGTCTGTATGGATGCCACACTCGTTCTCGGGCGACAAGGCCGCGTCGTGATCCCGTCGGAGGTGCGGGCCGCCCTGGGCCTCGCGCCGGGGGATCAGCTCCACCTGCACGTTCAAGGAGATCAGCTGCTGCTGCAGCGCCCGCAGGACGCCGTACGTCAGCTTCGTCGGCTGGCCTCCGCGGTGCCGGCGAAGCGCTCGTTCGTCGACGAGCTGCTGGAAGAGCGCCGTCAGGCGGCGGCGCAGGAGTGACAGTCCTTGATGCCTCGGCAGTACTGGCGTTGGTCCACGACGAGCCTGGTGCCGATCAGGTTGCCAAGGCCTTGCCAGGAGCGATCCTGAGCGCTGTCAACCTTGCCGAGGTCGTTGGCAAGCTGGTTGACGCCGACGTCGAGGCTCAACAGCTGCGCACCCTGCTCGTCTCGGCGGGTGTGACGATCGAGCCCTTCGTGGCCGACGATGCGGAACTCGCCGGAGCTCTGCGATCGGTAGCCGGCGGTCGGGCGTTGTCGCTCGGCGACCGCTGCTGCCTCGCCGTGGCTGTTCGTAGTGATCCCGCAGAAGTCCTCACCGGCGACCGTGCCTGGGCGGGACTCGACATACCGGTGCGGGTTGTTCTGTTCCGCTGATCGACGCCACAGGTCAGAGTGGCACCAGGTCCGCCTCGACCAGTCGCCGCACGCGAGGCTTCAGGCCAGACCGTGGGACGAGGTCGACGGCAGTCCCGAGCAGCTCCTCGAGCTCGTTCTGCAATCGGGCGATCGCGAACAGGCTCATGACGTCCGGTTGCTCGACGAGCAGGTCGACGTCGCTGTCCGAGCGGTCCTCACCGCGGGCGACGCTGCCGAAGACCCCGAGCACCGTCACCCCGTGCCGGTTGGCAACCTCCAGGACCGCTGCCCGTCGTCGCCGGAGCCGGCGCCCCACCGGGCCGGTCAGGCGCTGGAGCCCCTGCCGCGGCTTGGCAACCGACAGAGTGAGCTCGTAGCCGGTTGCCGCGATCAGACTGGCAAGGGTTGGCAAGGACGGCTGACGTCGTCCCGACTCGTAGACGCTGATGACGCTTTGGGTGACGCCGGCCTTCACGGCAAGCTCTGCCTGGCTCAGATGGGCAGCCGCGCGGGCCTCACGCAGGAGTCCGCCGGCCGTCGCGCTCATCACCGCTGTATAGCGGATCGTGCATTAGTTTTGGTGCCATTTTGGTGCCATTCTCTGCCGAGCAGCACCGAACCAGGCTTTCGCCGCCGACGCAGCACCCCCTCTGACCTGCGGTTTTGCACTTCGGCCCACCCCGCCAGCCCCCCTGACCCCGGCTCATAATCCCTCGGTCGTGGGTTCGAGCCCCACCCGCCCCACCGGTTCAGGCGCGTCCTCTGCCGAGATGGCCGCTGAGGTCCGCGGCGATGGGGGCACCGTGAAGAAGTATCTGCTCGAGGACGGTGTCGCGCTGCCACCGGCGCTCCGTCGCGGGTGGGCACGCAGCCGCAGAAGACATGAGCTCTGGATGATGCCACTGACGGCGAGAGGTCCGCCTCGCTCAGGTGGCAGCCGCGGGGGCCTCACGAAGAAGTCCGTCCGATGTGCGCTCAACGCACATCACAGGGAGCTGATCCGTCAAGCGAGGCTAAGGAACAGCTTCTCCATGCGAGCGACGTCCAGCTCTCCCTCGTCGCCGCCGGCGAGCAGGCACTGCTTCAGCCCGCTCGCCACGATGGTGAAGCCGGCCTTGTCCAGCGCACGGGAGACGGCCGCGAGCTGCGTCACGACGTCCTTGCAGTCTCGTCCCTGCTCCAGCATGCGGATCACGCCGGCGAGCTGGCCCTCGGCTCGGCGTAGACGGTTGATGCTCGCCTTGGTGGCGTCTTCGTCGAGCTGCATGCGATCTCCCTCGTCAGGGCGCTGACGGAGGCGCCTGATGCCTGAACAACGTCGCGGAGCAGGGGCTTCCGCAGCCTCAGCGGCGGAACAGGCCCCAGCGTCGGCCCTGACCGGCTGGTGCCGCGGGCGTCGTTGCGCACGTGCACTGCTGCGGCTTGGGGACCCGGTCCATGACCTGGTCCACGTGGGCTCCGCAGCCGGACCAGGTGGTCTTGCCACACTTCTTGCACATCGCGGGACTGCACATGTCGTACCTCCGGGTGGTGGGGGTGGAGCTAGTGGCTGAAGGTGATGCGGGGGAGCACTCGACGCAGCCACCGGGGGGTGGCCCAAGCGGCGTTGCCGGTGAGGCGCATGAGCACCGGCAGCAGGAGGAGCCGGATCAGCGCCGCATCGAGCAGCACGGCCACTCCCAAGATGATGCCCATCTCCTTCGGGGGGAGGGGCTGGGACAGCGAGAAGGTGAAGAACACAGCGACCATGACGCCTGCGGCGGCGAAAATCGTCCGGCCGCTGTGCGCGACGCCGCCGACCATCGCTTCCTTGGCGTCGCCGCTCGTCTCCCAGTGCTCCTTGGCGCTGGCGAGCAGGAACACCGTGTAGTCCATCCCGATCGCGAAGATCATCGCGAAGAAGAACACGGGAGCCCAGGCGTCGAGGAAGCCCTGCGACTCGAAGCCGAGCAGGTCGGCGCCGATCCCCTCGGCGAAGATGAGTCGAGCTACGCCGAAGGCAGCTGCCGTGGCGAGAAGGTTGGTCAGCACGCCGAGGGCCGAGATGAGCGGCGCCTGCAGCGCGACGAGCAGGAGCAGGAACCCCAGAGCCAGGACGACGCCGATCACCAGGGGCACCTTGCTCTTGAGCAGCCTCTCGAGGTCGTGGTTCTCCGCGGCCGCGCCACCGACGAGCACGTCGTGAGGCAGATCAGCGCGCAGACGGTCGATGGTCTGACCCATCTCAGGTGCGGACGGGTCGGTCGTCGGGACGGCCTGCACCAGCACCATGTCCCCGGTGCCGCCGACCGCGGGCATGACGCGTGCAATGCCCCTGTCCGCCTTGAGCGCGGCGGTCGTCGCCGCCGCCTCACTGGAAGGTGCGACGACCTGCAGCATCCCGGGAGCCCCGGCGCCGAAGGCCTCGGACACGAGCGCGTAGCCCGCCCGGCTGGAGGTGTCCTCGGGGACGACCTTGATGCTGGGCATCCCGGTGCGCAGCCCGAGCACGGGCAGCGCGAGAGCGACCAGCACGACGAGCGCTGCGGCGCCGTACGCGATGGGCCGCTTCCAGAGCCGCTCGGCCCAGGCGGCGAAGCGGGCGGAGCGGTGCTCGCCGGCGTGTACCCAGGGCAGCGAGGCGGCGTCGACCCTGTCGCCGAGCCGGGCCAGCACCGCGGGTAGCAGGGTCAGCGTCGCGGTGAGCACGAAGATCACCGCCAGCATGATCCCGAGGGCCATCGACTGTACGGCCGGGGACGGGACGAGCAGGACAGCGGACAGGCTGATGAGCACGGTGAGGCCGCTGAACAGCACAGCCTTGCCGGCGGTCTCCATCGTCTCCGCGACGGCTTCGACGACGTTCTCCGACTGGCCGAAGTGCGCAGCTCGGAAGCGCACGACGAGGAACAACGCGTAGTCGATGCCCAGTGCCAGCGCGAACATGAGCGCGAAGTTCATGGCCCAGATGGAGATGTCGCCCACCAGGGACCCCAGGTACAGGGACCCGGCGGCAGCGACGAGCCCGACGATGGTGAGCATCAGCGGTAGACCGGCAGCCACGAGCGACCCGAAGGCCAGTACGAGGATGGCAAGCGTCACCGGCCAGGAGATCAGCTCGCTCTTGATCATGGCGTCGCGATTGGCGGCGTTGAAGTCGCTCCAGAGGACCGCGCTGCCAGTCATGGCGACCTGCACGTCCTTGGTGCTGAGCGCGCGCAGGGGATCCTTCAGATCGTCCGCCGCCCGCACCATCTCGTTGGTGTTCAGGTCGGCGGCCCCCGCCTGAACGACGGCGACCTTGCCGTCCTGGGAGAGTGACTGACCGGGCTGAGGGGTGATGACCTGAGAGACCCGGCGGTCGGTCTTGAGCAGGGCGATGACCTCCTCGGTGACACGCTTGCCCTCTCCGCTGGTCACCGGTCCGGTCTCGGAGGCTACGACGACCTGCAGTGCGGAGCTCGACATGCCACCGAACTGCTGCTGGACGATCTCTCGGGTCTGGACCGAGTCGGAGCCCTTGGCCTCCCAGCCGGCTCCGGCGAGAGCGTGCTCGACCTTGGGCGCGAAGGCGCCCAGGCCGACGATGATCATGAGCCAGGCGGTCAGGACCAGGCGGAAGTGGGTGGCCGTCCACGCCCCGAGCCGACCCATCGGGCCGAAGCGGCGACCGCCCGGCGCGAGGGCTCCCGCCAAGGGCTGGACGAGGTCACCGTCGACGAGGGGAGCTGCCCTGTCGAGACGGCGTCGTCCAGTGTTCGCCGCGGCCTTAGGGGTGGCGCCTGTGCGCGGGGCGCTGGGTGCGGCCTTCCGCTTCCGCGCAGCGGTGGGCTCGTCAGTCATGAGTCGTCCCTTGGTCGAGGCCCCGCGGATCGTTGCCGCGGGCTGCCATGGTTTTCAACAAGATACCCCCCACGGTATTTCAACTCGCTGAGCCCAGCCCGAGAACGGCTCCTTCCCGCGAAGGAGGGATCGTGCAGGAATCGGTGGACACCTGGCCCGCGGATCGCCAGCTTCGGCTCGCTCCCGCCGGCGGTCGTCGTACGACGCCGTCACACCGCCTGCGCGGCGGCGGGTGCTGACTTCGGCGTCGCCACGCCACACCGATCAGTCCGATCGGCCAATCTGTCGTGCGTGGACAGCAGATCTGACGAACGGCTGCGGGTGCTCAGGGAACGATCGCGCCTCGCCTGCCGCCGTACGACGAGAGCAGGGCTTCGACGACGGCAGCAGCGTCCTCGTCGGCGATCGAGGTCGGGTACTGCGGGAGCAGGTCGTCCCACACCACCAGCCACGAGCCGCGCAGCTGCACCTGACCGAGCGGGCGCGCGAAGAACCACTGGTGCAGGTGCGCTGCCCCGTCCCCGAAACGGTAGGTGTGGCAGCGGCCGATCCCCGGCAGCGCCTCGACGTGCCGGACGAGATGCGTGGTGAGCACCCCGAGCTCGGCCGCGAGTGCGTCGGGCAGGTCAGCCAGGTCATGGTGCTCTCGCGCATGGAGCATGAGGACCAGCGGGACGCCGACGCCGCCGATGCGCGTCAGCCGCCAGTGGTCGTCGAGCCAGAGGCCCTCGTCGCGGCGAGCGCACGAGGTGCACTCCGAGGGGTCCTCGCCGTGACGGGTCGGCTCGGGTACGACGGGAGGAAGGAGCGGTGAGACGCGCAGGCCGTCCGGCTCGAAGGGGCTGATCTCCCAGCCGGTCATGCGGGACAGGGGAAGGCGCCCGTCCGCGTCGGCGGCCGCACGGGCGTGCTCATGGAACTGCTCGGGGGTCAGGGCCATGACCGCACCGTACGGCGCGCGGTCACCGTGGGGCGAGGATGCCCTTGTTGACCAGTGCTGCCCGCTGCTCGGCGGTCCACAGCCCTTGTGCGTCGAGCTGCTTGGCCGCCTGCGTGGCCATCTTCAGCTCTTCGGAGTAGTTGGCTGTGGTGAGGAACAGGCCATCGAGGTTCTGCTGGATCACCTGTTGCCCGTTGGCCTTGTCCAGGGCGTCGATCCCCTTGTACAGCATGTTCCTCATGTCGGGATCCTTGAGTTCCATCCCGCCCTTCCCCTCCTCGAGCATCCCGCGCACCCACGCCGGCGTGTCGCCTTCACCCAGCTGACCGTCGGACTGCTTGTACTGCAGCTCGCGGCTCTTGTCGTAGGACACCTTCTCCCCACCTCCGTGGGTGACGGTGTCGACGTCGGAGGCCTGGCGTCGCGGCGGACTCCAGGCGCCGTCCTCGGTCTGGTAGCGGACGTAGATCCGGTTGTCGTCAGGGTCCTTCCAGAACTCCGCCTTCTTGACGGGGTTGCGCGGGTCCTCCGGGACGTACATCTCGCCGTACTTGTCCTTCACCCCTGGCTTGGCGTAGTCGATGGTCTCGCGCTTGGTGAAGCCGGTGTGCTTGTCCCAGCCTGCGGCGTCTTTCATGCGGTCGGCGTACCGGCTCTGCAGGTCCGGCGGAAGGTCAGCGATCTCCTGCTGCGACAACGCCTTGGGTGTGAAGTTGACCGTCTCGCCCGGCAGCGGCGGGTGGTCCTTGAACCGGGCGAGGTCCTCGGCGGACATGAAGGCCTCCTCGCCGGGGACGAACGACTTGTCGGCGACGGGGTTCCACTTGCCCGTGTAGAGGTCAGGGTGCTCGACCCGCAACTGCTTGGCCATGACGGCGTTCTCGTCGCCGAGCTTGTACTCGCTGTACATGCCCTTGCCGGCCTTGCCCTCGCTGGTCTGCAGGATCGTCCCCTGCCGCTGCAGGGTGATGCGTTCGTCGATGCCGAACAGCCGCTCGGCCTCCTCGGGGGTGAGCTTCACCTTGTCGCGCTTGGCGAGCTCCAGAAGGTTCTGACGGGCGAAGCGCTCGTCGGCGGTCAGCTCCGTGACGGACAGGCCCTTCGTCCCCGCCTTGATGTCGATGAGCGTCTGCTCGGCGAGCTTGGCGGCCTTGATCTCGCCGAGGTAGGCGGCGGCCTCGGCGGTCAGCTTCTCCTGTCCAGCTCCCAGCAGGACGGTGAACTCCGCCTCGCCGGCGAGCTCGCCGATGGACTGGCGGATCGCTGTCGGGTCCTTGGCAGCGAGGTTGCGCTCGATCTCGCCCATCTTCGCCATGAACTTCTGCACGTTGGCCTTGCCGTACCTGTCGTAAGCGGCTGCGAGCTCCTCAGGTGACATGTTGAGGAACTGGTCGGCCTTCTTCAGGGCGTTGCCCGTGTAGTCGACCATGCCCTTCAGCCGCTTCTCCTGCTCGCCGGAGGCGAGGTCGTCCCAGAAGACGCCCGGGAACTCCCTCAGGGTGCCCGGCAGGTTCTTCAGCTCGTCCAAGGTCGTCTTGGCCGCCTTGTTGAAGCCCTCGCCCATGCCGTAGAACATCGCGCCCAGACCTTCGGCCTGCTTGCCCGAGGCGAGGTCGTCCCAGTAGGCGCCGGCGAAGTCCTTGGTGAGCTGCCACTGCTTCTCCCAGAACCCGGCGTCCCGGCTGTTCAGCCCGTCGACGAATCGCCTCAGCTGCTCCGCAGTGGCGTGGGGGTGGGTGTCGAGGAACCGGTTGATGTAGTCCTGCTTGAACGCCTCCCGCTCGCTGTCGCTCATCTCGCTCCAGGGCTTGGTCAGCGGGCTGCCGGTGGGGGCCAGCCCGGCGCCCAGTCCCGCGCCGAGGGCTGATCCGCCTGCGCCGTACGCCGCGAGCCAGCGGGCCCGGTCCGACCCGCTGCAGCTCCACCAGCGCGAGAGGGTGCTGCCGCACTCCTGCCAACCGCCGTCGTCCGCGAGGGCCAGTCGGGCCTCCCACAGCCCGTCGACGACGAAGGCGCCGAGCAGCACGAGCAGCACCGTCGCCGAGGACGGTGCCCTTCCGCGTGACAGGGCGACAGCGGTGCCGGCAGCACCGACCGCCAGCAGGATGCGCAGGGTCGGGCTGTGGATCGCGATCGAGCTGGCGAGCGCTGCGGCGCCGCCGAGCGTCGCGACGGCCGTGGTCTGCAGGCTGCCGCGGTCCGCGGTCGGCGCCAGGCGTGCGATGACGGCACGCCAGGCGAGCAGCAGCCCGCCGACGACGACCGGCCGTAGCAGGCTGACCAGGACCAGGGCGGTACCGACAGCTACCACGCTGCTCAGCGAGGGACCGAGCGTGTAGGTCAGCAGAAGGCCCCCCGCGGCACCGAACAGCAGGTGGGCCGTCGCCTTCGCACCGTCGTCGCGGACGAGCCGCTTGATGCCCTCGGGAAAGCCGCGTACGTCGGTCCAGAACCGCTCGCCCCCGGCCATGATGCGGTAGTTGAGCAACGCGGTGACGACCAGGGACACCACGAACCAGTAGGACGCACCACGGACGATGTTGCCCTGACCGACGACGGGACTGCCCGACGGCACGACGAATCCGCCGTAGTTGCGGGCCATCACCCAGACGTTGACGAGCCACCCGACGGCCCATCCCGCGGCCATGCACAGCAGCACCTTGCGAGGGTTGCGACGCAGGTTCGTGACGACGCCTGTCAGTGTGGTGCGCACCATGCGTCGCCAGTCGGCCCTGGTGGGCTCGAGCAAGCCCGAGACCTCGGCCTCGAAGGCGGCGTCGTCCAGCGGTGCCGGCGCGGGGAGCGGCTCCGGGTGGGCAGCTGGCGCTTCCGGTGGCTTGTGGTCAGCGGTGGTTCGGGCTGCCGCCTTCTTCGCCGGAGCCTTCTTCGCCGGAGCCTTCTTGGCGGGCGACGTTGTGGCCGGCGGCTTCTTCGCCGGGGCTTTGCGAGGCGGGCGCTGTCCGTCGCCTTTGTCTTCCGGTTCGGACACGGCTCCTCCTGGAGGCAGTGGACGGCCCGAGAATAGGCACTCAGCGGTGCGCGTTCGGCAGGTTCGGGAAAGGTCGTCCGATCCGATCCGGCTGATTCACCCCAAAAGGGCGAGGTCCCGCCGGACGTAGCGCAGATGCGCCCACTCCTCCTCCAGGATCACTCGGACGCAGTCGCCCACGCTGGGTCGCCAGTCACCACCGCCCCAAGGGTTCTCGCGTTCCTCCGCGAGGAGGTCGGTGGTCGCGGTGGCGAGGAACTCGGTCACCAACCCCTGCCGCTCGGCGCGGACGGCGAGGATCTCCTCGTACGGCGGCGGGTCCGCGCGGAAGATCGACATGTCGAAGCCCATCTGCTCCGCGCCTGTGAAGAGCTGCCCGAGCTCGTGGAACGGCTGCTGCACCCGAAGGATGCCGCCACGCAGCCAGGCGTCGGTCGCCAGGACGAGGTGCCTCAGGGTCTGGGCCAAGGACCACTCGTCCTCGACGTGGGCGTCCACCAGGTCTGCCGGTGTGTCGGCCACGGTCGTCGCCCACGCGGCTTGTACGGCGACCCAGCCCTCCCGCAGGCTCTCGGGCGTCTGTGCCTTCTGCAGCTCGCGGCCCGGGAACTGCCGGTTGAGCTCGGCATCGACGAGCGGCACGACGTCGATGCCGTTGACGATCAGGCTGCCGAAGAACAGGTCGTGGCTGTCGATGTCGAGTCCGTCCACGTCGACGCTGCGCATCGTCACGCCGCTGACATCGGAGAACCGCAGCGTGGCGCCCGAGAAGTTGGCCTTGACGAAGGTCGCGCCCTCGAAGTCCTTCGCGTCGGGAGAAGTCGTCATCGTCCTGCTACCTCGGTGCGGTCCGGCGGTAGCGGATGTGGGTGGTCAGCGGGGAGTGCAGGACCTCGACGGGTTCGAAGTCGAAGGAGGCGATGTCGTCGAACAGGCGCTCACCCGCGCCGAGCAGCACCGGCGCGATGTCCAGGGTGAGCTCGTCGATCACCCCGGCGGCCAGCGCCTGCCGGACGGTCGAGGCTCCACCGGCGATGTCCACGCCGGCGTCACCGGCAGCCGCACGCGCTGCAGAGTAGGCCGCGTCGAAGCCGTCGGTGACGAAGTGGAACGTCGTCCCACCCTCCATCGTGATCGGGTTGCGTCGGTGGTGGGTGAGGACGAAGACCGGGGCGTGGTACGGCGGCTCGGGCCCCCACCAGCCGGTCCAGTCCAGGTCCCACTCACCGCGGATGGGGCCGAACATGTTCCGTCCCATGACGTACGCGCCGCGCGGTCGCATCAACCAGCCGTTGGCGATCCGGTCCGCCTCGTTGGCGGGCTCGCCCATGTGCCAGGTGTGCACCTGTCCGCCGCCGAGGCCGAGGGGGTTCTGCCTGCTCTGGTCCGGACCGGCGGCAAAGCCGTCCAGCGAGAGGGACATGTGGCAGGTCGTGTCGGACATACGGCGCCTCCGTGAGAAGAGCGGGAAAGACCTGGCTCCGCTCCCGCGGGACGCTAGCGCGTCACACGCTCGTTGCCGACGCGGTGTCTCTCAGGCGCTCGACCAGGTCGTCGCGGGTCGGGCCGTCGGTGAAGCCGGGTCGCCATCCCTGTCGCAGCATGCCCCTCACCTGACCGTCGATCGCGGAGAGCGAGGTGGGTGTGGTGACCATGCCGAGCACAGGGCCCACCGTCGGCATGAGTGAGGGGTCGCTCTCGGCCGCCGTGCAGTAGACATCAGAGCTGAGCGGACCGCTGGGGTCCAGGTCCTCTCGGGCGTAGCGACGCAGCAGCTCGGCATCCCACAGCACGTGATCGTCGTACCAGGGTCGGACGTGCTCGTCGCACCACGCGTGGAACTGCGCGCTGCTGTCGCGGGCATCGGCGCTGTCCAGCATTGTGAGCAGCGCCTGTGCCTGCTGCAGTCCGAGGGAGACGCCGCGGCCGGCGGCCGGGTTGGTCGTGCAGACGGCGTCGCCGACGAAGTACAGGCCGGCGAGCGGCACGCGCCCACCCTCGTCGAGCTGCCCCCGGTAGCCGTTGGTCAGCCGGCCGCCGGTCATGGGCGGCGTCAGGGGCTCGTAGTGCTCGGAGCCGGTCCAGGGCGCGAGCTGCGGGATGAGCGAGGCGGCGACGTCGAACAGCTCGGTGCGCCGGAGCTCGGCCAGCTCGGCGTCGTGGCTGGGCAGGACCACGAGGGCGGACAGCGTCCGGTTGTCGTGAGGGAACAGGATGGCCTGGTAGCCGTCGTACAGCCGTCCGGACAGTGCCCAGGTCGGCCAGGGCGCGCCAGGCCGTGCCTGGTACAGGCGCGCGACGTAGGAGAACCCGCAGTCCGACTCGGTGCCCGGTGCGCGCAGGTCGTCACCCAGGGTGCTGCCACGGCCGGTCGCGCACAGCACGCGGTCTGCATCGGCCGTGGCGCCGTCGACGACGACACCCGAGACGCGGTCCGCGGTGGACACCAGTCCCTCGACGAGTCCCGTCCGCAGGGTCAGCCTGGGCTCGCGTGCCGCGGCCTGCCACAGGACCCGCTCAAAGGTGGAGCGTCGGCACTGCAAGCCAGCCAGGAACTCCGGCGCGCCCTCGAAGGTCGCGGCCTCGCCGCCGGCCGCGAGCAGCTGCTCCCACACGTCGGGCAGGCGCTCCTGGAGGGCGAGGCGCACGAGGTGGCGGAAGTAGTGCGGGTGGGCGAACTGCATGACGCCCCGCCGCCGCCAGCTCTGGTCGGCCGCCGGCCCCGGATCGCGGTCGACCACGGTGACCTCGTCCCCCTGGCGGGCCAGCGCCATCGCGCAGTACAGCCCCACCGGTCCCGCTCCCACCACGACAGTGCGCATGTGCCCCTCCAGCTGCTACCGTCCGCCGGTGATCACACCGACGAGGTACTCGTTACACTGATGGTTACCCGAACTGGTGTCAAGAGGGCGTACTCGTCCGACCTCCGGACGAGGCAGGCCAGGGCCACCCGGCGGGCGATCGTCGACGCCGCCGCGGCGCTGTTCATCGAGCGGGGGTACGGCGCGACGTCGGTGGAGGCGATCGCCGAGGCGGCCGGCGTGAGCCGGAAGACCGTCTTCACCTCGGTCGGCGGAAAGCTCGAGACCCTCAAGCTGGCCCTCGACTGGGCGATCGCCGGTGACGACGCGCCCCTCCCGGTGCTCGAGCGACCGCACGTCCAGGCAGGTCTGCGTGAGCCGGACGCACGTCAGATCCTGAGGGACTTCTCGACGAACATCGTCGAGGTCATGGGACGCACCGCCGCCCTCGTGCAGGTGCTGGAGTCGGCCGCCGGCCTCGACGCCGACCTGCGCTCCCTCAACGACGACCTGCGCACCCAGCGCCAGCACGGCATGGCGGTGCTGGCGGCCTTGCTCGACGAGCGTGAAGCGCTGCGCCCCGGGCTCACCGTGCAGGAGGCGACGGATGTGCTCTGGCTCCTCAACGACACGGCGCCCTACCACCGCTTCGTCGTGGAGCGGGGCTGGTCGCCCGCGCGGTACGAGGCGTGGCTGGCTGACAGCCTGCTCGCGCTGCTCGTGAGGCCGGACTACGCACCGGCAACCTGACGGCTCGGCTGGCAGCCAGGCAGCACTACTGCGGCCAGGCGGCCTTCGACAGGCGCTCGACCCAGAAGCCGCTGTTGCCGTCGGCGTACCAGATCTCGCGACGGCTCGGGACGAAGGCCGGAGCGCTCATCGCGTAGCCACCACCGGGGCTGACGCTGTTGCCCGTGATCGGCGCAGGGTGGTTGGCGTAGGCCACCTCCCGCGGGTGGAACGGGTCGCGCAGGTCGAAGACCCGCATCCCGCTGGCGATCAGGCTGCACGCCAGGATGCCGGGGTCCTTGCGCTGCGGCACCGAGCAGTAGTGCGCGGCGTACCCCTGCGTGCCGGAGGAGGCGCCGGGGTCCTGCGACTGGTCGGTCGCCCGGGCCGCCTTCTCCCAGACCGCGAGCCGGATCCGGCTGATGACCTTGGGCTGCTTCTCGTTGGCGAGGTCGATGATCCGGACGCCGCCGACGTTCTCGTCCGCGGCGTACGCCGTGGTGTTGCTGTCGTACTCGTCGAACTCCACGAGGTAGCGGTGGCCCTTGATGGTGATCGGGATCGTGCCCTGCGGGATCGTCACCTCCGGCCACGTGACGTAGCCGATCTCCTTGAGGTCCAAGGTGCCCGCGACGCGGTCCTGGATCGGGGCTGGCGTCCATCACGCGCATGCCGCCACCGCCGTTGGTGATCTCGGTGTAGTAGTTCTGCGTGACGCCCCGGTCGCTCTGCACGTCGGCCAGGTAGAGGCGCTTGCCGTCGTCGCTCACCGACAGCCCGTGCGTGGCGATCGTCGGGCTGTGCATGAGCAGCTGGGGCACGGCGGGGTTGGTCAGGTCGATGGCGGACAGGCCGCGATCGGCGGTCGTCGCGGCCCAGTAGGTCCGGCCGTCCGGGGAGAAGGCGCCCTCGTGGCCGAGGATGCCCAGCGGCAGGGAGCTCTGGAACACCGGGTGCCGGCAGTCCGCCGACGCGTCGTAGACGTCGACCTGACCCGACCTGCGTGGCGGGGCTGCCGGAGACGGCCGCGAGCAGCCCGCGCGCGGCGTTGAGCCGGAAGGACTCGTGCGGGGTCTTCATCGCCAGGGTGTTCAGGACCGTGGTGCGCACCGGCTTCGCGCGGGTTGCTCATGTCCAGGACGACGACGCCGCCCGGGTTGTTCGGCTCGTTGGCCGGGAACAGCAGCGTCCCGTCGTAGAAGCCGCACTCGTGCCCGGCCTTGTCGACGTACCGGAACACCTGGAAGCCACCGCTGGTCGCCCTCGTGCCCCACGTCGACGAGGTTGCAGGTGTAGCCCTTCGCCGCCCGACCGCTGGCGTAGTCGCGCAGCGGCACCCGCCCCTGACGGTCGGTCTCTGGTCGGCTGGTCTTGTCACACCGGGTCTGCGGCGTGAGCCCCATCCCCGCCTTGGCGTACGACGACTCCGTGGCGGCCGACCCGGACAGGCTGCCGTGCCCGAGGCTCCCGTGCCAGCGTTGGTAGTCCTGCAGCGCGGTCAGGGGGGTGGTGCCGGTGAGGGCCCAGGCGACCGAGGTGGCGGTCAGGACACCGGCAACGGCGAGCAGCAGCGGGGGGCGTAGGCGCATACCCGTGTGTTCGCCGTCACGCGCGTGTTTCCTGCACGTCGCGTGCACGCTTGAGCGGCGGTACGACGGGCGCCTACCGTCGGGGGATGAGCACCCTCACCGAGGTCGGCGACCGGGACGGCTGGCGCTGCTGGCTGTGCGACGAGCCGGTCGACCCTGACGCGTCCGTGAACGCCGACCGTGGCCCCAGTGCCGACGGGGGAGCACCCGCGTTCGGGACGGCCGGCAAGAAGGGCAAGAAGTCCGCGCCCGCCGCCGACCGCCTGGCCCACCGGGCGTGCAACACCCGCAAGGGCGCGGTCAAGGCAGTGGTGCCCTGGTCGTCAGAGCTCTTCGTCGTCGAGCCCGCGCCCCTCCTGGGGACGGCCGAGCGGCTGGCGCGCAAGGGTGGGCGCGAGGTCGTGGGCCGATGCCCGAACCGCGCCGACGCAGACCAGGCAGCCGACTGGTTGCTGGACCGGCTCAGCCGGCTTGCCCCCGAGCTGGAGGTCACGACCCGCGTCGAGACCGGCGGCGGTCAGTTCCTTCTCGTCCTGGAGGCCATGCGGTGATGCTGCTTGCGACCCAGTCCTGCCTCGACGCCATCACCACCCACAGCGCCGCACTGGCCGATGCTGCTGAGGGTCACCTCCAGGTGCCGGTCGAGCACTGCCCGGGCTGGTCCGTGGCCGATCTCGTCTGGCACGTCGCGGGCGTCCACTGGTTCTGGGGCACCATCGTGGACGAGCTGCTGACCGGGCCACCGCCCGAGGACCGCCGACCCGCTCGGCCCGCTGACGACGCGCTGCTCGACGTCTTCCGCGCAGGAGCGGCACGGCTCGTCCAGGTCCTGGGTGACGCTGACCAGAGCGCGCACTGCTGGACGTGGGCCGGCTGGCAGCAGGACGTCGCCTTCGTGACGCGCCACCAGGTGCAGGAGGCGGCGGTGCACCACTGGGACGCCGCGCACGCCGCCGGCCTGGAGTGGAGCACCGAGCCGCAGGTCGCTGCCGACTGCGTGGACGAGTTCCTGCACTTCTCCGTCGCGTCCGACGACGACCCGGACGAGCCCACGCAGCCGCCGTTCCGGGGTGAGCTGGTCCTCGTGGCGAGCGACACGGGCGATGTGTGGACGATCACGGACGGCAAGCCCGGCACCGCACGTGTCAGCTCCGGCGCGGCTGACGCGCCGACCCTGCGCGCACCGGCGCAGGACCTGCTGCTGTGGCTCTACGCGCGTACGACGATCGACACGCGCGGTGTCCCGGACGACCTGCTGTCCCGGTTTCGCGGGTTGACCTTCACGGACTGACTCGCCGCCGCCGGGCCAGCAGCTTGCGGCTGCCCTCGATGAGGACGGCGGCGCCGACGGCGAGCAGCGCCGCCACGCCGAGGGCTGCTAGGGCGTTGTCCTCGAAGGCCGCGCCACCGATGCGCCCGAGCAGGGTGCTGTAGACCGACCAGAGCAGCCCTCCCGCGATCGCGGCGGGCGCGAACCGCCGGTAGCCGTAGTCCACGCTCCCGGCCATGAAGCTGGCCGCCGTGCGTCCTCCGGGGACGAAGCGCGCCACGACGATGATCGTGGCCCCGCGCGTGTCGAGCTGGCGCTCGGCCCAGGCCAGGGAGCGCTTGCCGCGCGCTCCGGAGAACAGCCGCCTTCGCGTCCAGGCACCCGCACGACGACCCAGCAGGAAGCTGGTGCTGTCCCCGAGGAACGCGCCGATCGCCCCGGCAGCGATGACCAGGGGGAGGGAGAGGATCCCCTGGGAGGACAGGACCCCCGCCACGATCAACGAGGTCTCGCCGGGCAGGATCGGGACCACCGCGTCGCCGGCGCAGATCGCCAGGACCAGCGGGTAGGTCCACCACGCCCCGGACAGGGCATCGGTGAGGGAGGAGAGCATGAAGGTCCTTCGAGAGGGGCCCTCAGTCCACCTCATGGCGCGCCCGCCCGCGACCTAGGGTGGCCGACATGCAGATCGAGCCCGGCCTGACCTACCTCGTGGGCGAGCACGGCTGCGGGACCTCGACGCTGCTCCGTGCGCTGCACGACCCCCCTCGCACCGCGCTGCTCACCCAGCCCCCTGGGGAGGAGTGGGCGCCACACGACACCGCGACCGACGCCCTGGACGCCGCGCACCTGGTGGGCCGGGAGTACTGGACGCTGTCCGGCGGCGAGCGGCAGCGGGTGCGGCTCGGCACGGTCCTCGCCCACGAGGGCGTGCTCCTGCTCGACGAGCCCTTCGGTTACCTCGACCGGGCGGGCATCGCGACCTTGCTGTCCGCCCTCGAAGGGCGGACGGCGGTGATCGTCTGCAAGTCCGACCCGGAGGTGCTGGTCGCCGCGGACCGGATCTGGACCGTCGTGGACGGACGCGTCGTCGCGCCGTGAACGTCCTGCAGAGGTACGGCGAGACGCTGCGCCCGCCCGGAGCCGCTGCCGCCCTGGGCGCGAGCCTGATCGGCCGGCTGTCGCTCGGGATGAACGGGCTCGCGCTGCTCCTGCTGGTGCGTGCGACCACCGGCTCCTACGCCAGTGCCGGTCTGGTGAGTGCGGCCTACGCCGTCTCGCTCGGCATCGTCGCGCCCAGCCGCGCCCGACGTGCAGATCGTCGCGGACCGGTCGGCGTCCTGAGGTTCTGCGGACTGCTGCACCCGGTCGCCCTTGGTGCGTTGGTGCTTCTCGCGCACGCCAAGGCACCGACGTGGTTGCTCGCGCTCGCCGCCGTGGGGGTCGGGGCCACGGTTGCCCCGCTGGGGGCGGTCATGCGCGCACTGTGGGCCGAGCTGCTCACCGGCGCGCAGCTCGCCACGGCGTACTCCCTGGAGTCGGTCGTCGTCGAGCTCTGCTTCGTCGGCGGACCCGTCCTCGTGGCTGCCCTCGCGGTGCTCGACCCGACCTACCCGGCACTTGCCAGCGCACTGGTGGCCTCCCTCGGTGCGATGCTGCTCGCCGCCAACCCGGCCGTGCGCGACACCAGCCCCCACCCGGAGCGCGTGCACAGCCTGGCCGGTCCCCTGGTCAGCCCGGCCGTGCGCGCCCTGCTCCTCACCTGGCTGTTCGTCGGCGCGAGCTTCGGCAGCATCGAGGTGGGGGTGCTGGCGTTCGTCGACGAGCAGGGCAGCCGGCGCGCGGTCGCGGGGGTCGTCCTCGCGATCTGGAGCGTCGGCTCGATCGTCGGTGGTCTCGCCTACGGCGCACGGCAGTCCACCCGACCGCACGAGCGCCAGGTCACCTGGCTCGCCGGCTTCCTCGCGGTCTCGGCGTGCCTGCCGTTGCTGGCCACGAGCACCGTCGGCTTGTCGCTCCTGCTGCTGGTCGCGGGGTCGGCCATCGCGCCGTACGCCGCCTGCTGCTCGGTCCTCATGGGTCAGGCCGCGCCGCGGGGCACCACCACGGAGGCCTTCGCGTGGACGAGCAGCATGATCTTCGCCGGCGGCGCGCTCGGCACGGCTGTGGCCGGCGTGCTCGTTGAGGGGTACGGCGCGCGGTGGGCCTTCGTGCTCACCGCAGCAACCGGCGGGCTGCTCGCCGTGACGACCCTGGCCGGTCGCGCGGCCCTTCGGGCCCCCGAGGCTCCTGATGGCTCTTTGACGGTTGTGTGACGAGCAGTCCGCCGAGCAGGGATCGCGCGCAGGAGGTCGAAGTGTGCGCTCAACCCAGTCGTCGTGGAGGACACCATGCGCAAGGTTCTGCCGCTTGCCCTGATCACCGTCGTCGCCGCTGCCGGAGTCGCCACGCCGGCGCTCGCCGCGAAGCCCAAGCCGAAGCCCATCACCGAGTCGTACGCCGTCACCGGTGTGCCCGTGCCGCTGCCGCTCGTCGGGGGGACGCCGGTCGAGGACGAGTCCAGCTGCATGAACCCCGACCTCGAGGGCATCAGCACGACCACCAGGACCATCAAGCCGACCGGGGCCGGCAGTCTCTCGGTCGAGGTCTCCGGCTTCGCCGGCGACTGGGACATCACGGTGATGGACGGGAACGGCGATGTCGTGACCATCGGTGACGGCACCACCACCGGTGGCGGCGCACCGGCCACCTCCGGCGTCGACACGGCCATGGCGACCTTCAAGAAGGCGTCGGAGATCCGCATCGCCGTCTGCAACTTCGCGGGCTCGCCGTCGGCCAAGGTGAAGTACACCTACACCTACAAGTGAGCCGCCTGACGTGAGGTGACGGTGACCGTCTGTCACCCCAGGTCACCGTGCGAGTTTGTTTCGCGGTGAGGCTTTTTTCCGACCGTTCGACCTGCGTACGCTCCGCCCACTTCGGCACTGAGGAGCACCACATGTCGCGTCGTCGGTCCGAGCGCGTTGCTGCGCTCTCGCTGTCCTTGCCTCTCGCACTCGGCGTCATCGGCGCCGCCGCCGGGGCGGGTGGTGCCGCTACGGACAACCAGGCCAACCGGCCTCAGGTCGCCGGGGGCAAGGTCAGTGACACGGTGCCCTTCCCCACGAACAAGCAGAACGAGCCCACCATCGCGCGTAACCCCCTGACCGGACGGTTCCTCGCGGGCGCCAACGACGAGCAGCGGCAGCCACCGTGCGGGCCTGGTCCGGTCCGGGGACCGTCAGCGCCGGCCAATGACTGCTCCTTCTTCCCGAACGTGGGGACGACGCCGGTGTACACCTCGCCCGATGGCCTGGTGTGGACCAACCGGGGGATGCTGCCCGGCTTCACCGACTCCGACCCGGACGCCACCTTCGTGTCGGACGGCGACCCTGTCGTGGTGTTCGGCCCGACCTACACGGGGGGCGGCCAGTTCTCCGCAACGTCCAACACGGCCTACTACGCCAGCCTCGCGTCGTACGCCACGGGCAAGCAGGACGGCAACCAGGTCCCAGAGCTCATCACCGTGTCCCGCTCCGCGGACGACGGAGTCCACTGGAGCTCACCCGTGGTCGCCGCCGACGGGCACGGCAAGCTGTTCAACGACAAGGAGTCGGTGTGGGCGGACAACAACCCCGCCTCGCCGTTCTTCGGCCGGGTGTACGTGTCGTGGACCCAGTTCCGCAGCAACGCCGCCGAGCCGATCCGCCTGACCTGGAGCGCCGACGGCGGCCAAACCTGGTCGAACCCGACGCAGCTGTCGCCTGCCTACAACAGCAGTAACAAGGGCGGCCGTCAGGGGTCAACGATCCGCACCGGACCGGACGGGGCCGTGTACGTCGCGTGGGAGGACAGCGACAAGGCCGGCAGCGCCCAGGTCGTGGCGGTCTCCTATGACGGGGCCAAGAGCTTCAGCAAGCCGTTCGAGGCCGGCCGCGTCACCGACATCACTGACCCCATCGCGGGCTCGAACTTCCGAACCAACTCCTTCCCGTCACTGGCCGTGTCACAGCGCGCGGTGAACGGCCACTACCCGCTCTACGTGGCCTACACCAGCCGCACGGGTTCGGGGCCCGGGCAGACGATCGTGCGGCAGGCCAGCAGCAGCGCCTTGAGCAGCTGGACCGGGCAAGTCGTGTCGCGTCCCGCGGACGGCTACGCGTTCTACCCCGCTCTGGACGTGGCCCCCAACGGGCGCGTGGACCTGGCGTGGCAAGCGCAGACGGCCGCGAACGAAGGTGACTTCGGTACGGGTAACGCGACCATCCGCAGCTGGTACGTCTCGTCGTCGGACGGGTCGAACTTCACCAGCCCCACGCGGATCGACTCGGCGGCGACGAACGACCCTGCCGCAAGCGCCCAGAACAACCTCGCCCGTCAGTTCTTCGGGGACTACAACACCCTCGTCAGTACGGCGAGCGCGGCGTTCTTCATCTACACCGATGCCCGCAACGGCACGGGGTGCGCCTCGGTCGACGCCTACCAGCACGACACGAGCACGACGAGGCCAGCGCCGTGCTCGTCGACGTTCGGGGACACCGACGTCTACGTCAGCCGGGTCACTCCGTGACGAACAGGGTCTCCGCCTCCACCTGACTCAGCCGGCGCGGGCGACCACGAACAACCGCTCGGTCGTCTCGTCGCGGTGAGGTCCGCGCAGGTACCAGCCCACGTCGGTGAGCCCCGCCCGGCGTACGGCGGTCAGGACGGCCTCTCGTTCGTGGCGCACGAACGTCAGGCCGATGTCCTGGCCCATCCACTCGGTGACCCGTCGGGTGCCACCACCGGTCTGCAGCGCGAGGACCAGTGTGCCGTCGAGCGCCAGCGGCCGGACGAGAGCGGCGACAGCCTCATCCAGCTCGTCCGGGGCGAGGTGGATGAGGGAGTACCACGCCAGCACCGCGGACCAGCCGGCCGCGGTCGAGGGTCGCATGAGCTGGCGCAGGTCGCCGACGCGGTAGTCACCGTCGGGGAAGCGAGCCTGCGCCTGCTCGACCATCTCCGGCGTGAGGTCCACCCCGGTCGCCCGGATCCCCTGCGCGGCGAGGAAAGCCGTCACGTGGCCAGGGCCGCAGCCCACCTCGACCACCGGGCCGGTCGCGGCGCGCGCGACCTCGCCCAGCAGCCATCGCTCGAAGGGCATCGAGTCCAGCTCGTCGGCGAACGTGGAGGCGTAGTCCTGCGCCACTGCGGCATAGGAGCTCGTGACCTCGTCGTCGCGGAGCTCCACGGCGATCGCGACCGCGGGCACGGCTTGGGGAGCAGAAGCACCGAGCAGGTGCGTCCAGCGGGGGTCGCGCTCGCCCGGTCGGCGCTCCAGCTCGGCGACCAGACCGCGATCGGCCATCCGCGCGAGCGCCTGCTCGACAACCGACCGGTCGGTGAAGGCGTGCATCCGCTCCGTACGGCTCCGCAGCTCGCCGGGCGCCTGCTCCCCGCGCAGGAGCAGGACCGTGAGCAGGGCGCGCTGGTCCTCGGGCAGCTCGACCTCGTCGGTGAGGCGCTGGTGGTACTTCAGGGTGCGCCGGCCCTTGTCGGCCCACACCACCCGGACCAGCTCGCGCTCGCGCAACCGACGGGCGATCGCCTCGACCGTCGGCTCGTCCCAGTCCACGACCGGCTCGCGGCTGCTCGACTGGTTGCAGGCGGTGCGTAGTGCGTTGAGCGACAGGGGGTAGCTGTCGGGCACGGTCACCTGCTTCTCCAGCAGGCAGCCGAGGACGCGCTGCTCCTGCGCGTCCAGCACCGGGAGCATCAGCTGTGCGACTGACCCACGGCGGCCAGCGGCTTCTCGCACGGCACGCCTGAGCCGTCGCGCTTACCGGTGGCCGGCGGCAGCTCCACCGGGTCACCGTTCGCCGCGGCGGCCCACGGGGTGGTGCCGGCCCAGCCGAGCACGAGCACGGACTCGCCGGAGAGCAGCCGCTGGCATCGGACCCCACCGGTGGCGCGACCCTTGCGGGGGTACTCGCTCAAGGGCGTCACCTTCACGGACGAGGCGACGCCGGGGCCCTTGGTGCGTCCCTCCGCGGGCAGGCCACCGGCGGTCACGACGACCGGCTCCTCGAACAGCGTGTCCCCACCGGTCAGCGCCACCGCGCTGAAGCCGACGACCGACGCACCGGCGTCGAGCTTCATGCCGGCCATCCCGCCGGCGGCGCGTCCCTGGGGTCGCACGAGCTCGGCCGGGAAGCGGAGCAGGTCGCCGGTGCTCGCGAAGAAGACGAGCTCCTCCTGACCGTCGAGGAGCTCGATCGCGGCGACCACCTCGTCGCCGTCCTTGAGGCCGATGACCTCGACGGTGTCACTCCGCGCGGGCCACGCTTCGGCGGCGACGCGCTTGACGACGCCCTGCTTGGTGGCGAGTGCGAGGCCGGGTCCGTCCTCGCGCACCGAGGCGATCCCCACGACGCGCTCGCCGCGCTCGAGGGTGACGAACTCCGTCGCGCTCGCTCCTCCGCGCAGCGAGATCGCCCCCGTCGTCACGGCGGGGATCTCGGGGATGTTCAGCACGTCGACGCGCACGAACCGACCCGCACTGGTGAGCACTCCGACGTGGCCGCGGGTCGTCGTACGGGCTGTCGCCACGATGACGTCGTGCCGGTGCCGCCGACCGCCGGCCTGCTGCTCGCCCTCGTGGATCGGGGTGCGGGCCAGCAAGCCCGTGCTCGACAGCAGCACGTCGCAGGGTGCGTCCGCCACCTCGAGGTCGCTCGCCTTGCGCGTCACGAGCGCCTTCAGGTCGCCGCCCACCAGCACCGTACGGCGAGGGGTGCCGTGCTCCTCGGCGACCTCAGCCATCTCGTCCGCGATGACCCGCTTGAGGACGTCCGGGTCGTTGAGGATCTCCAGCAGCCCGGCGATGGTGGCGCGCAGCTCGGCGAGCTCCGCCTCGAGCTTCTCCACCTCCAGCGCGACCAGCCGGCGCAGCTGCATGTCGAGGACGTAGCCTGCCTGGACCTCGCTGAAGCCGAAGCGGTCGATGAGCGACACGCGCGCGACGCCGACGTCGGGACTGCTGCGGATGATGCGCACGACCTCGTCGATGTTGGCGAGCGCCAGCAGGAGCCCTTCGACCAGGTGGGCCCGCTCTTCGGCCTTGCGCAGCCGGTAGCGCGAACGGCGGGTGATGACGTCCGCCCGGTGGTCCAGGAAGACCTGGAGCATCTCCTTCAGGCCCAGGGTGCGCGGTTGGCCGTCCACCAGTGCCAGGTTGTTGATGCCGAAGGACTCCTCGAGGGGAGTGAGCCGGTAGAGCTCCCCGAGCACCGCCTGCGGGTTGAAGCCCGCCTTGATCTCGAAGACGAGCTCGGTGCCCCGCGACCGGTCGGTGAGGTCCTTGACGTCGGCGATGCCCTGGAGCTTCTTGCCGTTGACGAGCTCCTTGACCTTCGCGATGACCCGCTCGGCCCCCACGCCGTACGGCAGCTCGGTGACCGTGATCGCGCTCTTTCCCCGGGGGAGGGGCCCGACCTCGGCGGTGGCGCGCATCCGAACCACGCCGCGTCCGGTCTCGTAGGCCTGGCGCACCTCGTCCATCCCGAGCAGCTGTCCGCCGGTCGGCAGGTCCGGCCCCGGCACGTGCCGCATGAGCTCGTCGAGGTCGGCGTCCGGGTTGTCCAACAGGGCCTGGGCGGCGTCGACGACCTCCACCAGGTTGTGCGGGATCATGTTGGTCGCCATCCCGACCGCGATGCCCGCCGTCCCGTTCACCAGCAGGTTGGGGTACGACGCGGGCAGGACAGACGGCTGCTGCTCGGAGCCGTCGTAGTTCGGCTCGAAGTCGACGGTCTCCTCACTGAGCCCCTCGACCAGCGTCATGGCCGCCGGGCTCAACCGCGCTTCGGTGTACCTGGCAGCAGCCGGAGAGTCGTCAGGAGACCCGAAGTTTCCGTGGCCGTCGATCAGCGGGACGCGCATGGAGAACGGCTGGGCCAGCCGCACGAGGGCGTCGTAGATCGCCATGTCACCGTGCGGGTGGTACTTGCCCATCGTGTCGCCGACGACGCGGGCGCTCTTGACGTGGGCGCGGTCCGGACGCAGCCCTGACTCCGACATCGAGTAGAGGATCCGTCGATGCACGGGCTTGAGGCCGTCGCGCGCGTCGGGCAGCGCGCGGCTGTAGATGACGGAGTAGGAGTACTCCAGGTAGCTGGACTCGATCTCGCCGACGACGTCGGTGTCGATGATCGTCCCCTCGCCCTCGAAGGGCGGGATCTCCTTGTTGGTCTGGCGCTTCCTGGCGGGCATGGTGGTGGCCGTCCTTGTACTACGTGTCGAGGCTGGCGCGGTCGATGCGACCGGCGCTGCTGATGATGAACTCGCGGCGGGGAGCGACCTCGTTGCCCATGAGCAGCTCCAACGAGTGCTCGGCCATCTCGATCTCGCCGAGGTTGATGCGCCGCAGGGTGCGGGTCGCCGGGTGCATCGTCGTCTCGGCCAGCTGGTCGGGATCCATCTCGCCGAGGCCCTTGTAGCGCTGCATCGGCTGCTTGACCTTCTTGCCCGACGCCTCGAGGCGCTTCACCGTCTGCAGCATCTGCTTCTCGGAGTAGGTGTAGATCGGGTCGCCGCCCCCGCTGACCTCGATCCGGTGCAGTGGGGGTACGGCGGCGTAGAGCCGACCGGCCTCGATCACCGGGCGCATGTAGCGGGCGAACAGGGTGATGAGCAGGCACCGGATGTGGGAGCCGTCGACGTCGGCGTCCGTCGTGATGACGATCTTGCCGTAGCGCATCTGCTCGAGGTCGAACGTGCGGCCGGTGCCGGCGCCGACGACCTGGATGATCGACGAGCACTCGGCGTTGGCGAGCATCTCGCCGACGCCGGCCTTCTGGACGTTGAGGATCTTCCCGCGAAGAGGGAGCAGCGCTTGGTACTCGCTGTTGCGCGCGAGCTTGCCGGTGCCGAGGGCGGAGTCTCCCTCGACCAGCCACAGCTCGGTGCGGGCGACGTCGGTGCTGCGGCAGTCGGCCAGCTTGGCGGGCAGCGTGCTGGACTCCAGGGCCGTCTTGCGGCGCGCGGCGTCCTTGCTGGCCTTGGCCGCCTGACGGGTCTGCGCGGCAGCGCGCACCTTGTCGAGGACGGTCCGCGCCTGTGCCTTGGTCTTGCGGTTGTCGAGGAACTGGGCCTTGAGCCCCTTCGCCACGACGTCGGCGACGATCCGGCTGACCCCGGGGGTCCCGAGCTCGTCCTTGGTCTGCCCGAGGTACTGCGGCTCGGGCACCTTCACGGTGATGACCGCGGTCAGGCCCTCGAGCACGTCGTCCTTGGTGACGTCGTCATCTTTGACCTTGAGGACCTTCGTCGACCGCAGGGCCTCGTTGAGCGTCTTGGTCAGTGCCCGGTCGAAGCCGTTCTGGTGCGAACCGCCGTGGCCGGTGCGGACGACGTTGCAGAAGCTCTGGACGACGGTGTCGTAGGACGTGCCCCACCGCAGGGCGATGTCGACCTCGCAGTGCCGCTCGACCGTGGTGGTGACCATGTGCCCCTGCGCGTCCAGGACCGGCACGGTCTCCTTGTAGTTGCCGCTGCCCGTGATGTGGATCGGGTCGCAGACGGCGCCGTCCGGGGCGAGGTGCTCCACGAAGTCGCGGACACCACCGTCGAAGCGGAAGACCTCCTCCTCGTGGCCACCGGGGCCGTCGCCCCGCACCACCAGGGTGAGGCCGGGCACGAGGAAGGCGGTCTGCCGGAGGCGGTCGCGGATCGCCGTGACGTCGGCGACCGACCCCTTGGCGAACAGCGGCAGGTCGGGCCACCAGCGGATCGACGTACCGGTCTGCTTCGCCGGAGCCTTGCCGGCCACGCTGAGCCCGGGCCGTGGGGTGAAGCCGGCACGGGGCCCCTCACCGTCGAACACCCCGGCGACGCCCCGCTGGAAGCTCATCGCGTGGACCCGGCCGCCGCGCCGGACGGTCGCGTCGAGACGGGCGGACAGGGCGTTGACGACCGAGGCGCCGACGCCGTGCAAGCCGCCCGAGGTCTTGTAGCCCTCGCCGCCGAACTTCCCGCCGGCGTGCAGCTTGGTGAGGACGAGCTCGACGCCGGTCAGCCCGCTCTTGGCGTTGACGTCCACCGGGATCCCGCGGCCGTCGTCGTGCACCTCGATCGAGCCGTCCTCGTGCAGGACCACCTCGACCCGCTGGCAGTGGCCGGCGAGCGCCTCGTCGACCGCGTTGTCGATGATCTCGTAGACCAGGTGCGTGAGGCCCTTGGAGTCAGTGCTCCCGATGTACATCCCGGGCCGCTTGCGGACGGCCTCCAGGCCCTCCAGGACCGACAGGTCCTTGGCGTTGTAGGACCCCTGGCTGGGGGTCGGCTCTGGGGCGGCGCTGGTCACTCGGCTCCTCGTGCGGGGGACGTGCGGGACGCCGTCATCCTCCCACGCAGCACCGACACGGCCCGGTGCGACACGATGGTCCGGTGGCTGAACTCCTGCCCGGTCTCGCGGCGCTCCCCAAGGCGCACCTGCACCTGCACCTGACCGGCGGGATGCGCCACACGACGCTCGTCGAGCTCGCCGCCGAGCAGGGCCGGGCGCTCTCACCTGGGCTGCTCGACCCCGGCAGCGTGGACCTCGACGCCACCGGGCTGCGCGGCTGGCTGCGCTTCCAGCGGCTGTACGACGCTGCCCGAGCTGTGCTCGTCGGGCCGGAGGAGGTCCGGCGGGTGGTGCGCGAGATCGTGGCGGACGCCGCGGCGGACGGCGTGGGCTGGCTGGAGCTGCAGGTGGACCCGTCGTCGTACGCCTCGCGACTGGGCGGGCTGCATGCCGCGGTCGAGGTGGTGCTGGAGGCGCTCCTGGACGCCGGCCGGGACCTGGGCGTCGGCACCGGGCTGGTCGTGGCCGCCAACCGCACGCGGCACCCGGCCGAGGCGGAGGCGCACGCGCGCGTCGCCCGGCGCTTCGTCGGGCAGGGCGTCGTGGGCTTCGGGCTGTCCAACGACGAGACCCGGGGGGACACCCGAGACTTCGAGAAGGCGTTCCGGCTGGCCCGGGACGCCGGCCTGATCGCCGTACCCCACGCGGGGGAGCTGCGGGGGGCGGGGAGCGTGCGGCTGGCCGTGGAACGGCTGGGGGCCGTGCGGGTCGGGCACGGCGTGCGGGCGGTGGAGGACGAGAGCCTGCTCGAGGAGCTCTCGCTGCTCGGGGTCGCGTGCGAGGTCAACCCGCTGTCGAACGTCGCGCTGAAGGTGCACGGCAGCGTCGCGGACAACCCCTGGCGCCGGCTGCGGGCGGCCGGGGTGCTCGTGGCGATCGGCGCGGACGACCCGCTGCTGTTCGCCGGCGGGCTGCTGGACAACTACGCCAGCCTCGGGGCGACGCCGGAGGAGCTCGCCGACCTGGCCCGGTGCTCGGTCACGGCCAGCGCCGCACCCGCAGAGCTGCAGCGTCACCTGAACGCGGGGATCGAGGACTGGGCGCGACACGCCGGAGCGCGCTTCGTGTGACGCATGATGGTCGTGGGACACGACCGCGTGGCAGGATCTGCACGCGCGGGCACCCACCGAGGCCGCTGGGGAAGGCGAACCTCGAGGAGGCAACGTGTCGTCTGGTGTGCTCTACGTGCACTCCTGCCCGCCCGCGCTGTGCCCGCACGTCGAGTGGGCGGTCGCGAGCGAGCTCGGCACGCGCGTGTCCCTGTCGTGGACGCCGCAGCCCGCCGAGCCCGGCCTGCTGCGTGCCGAGTCGTCCTGGCACGGCCGCCCCGGGACGGCCGGACGGATCGCTGCGGCCCTCAAGAGCTGGTCGGTGCTGCGCTACGAGGTGACGGAGAACCCGAGCGCCGGCGTCGACGGCGAGCGGTACAGCGTCACCCCTGACCTCGGCGTCTACCGGACCATGATCGGCGCGAACGGCGACATCGTCGTGGGGGAGGACCGGCTGCGCCGGCTGCTCGCCACCGCGCAGGGCCCTCAGCTCGCCCACGGCATCGACAGCCTGCTGGGCAGCGCCTGGGACGACGAGCTCGAGCCCTACCGACTGGCCGGTGAGGGTGCGCCCGTCACATGGCTGCACCAGGTGGTCTAGCCAGGTCTCGCGCAGCAGGGTTCGCACGGGCGTGGCTGAGCCCGCCGCGGGGCAGGGAGGGGACGTGCCCCCCGCTCCGGACCTCGTGCGGTCCATCGCCCTGCCTGCCGACCCCTCCAGCGCCGGGGTCGCCCGCCGCTTCCTCACCGACCTGCTGACCGAGCGCGGACAGCAGCGGTGGATCGACGCAGCGGAGCTCGCGGTCAGCGAGATCGTCACGAACGCCGTCCTGCACGCACACACCGAGCTGACCGTCTCGGTCACCGCCGACGACGCGTCGGTCCGGGTGGAGGTGCGGGACCACAACCCGTCCTTGCCGGCGCAGCGCAGCTACGACGAGCAGGCGACGACCGGGCGGGGCATGTCGCTCGTCGCGTCGGTGACCAGCACGCACGGTGTGCACTCGCTGGGGCAGGACGGCAAGGTCGTGTGGTTCACCGTCGACGACGCCTCCGGGTCCGCTGCTGACCCGCTCGACGCGTGGGGTGAGCTGGGGGAGCTCGACGACGCCCAGCACGTGGAGGCCGGCCAGGGGGCCACCGTGGCACTGCAGGGCGTCCCCGCGACGCTGTGGGCCGCCGCCGAGCAGCACCAGGACGCCATCATCCGCGAGCTCACGTTGCTGCGTGCCTCTCGGGGGCTCCCGACGCAGGACCTGGTGCTCGCCGACGCGGCCCGGCGGCTCCTGTCCGACGCGGTGGGGGCGGCCGTGGCGGCCTCCGTGGTCGACGGCGCGGCACAGACGCCGCTGCCCGACGGGCACCCCTCTCCGCTCCCCATCGCCCCCCGGAACGTGGACGCCACCGTCGTGCTCGACCTTCCCGTCGCCGCCTTCGCCGGCCTGCAGGACGTCCTCGACGAGGCGGAGTCCCTGGCTGGTCGCGACGAGCTGCTCGTCCGTCCCGGCCTGCCGGAGGTCGTCGCCCTCCGGGACTGGGCCTGCGAGCAGGTGATCGCGCAGGCGGCGGGGACCCCTGCCGGGGCCTGGCCAGGGACGGACGCCGAGCGGTTCACCGACGTCGACACCGATCCGCGGGCGCAACCGCTCGCCTGGGACCCGAGCGTGGTCGCCTCCTCAGCGCGGGGCGCCATCGCTGCGGACGACGCCAACCGGATCGTCGCCGTCAGCGCGCCGCTGTGCCGTGCGTTGGGCTACCTGGCGAGCGACCTGGTGGGCCGCCGCGTGGTGGCCCTCGTGCCGCACCGGTTCCGCGAGGCGCACGTGGCCGGCTTCACCCGGCACCTCACCACCGGGGAGGCACACGCGCTCGGCGTGGACCTCGAGCTCCCGGTCCTGAGCGCCGACGGTCAGGAGGTGAGCTGCCACTTCTTCATCGAGGCCGTCGGGACGCCCTCGGGCCGGACGGTCTACACCGCGTGGATCACGCCTGTGTCCCAGGATCCTGCTCGCACCGGCCCTTGAGGCCGTGGGCCACCTCGGCGAACCCGCGTGCCATGTGCCGCTCCATCAGCAGCAGCATGAACCCGACCCCGACTCCGGTGAACTCATCCAGCGTCTCGTAGCGGGTGCGCCCGTCGCCGAGGTCGGTGAGCTGCTGGTAGCGGTCGGCGTCGATGAACCACGCCGGCCCGACGTTCACCCCCCAGGACAGGCGGTACCGCTCGGGCTCGAACGACGTGATGCGCTCGACCTGGTGCATCGTGCGGGGGCGGCCGTCCTTGCGTCGCTTGCCCTTCAGGCACACCTGCATGTCGACCGGTGAGCCGAGCGCGAACGTCGTGTCGACCGACACGGTGAAGGGGTTCCACGACGGGTAGCTCTCGACGTCGAGCAGCACCGCCCACACCTGGTCGATCGGCGCGTCGATCTCGATCGAGGCTCCTACTCCGCGCGGCATGAGTGGATCATCCCCCACGGGGCACGACCCGGGCGTGCTGACACGCCCCCGACGCAACCTCGCGCGCCTCGACGCGCTCGACCGACGCCTGTACGACGCTGCGCACCGGCGGGAGGCGCCGGTCCTCGACCGGGTGCTGCCACCGCTGACGAGCAGCGCCGACCACGGCCTGCTCTGGTTCGCGTGCGCCGGCGCGATGCTGGCCGTCGGTCAGCGGCGCCCGGCCCTGCGCGGACTGCTCTCGCTCGGTCTGGCGAGCGCCGTCGCGAACATCCCGGCCAAGCTGGCCGTGCGCCGCGAGCGCCCGGAGCACTCGATGGTCCCTCTTCCGCGCCAGCTCCTGCGCTTCCCGACCACGAGCAGCTTCCCCTCGGGCCACAGCGCCTCCGCCGCGGCGTTCACCGCCGGCGTGGCCCTGGAGTCGCCCCTGCTCGCCGCACCGGTGGGGCTGCTCGCGGCGGGGGTGGCCTACGGGCGCGTGCACACCGGCGTCCACTACCCCGGGGACGTCGTGGCCGGTCTCGCCCTCGGCACGACAGCGGCGCTCGCCGTACGCCGGGTCTGGCCGGCGCGACCGGGCGCGGAGCAGGCGCGCGGTGCCTGCGTGCCCGCCCCCGCGCTTCCCGACGGCGAGGGCCTGGTGCTCGTCGTCAACACAGGGCGGCGGGTCGGCCGACGAGGCGGACGCGGTCGAGAAGGCGCTCGCCGAGCAACTACCGCGGGCAGAGGTGGTGCGCACGGACGACCTCGAGCCGGCCCTGCGCGACGCGGCGGCACGGGCGACGGTGCTCGGGATCATGGGCGGTGACGGCAGCGTGAACTGCGCCGCCGGCATCGCGCTCGAGGCGGGCCTCCCGCTGGCCGTCGTCCCCGGAGGCACGCTCAACCACTTCGCCGGTGAGATCGGCATCACCGGGGTCGAGGACGTCGTCACGGCGGTCCGCGAGGGCACCGGGGTCCGGGTGAGCGTGGGCTCCGCCGCGGCGGAGGGTGAGGGGCTCTACTTCCTCAACACGTTCGCTCTCGGGATCTACCCCGACGTCGTGAAGGAGCGCGAGCGGCTCGAGGGGCGGCTGGGGAAGTGGCCGGCGATGACGGTCGCAGCCGCCCGGGTGATGCGGCGCGCGGAGTGCATGGAGCTCGATGTCGGCGGAGAGCCGCGCCAGGTGTGGACGTTGTTCGCCGGCAACGGGCGCTACCACCCGGCCGGGTTCGCACCGACCTGGCGCGAGCGCCTCGACGACGGGTCGGTGGACGTCCGTCTCATCGACGCCAGCACGAGGTTCGCGCGGTTGCGCATGACCGCCGCGCTGCTGACCGGTCGGCTCGGCCGGAGCCTGGTCTACGAGGAGCGCGTCGTGGGTCGGTTGCGGGTCACGTCCGACCAGCCGCTGCGCATCGCCCGCGACGGGGAGTCGCACGACGGGCCGGCCGAGCTCGTCCTGCGCGCGGCGTCACGACCGTTGGTCGTCTACCGCCCATGACCCGGGTCCAGCGCTCGCTGGTCCTCAGCGCTGCCCTCGTGCTCCTGGCGTTCCTCACTCCCCTCGCCGTCCTGGTACGTGACGGCTGGGAACCGCTGCGGCACCTGGACCAGCGGGTCGGTCACGCGATGACCGTCCGCCACGGGCCGGGTCGTGACGTGGTGCTCGGCCTCACCCAGCTGGGGGCGCCGCTGCTGCTGGAGCTGGTGACGGTGGTGGCGGCGGTCTGGCTGTGGCGCCGCAGTCGCCGTCTCGCCGCCTACGCACTGGTCACGGTGCTGGGGGCGGAGACCTTGTCCGCGCTGCTCAAGCTCGTGGTCGGGCGGGTCCGACCGTGCGTCGACCTGAGCAGCTGCCCGGGGACCTCGTCGTTCCCCTCCGGACATGCGACAGGTGCCGCCGCGTTCTGGACCGCGACAGCGGTGCTGCTGCTCCCGGTACTCGGTCGTCGCGCGTGGCTGCTGCTCGCCGTACCCGTCGTCGTGGCGCTGACGCGCGTGCTGCTGGGCGTGCACTACCCGAGCGACGTGGTCGGAGGCCTGCTCGTGGGAGGGTGCTGGGCGGCAGGGTGGACCGGCGCGTTCGCGGCCTGGCGGGACGTCCGCGCCGGGCAGGACGTGCCGCTCGAGGAGGGACTGGCCTGATGCGTGACCCGGGTGAGGACCTGCGCGCCATCGCGTTCTGCCTCGAGCGGGCGCTGGAGCCGTCGTACCGGGTCAAGGCCTTCCGGACGGCGGCGGCCGTCGTGGAGGCGACGGAGCGTCCCGAGCTCGAGCGCCGGGCCCTGGCAGGCACGTTGGAGGAGCTGAAGGGGATCGGCAAGGTCACGGCGCTGGTGATCTCCGAGTCGCTCGCGGGCGAGGAGCCGAACTACCTGCGCCGGGTCGCGACGCTGGGGGAGACCCCCGTGTCGGAGGGTGCTGCGGCCTTGCGGGCAGCACTGCGGGGCGACTGCCACGTCCACTCGGACTGGAGCGACGGGGGCTCCCCCATCGAGGAGATGGCCGAGGCGGCCCGCGCCCTGGGGCACGAGTACGTCGTCCTCACCGACCACTCGCCGCGCCTCACGGTCGCGCGGGGTCTCAGTGCCGAGCGGCTGCGGGAGCAGCTCGAGGTGGTCGCGCAGCTCAACGACCGGTGGGACGACTTCCGCATCCTCACCGGGATCGAGTGCGACATCCTCGAGGACGGCAGCCTGGACCAGGAGCCCGAGCTGCTCGCCCAGCTCGACCTGGTCGTCGCGTCGGTGCACTCGAAGCTGCGCATGGCGTCGGAGGACATGACCCCGCGGATGGTCGCGGCGATCAGCAACCCCCACACCGACGTGCTCGGCCACTGCACCGGCCGCATGGTCATGGGACGCGGCGGGGCCGGCAAGGGACGACCGGAGTCGGAGTTCGAGGCGGAGGTGGTGTTCGCCGCGTGCGCGCAGTTCGACGTCGCGGTGGAGGTGAACTCCCGTCCGGAGCGGCTCGACCCACCCAAGCGGCTGCTTCGGCTCGCCCTCGAGGCCGGCTGCCGCGTCGCCATCGACACCGATGCGCACGCGCCAGGTCAGCTCGACTGGCAGCACCTGGGTTGCGAGCGCGCCCACCTCACCGGGGTCACGGCCGACCAGGTCGTCAACGCCTGGTCAGCCGAGGAGCTGCTCGCCTGGACCGGTCGCTGAGCTGCGCCGCTGCGCGGGGATGAGCACCCCGACGGGCGCGGTCAGCACCGACACCACCGACGACGGCAGTGCGTCAGCCACCAGCAGGGCGCACGCGGCATCGGCGACGGCGGCATGCACGCGGGCCAGGTCGGGGTCGGGGTCGCGACGGCCACAGAGCCCGCAGGGGCGCTGGATGACCTCCGCGGCGGAGCGGCGCACCAGCGTCCAGGTGCGGCGACGTTCGGTGTCGACGGCAGCGCGGAAGGCCGTGTCCGCTGCCTCCCGGCGGTCCTGGACATCGAGGAACGAGGCGGTCACCAGGTCGTCGTACGCGGCGGCGGCCGCCTCGTCGTGGCAACGCCCGACCACGCAGGGAAGGGCGGCGAGCAGGTCGCGCACGACCGTCCCGCGCGGGCCGAGGTCCGGCTGGGGGGTCGTGATCGAGCCGAGGACCGTGCGCCAGGGGCGCATCAGCAGCCCGTGCTGGCGGCGGCTCAGCACCGGCTGGGCATAGGCGGCAGCGACGGCGTCCCGTACCGCCTTCAACGCGGTGCGGGTGATCTCGGGGTCGATCCGCACGTAGTCGGCCTCGCCGCGCAGATCGTCCTCGAACAGCGCGTCGATCGCCTCGAAGGCGGCGAGGACCTCGACGACCAGGGGCGCGTCGGCCGAGAGGGCGAGGGCCCGGGCGGCAGCGATCTCCACGTCGTTGGTCCACAGACCGGCGAGCCGGGGCAGGTGCGCGTCCTGGATCTCGGAGAGCCCACCGAGGACGGCCAGGACACCGTCGGCGTGCGGATGGTCCTCGAGGCTGGTGATGAGGGCAGGCGGTCGCCGGCGGAACAACCCGGTAGGGCGTCGGGTCATCGGCTCTCCTGCGGCTCGTGGGTGCGCAGCACCTGCTCCGAGCAGTGTCGGCCGGTCAGCACCTTTCGTTGACGCAGACGCGCAGATCTGGTCAGAAGGGACTACCGGACGGGACTCAGGGTCCGCCCGGAGGCGACACCAGCGACCAGGCCGGAGAGCCGCCACGCAGCACCGGGTGCTGCGCACCCCGGGACTGGTGGCGGGTGTAGATCGGTGCCTGCTCGACGCCGTACCTCGCGAGCTGGGCGATCGTCGCGGCGTACGTCCGGCCGGTGGGGTGCGCCTGGCCGCGGTTGTAGCCGTAGTTCCACGCCAGTCCGGTCCAGACCGACTCGTTCCAGCGCGGTTCCTCGTACGCCGTCTCGCTCGCCGCCGAGGCGCCGGTGAACATCCGGTCGGGGGAGGAGTAGCCGCGGTCGTAGGCGCCGCCCTCGCAGGCGGAGGCGTCGAACCACTGGCGGCCCTTGACCTGCTTGAGCAGGCCCACGATCTCGGTCTCCGGGATGAACCGGTTGTCGTGGCTCCACAGGTAGGCGTGACCGCTGGCGCACGGCCCGCGGCCGGCGATGCAGGTGTGCCCGGAGTAGTGGAAGACGCTGAACGTCGTGGGGCTGCTGTGGTCCCTCAGCCAGGCGAGCCCGGCGCGGATCGCCGAGGCGGTGGCCTGCCCGTCGGTGAGCGTGAGGATGTGGTCGTTGCGCCACCCCGACCCGATGAGGGCCCGACGTACGGCGAGGACGTCGCCGACCCCTCCGACGGTGTCATGGGTGTTCCCGGCGTACTTCTCGATGCCGACGATGAGGGCGAAGCGCTTGTGCGGCGGGGCGATGTTCGCCTTCGGCTTCGGGGGGACGCGGTGGAAGGCCAGCAGGACCTGCCCACCGCGGGGCAGCGACGCGCGCCCGTCGGGGCAGCGGCCCGTCAGCGGGGTCACCTCGACGACGGAGCTGCCCTTGAGCGGCAGGGTGCCCCCTCCGCACAGGACGCGACGGACGACGGCGGCGCCGGGCGCGGTGATGTCGACGACGAGCGCCACGGGCGCTCCCGACGCGTCGGTCGTGCCCACCCGGACCCGGTCCTCGTCGCCGCGGGCCGTGACCGACAGGGTGGGGGAGGCGAACGTGGTGGTCGACGTGCCGGTGGTGAACCCGCCCGCGGAGGTGTAGCTCCCCACGACGGTGCGCTCGGGCGTGCTGGCGCTGGAGGCGACCGCGAGACCCAGGGTGAGCGCGAGACCCAGGGTGAGCGCGACCCGCCGGATCGCACGGGTGCGCCGGGTCCGCCGGGTCTGGGTCACGGTGGGGTCAACGACGTGCCTGCGCGGGAGTGACGCGGCCCGCGAGGGGTAGGGCAGTGGGCGTGAGACTCAGCGCCCTGCTCCCCGCGTTCCTGCTGGTCGGTCTGCTGCTCGGCAGCAGCACCGGCGCGCCGGCCTCCGACGACGGCCCCGCGGGACCCGTCACGCAGCTCACCGTCACGCCGCTGCGCTGAGGGCCGTCACGTCGCCCCGAGCTCGGGTTCGCTGGGCTCCACCCGGTCGTCGGTGAGCCGGTAGCGGTCCACCGCCTTGGCCGGCGCCTCGGCGTCGACCTCTCCCCGTCGGGCCAGCTCGGCGAGGACCGCCGTGGTGATCGACTCGGCGTCCACGTGGAAGTGCCGTCGCAGGGCAGCGCGGGTGTCCGAGCGACCGAACCCGTCCGTGCCCAGAGAGGTGTAGTCCCCTGGCACCCACCGGCTGATCTGGTCAGGCACCGCGCGCATCCAGTCGCTCACCGCCACGACTGGACCGGAGGTCTCCATCAGGGACGTCGTGACGTACGGCGCGCGCCGGTCACCGGGGTGCAGCAGGGCGTGCGCCTCGGTCGCGAGGGCGTCGCGGCGCAGCTCGTTCCAGCTGGTCACCGACCACACGTCGGCACCGACGCCCCAGTCGGCGCGCAGCATCTCCTGCGCCGCCAGGGCAGCGCGCACCGTGACCCCGCTGGCGAGCACCTGAGCCTGCGACGCGACGCCCTCGGCGCGCGACAGGCGGTACATCCCCTTGAGGACACCGTCGCGCAGGCCACTCAGGTCGGGCATCGCCGGCTGCGGGTACGGCTCGTTGTAGACGGTCAGGTAGTAGAACAGGTCCTCCGCGTCCGGGCCGTACATCCGGCGCAGCCCGTCCTCGACGATGAAGGCGACCTCGTAGGAGAACGCCGGGTCGTAGGCGACGACGGCCGGGTTGGTGCTCGCCAGCAGCAGGGAGTGGCCGTCCTGGTGCTGCAACCCCTCGCCGTTCAGCGTCGTACGTCCAGCGGTGGCTCCGAGCAGGAAGCCGCGGCCGAGCTGGTCGGCCATCTGCCACATCTGGTCCGCGGTCCGTTGGAAGCCGAACATCGAGTAGAAGATGTAGATCGGGATCATCGGCTCGTCGTGCGTGGCGTAGGACGTCCCGGCCGCGATCGTCGAGGCCATCGACCCGGCCTCGGTGATGCCCTCGTGCAGGATCTGCCCCTGCTTGCTCTCCTTGTAGGACAGCAGCAGCTCACGGTCGACGGCCTCGTACTGCTGGCCGAACGGTGAGTAGATCTTCGCCGTCGGGAACATCGCGTCCATGCCGAAGGTGCGGGCCTCGTCCGGGATGACCGGCACGAAGCGGGCGCCGATCTCCTTGTCCTTCATCAGGTCCTTGAGCAGCCGGACGAACGCCATCGTCGTGGCGACGGGCTGCTTGCCCGATCCGGCCTTCAGCTCGTCGTACACCTTCGAGGGCGGCAGCGTCAGGGCGCGGTTGTTCGTCCGCCTGCTGGGCACCGACCCCCCGAGGGCGGTGCGCCGCTCCTTCATGTACTCGATCTCCGCGCTGTGCGGTCCCGGGTGGAAGTACGGCGGGAGGCCGCTCTCGAGCGCCTTGTCGCTGATGTCGATGTAGAGCCGGTCGCGCAGCTCCTTGAGCTCGTCGACGGTGAGCTTCTTCATCTGGTGGGTGGCGTTGCGGCCCTCGAAGTCCTTGCCGAGCGTCCAGCCCTTGATGGTGTGGGCGAGGATCACCGTCGGCTGACCGACGTGCTTGGTCGCCGCGTCGAACGCCGCGTAGACCTTGCGGTAGTCGTGCCCACCGCGCGGCAGCTTCTTGATGTCGTCGTCGGTGAGGTGCTCGACCATCTTGCGCAGCCGCGGGTCGCCGCCGAAGAACTTCTCCCGCGTGTAGGCGCCACCCTCGACGCTGTAGGTCTGGAACTGCCCGTCCGGCGTGGTGTTCATCTGGTTCACGAGGACGCCGTCGACGTCGCGCGCGAGCAGGTCGTCCCACTCGCGGCCCCAGACGACCTTGATGACGTTCCACCCCGCGCCGCGGAACGACGACTCGAGCTCCTGGATGATCTTGCCGTTGCCGCGCACCGGGCCGTCGAGGCGCTGGAGGTTGCAGTTGACGACGAACACCAGGTTGTCGAGCTCCTCGCGCGCGGCGACGCCGATCGCGCCGAGCGACTCGGGCTCGTCCATCTCCCCGTCGCCGAGGAAGCACCAGACCCGCTGGTCGCTGGTGTCCTTGATCCCGCGGTGCTGCAGGTAGCGGTTGAAGCGCGCCTGGTAGATCGCGCTGATCGGCCCGAGCCCCATGCTCACCGTCGGGAACTCCCAGAAGTCCGGCATCAGCCGGGGGTGCGGGTAGGAGGGCAGGCTCAGCGGCTTCGACTCCTGGCGGAAGCCGTCGAGGTGCTCCTCGGTGAGCCGACCCTCGAGGAAGGCGCGGGCGTAGATCCCGGGGGAGGCGTGGCCCTGGAAGTAGACCTGGTCACCGCCGCCCGCGTGCTCCTTGCCGCGGAAGAAGTGGTTGAAGCCGACCTCGTACAGCGAGGCGGCGCTGGCGTAGGTCGCGATGTGACCGCCGACCCCGATCTCAGGTCGGTTGGCGCGCGAGACGGTCATCGCGGCGTTCCAGCGGACGTAGGCCCGGATCCGGCGCTCCACGTGCTCGTCGCCGGGGAACCACGGCTCCCGGTCGGACGGGATGGTGTTGATGTAGTCCGTGCTGCGCAGCGCAGGCACACCGACGGACTTCTCCCTGGCCCGCTCGAGCAGCTTGAGCATGAGGAAGCGGGCCCGCGACCGCCCGCTGGCGTCGAGCAGGCTGTCGAAGCTGTCGAGCCACTCCTGCGTCTCCGTGGGGTCGACGTCCGGGAGCTGGCTCGGCAGCCCGTCGCTGATGACGCTGAACCGTTCGGGTGCCCGCTCGCTCACTGCTGTGCCCTCCACCGCTGGTGCCTGGTTGGTCCTCGTGCCACCCCCATCCAACCGCCTACCGATCAGTAGCGTGCCGGTGGCAACCTGACCGTCACCTGGGCCGTGTGCTGTCCTGGGCAGATGCACACCACGGTCCTGACCCTCCGCACCGGCGCGCGCGAGGTCGTGCACGACCTGACCCGCGACTGCCGCGAGTTCGTCCGGGGCAGGGGCGATGGGCTCCTGCACGTGTTCGTCCCGCACGCCACTGCGGGGCTCGCGGTGCTGGAGACCGGTGCTGGGAGCGACGACGACCTGCTCGCGGCGCTCGCTGACCTGCTTCCGGCCGACGACCGGTGGCGGCACCGGCACGGCTCACCGGGGCACGGGCGCTCCCACGTGCTGCCGGCAGTCGTCCCGCCGTACGCCACCGTGCCGGTGCTGGGCGGGGAGCTGGCGCTCGGGACGTGGCAGAGCATCACCCTGGTGGACCTCAACGTCGACAACCCCGACCGGCAGGTGCGGTTGAGCTTCCTGACCGGCTAACGGTGATGGCCCACGTCGTCGTGGGCGTCTCCCTCGGGGTCAGGGTGGATGGTCGCCCCGGTCAACCGGCGGACGTCGTGGAGCAGCCGGTGCTCGGCCTCGACGGTGATGGCGTGGGCGTCGGCCAGCGACAGCGCCGGGTCGAGGACGACGTCGGCCTCCGCCCGCAGGCTGTGCCCGATCCACCGCAGCCGTACCGCGCCGACCGACCTCACGCCAGGCGTCGCAGCGAGCACCGTCTCGACCTCCGTGACCAGGTCTTCGTCGACAGCGTCCATCAGTCGCCGGTAGACCTGGCGGCCGGCGTCGCGCAGCACCGACAGGATCGCCACGGTGATGAGCAGACCCACGATCGGGTCGGCCCGCTCGAAGCCCAGCCCCACCCCGATCGCGCCGACGACCACGGCGAGCGAGGTGAAGCCGTCGGTGCGGGCGTGCAGCCCGTCCGCGACCAGCGCCGCCGACCCGATCTCGCGACCCACCCGGATGCGGTAGCGCGCGACCGCCTCGTTCCCCAGGAAGCCCAGGACCCCGGCCAGGCCGACGGCGACCAGGTGCTCGACCGGCTGCGGGTCGAGCAGCCGGCGCACGGCCTCGTAGGCCGCCGCCGCAGCGCTCAGCACGATGAACGCCACGACGACCACACCGGCGAGGTCCTCCGCCCGCCCGTACCCGTAGGTGTAGCGACGGTTCGCCGGACGCCGCCCGATGCTGAAGGCGAGGAACAGGGGTACGGCGGTGAGCGCGTCCGCGACGTTGTGCAGCGTGTCCCCGAGCAGCGCCACCGAGCCGGTCCAGACCACGACGGCGGCCTGCAGGAGTGCCGTCGCCGCGAGCACGGCCAGGCTCACCGCAAGGGCACGGGTGCCCTTGGCCGAGGTCTCGAGCTCGACGTCGACGCTGTCCGCGGCGTCGTGGCTGTGGGGGGCGACGAGCTCCTTGAGCTTCCCACGCAGGCCGGTCGGGTGGTCGTGATCGTGCTCGTGATCGTGCTCGTGGTGTCCGTGCTCAGCACCGTCGTGACCGCTGCTCATCGGGCGAGTGTGCCCCGTCACACGGCCCTAGGCACTTGCGCCGACGGTGCTGCTCCGGTGGACTACGCGCATGCACCGCCGTCCGGGGGTGTCACTGAGAGGGGTCGTCGACGGTGAGCACGTCCGAGGACCACGCCGGAGTGCGTGGCCTGGCAGAGCGTCTGGGCATCGAACCAGGGCAGGTCGTGCAGGTGCTGGGCGCGGAGGAGCCGGAGTACGTCGACACCGCGCTGCTCGACGACGTCGAGGCAAGGACGGGCGCGGAGCTGATCTACGGCGACGACACCGACGAGGTCGTCGACGTCGTGATCCTGTGGTGGCGGGAGGGCGACGGCGACCTGGTGGACGCCCTCGTCGACGCGCTGACCAACCTGGGGGACAACGGCGTCGTGTGGCTGCTGTCGCCGAAGGCCGGCCGCGACGGACACGTGGAGCCCTCCGACATCGACGAGGCAGCCCCGACCGCCGGTCTGTCCAGCACCAGCAGCACCAGTGCGGCCCCGGAGTGGTCGGGCACCCGCCTCGTCGCCCCCAAGGCCGCGCGGGCCAAGCAGCGTCGCTGACCCGTTCCGCGCGATGACGCCGGAGCAGGCGCGGTCGCTGCTGTCCGACGACGGTCGAGCCGCCGTGGCCTTCGCGTCGGCGCTCGACCTGCCGCCCATCGGTGCGGCAGAGGCGGTACGCCATCTCGGTCCGCTCGGGCCGCTTGCCCTGTCCCAGGCAGCGCTGAGGCGCAAGGCGCTCGCCAAGCACCCGGACGGCGACCGGCTCTGGTGGACCGCGGAGGCGCTCGAGCAGTCGACACCGCGGCCGGTCGCCGTGCACCGCGCCGGCCGGTTCGCCGGCCACGACCGTGTTCTCGACCTGGGCTGCTCGGTCGGCGGGGACCTGCTGCCGCTGGCCGACGTGGCTCCGGTGGTGGGCGTCGACCTGGACCGCGCGCGGCTCCTGCTCGCCCAGGCCAACCTCCGCGACACCGGCCGTGACGGAGTCCTGGTGCAGGCCGACGTGGGACGGCTGCACCCGCGCGGTGCGGTGTTCGCGGACCCGGCCCGACGTGCGGGCGGTCGGCGCGGGTTCGACCCCCGCTCGTGGTCACCGGCCCTGGACGTCGTGCTCGGGTGGGACGTGGCGGCGCTCGGCGTGAAGGTCGCGCCGGGCATCGACTACGACGTGCTGCCCGAGAACGTCGAGGTCGAGATCGTGTCCCTCGGCGGCGACGTCAAGGAGGCGGTCCTGTGGCGAGGTGAGGCGCGTCGTGGGGCCCGCCGCAGCGCCACGCTGCTCCCGTCCGGCGCCGCGCTCGTGGGGCGCGGGGCACCGGTTCCCGCCGTACGCCCTGCGGGGAGGTTCCTGCTCGAGCCGGACGGAGCCGTCATCCGCGCCCACCTGGTCGCCGAGCTCGTGCAGGACGTCGACGGGTGGCTGCTCGATGCCACGATCGCCTACGTCGCAGCCGATCTCGCCGTCCCGACGCCGTTCGGCCGGTGGTACGAGGTGCTCGAGGTGCTGCCGTTCTCGCTCAGGGGCCTCCGCGAGCGACTACGCGCCCATGACACCGGGACGGTGGTCATCAAGAAGCGGGGTACGGCGGTCGAGCCCGAGACGCTCCGTCGGCAGCTCAAGCTCACCGGCGCCCGGGAGCTGACGGTCGTGCTCACCCGGCAGGCCGGCGCGCAGGTCGCCCTGATCGTCCGGCCGGTCAGCCCCTGAGCCGGCCCAGCAGCTTTCCCACGCCGCCGGTGATGCTGGACAGCCCCTTCACGCCGGCCTTGAGCACGGCGCCTCCGGGCAGTCCGGGGACGTCGTCGAGCAGGGGGGCCAGGCGCATGAACGAACCGATCTCCTGCACCTTCAGACGTCGTTGTGCCAGCAGTGAGGGCACCTGCGCCCGGCCGGCGGAGGCGTCCAGCAGGTCCTTCGTCGAGCCGGTGACGCCCACGCCCACGAACCGGCCGGCGGGGACCTGCTCGACCGTCCAGCCCTCGGCCGTGCTGGTGAACGCCCACCCGCCGTCAGGGCTCTGCGCGGTGACGGTGATGTCGATCGCCGACTGGGCGCTGAGCGCCCCGGTCACGTCCATCAGGGCGGAAAGGCCCTCCTGCAGCAGCGTGGCCGGCGGCGCCGGAGCGCCGCAGGGCGCGAGGTCCAGCGCGTGCACCGCCAGCTCGTAGCACCCGGCGTGGAAAACCGACAGCAGGGGGAGCACGCCGACCGAGGAGTGGACGCGGTGCCGCCCGATCTCCCGGGGCTCCGGCGACCTGCCGAACCAGTCGGCCACCTCGTCGCGGGAGCGCTGCAGCGCGGCGCGCACCTGCTGCTCGGTCGCGTCCGCGTGCGCAGCCAGCAGGCGGCTGTTGTCGCGGTCGACGTCCGGGTCGCGGTCAGGCCCGTCCCCTCGGGCAGCAGCGACGAGACCGGCGAGGACCTCGTGGTCGTCCCACGTGCCCAGGTGCACGCACAGGTCGCGGCCGGTCAGGCCCGACAGGCGGGAGCCCCGGCTGAGGTCCGCCCCGTCGACGACGGACAGGAACGCGTCCCAGGAGTCGACGATCGCCCTGCCGAGGTCGGCGGCGTCCCCGGCGGCGAGCCCGCAGGGTCCGGGAGGGGGGCCGGTCGGGGAGGTGTCGGAAGGCTCTAGCATCTGCGCATCCTGCCCTGACACCTGCAAGGAGACACCCGTGGTGGACGTCGGCGACCTCGCCCCCGACTTCGAGCTCATGGACCAGGACCGCAACGCGGTGCGGCTGTCGAGCTTCCGGGGCGCCAAGAACGTGGTCGTGGTCTTCTACCCGCTGGCCTTCACGGGGGTCTGCCAGGGCGAGCTCTGCGCGATCCGGGACGAGATCGCCGACTTCTCCGGCGACGACGTGCAGACCCTCGCGATCTCGGTCGACTCCGGACCGGTGCACGCCAAGTGGGCGGCGGAGCAGGGCTACTCCTTCCCGCTGCTGGCCGACTTCTGGCCGCACGGCGCGGTCGCCCGGGACTACGGCGTGTTCAACGAGGACATCGGTCTCGCCGTACGCGGGACGTTCATCGTCGACAAGCAGGGGCGGGTCGCCTACAAGGTGGTCAACGCCATCCCGGATGCCCGCGACCACCAGGAGTACAAGGCCGTGCTGGCAGGGCTGTCCTGATCGCCTGACGTGACGACGGTACGGCGGGTCCGGAGTGGGTAGTACCGGCGAGATCGCTGCCTCCCGTCGCCCACGACGCGCGGCTGCGGCGAGCAGAAGGGGATGGCGCGTGTCATGGGTCAGGTCGGCGCGATGACCTGGCATGACGACGTCACCGAGGCCAGGCCAGCTGACCGGCCCGTGGTGAGCGCCGACGAGCTCGTGCTCGCCCCCGAGACGCGCAACGTCCGGACCGCGCGGGCCTGGGTGGCCGCGCACCTGCCTGCCTGGGCGACCGAGGACGTGCGCGAGGCGGTGGTGCTGCTGACCAGTGAGCTCGTGACCAACGCGGTGGTGCACGCACGGACAGAGGTCGCGGTCGGCGTGGCCATCACCAGCAAGGACGTGCTGGTCGGCGTCCGTGACCTCGACCTCGGGCGAAGCGAGCTGCCGGGCGCCGAGCGGGACGGTGGGCGGGGGCTCGGGCTGGTCGAGGAGCTGGCCACGGCCTGGGGGCTCCGGCAGCACCCCGGCGGCGGCAAGACCTACTGGTTCCGGGTGACCGCATGAGCCCCGACGCCGAGTCGCAGGCGGTGCGCTCCGCGCGAGCCGCGGACGACGCTGCGGTGGCGGGGACCGACCTCGACGGCGGCGTCGACAAGCTCGCCACCGGGATCCCGGGCTTCGACCACGTCGCGATGGGAGGGTTGCCGCGTCGCCGCGCCACCGTGGTCGCCGGGCAGGCCGGCAGTGCCAAGACGGTCTTCGCCGGCCAGTTCCTCGCCGAGGGAGTGCGCCGCGGCGAGCCGGCCATCTTCGTGACCCTCGAAGAGCCCGCGGACGACCTGCGGGCGAACTTCACCACGCTCGGGTGGGACGTCGCGTCGTGGGAGGCCGCCGACCAGTGGCGCTTCGTGGACGCGTCCCCCCTGGTGCGTGACGACGGGACACCCGTGCCGTACAGCTTCTCGTCCCTGTCGGCGCAGATCGGTCATGCGGTCGACGCGACCGGAGCGCAGCGCCTCGTGCTGGACAGCCTCAACACCGTCTTCGCGCTCTCGCCTGACCCGGGCACCGCCCGGCAGCGGCTCCGTGCGCTCGTGGCGAGCATGCGCAGTGCCGGCCTGACAGTGCTGATGACGGTGGAGACGCCGACGGATCCGACGGAGTCGCTCTCGCGGTTCGGCATCGAGGAGTTCGTCGCCGACAACGTCGTCCTGCTGCGCAACGCCCGCGAGGGAAAGGGGCGTCGGCGGACCTTGGAGATCCTCAAGATGCGCGGCGCCGGCCATCTGAAGGGGGACTTCGGCTTCACCGTCCTGCCCCACGAGGGCGTGGTCGTGCTGCCGGTGGCAGCCAACCTCATGAGCGCCGGTCGCCGGGCCGAGCGCGTGCCGTCGGGAGTACCCGACTTGGACGCCCTGGTCGGGGGAGGCCTGATCCGCGACGCCATCGTGCTGGTCGCCGGACCCACCGGAACCGGCAAGACGCTGCTGTCGGTGGAGTTCCTCGCGTCGGCAGCGGCAGCCGGACAGCGCGCGCTGCTGCTCGGCTACGAGGAGTCGCCGGAGCAGATCGGCCGCAACGCCGTGGGGCAGGGGCGCGCGTTCGCGTCGCTGCGTGAGAGCGGCCTCCTGCACGCGTTCTCGGCGTACCCGGAGGAGTCCTCGCTCGAGGACCACCTGCTCGACATCAAGCAGCTGGTGGACACGGTGCAGCCCGAACGGCTGGTCATCGACAGCCTGACGGCGCTCGAGCGAGCCGGCAGTCCGCAGGCCTACCGCGAGTTCCTCGTGAGCCTTACGGCGTTCCTCAAGGACCGTCAGATCACCACCGTGCTCACCGCCTCCACCGCCTCCCGCGTGACGCCGTCGGCGGCGGAGGCGCACGTGTCGACCCTGGCCGACATGGTGGTGCTGCTGCGCTACACCGAGGAGCCGGGCGTCGTGCGCCGGGCCCTGTCGGTGCTCAAGATGCGCGGGAGCCGGCACGACACGGCCGTGCGCGCCCTGCAGATCGACGACGAGGGACTGCACCTCGGTGGCCCGCTCGACGCGGTGGCCGGCATCGTTCAGTAGGGCCGCTCAGCCGATAGCCTTCACAGCAGCGGGGCGTGTAGCTCAGCGGTAGAGCGCTCGCCTTACAAGCGAGTGGTCGGGGGTTCGATCCCCTCCGCGCCCACCGATGCGCCCACCGATGCGCCCACCTGTGCCCTGCACCCTCCCTGACCAGGGGGGCATGGCCCGTTTTGGCCAGTGATTTTGCCTACAGACAACTATGCCGATCTTGGAGACGCTGCTGCAGGTTCGTCCCGAACTGCGCTGCGACGTCGTGCAGCGCGCCGGATCTGGGGGCTGATCGTGGCTGTGTCCTGGTGGTCTCGCTCGGGGCGCGTCGTCGCGCTCGTCACGTCGGCGCTGCTCGTGACGGGTGTCTCCCCGGCCCTGGCCCTCACCGCGTCCCCCTCGCTTCGGCAGACGGCGTTCCTGGAGAACCGCTACTTCAGCCCCAACGCGGACGGCTTCGAGGACGTCTACCAGGCGACGGCGACCTACACCGAGCCGGCCACGGTCTCGGTCACGATCGAGAACAGCACCGGTGCTCTCGTGCACAGCGCGTCCGGGAGCACCCTCGCGGACTCCGACAACTCCTTCCCGGTGACGTGGGACGGGATGCTCGACGGCAGCGGCGGCGCCGCTCCGGAGGGGGAGTACGCCCTCACGCTCAGCGCGTCCGGGACCTCCGGCGGCAGTGTCGTGTCGACGCTCACGGTGGGGCTGACCCGCGCGGCGGCTCCCAGCCTGGCGATCACCGCACCTGCTGCTGCGACGACCCTGCGCGCCGGCGACAAGGTCCGGGTCGCCATCAGCGGCCTCCCCGGCGACCGGCTCGGAGGGACCGACCTGCTGCAGCAGGGCTCGGGCATCTCCCTGGGGTCGAGCTACGGCTGGGAGACCTGGGATGACCACACCGCGAGCCTGACCGAGGTGACCCCGGCCGACGTCGCCGACGGCCCGGTGGACCTCGTGGCGCGGGTGACGTGGTACGACGCGCTCTGGGGCAGCCACGAGCAGCTGACCGGCGCGCGCTCCTACACCTACGCGAGCGCGGCGACGCTGACGACCACCGCCTCGCCGCGCTACTACTTCCCGAACTACCAGCCCTCGGCGTACGAGAGCTTCGAGAGCGCGACGCTGCCGCTCGTCCTGGGGCGGCACGCCAGCCTGACCACGGACCTCGTGGACAGCTCGGACCACGTCGTCCGGGTCTTCCGCAACGCCGAGTCCACGAGCGCGGGCAAGACGTGGGAGTACTTCGCCCTGCGCGTCTCCGATGACCCGGCGAGCGCCCTGCTGCCGAACGGCCGCTACACCTTCCGCGCCCACGCGGCCTTCGTCGGCGGCGGCAGCGCTGACGTCACGATCGCGCTCGGTGTGGACGACGGGGTCCCCGCCGTGGCGCTGACCGCCCCTGCCCCGGGAACGCTCGCAGGGCCCACCACGGCCACCGTGACCGCGACCGGGGGCGTGCTCGTGTCTGACGCGAGCGCGTACACCCCGAGTGCGGACGACAGCACCTACCTCGGCGGCACGTCCTACCAGCCGACCCCCGCGGCCTCCCAGAGCTTCAGGATCGACCCGTCCCCCCTCTCCGACGGCGAGCACGAGGTCGTCGTCTACACGACGACCGTCGACCCGCTGGGGTGGGAGCGCTACCTGACCACAGCGCCCGTCGCCTACACCGTGGACGCGGCCCTCACCGTGACCGGTGACGACGCGCCGGCCGACCTGACCATCGACAACGACCCGGACCACGCGGCGCTGACCACGCGCTACACCGTGAGCAGGGAGGCCACGGTCACCACGACCGTGCAGGACGTCGACGGCGCCACCGTCGCGACCCTGGAGGAGTCCGTCGCCGCAGACCGGGGGCTCGAGCGGCGTGTGGCCTGGGACGGCACCGACAGCACCGGGGCGCCGGTCGCCGAGGCGACCTACCGGCTGGTCGTGCACGCCGACAGCGGCGGCCGCACGGCCGAGCTGTCCCGATCCGTGACGCTGACGCGGACGACAGCCGGCACCCTCGCCGCCGACCGCACCGGGCGGGTCGACGGCCAGGTGCACCTCACCTTCTCGCCGTCCGCGGCGGCGGCCGGGGCGTACTACTACTCCCTGTACGAGCAGGGCTCGCCGTACCCCCTCGCCTCGCTGTACGAGGAGTACGACACGGACTACCAGCCGACCGGCGTGATCGGCACGGTGCTCGACACGGCGCAGTTCGACAACGGTTCGCACGCGCTGTACGTCAAGACCAGTGACGGGCTGCAGAGCCCCAGGCTCCCGCTCACGTTCGCCAACCCCGTGCACGTCGGCGCGCTCGGCGACCCGGTCACCTTCCACCCGCAGGACCCGACCGACGCCACCTGGCCGAGCTACGGCTACCTGTCCGCCGACCAGCCGGCGGACCTGACCGTGACCGTGCGCGACAGCACGGGCGGCCTGGTGCGCGAGCTGACCGACAGCCGCCCGACGCGGGGCTACCACGACCTGTCGTGGGACGGCAGGGACGCCGCCGGTGCTTACGTCCCGGACGGGACCTATGCCGTGTCCGTCACGGCCTCCGAGGACGTGGTCCCCTCCACCGACACGCAGACGGCGTCCGTCGTCGTCGCGACCCGCGACATCGGCCGGGTCAGCTCGCCCGACCCTGACGTCGTCATCGGGGAGACGCTGCACCTGGTCTACCAGTCGAAGCCGGACCTCGACGTGACCTCCGTGACGTTCCGCTCGGTTGACAACGAGGTCGCGCAGACGGCGACTGAGCAGCCGGACGGCACCTGGACCGCGGACGTCGACACCAGCCAGCTCACCGACGGTCGACGTCAGGTGTACGCCGCCGTGAGCTGGAACGACTCTCGCTACGAGTACGGCGGGACCAAGGTCGTGCCCGTCGTGGTCCGTCAGCCCAAGCTGGTCACGGCCGTGCGGGGGACACGGAGCTTCAGCCCCAACGGTGACGACTACGAGGACGACCTGTCGCAGGTGGTGCGGCTCGCACGCCCGGCCGACCTGACCGTGACCTACGCCCCGCAGGGCGGGTCGGTCCTCGCCTCCCAGACCCTGTCCGACCTGCCCGCCGGAGACACCTTCCTGACCTGGGACGGTGCCGGCGCCTCACCTGGCCCCTGGGTCATGCACGTGCACGCCGTCGACAGCGGTGCGGGCGCCCACGACGTCGACGTCCCGATCGTCGTCATGGGGGCCCCAGGCGCTCTCGCGGTGAGCAGTACGACGCAGGACCAGCCCTCCACGTTCACCTGGACGCCGGCCGCCGGGACCACGACGGAAGGGGCGCAGCTGTTCCGGACGAAGCGGGGCAGCAGCACGCGCGAGTACGCCGGCGACCTGGTGCTCAGGGGCGACACCTGGCAGCTCGTCGTGGACCCGGCCGACCAGACGGAGCAGCGATGCACGTACGGCTACAGCTACGTGTGCACGACCCGCTCGGTGGACCTGCCGAACGGCACGTGGGACTACACCGTCGACGTCGCCTGGACCGACGCGGCTGGTGTCGCGCGGTCGGGCAACCGCAGCTACAGCAGCCCGACCGTCGCCGTGACCACCATGGTCGCCCCGCGTGTCATCACCCCGATGCCCACCGGGTACGTCGGGACCCACGGGACGGAGCCCGCGACCACGTTCTCGAGCAGTGATCTGCGCACGTCCCAGCCCACCGCGGTCCGGGTCGTCGTGACCAACTCGGCCGGGGACACGGTGGCGAGCCTCGGACCGTTCGCAGTGGACAAGGACTCCTCGGACCCGATCACCTGGCCGGCAACAGACCTGGCCGATGGCACGTACACGCTCTCGGTCATCGCGACGGAGCCGGTGAGCGGCAAGACCGGCGTCTCGAGCAGCAGCGTCGTCGTGCGTCGCGCGCCGCTCGGCGCGTTCACGGCCCCGGATGAGGACGAGGTCGTGGCGGGCACGATCAGCGGCACCTGGCGCGCCGCCCCGGGTGTCGACGTCGTGAACGTGCAGTTCGCCGACAGCACGGACTTCGGTGCCGGTACGCCCGTCCGTTCCGGTGCGGACTGGACTGCGGACGACATCGACACCGCCGGCCTGGGTGATGGTCCGAACACGGCGCTGCGGGCGCTCGTCACGTGGAAGGACAGCGCCGGGATCAACCACCGGTACGTCGACGTGGTGCACGTCGACGTGCAGCAGGCCCCGCGCGTGCCGGACCTGCCGCCGACCACGTGGTTCACCCCGAACGGTGACGGGCTCGAGGACACCTACCGTGCGCGGTTCGGCACGAGTGCGCGTGGACTGCTGCTCGACGCCACCGTCGAGAAGACGGGCGGGACGGTCGTCCGGACCCTGGCCAGCGGCAAGCGGACCAACGGCCAGAACGGTGATGCGTGCGAAGCGGTCAGTGGCGGGTATCGCTGCGACGAGCTGACCTGGGACGGGCACGACGACGCGGGCGCAGAGGTGCCGGACGGCAGCTACACCCTGCGCGTCGTCGTCCGCAACGTCGCAGGAGAACCCGCGGAAGCCACCACGGTCGTGGGCGTCGAACGCCGGCTGCCCGTGTCCACCTCTCTGCGCGAAGGCGTCCGGGTCGCGGACACCCTGCCGATCACGTACACCCCGGTCGCCGGGTTCTCCGGCACCCCGACCGGAGTCACGGTCGGGGTGAGCGGTGTCCTCAGCGCGCAGACCGCCGTCGAGCAGTCGGACGGCACCTTCACGACGACGTTCGACCTGCGCTCCTCCCTGCCCGACACGATGTCCTTCCTCACCGTTGGCACGTGGCGGGACGAGACCGGTGCTCAGCACGAGACCCGCTCGGCCGTGACGGTCGCGGTCGACCGGGACACCCTCGACCTCGTCGCGTCGATGCCGGCGCGCAGCGGGTACGACCCGTTCGCAGCCCGGTTCACCGTCGACGTCGTCCACGCGCCGGCCGACAACGGACCGGTGACCTGGACGGTCGACCCCGGTGACGGCAGTGACGTCCTGTCCGGCACCATCACCGCGCCGTACGCCGCGGTGATCGTGGAGCACACCTACCCGGTGGCCAACGGGACGCCGTACCCCGCGGTCGTGGCGGTGACGGACAGCAGCGGCCACCGGCGGCACGAGCCGTTCAGCGTCACGGTGCGCGAGACCCCGCCGGTGCGACCCGTCGTGACCCTGTCCGTCACGCCCGCGAAGGGCATCGCCCCCGTCGACGCGACGGCCACGCTCGAGGCGACCACGACCGACGGCAGCGCGCTGACCTACACCCTCGCGTGGGGCGACGGCAGCAGCACCGAGGTCGCGCCGATCAACGGCAAGGTCACGGTGCAGCACCAGTACGGCGAGCCGTCGACGGACCCTCGCGGGTACCTCGTGCAGGCCACGGTCACCGCGACTCGGCGCGCCACGTCGACGCAGACCTACCAGGACGCACGGGTCGTCGTCGGCAAGGACGAGCCGCTGGCAGCGCACAGCCGCGACGGCGACCACCCGGTGGTCTCGGTCAACGGCCAGGCAGTGACCTTCGACGGCACCGGCTCCTCGCCCGCTGCGGGCATCGACGACTACGCCTGGGACTTCGGGGACGGTGCCAGCGCCGACGACGCCACGACGGAGCACGCGTTCAGCACCCCTGGCGTCTACCTGGTGACGTTGACGGTCAGCAAGGGGGCCGAGACGAAGACCACCTCGCAGACGGTCCGTGTGCTCGACAAGCAGAGCACCTCGGTGAGCACGGTGACCGTCACCGACGGGGGAGCGGGCGCCTTGCCTGGGGCCGTCGTCGTCTACCGGTCGCCGGAGGGGGAGAGCACGAGGGTCTCCACCGGAGCGGACGGCACCGCGACGCTCTACGGCCTGCCGGACGGAGACACCACCGTCGACGTCTACGCCCCCGACCACACCCCGTCCGTCTTCCTGGTCACCGTGACGGACAAGGTCGGGTCCGGGAGCATCGCCCTGCCGCGGGGTCCGCTCGGCGAGGCCACCGTGTCCACCACACGGATCCCCGCGGACCTCGCCGCGTCGAAGTACGGCGTGGACCTCGACAGCGACCAGAACAAGATCTACAACGAGTACACCGTCGAGCTGCACTACTACGGCCAGGACGGGGAGCAGACGCTTCGCGTCCGGGGCGCCTTCAGCAAGGACGGCAGCGAGGGCAAACCGGCCTTCGAGGACCCCGACGGCAACGTGCCGGACGACTGCCTGCACAAGGACGACCTCGGCAACGACCACTACATCTGCCGCGAGGGAGGGGTCGGTGGCTCGGCGATCCAGACCTCGGTCGAGCCCGACCGGGCCGAACAACGACCCCACGCTCGTCGTGATGGCCGTCAAGGTCAAGGGTGGCCAGCTCAAGGAGTTCTACGCCGTCGACCTCATCGTCAAGAACCTGGCCGGCGCAGGCTCCTCGGCCACGCTGGAGAACCTCCGGGCGACGCTGGACTACGACCACAAGGGACTGTCGCTCGCGGCCCTCACCACCAGGGCGCAGAGCGACACGCAGTCGCTCGCCACGCTCCCGCCGCAGGCTGACACCTCCGCGAACTGGGTGCTCGCCGGGGACAAGGCCGGCAGCTACCCGGTCAAGGTCCTCGTCGACGGTCGGCTCATGCCGTTCGACGTCCCTGCGCGGTTCGAGAGCAAGCCGAGTCCGGTCAAGGTCTACGGCGCCGACTCCCTCAAGCTCGTCGTGCAGGCGCCGGCCCACGTGGACAAGGACCAGCCGGCGCACTACCGGATCGGCTTCGAGAACACGACGACCGATGCGCCGGTCTACGGCGTCTCGGTCGAGATCCCCGCCAGCGGGGACAAGTACAAGATCCAGCCAGGACAGGACCCCGTCCAGGTGTTCAAGGACCCGATCCAGCCGGGGAGTCGCGCGTTCGTCGACTACTACCTCGTGCCGTCCTTCACCGGGGACCTCAGGCTCGAGGAGTCGGTGGTCAGCCACACCAAGGGCGACGCCACGAAGACACCGTCGATCGAGCTGCTCGACGAGACGACACCCGACAACAAGCGGGTCGTCCTGCGTGCCGAACCGACCGCCGACGGGCGCACCAAGGTCACCTGGGACGCGTTGCCCAAGGCGTCCGCGTACCGGCTGTTCGCGCCGGAGAGCCTCACGCAGGGCTTCGGCGACGTCGTCGGCAGCTACGGCAGTGACCAGACCTCCGTGGTCATCGACACCCCCGACAGCTTCACCGAGGCGAGCGGCGGCGGGGGAGCGGTCGCACCCTTGATGGACAGCTCGTCGAGTGCCTCCTTCGTCAAGCAACTGGTCCTGCAGAGCGTCGTGAACGGCGCCGCGCAGCTTCGGCACAACATCGTCGACGCGGTCGCGTCCTACACCTGCGACCAGACCCAGACGGTCCTGCAGGTCACCTTGGCCGGCTGCCTGAACAAGCAGTCAGACGGCTCGTACGTCGCCGACAGCAAGCAGGGCAAGGTGGCGCTCAACGGACTGGTCATCGAGCCGGTGGCCGGTGACGTGAAGGTCAAGATCTCTGCGGCGGGACACAGCGTCACCACCAACGCAGTGGTGGTCAAGGTCGGCCTCGACGTCGGATCGCTCGGGGTGATCCCCCTCTACCAGGGGCCGCTCAACCTCGACCTCAGCAAGGACTGGGCGCTGGCGGTCAAGCCGGACAACCTGCTCGGGCTGCCGGTCAGCGGGAACGCGACGTTCCACAAGACCGGCGACGGGACGTCCACCTTGACCGTCAAGGCCAAGGCACCTGCCCTGCTGGGCGGGACCTCGGGTGACCTCGTCCTGTCGACGAGCGCGACCGGCGGCGTCAGCCTCAGCGGCCTGCGGTTCGCTGTCGCCGGGGGCAACCTGGCCGGGGTCGTGAGCTATGCGGGCAGCCTCGACTACACCGGGGGAGCGACTCCGTCCTGGAAGGTCACCGGGTCAGCGGCGCTGCCCGGCGGGGCCACCACGGCCGTGACGGGATCTCTGGGCTACGCCAAGGACGGTTCCGTGAGCAGCGGCGAGCTGCACGCCACGGGTGTCTCCGTCGCGGGGCTGTTCGACCTCACGTCGTTCGACCTGGCGACCAACGGCAACGGCACGTGGACCGGTGCGCTCAAGGCCACCTCCGCGGGCGGCAGCGCCGATGTCAGCGCGAACTATGTGGTGGACCCGAAGACCAACAAGGTGACCAGTGGGGCGTTCACCGCGACCCGCCTGTCGGTCAAGGACCTGTTCACGGTGACGTCGCTGAAGCTCGACTACGCCGGCACCGATGAGCAGACCTGGAAGGCCAGTGGCACCGTCGAGGCGGCCGGCGCCAAGGTCGCTCCGACCTTCTCGGCGACGCTCGTCTCCGACGCCACCGGGATCGCCAGCGGTCACCTGTCGATCACCAAGCTCCCGTTCGGCGGTGTCGCGACGCTACAGGACCTCGGGCTCACCTACGCCCGGTCCAGCAAGACCTGGGCCGGCCAGGTCACCCTCGACCTTCCCGGCAAGCTGAGTGCCGGCAAGGGCACGTTCACCGTCGTCGACGGCGTGCTCAAGGACGTGCATGTAGCGCTGCCGGACGCGCGGTTCGGCGGGCTCGCCCACCTGCAGGACGCGACGTTCGACTACACCGCGGCGTCGTCGTCGTACAAGGTGGCGGCGGGCACGGCGGACGTGGTCAACGTGGTCGGACTGACCGACTTCTCGGCCACCCGTGACAACGGCCAGTGGAGTGTCGCCGGCACCGGCAAGGACGCCACCGGGAAGGCGGTGTCGCTCACCGCGCAGCTCACCTACCAGGCCGGTGAGCTCACCGGGGGCACCGCGAGCCTGGACGGCATCAACGTCCTGGGCCTGCTCCCCGTCGGCCGGATCGACCTCGCCTACGGCGCCGGCGCATGGTCGGCCGCCGCGGGCTCTGCTGACCCGGACGGGCTGACGTTCTCCCTCACCGTGGCCGACGGCAAGGTCTCCAAGGGGACGCTGTCGGTGCCGAAGGCCCAGCTCGCCGGGGTCATCCCGGTCGCCTTCCACATGGAGTACGACGGTGGCGCGGACACCTGGTCGGCGGGCGGCACCGGATCGCTCCCCGGTGGCAAGACCGGGGACATGTCGGTGGACGTCACCTACGCGCGTGGTGTCCTGACCAAAGCCGCGATCAAGGGCACGGTGGGACTCAAGGGAGGTCTCACCCTCAAGGACCTCGACGTGGCCTACGCCGCGGACGGCGACACCTGGCACGGCGGGTTGAGCCTGGTGCTGCCCGGTCCGAACGAGACGACGGTCGGTGGGTCTCTGGACCTCGCCCATGGCACGTTCGTCGGCGCCGAGGCGCACGGCAGCGGCCTCAACCTGGCGCTCGGTGCCGGCGTGTTCCTCCAGAAGGCCGACGTGAAGGTGGCCCTCGAACCGGTCGTCGTCCTCTCCGGAGGGCTGGGCCTCACCGTTGGCCCCAAGGTGGCCGGCACGAGCGCGATCGAGGTGGACGCGCAAGGGTCGATCACCGCCAACGAGGACGGCTCCGCGACCTACCAGGTGGACGGCAAGACCTACCTGGTGGGCAACGAGCTCGCGAGCGCGGGCCTGACCTACCGCACGACCGGTGAGGCGCAGTTCTACGGCGGCTTCGGCTACGGGGTCCCCGGGGTCGCGCGCATCAACGCCACCCTGAAGGGGGCGGTCAACGCTCAGGGGTTCAACGTCCTCACCCAGGCCCAGATGGAGCTGCTCGGGATCGACCCGAAGTACCTGCCCGGGGCGACGGCGGTCGTCAGCACCCGAGGGGTCGCGGCCTGCGCGAAGCTGTCGGCAGAGTTCGCCTGGCAGACCGGCTTCGGCTACACGTGGGGGCAGCCGTTCCCCCAGAAGCTCGAGAACAGCTGCGACATCGGTCCCTGGGTGGACAACGCGGTCGGCGGGTCCCTGCGCGGACGGGCGCGTCTGGTCGCAGCGGGCGCCTCGTCCGCCAGCACGTTCAGCGTGCCGACGGGCAAGCAGGTCGTGGCGCTCCAGTGGGTCGGGACGAATGCACCGCCGCACGTCACCCTCACCGCCCCCGACGGCACCGCGCTGACCACACCGGCGAACAAGGCCGATGACGGAGTGCAGCGGTCCGGGACGTGGGTCGCGCTGCGGGACGAGGGCAGCCAGACGACGTACGTGCTGCTCGACAAGCCGGCCGCGGGCACCTGGTCGGTCTCCGTCGCCGGGACCAGCGGCAACCCGCTCGTCCGGAGCTCGGTTGCGCAGCAGGCTCCGACCACGACCGTCACCGGCACCCTGTCAGGCACCGGGCAGCAGCGGACCCTGCGCTACCAGGTGACGGCGGTCTCGGGTGACACCGTACGGTTCGTGGAGTCCCTGCCCTCCGGCGGGACCCGCGACCTCGGCGCGGCCGACTCCTCTGGCGTCCTGTCCTTCACCACCGTGCCGGGGGCGGGCTCACGGACGATCACGGCGGTCGTCGAGGGCAGCAGCGGCTCGCTGCGGCGCACCGTGGACCTGCTGTCGTACGACGTCGCGACCGACCAGGTGACCCCCGCCCCCACGGCCTCGCCGACGGCCAGTCCGACCGTCAGTCCGACGGCCACGGCCTCGCCGACCGCAACGGCCACGGCCTCGCCGACCGCAACGACCACGGCCGACCCGACCGAGACCCCCACGGCAGGGCCGACGACCGGGCCGACCTCAGGGCCGACCGCGACGGCGGTGCCGACGTCCTCGCCCACGGCGACGGGAGGCGCGGACCTCACCTCAGGAGTGGGCACCTACCACCCCGTCACGCCGACCCGCGTCTACGACTCCCGCACGACGCGTCAGCCCCTCGTCGCGCGGCAGGACCGGACGATCACGGTGGCCGGGAACGGTGGCGTCCCCGCCGTGGGCGCGTCTGCGGTGGTCGTCCAGCTCACCGCGATCGGCTCGACCCGACCGAGCGCCGTCTCGGTCTACCCGTTCGGAGCAAAGCCCGCCCTGCGCACCTCGTCGCTGAACGCGCCTCGCGGGCGGGCCGTCACAGGGCTCGTGACGACGGCGCTGGGCGACAAGGGCGCGTTCGCGGTCGCGACCGCGACCGGAACCACGCACGTCGTCGCCGACGTCATCGGGTGGTACGGCGACGGCGCCGTCGAGGGCGGCGACACCTTCCGCGCCGTGACCCCCGCGAGGCTGCTCGACACGCGCTCGCTCGGTGGGCGCGCGGTCGCCGGACGCGATCGCGCCGTCCCGGTCCTGGGTCGCGGCGGGATCCCGCGCACAGGTGTCGACGCGCTGGTCGTCAACGCCACGGTCGTCGGGGCCGACCGCTCGACCTTCCTCGAGCTGTACCCGGCCGGAGCCCGACCGGCCCATCGAGCGACCGCCGTCCTCGCACCGAACAGCGCGCCGATCGCGGGTCAGTCGATCGTCCCGGTCGGGGTCGGCGGCGTGGTCATGGCCTCGCTGGGATCCGGTTCGGCGCACGTCCTGCTGGACGTCGTCGGCTGGTACGGCGCACCGACAGCACAGGACCCGGGCAGTCGCTTCCACGCGATCACCCCCGTCCGCACCGTCGACACCCGACTGACCGGTGGTGCCGTGCAGCAGCGCGTCGAGCGGCTGATCCCGGTCGCAGGAATCGGCGACGTCCCCGTGCAGGCGACGGCGCTGGTCGGGAACCTGACGGCCGTGGGGGCCAGCCGGCCGACGAACGTCCGGCTCTGGCCGCAGGGAGCGAACCGCCCGAACGCGTCGACCCTGAACCCTGTCACGCCGGATGCGCTGCCCAACGCCGTGATCGTCGGGCTCGGCACTGGAGCGGTGAGGGCCTACAACGCCGCGGGGACGGTGCACCTCATCCTGGACGTGTCGGGCTGGTTCGGGCCCTGAGAGCGGCAGCGAGATCGCGACCCATCTCCCGGTAACCGGCGGCGCCGGGGTGGAACCGATCGGCAGACAGGAACCCCGGGTCGGTCACCTGGCTGTAGCGCAGCTGGCTGACGTAGAGCAGGCCGCGCTCGCTGGCCACCTGCTCGAGCACGCGGTCGACGAGCACGTACCGCTCTCGCGGGCCGACACCGTGCGCGACGAAGGCTCCGACCAGCACGATGCGGGCCGTGGGCTGGCTGCGTCGTACCAGGTCGACGGTCTCCAGGGCAGCGTCGTGCAGATGCGTGAGCGAGCCGTGGTGCGCGTCGTTCGTGCCGCCCTCGAGCACCACGACGTCGTACCGGCTGCGCAGCCGGCCGTCGGTGCGGAGGCGCTCGGCGTACGGGAGCCCGTGCCGCCCGCCCGTGGTGTAGCCCGTTCCGCTGACGGCGTCGACCACGGCCCGCCACCCCAGCAGGTCGGTCGCCGTCCTCACCTGCACCGGCCGCTGGGGTGCGGCCCCGACCCCGACGAACAGGCTGTCACCGAAGAACAGGGCCCTCGGCCCGGTGGGCGCAGGACCGCCTGCGGACCCGGGTCCGGCCAGCACGGCGCACAGCAGCCCCACGGCCCCGGCCAGCCCCCACGTCCTCAGTGCAGTCACCGGGTGAGTGTCCGCGCGTCCGGAAGGGGGCGCAGGCAAACGAGCCAGATGTCACAGGAACGCGACACCGTGCTGACTCGCGGCGCGGCGCGCCACCCCGTTGATCTCGCTCGCTTAGAGTGACGATCATGGAGCGGGCCGTCGTCGATCTCATCCCGGATCCGGGCGCGCTCAGCCGGCACGTCGCCCTCGTGCGCGACTACGTCCGAGCGAGGCCAGGGGCACACAGCGCACTGATGGCCGAGGCCGCGGCAGACCCGACGGCCATGACGGGTTCCCTCGTGGCCCTCGGGGCAGTGCTGCTCGACATCGCCGCGGGCGCCCTTGCCCTCGAGCCCGACGCTGTGCTGCGCAAGGTCGGCGAGGCGGTCGCGGAGGTACTCGACGTCCCGCTTGACGTCGACCAGGGCTCGCGCTGAGGCCTTAGCCTTCGCCCGTGCCCACCACTGCGCTGCGCGACGTCCTCGAGGCGATGGACACGCTCTACCCGCCGGCGCTCGCCGAGGACTGGGACGCTGTCGGGCTGGTCTGCGGGGACCCCGACGCGCCCGTGCGCCGGGTGCTGCTGGCCGTCGACCCGGTGCAGCCGGTCGTCGACGAGGCGCTCGCGGGCGGCTACGACCTGCTCGTGACGCACCACCCGCTCTACCTGCGCGGGACGACGACCGTCGCGGCCAGCACGTCGAAGGGGCGCGTCGTGCACGACCTGGTGCGGGGCGGTTGCGCGCTCTTCGTCGCCCACACGAACGCCGACAAGGCGGTCGGCGGGGTCAACGACGCCCTGGCGGACCTGCTGGGGTTGCGTGACGCCAGCCCCCTCGTCCCGGAGTCCTCGAGCGCCGACCTGCTGGTGGTCTACGTCCCGGAGCCAGCCGCCCCGAGGCTGCGAGAGGCGCTGACCCGCGCCGGGGCGGGACGACTGGGGGCGTACGACGCCTGCACCTTCGAGGTGCACGGCACGGGCCGCTTCCGTCCGCTGCAGGGCGCGCGACCGGCCATCGGCGTGGTCGGCGAGCACACCGAGGTGGAGGAGGTGCGGCTCGAGGTCCTCGTGCCGCGGCCGTCCCGGTCCGCTGTCCTGTCGGCTCTGGCGGGGAACCATCCCTACGAGACACCGGCGTTCCACCTGCTGCCGGCGCAGTTGCCCACGTCGACCGGGCTGGGCCGGGTCGGCGATATCGAGCCGAGGTCCTTGGGCGACCTGGTCGCCCTCGTGGCGCAGCGTCTCCCACCGACCGCGCAGGGCGTGCGCTCCTCCGGCGACCCCGCTTCCGTCGTACGACGGCTCGCGGTGTGCGGGGGAGCGGGGGACAGCCTCATCGCAGCTGCCCGGGCAGCCGATGCGGACGCCTTCCTCACCGCGGACCTGCGCCACCACGTCGCGAGCGAGGCACCGGAGCGGTTGGCGCTCATCGACGCGGCGCACTGGGCCACGGAGCAGCCGTGGCTGAGCCTGGCCGCGCAGGCGCTGACTAGGGTCGTGGGTGTCGAGGCGCACGTCTCGACGGTGTGCACCGACCCGTGGACCACCACTGCTTCGAGGAGCCCGCGTACGTGAAGGCAGACCCGTTCGTCCAGCTCCGGTTGCTTGACCTCCAGGCGCTCGACACCTCGCTCGACCAGCTCGCGCACAAGCGCCGGACGCTGCCGGAGATCGCTGAGATGAGCCGGCGCGACGAGCTCGTGGCAACCCGTCGCGACGACGTCGCCCTGGCGGAGTCCATGGTCGGCGACCTGCAGCGTGAGGTCGACAAGGCCGAGTCGGACATCGAGCAGGTGCGGCAGCGCCGAGCGCGCGACGAGCAGCGGCTGGCCTCGGGTGCGATCACCGTGCCCAAGCAGCTCGAGGAGCTGCAGCACGAAGTGGCCACCCTCACTCGGCGGCAGAGCGATCTCGAGGACGCCGAGCTCGAGGTGATGGAGCGGCTCGAGCAGGCTCAGGCGACGCTCGACGGGCTGCTGACCGAGCGCGACGGCCATGTCGCTGCGCGCGCGGCGGCGGAGGTGGCCCGAGACGCAGCCTGGGCGGAGATCGACGCGGAGATCGCCCGGGTGGGTCAGGAGCGGGCCGGCGTGGCCGCGGAGGTACCCGCCGACCTGCTCGCGCTCTACGAGAAGATCCGTGCGACAGAAGGTGGAATCGGCGTCGGTCCGATCGAGCGAGGTCGGTGCGGCGCCTGCCGGCTGGACCTCATGAACAACGAGAAGACCGAGTACCGCGACGCCCCCGTCGACGAGGTGCTGCGGCACGAGTGCCGCCGGATCCTGGTGCGCACCGCGGAGTCCGGTCTGTGAGCACCCCGTGCGGGTGATCGTCGAGGCGGACGGGGGCTCACGCGGCAACCCCGGCCCCGCGGGGTACGGCGCGGTGGTGCTCGACCCTGCCACCGGAGCGGTGCTGGCCGAGGCAGCCGCGGGGATCGGCTCGGCGACCAACAACGTCGCGGAGTACCAAGGACTGCTCGCCGGGCTCCGGGCGGCGCGGGACCTCGGGGCCGACGAGGTGGACGTCCGCATGGACTCCAAGCTCGTGGTGGAGCAGATGTCCGGTCGCTGGCAGGTCAAGCACCCGTCGATGAAGCCCCTGGCCCGTGAGGCCGCAGGACTGGTGTCCGGCTTCTCGAACGTGCGCTTCTCGTGGATCCCGCGGGAGAGGAACACCCTCGCGGACCGGTTGGCGAACGAGGCGATGGACGCGGCGGCGAAGGGCCTGGTCTGGCGATCCGGAGGAGACACCGGCCCGGCCGACGCGGCAGACGCCTTCCTGGCCACGGCCGAGCGTGCCGATCCCTCTGGTCCTGCCACCACGGGCTGGCAGGCGCCGGTCGGCGTCCCGACGACACTGCTGCTGCTGCGGCACGGGCAGACGCCCCTGTCGGTGGAGAAGCGCTTCTCCGGCCTCGGCGACCCGACCCTGACCGACGTGGGGCTCGCCCAGGCCGAGGCCGCTGCGCGACGGCTGGGCTCGTCGGGCGCCACTGCCGTCGTGTCCTCCCCCCTGCGGCGCGCGTTGCAGACCGCACAGCCTGTCGCCGCCGCGCTCGGGGTCGACGTGACGGTCGACGAAAGGCTGCGGGAGACCGACTTCGGCGACTGGGAGGGCTACACCTTCGGCGAGATCCACGCGACGTGGCCCGACGAGATGGCCGCCTGGCTGGCCTCGTCGTCGGTCGCCCCGCCCCACGGCGAGAGCTTCGACGACACGACCACGCGCGTCCGTCAGGCTCGCGACCGCCTTCTCGCGTCGTACGGCGGTCAGCGGGTGGTCGTGGTGAGCCACGTGTCACCCATCAAGACCCTGCTGCGCCTGGCCCTCGACGCGCCGGCCACCGCGCTGTACCGGATGCACCTGGACCTGTGCTGCTTGTCCGAGGTGCAGTGGTTCTCCGACGGACCAGCGGTGGTGCGGTCGATGAACGACACGCACCACCTCGACGCGCTGAGCTAGCAGCCGTCCACGCCGCAGGTGTCGCCCTCGGCGACGGTGACGAGCGCCGGGATTCGGGTCTCCCACGCCTTCGTCAGGGTGCGGAGGACGACCTCCGGTGACTGCGCGCCGGGGATCGCGTAGCGGCCGTCCACGAGGAAGAACGGCACGCCGGTGATGCCGAGATCCTCGGCGCGCGCGAGGTCCGCCCGCACCGCGTCGCGGTAGCGATCCGTGGCGAGAACCGCTGCGGCGTCGGTGATTCCGACCTCCCCGGCCAGGACGGCCAGGGTGGAAGCGTCGGCGATCGGTTGGCCCTCCGTGAAGTAGGCGCGGAGCAGGCGTTCCTTGAGGGCGTCCTGTCGGTCGCCCGCGTGGTGCAGGAGGCGGTGGGCGTCCATCGTGTTGCCGCTGCGCGCGAGGTCGAAGCGGAAGTCCAGCCCCTCGGCTGCGGCTGCCGCTGTCATGGTGTCGAGCATCTGCTGCGCCTGGGTGACGGGGACGCCGTACTTGCGGGCGAGCCGGTCGGCGTACGAGCCCTCAGCCGGCGAGCTCGGACGAGGATCGAGCTGGAAGCTGTGCCAGCTCAGCTCGACGGGGTGGGGGAAGTCCTGCAGGGCACGTTCGAAGCGGCGCTTGCCGATGTAGCACCAGGGGCAGACGACGTCGGACCAGATCTCGACCTTCATGCTCCTGCCAACCATGTCGGGGCGGCTGGCCTTCCCGTACGCTCGTGGCGGGACGAGTCGGTCGGACGGCCGCGGCAGCTGCTGTCGCGAGAGAGCAGGTGTCGAGGAAAGTCCGGGCTCCACAGGGCAGGGTGGTCGCTAACAGCGACCCGGGGTGACCCGCGGGAAAGTGCCACAGAGAACAGACCGCCCCCGTCGGCCTCGGTCGGCAGGGGTAAGGGTGAAACGGTGGAGTAAGAGCCCACCAGCGCCCGGGGTGACCCGGGCGGCTCGGCAAACCCCACCCGGAGCAAGGTCAAGAGGGAAGCGTGCTTCCTGTGCCAGCGCTCGAGGACGGCCCGTCCGAGCTGGCAGGTAGACCGCACGAGGCCGTTGGCAACAGCGGTCCTAGATGGATGGTCGTCGGCCCTTCGGGGTCACAGAACCCGGCTTACAGACCGGCTCGTCCCCTTCTCCGTTCTGGTCACCGTGAGGTTGATCATGCGTCGTCCGGCCGTGGCTGGGGCATGCTGAACACATGACGACCGCCGTACCGCGCCCTGGGCTGATCCTCGAGTACCCCCTGTCGCTGGGGGTGTACGACGACTACGCGCAGGCGCAGCGCGTCGTGGACTACCTGTCGGACAACGAGTTCGCGGTCAACAACCTGGCCATCGTCGGCACCGAGCTCAAGTCGGTGGAACGCGTGACCGGACGGCTCACACGGGGCCGCGTGGCCGCTGCCGGGGCCGTGTCGGGCTTCTGGATGGGTCTGTTCGTCGGTATCGCGTTTGCGCTCTTCAGCACGGAGGGGCAGGCCGGCTTCCTGCTCACGACCCCGCTGCTCGGAGCGCTCTTCGGCCTGGTGTGGGGGCAGATCGGTTTCTCGGCCATCACCCGGGGCGGCACCCGTGACTTCTCGTCGGTGACGCAGGTGGTTGCCACGAAGTACGAGGTCCTGGTCGAGCACAAGCTCGCCGAGGCAGCACGGGCCATGGTGGCGCAGATGCCGGTTGCCTGAGCCGCACCCTCGGGAGGACCGGCTCGTTGAAAGGGGTGTCAACCAGGGGGGACCCATGAAGCACGTCGTCACAGCCGCCGTCGCGATCGCCTTCGTCGCCGGACTGGCGGGACCGGCGCTCGCTGCGCCGAGCTACACGAACTGCACGAGCCTGCAGAAGACCTACCCGCACGGAGTGGGACGGGCGAACGCCACGGACAAGGTGTCCGGCAGCAGCAAGCCGGTGACGACCTGGAAGCGGGACACCGCGGCGTACAACAAGGCCATCAGGGCCAACAGCGGCCTGGATCGCGACCGGGACGGCGTGGCCTGCGAGAAGCGCTGAGCCTGGGTCTGGCGGCACCGTTGCGTTCGTGCGGCGCAGCGCACTAGGTTTCCCCCGCCCGGAATGCCCGGGATGTCCGTGATGGGGGTCTCGCGTGCGCACTCGTCCGATGGTGTTCGTCCTGCTGCTCCTGACCGCTCTCCTCACGCCGCTGGACGCCAGAGCGGGCACCGCGAAGTACCCGATCGTGCTGGTCCACGGCTGGACCGGGTCGGGATCCTCCTGGAACGCGATGATCCCGAAGCTGCAGGCGCAGGGGCTCACGGTCCTCGACTTCGACACCAGCAAGGCCGGGACGCAGGCACTGAGCTACAGCCCGGCGAGCGGCCAGCACATCAGCGCGATCGCCAAGCAGGTGCAGGACAAGATCCAGGGAGCGCTGGCGGCCAACGGCTACCCCGCCAACCAGCCGGTGGACATCGTGGCCCACTCCATGGGCGGACTCGTGGCGCGCTTCCTCATCGAGAAGCCCGGTGCCGACGTCGACAGCTGGACGAGCACCGGGTGGACCGGAGACGGCGTCGCGGACATCCGCACGGACTGGGCGGCACGCGTGGACGACCTCGTCATGCTCGGCACGCCCAACCACGGCACCTGGGAGGGCTGGGTCCCCGGCACGATCGGGCTGTTCGGCGCGTGGAACGCCAGCGGTGGCGACATGCGCCCCGGATCGACCTTCCTCACCAAGATGGGGTACGCCGAGAAGGCCGGTGAGACCTACACCGCGATCGGCGGTGATCCGACCTACGGCCAGTTCCTGAAGTACGACTACACCGGCGATGGCGTGAAGCACGGCTTCGACGGTGTCGTCCCCGCGGAGTCGCCGTACGTCACCGGGGCGTCGTTCGACCTCGTCGGCAGCAACCACGGCGAGCTGCTCACGCAGGACGCCCCGCTGGACCTGGTGATCGGAGCCCTCGGCTACAGCAGCAGCCAGACCGGCAGCGGTACTCGCCGTCTCACCGGGACGGCCAAGATCCGGCTGGAGTACGCCAGCATCGTGCAGGACCACGACCCCGGGACGACCGACGAGAACCGGTTCGAGATCTGGGTCGACAAGGACGGCGGGAACGACGGCTACGTCCTGCTGAGCACGATCGCCTACGACCGCGACGCCCCGTTCGTGCAGAGCTGGGGCAACAGCGGTCCGCTCTCGGCAGGGATCGTCGTTCCCGGGACCAGCGCCAAGCTCGACGTCAAGCTGGTGACCTACGAGTCCGACCCGACAGGTCGCGATGCGGTGGCGACGACCTACTTCACCGACCTCACGCTGTCGGACGACCTCGACGGTCAGGACTACTACGAGAAGTCCTCACCTGATGCAAAGGGGGGTACGGACACCTTTCGGATCTCGCTGAACGGGGTTACCAGCGATCCCGTGTGAGGGGCTCGTATTCGGCCAGCGGGTGCTGCGTGGCGAGACTGACACTGACGACGTCGTCGGGGTCGACGAGGTGCGGGTGACCGCGAAAACCGCTGCGTACGCGGAACCAACCGTCGCTGTCGACGTCGACCATCCCGAGGAAGTGGTCGTCCTCGGTCTCGAGGACCACCACCTGCCCGCCAAACAGGGTGGTGGACGGCGCGGCGGAGGCTGACTGCTTCATGATCACAGGGTAGTCGCTCTCCGTCACAAAGAGCAGTTCTCGCGGCGCCTGTGCGCAGCGTCAGCTGTTCTCCTCCAGGTAGGTGTCGGCGTCCTTGTTCGCGACGTCCACCTCCTCCACGGTGCGGTGATTGCTGCGCCAGGTGAGCCAGGCCACCGCGATCTGCTCGCTGCGCGCGGGATCGGTGCTGCGGCTGAAGTCGGGGAGCGCGCCGGCCTCCTCCTCGGCGATGTGCTCGCCGTTCTCCTCCCGGGCCTCGTTCACTGCCTTCCACCACGCGTCGCTGCCGATCTCCTCCTTGGCCGCCGCGGAGACGGCATCACGGATCTTGTTGTGGTCGGTGATCGCGTCCTCGGCCTCGTCCTCGGCGTCCTCACCCACCTTGAGCAGAACCGGGTAGAACACCTCCTCCTCGCAGGCAGCGTGGATGTCGAGCAGGTCAGCCAACGGTGCCCAGACGGCGGCCAGGGCCTCGGGCGTCGAGGCGCTGTCGAGGTCGGCGAAGCGCCGCCGCAGGTCCTCGTGGTCCTGCAGGATCAGTCGGGTCACGTCCAGCACGGGTGGGTCTCCTTCGTCGGGGGTTTGCCTGGCCCCTTCCCGTTGGTAGGTCCCGCAACCCGGACCGGGTGCGGACTGCCAGACTGCTCAGGTGCTCCACGACCTGGACGACCGCGCCGGTGACCCCGTGACCACGCAGACCTGGTTGGGCGCTCCTGCTCTGTCCTACGCCCGGCGCCCCGCGACCGTCGTCGATGCTCTCGACCGCGCGGTACGGCTTTACGGCGAGCAGCCTGGCTGGGTCGACGGCGAGGTGCGGCTGACCTGGCGGGAGTTCGCCGACCGCGTCGAGCGCGCCGCCGCCGCCCTGCGCTGCCGGGGCCTCGACCCCGGGGACGCCGTCGCGGTGGCCTCCGGCAACACCCTGGACCTGGCTGTGCTCCTGCTGGCCTGTGCGCGGATGGGCGCGGTCATGGTCGGGCTGAACACCCGCCTCGCGCCTGCGCAGTGGGCCTACATGGTCGACCACATGCACGTGCGGCTGGGCCTGGCCGCGCCGGCGTTCCTCGAGGGCCTGCCGGGCTCCTCGCCCCTCGCCGAGGCACTGGTCGACGCGCCCGCCACCCCGTGGCGCGAAGGGCCGACCGGGATCGCCGAGGGCACGACCTACCAGGTGGTGTTCACGTCCGGGACGACCGGACGTCCGAAGGCGTCGCAGGTGGTGCACCGCGCATCGGTCCACTCGGGCATGAGCTACCAGCGGGTGCTCGGGCTCGGTCCTGGTGACGTGACCGCGGTGCTGTTCCCGATGTACTACATCTCCGCCATGCACGCGCACGTGCTGCCCGCGATGCTGTCGGGCGCCTGCGTCGTCCTGGTCGACACCCAGAGCCCCCGCGAGTACGTCGACCTCCTGCGCCGGGAGAGGGTGACGTGGGCCTACGCCGTACCGTCCTGGTGGCGGCTCGCGATGCGCGCCGGCCTCGCCGACCTCCCCGACCTGACGCGGGTCGCCGCGGGAGGTGCCCCGTTCCCGCTGGACCTGCAGCAGCAACTGCGCGAGGCACTGCCGGGGGTGCGGCTGCACGACGTCTACGGCCTGTCCGAGACCCACTCGCCGGGGTGCATCCTGCGCGACGAGGACTTCACCGACCACCTCGGCTCGGTCGGTCGGCCCCTTGACTGCATGCAGGCCGAGGTGCGGGACGAGACGGGCGCGCCCGTCGCGGCGGGCCAGCCAGGTGAGCTGTGGCTGCGGGGGTCGCTCGTGACGACGGGGTATGCCCATGACCCAGAGGCGACGAAGCAGGCCATCGTCGACGGGTGGTTCGACACCGGAGACGTCGCCCGCATCTGCGAGCACGGCTTCGTGTCGATCCTCGACCGGTCGAAGGACATGATCAACCGCGGGGGGACGAAGATCTTCAGCGCAGAGGTCGAGGCGTTGCTGCGTGAGCATCCCTCGATCGAGGACGCCGCCGTGATCGGCATCCCGGATGCCTTGGGCGGTGAGGCCCTCGTCGCCTACCTCGTCACCTCGTCGGACCTGAGCGATCGGGAGGTCCGGACCTGGATCAAGCAGGGCATGGCGGACTACGCCGTACCGAAGGTGATCGAGAGGCTCGAGGACCTCCCGCGCAACGCCGTGGGCAAGACGGACAAGCAGGCCCTGCGCGCGCGCCACACGTAGGGTCGCAAGGTGCTGCACCACTACTACGGGGGTTCGCGTCAGGCCCCGCTGAGCGACGTGACGACGGCTGTCGTGGACCCGGCGAGCGGGGAGGAGTACGCACGCGCGCCCGTCGCCGGTCCGCTCGACCTGGACGCGGCGTTCGCGGCGGCTCAGCGGGGCTTCCAGGTCTGGCGGGCGACGCCGCCGGCCCAGCGGATGCTCGCCCTGCTCCGGCTCGCGCAGGACCTCGAGGACCGGACCGAGGAGTTCGTCGACGCCGAGTGCCGCAACACCGGCAAGCCCCGCGAGGCGATGCGCGCGGAGGTCCCCCACGTGCTCGACGTCATCCGGTCCGCAGCTGGGCAGTCCCGCGCTCCGGAGGGCGTCGCAGCCGGGGAGTACGTCGAAGGCCACACCAGCGTGATGCGGCGCGAGCCCCTCGGGGTGATCGCCCAGATCACCCCGTGGAACTACCCGCTCATGATGGCCACCTGGAAGTGGGCTCCGGCCGTCGCGGCCGGCAACGCGGTGGTCCTGAAGTCTGCGGAGACCACGCCGGTCACGCCGCTCATGCTGGCTGAGCTCGCCGCCGAGCACCTGCCCCCGGGCGTCCTGAACGTCGTCTGCGGTGACCGCTCCACGGGACAGGCGATGGTGCGGCACGACGGCCCCGCGATGGTCGCGCTCACCGGATCGGTCCGGGCCGGGCGCGAGGTCGTGGCGAGCAGCGGGCTCAAGCGGTTGCACCTCGAGCTCGGCGGCAAGGCGCCGGTCGTCGTTCTCGACGACTGCGACCTGGACCTGACCGTGGCGGGCATCCTCGACATCGGCTACTACAACGCCGGCCAGTCCTGCACTGCAGCGACGAAGGTGCTCGTGACTCCTCGCGTGCATGACGAGCTCGTCGCGCGACTGGCGGCGGGTGCCGCGGCGATGCGGACGGGTGGCCCGGACGAGGGGGCGTACTACGGGGCGCTGAACAACCCCGACCAGCTGGCGCGTGTCGCGGGGCTGGTGGACCGGCGCGGCGCGCACACCGAGGTCGTCGCCGGCGGAGCGCCCCTGGACCGGCCGGGGTTCTTCTACCCGCCGACCGTCGTCGCGGGGGTGCTGCGTGACGACGAGCTCGCGTGCGAGGAGGTCTTCGGCCCGGTGGTGACGGTGACCCGCGTCGCCGACGAGGAGGACGCCCTCGCGGTCGCGAACTCGACCGACTACGGCTTGGCGGCGTCTGTCTGGACCACGTCGGCCGCGGCGGCAGGCCGCGCTGCGCGCGCCCTCGACTTCGGCGCGGTGTGGGTGAACTGCCACTCGGTCCTGGCCTGCGAGATGCCGCACGGGGGCTACGCGAGCTCCGGGTGGGGCAGCGACCTGTCGGCGTACAGCCTGCGCGACTACACGCGCGTCAAGCACGTCGTCACGAGGCTGGAGTAGCCACGAGCGCCGACGGCTGGCCGACCTACCTGAGTGACTTCCACGACCGACGGCCCGGCATCACCGAGGACGTGCTGTCGCTCACCCTCCATGACGGGCTCTCGCCGTACGACTGGGCGGGGGAGGCGGTGCCGTCGGGGGGCACCGTGCTCGACATCTGCTGCGGCAGCGCGCCCATGCACGACCACCTCCGCGCAGACAGGTACGTCGGGCTCGACCTGTCCGCGGCAGAGCTGCGCCGTGCTCAGGCGCGAGGGCGGGACGTCGCCCAGGCGGACGCGTCCGCGTTGCCCGTCTCCACGGGACGCGTGGACGCTGTCGTCGTGTCGATGGCGCTGATGCTGGTCCCGTTTTCGCAAACGGTGCGCGAGATCGCCCGGGTGCTGCGACCGGCGGGAGTGGTCGTGGCGACCGTCCCGACGAACGGCCCGCTCCCGGCCGCCGACGTGCTTCGGTACGCCCGGATGTCCGTGGCACTCCGGACCAGGGGCCTGCGCTACCCCAACGACGAGGCCCTGTCCGACCGCACCGGCTTCGCCCACGCCCGGCTGCAGGTGGTGGAGGACACCACGCGGACCTTCGGTCTCGAGATCGACGGGGTGGAGCGGGCCGACCTGCTGCTGGACTCGTTCTACCTGCCGCAGGTGAACGCCGAGCGCGTCGAGGCAGCCCGCCGGGTCATGCACGGCTGGGTCGGCCGGACGGTCGCGGTGCCGATCCGGCGCCTCGTCCTGCAGCGTGACTGAGACCGTTTACACCAGGGGCAATATGCACCACTATCGCCCGATGCGTTCACGCCCCGTCCTGGTTCGCGCCGCCCTCGCCCTCGCCCTCGGGGCTCTCGCTGTCGTCGCCCCGGCGAGCGGCGCCTCCTGCACGCACCTGGTGACCGACCCGGCGGGGGACGCGACGTCCTTCGGCGACCTGGGTCGGTACCCCGCGACGATCGACGATCCCGATCAGGTCGACCTGCGGTGGTCGGAACTGCGTCTCACTCCCACGCAGGTGATCGCGACGATCCGGCTGCAGAACCTCGAGCCCGAAGGCCCACGGACCCTTGATCACGCGTACTCGCTGAGCTTCCACGCAGGAGGCCGGGGCTTCCAGCTCATCGGCTTCGTCGATCAGGACGGCGGGCGCCGAGGCTGGGTGAACGAGTCGGTGGTGGACGACAGCCAGCCCGAGGACGGTGGCGTCTACGCGGGCAGCGCCATCGGTCGGCTCGAGACCCGGGTCGATCCCCGCGCCGACACGGTGACGCTGGTGGCGGAGCGGTGGACGTTCGGGGCGCTCAGGGGGCCCCTGTCCCACATCAGCGTCGTCGGCTGGGGTGCCAAGCACTCGGTCTACAACGGCGAGACCTACGCCGCTGCGGACCGCGCGACAACGACGCGCAGCGTTCAGGAGCACGACCGGCCCTGCGCCGGCTGACCTGACGGACTAGCCCTTGCCGGGGCGCGGGAACTGCGTGCTGAGCAGGCGGTCCCACATCGCGTCGGTGAGGATGCGCCGCTGGTTGATGAGCAGCGTCGCCGACGGCGTGACCGTCCAACGGATCGGCGCCTTCTTGCGGTCGAGCGCCTTCTCCACGGCTCGGGCGACGGCCTCCGGCGGGCCACCGAGCCTGGCGAGCGGCCCCTTCTCGTAAGCACTCTGGGTGGAGGACGCGACGGCGGCGTTGAAGGAGGCATAGGGCCCCTGCTCGTCGGTGATGCTGCGGACCGCCGTGGAGCTGAACTCCGACGTGATGAGCCCCGGCTGGATCACGGTGACGCCGATACCGAAGCCCTTCACCTCGAACCGGAGGGCATCAGACAGCGCCTCCACCGCGTACTTCGTCGCGTGGTAGACGCCGCCACCGGGGAAGGTGAAGTTGGCGCCCATGCTGCTGATGTTGACGATCCGCCCGGAGCCCTGCTCGCGCATGGCGGGAAGGACCAGTTGGCACATGCGCAGCAGCCCGAACACGTTGGTCTCGAACTGGCGCCGCACGTCGTCGAGCGTGAGCGTCTCGAGTGCCCCGGACTGGCTGAAGCCGGCGTTGTTGACGAGCGCCCCGACGGCCCCGTGCTCCTGCACCACCCGTTCGACCGCGCTGGCCATGGACGCCTCGTCGGTGACGTCGAGCTGCAGGACTTGGCAGCCGGCGGTCGCGAGGGCTTCGAGGGTGCCGAGGTCTCGCGCGGTCGCATACACGGGTCGGCCGGTCGCCACCAGACGCAGGGCGGTGGCGCGCCCGATGCCGGTGGAGCAGCCCGTGACGAGGACAGCGCGAGAGGTCATGCGCACACCGTAGGTGAGGTCAGCAGGGCTTGATCTTGGCGATCTCCGATGCGTGCTCGGCCATGACCTGCAGCCGTGCCGCGATCGCGCTCAACGTCGACGGCCGCAGGATGTACACCGTGATGCGCTCGCACACCGTGGAGGTCACCAGGCCAGCGTCGCGCAGCACCTTCAGGTGGTGCGAGATCAGCGGTTGGCTCATCTCGAGCGTCTCCGACAGGTCCTTCTGCGACTGGTAGCCCTTCTCCAGCAGGCGGACGATGTCGGCGCGCCGTGGCTCCGCGAGAGCAGCGAGGACGACTTGGGCGTCGAGCTTCGTGGGCGTCATCGGTCCGGCAGCCATCGCCTCACGACCGTGGCCTCGCCGCGTCTTCGCGGTCCGCGACCGTCCGGGTCACCAACGCGGCCAGGTCCCGCATCTCACCGACCTGGCTGCGGCGCATGTACCAGCCCAAGACCGCCCGGAACCGGCGCATCGACGGCGGGAGTCCGTAGTCCTCGTAGTGGGTGACACGGCAGGTGTCGTCATCGATGCGACTGACGAGGAACCCCCCGCTGATGCGCCAGCCGTCCTGGCGTGGGTGCAGGTCCTCGCTGTGCCAACCCGCCGCGTGCTGCTGGTAGCTGAAGTCACCCTCCCACCGTCGCAGCCGGAACAGCTTGCCGACGATCCGGTACCAACCGGCATCGGGTTCGGTGGGGTGGATCTCGACGTGGCGGGCCTTGCGCTCTAGCGGTTCCAGCAGGGCGATGTCCCGCACGATCTCCAACACCTGCGCTGCCGGGAGGTCGATGACGACGTCCCGCACGGCGCTGACCCGGTCGATGGTCGGGGTGTTGCTCATGGCACGCCTCCCGCTTGTCTCTTGCACCTGTCCCGGACGCTACCCCGCTGGCCGATGCGAACCGAGAAGTAGTTTGGCCACGTGGACCGCACCCAGTGGCTCAGCCTGCTCGGGCTCGCGCCGGAGGAGGTGCCCCGCCTGCTCGTGACCGAGGGCACCTGGTGGCGTCAACGGGCCCTGGAGGCGCGACTCCCTCTGCTCACCGACGTGCGGGAGACAGGCATGCCCGACCTCTGGTGGGGACGCGTCGCCGGCGTCCCGGTGGCCTACTGCCCGGCGTACGGCGCCGCACGCGCCGTCGAGCCGGTGCACGTGCTCGCGGTCTGCGGCACCCCGCGGGTGGTGCAGATCGGCTCGTGCGGGGGGATCGGGGTGCCCACAGGGGACGTCGTGGTGTCGAACGCCGCGACCATCGGGGAGGGGGCCTCCCGGTACTACGGTGGCCTGGAGGTCGCGCACCCGACTGCGAGACTCGTCGAGCGCACCTCGACCGCCTTCGGCGACCTCGTCGTGCACGTCGGGCCAACGGTGTCCACGGACGCCCTGCTGGCCCAGCCCGACGACCTTGTCGCGCAGTGGGCTGGTGCCGGCCACGTGGGCGTGGACATGGAGACGAGTGCGGTCTTCAGCGCGGCCGCGCACTTCGGGATCGAGGCGGTGTCGCTGCTGTTCGTCTGGGACGAGCTGCCGGGCAGGTCCTGGACGGATGCCTTCACCGAGCGGGAGTCGGCTGCGCAGGCGCACGCGAACGCGAGGACGTTCGAGGTGGCCCTCAGCCTCGCTCGCTGAGCACCCGGAACAGGTCACCGAACACGGCGTCGCGGTCGACGTCGACGGCCTCGCGGATCTGGTGCCGTCCAGCGGGGTGGTGCCAGTGCAGGTCCTCACCGAGGACGGGCGAGGACACCAGGTGGGTCTGCAACCACGACGGCTCGACGAGGTATGCGATGTTGATGAGGTCCCAGATGACCTTGCTGAACCCGGGGCTCCTGGTGCTCGTCATCCAGTGCTCCTCCCAGGTCTGCCAGAGGTAGTCGCCGAGGGCGCCCTGCCCCCGGACGAACTGCTCGAGCTCCGCCCGGGTCGTCCGCAGCTCCTCGCCGACGTAGTAGCCGGGCAAATAGACCAGCGGCACGCCGCTGTCGAACAGGACCCGGCTGGCGTGCAGGTCGAGCGAGAGGTTGTACGACGCCGTCGCGTGCGGCCAGAACGTCGGGTGCGCGCTGGTCCACACGACGCAGATCCGGTCCCGGATCGTGGGGTCGATCAGGAGCGCGCTGGCGAGGTTGGTCGCGCAGGCGATGCCGACGACGTACAGCGGACCCTCGCGCTCCTCGTGGGCGAGGGAGATCAGCGCCTCGGTCGCGGGGCTCGGGACCGGGGTCGTCGCAGCCGGCAGGAACCGGTCAGCACCCGCGTGGACCGGCACCGGGACGCCGGTCACCCCGACGACGCGGTGCAGCTCGGCTGTCGCCAGTCGCACGCCCTCGGCAGGTCCGACCGAGGGACGGGTGCGTCGCTCGTGCCGGGGCTGGTCGACGGCGGGGTCCGTGCTCGCGTAGACCCGCTCGTCCGAGCGCCAGGGGGCTGACAGGAGGGCCCTCACCCGCAACCGGTCCGGACGAAGCAGCGCCCAGGCGAGGGCGAACTGGTCGTCGACCTCGTTGAGGGGGTCGGTGTCGATGACGACGTCGAGCACCTGGTCGGTGCGGGGGAGGTCGAGGGCGCTCACGTGGGCTCCAGCAGGGTGCAGGCAAGGGGGTCGACCCGCACGCAGGCCTGGTGCGCAAGGGTGGTCCCAGGAGGGGCGGACAGGTGCAGGGGGGTGCCGTCCGACAGGCTGACCTCGACGGCGACATGGGTGCCGCGGTAGCGCACCTCGCGCACCGCAACGGGCGCACCCTCCGCGGTCAGCAGCACCGCCTCGGGCCGTACGACGATCGTCCGCGGGCCGTCAGGAAGGGCCACCGGCCACCTGCCGAGCGCACTGGACGCCTCGCCCTGCCGCACCTGCGCCGGCACCTCGTTGCGGCCGCCGAAGAAGCGGGCGACGCGCAGCGAGCGCGGCGCGTCGTAGAAGGCGCGAGGAGAGCCGTGCTGCTCGACCGCGCCGTCGAGCAGCAGGGCCACGTCGTCGGCGATCGCGACGGCCTCCTCCTGGTCGTGGGTGACGAACAGGGTCGTGAGACCCAGGTCCTGCTGCAGGGTGCGGACCAGCTCACGGATCTCCACGCGAAGCGCGGCGTCCAGGGCGCTGAACGGCTCGTCCAGCAGCAGCACCTTCGGCTCGGTCACGAGGGCCCGGGCCAGGGCGACGCGCTGCTCCTGACCGCCGGAGATCTCACCCACGCGTCGGTCGGCCAGGTCGCCCAGGCGCACCAGGTCCAGTGCGCGCGCCACGCGGTCCCGCCGTTCTGCTCTGCCCACCCGCCGCATGCGAAGGCCGAAGCCGACGTTGTCGCCGATGGACAGGTGGGGGAACAGCAGCGGCTTCTGGAAGACCATGGCGACGGGGCGCTGCTCGGCGCGCAGCCGCAGCACGCTGGAGCCGTCGAAGGCCACGTCACCGGCGTCGGCGTCCAGCAGCCCGGCGACCACCTTGAGCGTCGTGGTCTTGCCACAGCCCGAGGGACCCAGCAGGGCCGTCAGGGAGCCCGGCGCGACCTCGAGGTCCACCCCGTCGACGACACGGGTGCCGTCGTACGCCTTGACCAGGCCGGTCAGGGTGACCGCGGTGCCGGTCACAAGCGACCGAACCCGATGGTCGCGCTCGAGGTCCCGGTGAGGTAGCGGGAGGTCAGCAGCACGAGGGCGAAGGGCGGGAGGACGAACAGGACCGCGAGCGCCGCAGCGAGGTTGAGGTCCGAGCTGCCGATGTAGGCGAACAGCAGCAGCGGCAGGGTCTTCACGGTGCCGCCTCCGATGAGCAGGGTCAGGATGTACTCGCTCCAGGAGATGAGGAACGCGAAGAAGGCGGCGACCGCGATCGACGGTCGCAGCACCGGGAGCGTGACGTGCCAGAAGGTCCTGACCGGTCCCGCTCCGAGCGTACGGGCCTGGTCCTCGTAGCCCGTCTCGAAGTTGGCGAAGGCGCTGCCGAGCACGAGCGTGACGTAGGGAATCGTCGGGACCAGCTGGACGAGCACCACGCCGGGCAGCGTGCCGGCAAGGCCGTAGCGCAGGAAGAACACCTGGATGCCCAAGGTCACGGCAAGGCCGGGGACGATCGCGGGCGCCAACAGCAGGAACTGCACCAGCCGCTTGCCGCGGAAGGCGTAGAGCCCCAGTGCGCGACCTGCGGACAGGCCGATGAGCGTCGCCAGCAGGCTCACCGTCACGCCGAGGACCAGGGAGGTGCCCAGCCCCTGCAGCACGTCGGAGGACGGGTCGAACAGCAGTCGTAGGCCCCGGCTGCTGGCTCTCTGGGGCAGGACCGCCGGGAAGCGCCACTGTCCGGTCCCCGCCCACGCCAGGAGGGGGACGAAGGGCAGCAGCAGCCCCAGGACGAGCAGCCCGCGGGGGACAGCGCGCCTCACGCTGTCCGCCGCAGGAACCGGGACGACAGCGCCATGTACGCCGCGACCAGCGACCCGACCAGCAGGGCGATGACGACGCAGATGGCCATCGCGACCGGGCGGGCGTTCAGGTCCACGTCGGAGTAGTACTGGTAGGCGACGACCGGCAGGGTCGCCGGGTAGGGCCGGCCCGAGCAGGTAGGGGACCTCGTAGGACCCGAAGCTGAACGCGAACACCAGGATGGAGGTCGCCAGCACCCCCGGCGTGATGAGCGGGACGACGACGTGCCGGAAGCGGGCCCAGGCGCCTGCTCCGAGGGTGCGCGCGACGTCCTCGAGGTCGGCGACGCCGCTGTTGAGCGCCGACAGGACGACCACACCGATGAAGGGCGCCTCCTTCCAGACGTACTCCGCGACGATGCCCCAGCCGAACCGGTCACCTGTCAGCTCCGGGAAGCCCTGGCTGCCGTCGGTGAGGCCCACGGCGTTGGTGAGCCGCGAGAGCGTGCCGCCCTGCGAGAGCAGGAGCAGCATCGCCAGCGCCCCGACGAGGTGCGGCACGGGCAGGCTGCTCTGGAACACCGCCGTGAGCACGCGCTTGCCGCGTCGGGTCGAGCGGATCAGCAGCGCCGACGAGACGCCGACGACGACCGCCAGCGCGGTCGCCAGGAACGCCACGCGGAAGGTCAGCAGGAACGACTGCCGCACCGCCTTGTCCGACAGCAGGCCGGTGTAGGCGTCGGCGCTCCAGCGCCAGCCGGACAGGAACGGCAGATAGCCGAAGGACTGGGCGACCCCGAGTGCGAGGCCCCCGAGGAAGAGCACGCCGACGACGCCCAGCGCGGGGCTGAGGAGCAGTGCGACGCGCAGCCCTCGGGGCAGGCGCCTACTTCTGGAGGACGTTGGTCTTCCAGCCCTTCTCGATCGTGGTCACGTACGTGCTGGTGAGCTCGGGCTGCGCGTTCCTGCTCAGCTCCGCCAGCGGGAGCACGGACTCGCTGGTCGACACGGCGTCGAACTGCGCCTTCACGTCCGGGTTGACCTTGGACAGGTCGATCGCGGGGAACGTGCCGGAGACCTTGTAGAACTCCAGCTGGGTCTGCGGGTCGAGCAGGACGTTCTGCAGCACCTGCGCGCCGGCCTTGTGCGGGCTGTTCGCGGGGATGGTCAAGAAGTTGTAGTTGCTGATGTTCCCGACGTCGAAGACCGCCTCGCGGGTGCTCTTCGGGTAGACGCCCTTCTTGACCTGGTCACCGACACCGCCGGGCCCGTAGGTGAGGTAGGCGGCGACCTCGCCGTTGGCGAACAGCTTCTCGACGTCAGCTCCTGCTGCGGGGTAGGTGGCGCCCTTCTTGTACAGGCTGGGCGCGACGTCGTTCAGTCGCTTCCACAGCTTGTTGGCGGCGTCCTCGTACTTCGCCTCGTCGAAGGGTCCCGCGAGGGACGACGGTCCTCCGATGGTGTCGTAGAGGAACGTGCGGACGGCCATGGACCCGGTGAAGTCCGGCGGCGCGGCGTACGTGAACTGTCCCGGGTGCGCCTTGGCCCACGCGAACAGGCTGGTCACGCTCTTCACGTCGTCGGCGGTCATCTTCGCGCTGTCGTAGACCAGCGCGCTGTTGGCCTGCTGCCAGACCGACTCGCACCCGTCGACCGGAAGGCCGAAGTCGTTGGCGACCGCGGGGTTGGTGAAGTCGACGTACTTCGCGTTCTCGAGCTTCTCGGGGTAGCCGCAGTACCACGCGTCGGCCTGCTTGCCGGTCGCGAAGTTCTCCCCGTTGATCCAGATCGCGTCGACCGAGCCGTCCTTCTTGCCGGCCTGCTTCTCGGCCAGCACCTTGTCGACGGCCGTCACGGTGTCGGTGATCTTCACCTGGTTCAGGGTGACGCCGAGTGCCTTGAGCTTGTCGGCGACGTAGCCGTTGACGAACGTGTTGATGGTGTCGTCACCGCCGTACATGTACCAGTTGACGGTCTGGCCCTTGGCCTCGGCGAGCACGTCGGCGAAGCTCGCGGCGCTGGCGCTGGGAGCCGCGGAGGGGGTGGCGCTGCCCGAGCCGCAGGCGCTCAGGGCCAGGCTGGCAAGGGCGAACAGGGTCACGGTGCGGCGCACGGGGTCCTCCGAAGGGCGTGATGGTGGGCACCACTGTTGCATGTACGCCGGTTTGTACGACGACCGGATCAGGTGGCTGCGTGCCGCAGGGGCTCTCCGGCGTGCCAGCGCTCCACGTCGGAGACCAGCATGTCGGTGTGGTGCAGGACCACGTCGTCGGCTGCTCCGGCCAGGTGGGGCGTCAGGAGCAGGCGGGGCGTGCGCAGCAGTCGGCTGTCGCGGGGGAGTGGTTCGGTGGTGAAGCAGTCGAGCGCTGCTCCCTGGAGCAGGCCACTGTCGAGCGCGTCACACAGGGCCTCCTCGTCCACGATGCCGCCGCCCGCGGTGTTGATGACCCAGCCGCGCCCGAGGCGCTCCAGCACGGGTGCGTCGACGAGGCCGTGGGTCGCGGGACTGCGCGGACAGTGCAGCGTGAGGACGTCGACGGCGTCGGCGAGCTCCGCCAGGGAGGGTCCGATTCCCTGCACCGGGTCGTGGACGAGGACGGTGGTGCCGAAGCCGTCGACCAGCCGGCGCTCGACCCGACGACCGATGGCGCCGTACCCGACGACCCCCACGGTGAGCCGGGACAGCTCCGGTCCGCGGAAGTGCAGGTAGGGCAGCTCGCCGTCGACGTCCCACCCGGCGCCGCGCAGGTGCCGCTCCGACGAGCCGATCCCGCGGACCAGGCTGATCAGCGTCCCGACGACGAAGTCCGCGACCGATTCGGCGTTGCGCGCCGGCGTGTAGACCACCGGGATCCCGCGCGCCGCGCAGGCCGCAAGGTCGACGTTCACCGGCCCGCCACGCGCCGTGCCGACCAGGCGCAGGTCCGGCAGGGTCTCGAGGACCGCGACGTCGACGACCTCGATCTCGGTGAGCAGCAGGGCGGCGCCGTGCGCGGCCGCGACGAGGGCGGTCCGGTCGAGTGGCCGTCGGGTGTGTCCCCAGCCGGCGCGGACCACGTCGTACCCGAGCGCGGTCAGCCGTCGCTCGCCCTCGGTGGTGAGCTCTGCGGTGACGAGGGCCTTCATGACGGGAGAGCCTCTCGCAGGGCGGACACGGCGTACTCCCAGCTCCGGCGCCGCTCCTGCAGCGGTGCGGGATCACCTGCAGGGCAGATGGTCCCGGGGAGCGGTGGCGCTTCGCCCGAGCCCGTCACGAGGGCGCAGCCCGCTGCTGCGGCGGCGCTGGGCCCTGTGTCCCAGTGGACGTCGCGACCGAGCACCTGCGACAGCAGGCGTGGCAGGGCGCCGTCGCCTGCTGCACCGCCGGTGACGACGACGGCGCCGACGTCCGCCAGTCGGGCGAGATCGTCCACGGAGCCGGCCACCGAGAAGGCGTGCGCTTCGAGCAACGCGCGACGCACCTGCGGACCGGTCGTGTCCGGGCCGATCCCGAGCAGTGACCACGGCGGCTTGGTCTCCCACGTCTGCCGACTCCAGTGCTCGACGGCGGTGAGGGCGAGGACGTCGCCGGGGTCGTCTGTCTGTGGCCCAGGGCTGAGCTCGTCCCACCAGCCGGAGAAGGTCCCGGGGTAGCCGGCGTTGCCCTCTGCCACCCACAGGTCCGCGGTCGCGTGCGTCGAGATCCAGGCTCGCTCGAGCGGATCGATCACAGGCGGCCGGAGCGCCACAGCCACGGGGGTGCTCGACCCGGCGACGACCGTCACCACGCCCTCGCGCAGCCCACCCGCGCCCATGGCGGCGAGCTGGGTGTCGCCGCACCCCGCGACGACCGGGAGGCCGGCAGGCAACGGCCACCCGGGCACGAGCGGACCGACGACCGTACCGGCTTCGACCACCGGGGCGAGGAGCTCGCGGTCGAGGCCCACGCTGGCGAGCAGGTCGTGCGCCCACGTGCGTCGTACGACGTCAGCCATGCCGCCGGCGCAGGCATAGGAGACCTCGGTGACGTGCACCCCGGTGAGGCAGGCGATGAGCCAGTCATGGACGAACAGCACCCGACGGGTCGCCGCCCAGCGGTCCGGCTCGTCGGCGCGGACGGCCAGCAGCTTCGGCAAGGTGAGCTCCGGCGCCGGCCAGTGCCCGGTGAGCGCGTGCTGCCCGTCGAGGACGCCGGCGAACGGGCCGCCGCGCCGGTCGCTGTTCAGGACGGCCGGACCCAGGGTCCTGCCTTCGCCGTCCAGCAGCACGAACCCCTGACGGAGCGACGAGACAGTCAGCCCGACCCACTGGCCCTCGACGTCGGCAACCGCGCGGGTCAGTGCCGTACGACAGGCGGCCAGCCAGGTGTCGGGGTCGAGCTCGACGCGAAAGCCTCGACGTACAGGAGGAGTCGCGAGGGTCACCGCGGCGAGCAACGGCCCGTCCACCTCCTGCACCCACGCCTTGACCGACGACCCGCCGAGGTCGAGGCCGGCGACCAGCACGTCAGACCGTGCCCTCGCCGGCGCGCACGCGCGCGAGGTACTCCGGGGGGCAGGCCGTCGTGGTGTCGCCGAGCTGGAGCATCGTGAGCGTCGCCCGGGCAGCCTCTTCGAGGTTCGCGGCGCGCTTGTGCGCCATCTCGACCGTGTCGCCCAGCACCGAGCAGCCGTGGTGACCCAGGATCACGCAGTTGCACCCACCGGCGACCGCCTCGGCCCCGGCCTGCGCGAGCTCCGGTGTGCCGCTCTGGATGAACGGGGTGGAGGCGACCTCGCGCACGTAGTACGCGTGGTCGATGGTGAGCAGCCGGATCGGGTGCCCCATCGCGTCGAGCAGCACGGAGGTCTGCGGGTGCAGGTGAATGACGGCATTGACGTCCGGCCGGACGAGGTAGGTCGCCAGGTGCAGCTGGGCCTCGCTGCTGGGTCTCGGGTGGCCGGCGCGTACCGCTCCGTCGAGGCCGACCACCGAGAAGTCGGCGCGGGTCAGCTCGTCGAGCCAGGAGCCCGAGCAGGTCACGACGCACTCGTCGGCACCGGGCAGACGTGCAGAGAGGTTGCCACCCGAGCCGATGACGAGCCCGGCGGCAACGGCCTTGCGACCGACGGTGATCAGCTGGTCGATCAGGTGTTCCACGGTGCTCGCTCTCGAGGGGTACGGGTCAGGTGCCGACGGCGTGGAAGCCGCCGTCGACGTGGATGATCGAGCCGGTGGTCGCAGGGAACCAGTCGGACAGCAGGGCGACCACTGCCTGGGCGACGGGTTCGGCGTCGGCGACGTCCCAGCCCAGCGGCGCCCGGCCGTCCCAGACGGCCTCGAACTGCTCGAAGCCGGGGACGCTCTTGGCTGCCATCGTCTTGACCGGACCCGCGGCGACGAGGTTTGCGCGGAGGCCGCGGGGGCCGAGATCCCTTGCCAGATAGCGGTTCGCGCTCTCCAAGCCAGCCTTGGCCACTCCCATCCAGTCGTACGACGGCCACGCCACGCTCGCGTCGAAGTCGAGCCCGACGTAGGAACCGCCGGACGGCATGAGGGGCAGGCAGGCACGGATCAGCGCGGCGTAGGACCAGGTGGACACGTGGAGCGCCGTCCCGACGTCCTCCCACGGTGTGTCGAGCAGGCCGCTGCCGAGTGCGCTCGCGGGCGCGAAACCGATCGCGTGCACGACGCCGTGCAGCTCGCCGCCGACGCGCTCGGGGAGCGCGGCCAGGTCCGCCTCCGACGTCACGTCGAGCTCCACGACGCGCGGCTCGCCCGGGAGCCGTCGGGCGACCCGGGTCGTCAGCGACAGCGCGCGACCGAAGCCGGACATCACCACCTCTGCACCCTGCTCGGAGGCGAGACGCGCGACGGAGAAGGCGATGGACGACTCGGTCAGGACACCGGTGACCAGCAAGCGCTTGCCGGTCAGCAGCATCAGGGGTTCTTGGTCATGATCAGGTCGAGAAAGGCGCCGATGGTCTTGAGGTCGGTGAGCTCGTCCTCGGGCAGCTCGACTCCCAGGCTGTCTTCGAGCTCCATCGTGTACTCCACGAGCGACAGCGAGTCGACCTTGAGGTCGTCGACGAAGGACTTGTCCTCCAGCACGTCGTCCGCGTCGACCTCGAGCATCTCGACGGCCTTGTCCCTCATGACCTGCAACACCTCGGCGCGCTCCATGCACCCAGGTTAGTGGCCCATGCCCAAGCCGCCGTCCACCGGCAGTACCGCGCCGTTCACGTAGGCCGCCGCGTCAGAGGCGAGGAAGGCGAGGACGGCGGCCACCTCCTCCGGTGTCGCCGTACGACCGGCGGGGATCGTGGCCATCAGCTCGGCCCTGCGGGCTTCGGGGAGGTCGGCTGTCATGTCGGTGTCGACGTAGCCCGGGGCGACCACGTTGGACGTGATCCCGCGACTGCCGAGCTCACGGGCCAGCGACCTGGCCAGCCCCACCATCCCGGCCTTCGACGCGGCGTAGTTGGTCTGACCTGCGGCGCCCGACAGCCCGACCACGGAGGAGACGAACAGCAGCCGTCCCCAGCGCGCCTTGAGCATCGATCGCGACGCGCGCTTGGCCACGCGGTAGGCACCGGTGAGGTTGGCGTCGACGACCGAGGTGAACGACTGCTCGCTCATGCGCAGCAGCAGGCCGTCGTCGGTGCGACCGGCGTTCGACACGAGCACCTCGACCGGACCGTGGGTCGCCTCGAGCTCGGTGAAGGCTGCGTCCACCTCTTCGCTGCTGGTGACGTCGCACCGGACCCCGAGCAGGCCGGACGGCGCCTCGGTCCGGTAGGTCACGGCGACCCGGTGCCCCTGCTCTGCGAGCAGGCGGGCGGTGGCCAGCCCGATCCCGCGGTTGCCGCCGGTCACGAGCACGGAACGACTGGTCACAGGGCCTCCAGGTCGGTGGGGGTGGCGACGGACACCGCACGCAGGTCTGGTCGGGTGCGCTTGACCAACCCGTACAGGACGGTGCCGGGACCGACCTCGACGACCTGCTCGACGTCGAGGGCGTCAAGGGTCTCCCGCCACCGCACGGGCGCCGTCAGCTGCTGGGACAACAGGGCGCCGGGCTCTCCGGTGTAGGGCCGGGCGCTGACGTTCGCGAGGACCGGCAGGCCCTCCGCGAACGCGGTCTGCGACAGGGCGGCGTCGAGGCGGCCGCGCGCTGGCTCCATGAGCGGCGTGTGGAAGGCGCCGCCGACCGGGAGCGGCAGCACCCGACGGGCACCGGCGGCCTTGAGCACGTCGGCGGCGCCGGCCATCGCGGTGAGCCCCCCGCTGACGACCACGTGACCCGGGGCGTTCAGGTTGGCGACCCACACCCCCTCGGGACAGGCCCCACGCACCTGCTCCTCCTCGAGGCCCAGGACCGCGGCCATCGTGCCCGGGGCCGCGTCGGCGGCGTCCTGCATCGCCTGCCCACGCTCAGCCACCAGGCGCAGGCCGGCCGCGATCTCGAGGACCCCGGCCGCGACGAGGGCGGCGTACTCGCCCAGCGAATGGCCGGCGGTCACCACGACGTCGAGGTCGGGCAGGGAGCGCAGCGCGAGCATGGACACGAGGAAGGTGCCGATCTGCGCCTCGCGGGTCTGCCGGAGCTGCTCGGCATCGGCGTCCTGGAGCAGCCAGCCCAGGTCGCGGTCGAGCACCCGCGAGGCGTCCTCGACCAGGTCCCACCCGTCCGTGCCGACCCAGGGGGATCCCATGCCTGAACGTTGGGAGCCTTGGCCGGGGAACAGCAGGGCGGTGCGCACCGGCTGATCCTGCCGCACCGGCCTTCTCGCCGTACCCTCAGGCGCGTGAAGCCCTACCCCGCTCCCCGTCGTGTCGTCGTCACGGGCATCGGCGTCGTCTCGCCTGCCGGGATCGGGCTGGACGCGTTCTGGAAGGGCCTGCAGCAGGTCCCGGCGCTCCGCCGTGTCCGTGACATCGAGGACTTCGACGCCGGTCCGTGGCTGTCGCCGAAGGAGCAACGGCACCACGACCGCTTCACCCACTTCGCGGTCGCTGCAGCGGCCATGGCCGTGGAGCACGCAGGCGGGCTGCCGACGGTCGACCTCGACCGCGCCGGCTGCAGCCTGGGCACGGGCATCGGCGGGATCAGCACGTTCGAGGTCCAGTGTGGGGTGCTCGCCGAGCGGGGAGCCGGCCGGGTCTCGCCGTTCACCATCCCGATGGTGATGCCCAACGCCGGCGCAGCGTCGGTCTCGCTCGCCTACGGTTTCCGGGGGCCGTGCGAGACCCTCACCACGGCCTGCGCCGCCGGCACGCACAGCGTCGCTGCGGGGGCGCGCATGATCTTCGACGGACGGTGCGACGTCGCGTTCGCCGGCGGTGCGGAGGCCTCCATCAACGGCGTGACCGTCGGCGCGTTCACCAAGATGACGGCGCTCTCGAGCACCGGACTGTCCAGGCCGTTCGACACGGACCGCGACGGCTTCTGCCTGTCGGAGGGAGCCGCCGTGCTGCTGCTCGAGGAGCGCGAGGCTGCCCTGGGCCGCGGCGCCACCGTGTACGGCGAGGTGCTGGGGACCGCGTCGACCTGCGATGCGCACCACATCACGGCGCCGAGCCCTGGGGGCGTGGGCGCAGCGCACTGCATGCGGCTCGCGCTCGAGGACGCCGGGCTCGCTCCGTCGGACATCCGCCACGTCAACGCGCACGGGACGTCGACGCCGTTGAACGACCAGGCGGAGGCGCAGGCGGTGACGGCCGTGTTCGGCGCTGGCGCGGTGCCCGTGACCAGCATCAAGGGCGTGACCGGTCACGGGCTCGGCGCGGCCGGTGCGCTAGAGGCGGCCGCGGTGCTGCTGTCGTTCCTCCACCGGGAGCTTCCTCCGACCATGGGCACGACCGAGGTCGACCCGTCGCTCGAGGTGGACGTCGTCCTCGAACCGCGCGGGTGGAAGCCGGGTCCGACGGTGAGCAACAGCTTCGGGTTCGGCGGTCACAACGGGTCGCTCGTGCTCGCACCGGGTTAGCGTCTGCTGGTGACCATCACCGCCGCTGCCCCTGGCACCCACCTCACCGCCGCGCTGTCCCTCCGCCCCGACTTGCAGGCCGATGCCGCCCGCGCAGAGGCGCAGGGGGTCTCGCGTGCCGACCTCGAACCGCTGGTGCGCGCCGGGTTGTACGGGCTCTACGCACCGCCCGAGCTCGGGGGAGCGGCGACCGCGTCGGAGCAACGAGAGGTCGCGGAGCTGCTCGCCGGCGCCTCGCCGGACGTGTGGTTCCTCTGGTTTCAGCACGCCCCGGTGCTCAAGATGGTCTCCTCGACGCAGAACGCGGCGCTCAGAGAGCGCTATGTCGCGGGGCTGGCCAGCGGGGCGATCCAGGGCGGCGTCTCCTACAGCCATCTGCGCACGCCGAAGCCGAGCATCACGGCGGTGCGCGACGGTGACGACCTGCTGCTCACCGGCAGTCAGCCCTGGTGCACCGGATGGGGCCTCAACGACGTGATCCTCGTCGGTGCGGTGGTCGAGGAGACCGACGAGGTCGTCTTCGGCCTGCTGCCCTCAGCAGACAGCGACGGGGTCCGGAGCAGTGGTCTGCTGTCCCTGGCCGCCATGGGCGGCACGAGCACCCACGCACTGCGGTACGACGACTACCGGTTGCGTCCCTCGCAGGTGCTGAACGTCCTGCCCCGCAAGGACTTTCTGGCGGTGGACGCGCTGTCGAACAGCAACGTCCAGCCCTCGACCTTCGGCGTCGCGCTCGCCGCGCTCGACCTGTTGCAGGAGCGGTCGCCGGAGACGGCCGAGGCGCTGCGTGAGCGGGTGCTCGACGTACGTGGGCAGGCGTACGCCCTCCTGGACGAGGTGCCTCTGCACGAGCAGATCGACGAGCGGTTGGCCCTTCGCGCCCAGGCGCTGCTGCTGGGCATCGAGTCCGCCACCGCCCTGCTCACGGCCTCTGGCGGCAAGGGCATGGGGCTCGCCGACCCCGCCCAGCGCCTGCTCCGCTCCGCGGCGTTCCACGTCGTGCACAGCCAGGCCGCGGGCATCCGCGCTGCGACCCTTGCCGCGCTCCGCGCCTGACGTGAACGCGCTCGAGCGCGTCCGCGTGCACGGTCGCGATGTGCTCGCCCTGACCGCAGCACCGTCCTCCGCGATCGAGGTGCTGGCGCGCGCGATGGAGCGCTGGCCGGGCAGGGTGCTGCTCGTCGATCCTGTCGTCGACCGCACCGTGTCGTACCGCCAGTTCGCCGAGCTGGTGGAGGGTGCGGCCGCTGGGCTTCCGGTCGGGCCGGGGGAGCGACTTGCCGTCCTCTGCCGCAACGGGCTCGAGGCTGCCGTGGCGATCTGGGCCTGCGCCCGGGCCGGAGCCGTCCACGTCGGGATCCCCGCGGACGCGCCGACCGCCAGGGTCCGTGACCTGCTCGACCTCGTCGGGGCGACCGCGCTCGTGGGTCAGGACGACCTGCTCGCCGCGCACGGGGACCTGGGACTGCCGACGCACTCGGCCACCACGCTGGTGACGACGTCGATGCCGTGGCGAGCTGAGCGGTCCTGGCCGGAGACGGACGAGACCTACTGCCTGATCCCGACCAGCGGGACCACGGGCCGACCGAAGGCCGTGCGGGTCACCGGCCGGATGCTGGGGCACGCGATCGCCTTCTACGTCGAGGCTCTTGGCCTTCAGCCCAGCGACCGCACGGCCATCCACCTGCCGTTCTCCTGGGTGTCGGGGCACGTGACGCAGCTCGGTCCGGTGATGGCCAGCGGGGGATCGACGGTCACCATGGCGTCGTACAGCGCGCCGCTGCTCGTCGACGTCGCCGCGTCGTACTCCGTGACCTGGCTGGACGTCGTTCCGAGCATCTGGGAGGGGCTGCTGCGGCGCCCCGACCTGGAGCGGCTGTCGGGCGTCCGCCTCGCGGTGTACGGCGGAGCGCCGGCCCCTGCGGGGACGCTCGAGCGGGTTCGGGCGCGACTGCCGGGGATCGCCCTGCACGACGTCTACGCGCTCTCCGAGACGTGTGCGCCGGTGACGCACCTGGCCGACGGAGAACCCCTCGGATCGGTGGGACGACCGGTTCCCTACGCCGAGGTGCGGCTGGCCGACGAACCGGTGGGCGAGGTGCTCGTGCGGTCCGCCGTGGTGACGCCCGGCTACTGGGGCGCCGAGCCGCTCCGGATCGATGACGAGGGCTGGTTGTGCACCGGGGACCTAGGGAGGTTCGTGGACGGACGGCTGAGGATCGAGGGGCGGGCCGTCGACCTGATCCTGCGCGGCGGGGTGAACGTGTACCCGCAAGAGGTCGAGAGCGCGCTGCTCCAGGTGCCGGGTGTCGTCGAGGCTGCCGCGTACGGCGTCGACAGTGCCGTCGGGGGGCAGGCGGTCGCCGCCGCGGTGGTGCTGGCAGACGGGGTGGAGGTGGAGGTCGCGGTGCTGCGCCGCGCCGTCCAGGAGGCGATCGGCGTACACGCCGTACCCCGACCTCTGCGCGTCGTGTCCGGCCTCCCGCGCAACGCCAACGGCAAGGTCGACCGAGCAGCCCTCGCCCGCGAGTGACTACTGTCGCGCCGGTGGAGCGAGATGCCGTGCTGGAGCTGGTACGCGACCAGGCTGTGCTGCTGCTGGACCTGACCCGCGAGGAGCTGACCGAGGACGTCGCGTTCGTCGACGACCTGGGGGTGGACTCCCTGGCCCTCATCGAGTTCGCCATGGCGGTCGAGGACGCGCTCGGCATCGCCCTTCCCGAGGAGGAGGTGGCGCTCACCCGTCGGCTGGGGGAGTTTGTCGACCTCGCGACCGCGAAGACGAGCGCGTGAGCATGCTGGACGGGCGCCGGTTGGTGGTGACCGGCGTGCTGACGGAAGCGTCCCTGGCCTCCGAGGTCGTGCGCGTGGCGCTGGCCGAGGGCGCCGAGGTGCTGCTCACGTCGCCGGTCTGCCGGGCCCACCGGATCACCAGCCGGGTGGCCCCCCGGCTGGGCGTTGACGCCCCCGTGCTCGAGCTCGACGTCACCCTGGCCGAGGACCTCGCGGTGCTCGAGGCCGCCGTGCGCGAGGCGGGCTGGGACAGGGTCGACGGCGTGGTGCACGCGCTCGGCTACCTGCCCGAGGAGTGGGACGCGACCTCCTTTGCGAGCACGCCGTGGTCGGTGGCCAGGGAGGTCTTCGAGGTGACCGCGTGGTCGCTCGCCGCCGTGGTCACGGCGCTGGATCCACTGCTGGTCAAGGGTTCTTCGGTCGTCGGGATGACGCAGGACAGTGCGAAGGTGTGGGGTGACCCTGACTGGTTGCAGGTCGCGCACGCCTCGTTGTCGGCGACGGCGCGGGGGCTCGCTCGGCAGTACGGGCCGCGGGGCGTGCGGGTGAACCTCGTCTCCTGCGGGCCGGTGACGACCCTGCTCGCGCGGGCGATCCCGGGGCACACCGACCTCGCCGCGACGTACGACGCTCGCGCCCCGCTGGGCTGGGACGCGCGGACGGCGACCCCTGCTGCGCAAGCAGCGGTGATGCTGCTCTCCTCGTGGTTCCCTGCCACGACGGGGGAGGTCGTCGTCGTCGACGGGGGAGCCGGCGCCGTCGGGGTCTGACTTCTCGGGTTGCGTGGCGTGGCCCTCCAGGCTGCTGGCGTCGGGGACACAGCCACGCTGCCGGCTGTCGGACAGCGATGAGCGGCGGGTCCGAGGAGGCTTCGCGCAGGGTGGCGTGATTGCGTGGCTCAAGCGCCCGTGCTGCCTGTGACCACCGCGGTCGAAGCCGTCCTGCCGCATGAGCAGCCTCCTTCGCGCCGTTGTCCGACGGCGAGGACACAGCCACCCTCCCGACTGCCCGACGCTCTGTCGGGGTGATAAAGGAGCGGACCTCCAGAGGCGGACCTCGCGAAATTCTTCTTCACAGCAGGGGTTTTTCACTGATTCTGTCGGTGGCTCGGGGTAGTCTCTATGTCATGTCCGAGCTCGCTGCGCCGCTGACCCGCACCGCGCGGGCGAGTGCGCGTCTGCGCGTGATCGAGGACCTCGTCGCCCGCCGGGCGCAGCTCGACCACGAGCTGCGGGTGCAGCTGAACGCGTTCGCGTCCGAGGACGTCCTGATCGGGCACCGTGACTACGTCAGTGACGAGCTCGCGTTGGCGTTGTCGGAGAGCTCGGGGACGGCGCAGCGGTGGATCGAGAACGCCCAGCTCTACAGCGCGTTCCCCGCCGTCATGGCGCGGGTCGGGACCCCGGCGTCGCAGGGGGGTTGGAGTGTCCGGCACGCTGATGCGCTGCTCGACACGATCTGCGGCCTCGGCCTGTCCCGTGAGGTGCAGGAGCAGGTCATCGACCTCGTCCAGGGCGCCCACGATGCCCGGACGCCCCATCAGCTGCGGCAGGCCGCCCGCGCTGCGGTGATGGTGCTGGACCCGGACGCGGCAGCCAAGCGGTGGGACAAGGCCAAGCGGGAACGCCGCGTCGGGGCCGATCAGACCGACCCGGGTGGCAACGCGAGCTTCTGGGCCACCGGCACGACCAGTCAGATCGCGATGATCCTGGCGAGCATCGACACCCTCGCCCTGCCCAAGCACCCCGGCGATGAGCGGTCGTTGGACCAGCGCAGGTTCGACACCCTGATGGACCTGATCTGCGGACGCGTTCAGCCCGGGTCGTGGCAGGCGCTGGTGATCGTGAGCCTCGCGACGCTCGAAGGAGGGGACGAGCCAGGAGAGATCCCCGGCCTCGGGCTGATCAGCGCCCCGGAGGCCCGTGAGCTCCTGCGGCAGGCCGACCTGCGCAGGGCTGTCGTCGACGAGCACGGGACGCTGATCAGTGTCGACAGCACCGTGCACCGCCCCGACCTCCCCGCCCCTACCGCGGAAGACGTGGCCAGGCAGCACGGGTGTGGGCACACCCACCAGACCGAACCCGAACCAGAACCACCGCCTGAGGTGCGGCTCGAGGACCAGGACGACCCTGAGCTCGAAAACCTCATCAGCAGCCTGACCAGCGACCTCGAGCAGCAGCTCACCGCACTGCTCCACCAGCACACCCTCAGCCACACCCCCGCCGGGCACGGGCGGGCCGCGTGGGACGAGGTCCGGGACCGGCGCCTCACCGTCCTGATCACCGTCCCGCCCCACGGACGAGACACCAACGGCGAACCCGACGGCGGACCAGGCGGTGGTGGACCACGTGGCGGTGGATCAGGCGGAGGCGGCGACGGCTCACCCGACCCTGATTTTGACGGTGATCCCGAACCCGAGCCACCGAGCGAGTCCGACGTGCTCTGGAACGACCACACCCTCGACCGCACCGACCCACCGGAGCACGACCCGCGCCAGCACCCCAGACAGCCCGAGCCGGACACCAGTACCTGCCCTGCCGGCTGCCCTGTACCGGCAGCGGACGACGCCCACGAGCGCAGCACCAGGAGCAGTTTCTGGAGCACCACGGCGCTGACTCGTGCCCACGCGCGGCTGACCACTACCCCTGTCGACACGCGCCCGCTGGACAGCCGCAGCTACGCCCTCCCAGCCCGCCTGTCCCGGTTCATCAAGACCCGCGACCTCACCTGCACCTTCCCAGCCTGCCGACGCCTCGCCCGCGACTGCCAGAGCGACCACCTCGTGCCCTGGCCCCAAGGACCCAGCACCGTCCGCAACACCAGCAGCGAATGCACCCACCACCACCAGGCCAAGCACCACTACTTCACCGTCACCCGACAAGCCGACGGCAGCCTCCGCTGGGACACCCCCCTCGACCGCAGCTACCTGCGCCGACCGAGACCTCTCCTCAGAGGCTGGTAGATCAGCCGCTCAGCGTGGCTGCAGGTCCGCGCGCCACTCACGTCCGCCCTCACATCCGCGCTCACGTCCGTCACGCACCGTCCAGTTCGACGACGACGTCGGAAGGGGGCTGCCAGCCCTGATCCACGAGGACACGGAACAAGGCGCGCTGTGCGTGGTTCGCTCCTTCGGCGGCCACCTCGACCTGGACGCGGTCGACCTCGGAGCGGTCGGCACGGCGCTGGACACCCTCCCGGCGCTGCAAGGCATCGTGATACGACCACAGGGCCTGGTGCAGGCGTGCCTCACTGATTGGGCTCACCACGGTTGTGTCGGCCCGCGTCAGGGTCGCCCGCAGCGCCGTACGGGTGACATGTCGGTATCTGTGCCGACCGCGGCTTCGGCGCCGTCTCTCCCTGCGCCTACCGCGACAACCCGGTGGCGCGGCCGCGTAACGTTCTCGGCATGACGACCTACTGCGCGCCGTGCCTCGCCGACCTCGCCCTCGTGCGCGACGCGGTGACCACGGTGTCCGGCACCGCCTCGTGCATGGCGCACGCGGTGCTCCTGACCCATCCTTCCGACACCCCGCAGCGCCGGCTCAGCCGGTTGACCGAGCTGCGCACCACGGCGGAGGGCAAGCTCGCGACCGCCTCGCAGGAGGACGTGCCAGCGCTGGAGCTGCTCGTGCAGGAGTACGCCTTGGCCGGAGCGATGGACATGACCGTTCCGCTGCGCGACCTCGCCGGCGACCGCACCCCGCGGCCGCCGAAGAGCCGTCGCAGCCGGGGTGGCCGTCCTGACCGCCCGCGGGGCGAGGAGGGTCGGCCCGAGGGAGGCCGTCCTCAGGGCGGGGCCCAGGGTGGCCGCCCGGACGGAGCCTCCGAGGCACGCGGCCGTCAGGAGGGTGGCACCGAGACCAGCGCGGGCGAGTCGGGTGTCTCCGACGCCAGTGCGAGGGCCGACGCTCCTGCGCCGGAGCCCACGGCCTCGCGGGAGACGTCTGCTCCCCCCGAGGCCCCTCCGGCCGCCCCTCCGGCCGCCGCCCAGACTCCGGCACCTGCCGAGCAGTCCTGACCCGTCGTTCGACGGGCCTCGGTGTGGCTGAGCACTGGCCGACGGCGCTCGGACTGGTGAGCGGCGTCGCGCTGGACGCGCTGCTCGGCGACCCGCGCCGACATCATCCTGTGGCTGCGTTCGGCTCTGCCGCGTCGCACGTCGAGGCCCTCGTCTACCGGGACTCGCGGCTCGTGGGGGCGGCGTACGCGCTTGGCCTGACCGGCGGAGCGGCAGCACTCGGGACGGCCGTCGCGCGCACCACCACCCGCACCGTCCCCCGGGTGCTGCGGCCGGTGCCGATCGCCCTGGCGACCTGGGCGGTGCTCGGTGGCACCAGCCTGCGGCGCGAAGCCGCAGCGATGCACGACCTGCTGGACGCCGGCGACCTGGACGGCGCACGGCAGCGGCTGTCGCACCTGTGCGGGCGGGACCCGGCAGGGCTCGACGCCGAGCAGCTCGCCAGGGCAACGGTCGAGTCCGTCGCGGAGAACACCTCGGACGCCGTCGTCGCGCCCCTGTTCTGGGGAGCTGTCGGTGGGCTGCCCGGCCTGCTGGCCTACCGCGCGGTCAACACGCTCGACGCCATGGTCGGCCACCGGTCCCCGCGCTACACCCGGTTCGGCTGGGCGAGCGCGCGACTGGACGACCTGGCCAACCTGGCCCCCGCCCGGATCGCCGCGGCCCTCACGGTCGTGACCGCACCCCTGGTCGGTGGACGCGCGACTGCCGCGAGCCGGGCCTGGCGGCGGGACGGGACGAAGCACCCGTCACCGAACGCCGGTCAGGTCGAGGCAGCCTTCGCGGGTGCGCTCGGCCGCACCCTGGGCGGGACGTCGACGTACGGGAGCCGGGTCGAGAGCCGACCGCTCCTGGGCAACGGCCCGACCCCCCTGGTGGAGGACATCCCGCGCGCCGCGCGCCTGAGCGCGGCGGTGTCCGTCGCCGCGGTCGCGCTCGCGGCCACCTCACGGGCGATCCGGTGAGTGGTTCGCTGCTCATCGCCGGGACGACCTCCGATGCCGGAAAGTCGGTTCTCACAGCCGGCCTGTGCCGCTGGCTCGCCCGGCAGGGGATCAAGGTCGCGCCGTTCAAGGCGCAGAACATGTCGCTCAACTCTGCCGTCACACTCGACGGCGCCGAGATCGGCCGGGCCCAGGCGATGCAGGCGGCCGCCGCAGGGGTGCAGCCCGAGGCGGCGATGAACCCGGTCCTGCTCAAGCCCGGCAGCGACCGCACGTCGCAGGTGGTGCTGCTCGGGAAGCCGTACGCCGAGGTGTCGGCGCTGTCCTACCGCGAGCACAAGGCAGCGCTGCTCGAGGTCGCGCTCGACTGCCTCGCCGACCTGCGGCGACGGTTCGACGTCGTCATCTGCGAGGGCGCGGGTTCGCCGGCGGAGATCAACCTGCGAGCCACCGACATCGCCAACATGGGGCTCGCCCGCGCAGCGGACCTCCCGGTGCTGGTCGTCGGGGACATCAACCCGGGCGGGGTCTTCGCCGGGCTGTTCGGCACGCTGGCCCTGCTCAGCGAGCAGGACCAGCGGCACATCGCCGGCTTCGTCATCAACAAGTTCCGCGGCGACCCTGCCCTCCTGCAGCCCGGTCTGGAGCAGCTCCGACAGCTCACCGGTCGTCCCACCCTGGGCGTGCTCCCCTGGACCGAGGGGCTGGAGCTCGACGCCGAGGACTCCCTCGGTCTGTCCACCCCGGTGGCGCCGGTCCCCGCCCTGGGTCGTGACGTCCTACGGGTCAGCGTGATCCGCCTCCCGAGGCTGTCGAACTGGACCGACATCGACGCGCTGCGCAGCGAGCCAGGGGTCCTGGTCCGGTTCGCGACCACCCCCGAGGAGCTCGCCGACGCCGACCTGGTGATCCTCCCGGGCACCCGGCAGACCGTCGCCGACCTCGCCTGGCTGCGCGAGCGGGGGCTCGCCGAGGCGATCCTCCGTCGCGGCGGACACGTCCTCGGCATCTGCGGCGGCTACCAGATGCTCGGCGTGGAGATCGCGGACGACGTGGAGTCGCGCGCGGGAACGGTGCCGGGTCTCGGGCTGCTGCCGGTGCGGACGGCCTTCGGTGCGGACAAGGTCCTCGCCAGGCCGACAGGTCAGTGGCGCGGCCACGACGTGCTGACGGCGTACGAGATCCACCACGGGCGCATCACGGCCGAGGGCGGCGAGGCCTTCCTGGACGGCGTGCGGCACGGGAGCGTGAGCGGCACCGTCTGGCACGGTGCGCTCGAGAGCGACGGCTTCCGGCGCGCGCTGCTCAGCGAGGTGGCCGAGGCCACCGGCCGCGACTGGCAGCCAGGGACCGTGGCCTTCGAGGACCTGCGACAGGCCCGACTCGACACCCTCGGTGACCTGGTGGCAGAGCACCTCGACACCGGGGCCGTGCTGCGCCTGCTCGACAGCGGCGTCCCGGAGGGGCTGAGGTTCGTCCCTCCGGGAGCGCCCGGCTGAGCGTCAGGCCGCGGCGGGTGCCTCGTGCAGGGCCTGCTCGGCCGCTTCGCGGCTCACCTTCACCAGGCTGCCGGCGACGACGGCGGCGCTGACCAGGAAGGCCGCACCGACCAGGAAGCCGGTGCCCCAGCCGGACACGAGCGCGTCGTTCACCTGGGTCAGCAGACCCACGTCGGGCTTGCCCGCCGCGAAAGAGGCCTTGACCGCTTCCTGCTTGTCGTGGAAGCCCGGCAGCAGGGAGGACGAGCGCGAGCTGCTGACCGCGGTGAGGATGGCGAGGCCGATGGCCCCACCGACCTGCTGCCCGGCGTTCAGCAGCGCCGACGCGATGCCGGCGTCGGCGTGCGGCACCCCGGCCACCGCCGAGCTGGTCAGCGACACGAAGGTCATCCCCATCCCGAAGGCGACGCACAGCAGCGACGGCAGGATCGTGCCGAGGTACGACGACCCGGGCTCGAGGCGCAGTCCGAGCTGCAGCAGTCCGGAGGCCGCGATGAGCGGGCCGACGATGAGCAGTGGCCGCGGGCCGATCTTCCCGAGCAGCTTCGCGCCGATGCCGGCGGAGATGCCGATCGTGAAGGGCATCGGGAGGAAGTGCAGGCCGGCCTTGATCGGGCTGTAGCCGTTGACCTGCTCCATCCAGAGGATGACGAAGAAGAAGATCGCGAAGATGCCGGCACCGATGAGCAGCGCCCCGATGTCGGCGCCGAGCACAGTGCGGATCTTCAGGACCCGACCCGGGATCAGGGGAGCGGACGATCCGCGCTGGACGACGACGAAGGCGCTGAGCAGAGCGGCGGACAGGGCCAGCGTGCCGAGCGTCTCGGTCGAGGCCCAGCCGTTGTCGTTGCCCTTCACCAGCGCGTAGACCAGCGACATCAAGCCACCGGTGATGAGCACGGCCCCGGGGATGTCGAACCGCTGGGCGCGCTCGTCCTTGCTCTCGGGGACGAAGCGGAACGCGGCGACCACGGCGAAGATCGCGATGGGCACGTTCACCAGGAAGACCCAGCGCCACGAGGCGTACTCGGTCAGGACGCCGCCAAGCACGAGGCCGAGGGCCGCGCCACCCGCGGTGATGCCGGCCCAGATGCCGAGGGCCTTGTTGCGCTCCGCCCCCTCCTTGAACACGACGGTGATCAGCGACAGCGCGGCCGGGGACATCAGCGCTGCGCCGAGGCCCTGGAGGCCGCGGGCGGCGATGAGCAGGCCCAGGTTGCCCGCGATGCCGCCGAGCAGGGAGGCGACGGCGAACAGGCTCGCGCCGGTGACGAAGACCGCGCGCCGGCCGACCCGGTCGGCGATCTTGCCGCCGAGCAGCAGGAAGCCGCCGAAGGTGAGCGTGTAGGCCGTGACGACCCACGACAGGTCGGCCTGGGAGCGCACCTTGAGGTCGGTGAAGATGCTCCCGAGCGCGACGTTCACGATCGTCGCGTCGAGCACCACCATCAGCTGCGCGATGGCCAGCGTCGCGAGCACCAGTCCCTTGTGGAGGGCGCGTCCGTCAGCGTGGGTCAGGTCCGCGGGGGACGTGGAATCGGCCGGGTCAGCGGCCGAGGGGATCGTGGTGTCCGTGACGGACATGGGCACTCCTGGTGAGATGTTGGCTCAACGACCGTAGACCGTTGCACCGACAACGGTCAACACGTGTAGAGTGATCTGCGTGACACGGCAGGACACCTCGGACACCGAGCTGACGCGCGACGAGCGTCGCCGCCGTACCGAGGGCGCGATCCTGGACGCCGCCCGCGAGCAGTTCGCCGAGGCCGGCTTCGAGCGCACGACGATCCGCTCCGTGGCCTCGGCTGCCGGGGTCGACCCGGCGCTCGTCATGCAGTACTACGGCAACAAGGAGGGGCTGTTCGCTGCCTCGGCGCGCTGGCAGGCCCTCCACAAGCAGGTCTACCTCGCCACCCGGGAGGACATCCCCGCCACCGCGATCGCTGACGTCTTCGAGCGGTTCGAGGACCCCGCCACGCGGGATGCGTCCATCGCCCTGCTGCGCAACTGCCTGACCCACGAGAGCGCGTTGCGGATCATGCGCGACGACGTGATGTGCGAGCGGCAACAGGCGATGGCGAAGACCATCGGGGGGCCGGATGCGGAGCTGCGTGGCGCGCTCATCGCGGCGGTGGTGATGGGCCTGAGCCTGAGCCGGTTCCTCCTGGAGATCCCGGCCCTGAAGAACGCCTCGCACGCCGATGTGCAGCGACTGCTCGGACCCGTTCTCGCGGCCTTGGTCGACGGCACCGGGCCTGCTGCGGAGTAGGCGACCCGGCGCGTGCCCGACACTGGTGCGGTGCTGCTGATCCTCTCCACCGCCGACACCGACCTGCTTGCCGCCCGGGCCATCACCGACCCGGCTCTCCCGCTCCGGCTGGGCAACCCCTCCCGCCTGACCGAGGTCGACCTCGACGGGGTGTCCCTCGTCGTCGTACGCCTGCTCGGTGGGCGTAGGGCCTGGGACGGCCTCGACGACCTGCTCGCTCGGGCCACGGTCCCCGTCGTCCTGCTGGGCGGTGAAGGCGTCGACGCCGAGCTGACCGCGCTGTCCACGGTGCCCGCCGGCGTCGTCACCGACGCCGCTGCCTACTTCCGCGAGGGAGGCACGGCGAACCTGCGTGAGCTGGTGGCGTTCCTGTCCGACACGGTGCTGCTCACCGGCCACGGGTTCGCCGCACCCGTCACCCTCCCGGCGTACGGCGTGCACGGGGCGCGCGAGACGGACCCGGCGCGCCCGACGGTGGGCGTGGTGTTCTACCGGGCGCACGAGCTGTCGGGCAACACCGGCTTCGTGGACGTGCTGTGCGACGCGCTCGAGGCCCGGGGCGCCAACGCCCTGCCGGTGTACGTCGGGTCGCTCCGACCGGGCGCGGACGGCGAGATCCCCGCGGTCAGCGAGCTGCTCGCCGGCAAGGTCGATGCGCTCGTCGTGACCGTGCTGGCCGGCGGCGGCTCGAACCAGAGCGACGCCGAGACCTGGGACGCCCGCGCGCTGCAGGCGCTGGACGTCCCGGTCCTGCAAGGCCTGTGCGTGACCTCGTCGCGGCAGGAGTGGGAGGCCTCCGACGCGGGGCTCGCGCCCATCGACGCCGCGATGCAGGTCGCCATCCCCGAGTTCGACGGTCGGCTGATCACGGTGCCGTTCTCCTTCAAGGAGATCGGGCAGGACGGCATCCCGGTCTACGTCGCGGACGCCGAGCGTGCGGCGCGGGTGGCGGGGGTCGCTGTGGCGCACGCCCGGCTGCGGCACACGCCCAACGCGGACAAGAAGATCGCCCTGGTGCTGTCGAGCTACCCCACCAAGCACAGTCGTGTCGGCAACGCGGTGGGCCTCGACACACCCGCCTCCGCCGTACTCCTGCTGCGGGCGATGCGGGAGGCGGGCTACACGATCGGGGAGTTCCCCGAGGACGGTGACACCCTGGTCCACACCCTGATCGCCGCGGGTGGTCACGACGTCGAGTGGCTCACCGAGGAGCAGCTGTCCGCCGCCGTGGCCCGCGTGCCGCTTGCCGACTACGAGCGGTGGTTCGGGACGCTGCCGGAGAGCCTGCGCGCGAGCATGCTCGAGCACTGGGGGCCGCCGCCCGGGTCGCTGTACGTGTCCCAGGGGGCGGACGGTCCCGAGATCGCGCTGGCGGCGCTGCAGTTCGGCAACGTCGTCCTCGCCATCCAGCCGCCGCGCGGCTTCGGGGAGAACCCGATCGCGATCTACCACGACCCCGACCTGCCGCCGAGCCACCACTACCTGGCCGCCTACCGATGGCTGGCGCAGGACTTCGGCGCCGATGCCGTCGTCCACCTGGGCAAGCACGGGACCCTCGAGTGGCTACCCGGAAAGGGCCTCGGGCTCAGCGCCTCCTGTGCGTCCGACGCGGTGCTGGGTGACCTGCCGCTGTTCTACCCCTTCATCGTCAACGACCCCGGGGAGGGGACGCAGGCGAAGCGACGTGGTCACGCCACGGTCGTCGACCACCTCGTGCCGCCGATGGCCCGCGCCGAGGCGTACGACGAGATGGCCAAGCTCGAGCACCTGCTCGACGAGTACGCCACGGTGCAGGCGCTCGACCCGGCGAAGGTCCCGGTGCTCCAGGCCCAGATCTGGGAGGTCGTCACCGCGGCGCAGCTGCACCACGACCTGCATGCCGGTGAGGACCAGCCCGAGGAGTTCGACGACTTCGTGCTGCACCTCGACGGCTACCTCTGCGAGGTCAAGGACGTGCTCATCCGGGACGGCCTGCACGTCCTCGGCCAGGCGCCCGTCGACGAGGCGCTCGTCAACCTCGTCCTCGGCGTCCTGCGGGCCCAGCAGACGTGGGGCGGCGAGACCGGCGCCATCCCCGGGCTGCGTCGCGCCCTGGGTGACGCCTACTCCGTCGCCGAGGACGACCGTGTCGGGAGCGACACCCTCGAGGACCTGGCACGTCGCCTGGTCGAGGGCGTGGCCGCCCGCGGCTGGACCGGCGCTGCCGAGGTGTGTGCCGAGGTGCTCGACCGGGAGGTGCCCGGGGCGATCGCGTCGCTGGAGTTCGCCTGCACGGAGGTGGTGCCCCGGCTCGCCCGCACGACGGACGAGATCGACAACCTGCTGCACGGCCTGTCCGGTGGTTTCGTGCCGGCCGGCCCGTCGGGCTCGCCGACCCGCGGGCTGGTCGGCGTTCTGCCGACCGGCCGGAACTTCTACTCCGTCGACCCGAAGGCGATCCCGAGCAAGAACGCCTGGGACACCGGCAGGGCGCTCGCCGACTCGCTGCTCTCGCGCTACCTCGCCGACCACGGGGAGTACCCCGCCTCCGTGGGTCTGGTCGTGTGGGGCACCAGCGCGATGCGGACGGCCGGCGACGACATCGCGGAGGCCCTGTGGCTGCTGGGCGTCGAGCCCGTGTGGGACCAGGCCTCCCGCCGGGTCACCGGCCTGGCCGTCGTCCCTGCCGAGGACCTGGGGCGGCCGCGCATCGACGTCACCCTGCGCATCAGCGGGTTCTTCCGCGACGCCTTCCCGCACGTCGTAACGCTGCTCGACGACGCCGTGCGCCTCGTGGCCTCGCTCGACGAGCCGGCGAACTTCATCTGGGAGCACGTGCAGTCCGACCTCGCCGAGGGCGTCGACGAGCGCCGCGCGACCGCCCGCATCTTCGGCTCCAAGCCCGGGGCGTACGGCGCAGGGCTGCTGCCGCTGATCGACAGCCGCGACTGGAAGACCGACGCCGACCTTGCCGAGGTCTACGCCGTCTGGGGCGGCTACGCCTACGGCACCGGGCTGGACGGGACGGCGGCCCGCGGCGACATGGAACGCGTCTACACGCGGGTGCGCGTCGCGGCGAAGAACCAGGACACCCGCGAGCACGACATCGTCGACTCCGACGACTACTTCCAGTACCACGGCGGCATGGTCGCCGCCGTACGCGCCCTCACCGGAGCCTCACCCGACGCGTACGTCGGGGACAGCGCCATCCCGGACGCCGTCAGGACCCGGACGCTGCAGGAGGAGACGCACCGGGTGTTCCGCGCCCGGGTCGTCAACCCCCGGTGGATCGCGGCGATGCAGCGACACGGCTACAAGGGCGCGTTCGAGATGGCCGCGACGGTGGACTACCTGTTCGGGTACGACGCCACCGCGGGTGTCGTCCAGGACTGGATGTACGAGTCGCTGACGCAGTCCTACGTCAACGACCCGGTGAACCGGGAGTTCATGAAGAAGAGCAACCCCTGGGCACTGCGCGGCATCGCCGAGCGCCTGCTCGAGGCCGTCGACCGCGGGATGTGGGCGGAGCCGTCGGGCGAGGTCGTGGAGAGCCTCAAGCAGACCTACCTCGAGCTCGAGGGCGACCTCGAGGGCTGACCGAGGGGTGACGCCGTTTCCTGCTGGTCACACGAGCGACCCTGTACCTACGCGGGTCCAAGGGTGAGGGCGTGGCCGCCACCCACCTGGCGCTACAGGCGTAGGTCGCCGCGGTCCGGGACCTCCTCGGTGGAAGTCAGGTAGGCCTGCAACGCCTTGACCGAGGCCTCGTCGCGTTCCTTGAGGTCCTGCGGCAGGACAGCGCGCGGCTCGAGCCTGGCCACTCCTGGCCAGCGCGCGAGGACCTCGTCGTGCGTCATGCCCTCTTCTACGGCATCTGGCCGGCTCCGGTCGTCACCCGATCGGGTGCTTGTCAGTCCCCCGTGAGCGAGAAGTGCTGGTAGTCCTTCAGCGAGTGGAAGTCGCCGCCCCACGTGAAGCCCTCGTCGGTGAAGGCGCGCACTGCCGCGGTGCCGCGCAGGAACATGCCGGTGCGGTGCCAGCCGCGGTCGACGTACGCGCTGGCGAGCTCTGGCAGGACCAGGTCGCCCTTGACGTAGGGGTTGTGGAACGGGTTCACGTCGATCGCGAGTCCGTAGGCGTGGGCGGAGAAGCGTGTCTGGCCGCGCGCGGCCCGGCAGACGAAGGCTGCGGTGTCGTTGCCGTCGCCGGTCGGCGGCGCCTCGAGATCGGCGGTCGTGGGCAGCCGCATCTGCTCGAGCGGGAAGCCGAGGGCGAACAGGCGGGCGAAGGCGCGGGCCAGCTTCGGCGCGGCGCGCGTGGCCACCACCAGCTCGCCGGTGTGGGCCCTGCCGTCGAACCCGCGGAAGACGACGGTGAGGTAGCGCAGTCCGCTCGGTGCGACGGGGCAGCCGGCGCGGTAGGTCTCGCCCATGCGCCGGCGGATCGCCGGGGTGACCGGTCCGGCGCTGGTGTGGAACAACCCGTCGGAGGGCGGGGGGAGGACGTCGGTCGTCGGCAGGTGCCGGTCGCGCAGCACCGCCGGCGTGGGCAGCACCCGTCCGAAGCCGTCCGGACGCAGCGGCAGCGGGGATGCGCCCACCACCCAGGCCGGGCTGGGTACGGCGGACCCCGGTGTCGTGGCCGGTGTCGTGGTCGGTGGCGGGGTGGTCGCCGCAGCGGTGGGTGTTGGTGCAGGGCGGGCGGTGGGTGCCGTGACCGGCGTCGTGGCGCACGCGCCCACGGCACCCACCAGCAGCGCCAGCACCGCGTGACGGACAGACCAGGACACGGCTCATCGTGGCACGCGCGCGCCCCGCCGTACGGTGGTCGGATGGATGCGGTGCTCACGCTGTCGTGCCCCGACCGCGTCGGTGTGGTGCACGCCGTCACCGGGGTGCTCGCTGCCGAGGGCGCGAACATCGTGGACAGCCAGGAGTGGGGCGACCCCGACACCGGGCACTTCTTCATGCGGGTGCACGTGCAGACGACCACGGACCTCCGTCGCGCGCTGCAGCCGGTGGTCACGTCGTTCGGGATGGCGTGGGGGCTCAAGGACCTCGCTGAGCGCGCGAAGGTGCTGGTGCTGGTGAGCCGGCAGGGGCACTGCCTGCACGACCTGCTCTACCGCTGGCGCAGCGGGGCGCTGCCGGCCGACCTCGTCGGGGTGGGCAGCAACCACGAGGACTTCCGCGAGCTCGTCGAGGGCTACGGCCTGCCCTTCCACGTCGTGGCGAACAAGGACGAGGCGCGGCTGCTCGAGCTCGCTGAGGGCACCGATCTGGTGGTGCTCGCGAGGTACATGCAGATCCTGTCGGACGACCTGGTGCGACGCCTGCCGGACACGATCAACATCCACCACTCGTTCCTGCCGAGCTTCAAGGGTGCGCGTCCCTACCACCAGGCGCACGACCGGGGCGTCAAGCTCATCGGCGCCACGGCGCACTACGTCACGGCCGAGCTCGACGAGGGGCCGATCATCGAGCAGGAGGTCGCGCGGGTCACCCACGCGCACACCCCGGAGCAGCTCGCTGCCCTCGGCGCCGACCTCGAGACCGTGTGCCTGGCGCGTGCCGTCCGGTGGCACCTGGAGCGGCGGGTGCTGCGCAACGGCACACGCACGGTCGTGTTCACGTGAGCCGCTAGAGTTCGGTCGCTAGGACGGGTGTGGGAGGAAGCCGGGAACAGCCGGCGCGGTCCCGCCACTGTGAACCGGGCCCTCGGGCCCGGGGAGCCAGACACTCTCTCCCGTCGATCCGTCCACCCGGGGCGCGGACACCCCGAGGAAGGCCCGCCGTGTACCCCTTCAGCGCCGTCGTCGGACTCGACGACCTCCGGCTCGCCCTCATCGTCAACGCCGTGTCCCCGGCGGTCGGTGGTGTCCTCGTCCGAGGGGAGAAGGGCACGGCGAAGTCGACCATCGTGCGGGCGCTCGCGGCGCTGCTGCCCGCGCTCGACGTGGTGGAGGGCTGCCGGTTCTCGTGCGCGCCCGGCCAGACCGACTGCCCGGACGTCGCGTCCCACGGGGCGGCGACGGTCCGCCCTGCGCGCCTCGTGGAGCTGCCCGTCGGTGCGTCGGAGGACCGGCTCGTCGGCTCGCTGGACCTCGAGCGCGCGCTCACCACGGGTGTCAGCGCCTACGAGCCCGGTCTGCTGGCTGCGGCGCACCGCGGCGTGCTGTACGTCGACGAGGTCAACCTCCTGCACGACCACCTCGTCGACCTGCTGCTCGACGCGGCGGCGCTGGGGACCTCCTACGTCGAGCGCGAGGGCGTGTCCGTGCGGCACGCCGCCCGCTTCCTGCTCGTCGGCACCATGAACCCGGAGGAGGGCGAGCTGCGCCCGCAGCTGCTCGACCGGTTCGGCCTGACCGTCGAGGTCGCCGCCACCCGCGAACCGCTCGAGCGGGCCGAGGTGGTGCGGCGACGGCTCGCCTACGAGGCCGACCCGGAGGGGTTCGCCGCGGACTGGGCCTCCGACGACGCCCTGCTGGCCAAGCAGATCGCCACGGCGCGAGAGCTGCTGCCGTCCGTCGTGCTCGGTGACCACGCCCTGCGTGAGATCACCACGGTCTGCGCGGCCTTCGACGTCGACGGCCTGCGCGCCGACCTCGTGACCGCCAAGGCAGCGATCGCGCTGGCCGCGTGGGCCGGGCGGTCGGCCGTGACGACCGACGACGTGCGTACGGCGGCGCGGCTGGCCCTGCCGCACCGGCGACGTCGTACGCCCTTCGAGGCGCCGGGGCTCGACGAGCAGCAGCTGTCCGACGCGCTGGACAGCGTGGAACCCGACCCGGGGCCCGAGGACGACGGTCCCGGCAGCGGCAGTGCCCCGGATGAACGGAAACCCGCGGGTGGTTCTGAGGCTGAGAACGACCCGCGCGTTTCCGGTCAGCCGGAGGGTGGGGGGGAGTCTGCGGTGCAGCCCGGAGAGACGTTCCGGGCGGTGCGGCTCGAGGTTCCGGGCGTCAACGCGCACGGCGGCGCGGCCGGACGGCGCTCCCGGTCCGAGGGTGGGTCGGGGCGGCTCACCGGAGCCCGTACGGCGGCACACGTGACCTCCCTGCACCTGACCGCCACCCTGCGCGCCGCCGCACCCCACCAGGTCGCACGCGGGCGCGTCGGCGCCGGTGTCCAGCTGCGGCGGTCGGACCTGCGCGAGGCCGTCCGCGAGGGACGAGAGGGCAACCTCGTCCTGTTCGTCGTCGACGCGAGCGGCTCCATGGCCGCGCGGCAACGCATGTCTGCTGTGAAGGGCGCCGTCCTGTCGTTGCTGACCGATGCCTACCAGCGCCGCGACAAGGTCGCCCTGGTGACGTTCCGCGGCGCGGACGCCGACCTCGTGCTGCCGCCGACCTCCAGCGTGGACGTCGCCGCTCAACGCCTCACCGAGCTGCCGACGGGCGGCCGCACTCCGCTGAGTGCCGGCCTGCTTCGCGCCGCGGAGGTCCTGCGCGTCGAAGCGGTGCGCGACCCGTCCCGCCGCGCGCTGGTCGTCGTCGTCACCGACGGCAGGCACACCAGCGGCGCCTCGCCGGAGCTCGCCGCCGCGCACCTGGCGCGCTCAGGTGCGGCGATGGTCGTCGTGGACTGCGAGAGCGGCCCGGTGCGGTTGGGGTTGGCGGAAGCGCTCGGGCTCGCGCTCGGTGGCCGGACGCTCGCGCTGTCGGAGCTCTCGGTCGACGCACTGACGTCGATCGCGAAGGCGGCCTGACATGCCGTCGATCCGGAGGACCGCCTGATGCCTCAGGGCCAGCCGACCGCCGTACCCGACGACGGGCTCACCACCCGGCAGCGACGCAACCGCGCGCTCGTCGTGGTGCACACCGGCGAGATGAAGGGCAAGAGCACCGCCGCCTTCGGCCTCGCTCTGCGCGCGTGGAACCAGGGCTGGTCGATCGGGGTGTTCCAGTTCGTGAAGAGCGCGAAGTGGAAGGTCGGCGAGGAGCAGGCGCTGCGGGTGCTGGGGGAGTCCGACGAGGGCGGCTCGGTGTCCTGGCACAAGATGGGGGAGGGCTGGTCCTGGACCCGCAAGGCGGGCACCGACGAGGACCATGCCGCCAACGCCCTCGAGGGCTGGGAGCAGGTCAAGCGCGACCTGGCGGCGCAGACCTACCAGTTCTACGTGCTCGACGAGTTCACCTACCCCATGAAGTGGGGCTGGGTCGACGTCGAGGACGTCGTCGAGACCCTCGCGCACCGACCCGGCACCCAGCACGTCGTCATCACCGGCCGAGATGCCGACCCCCGGCTGGTGGAGGTGGCCGACCTGGTCATGCAGACCACCAAGGTGAAGCACCCGATGGATGCCGGGCAAAAGGGCCAGCGGGGCATCGAGTGGTAGCCCTCCCGCGCCTGGTGATCGCCGCGCCCTCCTCGGGCGCTGGCAAGACCACCATCGCCACGGGTCTGATGGCGGCGTTCCGACAGCGGGGCCTGACGGTCAGCGGGCACAAGGTCGGTCCCGACTACATCGACCCCGGCTACCACGGCCTGGCCACGGGTCGCCCGGGTCGCAACCTCGACCCGGTCCTGGTCGGCGAGGACCTGGTCGCGCCGCTGTTCCTGCACGGCGCCCAGGGTGCGGACCTCGCCGTGGTGGAAGGGGTCATGGGCCTGTTCGACGGCAGGGGGTCGACGGAGTTCGGCTCGACCGCGCACGTCGCCCACCTGCTCGAGGCGCCGGTGGTGCTCGTCATCGACGCGTCCTCGCAGTCCCGGTCGATCGCCGCCCTCGTGCACGGCTTCCAGTCGTACGACGAGGACCTCGACCTGGCCGGGGTGATCCTCAACCGGGTCGGGAGCGACCGGCACGAGCAGGTGCTGCGCGAGGCACTCATCGGCATCAGCCCCGTCCTCGGAGCCGTCCGTAGGGACGCCGACGTCGCCACGCCGTCCCGGCACCTCGGGCTGGTACCGGCAGCCGAACGGCACCCGGAAGCCGTGGCCACCGTTGAGCGGCTCGGCCGGGTCGTCGCGGCCGGCTGCGACCTCGCCGCCCTCCTCGAGATCGCCGGTGGTGCAGGCGATCTCGTGGCAGAGCCGTGGCTTCCGCCTGTCCAGCTGCTGGACTCCCGTCCGGTGGTGGCGCTTGCCGGAGGTGCGGCCTTCACGTTCGCCTACGCCGAGACAGCGGAGTCGCTCGCGGCTGCCGGAGCGGACGTCGTCGTCGTGGACCCGCTGCGCGACGAGCGACTGCCGGAGGGGACGGCAGCGCTGGTGCTGCCCGGTGGCTTCCCCGAGGTCTACGTCGAGCAGCTCACCGCGAACCGCGGCTTCCTCGACGACGTGCGCCGTCACCTGGCGGGGACGCGTCCCACGACCTATGCCGAGTGCGCCGGCTTGCTGCTGCTGTGCCAGAGCCTGGACCGCGTGGCCATGGTCGGCCACTTCGCCGCGCAGGCGGAGATGACCCGCACCCTCACGCTGGGCTACCGCACGGTGATCGCGCACTCCTCCTCGCTGGTGACGGAGGTGGGCAGCCGGGTCGTCGGGCACGAGTTCCACCGCACGACCGTCGAGCCCCGGTCCGGGCTGCGTCCTGCCTGGCAGTTGGAGGACGGGACGTTCGAGGGGTTCACGACGGGGGAGGACGTCGTCGCGTCCTACGTGCACCTGCACCCGGCGGGTGTCCCGTCGCTCGCGCTGAACCTGGCGCGCCGGGCTGCGCTGGTCGCGGCATGATCCTCACCGGTGTCGGCATGGGCCCGGGCGATCCCGAGCTGGTCACCGTCAAGGCGGTGCGCGTGCTGCAGGAGGCGGCGCTGGTCGTCGTCCCGGTGATGAGCGCCGACGAGCAGGGCAGGGCCGAGGCCACGGTGCGCGTGCACGTCACCCATGACCGCGTGCAGCGGCTCGTCTTCGCCCTGGACGACCGCGGCGGAGCCACGCCCGAGCGCATCGCGGCGTGGGACGACGCCGCCGATGTCGTCGCCGACGCCCTGCGGCACAAGGGATCCGTGGCCTTCGCGACGATCGGCGACCCGAACGTCTACAGCACCTTCACCTACCTCTCCGACGCGGTGCGCGAGCGGGTCCCCGAGGTCGAGATCGCCTCCGTGCCCGGCATCACCGCCATGCAGGCACTGGCGGCCACCTCCGGCACCGTCCTGTGTGAGGGCACCGAGTCCCTCGCCCTGCTGCCGCTCACGGCCGGCCTTGACGCCTTCGACGAGGCGCTCACCCACTTCGACACCGTCGTGGCCTACAAGGGCGGACGCCACCTCGCCGCTGTCCGAGACGTGCTCGAACGGCACGGGCGGTTGGAGGCGGCGGTCTACGGCGCCGCGCTGGGCCTCGCGGACGAGCAGGTCGGCGCCTTGCCGGTCGACGGCCCGTACCTGTCGACGGTCATCGCGCCGGCTCGTCGTACCTCTCGAGGGGGAAAGCTGTGAGCCAGGGCCTGGTGAGCTTCATCGGTGCGGGTCCAGGAGCAGCGGACCTGATCACCCTGCGGGGCGCGCAGCGGATCGCCGAGGCAGACATCGTGATCTGGGCGGCATCCCTCGTGCACGAGGACGTGCTGCAGCACGCGTCGCCCACCGCACTGGTCGTGAACAGCGCGGAGCACTCGCTCGAGGGCATCACCTCGCACTACGAGCGGGCCGCGCGCGAGGGGCTGCGGGTCGCGCGGATCCACTCCGGTGACCCGGCGCTGTGGGGCGGGACGCAGGAGCAGCACGAGCTGTGCACGCGCCTCGGCCTGCAGACCGAGGTCATCCCGGGGGTGTCGAGCTTCTCCGCGGTCGCCGCGCTGGTGCAGCGCGAGCTCACGATCCCGGAGGTGGCGCAGTCGGTCGTGCTCACCCGGTTGGAGGGCGGCAAGACGCCGATGCCGCCGCGCGAGACCGTGCGTGCGTACGCCGACATCGGCGCGACGATGTGCCTGTTCCTGTCCGCCGCCCGGACCAAGCAGCTGCAGACCGAGCTGCTCGCCGGGGCGTACGACGAGGACACGCCGTGCGTCGTCGCCTACGCAGCGACGTGGCCGGACGAGCTGGTCTTCGAGTGCCGCCTCGGCGACCTGGCCGAGAAGGTCAAGGAGCACAAGCTGTACAAGCACACCCTCGTGCTCGTCGGTCCAGCGCTGTCCAGCGGTGGGACGCGGTCGCACCTGTACCACCCCGGCCACTTCCACGAGCACCGCAAGGTGGAGTCGCAGGAGGCGCGCGCGGAGCTCAAGCGATCCAGGGCCGCCGCGCCATGAGCGAGCTGCGGGAGCCGTCGCTGCCGCGCACCGCCAAGGTGCGGACCGGGCCGCTGCGCACGGGCTGGACGACCGGCACCTGCAGCAGTGCGGCGGCGAAGGCTGCTGCCCTGGCACTGCGGGACCAGCGCGTCGTCGAGCACGTCGACGTCGCCCTGCCGAGTGGGCAGCGGGTGTCGTTCGCCGTGGGGTCCTGTTCCTTCACCGCCGACGAGGCGACCGCGGTCGTCGTCAAGGACGCCGGCGACGATCCCGACGTGACCCATGAGGCGCACCTCACCGTGACGGTCTCCTGGGCAGCGGAGACCGTGCTGGAGAACGGCGTCGGCGTCGGCACCGTCACCAAGCCGGGCCTCGGGCTCGAGGTCGGCGGACCAGCGATCAACCCCGTGCCGCGCGAGATGATCACGCAGGCCGTGCAGGAGGTCACCGACCGGGGGCTGCGTGTCGTCATCTCGGTGCCCGACGGGGAGAAGCGCGCGAAGAAGACCACCAACGCGCGACTGGGCATCCTCGGCGGCATCAGCATCCTGGGCACCACGGGGATCGTCCGGCCGTTCAGCACCGAGTCGTGGCGGGCTTCCGTCGTACAAGCCGTGTCCGTCATGGCAGCGCAGTCGCTCGACACCCTCGTCCTGTGCACCGGCGGACGGACGGAGAAGGGTGCGATGGCACTGCTGCCCGACCTGCCCGACGTGTGCTTCGTCGAGGTCGGTGACTTCACCGGAGCCGCGCTGCGGCAAGCCGTCGCGGACGGGCTCACCCGTGTCGTGTTCGTCGGCATGGTCGGCAAGCTCACCAAGCTCGCCGGGGGCGTGCTCATGACGCACTACACGAAGAGCAAGGTGCCGCTCGACGTGCTGGCGGCGCTGGAGCCGTCGACGGCTTCCGCTGTCCTGCAGGCGAACACGGCGCGGCACGCCTACGAGGTGTGGGAGTCCGCGGGAGTCCTGCGGGTCGCGGGTGACCGGCTCTGCGCCCAGGTCGCCGACGTCCTGCAGCGGTTCACCGAGGGGGCGCTGAGCGCCGAGGTCGCGATGGTCGACTTCACCGGCCGGCGCATCGTGGCGGCGACGCGTCCGGAGTGGGTGGCGGCGTGATCACGGTCATCGGGTACGACGGGAGCCCCCTGTCGTCCGAGGCGACCGCTGCCCTGGCCGAGGCGCCGCTGGTGGTCGGCGGCGCGCGTCACCTCGCTGCCGCCGAGGTCCAGGGCGTCGCGCTGGGTGACGTCCGTGACGGCGTGGCCCGCCTGGTCGAGCAGGGGGGCGTCCTTCTCGCGAGCGGTGACCCGGGCCTGTTCGGACCGCTGCGGCTGGTGCGCTCCTCGGGCGCCGACGCCACGGTCGTGCCCGCCCTGTCGTCCGTGCAGGTCGCCTTCGCCCGCGCCGGCCTGCCGTGGGACGACGCGGTCGTCGTCAGTGCCCACGGGCGTGATCCGCGGCAGGCGCTCAACGCCTGCCGCGCGCACGGCAAGGTCGCCGTGCTCACCGGCCCCGGGTGCGGTGCGCGGGAGATCGGGGCAGCGCTCGAGGGCTGGGACCGGATCCTCGTGGTGGCCAGCGACCTCGGCACCGAGCAGGAACGGGTGGAGCACGTCTGCGCCGCCGAGGCGGCCGCCCGCACCTGGCCGGAGCTGTCCGTGGTGCTCTGCGTCGACCAGGCCAAGGCCGTTGCGCCCGAGCAGGGCTGGGTGTCCGGGCGACCGGGCGCCGGTCCGTGGGCCCTCCCCGACACCGAGTTCGCCCACCGCGACGGCATGCTCACCAAGGCCGAGGTGCGGGCTCTCGTGCTGGCGCGACTGGGTCCACGACTCGGCGAGCTCGTGTGGGACGTCGGCTGCGGCAGCGGATCGGTCGCGGTCGAGTGCGCTCGCCACGGCGCGGCGGTGATCGCGGTCGACCGTGCCGATCTCGGACACGTGCGGGCCAACGCGCAGCGGTTCGAGGTCGACGTCCGCGTCGTCGAGGGCGAGGCGCCGGCCGCGCTGGTCGGCCTGCCGCACCCGGACGCGGTGTTCGTGGGCGGTGGGGGACCGGACGTCGTCGCCGCCGTGGCTGCCGTTCGACCCGTGCGCGTCGTCGTCGCGCTGGCCACCGTCGAGCGCGTCGCACCCACCGTGGCGGCGCTCGAGGGCTACGACGTCGACACCGTGCTCGTCCAGGTCAGCCACCTGGCGCCCCTGGGGACAGGCCACCGGCTCGTCCCCGCCAACCCCGTGTTCGTCGTCTCAGGAGTCCTGCCGTGATCGGCCTCGTCACCACCACCGCCGCCGGTCGGCGGGCCGCCGAGGAGCTGTCGTTCCACGACGCGCGGACCTACGACGTGCAGGACCTCCGCACCGCCTGGCAGGAGTGCGAGCAGCTCGTCGTGTTCCTGGCGACCGGTGCCGTCGTACGCCTCATCGCTCCCCTGCTGGAGGACAAGCACACCGACCCGGGCGTGGTGTGCGTCGACGAGGGACGGCGCTTCGCCGTGGCGCTCGTGGGCGGGCACGCCGGGGGAGCGAACGACCTGGCGGAGCTGGTCGCCGATGCGCTGGGCGCCGAGGCGGTGGTCACGACCGCGACCGACGCCGCGGGCATCCCAGGGCTGGACACGTGGTCCTGGCCGGTCGAGGGCGACGTCGCCGGTGTCAGCCGCGCGCTGCTCGACGGCGACCCGGTCGAGCTGGACATGCCCCTGACCTGGCCCATCCCCCCACTCCCCCTCGTGAACGGATACGCGCGGGGGGGTGACACCCCTCAGAACGACCCGCGCGCATCCGTTCACGCGAGGGTGGTGTCGGTGACGGATCGGGTCACCGAGGCGGATGTGGTGCTCCGGCCGCCGTCGCTGGTCCTGGGGATCGGTGCGAGCCGCGGCGTCAGCGTCGACGAGCTCGACGAGCTGGTCACCCGCACCCTCGACGAGCACGGCCTCAGCGCCCGCAGCGTCACCCTCGTCGCGACCGTCGACGCCAAGGCCGACGAGGACGCCATCAACCTGATGTGCGACCGCACCGGCTGGACGCTGGTCACCCACCCGGCCGAGGTCCTCGCCGCCACCGAGGTGCCGAACCCGTCGCAGCACCCGCAGGACGCCGTCGGCACGCCCAGCGTCGCGGAAGCCGCCGCGCTGCAGCACGGCGACCTGATCGTGGAGAAGACCAAGAGCGCCATGGCGACCGTGGCGATCTCCCGGATCCGCCCGCGGGGTCGGCTCAGCATCGTCGGCCTCGGGCCGGGCGCGCGCGACCTGCTCACCCCCCGAGCGGTCGAGGCGCTGCGCGCGAGCAGCGTGTGGGTCGGGCTCGACCAGTACGTCGACCAGGTGCGCGACCTCGCGCGACCCGGCACCCGGTTCCTGGAGACGGGCCTGGGCAAGGAGGAGGAGCGCGCGCACTCCGCCGTCGCCGAGGCCGCCCTGGGTCACGCCGTCGCACTGCTGGGCAGCGGCGACGCGCAGGTCTACGCCATGGCGAGCCCAGCGCTCGAGGTCGCCGGTGACGACATCGACGTCGACGTCGTACCCGGGGTCACGGCGATGCTCGCGGCCGGCGGGCTGCTCGGCGCCCCGCTCGGGCACGACCACGCCAGCATCAGCCTGTCCGACCTGCACACCCCCTGGCCTGCCATCGAGAAGCGCATCACGGCCGTCGCCGAGGGCGACCTGGTCGTGAGCTTCTACAACCCGCGCAGCCGCGGGCGCGACTGGCAGCTGCCCAAGGCCCTGGCGATCCTCGCCGAGCACCGGCCGCCGACGACCCCGGTGGGTGTCGTCACCCACGCCAGCCGGGAGGGGCAGCAGGTCCACCTGACGACGCTGCAGGACCTCGACGTCGAGCTGGTCGGGATGTACTCCCTGGTGACCGTCGGCTCCTCGCAGAGCACCGTGGTGGCTGGTCGCTTCGTCACGCCGAGGGGGTACACGTGGTCACCTACCTCGTGACCGACGACTGCACCGCCTGCGGGGCGTGCCTGCTGACCTGCCCCGAGCACGCGATCCTGCCCACCCTTCCGCTGCAGGTCACCGACCGGTGCACCGACTGCGGGGAGTGCATCGAGGTCTGCCCCCGTGATGCCCTGGTCCGCACGTGAGGGTCGCGCTCGTCGGCGCAGGCCCCGGCGACCCGAAGCTGCTCACCCTGCGCGCCGTCGAGCTGCTCCGGGACGCCGACGTCGTCCTCGTCGACCGGCTCGTCGACCCGCGCGTGCTCGAGCACTGCCGGGACGGCGTCGAGGTGATCGACGTGGGCAAGACCAGCTGGACCGGCACCGCCCCGCGCCAGGAGGAGATCAACGCGCAGCTCGTCGCGCACGCGCAGGCCGGCAAGCGCGTCGTACGCCTCAAGGGCGGTGACCCGTTCGTGTTCGGACGGGGGAGCGAGGAGGCCGAGGCGCTCGTCGACCACGGCCTCGCCTTCGAGGTCGTTCCAGGCATCAGCAGCGCCATCGCGGCGCCGGCCTACGCGGGCATCCCGGTCACCGCCCGGGGCGTCACCCAGGACGTCTGCGTCGTCACCGGCCACCTCGACCCCGACGACCCGGCCAGCCGGGTCAGGTGGCAGGCCCTGGCGACCGGACCCGGCACGCTGGTCATCCTCATGGGCCACGACCGCCTCGCGCTGCTCGCTCAGGGCCTCATCCGCCACGGCCGGGCCGCGAGCACCCCGGCCGCCTGCATCGAGAACGGGACGACCAGCGCCCAGCGAGTCGTCATGAGCACCCTGGAGCACCTGGCCGGCGACGTCGCCGCTGCCGGACTGAGGGCGCCCGTCGCCACCGTGGTCGGCGACGTCGTGCGCCTGCGGGACAAGCTGGACTGGTTCCACCCCACGCCGCCGCCACGGGGACCCGAACAGGAGCGCCCATGAGGACGACCGTGCACCCGATCGAGCAGGAGTCGTTCGCGATCCTGCGCTCCCGCATCGACCTGGCACACCTGCCGCCGCTCACCCGCGCGGTCGTCGAGCGGGTCGTCCACTCCAGTGCCGACCTGTCCTACGTGGACGACCTCGTCCTGGACGAGGACGCGCTGCAGCGAGGCCTTGCTGCGCTGCAGGCAGGCGCCCGTGTGGTCACGGACGTGCAGATGGTCGCCGCCGGCATCACGACGGTCGACACGGTCTGCCGGGTGAGGGAGGCGGCCGCCACCGAGACGCTCACCCGCAGCGCCGCGGCGATCCGGCTCGCCTACGCCGAGGTCGGCCCCGGCGCTGTCTGGGTCGTCGGGTGTGCCCCCACGGCGCTGTTCGAGATCGTCGAGGGCGACTACGCGCCCGCACTGGTCATCGGCTTGCCCGTGGGGTTCGTCGGAGCTGCCGAGAGCAAGCAGGCCCTGCGGGAGTCCAGCCTCCCGGCGGTGTCGAACGTCTCCGAGAAGGGCGGATCCGCCGTCGCCGCCGCTGCCCTGAACGCCCTGCTCTACGTGTGAGGAAGCACCCATGACCCCGCTGCTCATCATCGGCCACGGCACCAAGGACGCCGACGGCGTCGCGCAGTTCGGCCAGCTCGTCGAGCGCGTACGGCGGTCCGCCACCGTCCCGGTCGAAGGAGGGTTCCTCGAGCTCGCGCCACCGCCGATCCAGGAGTCGGTGCGCCGGCTCGTCGACGCCGGTCATCAGCACATCGACGTCGTCCCCCTCGTGCTGGTGGCGGCAGGCCACAGCAAGGGGGACATCCCCGCCGCGCTCGAGCGGGAGCGGCTGCGCCACCCGGGACTGGTGTTCCGCTACGGCCGCCCCTTGGGTCCCCACCCGCTGCTTCTCGCCGACCTCACCGACCGCCTCGAGGCCGTCGTCGCGCGCGACCTCTGGTCCAGCACAGCCGTGGTGCTCGTCGGCCGCGGTGCCACGGACCCGGACGCCAACGCCGAGGTCTCGAAGATCGCGCGACTGCTGCTCGAGGGCCGGGGCATCGGCACGGTCGAGACGGCGTTCATCAGCCTGGCCGAACCGAGTGTGCCCCAGGGGCTGCACCGGGCCCGTGCCCTGGGCTACCAGCGGGTCGTCGTCCTGCCGTACTTCCTGTTCGCGGGCGTGCTGCCCGACCGGATCGTGACGCAGGCGGACGCGTGGGCCAAGGAGCACCCGGACGTCGAGCTGCACACGGCAGGGCTCATCGGTCCAGGCGAGCGGCTCGCCGCGCTGGTGCTCGAGCGGGCCGGCGAGATCAGCGGTACCGACCTGCGGATGAACTGCGACACCTGCATGTACCGCACCCTGCTGCCCGGCTTCGAGGTCCGCGTCGGACAGCCGCAGACCCCCCACGACCACCCGGACGACCCGACCCACGCCCACGGGGACGGCCACCATCACCACTGACGACCAGATCGACCTGCGACACCACGGTGACGCCGAGGCGACGAGCGGGCTGCTCGACCTCGCGGTCAACGTCCGGCTGTCCGAGCCCCCGCCCTGGCTGGTCAGCCGGCTGGAGCGGTCCCTGCGCCTGCTGGCCCGCTACCCCGACCCGACCGTGGCGACGCGTGCCGTGGCGCGCCGGCACGACCGCGAGACCGATGAGGTGCTGGTCACCGCAGGGGCGGCGGAGGCGTTCGTCCTGCTCGCCCGTGCGCTCCAACCCCGGCAGGCCGTCTGCGTGCACCCGGGGTTCACCGAGCCAGAGGCCGCCCTGCGTGCCGCGGGGCGCGAGGTGCACCGGGTCGTGCTCGACCCGCCGTACGTCCTCGACCCGGGCCAGGTGCCGGACGACGCGGACCTGGTCGTCCTCGGCAACCCCACCAACCCGACAGGGGTCGTGCACACCCGGCTTGCTGAGCTGTGCCGGCCAGGGCGGACCACCGTCGTCGACGAGGCGTTCATGGACGCAGACCCGGGGGAGCCCCACAGCCTCGCAGGGCAGCGCCTACCGGGGCTGGTCGTCGTGCGCAGCCTGACCAAGACCTGGGGGCTGGCCGGCCTGCGCGTGGGCTACCTGCTGGCCGAGCCCGCGCTCATCCGGCAGCTCCGCGAGGCCCAGCCGCTGTGGAGCGTGGGCACACCGGGCCTGGTTGCCCTGGACGCCTGCCTGCAGCGCGGGCCGGTGAAGCAGGCCGAGCGGGACGCGGCGGTCCTCGTGCAGGAGCGGGAGTGGCTCGCCGACGCCCTCACCGACCTGGGCGTCGAGGTGTCGCCGGGCAGTCGGGCGCCGTACCTGCTGTGCCGGCTGCCCGGACGGCCGGACCTGCGCGAAGCCCTGCGCGCCCAGGGGATCGCCGTACGGCGGGGCGACACGTTCCCGGGCCTGTCGGCCGAGCACTGGCGGGTCGCCGTGAAGTCCCGAGAGGCATCTGGCATGCTGCTCACAGCGCTCACGCACGCTCAGTGAGCAGTCTGTGAGCAGTCTGTGAGCAGTCCAGTAACGAGTCCAGTGAGCCCGCACCCGGTGCTCTGCCCGGTTCGCCCGGGCTTCTCCCGAATCCCTGTGAGGACAGTCACTCACGCTGGGTGAAGATTAGGCCGTTCGGCGGATTACACTCAGCGAGCAAATCATTACTGTCTGTCATGTCGAGGAGCAACCTCGACGAAGCGAGCGATGATCCGCCGGGCGCACCACGTGGTCGCCAGAGCCCGGCGGGGAGCAGGGCGAAACCGGCGCTTCGGATGCACCACCTTCCGAAGGAGCCCCCTGCCATGGACGCCATGATCCGCACCCTGGTGACCCAGCCCCGCGTGTCGGTCGTCGTGCCGACCTACAACGAGGCCAAGAACCTGCCGCACGTCTTCGGACTGCTCGAGCAGGTCGAGGGGATCCACGAGGTCATCGTCGTCGACGGTCGCAGCTCGGACGGCACCATCGAGATGGCGCAGTCGCTGATGCCGGACGTCAAGATCGTCCGCCAGACCCGCAAGGGCAAGGGCAACGCCCTCGCGTGCGGCTTCGAGGCCGTCACGGGCGACGTCATCGTCATGCTCGACGCGGACGGCTCCGCGGACCCGCGCGAGATCCCGGCGTACGTCGAGGCGCTGGTGAACGGCGCGGACTTCGCCAAGGGCACCCGGTTCGCGCTCGGCGGTGGCAGCTCGGACATCACCCGGATCCGCCGCATCGGCAACTGGGGGCTGAACGCCATCGTCAACGTGCTGTTCGGCACGCGCTACACCGACCTCTGCTACGGCTACAACGCGTTCTGGGTGCACTGCCTGCAGGTGCTGAACCTCGAGAGCGGTGCACAGGCCGACCAGATGCAGTGGGGCGACGGCTTCGAGATCGAGACCGTCATCAACACCCGCATCGCCAAGGCGAAGCTCACGATCGCCGAGGTCAAGAGCTACGAGTTCGACCGCCTGCACGGCACCAGCAACCTCAACGCCGTGACCGACGGACTGCGGGTGCTCAAGGCGATCTGCATCGAGCGGCTCACCTCGACCCCGGTCCTGCCGGCCGCCGACCGCTCCAACGTCGTCGTGCTGCGCGAGCGCACCGCCGCGTAGTCCGGCACCCGCGTCCACCCGCCGCCGTCCTCCTCCTGGGGCGGCGGCGGTGGCGTGTCCGCACCGACCCGGGAGCCGACCTGTCAGGGTGAACAGCACCCGTTGCCCTGCGCCCGCGACCTCGCCCGCTCTCGTGAGGACCTGCTGTGAACCACCGACCGACGACCCTTCGCGACCGCTTCGGTGCCCTGTGGGGGCTGCTGCGGGTGAGCGACGACGAGTTCGCCGCGTTCATGAGCACCTACGACGAGCTGTTCACCGACTCGCCGGAGAACACCAAGGCGGACTACGACAGCGGGGTGCCGCTGCGTGGCTACCGCCAGGGCAGCAGCCCGGAGCTGCAGCAGCTCTACCGCGTGATCCACCTGCTGTGCACCCTCGGCTCGGTCGAGAAGATGTACATGCCGCCCGCCATCGACCCCCAGAAGTCGGTCCTGCAGAACCAGATCCTGTTCGAGCGGATCGTCGCCGAGGACCTCCAGCTCCGCCCCGGCGACCGGGTGCTCGACCTCGGTTGCGGCTGCGGCGCCATCGCCGAGCACCTGGCGGAGCTCACCGGCGCCACGCCGTACGGCATCAACCTGGACGAGTCGCAGGTCGAGAAGGCTCATCGCAACCCGAACCTCCCGCGGGAGAACTTCGCGGTGGGTGACTTCAACAAGGCGCTCGAGTTCGACGACGCGAGCCTTGACGCGGTCTACGCGATCCAGCCGATGACCTACGTCAGCGACCACGCCTTCACCTTCGCCGAGGTGTTCCGGGTGCTCAAGCCCGGCGGCCGGTTCGTCATCAACGACGTCGCCGCCCTCGACGCGTACGACGCCACGAACCCCGAGCACCGCACGCTGATCCAGCACACCCGCGAGCTGACGGTCTTCGGCGGGTTCTGGTACTCCGCGTACTGGGAGGACGCCTACCGCAACGCCGGCTTCACGCTGCTGTCGTCCCAGGGCAGGAGCGCGGTGGAGATGATCAAGAAGGAGGTCGCGCTGTTCGACCGGTACGAAGCGGTCTTCCGCGCACTGGCGAAGGTGCGGATCATCCCGCGCAAGACCGACGCGATGATGCAGCGGATGAACCAGAACAGCCAGTCCTACATCCGCGCCGAGGAGCAGGAGCTGCTGACCCTGAACTGGCACTGCGTGGGCGAGAAGCCCCTCCTGGCGTAGGGTCGGCGGTGACCCGCGGGAGCCTCGCGATCCGAGGCTGAGAGGGCGGCAGGACACGGCCGTCGACCGTTCGCACCTGATCCGGCTCGCACCGGCGTAGGGAGGAACCGCACCATGACGACCCTCGACGAGACCACGACCGAGACCACGACCGAGACCACGACCGAGACCACGACCGAGACCCCGACCACGGGCACGTCGTTCCCCGGCAGCCACAAGACCTACCTGCAGGGCTCGCGCCCGGACCTGCGGGTCCCCATGCGCGAGGTGTCGCTCACCAACGGTGACAGCGTCGTGCTCTACGACACGAGCGGCCCCTACACCGACACGTCGCTGCGCACGGACATCCGGCTCGGCCTGCCCGCGCTGCGCAAGGACTGGATCGCCGAGCGCGGTGACACCGAGGCGTACGACGGCCGCGAGGTGCAGCCCATCGACAACGGGCTGAAGAAGCACGACCACCGCAACCTCGACAGCGTCTTCGCCGGCTCGCGGAAGCCGCTGCGCGCGGTGAAGGGCAAGAACGTCACCCAGCTGCACTACGCCAAGCAGGGCGTCATCACGCCCGAGATGGAGTTCGTGGCGCTGCGCGAGGGCTGCACCCCCGAGCACGTCCGATCCGAGCTCGCGGCCGGCCGCGTCGTCCTCCCGCTGAACGTCAACCACCCCGAGTCCGAGCCGATGGCGATCGGGCGCAACTTCCTGGTCAAGATCAACGCCAACATCGGCAACTCGGCGGTCGCCTCCTCGATCGAGGAGGAGGTCGAGAAGATGACGTGGGCCACCCGCTGGGGCGCGGACACCGTCATGGACCTCTCGACCGGGCGCAACATCCACACCACCCGCGAGTGGATCATCCGCAACTCCGCCGTACCCATCGGGACCGTGCCGATCTACCAGGCGCTGGAGAAGGTCAACGGCAAGGCCGAGGACCTGTCGTGGGAGGTCTACCGCGACACGCTCGTCGAGCAGTTCGAGCAGGGCGTCGACTACATCACCGTGCACGCCGGCGTGCTGCTTCGCTACGTGCCGCTCGCGGCCTCGCGCAAGACCGGCATCGTGTCGCGCGGCGGCTCGATCATGGCCGCGTGGTGCCTCGCCCACCACCAGGAGAACTTCCTCTACACGCACTTCCGCGACATCTGCGAGCTCATGCGGCAGTACGACGTGACCTTCTCCCTCGGCGACGGACTGCGCCCCGGGTCCATCGCGGACGCCAACGACGACGCCCAGTTCTCCGAGCTGCGGACGCTCGGTGAGCTCACCGAGATCGCCTGGGAGTACGACGTCCAGGTCATGGTGGAGGGCCCCGGCCACGTCCCCATGAACAAGATCAAGGAGAACATGGAGCTCCAGCTCGAGGTCTGCAAGGAGGCGCCGTTCTACACGCTCGGGCCGCTGACCACCGACATCGCGCCGGGCTACGACCACATCACCAGTGCCATCGGTGCGGCGATGATCGGGTGGTACGGCACGGCGATGCTCTGCTACGTCACGCCCAAGGAGCACCTGGGCCTGCCGAACCGCGACGACGTCAAGGACGGCGTCATCACCTACAAGATCGCCGCGCACGCCGCCGACCTCGCCAAGGGTCACCCGGGCGCGCAGGCGTGGGACGACGCGCTGAGCGACGCGCGGTTCGAGTTCCGGTGGGAGGACCAGTTCAACCTCTCGCTCGACCCGACGAAGGCCCGCGACTTCCACGACGAGACGATGCCGGCCGAGGCGGCGAAGACCGCGCACTTCTGCTCCATGTGCGGACCGCACTTCTGCTCCATGCGCATCAGCCAGGACGTCCGGAAGTACGCCGCCGAGCACGGTGTCGGTGAGATCGAGGCGCTCGAGGTGGGGATGCGCGAGAAGTCCGAGCAGTTCCTCGAGGAGGGCGCGCGCGTCTACCTCCCGGTGGTGGAGCTCGAGCAGGTCGTCGACTGATGGCCCTGGTGCCGCAGATCACCTTCGACTGCGCGGACCCGGCGTCCCTCGGTGCCTTCTGGGCAGCTGCACTGGACTACGTCGTGCAGCCGCCACCCGACGGCTTCGACTCCTGGCCGGAGGCGCTGACCGCGTGGGGTGTGCCGCCGGAGGACTTCAACAAGGCCAACGCCATCGTCGACCCGGGCGGCAAGGGTCCCCGGGTGTTCTTCCAGCAGGTCCCGGAGGGGAAGGCCGGCAAGAACCGCCTGCACCTCGACGTCCCGGCCAGCGGCGGACCGGGGACACCGGTCGAGCAGAAGCTGGCGGAGTGCCTCGCCAAGGCTGATGAGCTCGTCGCGCTGGGGGCCACCGTGGTCGAGACCAAGCGCGAGATGGGCTCGGGCTGGATCGTGCTGCGCGACCCCGAGGGCAACGAGTTCTGCGTCACCTGAACTCCTGAGCACTAGCGTGGTCGGCATGTGCACCTCCCACGCGCCCGAGCACGTCGTCGTCTGCGACATCGCCCTTCCCGACGTACGTCGCCTCGCCGGTGCCCTGCCCGGGGTGACCCTCACGCACCTGCCCTACGAGGGGACCCGGGTCGAGTCGGCGGGGGAGGTCCCGGTCGAGGTGTTCCGCGCCGCGGTGAACGAGGCCATCGCCGCGCACGGTGGCGCGCTGCCGTAGGGCTCAGCCGACGAACAGGCAGAACGGGTGCCCGTCGGGGTCGGCCAGCACGTAGAGCGGCTCGTCGGGCTCGTCCGTGCGGTCGAGGATCAGCCGCGCGCCCAGCTCCTCGGCCCGCCCGCGCTGGCGCTCCAGCTCAGCCCTGCTGGACACCGTGAAGTCCAGGTGCAGCTGCATCGGGACCTGGTGGGACGGCCACGTCGTCGGCGTGAGGCTGGGTACCTCCTGGACAGCCAGCACCCGCGCGCCCGAGGCGTCGACGAGCACCAGCCAGTCGGCCGTGTCGGCCGTGCCGTCGGTCGGGGGCTCGTCACCGGGGCGGTACGCCAGACCCAGCAGCTGCCGGTAGAACTCCGCCAGTGTCCGGGGTGCCGTGCTGTCGAGCACGGTGTGCAGCAGCTGGGGGAACTCGATCATGGTGTCCGTCCGGGGCGTCGGGAGGTCTGGTCGGGGTAGAGCCTGCCCGTGACCACCACGGACGAAGAGCGCGACGACAAGATCGACGACGCGGTCCAGCGCATCCTGGACGAGGGCATCCCGCGGCTCAAGCGCGGCTGGCTCGACCTGCTGGCGACGGCGGTGGTCGCGGGCATCGAGGTCGGGTTCGGGGTCATCGCCTACCTGGTCGTGGAGGAGGCGACCGGCAGCCAACCCTTGGCAGGGCTCGCCTTCTCGGTCGGCTTCATCGCCCTGCTGCTCGGCCACAGCGAGCTGTTCACCGAGGGCTTCCTCATCCCGGTCACCGTGGTCGCGGCCAAGAAGGCCACCGGCCGCGAGCTCGCGCGGTTCTGGACCGGGACGCTCGCCGGCAACCTCGTCGGTGGGTGGATCGTGGGCTGGCTGATCGCGACGGCCTACCCGAGGTTGCACCCGACGCTGCACGAGGCGGCGGGGCGGTACGTGCTCTCGGGGCTCAGCCTGCGCACGCTGTGCCTGGCGTTCCTCGCGGGGGGAGCCATCACGCTGCTGACCCGGATGCACCACGGCACCGACAGCGACGTCGCCAAGGTGATCGCGTCGATCGGGATCGCGTTCCTGCTCGCAGGTGCTGGACTGTTCCACTCCGTCCTGGACTCCGTGCTGGCGTTCGCCGCGCTGTCGACCGGCAACGCGCCGTTCGGCTACCTCGACTGGCTCGGCTGGGTGTGGTGGGTGCTCCTGGCCAACATGGCGGGCGGACTGACCCTCACCACCCTGCTGCGGCTCGTGCGCAGCAGGCGCCAGCTGCAGGAGGTTCGGGAGGAGTCGGACACCTAGAAGCTGGTGACGACGGTGATGCCGGGGGAGCGGCCCACGTCCGTGAGCGCCTGCCCCGCCCGGTCGAGCGACACCGTGCCGGTCACGAGCCGCTGCGGCTGCAGGACGCCGGTGGCCACCAGGTCGAGCAGCTCGGGGTAGGCGTGGGCGGCGAGCCCGTGGCTGCCGATCAGCTCGAGCTCCTCTGCGAGGACCCGCGCCAACGGCACTGCCGGTGGGTCTCCGGGCAGCAGCCCGACCTGCACGTGTCGGCCCCGCCGACGCAGGCAGGCAACGGAGTCCAGACACGTCTGGGTGGAGCCGTAGGCGTCGAGCGACAGGTGCACGCCCCCGTGCGTCGCCTCGAGGACGGCACGCACCGGCCCCGTCGAGGGGACGGGGAACGGCAGCGGTCGCGGCCCCTCGACGGCCACCTCGGCCCCGAGCTCCACCGCCAGAGCCAGCGCGCCGGGGGACACGTCGACGGCGACGACGCGGGCACCGCGTGAGACGGCGACCTGCACCGCGGCCAGACCGACACCGCCGCACCCCCACACCGCCACCCACTCGCCCGGTGCCACGCGGCCCTGCTGCACGACAGCGCGGTAGGCCGTCCCGAACCGGCACCCGAGGCTGGCCGCGTCGGCGAACGACAGGTCGTCGGGCAGGGCCACGAGGTTGACGTCGGCGGCGTCGAGGGCGACGAGCTCAGCCATGGACCCCCAGTGCGTGAAGCCAGGCTGCCGCTGGCGCAGGCACACCTGGTGGTCGCCCTGGGCGCACATCGCGCAGTCCCCGCAGGCGTTCACGAACGGCACCGTGACCCGGTCGCCCACCTGCCAGCGCGTGACGCCGGCGCCGACCGTCTCGACCGTCCCTGCGAGCTCGTGCCCCGGGACGTGCGGGAAGGCGACGATGTCGGCATCGTGCCCCTGCCAGCCGTGCCAATCGCTGCGGCAGACGCCCGTCGCACCGACCCGCACGACCACGCCACCGGCCGGCGCGACCGGGTCGGGCAGCTCGCGGACGGTCAGGGGCCCGCCGAACACGTCATAGGCCAGTGCGCGCATCCCCCCACCGTAGAGTCCGGACGTGCCCAGCCCCCGCCTCCGCCTGCCCGGTCCTCCGCCCACGTGGGACGACCTGCGCGCCGAGCTGGAGGTGCCTGAGCAGTTCTCCCCCGAGGTGCTTGCCGAAGCCGCGGCGGCCCGGCCGGACACCTCCTCGCACACCGACCTGACCGACGTACCGTTCCTGACCATCGATCCGGTCGGGAGCGTGGACCTCGACCAGGCGATGGCGCTGTCGCGGACTGCGGGCGGCTACCGCGTGCAGTACGCGATCGCGGACGTCGCCGCCTTCGTCGTCCCTGGTCGGGCCATCGACGTCGAGGCGCACCGCAGGGGCGAGACCCTCTACGCGCCGGACAAGCGCGTGCCCCTGCACCCGCCGGTGCTCAGCGAGGACCGCGCCAGCCTGCTCGAGGGGCAGGACCGCCCCGCACTCGTGTGGACCCTCGACCTGGACAGCAGCGGGGAGCTCACCGCCACCGACGTACGCCGCGCGCTGGTCCGCAGCCGCCGGCAGCTGGACTACGTCGCGGTGCAGGGGTGGATCGACGACGGGACGGCGACGCCGGACCTGATGCTGCTCAAGGAGATCGGGGAGCTGCGCCTCGCGCGGGCCCGCGAGCGGGGGGCGGTGGACCTGCCGTCCCTCGAGCAGGAGGTGGACGCCCACGGGCACCTGTCTTACCGCGCGCCCCTGCCGAGCGAGGCGTGGAACGCCCAGATCAGCCTGCTCACCGGGATGGCGGCCGCGTCGCTCATGCTCACCGGCGAGGTGGGCATCCTGCGCACCCTGCCGGTACCGGCGGCGGAGTCCGTGACCTCGCTTCGGATCAGCGCGAAGGCCCTGGGCATCGACTGGCCGGAGGACATGGCGTACGGCGAGCTGCTCAGCGGTCTGGACCCGCACCACCCTGCCGAGGCCGCGTTGCTGACGCTGTCCACGCGGCTGCTCCGGGGCGCGGGGTACGTCGCCTTCGACGGAGCACCACCGGCGCAGGTGCTGCACTCCGCTGTCGGTGCGCCGTACGCGCACACCACGGCACCGCTGCGCCGGCTCGTCGACCGGTACGTCGGGGAGACCTGCGTCGCGCTCTGCGCCCGGACCCCCGTCCCGGACTGGGTGCGTACGGCGCTACCGGCCCTGCCGGACCAGATGGCCACCGCGGATCACCGGGCGCACGCGCTGGACCGCGCCGTCATCGACCTCGCCGAGGCCATCGTCCTCGAGCACCGGGTCGGGGACGTCTTCGACGCCGTGGTGACCGATCCGCGCACCGTCCAGCTCACCGATCCCGCCGTGCGCGGCCGGCTCGACGACCCGAGCGCCCCGGTCGGGCAGCAGGTGCGTGTGCGCCTGACCGAGGCCGACGTGGTGCAGCGACGGGTCCTGTTCGTCCCCGCGTGAGGCGTCCCCGCGTGAGCCGTTCCCGCGTGAGCGCAGGGGTCTCCCCGACGGTCAGGGGTTGACGGGGTTGCCGCTCGGCAGCACGGTCGGCGGCGTCGGGTCGTCGCTGCCGGAGGGCTTCGGGGACGGGCTCGAGGAGGGCTTCGGTCCGGACGTCGGCTTCGGCGCCGCGCTCGGGGTCGGCGAGGCGGTCGGACTGGGCTTGGCAGCGGGGCTGGGCTTGGCGGACGCCGTGTTGCGAGGGGCAGCGGACGGCTCGGCCTCCACGACCGGCCGCACGGCCGGGACGACCTGGCGCAGCTTCGCCGGAAGGGCGGCCCGGATCCGGTTGGCCAGCGCCGTGGACTGGGCGAGCACGTCGTGCAGCAGGGCGCTGTCCCCGCTCTGCAGGATGGCGTCGCGCTCGGAGCTCAGGAGCAGAAGGGCCTGCTGGGCCGCGTCCGGGTCGTTGTGCGCCTGACTGACCACGTCCCGGAGCTGGTCGTGCAGCGCGCGAGCGGTCGCGCGGACCTGGGTGGTGTTGCCCTGGGCGGCGAAGGCCTGCAGCTGGCCGAGGCTGCTGTGCGCGGCCACGCTGCTCGCCGAGACATCCGTGGGTCCGGGCTCGAGGCCTTGCGGCACGACGCCGAGCAGGAACCCCGCCACGGCGGCCGCAGCCACGAACGGCGAGGCGGGAACGCGCATCCGCCGGCGCGTCGGGGCCCCGACGACGGTGACGGGCGGCTGGAGGGGGTCCTCGAAGGGCTCCGCGAGGTCGTGGAGGTGGCCCAGGGCGCGCTGCTCGAAGCCGCTCAGGCTGGTCCGGTCGCTCTCCAGGATGTCTGCCGCGAGCCCGGCCCGGCCGGCCTCGACGGCGGAGGCTGCCAGCGACAGGTCGGTCTCGAGGGTCAGTCGCAGGGAGTCGACCTCGCGCAGGAGGGCGTCCAGGGAGGCGACGCGAGGCAGCTGGGGGAGGATGGAGGCCGGGGTCTCGCTCGGGTAGACCTCGTGGGCGTCTGCCTGCACCGGGTCGCGGTGGTCCGGCGAGCGGCCGGGGCCGTCCGGGCGCGGCGAACGGCGTCTGTCGCCCGCCCTGCGCTCCATGACTGCTCCTCGCCCGGTGTCGTGGTCCTGACCAGTGTTTCGCCGTACCTGCCCCGAGTCCTGCTCCCAGATCCTGGCAGTTCTCTGTGAGTCCGCAAACGCGGGGGAGGCCGCGTGGCTGGCGCGTGGCGCCGCCTGGGAGACTCCAGGCTCATGACGGAGACCGCTGCCCCCGCCCCGGACGTGACGACCCTGCGGTTGGCGGTCCTCGGAGGGACCGGGGAGCAGGGTCGGGGGCTGGCGCGCCGGTTCGCCCTGGCCGGGCACGAGGTGGTCCTGGGCTCCCGCAGTGCCGAGCGCGCCCACGAGGCGGCGGAGGGCCTTCCAGGGGCTGTGTCCGGTGCCGACAACGCCGACGCGGCGGCTCAGGCCGACGTCGTCATCGTCGCGGTCCCGTGGGACGGGCACCGCGAGCTGCTCGTGGACCTCGCGCCGGCGCTCGCCGGCAAGGTCGTCATCGACTGCGTGAACCCGCTCGGCTTCGACAAGCAGGGTGCGTACCCGCTCCCCGTCGAGGAGGGCAGCGCCGCCCAGCAGGCGGCCGCGGTCCTGCCGGACAGCACGGTGGTGGGAGCCTTCCACCACGTCAGCGCCGTCCTGCTGCTCGACGAGGCCGTGGACAGCCTCGACACCGACATCCTCGTGCTCGGTGACGACCGGGCCGCGACCGACCTGGTGCAGGCCCTGGTCGAGCGGATCCCGGGGATGCGGGGCATCTACGCCGGACGGCTGCGCAACGCCCACCAGGTCGAGGCGCTCACCGCCAACCTCATCAGCGTCAACCGGCGCTACAAGGCCCACGCCGGCCTGCGGGTCACCGACGTCTAGCCCCGTGCGGTACGACGACACCGGTGCGCCGGTTGAGGTCCCTCCGTCTGTGCAGCGGGTGGTGTCGCTCGTCCCGTCGCTGACCGAGTCGGTCGCGGCCACCGCCCCGGGACTGATCGTGGGCGCGACCGACTGGTGCAGCCACCCGGCCGACCTGACCGCCGTACGCGTGAAGGGCACCAAGAACCCGGACGTCGATGCCGTGCTTGCGCTCTGCCCGGACCTGGTCCTCGCCAACGCGGAGGAGAACCGGGCCGAGGACCTTGCCGCCCTGCGCGCGGCGGGCGTCGCGGTCTGGGTGACCTACCCGCGCACGGTGCCGGAGGCCCTCGTGAGCCTCGGGCGGATGCTCGAGGCGTGCGGGCTCGCGACTCCCGGGTGGCTGCGGCAGGCGGAGGCGGCCTGGGCTGAGCCTTTCACCGGGGTACGCCGCCAGGCGGTCGTGCCGATCTGGCGTCGCCCGTGGATGGCGGTCGGGTCCGGCACGTTCACCGGCGACGTCCTCCGCCGACTCGGTGTGGACAACGTGCTCGCCGATCACGCCGAGCGCTACCCGAAGGTCGACCTGGCCCTGCTGCCGCCGCACGACCTGGTCGTGCTCCCGGATGAGCCGTACGCGTTCTCGGCCACGGACGGGCCGGAGTCGTTTGCGGCGCCCTCCCGGTGCGTCAGCGGGCGGCACCTCACGTGGTACGGGCCCTCCCTCGCCGAGGCGCGCGAGGTGCTGTCGGCCCAACTCGCCTGACGGTCAGCACGCGGGGCAGGCGCGGGTCCGGGTCTCGCCGGCGATGTTGGCGGTGAGCTTCCACTCCTGGTGCTCGGTCGCGACGTCGCTGAGCTCGGTGTGCATCCGCCACTGCACCTGCACCCTGTGCTGAGGTGTCGCCGGGGCGAAGACGTCGACCTTGCGGGCGTAGCCGTCCAGCACGGCGCCCGCGCTGTAGGCGTAGCTGAGGTCCTGCCAGGGCTGCCAGGACTTGCCGGCAGCGCGGAAGCGCAGGCCGAACGAGAGGGACGCCGGCATCGACGACGACGTCACCCCCTGGTGGGTGGTGAGCGCCGAGAAGGTCAGGGCGGGAATGCCGGCGTAGGTGCGGAAGTCCTTCGAGGTCCACAGGGCGTCGATGGTGGTGGTCGTCGCGGGCAGCTGGTGACCGTCGACGATGAGCTCACCGACGTGCCCGCGGTCGGCGCCGTTCCAGTGGGCAGACATCGTGCTGTTCGGAAGGGTCACGCCCTGAGCCGACACCTTGACCGAGACCGTGGGGGCAGGGACGGGGTCGTCCGCCTGGGCCGACGGGACGATCGCGAAGGCCCCGAGGAGCAGGCCGGCGACTGCGGCAGTCACAAGGCGCATGCAGGGTGCTTCGCCGTCGCGCCGCACGTTCCTGCCGGCGTCAGCCCGTGACGGTGGCGTGGGCCTCGTCGAGCAGCTCGCGGAGGACGTCTTCGTCCAGTCCCCGGTCGAGGCGAACCCCCAACCACCCCCGGCTCCCGACGTACGCCGGGCGGTAGTACGTCTCGGGGTCGCGGGCGATCGCCGCCTCCTGTGCGCCGGGCGGTGCGGCCAGCCAGAGCCCGACGATGCCGTCGCCGTGGTGGTCGTCGCGGCACGCGACGAACTGCTTGCCGCGCGGCCCGGCGGCGAAGAAGGCGGGGCCGCCGTGGCTGACCCGCTCGGTCACGCCCTCGATGGCGAGGCAGTGCGCCCGGACCGGCACGAACGGGTCGTTCACGAGAAGGTGTGCTCGGGACCGGGGAACGTGCCCTCGCGGACCTCCTCGGCATAGGCCCGCGCGGCCTCGCCGAGGACAGCGCGCAGGTCGGCGTACTTCTTCGCGAGCTTCAGCCCCTTGGGCGTGAGGCCGGCCATGTCGGTCCACACCAGCACCTGCGCGTCACACCCGGCACCGGCGCCGATCCCGACGGTGGGGATGGTGAGCTCCTTGGTGACGCGCTCTGCCAGGTCGGCGGGGACGACCTCCAGCACGAGCGCGAACGCACCGCCCTCCTGCAGGGCGAGGGCCTCCTCGATCAGCACGTCACCAGCCTCCCCCCGCCCCTGCACGCGGTAGCCCCCCAGGGTGTTGACGCTCTGCGGGGTCAGTCCCAGGTGCCCCATGACGGGTACGCCGGAGGTGACGAGCAGCTCGACCTGGGGGACCACCCGGCGACCCCCTTCGACCTTCACCGCCTGCGCGCCCACCTGCAGGAAGCGCACGGCGTTGCGCAGGGCCTGCGCGGGAGACTCCTGGTAGGAGCCGAAGGGCATGTCCGCCACGACCAGTGGTCTGGTGGTGCCGCGGGCGACGCCTCGGACGAGCGGGAGCATGTCCTCCATCGTGACCGGGACGGTGCTGTCGTAGCCGAGCACGTTGTTGCCTGCGCTGTCCCCCACGAGCAGCACCGGGATGCCGACCTCGTCGAACAGCTGCGCGGTGAGCATGTCGTAGCTGGTGAGCATCGCCCACCGCTCACCGCGCTCCTTGGCGCCCTGCAGGTCGCGGGTGGTGACGCGCCGGTGCGTCACGCCGCCGTACAGCGAGGGGAGCTGGTCAGACATCGGTGTCCTCCGTGTGGTCTCCAGGCAGGTGTCCCGGGACTCCCACCAGCGTGCCACTCCCGCCGCGACGCGTCGCTGTGTCGCCCGTCACCGTGTCATGATCACGACCCCCGAGCACAGGAGCCCCCATGGTCGCCAACGTCTGGCCCTTGGTCCACGCCGAGCGCGCCGCCCTCGCGGCGGACCTCAGCGACCTGAGCGCGGAGCAGTGGCAGACCCCCTCGCTGTGCGAGGGATGGACCGTGCACCAGGTCCTCGCGCACCAGGTGGCGACGGCCCGGATGACGCCGCTGGGCTTCCTCGGAGCGCTGATCGGCTCGGGCTTCCGGTTCTCGACGTTCGCGGAGAAGGGCGTGGCGTCGGCGAGCGCGGGAGGTCCGGGCGCGACCTTGCAGGCGTATCGGGACCTCATCAACGCTACGACGTCTCCGCCTGGACCGAAGGACTCGTGGTTGGGCGAGGAGATCGTGCACGGAGAGGACATCCGCCGCCCGCTGGGGATCACGCGGGACTACCCGATTCCGTCGGTGGTGCGGGTGCTCGACTTCTACAAGGGCAGCAACGCCATTCTGAAGACGAAGACGCGCATCGCCGGGGTGTCGTTGAACGCGACCGACACCGACTGGACCCACGGGTCGGGTCCGCTGGTCGAGGGTCCAGCGCTCTCGTTGCTCATGGCGGGGACGGGGCGCCAGGCGTTCCTGAAGGATCTGACCGGGCCGGGCGTCGAGGTCCTCGCCGGTCGCTGAGCGAGGGACTTTGCCGCGGGTCGAAGGACCTGGTGTCGACACGTGCGTGCTGCGGGCTTGGGTCGCCACTCGTGCACCAGTTCGGCGTCGGGCTACCAGCCGCGCAGGAGGGGTCTCGGTCGGCGGAGGTAGCTGCGGTCGAGGGGGGTGTCCCAGCGGAGGCTGCCGTCGGCTTGTCGGGTGACGGTGAAGTAGTGGTGCTTGGCCTGGTGGTGGTGGGTGCACTCGCTGCTGGTGTTGCGGGCGGTGCTGGGTCCTTGGGGCCAGGGCACGAGGTGGTCGCTCTGGCAGTCGCGGGCGAGGCGTCGGCATCCTGGGAACGTGCACGTGAGGTCGCGGGTCTTGATGAACCGGGCCAGCCGGGCCGGGAGGGCGTAGCTGTTGCTGTCGAGGGGGCGGTCGTCGGCGGGCGTGGTGGTCAGGCGCGCGTGGGCACGGGTGAGGGCGGTGCTGCTCCAGGTGCTGTGGTCGTGGGGGTCGTCCGCTGCTGGTGGTGGGCAGCCGGCGGGGCAGGTGCTGTCGTCCGGCTCGGGGCGCAGATGCTGGTCGGGTGGGTCGGTGCGGTCGAGGGTGTGGTCGTTCCAGAGCAGGTCGGACTCGGTCGGTGGCTCGGGTTCGGGATGACCGTCGAGATCGGGGTCGGGCCGATCGTCGGGGTCGGGTGGGCCGTCGCCGCCTCCACCTGAGCCACCGCCGCCGGGTTCGCCGTTGGTGTCGCGTCCGTGGGGCGGGACGGTGATGTGGACGGTGAGGCGACGGTCCCGGACCTCGTCCCACGCGGCTCGCCCGTGTCCGGCGGGGGTGTGGCTGAGGGTGTGGTGGTGGAGCAGTGCGGTGAGCTGCTGCTCGAGGTTGCTGGTCAGGTTGTTGATGAGCCGTTCGAGTTCCGGGTCGTCCTGGTCCTCGGGGCGGAGCTCCGGCGCCGGCTCAGTCTCGTCGGGTTCAGTCTCGTCGGGTTCGTGCTGGTGGGTGTGTCCACACCCTGCGGGCACGTGCTCGGGCTCCAGGTCGGGGCGGTGGACGGTGCTGTCGACGCTGACGAGCGTTCCGTGTTCGTCGACGACTGCCCGGCGCAGGTCGGCCTGCCTCAGGAGCTCGCGGGCTTCGGGGGCGCTGATGAGGCCGAGGCCGGGGATCTCTCCTGGCTCGTCTGCTCCTTCGAGTGTCGCGAGGCTCACGATGACCAGCGCCTGCCAGCTCCCGGGTTGGACGCGTCCGCAGATCAGGTCCATGAGGGTGTCGAACCGGCGCTGGTCCAGGGTCCGCTCATCGCCGGGGTGCTTCGGCAGGGCGAGGGTGTCGATGCTCGCCAGGATCATCGCGATCTGACTGCTGGTGCCGGTGGCCCAGAACGTCGCGTTCCCTCCCGGGTCGGTCTGGTCGGCTCCGACGCGGCGTTCCCGCTTGGCCTTGTCCCACCGTTTCGCCGCCGCCTCCGGATCGAGCACCATCACCGCGGCGCGGGCGGCCTGCCGCAGCTGATGCGGCGTCCGGGCGTCGTGCGCGCCCAGGACGAGGTCGATGACCTGCTCCTGCACCTCACGCGAGAGTCCGAGGCCGCAGATGGTGTCGAGCAGCGCATCGGCGTGCCGGATGCTCCACCCACCCTGCGAGGCGGGTGTGCCGACGCGGGCCATGACGGTGGGGAACGCGGTGTAGAGCTGGGCGTTCTCGATCCACCGCTGCGCCGTCCCCGAGCTCTCCGACAGCGCCAGGGCGAGCTCGTCACTCACGTAGTCGCGATGGCCGAGCAGGATGTCCTCGCTCGCGAACGCGTTCAGCTGCAGCCGCAGCTCGTGGTCGAGCTGCGCCCGCCGCGCGACGAGGTCCTCGATCACGCTCAGGCGTGCGCGTGCCCGCGCGGTGCGGGTCAGCGGCGCAGCGAGCTCGGGCATGACATAGAGACTACTCCGTGCCGCTGACAAGATAAGTCAAAATCGCTGCTGTGCATAAGAATTTCTCGACTCATACCCGGCAGGGACTCAGAATTGTTGTTGATGTCGCCTCGCCGGTTCCGCTGCCGCCGGCACGACGATCATCGCGACGTTCACGAGGGGGTCACGCTGCGCGGCCGTGCCTGCCTCGCGGAGGTCAGCCGGAGGTCGTCTGCTCCGGGCGGGCCTCGGCGGGGACCGGCGCGGCGGACTCCCGCCAGCGGCTGGTGATGGGCAGCCGGCGGTCGCGCCCGAAGGCACGCGAGGTCACCTTCGGTCCCGGCGGGTTCTGCCGGCGCTTGTACTCCGCGAGGTCCACCAGCCGCACCACCCGGTCGACCACGGCCGGGTCGAACCCGCGCTCGATGAGCTCCGCCCGACCGAGGTCGTGCTCGACGTAGGCGTCCAGCAGGGGGTCGAGGACGTCGTACGGCGGGAGGCGGTCGCTGTCGAGCTGACCGGGCGCGAGCTCGGCGGACGGTGGCTTCTCGATCGACGCCCAGGGGATGACGACCTCGTCGCGGTTGCGCCACCGGGCGAGGGCCCACACCAGCGTCTTGGGCACGTCCTTGATGGGCGCGAACCCACCGGCGCTGTCGCCGTACAGCGTGGAGAAGCCGGTGGCGAGCTCGCTCTTGTTGCCTGTCGTGAGGACCAGGTGACCGTGCTGGTTCGACAGGGCCATGAGCAGCGTCCCGCGCACCCGCGCCTGGAGGTTCTCCAGCGCGAGCCCGTCCAGCAGCGTCGACGTGCAGTACGCCTCGACCATCGGGGCGATCGCGATCTGCTGCCACTGCAGGCCCTGCAGGTGGGCGAGCTCCTTCGCGTCGTCGATGCTGCCCTGGCTGCTCCAGGCGCTCGGCATGCCGACCACGTGCACCCGCTCCGGTCCGAGGGCGTCCCGCGCGATCGTGGCGACCACGGCGGAGTCGATGCCCCCGGACAGCCCGAGCACGACGGTGCGGAAGCCGTTCTTCTCGACGTAGTCGCGTGTCGCCGTGACCAGCGCACCCCACAGCTCGGCCTCGTCGCACAGCCGCTCCGCCACCCGCCCCGGCGAGGGGACGTACGGCGGGACCGGCTGGTCGGACAGGACGTGCCGGTCGACGTGCATGACGGTGCCGTCTCCCGCGTCGACGTCCCCCACGACCGTCCCGACGGTCCCCGGGAGGTCGAGGTCGACGGTCATCAGCCCCTGTTCCCACATCGGGGCGCGGGCGACGAGCGACCCGTCCGCGGTGACGACGAGCGAGTCGCCGTCGTAGACGAGCTCGTCCTGCCCACCGATCATGTTCACGTAGGCGATCGCCGACCCGGCCTCGACGGCCCGGCGGCTGACCAGCCCCCCGCGTACGTCGTCCTTGAAGCGCTCGTAGGGGCTGGCGTTCGGGCACAGCAGGAGGCTGACGCCGGACTCGCGGGCGACGGTGACCGGACCGCCCTCCTGCCACAGGTCCTCGCAGATGACCAGCCCGAGGTCGATGCCGTGCAGCCGGATCACGGGGAAGCGGTCGCCGCGGACGAAGTACCGGAACTCGTCGAACACCCCGTAGTTCGGCAGGTGGTGCTTGGCGTAGGTGGCGACCACCTTCCCGGCGTACAGGAACGCGGCGGCGTTCTGCGGCTCGCCCGCGGGACGACCGACGGCCGGGGCCGGGCGGTGGCTGCGGTCGCAGTAGCCGACGACGACGCCCACGCCACCGGAGCCCTCGTCGGCGAGGTCGCGGGCGAGGGACTCCAGGGCAGCGAGGCTGGCGTCGACGAACGAGCGACGCAGGACCAGGTCCTCCGGCATGTAGCCGGTCAGCGTCATCTCGGGGAAGACGACGACGTGGCAGCCGGCCTCGCGGGCGTGCGCGGCGTAGGTGCGGACGATCGCGCTGTTGCCGCGCAGGTCACCGACCGTGGTGTCGACCTGGGCGAGCCCGACCCGCAGCTGTGGCATGGGCCGCAGTCTAGGAAGGACTCCTAGGAGGCGGCCTTCAGCAGGGCTTCGTACTCGTCGTCGGTCAAGGTGACCTCGGCCGCCGCGCAGTTCTCCTCGAGGTGCGCGACGCTGCCGGTGCCGGGGATGGGGAGCATGACCGGGGAGCGCTTGAGCAGCCAGGCGAGGGCGAGCTGCGCGTGGGTGGCGTCGTGGTCCTTGGCGATCTCGTCGAGGACGCCTCCGGGCTTGGCCAGCGATCCGGCGGCGACAGGGAACCAGGGGATGAAGCCGATGCCCTCGCGCTCGCAGTAGTCCAGGACGTCCTCCGACGAGCGGTCGGCGAGGTTGTAGAGGTTCTGCACGCTCACGACGTCGACGACCTTGCGGCACTGCTCGATCTCGGCGACGGACACCTGGGACAGCCCGACGTGCTTGATGAGCCCCTGGTCCTGCAGCTCCTTGATGGCGCCGAGGGACTCCTCGGCCGGCACCTTGCTGTCGATGCGGTGCAGCTGCCACAGGTCGATCTGCTCGACGCCGAGCCGGCGCAGGCTCATGTGCACGCACTGCCGGAGGTACTCCGGTCGGCCGACCTGCTCCCACTGGTCCGGCGCGAAGCGGGTGAGCCCACCCTTCGTCGCGATGGTGACTGCGTCGTACGGGTGCAGTGCCTCGCGGATCAGGTCCTCGGAGACGAACGGGCCGTAGCTGTCGGCGGTGTCGATGAAGTCGACGCCGAGCTCGACCGCTCGCCGCAGCACCTGCTTCGCGACGTCGACGTCGGCCGGCGGCCCCCACACGCCCTTGCCGGTGATGCGCATGGCACCGAAACCGAGGCGGTGCACCGTGAGGTCGGTGCCGGGGAAGGTGAAGGTGCCGCTGCTGCTGATGGGGCTGCTCACGAGAAGAGGTCTCCTTGGGGGTCAGGTGGGGGCTCACTACCCCTGACCACGGCGGACAACGCTTTGTTCCCCCCGACGCGCAGCACGTACGGCGGAAGGGCCCCCATGGACGCCGTGACTGTCGCGACGACCGGCGCCCCGAACCGGTAGGACCACGACACGTCCAGCCACCGACCGAGCAGCGCCTCGACGTCGTGGCAGAGGCCGCCGTGCGCCGGCACGGTGACGGGAGCGGTGACCTGCTCGAGCAGCACCCCGTCGGCACGGTGGAGCGACACCTGCAGCGCACCCGCCCAGGGCTCTGGCCGGTCGTTGGCGAGGTGCACGGCCACGCCGTCGAGTCCCTCGTCGGTCAGCCACACCGCGCGGGGGGCGAGGACCTGCGCCACTGCTGCGAGCTCCGGCTTCGGGAGGCCGTCGGCGTCGATGAGGCCCCAGCCGGCGCCGGGCTGCAGGTCGCGCAGCCAGAGCACCAGCGCGCCCCGGTTCGGGGAGTCCTGGCGCCGCCACTCGCCGAGGACCGAGGCCATCACCTCACCGACGTCCAGGCCCTGCCCTTCGTAGTGGGCGCGGACGTCGGCGAAGTCCCAGGACGCGCCCTGGTCGCGGGGCACCCATGGGCTGTCCGCGTGGGAGACGGGGAGGTTGCTGAACGCGAGGCACTCGCTGGCGAACCGCGGGGGGTGCGCCCGTGCCTGCGACACCTCTCGTCGGTAGCCCCCGACGGCGAACCAGTGCGACACCCCGCCGGACCGCACGGCCAGCCCCTCGGCGTACGGGCTGTTGGGGACCCACACCGCGCGCGTCCCGACGAGCGCCGGCGCTCGGGTGTCGAGGAAGTCCGAGCGCCAGAGGTCGGGGTCAAGGCCCAGCAGCTGGACCTGCTGGGCGGTCTCGGACCCGCCGCACACCACGGCCAGGCTCGGGTGGCCCGCCGTCCGGTCGAGCAGGTCCACGACCTCGCGGTCCAGGTCCAGCAGGTCGTGGGGCACGTCCAGGTTCGCCAGCGCCAGGTCGTGCCACACCAGCACCCCCAGCTCGTCGCAGGTGGCGAAGAACTCCTCGGTCTCGTACGGCGCGTGGCCGGGCACCCGGAGCAGGTTCATGCCCGCGTCCCGGGCGGCGGTCACCGTCGCCCTGGGCGCCTCGGGGATCCCCGCGAGCAGGCCGGGCGGGGTCCAGACGGCACCGCGGGCCCAGACCTCGACCCCGTTCACCACCAGCCCGAACGGCACCTGCGCCTCGACGGACCGGAAGCCCACGCGGGCGACCACCGCGCCGTCGACAGTCACGTCGTGGAGCACCGGGTCGCCGTGCGTGTGCGGCCACCACAGGTCCACGTCCGGCACGCGGACGACGCTGGTGCCGGTGACCCCGGAACAGGCGAAGGTGACCGTCGGGTCCGTGCACGTCACGACGCCGGTCGTGCCGTCGAGTGACGTGTCGAAGCGCCGGCGCGGTCGTCGCGGCTGCAACCGCACCGGCCGGTAGGGGCCGACGACAGGCGGACCGGGGGCGATGCCGGGGCACCGCCCGAGCAGGGTCGTGCGCACCAGCCGCAGGCGGTTGTCGGCCAGCGCGGACCTCCAGCGCGCGCGAGGTGCGCCCTCGGGCGTGGCGGTCGTGAGCGGCAGGCAGCGGATCTCCAGGACCGATCCGGGGAGCACGTCGACGGGCACGACGTGCCGGGCGTGCATCGACCGCTCGCGCAGCAGGACCACCCGGTCGAGCACGACCTCGTACGACGTCGCGACGCCCTCGAGCACGAGGTCAACCGGCCCTTCGGGGACAGCGGCGAGGACCGTCCGGAACACCCACGTCCGGTCGTCCGCGTCGAGGGCGGGGACGGCCTGCGTCACGGTGCCCGGGACCACGACGGGCCAACGGGTGCCGTCGTCGGCGATCAGCTCCCAGTCGGTCAGGTCCACGGCATCACCGACAGGAGGAGGTCATCCAGCCGATCCTGTGCCTCGGCCCAGTCCGACTCCAACGACGTGAGCAGCGGTCCGGGGTCGAAGGGCTTGCGGCGGAGGAAGCGCATCGTCAGGGTGCGCGTCGTCGTCGAGACGCGGTCGAACGCCTCGGCGGCCTCGTCGGCGCGCACCACCCAGCGCACGTGCTCGGCGGCCAGAGCGGCTGCCGCGCCCGCCATCCGCGTCGTCGCGAAGGCGAACCGGTGCACGTCCTCGGCCGGCAGCGCCAGCACCTCGTCGAGCTCGCGACCGAGCTGGTCGGCGAGGGCGACGAACGGGCTCACGGCCGGTCGGCGGAGCAGGTGGTCGCGCAGCAGCTCGGTCGCGCAGGAGCGCAGCTCCTCCCCGGCCAGGCAGGGGCCCGCGTCGGCGCGCACCGTCTCGACGTACCCCGGCAGGGGAGCGGGGACGAGCACGTGCGCGAGGTCCTCGCCGGTCAGCGAGAACAGCCCCGCGTTGTGGAAGTACACGAGCCGGTCCTGGGTCAGGGAGGCGACGGCGATCGCGGTCTTCACGTGCTCCGTGCGGTACGACGTACCGGCGGTGTCGGGCAGCCACCAGGCGTCGACCTCGACGATGAGGGTGCGGTCCTCGTCCAGAGCCGTCCGGACGTGCTGCTCGAGCGGTCGATAGGGCTGGAGCTCGTGGACGTCGACGCCGTAGAGCGCCTCGAGCTCGTCGTGGCGCGGCTTGAAGAAGGTGATCTGGTCGCCCTCGTGGGCGAGCGAGACCGTGCAGCCCAGAGCAGCCAACGGTTCGCGACCGAGGGCGTGCAGCAGCTCGAGGACGACGTCGGTCCAGCAGTTGGTCTCGGGGTAGCCGAAGGTCGGTGCGTGGACGGGGTGGCAGGTGTAGCTCGCAGGGTCCAGCCCAGCGAGCGCCCTCACAGCCCCAGCTCCGCGCGGACCTCGGTCGGCCACGAGCCGACATCGGTGCCGTGCGTGAACAGCAGCGCGAGCACGACCCGCTCCTCACCGAAGCCGAGACACGCCGTGTGCACGTCCGACCCGTCCGCGGACCCCAGGCCGAACACGGAGGAGAAGTGGTCGGCGTGCGCGTTGAAGGAGGCCACCGCCGTGGGCTCGTCGCCGCCGACCGGGACGAGCACCTCGAACTTCAGCTTCTGCGCCCGCTGGTTGCGCGCGAGCATGCGCCCGGAGCGGCCGAAGAACGGGTCGTTGGCCTCGTCGAAGGCGGCTGGCAGTCCCAGGGACAGCAGGAACTCCAACGAGCGGTCGCGCCACGCGTCCCGCCAGGCTCCGACGGCGTCGGGGGAGTCGACACGGACCAGCTCGCGCATGTGGAAGGCCTGCAGGCGACAGGGGTCGTCCGAGGGCTCGTGCCTGAACACCCAGGCCGCTCCGGTGTCGACCGTCCGACCACCCTGGGGGACCGGCTGCCCGGCGAGCGCGGCGTAGACCGGGTGGCACGCCGCGGGGACGAGCACCACGTCGCTGGGCGACAGGTGACCGGACCAGTCCTCGTGCCGGTGGGCCTGCTCGCCGAGCAGCAGCGCGGTCTGCTCGTCGCCCGCGAAGGCCGAGACCGAGCCGGCCAGCTGGGGGAAGGACGTGAGGTAGCCGACCGACTCCATGTCGCGGCGGGGCTCGACCGGCGGGAACTCGAGCGCGTCGGCGCCCTCGTCGGCGAACAGGGCGTCGAGCCGGCGGTCGAGAGCGCGCCGGAGGGCGACGAACACCGGGCCCTGACCGGTCACGCCGGGGACGGAGCTCGGAACGAGCAGTCCCTCGGCGACGAGCCGGGTGCGGAAGGACCGTTGCGCGGCTGTCGCCTGGGGCGCCTGCACGTCAACCCTCCTTGACCACCATGAGCAGCTGCGCGTTGGTCTGGTGCAGCCGGTCGTTGGACACCATCAGCGACGCCGAGAGGCTGTCGCGCAGCAACCTACCCACGGCGTACGGCGAGTCGTTGCGGTAGCCCGCGATGCCGCACACCTCCAGCGCCCCCTGGCACAGCGAGGCGACGGACTGCGAGAGCGAGGTCTTCAGGGCGTTGTGCCGGAGCGCCGCCCCCATGGTCTGCAGCGCGGGGCGCCCGGGCTCGGCCGCCTCGGCGGTGTACCGCGTGAGGGCCTCGGCCAGCTGTGCCCTCGTCGCGGCGAGCTGACCGTGGAGCTCCGACAGCCGCTGCGCACGCACCGCCGAGCCGTCGGGGCCGGCGGACTTCACTGTCTTGCGCGCCCGGTCGAAGGCCTCGATCGCGATGCCGACCCACACGTGCCCCCAGAGCAGGTGCGACACCGGGACCATCGTCTCGGCGGAGACCTGCGTGAACGGGGCGGGCACGACCTGCTCGGGGGGGAACGCGGCGGTCACCGTGAACCCCGGGGAGCAGGTGCCGCGCATGCCCAGCGGGTCCCACGTGCCGGTCTGCTCCAGGGTCGTCTGCGTGCCGAGGTGCAGCACCGCGACCTGGTCGGTCGCGTCGGCGTCCGGTGACCGGCGCACCGTGGTCAGGAAGTCGTCGGCGTGCGCGCCGTAGCTGACGGTCGGGGCGCGCTTGGTGAACGTGCACCCGCTGTCGGTCGTCTCGACGGCGGCGACGGACCGGCCCATGTCACCGCCGGTCCCGATCTCGGAGGTCACCGAGGCGATCAGCCGCTGGTCGCGGCGCAGGTCCTCGACGTACTCCTTGGACCAGGGCCACTCGTGGTCCACGAGGCAGGCCACCTCGATCGTGTGCATGGCGAAGACCATGGCGCTGGCCGAGCAGGACCGGGCCAGGACCTGGCACGCGTACGCCACCTCCGCGAGGGGGACCCCGTCGACGAGCGCGGACAGGGCCTGGCTGTCACGAAGGGCCGCGATCGACTCTGCCGGGAACCGGGCGTTCCGGTCGACGTCCTCGACGTGCTCCGCGGCCACCGTGGCGGCGGCGCGGACTCCGTCGAGGAACACCGACATCAGGCGGCGACGGTGAGCCTGGACAGGGCGGCCTCGATGCTCGCGATGCTCGAGAACACCTCGCGGGTGAGCATCTCGTCGGGGAACTCCACGTCGAAGGCGGACTCCAGTCCGAGCATGACGCTGATGCTCGCGTGCGAGGTCATGCCGGCCTGGTAGAGGTCTGCCTCCGCGTCGAGGTCGGTCGCGGGGACCGGCAGGCGGCCGTGCTCGCTGAGGACGGTGCGGATGAGATCGGTCATACCGGCTGGCATCGGCAGGTCACCTCCGTCGCTGGAGGGCCGATCGGAGCAGTCACCTGGCTCAGGACCTCGCACGACACCACGGCGCAGGCGACCTCCCCCTCGTGCGACAGCGACACCGAGAAGCCGGCGAGCCCGAGCTCCCGGGCGCGCCCGGCGGCGCGGGCGCTGAGCTCCAGCTCCACCCAACCGCCCGGCGCGCGCACCACCTCGATCTGGTTCCACGGCAACGAGGTGTCGCTCGTCGGGCGGAGCACCTTCAGCGCAGCCTCCTTGGCCGCGAAGCGCCCGGCGAGCCGGGCGGGGTCGTCACCGCAGTCGGCTCGCTCGCGAGGCGTGTAGACCCGGTCCAGGTAGGCCTCACCGTGCGCCGAGACCGCGTCCCGGACAGCCGCGACCGAGGTCAGGTCGATCCCCACCCGCTGCCCCATGACCTCGATCATGCCGCGCGGTGCCGCTGCCGTCAGCCCATCGCGCGCCGGGACACGCACCGGCAGCCTGCGCCTGCCAGGATGGGGCGCATGGACAAGCAGCAAGAGTTCGTGCTCCGGACCATGGAAGAGCGCGAGATCCGGTTCGTGCGCCTGTGGTTCACCGACGTCCTCGGGACCCTGAAGTCGGTGGCGATCGCGCCGGCCGAGCTCGAGGGCGCCTTCTCGGAGGGGATCGGGTTCGACGGCTCGGCGATCGAGGGCTTCGCGCGCGTCCAGGAGAGCGACATGCTCGCCAAGCCCGACCCGGCGACCTTCCAGGTGCTGCCGTGGCGGGGGGAGAACCCCGGGCACGGCCCGGATGTTCTGCGACATCCAGATGCCGGACGGGTCGCCGTCGTGGGCCGACCCGCGGCACGTCCTGCGGCGCGCTCTCGGCAAGGCGGCGGAGGCCGGCTTCACGTTCTACACCCACCCGGAGATCGAGTTCTTCCTGCTGAAGAACGACGAGGCGCCGCCCCAGCCGGTGGACCGGGGTGGCTACTTCGACCTCACGCCGCACGACGTCAGTCATGACTTCCGGCGTACGACGATCACCATGCTCGAACGGCTCGGGATCTCCGTGGAGTTCAGCCACCACGAGGTCGCACCCGGCCAGCAGGAGATCGACCTGCGCTACGCCGACGCCCTGTCGACCGCGGACAACGTCCTCACCACGCGGCACGTCATCAAGGAGGTGGCGCTGTCCCAGGGGGTCTACGCGAGCTTCATGCCCAAGCCGTTCCCGGACCAGCCCGGCTCGGCGATGCACACCCACCTGTCGCTGTTCGAGGGCGACCAGAACGCCTTCTACGACGCTGACGACCCGCTGCACCTGAGCAAGGTGGCCCGCCACTTCATCGCCGGCCTGCTCGTGCACGCCGCCGAGATCACGGCGGTGACCAACCAGTACGTCAACTCCTACAAGCGCCTGACGTGGGGTGGCGAGGCGCCGAACTACGTCTGCTGGGGCCACAACAACAGCAGTGCCATGGTGCGCGTCCCGATGTACAAGCCGACCAAGGGCAACAGCACCCGGATCGAGGTGCGCAGCCCGGACAGCGCGACCAACCCCTACCTGTGCTTCGCCCTGCTGCTTGCCGCGGGGCTCAAGGGCGTGGAGGAGGGCTACGAGCTGCCTCCGGGGGCTGAGGAGGACGTCTGGACGCTCTCCAACGCCGAGCGTCGCGCTCTCGGGATCGTCCCGCTGCCCGGATCGCTCGCCGACGCCATCTCGGTCATGGAGACCAGTGAGCTCGTCGCCGAGACGCTCGGCGAGCACGTCTTCGAGTTCTTCCTGCGCAACAAGCGCGAGGAGTGGAAGGCCTACCGCCAGCAGGTCACGCCCTTCGAGCTCGCGCGCTACCTCCCGGTGCTGTAGATGGCCCGTGCGCTGTGCATCACCCACACCGCCTCCGAGCACGCCGGCCACCTCGGCACCTGGCTCGCCGAGGAGGGCCTGGACCTGCACGTCGTGCAGCCGTGGAACGGGGACGACCTGCCGTCCCTCGACGGCTACGCCGCGCTGGTCGTCATGGGCGGCCCCCAGCAGGCGTACGACGACACGCAGCGCCCCGTGGCTGCGCGAGACCAAGGACCTGCTGCGTCGCGCCGTTCGTGACGACCTGCCGACCTTCGGCGTCTGCCTCGGTGCGCAGCTGCTGGCCGAGGCCACGGGCGGTCGCGTGGAGCCGGGCGCCGACGGCCCCGAGCTGGGCGCGCGCCTGGTGGCACGGCGTGACGCAGCGGGCAACGACCCGCTGTTCTGGGACCTGCCCCTGTCACCCATGGTCGTGCAGTGGCACTGGGACGCCGTCACGTCGCTGCCTCCAGCCGCCACCTTGCTGATGTCGTCGCCGCGCTACCCCCACCAGGCCTTCCGCGTCGGCGAGCGGGCCTGGGGCATCCAGTTCCACGTCGAGCCCGATGCCGAGATGGTCGGCCGGTGGGCCGACGGCGATGCCGCCGACCTGGTGGCGCGCGGTCTGGACCCACAGGCCGTCCTCGCCAGGACCGTGCCCGAGCTCGAGGAGGTGCAGGAGGTGTGGGGCGAGGTCCTGCGCCGCTTCGCCCGTCTCGCGCTGGGAGCCCCGTCGTGAGCATGGGGATCCTGCTGTTCCTCGCCCTCGTGTCGTTGCTGCTGCTCGCCCTGGTGGTGCCCTCGGTGCGGGTCGCCCGCCGCTCGACGTCCGGGTGGGTCCTCGCGCAGGTGGCGGTCATGGGGGCGACAGCGGTGGCGCTGGTGGTGTTCCTGTTCCAGGACGACGACTACCGGCGCGACGGGACGTCCAACGTCGAGGCCTACGACGTCGAGTACCCGGCCGTCCCTACCCTCGCCCTGCTCCTGCTCGGCGCGTGGTGGCTCGGCAGCCGCCCGGCGACGAGGGGGGCAGCCCTCGCCGCCCCGCTCCTGGCGGTGACGGCGGCCTTCGGCGTGGGGCTGTCGTTCCTGTTCACGACGAACTAGCCGGTCTGACAGGCTCGGCGTCGTGCTGATCCGGACCGTGGCGTACGACGACGCGCGTGCGCTCACCGACGCGATGTCCGACGACCTCGCCGCGCGGTACGGCGGCCGGGACGCCTCACCGGCCGATCCGGCGCAGTTCCTCCCGCCGTACGGCGTGTTCCTCGTGGTGGAGGTCGACGGCGAGCAGGTCGCGTGCGGGGGACTGCGGCTGCTGCAGGAGGGTGTCGGTGAGGTCAAGCGGATGTACGTCGCCCCGACCCACCGCGGTCAGGGGCACGCGCGCAGCGTGCTCAGGGCCCTGCTGGACCACGCACGCACGAGCGGACTCTCCGAGGTCTGGCTCGAGACCGGCCTGAAGCAACCCGAGGCGATCGCCCTCTACGAGAGCGAGGGCTTCACGTCCATCGAGCCGTACGGCTACTTCCGCGACCAGCCGTTCTCCCGGTGCTACCGGCGGGTCCTGTGACCGAGCGGACCGGGACCGAGCGAGGGGGCACGGAGGTCGGGCGACTCATCCGCCTGGGCTTCGCCGAGCCGGAGCAGGCTGCTGCGGACCTTGCCACCGCCGGACTGTGGGAAGGCGGCGAGGCGGCCAGCCCGGACGCTGCGACCGTCGTCGAGGCGCTGGCCGAGTCGGCCGATCCGGACCTGGCGCTGCACGGGCTGACCCGACTGGTCGCCGCCACCCGTCGACCGGAGCAGCTGCTGGTCGACCTCGCCGAGCGCGAGGGCTTCCGGCGGCGGCTGCTGGCCGTCCTCGGTGCCAGCGCAGCGCTCGGCGATCACCTGGCCCTGCACCCCGAGGACCACGTCGTGCTGCTCGACGACGACGTGACGATGGTGCGCCCCAGTCTCTACGGCCTGCAGTGGCAGCTGCTCGACGCCGTCGGGGCCCCGCCGGCGAGCCCTCTCCCGTGGGGCAGCGGCGGAGCGCGGGCGGCCAGCACCGGACCGCACGTTCGGGCGTCGCTCCAGCACGCCTACCGGCGCTGCCTGCTCGGCCTCGCCGCGCGCGACCTGGGTGGCGCGATGGCGGTCGAGGACGTCGCGGCGGAGATGTCCGACCTGGCGAGCGCGACCCTCTCCGCCGCGCTGGCTGTGGCCCTCGCGGGGCTTCCTGCAGGCGCAGCCGAGGTGAGGCTCGCGGTGATCGGCATGGGCAAGTGCGGTGGCCACGAGCTGAACTACGTGAGCGACGTCGACGTGGTGTTCGTCGCCGAGCCAGTGCGCGGTGCGGACGAGCACGCTGCGCTGCAGACGGCCACCGCGCTGGCGAGCGCCATGATGCAGCTGTGCCACGACGTGGCGTGGCCGGTCGACGCCGCGCTGCGTCCCGAGGGCAAGGCCGGCCCGCTCGTGCGCACCCTCGCCAGCCACGTCGCGTACTACCAGCGCTGGGCCAAGACCTGGGAGTTCCAGGCGCTCCTCAAGGCGCGGCCTGTGGCGGGGGACCTGGCGCTGGGCAGGGAGTACGTCGACGCGGTCGCTCCCATGGTGTGGTCCGCCGGTGCGCGGCCGGGGTTCGTCGAGGACGTCCAGGCGATGCGCCGCCGGGTGGAGGCGACCTTGCGCTCGGACGAGAGCGAGCGGGAGGTGAAGCTCGCCCCCGGTGGGCTGCGCGACGTGGAGTTCTCGGTGCAGCTGCTCCAGCTGGTCCACGGTCGCGCGGACGACACGATCCGCTCCGGGACGACGCTCACAGCTCTCGACCAGCTCGCTGCCGGGGGGTATGTCGGTCGTGAGGACGCGCGCCACCTGGCCGAGGCGTACCGGTGGCTGCGAGGCGTGGAGCACCGGCTGCAGCTGCACCGCCTTCGTCGTACGCACCTGCTGCCGCCGGAGGACGACGACGCCGCCAACCGTCGGCTCGCGCGCTCGATGGGCTACCGCGGGGACGTCCTCACGACCTTCCGCCGGGAGCGCTTCGGCCACTTCCGAGAGGTACGCCGACTGCACGAGAAGCTGTTCTACCGGCCGCTGCTCGGCGCCGTCGCGCGACTCCCGACCGAGGAGATCCGCCTCACGCCGACGCAGGCCACCGAGCGTCTGACCGCGTTGGGCTTCGGCGACCCGACTGCCGCGCTGCGTCACCTGGAGGCGCTGACCAGCGGCGTCTCGCGGCGGGCGGCCATCCAGCAGACGCTCCTGCCGGTCATGCTCGGGTGGTTCGCCGATGCGGCCGACCCCGACGCGGGGCTGCTGTCGTTCCGGCAGGTGTCCGACGCCCTGGGAACCTCGCCGTGGTACCTCCGGCTGCTGCGGGACGAGGGGGAGGCGGCGCAGCGCCTGGCCCGGCTGCTCGCGTCCTCGCGCTACGTCGCGGACCTGTTCGTCCGCACCCCCGACGCGGTGCGCCTGCTTGCCGACGACACCGAGCTCGTGCCGCGACCGCTCGAGACGCTGCTGGCGTCGTTCCGTGCCGTCGCCGGTCGGCGGGACGACTGGGAGCAGTCGGTCGTCACGGTGCGGAGCCTGCGCCGCCAGGAGCTGCTGCGCATCGCGTGCTCGGAGCTGCTGGCACTCTCCCCGATGGTCGGGCCTGCGCTGTCCGACGTCACCCGCGCGACGGTCGAGGCAGCCCTCGACGTGGCCCTGCGCAAGGTCGCGGCGGAGCGGCGCGACGTCCTGCCGATGCGCATGGCCGTCATCGCCATGGGTCGGCTCGGCGGCGGGGAGCAGAGCTACGGGTCGGACGCGGACGTGCTGTTCGTGCACGAGGCGGTCGCGGCGGCGAACGAGTCCGATGCCGCGGCCGCCGCCACTGCCGTGGCCAACGAGCTGCGGCGCCTGCTGTCCCTGCCGGCACCCGACCCGCCGCTGCAGGTGGACGCCGACCTCCGGCCCGAGGGCCGGCAGGGCCCGCTCTCGCGCAGCCTCTCGTCGTACGTCGCGTACTACGCGCGGTGGTCGCACGTGTGGGAGGCGCAGGCACTGCTGCGGGCCGCGCCGCTCGCCGGTGACCCCGACCTGACCACACGGTTCCTGGCTGTCGTCGACGGCGTCCGCTACCCCGAAGGCGGGTTGAGCCAGGAGCAGCTGGTCGAGGTGCGCCGCATCAAGGCCAGGGTGGAGACCGAGCGGATCCCGAAGGGCACAGACCGGACGCTGGCGATGAAGCTCGGCCAGGGGGGCATCGCCGACGTCGAGTGGACCGTCCAGCTGCTCCAGCTGCAGCACGGCCACCGGCTGCCGTCGCTGCGCACGCCGAGGACCCTCGAGGCGCTCCGGGCGGCACGTGAGGCCGGCCTGCTGGACGTGGACGACGCGGCCGTGCTGGAGCGGGCCTGGACCCTCACCTCGCAGGTGCGCGACGCCCTCGTGCTCGTGCGCGGCAGGCCGGCGACGACGCTGCCGTCGAGCGGTCGCGAGCTGGACGGTGTGGCCCGGGCGCTCGGCTTCGGTGCCGGCGACCAGGGGGAGTTCCTGGACGACTACCGACGGGCGACCCGCCGTGCCCGGCTGGTCGTCGAGCGGGTCTTCTACCAGTGACGTTCAGCCGCTCTGAGAAGGTCGCGGGCGCGCTTGCCCTCGTCCTGGCCCTCCTGCACCGCGCGCTCCGGCCGGACAGCGGCACCGATCTGGCCGCCCAGCTCGCCAGGGCGTCGTTCGCCCGCGAGGCGCCCCTGACGCCGGTCGACCTGTCCTGGTACGGCGGGGTCCATCCCTTCGGCTACTCGTTGCTGTCCCCGTGGCTGCTGGCGGTGCTGGGGGTGGGAACCGCCGGGGTGCTCGCGGCGGTGGGTGCTGCCGTGCTGTTCGCCCGACTGGTGCGCGACCTCGAGCGACCCGTCCTGGCAGCCAGCCTCGGCGCCGTGTTCAGCGTCGCGGACGTCGCCAGCGGGCGCCTCACCTTCGCCCTGTCCGTCGTCCCCCTGCTCGGTGCGCTCCTGGTGCGCGAGCGTCGGGTCCCCGCGATCGCCCTCGCGGTCCTCACGGGACTGCTCAGCCCGGTGGGTGCGGCGTTCCTCGGCTTGTGCGCCGCCGTGCTCGTGCTGCACCGGCGCCCCGGTGGCTGGACGCTGGGCCTGGCCGCCTCGCTGCCCGTTGCGGCACTCGGGCTGCTGTTCCCGAGCGGCGGAGTGCAGCCGTACTCGACCTCGTCGGCGGTCCGGGGTGCGGTTGTTGCGGTTCTCGTGCTGCTGGTCACGACGCAGCCGCTCGTGCGCACCGGCGCCCTGCTCTACGCGGGTGCCGTCATCGCGTTCGCCCTGCACGACGACGCCTTCGGCAGCAATGTCCTGCGGCTGGGCCTGGTGGCGGCCAGCGCGGTTGTCGTCGCCTCGTCCCGGAGGTCGACCGTCCTGGTGCTTCTCGTGGCCGTGTGGTGCGTGCGGTGGCAGGTGCAGCCGCTGCGCGGTGACCTCACCGCCGCGCCCGGACCTGCGCTGGCGGCGGTGACGGCTGCCCTGGTCGCGACCGGCGCCGATCGCGTGGAGGTGGTGCCGCTGCGCGACCACCGCGAGGCGTGGTTCGTCGCCGAGTCGGTGCCCCTGGCGCGCGGCTGGGCCCGCCAGGTCGACCTGCGCGACAACCCCCTGTTCTACCGGGGGGACCTCGGCGCGCAGGAGTACCTCTCGTGGCTGCAGGAGCACGGTGTCGACCACGTCGCGGCTCCCCGCACCGCTGCTGTCGACATGGGCGGCAGGCGCGAGCGTGACCTCCTGCGCGAGCCGGTGCCCGGGCTCACCCAGGTCTGGCAGGACGCCGACTGGACGGTCTGGGCGGTCGACGACGCGCGCGGCCTGGCGCCCGGTGCGCAGGTCGACCGCTCCACCCGGACCGACGTGGTGCTGCGCACCACCGGTCCCGGCGACGTGGCCGTCGCCCTGCGTTGGTCGCGCTGGTTGACCGTCTCGGGGCCGGCCTGCCTCGGCCGGTCAGGGGACCAGGTCCTTCTCCGGGTCCGCGCCGCGGGTAGCGTGCGCATCGGCTCCAGCCTGTCTCCGGACGGGCACTGCTGAGGCGTCCGCCGTACCCCAGCCCCCCCTCGAGAGGACCGACCGTGACCGTCCACAACGTGACCGTCGCGGAGACGCGCTTCTTCGTAAGGCAGCACGGTGAGGGCAGCTCCACGCCGGTGCTCCTCCTCCACGGGGTCCCCGAGACGTCGTCGGTGTGGCGCGACATCGCTCCGGCCCTCGCGGACGGCCGTCAGGTCATCGCGCCGGACCTGCCAGGGCTGGGCGGGTCGGCCTACAGCGGGCCGTACGACGTCCCGTCGGTCGTGGCGCAGCTCAGCGCTCTGCTCGAGCACCTCGTGCCCGGCCAGCGGGTCGACGTGGTGGGGCACGACTGGGGCGGCTCCCTCGCGCTCGGACTGGCCGGCGCGCGTCCTGACCTGGTGCGCCGTCTGGTGGTGGCCAACGCGCCGTACCGGCACATCAATCTGGTGCGGGCCGCGCACATCCCCCTGTTCGCCCTTCCCGTGGCTCCTGAGCTGGTCTTCCGCCTCGGCGGCGCGCGGGTGCTGGACCTGATGCTCGGTGTCGCCTGGAAGGTCAAGGACGTCACGCTCGACCCCCAGGCCCGAGCGGAGTACGTCGCGGCGTACACCGATCCCGCCCGCGTGACGGCGATGCTCGGCTACTACCGGGCGTCGGCCCGTCCCAAGCTCGCCGCGGCCCTGCGCCGGACGGCGGTCGCCTCACCCCCGCGCGTGTCCGCGGAGAAGATGCTGGTCCTCTGGGGCGCGTCCGACCCGGTGCTGCCGATCAGCGTCGCCGAGTCCGTGGTGAAGGACCTCGGTCCGGCCTGCTCCCTGGTCACCGTTCCTGGGGCGGGGCACTACGTGATCGAGGAGGCGCCCGAGATCGTGCTGCAGGTGCTGCGCGACTTCCTCGCCGACGATCCCGCACCGGCGACGACACCGGTCAAGAAGAAGGCCCCTGCCAAGAAGTCGCCCGCCAAGAAGTCCCCCGCCACGAAGGCACCGCGCGTGGAGGGCACTCCTGAGGCGTCCTGAGGTCGTCGCGGGCGCCCTCGCCCTGCTCCTGGACCTGCTGCACCTGCTGTTCCTGCCGTCCGTCGGCACCGATGTCGCAGCGCAGTTGGCCCGTGCGTCGTTCGCCCGCGAGGCGCCCTTCACGCCGGTGGACTTCTCGTGGTTCGGCGGGGTGCACCCCTATGGCTACTCCGTCCTGGCGCCCCTGGTCATGGCCGTGCTCGGCGTCGCCCTCACGGGCCTGCTGTCGACGGTGGCCCTGTCGGTGCTGTTCGCCCGGTTGGTCCGCGACAGCGCCCGGCCGATGCCGGCCGCGGTCCTCGGTGCGGTCTTCGCGGTCGCCAACGACGTCAGCGGTCGGACGTCGTTCGCGCTCGGCGGTGCCGCAGCCCTCGCCGCGCTGGTCGTGCTGCCCCGGCGCCGCTGGGCCGGTCTGCTGGCTGTGGTCGCCGGTCTGTGCAGCCCTGTCGCGGCCGCCTTCCTCGGGCTCGTCGCCGCGATCCTCGTCCTGCGCCGGCGCCCCGGGGGCTGGACCGTCGGGCTCGCCTGCACCATCCCGGTGACGACCGTGGCGGTGCTCTTCCCCGGCGGAGGTGTGCAGCCGTACTCCAAGGGTGCAGCTGTTCCGCTCGTCCTTCTCGCCCTGGCGCTGGCCTACCTCACCGACCACCCGCTGGTCCGGACCGGTGCGGTCCTCTACGCCCTGGCGGTGGTGTTCTTCACCGTCCACCTCGACCCGTTCGGCTCCAACGTGCAACGGCTCGGTGCCCTCGTCGGCGTCTCGCTGGTCATCGCCTACTCCCGACGGTTGACCCCCTTCGCCGTGGTCGTGCTCGTCGGGTGCTTCATCTGGCAGCTCGACCCCACCCGCGACGACCTGCGGGCCCGCACGGGGCCACCGATGTCCGCCCTCATCGCGCAGCTCGAGCACCGGGGCTCCCAGCGGGTGGAGGTCGTCCCGGCACGTGACCACCGGGAGGCCTACGAGGTCGCGGAGCACGTCGAGATCGCGCGCGGTTGGTCGCGCCAGATCGACGTACGGGACAACCCGCTGTTCTACAACGGGCGGCTCAGCGCCCCGACGTACCTCACCTGGCTGCGCGAGCGGGCGGTGGACCATGTCGCCGTCCCGCGGCGAGCCGTCCTGGACTACAGCAGCACGCGGGAGAACCGCCTGCTGCGCGACCCGGTCGAGGGCCTCACCCGGGTGTGGCAGGACGCCGACTGGACGCTCTACGCCGTGGCAGACCCCGAGCCGCTCGCGGACACCACCATCGTGTCGCTGTCCCGTACGACGATGGTGCTGCGCAGCGACACGGCGCGGGACGTGACGGTCCACCTGCGCTGGTCTCCCTGGCTCACCGTGGACGGCGACGCCTGCGTCGAGCGGGTTCTCGGTGGTGTCATCGTGCGGTTCCGCGAGCCGGGGACCGTCAGCCTGACCAGCAGCCTGCTGCCCGGGAACCACTGCCCCCAGGGCGGCTAGCGGATCGGCCGCTTGAGCCCGATGCGGTGCGCGAACCGCGGCGTCGCGGCGAACTGCGCGAACGTCCAGACCGCCGGGCGGCCGACCTCCTTGGACAGGTGGACCACCTCGTCGTCGCCGCAGACCACGCCGACGTGCGCGCCGAAGGCCTGCTGCCGGTCGTGGAACAGCACCAGGTCGAGCGGCTGCGGCGTCAGCACCACCACGGTCGCGTCGGTGTCGCGCCAGAGCTCGGCCGACCGGAGCTCAGGCATCGCGATCCCGTGATGGGCGAGCACCGCGTAGGCGAACAGGTGACAGCTCGCGCCGCGGGACAGGTCACCGGGGGCCACTGCTCCGGGGTAGCGCGTGGCGTCGTAGTGCACGTCCCAGAAGGCCGCGGGGAGGTCCTTCAGGAGTGCTGGGAGGGTCTCCATCGCTGGAGGATAGGGCCTGGAGGGCTGCAGAGGAACCGCTCATCCTGACCAGATCTCCAGTACCGCACGGTCGCGGACCGGGACGTAGCCCAGCCGCGGGTAGAGCCGGTTCGCCGTCGCGTTCGCCAGGTCCGTGAACAGCACCACCTCGTGCGCGCCGAGGTCCAGCGCGTGCTGCGTGACGGCTGCGGTCACCGCGCCGCCGTACCCGCGACCGCGGTGCTCGACGGGGGTGAAGACCGGGCCGACGCGGATCGCGCCGAACGCCAGCGGCTGGTGGCCGGCCAGGCTGACCGGGGCTCCGTCGACCTCCCACAGCAGGACCCCGTGGCGCCGGAGGCGGCCGTCCACGTCGCGCTGGAGGTCGTCCGGGCACGGCAGTCCGGCCTCGTGCAGGAACGCCGAGAACCAGTCGGTGACACGGGGGAGGTCGGCGCTTCCGGCGACGCGTGCTTTCCCCTGCGCGGTGCCTACCTGCAGCCGGTTGAGGGCGAAGGCGCGCTCAGCACGCAGCAGGCGGACCGGGCGACCGGCGGCGAGCAGGATCGCGGCCTGTACGGCGACGGCCGTCTCCCCGGCCACGCTGGTGGGCGACCACAGGGCACCGAGGTCAGCGAGGGCCGCGTCGGTGGCCACGCAGACAAGGGCGGGGTGGGGTGCCTGCCAGATCGCAGCCCCGGTCACGTCGCCGTCCCCCTCGTCCCACCACGCGAAGCGGATGCCGACCGCTCCGGCTCGCGCGTGCTCCGCGAGCGTCAGGGCGATCGTGTGCCGCCCTGGTTCGGAAAGGAGCAGGTCCGCGGTCGCCGCGAGCCACTGCTCGACGTCGCTGGTCTCCGTCCAGGTCATGGGGTCAGCCTGCCCGAGCGAGCGGCACCCGCGCACGTCGTTCGCGCCTGTCCCGTGCGGCGCCGCCTAGATTCGTGGCGTGGTCCTCTCCGTCCGTCGCCGGGACGTGCGGGCCCGGTTCGGTGCCTGGCCGGCCGTCGCCTCGGTGCTGCTGGTGGTCGTGGCCGCGGGGCTCGGGGAGCTGTTCGGTCGTCGCACGATCGATCTGTTCGCCCCGCCGTTCGCCGGCCACTGGGGCGTACCCCTGTCCGGGTGGACGGTCGTGGTGGTGGCTCTGGCCGTCGTCCTGTGGGCCGCTGCGCCCGCTGTGCAGCGGTTGCCGTGGCGCGGCCTGCTGGTCGCCGGCAGCCTCACGGCGCTGCTCTGGAGCGTCGCGCTCGCGCTGGTCGTCGGGCCGCTCGAAGGGCTGCGGGACCGCGTGACCAAGCCGGGGGAGTACCTCGACGGGGTGCCCCGCGTCGACGCGGTGCACAGCTTCCTGTCGACTTTCACCGACTCGATCGCCGGTGGGCCACACCCCTGGCCCACCCAGGTGGCCGGCCACCCGCCCCTGCTGCTGCTGGTGCTCGCCGGCCTCGACCGGCTCGGCCTGGGTGGTCCCTGGCCGCTGGTGGCGCTGTGCCTGCTGATCGGCTGCACCGTGGTCGCGGCGACGCTGATTGCCGTACGGGCGGTCGCGGGCGAGGCCACCGCACGAGCGTGCGCTCCGTTCGTCGCCCTCGCGCCGGGGGCGATCTGGCTCGCGGTCAGCGCCGATGCGGTCTTCGCGGCAGTCGCCGCGTGGGGCATCGCCGCCTTGGCCGTCGGGCGCAGTCGGGACAGCGTGGGGCTGTCGTTCGTCGGCGGTCTGGTCCTTGGGCTCGCCCTGTTCCTGTCGTACGGCGTCGCACCGCTCGGCGCGGTCGCCGTCGTACTGCTCACGGACTGGCGGCGGTTCGTCGCCGCGACCGCGGGGGTGCTCGCGGTGGTGCTCGCCTTCCTGTCGCAGGGCTTCTGGTGGGTCACCGCACTGACTGAGACGCTGGTACGCGTCCGTGCCGGCGACGGGGGCTCGCGGCCGTACGAGTACTTCCTGCTCGCCGATCTGGCCTGTCTCGTGGCGATCGTCGGCCCGCCGACCGTGCAGGCCCTCGTGCGACTGCCCCGAGGCGACGTCCTCTGGCGGCTCGCCGGTGCCTGCCTGTTCGCGGTCGTCGTGTCCGACCTCACCGGCGCCTCGCGCGGTGAGGTGGAGCGCATCTGGCTCCCGTTCGCGCCTTACCTCCTGGTCGCGACAGCCCGGTTGCCGAAGGCACGGCGGTGGCTGGCGGTCCAGGTGGGCACCGGGGTCCTGCTGGCCCTGGTGCTGGACGCCAAGTGGTGAGGGGTAGCGGCACAGGGTGACCAGCGTCACCTCAGGGTTGCGCCGGCCCTGGCACCGGGCAGGACAGTCCCGTGAGCCCCGAGACCGCGCTCGCCGTACGCCCTCGGGCCACGGTGACTGGCGCCACCCCAAGCGTCCCGCGCCGAGCCGACCGGGCGCTGCTCGGGCACGTCCCGGCGCTGGACGGGCTGCGCGGGGTCGCGGTGGTCGTCGTCGTCCTCTTCCACTTCGTCGGGCACGACGTGCTGCGCGGTGGGTGGGTCGGGGTGGACCTCTTCTTCGGCCTGTCCGGGTTTCTCATCACCGCGCTCGTCCTGGACGAGCAACGGGTCCACGGCCGGGTGTCGCTCCCGCGCTTCTACGCACGCCGGGGGCTGCGTCTGCTCCCCGCGCTGCTGGTGCTGCTCGCGGTGTGGAGCGTGCTCCTGCTGGTGTTCCACGACTCGCTGTGGTTCGCCGCGACGCCGAGCGGCGACGGGACGGGCCGCACCGTCGACGTGCTGCCGGCGCTGCGTGATGTCGGTGTCGCGCTGCTCTACGTCGCGAACTGGAACGTCATCGACGGGGGGATGGAAGCGCCGCTGTCGCACCTGTGGTCGCTCGCCGTCGAGGAGCAGTTCTACCTGATCTGGCCGGGGACCCTGCTGGTGCTCCTGACGCTGAGCCAGCGGGTCCGGCTCACTGCGGTGGGCACGTTGATGGCGCTGAGCGCGGTCCTGCCGTTCCTCTACTGGGCCGGCGGCGACGGTCGGGACCGCATCTACTTCGGTACCGACACGCGCGCGGTCGGCCTGCTCGGCGGGGCGTTCGCCGCCCTGGTGTGGCACCGGCGTCAGGCGATCGGTCAGGTGGCGCGGTGGGGCTTCGAACGCGCCGTCCTCGCGCTGGCAGGAATCGCGTACGTGGCGTGGACCTCGACCGTGACCAGTGCGCGCTTCCTCGTCTTCCCCGTCGCGGTGATGCTCCTGGTCACGCAGGTCCTGCCGCACGTCGCCGAGGGGCGTGGGCCCGTCTGCCGGGTGCTGTCTGCTCCCTGGCTCGTGTGGTGCGGCAAGCGGTCCTACGCGCTCTACCTGTGGCACTACCTCTGGGCGACGTGGACGCACCCGCTCGGCCTGGCGGTCGGCATGCCGCTGGGCCTCGCCGGGGCGCTCGCCTGCACGACCCTGTCGTGGAGGTACGTCGAACGCCCCGCCCTGACCTACGCGCGACGCTTCGCGGTGGAGCAACGAGCGCTCACGAGCGCGCGGCGGTCGCTCCCCGCTTGAGCAGGCGCGCCGCCCCGGGGATGCCGCTGAGCATTGCGCCGACATCCGCGACCGTGGCGTCCAGGTGGTCGACCTGCACCCCCAGGTGCTCCACGACAGGGACCAGCTGCTCGAGCTGGGCGAGCGCCGGGAGCAGGCGCTGCTCGACGGCGGCCAGCAGCAGCGGAACGCCCTGCGCGGACTCCTCGATGAGCCCGGTCAGCAGCGAGGGGTCCAGTCGCCCGAGCGCGGCGACCGCCGGCTGCACCGAGGCGAGCGACTGCGCGGCGTCGGTCACCAGCCGGTCCACCCTGCGGCTGAGCTGGTCGGCCCGCTTCAGCACGGCCTCGACCCGGTCGGGGAGCTCCTCCGCACGGTCCACGACAGCATCCGCTCGGGTGATGACCGTGTCGGCGCGCCGGGCGGCCGGCTCGGCGACCGCGAGCACGGCCTCCACGCGCGCCGGCATCGACTCGACGGCGTCGAGCACGGCGCCCGCCCGTGCCGCCACCGAGCCGAGGTCGTGCAGCAGCTGCTCGACGCCCTGCACCAGCGACACGGGCAGACGGACGACCGTGCCGACGACGTGACCGAGCACCGCGTGACCTCCTGGAGAGCCGGTGCCCAACGTAGCCTCGCCGGGTGGGGAGCGACGTACGACGGGCGGTGCTGGTCCTCACGCTGCTGCTGACCGGTTGCTCGACGCCGACCGTGCCCACCGCGTCGGTGACCCCGTCACCGGTCGTCCTGGGGTCGGCGCCCACCGTCCTGACGCCCGCACCGAAACCAGAGCCGACACCGGAGCCGAGCCCGGAGCCCGCACCCCGGCCCGAGCTCGTCTTCGGCGGTGACATCTCCTGGCCCAGCTGCCCGGTGGGGACCCCGGGTGCGCTGCCCGAGAAGCAGGGCAAGGGACTGCCGCTGCCCGGGCCGGACGCGCAGTTCGTCGTCATCGGCCTGACCAACGGCCCGGGCTTCCACCCCAACCCGTGCCTGGCGTGGGAGGTGCGGCTGATGCGCGCCCGCGGTCTGCACCTGGGCGCCTACGCCTTCACGACCCTCCCGAACGCCGACCAGGTCAGCAGGTACGGCGGCCGCGGTCCGTACCCCACGAGCACCCACCTGGGGCGCCTGCGCAACGCCTCCTGGGCCCAGGCGCAGGTCAACCTCGCCAGCCTTCGTCGTACCGGGCTGCAGCCTCCGTTGATCTGGATGGACGTGGAGCCGCAGCCCTACCTGAGCCCGTGGGGCCGGGACGTCGCCGCGAACCGGGCGACGATCCTCGCGGTCCGGCAGGCCTACCTCGACGCCGGGTTCCGCACCGGGCTGTACTCCTCGGACACCCCGTGGCGCACGATCACCGGCGGGCTCCAGCTGCCCGACCCGACGTGGGTGACCGTAGGGCCCCGAGGTCGTGCGGCGGCCCTCGCGAAGTGCGCGGCCCCGACCTTCTCCGGCGGTCCGGCCGTCCTGGCGCAGTGGTGGGACACCGACATCGAGGACCTCGACCTCACCTGCCCCCGCCGGCGCGCTGACGCCGCGTCACTGTTCTCCGCGCCCTGAGCCGCACGGTTGGCGGCGGTTCGACCCGCTCCGTCCCGCGTCTTTCTCACGTTGCGTCAGCAACCCGTCGATGGACGGTCATGACCCGCGCGACCCCCTTCGTGCCCCACCCCCGCCCCGCGTCGGACCGTGCTGCGGTCACCGCGGTCTACGGCGGTGGGGGAGTGTTCGGCATCGCGTACGGACTCGGCATCGCGCACGCCCTGGTCGACGGCGGCGTCCCGCTGGACCGGTGCGAGGCGCTCGGCACGTCCGCGGGCTCCTGGGTCGCGTCCTGCCTGGTGGCTGGTGTCGAGTACGACGACCTCGCCGCCCAGGCACCTGTGCGCGTCCCGAACCTGCGGCCCGGCTGGCTGCGCGGGGTCGCGCACGACCTGCTCGGTGACCGCTACGACGCGCGGGTGCGCGCCAGCGCGGTGCAGCTGCCGCGGATGCGGCGCGCGATCCTGCGCGGCAGCGACCACGCGCTGGCCGACCTGGTTGCGGCGTCGTCCTCGGTCCCCGGGGTCTTCGCCCCCGCGAAGGTCGGGCGCGGGCTGTACGTCGACGGCGGCGTCCGATCGCTCGCGTCGGCCGAGCAAGCCCCTGTCGCGGACCACCTGCTGGTCGTCGCGCCCATCGCCGGACCGGTCCTCGGGACGGGCGGTCGGGCGATGCAGGTGCTGCTCACCGACGAGATGCGCTCGTGGGAGCGGCGCAGCGGTGGGCGGGCGCACCTGGTCCGGCCGGACGCGGCGATCGCGGCGCTGGTGAGCTCACCCCTGCACCTGTTCGACAAGGCGCGGGCGCTCGAGGTCTACCCGATGGCCTACGAGCAGGGGGCGCGACTGCTGGCTTCGCGTCCTGGCCTCGGCCGGCTGGCCGCTGCGGCGTAGCGCGCCGCCGGTACGGTCCGGGGGGTGACCACGGACAGCGCACGCGAGGACCCGACCGGCGGAGGCTGGCAGCAGCCCGATGCCCCCGATCCGCAGACGCAGGAGCAGGAGCACCGCCTCGCCGACCAGATGCGGCGGATCATCAACCGCCTGGTCATCGTGCGCGCCGACACCGAGGAGCTGCGCCAGGCAGCCGACGCGGCGCAGGACTTCGCCGACCGGCTCGACGCGCTGCCCGCGCGGCTCGACGAGGCGGTGATCAGCGAGGCGGGTCTCGCGCCGCAGGACCACCTGCTCTACAGCCCGCTGGCGGGCACGAACAACCCGGTGGCGCCGCCGCTGGTGATGGAGCGGGTCGAGGTCGACGGGGCGACCGTCACCGTCGGCAGCGTCCGGTTCGGCGCCGCGTACGAGGGCCCTCCGGGGCACGTGCACGGGGGTTTCGTGGCGGCCATGTTCGACGAGCTGCTCGGTCGCTCGCAGGGGTCGGCGGGGTTCACCGCCTACCTCACGACCACCTTCCGCAAGCCCACGCCGCTGTTCCGGGAGCTGACCCTGCGCGCGTGGGTCGACCGGGTCGAGGGGCGCAAGCGCTGGATCAAGGGCACCTGCCACCTCGGCGACCTGCTGCTCACCGAGGCCGAGGGGCTGTTCGTCGCGCCACCGGGCGGCGCGGCGCTGGCTTACCTCACCGCCAGTCTCGAGGGGCACGCCACCTCGACCTGACCTTCCCGCTAGGTGTCGCGGCTGCTGACCACTACCGTGGTCAAGATGGGTGTCGTCCAGCATCATCACGTGAACGTCTCGGGTCCTGCCGGGGCGCCCGCCATGGTCTTCGCGCACGGCTTCGGGTGCGACCAGGGAATGTGGCGCTTCGTCGCCCCGCACTTTCGCGACCGCTACCGCACCGTCCTGTTCGACCACATCGGAGCCGGCGGGTCGGACCACACCGCCTACGACCCCGTGCGGCACGCCTCGCTGCAGGGCTACGCCGACGACGTGCTGGCGCTGCTGGTCGAGCTCGACCTCGGTCCGGTGGTGTTCGTCGGCCACTCCGTCAGCGCCACGATCGGTCTGCTCGCCGCTGCGGCCCGGCCCGACCTGTTCTCCCGGTTGGTGCTGGTGGGCCCGAGCCCGCGGTACATCGACGAGGGCGACTACCGGGGCGGCTTCAGCCAGCAGGACATCGACGAGCTGCTCGCGACCATGGACGACAACTACCTCGGGTGGGCCCAGCACCTGGCGCCGGTCATCATGGGAGTGCCCGAGCGGCCGGAGCTCGGCGCCGAGCTCACGAACAGCTTCTGCCGGACCGACCCGGTGATCGCCCGGCGCTTCGCCCGGGCCACGTTCCTGTCGGACAACCGGGCCGACCTGGGGCGGGTCACCACGCCCTCGCTGGTGCTGCAGAGCCGCGAGGACGTCATCGCGCCACCGGAGGTGGGGGCGTACGTCCATGCCCACCTGTCCACCAGCCGGCTGGTGGTGCTCGACACGACCGGCCACTGCCCGAACCTCAGTGCCCCCGACCAGGTGGTGGCAGCGATCGACGACTACCTCGCGACGGAGCTGCTGCCGGCGTGAGCGACGGCTGGCAGACCGCACCGTGCGGGCTGCTGACCCTGCACCCGGACGGGACTGTGCTCGCCGCCAACGAGACGTTCCTGTCCTGGGTCGGTCGCCCCGCGGACGACGTGGTCGGGCGGCGGCGCCTGAGTGAGCTCTTCACGGTCGGCGGCCGCATCTACTGGGAGACCCACCTGGCGCTCCTGCTCCAGGTCGAGGGGCGCCTGGACGAGGTCGCCGTCGAGCTGCGCGGCCCCGCGGAGCGTCGGCCGGTGCTGCTCACCGCGCAGGTCGAGGGCCCCCCCGAGGCGCAGGTCGTCCAGGCGGTGCTGTCCGGCGTGGCGGAGCGGGTGCGCTACGAGCGCGAGCTCGTCGCCGCGCGCGCGGCGGCCGAGCGCTCCGAGGGGCGGTTGCGCGCTCTCCAGGAGGTCACGGCCGGCCTGTCCGCCGCTGTGGGCGTGACGGGCGTCGTCGACGTCGTCCTCGACGCCGTGTGCGGCTCACTGGGCGGTCAGGCGGCCACGGTGTGGCTCGGCTCACCGCGGTCGTGGCAGGTGCACTCCTCCCGACGCGAGGACGCGCCGGTCGAGCCGCCCGGGGAGCTGGCCGAGGCCCCGTTCGAGAAGGACGGTCGGCTGATCGCGGGGCTGCCGGGCAGCGCAGGGCTGCGCGGGCTGCTGTCCGTCCTGCTGCCCACCGACCTGGTGCGGCTCCCGCTCGACGTCGAGGTGCTGCAGGCCGTCGCGCAGCAGGTGGGCCTGGCCCTGGACCGGGCGCAGCTGTACGAGGAGCAGGCCAGCGTCGCCCTCACCCTCCAGCGGGCCCTGCTCAGCGCCGAGCTGCCCTCCCACCCACGCCTGGACCTGGTGACGGCCTACCGCCCTGCTGTCGAGAGCCTCGAGGTCGGCGGCGACTGGTTCGACGCCTTCCTCGTGGACGACGGCACCCTCGCCGTGGTGGTCGGAGACGTCGTGGGCCGCGGACTTCAGGCCGCGAGCGCCATGGGTCAGCTGCGCAGTGCCACGCGCGCGCTCGCCGCGCCCGGCGCCGGACCCGCGAAGGTGCTCGCCGGTCTCGACCGGTTCGTCGAGCAGGTCCCGGACGCCAGCATGGCAACGGTGGTCTACGCCGAGCTCGACCTGGCGACGGGGTGGCTGACGTACGCGTGTGCCGGCCACCCCCCGCCCCTCGTGCTGTGCGCGTCCGCCGACCAGCCGGCGCAAGCGGCCCTGCTCTGGGAAGGGCGCTCGGCCCCCCTCGGCGCCTACGGCGGCCCGTCGGCCCGCACGCAGGCGACGACGAGGTTGCGCACCGGCGACCGGCTGCTGCTCTACACCGATGGGCTCGTCGAGCGGCGCTCCCGCGGCATCGACGTCGGTCTGGACCGGCTCGTCGACGTCGTCCGGCAGATGGACGTCCTGGCGCCGGCCCGCGCCGTACCCGCCCTGGTGGACGCGCTGCTCGCCGACGAGCAGGTGCGCGACGACGTGTGCGTGCTGCTGCTGCACTGGACCGGCGAGCACCTCGTGCGCCACCTGGACCGCCTCGAGCAGCTGCCCCAGGTGCGCCACGACCTGCGCGACTGGCTCCTTCGCGCCGACCTCGCGCCGACGGTGGTCGACGACCTCGTGCTCGCCGGCTCCGAGGTGCTGGCGAACGCGCTCGAGCACGCGGGGCACCACAGCGCTCGGACGCACGCGGTGCTCCAGAGCGAGCTGCACCGCGCCGATGCCCGAGCAACGGTCGTCATGCAGGTGCGTGACGACGGGACCTGGCGGGAGGGTGCGCCCTCCGAGGAGAGGGGCAGGGGGTTGGCCATCGTGCGTGCCCTGGTCGACGAGCTCGACATCCGCTCCGACGACGGGACCACCGTCGTCCTGCGCCGGTCGGTGGGCGCATGACCCCCGCCGACGGCCTCGAGGTCCGGCAGGTCGACGGGGTACGCGTGCTCCGGGTGACCGGAGAGCTCGACCTGCTGTCCGCGCCGCTGCTCGAGCCGTCGCTGCTCGCGCACGTCGACGCGGGTACGGCGCTCCTGCTCGACCTGTCGGTCCTCACCTTCTTCGACAGCGCGGCCGTGCGCCTGGTCGACCACCTCGTCCGGCGCTGTGCCAGTCAGGAGGCGGGGGTGCGGGTCGTCGCGCCGGCGGGGTGCCCCGCCCGGCGGGTTCTCGACCTGGTGGCGATGTCCGAGGGCCTCGTCGTCGAGACCGTCGAGGACGGCGTGGCCTGCGTCCGACAGCCGGGACAGTAGAACCGGTTCTACCGGTCGTGGTTCGATGTGCGGGTCCGACGTCGAAGGAGACCCCGTGCCCGTTCCCGTCATCAGCGCCCTCGCGCTGGAGCCCAGCCCTCACCTGGTCGCCCAGGAGTGCACGTCCTGCGGCGCCCGCTTCTTCGGCCGGCGCATGGCCTGCGCGTCCTGCTTCGGGCAGCAGTTCCGGGCCGCGGACGTCCCGACCGACGGTGAGGTCGTCGCCTTCACCATCGTCGCGTTCGCGATGCCTGGCGTGCCGACGCCGTACGTCGCGGCGACCATCGACTGCGGTGGGACGACCGTGCAGGCCAACCTCGTCGACGTGGAGCCCACCCCCGAGCACGTCACCCTCGGGATGAAGGTGCGCCTCACGACGTACAGCCTCGGACAGGACAGCCACGGGACCGAGGCCGTCGGCTTCGGCTTCGCCCCGATCGGACAGCAGGCAGCATGAGCAGCGGTGACGTGTGGGTCCTCGGCATCACGATGACGAAGTTCGGCAAGCGGCCGGACGTCGAGACCGACGAGCTGGCGGCGGAGGCGGCGCTCGGGGCGCTGAAGGACGCGGGCGTGACGATGGCGGACATCGGGGTCCTCGCGGCCGGCAACCTCATGGGCGGCGCGCTCGGCATCGGTCAGCAGGTGCAGAAGCAGATCGGCCAGACCGGCATCCCGGTCTTCAACGTGGCGAACGCCTGCGCGACCGGCGCGACCGCGCTGCGCACCGTCATGATGGCGATCAAGGCCGGCGAGGCGGACATGGGGCTCGCCGTCGGCGTCGAGAAGCTCAGCGGCGCGGGTCTGCTCGGCGGCGGAGCCAGCCGCTACGACAAGGAGACCTGGACGCCGCGCGGTACGGACGGCTCGATCATGGAGCTCGACGGCCGCGTCGGGACCCAGGGCATGCCGGGAACCTTCGCTCAGGTGGGCATGCAGTACGCCCACACCTACGGCGGCGCGAGCTTCGAGCTGTTCGCGCGCATCAGCGAGAAGAACCACGCGCACTCGGTGCTCAACCCGCTCGCCGCCTACAGCAAGGCGATGCCGCTCGAGCAGATCATGGGCGACATCATGATCGCCTACCCGAACACCCGTCCGATGTGCTCGGCGAACTGCGACGGCGCCGCTGCGGCGGTGCTGGTGAGCGACGCCAAGCTCCGGACGCTCGACCCCGACCAGCGCCGCCGGGCGGTGAAGATCAGCGCGTCCGTCCTGACCTCCGACCCGTACGACGAGGGCTGTCAGGTGCTCCCCAACATCAACACCCTGACCCGTCGGGCGGCGCAGCAGGCCTACGAGCAGGCAGGGGTCTCCCCGACGGACCTGGACCTGGTGGAGCTGCACGACTGCTTCGCCACCGCCGAGCTGGTGCACTACGACAACCTGATGCTGTGCCCGGAGGGCGGCGCCGTCGACTTCTTCGAGTCAGGGGCGCCGTTCCGCGACGGGAGCCTGCCCGTCAACGTCTCCGGCGGGCTGCAGAGCAAGGGCCACCCCATCGCCGCCACGGGCATCGCGAACGTCTGGGAGATCTGCCACCACCTGCGCGGCGAGGCAGGGGACCGGCAGATCGAGGGCGCGAGGGTCGGCCTCGCCCACGTCATCGGCCTGGGATCTGCGTGCGGGGTGCACATCCTGGAGAGGGCGGCGTGAGCTCGCCTTGAGGGCGACCAGACCGCCCACGAGCAGCAGGGACACCACGTTGGCGGCGATGATGGCGGCCTCGCGCAGCAGCACGCCGTAGCCCAGCCAGCAGCCGAACCCGCACAGCATGGCCACGAGGTAGGCCCAGGAGATGTCCTCGCACGAGCGGCTGCGCCAGGTTCGCCAGATCTGAGGCAGCCAGGCGCCCGTCGTGAGGGCGGCCGCCACCAGGCCGATCGCGGTGCGCACGGGGTCAGCGCAGCCCGTCGAGCAGGTCCGTGAGCGGCTCGCCACCGGTCCAGGCCGGCCGCGCCCGGACGAAGTGCTCCAGCCCGAAGACCTCGCGGAAGACCTCGACCGGGAAGGTGAGGAAGAAGATGTTCTCCGCCTGGCTGGCGTGCGCGGCCAGGGAGGCGCGCTTGACCTCTGCGTAGTCCCGGCAGTCGATCGCCGCGGCGATGTCCTCGTCGGGCGAGCCGAACGTCGACGCGTCGAGAGGCGGCGGCTCGACGCCCATCTCCCGCATCCGGTCGACGAACTCACCCAGGCTGCTGCGCTTGAAGGTCGGGAAGAACAGCGTCGCCGTCGAGCCCGTCGTGTCGAGCGCCGACACGGTGATCCGGTGCGCCTGGATGTGGTCGGGGTGGCCGTAGAAGCCGAAGTCGTCGTAGGTGAGGACGACGTCGGGCTGGTACTTCTCGATCAGTGCGACCAGGGGAGCGGCGGCCTGCTCGACCGGCGTCGCCCAGAAGCAGCCCGGAGCGTCGTTGGTGGGCCAGCCCATCATCCCGGAGTCGTGGAAGCCGAGCGTCTCCAGGTGCGTGATGCCCAGGACGTCGCAGCTGGCCCGGAGCTCGGCCAGGCGCAGCGCGACCAGCGCCTCGCTGTCGTGGTCGTCGCCGTGACCGGCCTCGCCGGCCTTGCTGTCCGGGCTGTCGCCGAGCTCGCCGTTGGTGCAGGTCACCAGGACCGTGCGCACCCCTTCGGCGGAGTACTTCGCGAGGACGCCGCCGGTGGTCGAGGCCTCGTCGTCGGGGTGGGCGTGCACCGCCATGATCGTGCGCATGGCCCGACGCTACCGGCGGTCCTTGGCCACGTGGTCCCGTCGGGGCGGCAGGTGACGGAACCGGTGCCCAGCCAGCCGCGGCGGCAGCGGCTCGACGGCCCCGTCGGCCACCCAGGCCGTCAGCGCGTCGGTGGCGGCGTCGCTGAGGACCCCGCCGAGCCAGGTGTCCCGCTCCGCCGTGCGCCGGCCCGCCCGCCGTACGACGACGACGTTGCTCCGGTCGCACTCGTCGAGGCAGTCGACGACCCGGACCTCGACGTCCGGGTGCTGCTGCGCCGCCAGCTCCAGCCGCTCCTGCTGGTCGTCGTGCGGCGTGCGCGGGTGCTTGGCCGCGGTACCGCAGCAGCAGTCGCGGCACAGGAGCACCGTCGTCGAGGGCCGGGTCGGCGGGGTCGCGCGCATCGAGCCAGTCTGCCCGACAGGGCCCCCGGGATGCCCAGGGCGCTCGCCGGTGTTGGAGCCCCCGTGAGCCTTCCCCTGTCCGTCCTTGACTTCGTCGGCATCGAGTACGGCGAGTCCCCCCATGCCGCGATCCGCGGCGCCGTGGCGCTCGCGCAGGCCGTCGAAGCGGCCGGCTACCACCGGTACTGGGTGTCCGAGCACCACAACATGCGCAGCCTCGCGTGCAGCGCGCCGGAGCTGCTCGTCGCGCACGTGGCTGCGCAGACCGCGACGATCCGCGTCGGGGCCGCGGGCATGATGCTGCCGAACCACACCAGCCTGAAGGTCGCGGAGCTGTTCCGGACGCTCGTCGCGATGCACCCTGGACGCATCGACCTGGCCCTGGGCCGCGCGCCGGGGACCGACCCGCTCACGGCTCACGTGCTGCGCCGCGGCGAGCAGGTGGACGCGGCGGAGGCCTTCCCCCGACAGGTCGCCGAGCTGTTCGCCTTCCTCGGTGAGGGCTTCCCGGAGGGGCACCCGTACGCCGCCCTCGTCGCCGCGCCCGTCGTGGACGAGGTGCCCGAGGTCTTCGTCCTGGGGTCCAGCCCCTACGGACCGCGGTTCGCCGCCGTGAACGGACTGCGGGCCGCCTTCGCCCACCACATGAGCCCGCAGCTCGCTGTCGACGCGCTGCAGGCGTACCGCCGGGACTTCACGCCCCGGCACCCGGGCGACGAGGCGTACGCGGTGATGAGCGTCCTGGCCTTCGCGAGCGAGGACGAGGACGCCGTGCTGGAGTTCGAGGCTGCGTGGACCCTGACGATGCGGAATTTGTCCCGAGGCGTGCGCGAGCCCCTTGCCCCGGAGGAGGTCACCGCCCTCAGTCGCAGCGCCGGCTTCCGGGCCGCGCCGCGGGACGAGGAGCGGATGGTCGTCGGCCCACCGAAGCAGGTGGCCAGGCGGCTGCGCGAGCTGGCCGCGGACGCGGGGGCGGACGAGGTCGTGGTCGTCACCCCGTCGTTGGACCGCGCCCGCCGTACGGCGTCCCTGACCTCGCTCGCCGAGGCGTGGGCGCTGCTCTGACGGGCGGCGACGCTGGTCACGGCCGGCCGTGGAACGTTGCGGCCGGGTCACGATGGCGGCCGCTGCTGGACCGCAAGGGTGCGTGGGTGCGAGAGTCCGAGGGATGCCCCCACAGCCAAGCATGGTCGGTGTGCCGTCGTGACGGTCCCCAGCGAGAGCGCTGAACTGGTCACGTTGACGGGTGTGAGCAAGCACTTCGGTGCCGTCCAGGTGCTGCACGACATCACCTTGAGCATCGGCCAGGGCGAGGTCGTCGTCGTGATCGGACCGTCCGGCTCGGGCAAGTCGACGCTGATCCGGACGATCAACCGGCTCGAGACGATCGATGCCGGAACGATCACGCTCGACGGCGTGCCGCTCCCGCAGGAGGGGCGCGACCTGGCTCGCCTGCGCGCCGACATCGGCATGGTCTTCCAGTCGTTCAACCTGTTCGCGCACAAGAGCGTGCTGGACAACATCGTCCTGGGCCCGATGAAGGTGCGGGGCCTGAGCCGCCCGGAGGCCGAGGAACGCGCCCGGTCCCTGCTCGACCGGGTGGGGCTGTCCGACAAGGCCGATGCGCTGCCCGCCCAGCTGTCCGGAGGGCAGCAGCAGCGGGTCGCGATCGCCAGGGCGCTGGCCATGCAGCCCAAGGTGATGCTGTTCGACGAACCCACCTCGGCGCTCGACCCCGAGTTCATCAGCGAGGTGCTGGACGTCATGCGTGACCTCGCGAGCGAGGGCATGACCATGGTCGTCGTCACCCACGAGATGGGCTTCGCGCGGTCGGCTGCCGATCGCGTCGTGTTCCTCGACGGGGGACGGATCCTCGACGACACCGACCCCGCCTCGTTCTTCGACGGCACCAGCAGCGATCGGGCACGCGACTTCCTGAGCAAGATCCTGACCCACTGAGGTCCAACAGAGAGGCCAGTCATGCTCCACACCAAGGTGATCACGACGCTGGTAGCGACGGCGTTGGCACTGTCCCTCGCTTCCTGCGGCGGTGACGACAAGAAGGCGGACAGCGGCACGTCGAAGGACTTCCCGGCCGGGTCGACCATGGCCAGGCTGAACGCTGCCGGCGCCATGAAGGTGGGCACGAAGTTCGACCAGCCCGGCTTCGGGCTCAAGGGGCTGGAGGCCACCCCCGCCGGGTTCGACGTCGAGATCGCCAAGATCATCGCCGACGAGCTCGGCATCTCCGCGAGCGGCATCTCCTACACCGAGTCACCCTCGAGCCTGCGCGAGACGCTGCTCATCGACGGCACGGTGGACGTGGTGGTCGCGACGTACACGATCAACGACGCGCGCAAGGAGCGCATCGGCTTCGCCGGCCCGTACTACGAGGCCGGGCAGGACCTGATGGTGGCCAAGAACGACACGAAGGTCACCGGACCGGAGAGCCTGAAGCCCAACGGGTCTCGCGTCTGCTCGGTCACGGGCTCGACGCCCGCCGAGACGATCCTGAAGTACGTCGACAAGAGCAAGCTCACGCTGTTCGACGTGTACTCCAAGTGCGCTGACGCGCTGAAGAACGGCCAGGTCGACGTGGTGACCACGGACAACGTCATCCTGCTCGGCTTCGTGGCGAAGGCTCCGGACGCCTTCAAGATCGTCGAGAAGCCCTTCACCAAGGAGCCCTACGGCATCGGCTACAAGAAGGGCGACACGGCGTTCTGCGAGTTCATCAACGCGACGCTGACCAAGGCCTCGGCCGACGGTCGCTACGCCGCCGCCTGGACCAAGACCGCGGGCAAGTTCGCCCCCGTCGTCCCGACCCTCCCCACGCTGGCACCCTGCGCCTAGCTCGTACGCCGGACCTGGGCTGTCCCGGGTCCGGCGCACGGTCGGCACCACTGTGACCGTCGGAGGTCCACGATCGACGTCCTGATCGACAACCGCGGGCTCTACTGGGACGGGTTCCTGGTCTCCCTGCGGATCTGCGCGTACGCCATGGTCGGTTCCGTGGCACTGGGCACCGTCGTGGCCGGGTTCCGGGTTTCGCCGGTGCCACCCCTACGGTGGTTCGGCACGTCGTGGGTCACGCTGCTGCGCAACTGCCCCCTGACGATCGTGCTGTTCTTCTTCGCCTTCGGGCTCCCGGAGATCGGGATCAACGCGAGCTTCTTCGCCTTCGCGGTCACCGGGCTCATCTGCTACACCTCCGCCTTCGTCTGCGAGGCCGTGCGTTCGGGCATCAACGCCGTGCCCACCGGGCAGGCGGAAGCCTCGCGGGCCCTCGGCCTGACCTTCACCCAGGGGATGCGCCTGGTGATCCTGCCGCAGGCCCTGCGCACGGTCGTTCCCCCGCTCGGCAGCGTCATCATCGCGATGTTCAAGAACAGCGCGATCGTGGGAGCGGTCGGCGTCGGTGGCGACCTGTACTCCGTCGGGGCCCGACTCGGTTCCGCGCAGGGGCTGGCTCTGCTGCCCGTGCTCATCGGGGTGTGCCTGGGCTATCTCGCGATCACCCTGCCGGCGGCGGGGGCGCTGGCCGTCGTCGAGAAGCGCACGGCGATCGCCCGATGAGCAGCGTCCTGTACGACGAGCCGGGGCCCAAGGCCCTTCGCCGCATCTGGGTCGCCAGCGGCCTCGCCGCGCTGGCGCTGCTGGGCGCCGGGTACGTCGTCCTGCGGCGGCTCGCCGACAATGACCAGTTCGCACCGGAGCGCTGGTCGTCGCTGCTCAGCCCGGGCGACGACAGGTTCGTCCGGGTCTGGCAGATCCTCGGGGTGGGGATCCGCCACACCCTGATGGCGGCCCTGATGGCCATCACGCTGTCCCTCATCGTGGGGACGGCTCTGGCGGTGGCTCGGCTGTCCCTGGGTCGGCTGGCCCGGATCCCGCTCGTCGCCCTGATCGAGCTCTTCCGCGGCATCCCCGTCGTGATCATGATCTTCTTCGTCTGGCGCATCCTGCCGCGGCAGGGCATCGAGCTCGGCCTGCTGTACTACCTCGTCATCGGCCTGACCCTCTACAACTCCGTGATCATCGCGGAGATCGTGCGCGCCGGCGTGGGTTCGCTGCCGAAGGGTCAGACGGAGGCCGCCCTCGCGCTGGGCCTGACCCGGCTCCAGACGCTGCGACTGGTGCTGCTGCCTCAGGCGTTCCGTGTCATGCTCCCGGCGCTGATCTCACAGCTCGTGGTCATCCTGAAGGACACGTCGCTCGGCTTCGTGATCCTCTACCCCGAGACGCTGCGCACCGCGAACATCCTGGTCCAGACCCTCGAGAACCCGATCCAGATGTACGTCGTCATCGGTGGCCTGTTCATCCTCACCAACTACGGGCTGAGCCGACTCGCCCGCTGGGTCGAGCAGCGGCTGTCCAGTCCGACGGGACCTGCCCCCGCCGTCACCGTGGCCGCCGGCGACTGAACCACGCGCCGTCGTCGGCGCTGATCATCGGAACCGCCGTACACGCCTGCGCGCTCTCGGTTGTGGTCGCCCGCTCCGATGATCATGACCGGGGGGGCTACGGCGGTGGGTACGGCGAAGGCCCGCCACCCACGAGCGGGCGACGGGCCTTCGGCGTACCAGCGGGCGAGCTGCCCACGGGCGACCGACTAGATGTCGTAGTAGAGCGCGAACTCGTAGGGGTGCGGGCGCAGGCGCAGGGCGTCGATCTCGACGGTGCGCTTGTACTCGATCCACGTCTCGATGAGGTCCTCGGTGAACACGCCGCCCTCGAGCAGGTAGTCGTGGTCGGCCTCGAGCGCGTCGAGCACCTCGGACAGCGACCCCGGGACCTGCGCGACGTTGGCGAGCTCGTCCGGCGGCAGCTCGTAGAGGTCCTTGTCCACCGGCACCGGCGGCTCGATCTTGTTCTTGATGCCGTCGAGGCCGGCCATGAGCATCGCGGAGAACGCGAGGTAGGGGTTCGACGACGGGTCGGGGCAGCGGAACTCCAGGCGCTTGGCCTTCGGGTTGGAGCCGGTGATCGGGATGCGGATGCACGCCGAGCGGTTGCGCTGGCTGTAGACCAGGTTGACCGGCGCCTCGAAGCCGGGCACCAGGCGGTGGTAGGAGTTCACCGTCGGGTTGGTGAAGGCGAGCAGCGACGGGGCGTGCTTGAGCAGGCCACCGATGTAGTAGCGCGCGGTGTCCGACAGCCCGGCGTACCCGACCTCGTCGTAGAACAGCGGGGAGCCGTCCTGCCACAGGGACATGTGGCAGTGCATGCCCGAGCCGTTGTCGCCCTGGACCGGCTTCGGCATGAACGTGACCGTCTTGCCGGCGGCGTGGGCGGTGTTCTTGATGATGTACTTGAACAGCATCATGTTGTCGGCGCTCTCGAGCAGCGCGCCGAACTTGTAGTTGATCTCGGCCTGACCGGCGGAGCCGACCTCGTGGTGGCCGCGCTCGACGATCATGCCGGCCGCCTCGAGCTTGACCGCCATCTCGTCGCGCAGGTCGGCGTAGTGGTCGGTCGGGGAGACGGGGAAGTAGCCGCCCTTGGTGCGGGGCTTGTAGCCGAGGTTGCCGCCGACCTCGTCCTTGCCGGTGTTCCACGCCGCAGCCTTGGCGTCGATCTTGTAGAAGGCGGTGTCCGGTCGGTCCTCGTACTGGACCGAGTCGAAGATGTAGAACTCCGCCTCGGCACCGAAGAACGCCGTGTCGGCGATGCCGGTGGTCTTGAGGTAGGCCTCAGCCTTCTTCGCGATGTTGCGCGGGTCGCGGCTGTAGGCCTCGCCGGTCAGCGGGTCGTGGATGAAGAAGTTGACGATCAGGGTCTTGCGCACGCGGAACGGGTCGAGACGCGCGGTGGTCGGGTCCGGGAGCAGGAGCATGTCCGACTCGTGGATCTCCTGGAAGCCGCGGATCGACGACCCGTCGAAGCCGAGACCGTCGGTGAAGACGTCCTCGGTGAAGGACCCGGCGGGCACGGTGAAGTGCTGCATCACACCGGGCAGGTCGCAGAAGCGGACGTCGACCATCTCGACGTCTTCCTTCTTGATGTAGCTCAGAACCTCATCGGCGGTCTTGAACAACGGGAGTCCTCTCCGGAGCGGGCTGCAGGTCGGTCGCGTGCGTCCCAGCGAAACTAGTGCGCCGGTGTGACCCGGCTATGTCCCGTCTGTTTCGCGGGCGTTACGGATGGGGCCGGCGGCGTCGAGCGCGCCGACCGACGCAGCAGCGCGCCTCGTCGAGCACCGCAGCGCGACCGACGTTAGCCTGTGATCATGCCGCGCTGGACAGGGACCTGGCTGCAGGGCCCCGAGGTGACCCTGGGCGAGCTGCGCAACCCCGAGGGCTGGCAGGGTCAGCGCCTCGGCCTGCCGCGGGAGGGTCGCGGCGCGATGGCGACCTTCAGCGGGCGCCTTGCCGGCTTCGTGCTCGACATCGTCGCGAGCGGGCTGGTCGCGGGTCTGCTGGTGGCGTTCGTCCACCAGCCCACGCCCGTGCAGCGCCAGGGCGCCGCCCTGGTCGTCCTCGCGCTCGAGCACGTGCTGCTCGTGGCGCTGACCGGCCAGACGCTCGGGATGCGGATCATGGGGCTGACCGTCGTACGCCTCGCCAAGCCGGAGCGGGTGCCGGGTCTGGTCCCCTCCGCGGTCCGCGCCCTCGTCCTGCTGATGACCTTCGGGCTCGCCGGCTTCTTCACCCGCGACGGGCGTGGTCTGCACGACCTCGCCGCCGGTTGCGCCGTGGTGCGCGCCTAGCGCACCTTGCCGCGCGGCACCCGGGTGGGCATCGGCCCCTTGGGGATCGGCAGGGCGCCGCCGGCCGCACCGAGCGCCTTCAGGCGCGCTTCGAGCTCGTTCACGCGCGCCGGCTTGATGTTGCGCGGCAGCTTGGCGAGGTGCTTCTCGAGCTCCTTCAGGGCCAGCTGGCCCTCGCCGTCGCCGATGGTGACGTCGTAGATGGGCGTGTCGCCGACCAGCCGGGCCAGGCGTCGCTTCTCGTTCCCGACCAGGTGTCGGACGCGGTTGGGGTTGCCCTCACCCACGAGGATGACGCCGGGGCGTCCGATGACGCGGTGGAGCAGGTCCTGCTCCTTGCTGAAGCCGACGGCAGGCGTCACGCGCCAGTTGCCCCGCACGTTGCTGAGCACAGCGGCTGCGGCACCGAGCTGTCCTTCGACCTGTCCGTACGCCGTCCGCTGAACGCGCCGGCCGAACACCGCGACCGCGCCCAGGAAGGCGAAGACGAGGCCGAACAGGGTGAGGTAGATCGGGTGTCCGATCAGCAGACCCAGCAGCACGAAGACCGCCAGCACGATGAGGAACACGCCGAGGACCAGCGGCAGCATCTTGCTGTCGGCCTTGCGGGTCATCGAGAAGGCAGCGCCGATCTGCTTCAAGCGCTCGCGCCGCGAGGGTCCCGCCTTGACGGCCTTGCCCTTCGCGCCCGCTCTGGCCTTCTTCTTGCCGCGTCCCAGTGCCATGCGCAGCAGGTTAGTCGCCGGGGGAGTCGGTGCGCTGGGCGTGCCGGGCGGCGCGGTCGGCACGGACGACCGCGTCGTCGGCCTCCGCCTGCTCGAGCGTCGGAGCCGTCCCGCCGAGGGAGACCGGCAGCCACCAGCGGTCGTCGTCACCGCTCGGCGCTCCCCGGTACGTCGTCCGCGCCTGGTCGAGCAGGACCTGCATCCGCGCCTTGAGCTCGGTGGTCGCGACAGCAGCGTCGGAGTCGGGGGTGAACGGCTCCCCGACGGCGATGCGGATCGACGTACCCCGTGCGAACTGCCGCTTGCGGCCCTTGGTCCAGACCCGCTGGCTGCCCCACACGATGACGGGGAGGAGGGGTACGCCGGCCTCGTGGGCCATCCGGGCCGCACCGGTCTTGAACTCCTTGAGCTCGAAGCTCTGCGAGATCGTCGCCTCGGGGAAGACGCCGACCAGCTCGCCGGAGCGCAGCGCGTCGACCGCGAGCCGGTAGCTCTCAGCGCCGGCCATGCGGTCGACGGGGATGTGCTTCATGCCGCGCATCAGCGGCCCGCTGACCTTGTGGTCGAAGACCTCTTTCTTCGCCATGAAGCGCACCAGGCGCTTGCGCGGCCGGAACGCGAAGCCCGCCAGGGCGAAGTCGAGGTAGCCGGTGTGGTTGATCGCCACGACGCCGCCGCCGGCAGCCGGGACGTGCTCGGCGCCGGTGATGTCGAACTTCAGCCCGAGGCCGGCGAAGGCAAGGCGGGCGAACCCGATGACGGGGCGGTACACGGGCTCGGCCATGGCGATCACCGTAGCCCTCGCCAGGGGCGAGGCGGCAGTCAGTGCGCGCGCGCCGCCTCGCGCTGCGCTGTGGCCACCTCACGTGCGGCCGCACGGGCGGCTGCGGCCAGGCCCATGACCTCCTCGGCCTCGCGGCGGGACCGGGCCCGCGCCGCGTCGGACGACATGGAGGCCCAGGCGTTGCGTCGCGCCGAGCGCTGGCCGCCATGGGGGAGGAGAGCCAACGCGAGCGACTGGAGGGTGTCAGCAGCGTGCGTGAGGGGAGCGGGTGCGTTCATCGGAACCTCCGGGGTCACTCCTGAGGGTCCGGGGACTGTGTAACGGCTGCGTGACCCGAGGGTGAAACGTGGGAGTCCATCACCGCACGGTCAGGCGCCGTGCTCGGGCAGGACCTGGTCGAGGAACGTGTCGAGCAGGTCGGGCTCGAACTGGCTCCCCCTGCCGCCGCGCATGGTCGCGACGATGCGGTCCTGGTCCCAGGCCGCCTTGTACGGCCGGTCGCTGGCCAGGGCGTCGTAGACGTCGGCGATGCTCACGATGCGCGACTCGAGGGGGATCTCGACGCCGGCGAGGCCATGGGGGTAGCCGGAGCCGTCCCAGCGCTCGTGGTGGGTGAGAGCGATGAGCCCGCCTGCCCGCAGGATCTCCACCGTCGACCCGCGCAGCATGGCGGCGCCGGTCTCCGCGTGCTCCTGCATCACGGCGCGCTCGGCCAGGGTGAGCGGGCCGGGCTTGAGCAGGATGCTGTCCGGGACGGCGACCTTGCCGAGGTCGTGCAACAGGCTCGCGACCCGCACCCGCTCCACCTGCTCCGGGGACAGCCCCGCCGCGGTGGCGAGGGCGGCGCTCAGGCCGCTCATGGAGGCAAGGTGCTGGCCGGTGTAGGGGTCGCGCCACTCCGCCACGGTCGCGAGCCGCAGCACCGTCTCCTCGTGCAGGGCCTGCACCGTCTGCTCCGACAGGTCGAGCCGCCGGATGGCCTCGGCGAGCGCGGCCGAGCGCTCCTCGACCTGCGCCGCCAGCGCACGCGCCTGGTCTGCGACGGCCAGGTCACGGGCCCGTCGTGACAGCGCCGTCGCGACGTTGATGAGGATCTCGCCCTCCTCGAAGGGCTTGAGGATGTAGCCCAGCGCGCCGAGCGCGACTGCCGGCGCCGCCGCGTCCACGTCCGCGACAGCGGTCACCATGAGCACGCCCACTGTCGGGTGCTCGCGCGCGACAGTGCGCAGCAGCTCGAAGCCGCTCTCTCCCGGCATGCTCACGTCGCACAGGACGAGGTCTATCTGCTCGCCGCGCAGCGCTGCGCGGCCGCTGGGCACGTCATGGGCCTCGGCGCACTGGTAGCCCGCCGAGCCGAGGATCCGGACCAGCCCCCGTCGAAGGGCGGGCTCGTCGTCCACCACGAGCACCGTCGCGGTGGTGCTCGAGCTGCGCGTCTGCGTGACGATCACGGGAGGGCTCCTTCGGTGTCGAGGCTGACGCGGACGGCGTCCAGCAGGGCGGTCGCGTCGAAGGGCTTCGACAAGACCGTGGTGTGGGGAGGCAGGTCACCGACCCCGGTCAGTCGGTCGCCGACGTAGCCGGACGCGAGGACGACCGGCAGGTCGGGGCGCTCGTCCCGCAGCGCCGCGGCGAGGTCGGGGCCGGACAGCCCGCCGGGCATGACGACGTCGCTCACGAGCAGGTCGAGGTGCCCGGTGGTAAACAGCCGGAGCGCCTCCGGCCCGCTCGCGGCCTCGACGACGTCGTACCCCGCCTCGCGCAGGATGCGGGCCGAGGCTCGCCGTACGGCGGGCTGGTCCTCCACGAGCAGCACCCGCGCGACCCCGCGGCCGTCGGGGCGTTCGGGCTGGGCGGTGTCGGTGACCGGCAGCTCGGCGGTGGTCGTGGGGAGCAGCACCGTCACCGTCGTCCCGCGGGCGGAGGAGGACAGCTCGACCTGACCCCCCGCACGGGTGACGATGCCGTAGACGGTGGCGAGGCCGAGTCCGGTGCCCTGACCGATGTCCTTCGTGGTGAAGAACGGCTCGAAGGCACGCTCCCGGGTGTGCGCGTCCATCCCGGTGCCGGAGTCGCGCACCCGCAGTCGGGCCTGTTCGCCGGACGCACCGGGGACCTCGTCGAGCGTCATCACCAAGCGGCCACCGTGCGGCATGGCGTCACGGGCGTTGACGGCGAGGTTCATGATGACCTGGTCGAGCTCGATCGGGTCGGCCCGAACCAGGACCGGGCCTGGCGGGGTGACGACGTCCACGTCGATGTCGTCCCGCAGGGTGCGCTGCAGCAGCGAGTGCCGCTCGAGCAGCAGCCCGCGCAGGTCCAGGACGTGCTGTCGAGCCGGCTCGCGGCGGCTGAACATCACGAGCTGGCGGACCAGCTCGGACCCCCGTCGGGCCGCCCGGTCGACCTCGTCGACGTCTGCCAGCCAGGGCTGGCCGGCGCCCTCGGCCCTGAGGAACCCCAGGTAGCTGAACATCACGGCGAGCAGGTTGTTGAAGTCGTGCGCGATCCCGCCCGCCAGCTGGCCGACGGCCTCGAGCCGCTGGGCCTGACGCAGCTGCTGCTCGGTCTGCGCCTGCAGCTGCACGGCCCGTTCGACCTCGGCGCTGCGCTGCTCGAGCTCGGCCACGAGCAGCAGAGCCTGGTCGCGACGGCGTTGACTGGCCTCGAGCAGGGCCGACACGGCGCCACCTCCGGCGAGGGCGAAGGCGCACAGGAACCAGGGAAAGGCCTGGGCGGCGGTGCCGGCCAGGGGGGAGCGCGGATGGAGCACCAGCAGCAGCGGCGCCTGGGTCGGGGTGGCAGTGCTGCGGAAGGCGTCGTCGAAGGTGACTGCCGCGCGCGCCACGCCGCGGCGTCCGGTGAGCGGGAGCACGGCGCGGTTGCTCATGACCAGGTCCGCCGGTGTCTCCCGACCGAGGTAGAGCGCGAAGTCGACGTTGGAGAAGGCTTTGCCGGGCAGAGCCGGGATCGACGTCACGTCCGTGTCGAGCCCCAGCTCGAGGTAGACCGCGTCGGCGGGGCCGGCCGGTGCGACGAAGACCAGGGCCCGTCGGTCGCCGGATCGAGCAAGGGGGAGGAGCGCCAGGGCGTGCCCGTCGAGCGCCGCGCGCGTGTCGACACCGAGAGTGGGGGCGCCCAGCGGTCCGAGCGGCTGTCCGGCGCGAGCGAGCACCGTCCCGTCCGACCGGCGGATCAGGGCCGCGGCACGTGCGCCGAGACCGCCCTGCGCCGCCGGACGCAGGATGCCGGTGGCGACGGCCTGGAAGTGCTCGGCGCTCACCTGGCCCTGTGCCGTGACCGCTTGGGCGAGGGCGTCGGTCGCCGCACTCGTCTGACCGAGCAGGGTGGCGAGCACGAAGGCACCCTGGCCCGCCTGCTGGTCGGCGAGACGCTGCTCGCTCTGGTCGACGAGGCTGCGGGTGAGCAGCACCGACAGCGTCGCGCCGATCAGGGTCAGCAGGAGGACCAGACCGGTCGTGCGGTGGAGTCGGCGGGGCGTCGAACGGGACATGCATCCTCATCACGTTGAGTAGGTGTTGCTTACTCAGCGTGACGGACAGGTCTCGTCACGGATAGTGACCACTCGGGCCATCTTGTCCCGATTTGGGAAGCCGGGACCGTCTGGTTCGAAATGACCAGACTCGCCCAGCGACGCACGGTCAGGTGCGGGCGCGGCGCTCCAGGGCCTGGGCGTACAGGCGACCCGCGCGGTACGACGACCGCACCAGCGGCCCTGACATCACGCCGGCGAAGCCGATCTCCTCGGCCTCCTCGCGCAGCGCGACGAACTCCTCGGGCGTGACCCACCGCTCGACCGGGTGGTGCCGCTTGCTGGGCCGGAGGTACTGCGTGATGGTCACCAGGTCGCAGCCGGCCGCGTGCAGGTCGGACAGCGCCTCGCTGATCTCCTCGCGGGTCTCGCCCATCCCGAGGATCAGGTTGGACTTGGTCACCATCCCCGCCGTACGCGCCTGGGTGATCACGTCGAGCGAGCGCTCGTAGCGGAAGCCGGGGCGGATGCGGCGGAAGATACGGGGGACCGTCTCGACGTTGTGGGCCAGCACCTCCGGCGCGCTGCCGAAGACCTCGGCGAGCTGCTCGGGCTTGGCGTCGAAGTCGGGGATGAGCAGCTCGACGTGGATGCCGGGCACGGCCTCGTGCACGAGCCGGACGGTCTCGGCGTAGAGCCACGCCCCGCCGTCGGGGAGGTCGTCACGGGCGACGCCGGTGATCGTGGCGTACCGCAGCCCCATCTTCCCCACCGACTCGGCGACGCGTCGGGGCTCGTCGGTGTCGTAGGCCGCGGGCTTGCCGGTGTCGATGTTGCAGAAGTCGCACCGACGGGTGCACTGGTCGCCACCGATGAGGAAGGTCGCCTCGCGGTCCTCCCAGCACTCGTAGATGTTGGGGCAGGCCGCCTCCTCGCACACCGTGTGCAGCCCCTCGGCCTTCACGAGGGCCTTGAGCGAGGTGTACTCCGGCCCCATCACAGCCCTGGTCTTGATCCAGGACGGCTTCTTCTCGATCGGCGTCTCGGCGTTGCGCACCTCAAGGCGCAGGAGCTTGCGGCCCTCAGGTGCGATCGTCATGTCACCCAGGCTAACGACGAACGGCTAGCGTCGCTTCCCGTGCAGATGCGCTACCTGACGGTCGACCCCGCCACCTCCGACCTCGACGAGCTCGAACGCGACCCCGACGTCGCGATGCTGTGGTTCGCCGACGGCAGCCCGATGGAGCTCGGCCTGGCCTGGCACGGGATCCACTTCCTGCTCAACGGCTCGGCCTGGGGCGGGTCGCCTCCGCTGTCCGACGCGGTCCTCGGCGGGACACCGGTCGGCGACCCGACGTCGTACGAGCCGGTCCGCTACCTGTCGCCGGCCGAGGTGGCGGCCGTTGCCGACGCCCTGCCGGGTGCCGACGAGCTCGTGCCACGCTTCACCCACAAGGCGATGAAGCAGGCAGAGATCTACCCCGACGCCGCCTGGGACAAGGCCGACGCGCTCACCGCCTTCCTGCTCCCGTCGTACGCCGATCTCGTCTCGTTCTTCACCCGCGCCGCAGCCGCCGGCGAGGCCGTCCTCATCACCTTGGAGCGCTAGTGGACCTGCGCATCTTCACCGAGCCCCAGCAGGGCGCGACGTACGACGACCTGCTGCGCGTGGCGAAGGCGACCGAGGACCTCGGCTTCGACGCCTTCTTCCGCTCCGACCACTACCTGACCATGGGCGGCGACGGCCTGCCCGGTCCGACCGACGCCTGGATCACCCTGGCCGGCCTCGCCCGCGAGACCTCCCGCCTCCGGCTCGGCACGCTGGTCACCGCCGGCACGTTCCGGCTCCCGGGCGTGCTCGCGATCAGCGTCGCGCAGGTCGACCAGATGTCGGGCGGGCGCGTCGAGCTCGGCCTCGGCACCGGCTGGTACGACGCCGAGCACACCGCGTACGGCATCCCGTTCCCCCCGCTCGGTGAGCGGTTCGACCGCTTCGAGGAGCAGCTGCAGGTCATCCAGGGGCTGTGGGAGGCCCCGGGCACCTTCAGCTTCACGGGCGAGCACTACCAGCTGGTCGACTCCCCGGCGCTGCCGAAGCCGACCCAGTCGCACGTCCCGCTGCTCATCGGCGGGTTCGGCGCCAAGCGCACGCCGCGGCTGGCCGCGACGTACGCCGACGAGTACAACGTGCCCTTCCACTCGGTGGAGGAGACCGCCGCGGCGTTCGGCCGGGTCCGCGAGGCGTGCCAGGTGACCGGCCGGACGGTGATCGAGTCGGCGGCGCAGGTCGTCTGCTGCGGCACGGGTGACCAGCTGAGCCGCCGGGCCGAGAAGCTCGGTCGCGACCTCGACGGGCTGCGTCGCGACGGGCTGGCCGGCTCACCGGCCGAGGTCGTCGAGAAGCTCGGAACGTTCGCGGAGGCCGGCGCCACGCGGGTCTACCTGCAGGTGATGGACCTCGCCGACCTCGACCACCTCGAGCTGATCGCCAGCGAGGTCATGCCGCAGGTGTGAGCTTCTCGGAGAAGAACTCCAGCACCCGCTGCACCGCGCCGTCGTCGCGGTGCTCGGTCACGACCGAGTGCTGCTTGCCGGGCAGTTCGACGGCGAGGAACCCGTTGCCGAGCTCGCGCCGCAGGGTGTCGAACCGGGTGCCGACCATCGGGTCTCCGCGGTAGCGCAGTCCCAGGACCTGACAGCCTCCGGCGACCTGCTCCTTGACGGCGGTAAGGTCGGCGGGCGACAGGTTGAGGTCGGCCCGCAGGGCCTTCGTGACGCCGAACGGCATGGACGGCTGCGACAGCACCGGGGCGGCCACGTGCCCGTCCACCATCATCGCGAGCGCGAAGCCGCCGCTGAAGCACATCCCGAGCGCGCCGACCCCCGGGCCGCCGAGCTCCGCGTGCAGGTCCCGCGCAAGAGCGCGCAACCACTGCGTCACCGGCGAGGTCTGGTGGGTCGCCCAGGTGCTGAACTCCTTGGACACGCACACTTTCGCCACGGTCGCTGCAGTGTTGCCCAGTCCGGCGGGTCGCCCCGGCGTCCCGAGCAGTGAGGGCATCACGACGGTGAAGCCGGCATCGACGACCTCCTCGGCGAACGCCTGCACCTTGGGCGTGATCCCCGGGATCTCGTGGATGACGATGACACCCGGTCCGCTGCCTCGCCGGTACGTCGGGAAGGTGCGCCCCCCGTCGGTGAACGCGCTCAGGTCCCACCCGGTGAGGCTCATGGGCGGCGACTCTAGAGGGACAGCTGCTCGGCCCGCTGCACCGACGCGACGACGGCCGGTTCGACGGTGACCAGGTCACCGGTGGTGACGACACCGGGCACCACCACCGACGCGTACAACCGGCTGGCACCGGGCCGGACCTGCTGCGACATCCGGCTGGTGTCGCCGTCCACGAACCACCGGGCGTTCTTCACGCAGGGCACGGCGTAGGCCGTGACCTGCAGCACCGCCGTACCGACCTGCAGGCGGACGCCGGGGGAAAGGGAAGGCCAGGACAGGCCGCGCAGGGTGAGGTTCTCCCCGGCGCTGCCGAAGCCGATCGGGTGACCCTCGACGCGCAGGCCCTCGATGACCTCCGCGGACCACAGGCACACCGCCTGCCACGGCCGTCCGTGGTGCCGGCGGTTCTGCTGCACGTCACCGTCGAGGCCGTGCCAGCCGAGCCTGACCCGGTCCACGGCCGACTTGGGGACACCCCCGCCGCTGGTGCTGAGCTGTGCGACCGACCCCCTGCCGTGCGTCTGGCCGGCGTGGCGCAGCCGACCGGCCCGGTGCAGGCAGTGGACGGCCTCGTGGACCGTGCCGGCACTGTGGTCGTCCGGCAGCTCCTGCAGCGCGGCCAGGACCCGCACCAGATCTGCCTGCAGCGGCAGCGGCGCGCCGTCCAGCACCTGCAGGGCCAGGCCCCGCACGTCCTTGCGCGTCGTCCGGAGGTCGCCGTCGGTCCACAGGGCGGCGTCGAAGCCGCAGGTCTCGCACTGCACGAGAGAGGACCCTAGGCGTCGGCGGACTGCGTCGCAGGGCTTTTCGCGAGGTCGAGCAGTGGGAGGTGCCGTTCGAGCAGCGGCAGCACCTCCGACACGGGGACGGGCCGACCGAGCTCGACGCTCAACGTCGTCACACCCGCGTCGCGGATCCCACACGCCACCACCGCGTCGTACGGCGCGAGGCTGTTGTCGCAGTTCAGCGCGAAGCCGTGCATCGTGACGCCCCGCGCGATGCGGATGCCGATCGCGCCGAGCTTGCGCGCCCCGTCGCTGGTCCAGACCCCGCTGCGCCCCTCGATCCGCGTGGTGGGCAGACCCAGGTCGTCGCACACGTCGATGAGCACCTGCTCGACCCGGCGGACGTAGGCCACGACGTCGACCGGGTCGGCGAGGCGGACGATCGGGTAACCGGTCACCTGCCCCGGTCCGTGCCAGGTGATCTTGCCGCCGCGATCCACGTCGACGACCCGCGACCCGTCGGTCGGTCGCTCCCACGGCTCGGTACGCTTGCCGGCGGTGTAGACGCTCTCGTGCTCGAGCAGCAGCACGACGTCCTCGTGCGTACCGTCGGCGACCTGGGCGTGCAGGTGCTGCTGGAGGACCCAGGCGTCGTCGTACGCGACGTGACCGACACGACGGATCTGCACCACGCGAGCCTACGTCCGCGCTGACTAGGGTGCGTCGGTGATCAGAAGACGAGACGGGTTCGCAGGACGCCACCGGGTGGGCGAGATCTCGGCGCTCGTCGCAGTGGTCTACATCGCCCTGGTGCTGCTGGGCTTCCTCGGGGCGTTCGGCAAGCTCGCCGACCGTCAGGAGAACTCCAACGCGGCGTTCCTGCCCCGGGACGCGGAGTCGACCCAGGCCCTCGCGTTGCAGGAGGACTTCGTCGGCAAGAACGTCTCGCCGACGGTCGTGCTCTACGAGCGCTCCGGTTCCCTCACCGCCGCGGACCAGGCGCGGATCGTCGCCGACCTGACGCTGATCAGGGGCAAGGGCTGGCTGGTCGGCGACCCGCAGCCGCCCCGCACCAGCCCTGACGGCCGAGCCAGCCAGGTGCTCCTGCCGATGGACGGCCGGGACACGCCGACCTTCATCGAGAACGTCGACGCGATGCGGACCCTGCTCGCCCGTCCGGGGCTGCCCGAGGGGCTGACGACCTACGTCACCGGCCAGGGTGGGGTGCAGGCGGACCTGCTCGAGGTCTTCGGCTCCATCGACGGCACCCTGCTGCTCGCCACCATGACGATCGTCATCGTGATCCTGCTCGGGGTCTACCGCAGCCCGGTCCTGTGGGTGCTGCCGCTGCTGTCGGTCGGTATGGCGTACGTCCTCGCCGGCGGCATCATCTCGATGCTGGTGAAGGCGGACGTGCTCACCGTCGACGGCCAGAGCGCCGGCATCCTGCCGGTGCTGGTGTTCGGTGCGGGCACCGACTACGCGCTGCTGCTGATCGCCCGGTACCGCGAGGAGCTGCACCGCCACGACCGGTCGTGGCCGGCGATGAAGGTGGCGCTGCGAGGCGCCGTACCCCCGATCCTCGCGTCCTCAGCGACGGTGGTGCTCGGCGTGCTGTGCCTGCTGGCCAGCGAGCTCTCGAGCAACCGCGGGCTCGGGCCGGTCGCCGCGATCGGCGTCGCCTGCGCGGCGGTGACCATGGTGCTGCTCCTTCCGGCGTTGCTGCTCATCCTGGGACGCCGCGTCTTCTGGCCGCGCATCCCCCACCCGGACGGCCTGGACCCGGTGGCCTCGGGGATCTGGTCGCGCGTGGCCGACCTCGTTGCCCGACGGACGGTGTGGACCGCCGTCGCGAGCACCGTGGTCCTGCTGGTGCTCGCCGGATTCGCCTTCGGGCTCAAGGCGTCGGGCATCCCGCAGACCGAGATCATCCGGGGGCAGGCAGAGTCGGTCGTCGGGCAGCAGCGGCTCGAGGCGCACTTCCCCGGAGGCGTCGGGACACCGGTGGACCTCATCGCGCCGGCGAGCCTGGTCAACGAGGTCCGCGCCGTCGCCCAGCGGACGCCGGGCGTGGTGACGACCGTGGTGCTCGACGACGAGGGCGGGATCACCGGGACGCCGAAGGTCGTCGCCGGGCGGGTGGTCGTCGAGGCCGTGCTCAGTGCCGGGGGCGACTCACCCGCGGCGACCAAGGTCGTGCAGCAGCTCCGCCGTGACCTCGACGCCGTCTCGACCGATGTGCTGGTGGGTGGTTTCACCGCCATCGACCTCGACATCCAGGACGCGTCGCAACGGGACCGGACCCTCATCCTTCCCCTGGTGCTGCTGGTGATCCTGCTCGTGCTCGCCGTCCTGCTGCGCAGCCTGGTCGCCCCGCTGCTGCTGGTCGCGTCGGTGGTGCTGAGCTTCGCCGCAACCCTCGGTGCGTGTGCCCTGGTGTTCGACCACGTCTTCCACTTTCCCGGCGCGGACTCCGCGTTCCCGCTGTTCGCGTTCGTGTTCATCGTCGCGTTGGGGATCGACTACAACATCTTCCTCATGACGCGGGTGCGTGAGGAGAGCGCGCTGGTCGGCACCCGCGCGGGGACGTTGCGAGGCCTCACCGTCACCGGCGGTGTCATCACCAGTGCCGGGCTGGTGCTGGCGGCGACGTTCGCGGCGCTGGGGGTGCTGCCCCTCGTGCCGTTCGCGGAGATCGGCTTCGCCGTCGCGTTCGGCGTACTGCTCGACACCTTCCTCGTCCGTTCGCTGCTGGTCCCCGCCCTGGCACTGCTGGTGGGCGACACGCTGTGGTGGCCCAGCCGGCTCGCCAAGGGGCCAGCCCCCCGCGCAGGGGCGCTGGCCGGCAGAGCAGAACGGGACTAGCCGATCCGGCGTACCGGGAGGGCCGTCTCGACCACGGTGTCCCCGACCCGCTCGACCCGGTAGGCCAAGGCGCCGTCGCGGTCGGACACGGCCTCGACCACCTCGGTGTCGCGGTAGACGATCGCGACCCCGTCATCGGTCGCGAAGGACAGCGGCAGGGTGCCGTCCGCGACCAGCCGGTGCAGCAGCGGCCGCCGCTGGGCCTCGGTGTCGTAGTGCACGCCGTTGCCGTACGGCAGCAGAGCCAGGCCGTTGGTCACCGGTCGGAGGTCCGGCCCGAACGAGTCGGTCGTCCCGCCGAGGTGCCAGCACAGCGATCCCGCGCTGATGCCGCCGAGAACGACGCCGGACTCCCAGGCCTCACGCATCGCCACGTCGAGCCCGTGCAGGCGCCAGAGCGCGAGCAGTCCGGCGACGCTGCCACCCCCGACGAACACCAGGTCGCTGTCGAGCAGGGCCTGCCGCGGGTCGGGGACGTTGGGCATCGGCATGAGCCGCAGCACCTGTACGTCGAAACGGGTGCCCCGGAAGGCCTCGTGCACGACCCCGGTGTAGGCGTCGCCGTCGGGTCCTGCCGTGGTGACGAAGGTCAGTCGCGGTCGCGCGGGGTCACCGGCGAGCGCGGCCATGACGTCGAAGACCGGACCGGCCACCCTGTCACGCACCGGGTCGGCGGCCCAGCCCATCGACCCCGCCACGATCCAGCTCATGCGCTCAGCTCCTTCAGGACGGCGTGGGCGGCACGGCGTCCGGAGACCAGAGCGCCCTGGATGCTGGCGGTGTCCCGGTGGTCACCGCACACGAACACCCCGTCGCGCAGGCGCACGGGCAGGCGCAGGGAGCCGCGTGGCGGCGCCATCGACGGGAGGGCTTGGGGCAGCTCGTAGGAGCGCACGTGCTCCCATCGCGCGGTGTCGACGCCGTACATCCGGGACAGGTGCGCACGGACCTCGGGCTCGGTCGCGGCCACACTGCCCACGCCGACGACGCTGCTGCTGACCAGGACCCGGCCCGGGGCGTACGACGGTGCCGCGTTCGTGAGCACGACCGTGTTGGTGACCGGTCCGGACCGCTCGCCGTCCAGCACGATCGCGGGCTCCGTCACGGGTGGCTCGTCGGCCAGGTGGTAGTGCGTCGTGACGCTGCCGAACGCGATCGGCGGAAGGTCGAGCAGCGACGTGGCGGTGGCCGGGTCGGTCGCGACCACCACAGCGCGGGCGGTGGGTAGGTGGTGGTGGCGGGAGTCCAGGTGCACGATGCCCTCGGGCAGCCGGGCGGCGAGCTGGGCAGGGATCGCGCCCATCCCTGCGGCCGGAACGGCCTGCCTGCCGCGGGCGAACGAGCGCCACACCACGTCGAAGAACCGACTGCTGCTGCCGAGGTCGCCGTCGAGCAGCACCCCCGCGAGGAACGGGCGCAGGAACCGGTCGATCATCGTGTCCGAGATGCCGTGGGCGCGCAGGTGGTCGTACGTCGTGCGCTCGCGCGCCGCCCGCAGCCGGTCGACCGGCAAGGCCGCGTCGCGACCCGCCAGGGCGAGCAACGCCGCCTTGTCCTTGGCCGAACCGAGGGGTGCGAGGGCGCTCGACAGCGCCCAGGTGGGGTGCCGGCGCGGGTCGCCCACGCGGTGCAGGCGCTCGCCGTACCGCACCAGGGCGCCCTTGCTGAAGGCGTGCAGCGACAGGGCGTCGTGGTCGAGGACGCGCGCCGCCTCGGGGTAGGCGGTGTTGTGCACCTGGAAGCCGCGGTCGAGCAGCAGCCCGTCGACGACGTCGGTGCGCACCCGGCCACCGACCTGGCCGGAGGCCTCGTGCAGCGCCACGTCGACACCCGCTCGGGACAGGTGCAGGGCGCAGGCGAGACCGGCCAGACCGGCTCCGAGGACGACAACATCGGGCACCGGCGCAACCTACCTGTGGACAACTCCGGCGGCCTGTCGGCGAACTTCCCTACGTTGCCTGGCATGACTGAACGCGTCACGGGAGAGCCTGTCCTGTCCGGCTACGACGACCTCACGCTGCTGGGGTTCGGCAGCGCCGGAGAGGTCTGGCGGGCCACCCACCGGCGGACGGGGGACCTGGTCGCCGTGCGGCGCCTGGTGGGCGTCGACCGTGACGTCCTGGCGGCGGTCCGTGCGGCGTCCACGGTGGTCCGTGGCCTGGCGAGCGAGCACCTGGTGCGGGTCAGGACCACCGTGCGCAGCAACGGTGAGGACCTGCTCGTCCTCGACCACGCAGCCGGTGGCCCTGTCCCGACGGATCGCGTCCTCCTGCCGGGGGAGGTGGTCACGGTCGTCGCTCCGGTTGCCGAGGCGCTGGGGCAGGCACACGCCGCGGGTCTCGTCCACGGGCGGCTGGAGGTCGGGAGCCTCCTGCTCGACGACCAGGGCAGACCGCTGCTGGAGGGGCTGGGGCTGGCCGTGCTGCACGACCCGGCCGACGGGCATGACCCGACGGGGGCGCTCGGTCCGTCGGCAGACGTGTGGGCGGTGGGCGCGCTCGCCCACCGGCTGCTGACCGGTCAGGCTCCGGGCGACACGCCCCTGGCCGACCTGGTGCCCACTGCGCCGGTGCCGCTCCTCGCGGCGATCACGTCCGCCCTGCGGTTCGACCCCACGACGCGCCCGACCGCTGACGCTCTGAGCCAGGCGCTCCTCGCCGCGTGCCCGGCGATCCCGCTCTCGGCACGTCAGGTACCGCGTCCGGGTGCGCGTCCGGTACCGCGTCCGGGTGCGCGTCCGGGCCCGGCGCGGATCCGCTCAGTGCACCCGCGGCGCCGACCGACCCTGCCGACGGGGTCGCCGTCCTGGTTGCCCCTTCGGCTCCCGAGCCGCGCGCACCTGCTGTCCGGAGCCGCGGCGGTGGCCGCGCTGCTCGCCGTGGTCGCGGGCGGGGTCCTGTGGGGTCGGCACGCCTCGGACGGTCCAGGAGGCGTCCCGCTGGCCACGCCGGCCGTGCGCGCGGCGGCGGTGGCAGCACCCGCGGTGCAGCCGGTCGCGGCGTGGACCGACGTCCTGACAGCCCTGGACGCCCGGCGGGCCGAGGCGTTCCGGACCGGGCGGGTGGCGCTGCTCGACGAGGTCTACGACGAGGGCTCCGCCGCGGGGCGCGCCGACCGGGCGGCGCTGGCCGCCCTGGTCGAGCGCGGGGCCACGGTGGACGACCTGCGGCACGCGATCGACGTCGTCACGCCGCTGCGGACCAGCGATGACCGCGTCGAGCTCGAGGTCGAGGAGTCCCTGCCGGCGTACGTCGTCCACGAGCGGGATGGTCAGGTGCGGCACGCTGCCGGGGCGGTGGCGCGCCACACGATCGTCCTCACCCGCCGCGCACGCGGATGGCTCGTCGCCCAGGTCAGCCGGTGAGCTCAGCCCAGCCCGGACGAGCCCAGCTCGGACTGCAGCGCCTGCGCGACCTCGGGATGGGCGAAGGAGAAGCCGCTGGCGAGCAGACGGGTCGGCGCCAGGCGCTGTCCGGCGAGCACGCCCTCCTGGGCGAACTGTCCCAGGGCGGCGGCGAGCACGAAGCCCGGCACGGGGACGGGGAGCGTGGGCCGGTGCACCGCAGCGCCCAGGGCCTTGGTGAACTCCCGGTTGCGTACCGGGTGGGGAGCCACCAGGTTGACGGGCCCGGCGACGTCGGCGGTGAGCAGGTGGACGATCGCGCCCACCTCGTCCTCGAGGCTGATCCAGGGCAGCCACTGCCGGCCGCTGCCCAGGGGGGCGCCGAGGCAGGCCTTGAAGATCGGCACCTGCTTCGCGAGCGCGCCGCCCTCGGCGGCCAGCACGACACCGGTGCGCAGGTGGACGACGCGAGCCGAGGTGTCGGCCGGCTCGGTCGCGGCCTCCCAGGCCACGCACACATCGGCGAGGAACCCGCTGCCCCGCGTCCCGGTCTCGTCGGTGACCTGGTCGCCGGTGTCGCCGTACCAGCCGACAGCGCTGGCGGACAGCAGCGTGGGCACGCCCGCCGTCGCCACGGCCAGGGCCACAGCCCGGGTGCCGTGGGTGCGGCTGTCGAGGATCGTCGTCCGGTAGCTGTCGGTCCAGCGCTTGTCGCCGACGCCGGCCCCGGCGAGGTGCACGACCGCGTCGAGGTCCTCGACCGCCTCGGCGGCCAGGTGCTCGGCGTCCCAGCGGCGTTCGTCCGGCGCCGACGCGGGTCGGCGGACGAACGAGACCACCTGGTGGCCGGCGGCCATCAGCGCCGGTCGCAGGGCTGATCCGATGAGGCCCGTGGCCCCGGTGATCCCGATCTTCATCCTGTGATCCTCCCGGCTGGCCGGTTCCTGCGCACCTCGACCGTCAGGGGGTGAGCCCCGCCCAGCCGTCGGGCAGTGGCTCACCGCGGCCCCACAGCCGCAGGAGGACATCCGCACAGGTGCCCTCGACGCGCGTCACCTCGCCCTGACCGAACCCGATCATCTCGTCGGGAAGGCACAGCTCGAGGCGTCCCGGCGGCACGAGCCCGCGGGAGACCTGACGGGGGGCGAAGAAGGTCAGCACCTCGTCGATCCCGTCGCGTGCAAGGGCTTCGCCCAGGACGTACGGCGCGACGTCCCAGCGGTGTAAGGCGACCTCGTGCACCTGCCGCCGGCTCCAGAACCCCGCGGTCCGGTTGGTCTTGTCGAACGTCCACGCCGGAGCGCTGGGGGGCAGCTCCCGCAACCGGGCCATGAGGGCAGCGGCCGCCTGCTCGTACGCGCGCGCCAGCTCGTCCGCCCCACCCTCGACGCGAGGTTCGTCGTACGGCGGGGGACCGGGGCTGTCGAGGGCGGCGCGCGCCCAGGTGTGCACACCGATGAGGTGGCCGGTGACGTCGCGCAGGGTCCAACCAGGACACGCCACGACCGGCTGGTCGGGGTCGTGCGTGCCGAGGGCGGCCGCCATGGCGAGCACCTCGCCCTCGAGCAGGAGGAGGTGGTCGAGGGCGGCCGCCACGCGGGGCTAGAGCCCGAGCTCGGCGGCGAAGTCGCCCTCCTCGAGACGGTTCTTCACCGTCGTGAGGAAGCGAGCGGCGTCGGCGCCGTCGACGATGCGGTGGTCGTAGGTGAGGGCCAGGTAGACCATCGAGCGCACGGCCACCACCTCGCCGAGCTGCGGGTCGTTCACCACGACCGGGCGCTTGACGACGGCGCCGGTGCCGAGGATGCCGACCTGCGGCTGGTTGATGATCGGGGTGTCGAACAGGGCCCCGCGGCTGCCGGTGTTGGTCACTGTGAACGTCCCGCCGCCGAGCTCGTCCGGGCCGACCTTGTTGGTCCGGGTCCGGTCGGCGAGGTCGGCGATCTTGCGAGCGACACCGGACAGGTTCAGGTCGCCGGCGCCCTGGAGGACCGGAACCAGCAGGCCCTTCTCCGTGTCGACGGCGATGCCGAGGTTCACCTCGTCGTGGTAGGTCACCGTGCCGGCGTCCATGTCGACGCTCGCGTTGACCATGGGGTGTGCCTTGAGGGCCTCGATGGCCGCGAGAGCGAAGAACGGCAGGAAGGTGAGCTTGGTGCCCTCACGGGCCTCGAAGTCGCCCTTGACCTGCTGGCGCAGCTTGGCGATGGCGGTGACGTCCGCCTCCAGCACCGTCGTCAGCTGGGCGCTGACCTGCAGCGACTCGACCATGCGCGTCGCGATGACCTTGCGCAACCGGGAGAGCGGCTCGGTCTTGCCGCGCAGCGACGCCGTCGCCGCTGCCGGAGCCGGAGCGGAGGTCGCCGGAACGGCCGGGGTCGAAGGGGTCGTCGCGGCAGCCGGGGCGGGCGCGGACGTGGTCACCGCGGCCGGTGCTGCAGCGGCTGCGGGGGCAGCAGATGCAGCCGGTGCTGCAGCGGCTGCGGGGGCAGCAGGCGCTGCGGGGGCGGCCTGGCTGCCCTGACCCTGCGCGGCCGCGTCGAGCACATCCTGCTTGCGGATGCGTCCTCCGACGCCGGTGCCCTGCAACGTCGCCAGGTCGACGCCGTGCTCGGCAGCGAGCTTGCGGACCAGCGGGGTGACGTAGGCGCCCTCTCCCGCGGGAGCCGCCGAGGGTGCCGGTGAAGGTGCCGGTGAAGGAGTGGACGTGGCGGCGGGCGCAGGGGTGGGAGCGGTGGGGACGGGCTCGGGGGCCGGCGGGGCCGGGGGAGCGGCCTGCGGAGCGGCGGCGACCGGCGCCGGGTCAGGGGTGGCCTCCTGGGCCGCGGGCTCCGGGGTGGGCTCCGGGGTGGGCTCCGGGGTCGGCTCCGGCTCCGGGGTGTCCTCCTGGGCCGTGGGCTCTGCTGCGGGTGCTGCGGCTGCCTCGCCACCAGCCTCGCCACCAGCCTCACCACCAGCCTCACCGCCGCCCTCGCCGTCACCGATGATGGCGAGCTCGACGCCGACCTCGACGGTCTCGTCCTCCTGCACCTTGATGGAGGTGACGATGCCGGCAGCGGGGGAGGGGATCTCGGTGTCGACCTTGTCGGTGGAGACCTCGAGCAGCGGCTCGTCGACCTCGACGCGCTCGCCCTCCTTCTTCAGCCAGCGGGTGACGGTGCCCTCGGTGACGCTCTCGCCGAGGCGGGGCATGGTGACGGAGACGGCCATGGGGTGCGTGGGGTCCTTTGCTTCGGTTGACGAGGGTGACGAGGGGTCGAGGGGTCGAGGGGTCGAGGGGTGACGGGAGGGTCGCGGGAGGGTGCGTCAGGAGTGGCTGTGCAGGGGCTTGCCGGCCAGCGCGAGGTGCGCCTCGCCGACGGCCTCGGACATCGTCGGGTGCGGGTGGATGAGCTGCGCCACCTCGGACGGCAGCGCCTCCCAGTTGGTGATGAGCTGTGCCTCGGCGATGAGCTCACCGACACGCTCGCCGACCATGTGGACGCCCAGGACCGGGCCGTCCTTCTGCGCGACGACCTTCACCGCTCCCGCCGTACCGAGGATCTTCGCCTTGCCGTTGCCGGCGAGGTCGTAGGTCACCTCGACGACGTCGTACCCGCGCTCGGTGGCCTGCTTGGCGGTGATGCCGACGGACGCGACCTCCGGGTGGGAGTAGGTCACGCGCGGGACGCCGTCGTAGTCGACCGGCGTGACCGGGAGGCCGGCCAGGCGCTCGGCGACGAGGATCCCCTCGGCGAAGCCGACGTGCGCGAGCTGCAGGGTCGGGATGAGGTCCCCGACGGCGCTGATCGTGGGGACGGAGGTCTGGCAGTAGGCGTCGACCTTGACGAAGCCGCGCTCCATCTCGATGCCGATCTGCTCGTAGCCCAGGCCCTCGGACACCGGCCCGCGGCCGATGGCGACGAGCAGCAGCTCGGCCTCGAGGGTCTTGCCGCCCTCGAGGGTGACCTGGACGCCGCCCTCGGTGGGAGTGACGGACTGGAACCGGGCGCCGAGCTCCTGCTTGATGCCCTTCTTGCGGAAGGCCCGCTCGAGCAGCTTGGAGGACGACTCCTCCTCGAGCGGCACCAGGTGGGGGAGGGCCTCGACGATGGTGACCTCGGCGCCGAAGGCGTTCCACACGCTGGCGAACTCACAGCCGATCGCGCCGGCGCCCAGGATGATGACGCTCTCCGGGATGCCGTCGAGACCGAGCGCGTCGTCGGAGGTGATGACCTTCGTGCCGTCGATGGTCAGGCCGGGCAGCGAGCGGGGCACCGAGCCGGTCGCGAGCAGCACGTGCTTGGCCTCGATGGTCCGCCCGTCGACCTCAACGGCGGTCGGGGAGGCGAGCCGGCCGGAGCCCTGCACGACCTCGATGCCGCGGCTCTTCACCAGGCCGGACAGGCCCTTGTAGAGCCCGTCGACCACCTTGCCCTTGTAGGCGTTGACGCCGGCCATGTCGACGCCCTGGAAGGTCCCCTGGACGCCGAACTGCGCGGCGTCCTTGATGACCTCGACGGTCTCGGCCGAGTGGAGCAGCGCCTTGGTCGGGATGCAGCCGCGGTGCAGGCAGGTGCCCCCGACCTTGTCCTTCTCGACCATGACGACGCTCATGCCGAGCTCCGACGCGCGGAGGGCTGCGGCGTAGCCACCGCTGCCACCTCCGAGGACGACCAGGTCGACGGGCTCGCTCACAGGTTCTGCTCCCTCACGGCTTCGCATGCGACAGGTCTGCCCTGCCGCATGGCATCCTTCCACTTACCCTTGCATCTACCGAGTACAGGTCGCGATCGGGCCCACGGCATTCCCGCCGCGGACTGATCGCCGGACGAACAGGAGCCAGGGTGGGCGCGTTCAACCGGCTGTCCGGGCGGCTGGGCCGACGTCCCCGTCCGGGGACGCTGCGGGGTGCGCAGAACGCCGACACCGACCACCTGAAGCAGTTCGCCGCCTCGCGCACCGGCGTCGAGGGCTTCGTCGAGCCGCAGACCAACACGACCGCCACGACCCTGGTCCTGGTTGCCGCAGACGGGGAGTGGACCCGCCGCCGGGTGTCGTCGGTGAAGGCAGCGTTCGACCTCGGCAAGGACCTGGCGATGCCGGTGTACGACGTCGCCGCGACCGGCTACCCGCAGCGGATGCGCGAGTGGACCGCGGCCCGCAAGCGCGCGGGGGAGTCCCGCTCCACCTGAGGTCAGGTGGTGGCGAGCTCCTCGACGAGCTGCACGAAGGTGCGTACGGCGGCACCGGTGCCCCCGACCGGCGTGTAGCCGTAGGCAGCGCCCGTGTTGTACGCCGGTCCCGCGATGTCCAGGTGCGACCACGCGACGCCGTCGGTGACGAACTCCTGCAGGAACAGCCCGGCGGTGAGCATCCCGCCCTCCCGGGGCCCCGTGTTGACCATGTCGGCCACGTCGGAGTCCAGGCCCTTGCGCAGGTCGGCGGGCAGGGGCATCGGCCACATCGACTCGCCCGCCGTCCGGGCTGCCGCGACGACGTGGTCACGCAGGGCGTCGTCGTTGCCCATCACACCGGAGGTGCGCGATCCGAGCGCCACGACCTGCGCACCCGTCAGCGTCGCGACGTCCAGCACGATGTCGGGGGAGTCCTGGCACGCGCGGGAGATCGCGTCGGCGAGGATGAGCCGTCCCTCGGCGTCGGTGTTGTTGACCTCGACCCGCGTCCCGCTGTGCATCGTGAGGACGTCGGACGGACGGATCGCTGTGCCGCTCGGCATGTTCTCGGCCATCGGCACCCACGCGTCGACATCCACCTTCAGCCCGAGCTCGGCGATCGCGACCATCGCCGCAACGACGGCCGCCGCGCCACCCATGTCGGACTTCATGTCCTCCATGCCGGCGCTCGGCTTGATGGAGATGCCGCCCGAGTCGAACGTGATGCCCTTGCCCACGAGGGCGACCTTCTTGCTGGCCCCGCGGGTGCGGTGCGACAGGTGGACCAGCCGTGGCGGGTTGGTCGAACCCTGACCGACGCCGAGGATCCCGCCGTACCCGCCCTTCTTGAGGGCCTTCTCGTCGAGGACCTCGGTGGTCAGCCCGACGGCCTTGCCGCGCTCGACCGCGAGCGCGGCGAACGTCGCGGGGGTCAGGTGGGAGGGCGGGGTGTTCACCAGGTCGCGCGCGAGGTGGACGGCGCGGGCGACGGACTCGGCCCGGGTGAGGACGGCCTTGGCGCCCTTGAGCCCGCTGAGCACGGCGACGGACGTGACCGGGGCCTTCTGACCGTCGAGGGACGCCTGCCGGTGCTCGGTGAAGGAGTAGGCGCCCAGCAGCGCACCTTCGGCCACGGCGCGAAGGGACGGCGCGTCCTCGGCCGGGAGCGCGAGTGTGACGGTGGCGGACGACCCGGCGAGAGCCCGGACCGCGGCACCGGCGGCGCGGCGCAGCACCTCCCCGTCGTACGACGACGACTGGTCTCCCAGACCGACGGCGACGAGAACGCCGGCCTTGACGGCACCCAGGGTGGCCACGCGGGTGACCTCCTCGGCCGCGCCGGTCGCCCCGAGCGCCACGAGTGCAGGCAGCAGGCCCTTGCCGAACGCCTTGACCAGGTCGTCGGAGCCGGCCACCAGGACCGGGCCCTTCGCGGTCCGGGCGACACCGATGACGACGGCGTCGGTCTTCGCGGTCGCAGCGGTCGCGGTCGACAGGGACAGGCGGAGGGCGGGTCGGGTCAGGGCGGGTCGGGTCAGGGCGGGTCGGGTCAGGGCGGGTCGGGTCAGGGAGGGAGACGTCACGAGGGGTGAGGCTACCCGTGGTTGGGTGCGTGCATGAGCGTGAACGAGTGGGTCCGCGCGCGCGTCGCGACCGGACGCGTGCACCTGGACGTCGCGGCGTGCGGACGGGTGTCGCAGGCGGTGCTCGACGCGCAGGCAGCGCACCTGCAGGTCGAGGCCGAGGCTGGCGGTTACGTCGCCGAGGCTGCCGCCGCAGCACGGCTGGACGAGGGGCGAGCGGCCCTGGGCTCGATGGTGGGGCTCGACGGCACCGCCCTCGCCTGGGCGGACAGCGGTGCGACGGCCTTCGCCACCGTGATCGACGCGTGGCCGCTCCCGGCCGGCGCGCGCGTCGGCTACCTCCCCAGCGAGTACGGCGGGAACGCGCGCGTCCTGCGCGACCGCGCGCCACGCCGCGGCTGGGAGCTCGTTCCGGTGCCGGTGGACGGTGCCGGGCGGGTGGGTGAGCTGCCGTCGGGGCTGGACCTGCTCACCTTCCCGCACATCCCGAGTCAACGGGGGGTCGTGCAGCCCGCGGCGGACGCGCTCGCCGCCGGCGTACCCGTGGTCCTGGACGTGGCGCAGTCGCTGGGGCAGACCGACGTCCCTCCCGGTGCTGCCGCCTACGTCGGCACCAGCCGCAAGTGGCTGTGCGGACCCCGCGGGGTCGGGTTCCTCGCCGTGGACCCCGCCTGGCACGACCGACTCGCCCCGCCGCCCACGCTGTTCGGGATCGAGCTCGCGGGGATGCGGCGCTTCGACCCGCCCGAGGCCAACGTCGCCGGTCGGCTGGGGCTGTCCCTGGCGGCGCGGACCTTCTCGCCGGCACTGCTCCCGGTCGTGCAGGCGGGCGCGGCGGCGGCCCGGGTGCTGCTGCAGGGGGCCGGGGGCTGGCAGGTGGTCGAGGACGTCGCGGAGCCCAGCGGCATCACGACGCTGGGGCACCCGGACGCCGACGCGGCCGCCGTACGCGCTGCGCTGGTGGAGCGGGGGTTCGTGCTCAGCGTGGTGCCGACGACACGCGCCGACGACGTGACCGCACCGGTCCTGCGGGTCTCCACCGCGGCCTGGGTGACCCCCGGTGACCTCGAGGGGCTCGCCGCCGCGCTGGAGGCGGTCACGAGTCAGTAGGGTCGCGCCCGTGACCGAACTCCTGCACAGCCCGCTGCACAGCCGCCACGTCGCCCTCGGGGCGAAGCTGGCCGACTTCGGGGGCTGGGAGATGCCCATCGAGTACCCCGGCGGTGGGGTGCTCAAGGAGCACGCCGCCGTGCGCGAGGCCGTCGGCGTCTTCGACGTCAGTCACCTCGGCAAGGGCGTGGTCCGCGGTGTCGGGGCGCTGGAGTTCGTCAACGCGCGGCTCACCAACGACCTGCGACGCATCGGTCCGGGGCAGGCGCAGTACACCTTGTGCTGCGACCGCGAGACCGGCGGTGTCGTCGACGACCTGATCGCCTACGTCCGCAGCGACGACGAGGTCTTCCTCATCCCGAACGCCGCGAACACCTCCGCCGTCGTGGGCCTGCTGGCGGCGGACGCGCCGCAGGGCATCGAGGTCGAGGACCTGCACACCCGGTTCGCGGTCATCGCCGTCCAGGGGCCGCGCAGTGCCGACCTCGTCGCCGCGCTCGGGCTCCCCACCGACCACGACTACATGAGCTTCACCCGGTCCGGCGACCTGACGGTCTGCCGCACCGGCTACACCGGCGAGCTCGGCTACGAGCTGCTGCCTGCCTGGGACGAGGCGGGGGCGGTGTGGGACGCCCTGCTGGAGAAGGGCGCGTCCCTGGGGGTCCTGCCGTGTGGTCTCGGGGCCCGCGACACCCTGCGCACGGAGATGGGCTACCCGCTGCACGGGCAGGACCTGTCGCTGGACATCACGCCCGTGCAGGCCAAGTCCGGGTGGGCCGTCGGGTGGGACAAGCCGACCTTCTGGGGGCGCGAGGCGCTGGTGGCGGAGAAGGCTGCCGGACCAGCGCGCAGCCTGTGGGGACTGGAGGCGCAGGACCGGGGGATCCCCCGCGGTCACATGCAGGTGCTCAAGGACGGACGTGTGGTGGGCGAGGTGACCAGTGGGACGTTCTCCCCCACGCGCCGGGTCGGCATCGGGCTGGCGCTGCTGGAGAAGGGCACGGCCGAGGGTGACGAGGTGATGGTGGACGTACGCGGTCGGACCAGCGTGATGAAGGTCGTGAAGCCACCCTTCGTCCCCTCGCACGTGCGGTGACCGGCCGTTGACCGACAAGGTCCTGCTCGTCGGGATGATGGGCGCAGGGAAGTCCACGGTCGGCGCCGCGCTGTCCGCGCGCCTGGGCTGGCCCTACCTCGACAACGACGCCCTCCTGGAGCGTACGGCGGGAGCGAGCGCCCCGGACCTGCTGGCGCTCGAGGGCTCGGAGGCCCTGCGCGCGGCTGAGTCGCGGGTCCTGACGCTGATGCTCGGCATGCCTGGTCCGATCATCGGCGGGGTGGCCGGCGGCGTGGTGCTCGAACCGGAGAACCGCCTGCGGTTGCTGCGATCCACCGCCCACGTGGTGTGGCTGCGCGCGTCCGTGTCGGTGTTGGCCCGCCGGGTCGGCGCGGGCCTTGGTCGCGCCCGGCTCGGGTCGCGGCCCGACGAGGCCCTCCGACTGCTGGCGGACCAGCGCAACGCCTTCTACGCCGAGGTCGCAGACCAGGTGGTGGACGTCGACGCGCTGCCCGCCGGGGCCGTCGCGAACCTGGTGCTCGAGGCCCTCGACGGTCAGGTCTGACCGAGGGCCAGCACCACGAGGGCAACGGTCGTCGCCACCTCGCTGGCCGCGCCGAGCACGTCACCGGTCAGGCCGCCCACCCGGTGCACCGCGTGACGTCGTAGGGCCCGGGCGACAAGCAGTCCCAGCACCAGGGCCAGGACGGCGCGCGCGGCGGCGCGGTGGCCGCTGCCCTGCCCGTCGGGGTCGACGATGGCGTAGGCGGCGAAGAGCACCGTCGCCGCACCGATCCATGCTGCTGCGACGCGCCGCCGGACGGTCTGCGCGACCAGGGCACCCAGCCCTGAAGAGGTCGCGGCAGCGGGACCGGCGCAGGCGGAGGTGACCGCGATCCGACCCGCCGTGACCGCGAGGACCAGTGACGCCGTACCTCTGCCGTGGTCGTAGCAGGAGGCGAGGGCGGCGACCTGGGTGAGGAGCACCAGGACGAGGGTCGAGGCGCCGAGGGCACCGGTGTCGGGGGCCTTCATCACCGCCCGGGTGCCCTCCGGGTCGCGGTAGGAGCCGAGCCCGTCGGCGAGGTCGGCGAGGCCGTCGAGGTGCAGGCCACGGGTCAGCAGGGCGAGCGTGGCGACGGCCACGGAGGCCGCGAGCAGGTCGCCCCCCTGGAGCAGGCGGATCAGGTAGGCGATCGTCCCGGCGGTGAGCCCGAGCAGCACACCGACCAGGGGGGCGATCTCCATCGCCTGCCGCGCCGTCGTCCGGTCGAGGGTCCGCGGACCGCGCACGCGGGCAACGGTCAGCGTGGTGAGGGCCAGGCGCAGGCCGTCAGGCACCCAGCTGCTCCAGGCCGGTCCGGACGAGGCCGACGGCGAGGTCGGCGCTGCCGTGGGTCAGGCCAAGATCGAGCAGGGGGGTGAGTCCCAGCGCGTCGAGGGCGCGCTTGCCCGGCTCCTCCACCGGTTGCGACGCCGCGATCCACCAGCGCTCCGCCCCGGAACGCATCCGACTCGCCAGCAGGGCTGCGACCAGGGTGGTGAGCGATCCTCCGAGCAGGACGGGGGTGTGCCGCTCGGCGAGCCGGTCGAGCAGGCCGGTGAGCCGTCCGAGCAACGGGTCGCCGGCGAGCGCGTCGAGGTCGTGCACGAGCCCGCGGTCGGTACGCAGCAGGTCACGCACCTGGACGACGGTGTCGCGCCAGTCGTCGGTGGGCGTGGTGCCCACGACGGCCACGGCGTCGAGCCCGAGCAGCGCCGCGCACACCGAGAGCGTCCGTGGGCTGGGACGGTCGGCGTCGAGCACGATCAGGTCGGCGCCCGCGTCGACGAACCGGTCTGCCTCCTCCCGCCCGGCGACGAGCCCCTGCCCGCTGGCCACCTGCACGCGCATGACGGCGCGCGGGGAGACCGGCGGGTCGCCGAACACCCGCCGCAGCTCGTCGTCGAGCCGGCTCATCGCAACCTCCTGGGGTGTCCTGCGACCACCTGCACGACCTCGTCGGCAGCGCCGGCGAGAGCGGTGGTGGCTCGTCCGAGCAGGTCGGCGAACAGCCGCCCGCTCCGGGTGGGGGGGATGACGCCGCTGCCGACCTCGGGCGCGACGAGCACGACGTGGGCCCGGGTCGCCTGCCAGGCGGTGAGGAGGCCGTCGAGGGCGCTGTCGAAGACCGCACGGGCGTCGTCGCTGTCCCAGTGGTCGTCGAGCACGACGGTGAGCCACAGACCGAGGTCGTCGACGAGCAGCGGGCCCTCGTGCGTGCGGAGAACGCCCGCCACGTCGCAGGTCTCGAGGGTCGCCCAGGTGGCGGGGCGGCGAGCGGTGTGGGCCGCGACGCGCTTGTCCCAGTCCGGGTCGTCAGGGCGCGGCGGCGCGGTGGCGACGTACGTGACGTCGCCGCTGCCGGCGAGCAGGGCTTCGGCGTACGCCGACTTGCCGGAGCTCTGGCCGCCGAGCACGAGAACCCGCCGACCCGAGCCCCCGGTGTCGATGACCTCACCGTCGCGGGCGGCGCGTGCTCCCAGCCGGCCCAGCAGGCGGTCCAACTCGTCCGGGGGAGGGTTGTGGTGGCCGACGTGGGTGGCGAGCACCTGCGTCGCGGAGGTGATCGCCCCGACGTCGGTCAGCCGGGCGATCTGCGCCGGCCAGGTGTTCAGGGTCAGGTGCGACGGGATCGGTGTCCCGGCGAGCTCGAGCAGCACGACGTCGAACGCGGCATCGCGTACCGCCTGGACGGTCGCCTCGGGAAGCACACCGGTGTCGGTGGCGTAGAGCAGCCGGCCACCGTCGGGACCCGTGACGTCGTACAGGACCGCGTCGTCGGGGTGCTCCGCGTCCAGCACCCGGACGCAGTAACCGTCGAGGTCGTGCACGTCGCCCGGGCGGGCCTCGTACGCCGTCACCTGCGGGTCGAACGACGCGTCGGCGAGGACCTGTGGGGGAGCGAGGACCTGCAGCCGGCCGGTGCCCTCTGCCCAGGCGCGCCAGACCCAGGCCTGGGGGAAGTGATGGTCGGCGTGCCGGTGGGTGACGAGCGCGACCGTGACGCCCGCGAGCGAGACCCCCTGGCGCACGGCGGCCTGGGTGCTTGCGGGGCCGAGGTCGACCAGGACGCGCCCGTCGATCAGGGCGCTGGACTGAGCCCGGACCACGCCCTGCGCGTGCGCGGCGGTGCAGGACGCGCACGCGCACCACGGGTTGGGCCAGCCGTCGGAGGCTCCGCTGCCGAGGACGTGGATGCGCACGGTCACAGCCTTCCACGTAGGGTCGGCGGCATGACGTGGACGTGGAGCTACGAGGGTCCGGACGGTGCTGCGCTGACGGACGGGCCGGACCAGCCGGACTTCCCCACGCAGGCCGATGCCGAGTCGTGGGTGGGCGAGACCTGGCGCGAGCTCAGTGCCGCAGGTGTGTCCGCCGTGACGCTGTTCGAGGGTGACCGCAAGGCCTACGGCCCCATGTCCCTCGACCCCGCCTGACCCCTCCCGCGCTCAGCCCTCGCGTGAACGGAAACGCGCGGGTAGGTCGGAGCAGACCGCGCTACCCGCGCGTTTCCGGTCATCACAAAGGGCACCCCGCCTGAGCTAGGGACGCTTGTCGGGTGAGCCGCCCTTGGTGGGGTCGAGCTCGGTGACGGCGGCGAGCACGTCGTCGACCGCCTGCTTGAGGTCCGCCGGAAGGGCCTTCGCGGCAGCGTTGTCGCGCACCTGCTCCGGCCGGGAGGCGCCGATGATCGCGGACGCGACGTTGCTGTTGCACAGCACCCAGCCGACCGCGAGCTGCGCCATCGACAGCCCGGCATCGGCAGCGAGGGGCGTGAGCTGCTGTACGGCGCTGAGCACGTCGTCGCGCAGCCACTGCTTGATCATGTTGGCGCCGCCGGCCTCGTCGGTCGCCCGGGTGCCGGCCGGCAGGTCGGCGCCGGGGAGGTACTTGCCGGTGAGCACGCCCTGCGCGAGCGGCGACCACACGATCTGCGAGACCCCGCCCGGTTCGCACACCGGGACGACCTCGCTCTCGATGACCCGCCACAGCGCGGAGTACTGCGGCTGGTTGCTCACGATGGCGTCGAGGCCCATGTCCTTGGCCAGGTCGAGCGCCGCGGAGATCTCCGAGGCCTTCCACTCGCTGACCCCGACGTACATCACCTTGCCCGCGCGCACCAGGTCGTCAAAGGCGCGCAAGGTCTCCTCGAGCGGCGTCTCGTAGTCGTAGCGGTGCGCCTGGTACAGGTCGATGTGGTCGGTCTGCAGCCGGCGCAGCGACGCCTCGCACGACTCGATGATGTGCTTGCGCGACAGCCCGCGCTCGTTGATCCCCTTGCCCGTCGGCCAGTAGACCTTCGTGAACAGCTCGTACTCCGAGCGCTTCACTCCCGTGAGCGCCTCGCCGAGGACGGACTCGGCCTTCGTCCCGGCGTACACGTCGGCGGTGTCGAAGGTCGTGATGCCGACCTCGAGCGCCTCCTTCACGCAGGCGTGGGCGGCGTCCGCCTCGACCTGCGACCCGTGCGTCAGCCAGTTGCCGTAGCTGATCTCGCTGACCTTCATGCCGCTGCGCCCGAGGCGTCGAAACTCCATGCTGCTGACCCTAGTGGGCGGTCAGTAGGGCCGCGCCTTGGCCGCGAAGCGGGGGTTGAGATCGGCCTGCCGAGTCTTCGGGAAGGCGATCGTGTCCGGGTTGCCGTCGCTGACGTAGCGCGTGGCCATCAGCTTGGGCAGCCAGTAGGTCGAGGTGAACGCCTGGTCGCCGGTGCGGCGTCCGCTGCGGATGCGCGGCACCTCGAGCGGGTCGAACCCCTCGGCGTACGGCGAGCGCGCCGGTCCGCTCCCGACCAGCATCACCCCGGCGAAGTCGTAGCCGCTGCCGCGGTGGTCGAGGGCCGCGTTGTGCGGGTGGGCACCGAACGGCAGGGCCATCGTCGTCACGGCGATCCCGGGGACGGCGTCGGTGATCACCTTCAGCCCGGCGCGCACCTCGCTCTGCACGCCGGCGTCGGACAGCTGCCGCAGGTTCGCGTGGGTGGCGGTGTGGTCACCGATCTCCATGCCGAGGTCCGCGAGGGCCTGCAGAGCGCCCGGGGCACCGGCGAACGGCCGCTCGTTGACGTAGAAGGTCGCCACCGGCCGGTCCTCGCCGTACCTGCGTGCGACGGACTGCAGGATGCCCACGGCACAGGCCGGGTCGATGCTGCCGTCCGCCAGCGTGCGGTACTGGGAGACCGTCGAGTCGTCGAAGGTGAGGACCATCGGGGAACGGCCGGCCGGGACGTCGACACGCCCGGCGACGAGGTCCGCCGCGGTGACAGTTCTGTAGCCGGAGCGGTACAGCAGGTCGAGCTCGGCACGGAACTGCGCAGGGGTCTGGTCGTAGTCGCCCTTGGGCTGCGCGAGCAGCTGGTGGTACATGAGCACGGGTATCCGTCCGAGCTCGTCCGCGTGCACGCTCGCCGGGTCGACCGAGCTCACCGGCGTGGGCGTCGCCGTGGGGCTCACCGTCACCGTGACGCTCGGTGCCGGAGCCGTCACCGCCTCGGAGCCCGAGCCTGAACATCCGGTGACGAACAGCGCCAGCGACCCCATCGCCAGCGCCGTACGCCGGTAACCTGCGAGCACGCTGCCAACCTCCTCCTCGTCCGAGGTTCCAGTGTCACCGATCGACGCGTCGCCCCCCACCAACGCCCAGCCTGCCCCGTGAAGGACTGCTTGTGCCCCGCCTGCTTCGTCCCGCTGTCCTCGTCCCCGCAGGTCTGGCGGTGGCCCTCGTCGCGGGCACGCTGCTCGCCCTGCCCGCCGCCGGGTCGGTGACGGTCGACGGCCTCAGCCGCACCACCTTCGACGCCGCGGGCGTCAAGGCGGCCACGGTGAAGGTCGACACCGGTGGGCACAAGACCACCGTCCGCGTCGACGGCACGATGCTCGCCGAGGGCAGCAGCGGTGTCCTCAGCGCGTCGCTGGCCGGACTGGCAGAGGGTTCCCACACCCTCGAGGCGACGGTGGACAAGGGCTTCCCGCGCGGCTCGGCGACGACGCGCAAGACCTTCACGGTCGACCTCACGCCGCCGTCGCTGTCGCTGACCGTGCCGAGCAAGGCCGTGAAGATCAAGGACGCCGTCACGGTCACCGGCACCGTCGAGAAGGGCGCGACCGTCACGGCCGAGGGCGCGAAGGTGACGCAGGACGGGACGACGTTCCGCGTTGCCTACCCGACCCCGCCGGCCGGAGCGGAGGTCGTCGCCACCGACGCCGCCGGCAACCGCGCCGTCGAGTCGGTCACCGTCGCGACGCTGTACCCGCAGCACATCCGCGCGGTGCACGTCACCGGTCGGGCGTGGGCCTACTCCAAGCTCCGTGAGCCGGTGCTCGCCCTGGCGCGGCAGAAGCGGATCAACGCCGTCCAGCTCGACATCAAGGACGAGGACGGCTTCGTCAACTACCCCACCAACGTCCCGCTGGCCCGCACCATCGGCGCCCGCACGGACCTGTACGACGCCAAGAAGGCCACCGACCAGCTGCACGCCATGGGCATCCGCGTCATCGGCCGCATCGTGGCGTTCAACGACCCGAAGCTGTCCACCTGGGCGTTCACCCACGGCCACAAGGACTGGGTCATCCAGAACCCGGACGGCACGAAGTACGAGTACGGCTACAACAAGTCGGGCTTCTCCAACTTCGCCATCCCCGAGGTCCGGACGTACAACATCGACCTCGCCGCCGAGGCCGTGAAGCTCGGCTTCGACGACGTCGTCTACGACTACATCCGCCGACCGGACGGCCCCATCGCCAAGATGCGCTTCCCCGGCCTGCACGGTCAGCCGGAGGATTCCATCGCGAGCTTCCTCGGTGAGGCCCAGGCCGTCGTCCGTCCGCTCGGCGGGTCACTGGGAGCGGCCGCCTTCGCGCAGGCCGCGACCCGGCCCAAGGCCACCGCGCAGAACATCGCCAAGATGGCCAAGCACCTCGACGTCGTCATCCCGATGGACTACCCCTCGCACTGGAACAAGGGGGAGTACGGCGTCCCGGACCCCTACGTCGGGGCCTACGAGATCGTGAAGCGGTCCCTGGTCGACTGGCAGAAGGCGGTCGAGGGCACCAACTGCGTGGTCGTGCCGTGGCTGCAGGACGAGAACTTCCGCGGCGCCTACACACCGGCCAAGGTCCGCGAGCAGATCATGGGTGCCCGCGCGAACGGCATCCAGGGCTGGCTGATGTGGTCAGCCGTCGCGCGCTACCAGGGCGCGGCCTACAGCCCCGACGCGAAGCCTGCGCTGTAGGCGAGCTCAGACCCGCTGTCCGCGGGCGACCTGAGGCCGGGGCATCCGGAACCGGCGTACGACGGTCGTGCGCAGCAGGCCGTAGGCGATGTGCCCGCGGCGCTTGGTGCCCGGGAACACCTTCTTCAGCGCCACGCCGATCAGGACCGCGGCGAGCACCATGTCGATCGCGACGCCGAGCAGGGTCGCGAGCCAGATGCCGAACATCGCGGACGCCAGCTGCTGGTTGCCGGTGAAGCTCGCGACGACGACGAGCAGCGCCACAGGGAGCAGCAGGAAGCCCAGGCTGCGCCGGGAGTCGACGACGTCGCGCACGAGCCGGCGCTCGGGGCCGCGGTCGCGCTTGAGCAGCAGCTTCTCGTCACCAGTGAGGTTGGCGGCGCGCACCGCCTTGCGGTCCTGTGCCTGCTTCTCACGCAGCTGCTTGGCAGCCTCGCGCCGGTTGGTGGGTGGGGGCGCCACAGGGCCGCCCCGGCGGGCCTGCGCCTCGCTGCGCTTGGGCGTGGGGCGCCCCTTGCCGGTCGTGGACCGGGAGGTGTCGCTGTGCTCGCTCATCGCTGGTTCACCGTTCGGTCACGCCACCATCATGGCAGCGCGAGCATCTGGTCGAGCGCCTGCTTGGCCCAGCGCGCCGTCTCCGGCTCCACCGTGATCTGGTTGGGCACGCGCCCGGCGACCAGCTCCTCGAGCGCCCAGACCAGGTGCGGCAGGTCGATGCGGTTCATCGTCGCGCAGTAGCAGACCGTCTTCTCCAGGAACACGATCGTCTTGTCCGGGTGGCTGTTAGCCAGCCGCTTGACGAGGTTGAGCTCGGTCCCGATCGCCCAGCTCGTCCCGGCGGGAGCGGCCTCGACCGCCTTGATGATCTGCTCGGTCGAGCCGATCAGGTCGGCCGCCTCGCACACCTCGTAGGTGCACTCCGGGTGCACCATCACGGTGACGCCTGGGACGCGCTCGCGGACGTCGGCCACCGCCTGGGGGGTGAAGCGCCCGTGCACCGAGCAGTGGCCCTTCCACAGCAGCATCCGCGCCGCACGGACCTGCTCGGGCGTGTTCCCGCCGTACGGCTTGCGGGGGTTCCAGACGATGCAGTCGTCGAGGGAGAGCCCGAGCTCGCGGACCGCGGTGTTGCGGCCCAGGTGCTGGTCGGGCAGGAACAGCACCTTGGTGGTCTGCGGGTCGGCGCCCCGCCCGAAGGCCCACTCGAGAGCGCGCTGGGCGTTGGAGGAGGTGCAGATCGTGCCGCCGTGACGACCGGTGAAGCCCTTGATGGCAGCACTGGAGTTCATGTAGCTGACCGGGACGACCCCGTCAGCGACCCCGAGCTCGACGAGCTGCTCCCAGCAGTCCTCGACCTGGTCGAACGTCGCCATGTCGGCCATCGAGCAGCCAGCAGCGAGGTCGGGGAGCACGACCGCCTGCGAGGGGCCGGTGAGGATGTCCGCGGACTCCGCCATGAAGTGCACGCCGCAGAACACGATGTACGGCGCGTCGGGGCGGGCGGCGGCCTGCTGGGCGAGCTTGAAGCTGTCGCCGGTCACGTCGGCGAAGGCGATCACCTCGTCGCGCTGGTAGTGGTGGCCGAGGACGAAGACCTGGTCGCCCAGGGTCGCCTTGGCTGCCTCGGCCCGTGCGACCAGGGAGGGGTCGGACGGTGCCGGCAGGTCACCGGGGCAGTCGACACCGCGCTCGGAGTCGGGGTCGCGGTCCTTCCCGAGCAGGAGCAGCGCCAGCGGGCTGTGCTCCACGCCAGGCATGAGCTCGGTCATCGTGACTCCCTCGTCCGCCTCAGTCGCTGCGTCTGGACCTCGCGTCTGGACCCTCGCGGCTGGACCCTCACTGACCCTAACGAGTGGGGAGCGTGGCGGCTTCCCTCGCGCGTCCACAGATCCGTCGTAGCCCCTGGCGGACCGGCGCCGGCGCTCCTACTGTCGGTGCGTGACCACGCCTCGCGCAGCCGGTCCCGGCGACCTCGAGCGCACGGTGCGTCAGCTCGACAACGGCATGGTGTCGGTCTACACCCTGCTCTCCGACATCTCCCGCGAGGTCTCCCAGCACACCGTCCAACTCCGTCAGGTGGACGGCCGGTTGGATCTGATGGACGCACCGTTCGACGGGATGGACGCCCGGTTCGACGGGGTGGACGCGCGGTTCGACGGGATCGCGGGGACCGTGCAGGAGATCCTGCGCCGGCTGCCCGACACCGGCTGAGTCGGCTCACGGCAGACTGCGGACGTGCGTGTCGTCCTGGCTCCGGACTGCTTCACCGGCACCCTGTCTGCTGCAGAGGCGGCGCAGGCGATGGCGTCCGGCTGGCAGTCCGCCCGACCCGCAGACGAGCTGGTGCTGCGGCCGATGTCCGACGGTGGCCCGGGATTTCTCGACGCCCTCCCCGGGGAGAGCAGGACGCTCACCGTCGAGGACCCGCTGGCCCGGCCGGTGACGGCGTCCTTCCGGCTCGACCGGACCACGGCCTACGTCGAGAGCGCCCAGGCCTGCGGTCTGCACCTGCTCGCGGCGGACGAGCGCGATCCTGGGCTCACCACCACCTACGGGGTCGGGCAGCTCGTGGTCGGGGCAGTGGAGGCAGGCGCGACGCGCATCGTGGTCGGCCTCGGCGGCTCCGCGACCAACGACGGCGGGGCGGGACTGCTCGCCGCGCTCGGCGTACGACGGGAGGACGCCGCGGGACAGCGGCTGGCGCCCGGAGGGCTGGCGCTCTCGGCGTGCGTGCGGCTGGTGGGCGACCCCCGGCGGGTCGAGCTGGTCGCGGCCACCGACGTGGACAACCCCCTCCTGGGACCTTTCGGCGCGACGCGCGTCTTCGGACCGCAGAAGGGGCCGGCGGACCTGCAGGCCCTGGAACAGGCGCTCACGCACTGGGCGGATCGCGTCGAGGGTCACCTCGCGGTGTCGGCACGCGACCTTCCCGGTGCGGGCGCGGCGGGTGGGCTCGGGTTCGCCCTGCTCGCCCTCGGCGCGACGCGCGTCGGGGGAGCAGCGGTGGTGGCCGACGCGATCGGGCTCGCGGCGCAGGTCGAGCAGGCGGACCTGGTGGTCACCGGTGAGGGCTGCTTCGACGTCTCGTCCCTGCGGGGCAAGGTCGTCGCGCACGTCGCCTCGGTCGCACAGGGCGCGGGCGTGCCGTGCCTGGTCGTCGCGGGGCGGGTGGAGGTCGGTGCTCGTCAGGCTGCGGCGGCGGGGATCGACGGCCTGCACGCGCTGGTCGACGCCGTCGGGGACCGTGCCTTGACCGATCCGGCCGGTGCCGTGGCCGAGGTCACAGCCGGTCTGGCGCGCCAGTGGTCCCGCTGACCGACCTCCCCACGCTGTGCGTGTGACAATGGAGCGAGACCGGAACAGCCGCCCCTCGGGTCGTGTTGTTCGAGACGTTCCCTGCACCCTCTCGAGAGGCGCCCCATGACCGAGACCACGACTGAGACCCCCGCGGCGACCGACGCCCCGACCGCGACCGGTGTCGTCCTCACGGACCCGGCTGCCGAGAAGGTCGCGTCGCTGCTCGCCCAGGAGGGACGCGACGACCTGTCGCTGCGGGTCGCCGTCCAGCCCGGCGGCTGCAGCGGCCTGCGCTACCAGCTGTTCTTCGACGAGCGCTCCCTCGACGGCGACGTCGTGCAGGAGTACTCCGCCGGCGTCCGTGTCGTCACCGACCGCATGAGCGTGCCGTACCTCATGGGCGCGACCATCGACTTCGTCGACACCATCGAGAAGCAGGGCTTCACGATCGACAACCCCAACGCCGGCGGCTCCTGCGCCTGCGGCGAGTCCTTCCACTAGCGATGTAGCCAGACGCGTGCCGACGAAGGCGCCGGTCCCCTCGGGGTCGGCGCCTTCGTCGTGCTCGCTGGCTCGTCGGGTCCGGGGTCAGGCGCGCGGGGCCGGCTTCCCGGTCGAGCCGTCGATGACGGTGCGGTCGCCGAGCGGTTCCTGCAGCGCCACCTCGTAGGGCTCGGCCTTGGAGACTGCGGGACACACCCCCTTCGGGCTCGGAGGGACATCGGCGCGCAGGAAGACGTAGACCTGCGTCGCGTCCTCCTTCACGTCGGCCACGACCCCGGTCCGTCCGCATCCCCCGTTCTCGTAGAGCACGGTCACAGCGTTGTCCGCGGTGCTCGGTCGCCAACCCATCAGTCCGATCTGCTCCGACGGTCCGGTCGGTTCGACCGCGGGCGGGACGTAGCCGTCCGGCGCGGGCTCGATCGCGCCGGGGTCGGTCGCCGGCCCAGGTTCGGTGCTCGCGCCGCCCGACCCGGAGCCGTCGCTGGTCCCGTCGTCGAGGTAGCTCGGGTCGACGGCGACCGAGGGGACGGGTAGGTCGGTGCCCTCGACGTCGAACAGCCAGGTCGGCAGCAGGGCCACCTGCTGGTCGGCCAGCCAGGTCAGCGACAGGCCCAGGTGGGCACCGGTGACCCGCTGCGGCTGCGGCTGGGGGCAGAGCGGCGCGGTCGTTCCGGTGGTGTCGGGCGCGGGCTCCGGGCAGGCCAGCATCATCCGCGGCATCGCCGGGAGCCGGTCGAAGGCCGCCTTCGCACCGATCAGCGGGTAGCTGTCACCCCGACTGGCCGGGGCCAGCCACCCGTGCGCGCCGCTGACAGTGGCGTCGGTGGCAGTCGTGGCGATCACGTCGATTCCGGTCGTCCACCCGACCGTGGGCAGCCCGTCGACCTTCGGATCGACCTGCACCGACCCGCCTCCCGGCCAGGTGGTGACAGTCGGCGTGGGGTCACCCAGGCCCAGCGCGACGAGCACCGGCCGAGCGGCGGCAAGGACCACGCCCTGCGACGGGGTCGCAGCGGGCACCGGCTCGACGTACGGCGGGCACTCGGGCGAGCCGTTCATCGGCGAGGGGCAGGGGATCGGGGGGGAGAGCGCGGGCGGAGGGGCGCCGCCGTTCCCGGAGCTGGAGGTCCCGCCGCCGCCGCTGACAGCGATCCCGACGCGCGACGTCACGCAGGCGCCGCCGGGGCTCGAGGAGACGGCGGTGTCCGGGCCGACCGGCACGTCCACCGCGACCGCGCACGGGCCCCACCACCACGCGCGCCCGGCGTCCGAGGACACGTGCAGACCACCGGAGGTCCATCCGGTCTTGTCGGCCTTCGGGGGCGGCTCGCCCAGGGCCGTTGCCAGGGACACCACCGGATCCGCGGGTCCGGCTCCGCCGGTGAGCGTCCACGCGGACGCGTCCTTCGGTGTCCCGGCCGGCAGCGACCCGACGAGCTGGTAGTCGCCCACGGCCATGATCGCGGAGCGCGACGTGGGGGCGAGATCCTGGGCGGCGCCGGACCCGCCACCAGCCAGGCGCAGCACCTTCGGCTTCGAGGTCCCGGAGCCGCCGCCCACCAGGGACGCGGTCACGGCCACCGCGACGACGGCAACGACGGTGACGACTGGGGCGAGGACCTTGCTGCGTCCGCTCATGCCCCTGTGACGCAGCGACCTCACGGCCGGTTCCGGCCGGCTCGCAGGTCCGGTCCTAGTAGTCGTCCATGCCGGCGACGGTGACCAGCAGGTCGTCGGTGATCTCGACCGGCATCGTGCCGAAGGAGAACGGCAGGCGGTCGAGCGGGAGGCGGTTGGTGGGGAGCGTGACGACGGCGCTCGCGATGCTGCCGGTCAGGTCGATGACACTGCTGCTGAGCACGCTGGCGACCTCGCGGCAGTCGTTCACCAGATCTCCGAAGGAGGTGGGCTCGCTGTCTGCCGGGACGGGGGTGTGGAGGGCCATGTGCTCGACGGTAGGCAGTTACCCATCGGTACCCAATCGTTACTCAGCAGTAGTGTTGTCCCGAACGGGTGACGTCGCTCACCGCCGTACGGGCGAAGCGCGGGGTCTGCGTCACTAGGCTGCGCGGATGCCCATGACGATCGCCGTGACCGGGTCCATCGCGACCGACCACCTGATGACCTTCGACGGCCTGTTCAGCGAGCAGCTGCTGCCTGACCAGCTCAGCAACCTGAGCGTGGTGTTCCTCGCGAACGGCCTCGAGGTGCGGCGCGGCGGGACGGGGGCCAACATCGCCTTCGGGATGGGGGTGCTGGGTCAGACGCCGCTGCTCGTCGGGTGCGTCGGCAAGGACGCTGCTGACTACCTCACCTGGCTGGCCGACCACGGGGTGGACATCACCGGCGTGCGGACCAGCGAGACGCTGAACAGCCCGCGGTTCACGGTCACCACCGACAACGCGCAGAACCAGATCGGCTCGTTCTACCCGGGCGCGATGGCCGAGGCGGCGCAGATCAGCCTCGACGACGTGACCGCAGACCTGGTGCTGGTCAGCCCGAACGACCCCGGCGCGATGCTCCGGCACACCGCCGAGTGCGTCGCGCGCGGCGTGCCGTTCGCCGCCGACCCCTCGCAGACGCTCACCTTCCTCGACGGCGACGCCATCACCAGCCTCATCACCGGGGCGGCGTACCTGTTCACCAACGAGTACGAGGCCGGGCTCGTCGCCGCCAAGACCGGCCTGTCCGACGAGGCGATCCTCGACCTCGTCGGCACGCGCATCACCACCCACGGCGCCAAGGGCTGCGTCATCGCGCGTCGGGGCGAGCCGACCATCGAGGTGGGGATCGCCGCTGCGGACACGGTTGCCGACCCGACCGGCGTGGGTGACGCCTTCCGCGCCGGCTTCCTCACCGCCACCGCCTGGGGCCTCGGGCTCGAGCGCGCGGCGCAGGTCGGGTCGCTGCTCGCGACGCACTGCGTCGAGACGGTCGGCACGCAGGAGTACTCCTTCACCTCCGCGTCGTTCCTCACCCGCTTCACCACGGCGTACGGCGAGGCCGCCGCCGCCGACCTCGCGCCGTTCCTGCCCTAACGGACGCGGCGTACGACGAAGGCGGGCGGGTCGGACAGCTCGAGGTCCTGACGGCGCATGCGGCACCACGCCGCGACGTCACCAGCCGCCGCCGGGTCATCGGCGAGCAGGCGCACGGCCTCGCCGACCGCGAGCTCGCGCACGGCTCGGGCGAGCTCGATGATCGGCAACGGGCACGGCACCCCGAGGCAGTCCACCTCGCGGTCGGGGGCGCTCACAGGTCGGTCACCCCGGCCGCGGCGCGCAGGTCCGCGACCACGCCTGGCAGCACCGACAGGAACCGCTCCACGTCCGCCGCCGACGTGCTCCGCGACAGGGACACCCGTGCGTTCCCGTGCGAGAGCACGCCCATCGCCACGAGCACGTGGGAGGGCTCCAACGTCGACGACGTGCACGAGGACCCGCTCGACACCTCGAACCCGAGGCGGTCCAGCGCGTGGACGAGCGCCTCCCCGTCGACGTACAGGCAGGAGAAGGTCACCAGGTGCGGGAGCCGGTCCACCGGGTCGCCCACGACCTCGACGTCAGGGAGCGTCGCGGCGACCGCCCGGATCCGGTCGGTCAGCGCACGCAACCGGACGTCCTCGGCGCGCTGCTCGGCGACGGCCGCCTGCAACCCGACGGCTGCCGCGACCACACTCGGCAGCGGGACCCGACCGGGCGCGCGGCCACCTTCGTGCTCGTCCTCCGGCCACGGCGAGCGCCAGCGGACGCCGGTGCGGACAGCGAGCACCCCGACGACCGGGCCGCCCCAGTGCTCGGCGGACCCGGTGAGCAGCGACCACCCCGCCGGCACGGGCGCGCGGCCGAGGACGTGGGTGGCGTCCACCAGCAGGGGCGGCTCCACGCGCGCGGCCACCTCGCTGATCGGCTGGCAGGTCCCGACCTCGTGGGAGGCCGCGAGCAGGCAGGTGAGCACCGTGTCGGACTGGACAGCGGCGACGAAGGCGTCCACCGACACCCGACCGAGCCGGTCCACGGGCACGCTGGTCGGGTCGAGCTCGGCGCAGGCGTGCAGGACGGCGCTGTGCTCGACGGCGCTGTGCACGACGTGCCGGCCGGTGCGGGCTCGCGCGGCGGCCACCCCCCGGATCCCGGCGTACGCCGAGGCCGTGCCGTTCGCGGTGAAGCTGACCTCGTCGGGGCGCGCCGCCAGGACGTCGGCCACGGCCTGCCGCGCGCCGTCGAGCAGCAGCCGCGCGCGGCGGGCTCCGGCGTACAACCGACCGGGGTCCGCCCAGCCGTCGTCCAGGGCCGCGAGCATCGCCTCCCGCGCGGCAGGGTTCAGCGGGAGCCCCGACGCGCTGTCCAGGTTGACCCTCGTGGTGGACATCACGCCCAGAGGCTAGACACACCGGCCGTTCTGGCGACCCTCGGCAGGAGAGAACGATCGCGCTGCGATAGCCTCAGCGCACTCGTTCCGGCATGGTCCGAGGCATGTTCCGAAGAAGGGTCCGACGAGGGTGCGAACCTCCTCCAGGTCTGGTGTGCGGCTGTCACTGGCAGCTGTCGCGACGGTGCTGCTGACCAGTGGCTGCTCCGGCCGCGAGGCCTACGAGAACGCGTTCGGGATCGGCTGGCCGAAGCCGAAGACCGAGCAGGCGTCCACCATGTACGAGACGTGGCTGGGCTCGGTCGCCGCGGCGGCCGTCGTCGGGCTCGGAGTGTTCGTGCTCATCGCCTGGACGGTGATCCGCGACCGCAAGAAGAGCGACGACCTGCCTCGCCAGGTGCGCTACAACCTGCCGATCGAGGTGCTCTACACGGTCGTGCCGTTCGTCATCATCGCCGTGCTGTTCTTCTACACGGCGGTGAGCGAGAACAAGGTGAACGCCCTCACGCGGGACCCGGACGTGCGCATCGGCGTCGTCGGCTTCCAGTGGAACTGGCAGTTCAACTACCTCAACGAGAAGGTGCAGACGACCGGCGAGCTGCCCGCGGGCGCGACCCTCGTGGTCCCCGTGAACGAGCGGATCCGCTTCACCGAGACCTCGCCCGACGTGATCCACTCCTTCTGGGTGCCCGACTGGCTGTTCAAGCGCGACGTGATCCCCGGCCGCACCAACAGCTTCGAGATCAAGCCCACCCAGACCGGCACCTACGTCGGGCGCTGCGCCGAGCTGTGCGGGGAGAAGCACGACCGCATGAACTTCACCGTGAAGGTCGTCGAGCGCGCCGAGTACGACGCCTACATCGCCCGCCTGCAGGCAGACCCGAACGCCAAGCCGAACTCCCTGGGCGCTGCGCTCGCGACGGAGGACAACTAGCCATGACCCTGCTCGAGAGCGCCGCCCCCCCGGCCGCCAACCGTCGCCCGTCCCCGGGCCTCGGGGCGAAGATCGTCAAGGTCCTGACTACCACCGACCACAAGGTGATCGGTCTGCTCTACCTCTGCACGGCCTTCGGCTTCTTCCTGTTCTCCGGCATCCTGGCCGAGATCATGCGCCTGGAGCTGGCCCGCCCCGGCCTCGACTTCGTGTCGCAGGAGCAGTACAACTCGCTGTTCACGATGCACGGCTCGATCATGATGTTCCTCGTCGCCCCGCCGCTGGCTTACGGCTTCACGAACTTCATCATGCCGCTGCAGATCGGCGCGCCGGACATGAGCTTCCCGCGCCTGAACGCCTTCTCCTACTGGCTCTACCTGTTCGGTGGGCTCACCGTCGTCGCCGGCTTCCTCACCCCGGACGGCGCGGCGTCGTTCGGCTGGTTCGCCTACGCGCCGCTGAACGACATCATCCACTCGCCGAACGTCGGCTCCGACCTGTGGATCATCGGTCTGATCACCTCAGGGCTCGGCACCATCCTCGGTGCGGTCAACTTCATCACCACGATCATCACGCTGCGCGCGCCGGGCATGACCATGTTCCGGATGCCGATCTTCACCTGGAACATGCTGGTCACGTCGATCCTCGTGCTGATGGCCTTCCCCGTCATCACCGCGGCGTTCTTCGCCCTCGAGGCGGACCGGCACCTCGGCGCGCACATCTACGACGTGTCGACCGGCGGCGCGATCCTCTGGCAGCACCTGTTCTGGTTCTTCGGCCACCCCGAGGTCTACATCGTGGCGCTGCCGTTCTTCGGCGTGGTGTCTGAGGTCATCCCGGTGTTCAGCCGCAAGCCGCTGTTCGGCTACAAGGGCCTGGTGTTCGCCACCCTCGGCATCGCCGCGCTGTCCATGACGGTGTGGGCGCACCACATGTTCGCCACGGGCGCCGTGCTGCTGCCGTTCTTCAGCTTCCTGAGCTTCCTCATCGCTGTTCCGACCGGGGTGAAGTTCTTCAACTGGATCGGCACCATGTGGCGAGGGCAGCTGACCTTCGAGACGCCCATGCTGTTCTGCATCGGCTTCCTGCTGACCTTCCTGCTCGGCGGCCTCACCGGCGTGCTGCTCGCCAGCCCGCCGATCGACTTCCACGTGTCGGACACCTACTTCGTCGTGGCGCACTTCCACTACGTGGTGTTCGGGACGGCGATCTTCGGCTTCTTCGCCGGCGTCTACTTCTGGTTCCCGAAGATGACCGGCCGGATGATGAACGACCGGCTCGGCAAGGTGCACTTCTGGACGCTCTTCGTCGGCTTCCACACCACCTTCCTGGTCCAGCACTGGCTCGGTGACGAGGGCATGCCGCGCCGCGTGGCCGACTACAAGGCGAGCGACGGCTTCACCACCCTCAACACCGTCTCCAGCATCGGCGCGCTGGTGCTGGCCTTGTCGACGCTGCCGTTCCTCTACAACGTCTACGTCAGCTACACCCGCGGTGAGAAGGCGGTCGGCGACGACCCCTGGGGCTTCGGCAACTCCCTCGAGTGGGCCACCTCCTGCCCACCGCCGCGGCACAACTTCGTGACCATGCCGCGCATCCGGTCCGAGCGTCCCGCGTTCGACCTGCACTACCCCGCAGCCGCCGGGCGCACAGACATGCACGCCACTCCGGAGCTGAGGTAGTCAGATGATCGTCGAGGGCTTCCTGTTCGCGTTCCTGTTCCTGTTCCTGGCGGCCACCAGCGTCGTCTACTGGCTGGTGTCGCACGACCCGACGGGCTTCACCTGCCTGCTGCTGTCGGGCGGGATGGCGTTCATCATCGGCTACTACGTCCTGTTCACGGCTCGCCGGATGGAGATGCGCCCGGAGGACCGCGACGACGCCGAGATCGCGGAGGGCGCCGGTGAGGTCGGCTTCTTCGCCCCTCACTCGTGGTGGCCGATGTTCATGGCCGCGGCCTTCACGATCACGACGCTGGGGCTGGTGTTCGGGCCGTTCATCGTGCTCATCGGCGGCGTGGCGCTGCTCGTGACGGTCAGCGGGCTGCTGTTCGAGTACTACGTCGGTGTCAACCGCACGCAGGCGGAGACGCTGTCCACGGTCGTCGCGACCGGCAACACCCCGACCTCCAGCACGAAGTTCCTGGGCGAGCAGCACTAGCCGTCGGCAGGAGCTTCCCGCCGTACGGCGAACACTCCCGGGACGACCTCGGGAGGACCACGCCGTGAAGGCACGCCGTACGACCCTTGCCCTGGCCCTGCTGTCGGCGGCGGCGCTCACGACGTCGGCGCAGGCCGGCCCGGGTGGTCTGCCCACCGGCGGGGGAGGACGGGCGACCGCCAACGTGCACCTGCTGGCGAACCTGCCGACGGACACCGGCACGGGCGGCGCGTTCCTCGGGTCGACGTACTTCCAGACCTCCGCGGACACGGTCTGGTTCACGGCGCTGTCCACGCAGGCGGTGAGCGGCGGGCTGCTGGCCTTCGACGTCAGCGACCCGGAGAACCCGCGGGTCACCGGCTCGCTGCCGATCCCGCACCACGAGAACGAGGACCTCACGATCTCGGCGACGCGCAAGCTCGCCGTGATCTCGCAGCAGCCCTACCGCAGCAACCCGACCTCCGCCTCCAGCGCCTACCTGCCCGGGCGGCAGTTCCTCGTCGACGTCAGCAACCCTTCGGCGATGACGCTCGCCGGTGTCGTGGACACCCCGGCGACGGTCGGGGTGCGCGAGGACGGCCGGACGCTCGGCGGTCCTGGGCACACCACGACGCTCGTCGGCGGGGACCAGTACCTCTGGGTGTCCGGGGCGCGCAACGGCGGCGTCTACGTCATCGACATCCGCGACCTGTCCGCCCCCAAGGGCCTCGGCTACTTCCTCTCTCCGGCGGGCGCGGCGAACAAGGCGTTCAGCCCCGGCGTGGTGCACGACGTCGACGTCGACCGCTTCGGCGACATCACCCTCACCGGCTCGGGCGGTACGGCGGTCTACCGGCTGTCCAAGGACCCGCTGCGGCCCACCCTGGTGGCCAGCGTGTCCGCGGCGGACAACACCCGCGCGCAGCAGTTCATCCACCACGGCAGCCAGCGCCTCGACGCCGACCACCTGCTGGTCACCGAGGAGGACTACCAGGCCAACTGCGACGGCGCGGAGCACCAGGACGGGTCGCTGCAGGTGTGGCGGATCGACCGTGCGCACAAGCGACTGGTCGAGGTGAGCAGCTGGGACGCACCGCGCGGCGCGGACGACAGCGGGCCGCTGGCGAGCCTGTGCAGCAGCCACTGGTTCACGGTCAACGGCAACAAGGTGGTGGCGGACGCGTGGTACGGCGCCGGGGTGCGCTTCCTCGACGTCAGCAACCCGGCCAAGCCCAGGTCGATCGGCATGTGGGCGGGGGACAGCACCATCGCCTCCCAGGCACGCTTCGTGCCCGGGCGCCCCGACCTGGTCTACGTCGCGGACTACGAGCGGGGTCTCGACGTGCTGAAGATCGACAACGGCGGGCGGGGTGCGCGCACGGTCACCGCGGCGGACGAGAAGCCGGTGTCGTCGGCTCCGGTCGTCTCGGTCCGCGGGCTCGGCTTCGCGGTGAAGGGCACGTCGGTGACCCTGCACGCCCACGAGGACTTCGGCTGGATGTGCGCGGTCCCGTCCCGCGTCTGACCGCTCAGCGGTCCGCGCGGGCGCGGAGGGCTGCGGTCAGGGTGTCGTAGAGGGCCCGCGACCCTGCGTCGTCCTGCTGGTCGGCGAGCAGGTTGGCGAGGATCTGCAGCCGGCGCAGGTCCCGGCAGTCGTCGAGCAGCGTCCGGTCGAGGGTCGCCGGGTAGGCCGTGACGGCCTCGTCGGACACCGTCAGGGACGCGAGGTCCCACTCGACGGGGCCGACGCAGACGTCCTCGAAGTCCGTCCACAGCGGACCCTGGCGCGTGAGCAGCACGTTGCCGGTGTGCGCATCGCCGTGCAGCGGCCTTCGGGACCACGACGCGGTGAGGGGGAGCAGCGCGTCGGCTGCTGCGTGCAGCACCGGGTCGTCGTACGACGCAAGGGCGGTGGTGATGTCGTTGAGGGGGCCGGCGAGCAGGGGGAGCGGAACCGGACACGGGGCGAGGGCCTCGTGCAGTGCGTGCAGCAGCGGCCCGTAGGCGGCTGCGGAGACGGTCCCCGGGACCTGCTGGACCCAGTGCCAGAGGCTGACCTCGACGTCGTCGACCAGGTGCGGGCCGGGGTCGGTCCACGGACCGACCACAGGGGCGCCGCGCGTGACGAGGTACTGACCGACGGCGACCTCCCGCTGCATCCACGGGAGGACCGGGCTGCGCAGCACGCGGCCGGCCGTGACGACGCGGCTGACGACCGGAGCGGGTCGCAGGTGCACCCGGACGCTGTAGCCCTCGGCGACGACATGCGGGTCACCGGTCGGCAGGCCCACCGCGCGGGCGCAGCGCACCGACGCGGCCACCGCCTCCGCCAGGCTGACGACCCTCCGCACGCCTTCACCCTCTCACCCGTGAACGGAAACGCGCGGGTGCCTCTCGCCGCCCTGACCTACCCGCGCGTATCCGTTCACCCCCGGGGGAGGGGACGGCGACGGCCGCCCGTCCGGTGGGGACGAGCGGCCGACGAACCGGGGGTTGGTCGCGTCAGTCGACGGTGTTCTCGAGCTCGGGGGTGTCCGAGGGAGCCGACTCCACCACACCGCCGCGAGGGCGGAAGAAGCCCTGCTCGCGGCCCGGCGGCAGCTGCGCGTGAGCGTGCTCCTCGCCGGCGTGGGCGACGAGCTCCCTGCGCTCCGGGGTCGTCGCGAGCAGGACGGCGTACTGCGAAGGAAGCGGCACCGTCTCCTCCACGAACTCACCCGAGGGCAGGCGGCGGATCGTCCCGGACTCGATGCCGTGGTGCAGCAGGTCGTCGTCCGCGCGCTGCAGCGACAGGCAGAAGCGCTTGGTGATCACGTAGACGACGGGTGGCAGGAGGAACAGCGCCGTCCGCAGCGTGTAGGTGATCTCGTTGATCGACAGGTGGAAGATCGACGCCACGATGTCGTTCCCACCCGCGATCATGAGGATCACGTAGAAGCTGATCGACATGGCGCCCAGCGCCGTGCGCACGGGCTTGTCCCGCGGCCGGTCCAGCAGGTTGTGGTAGCCCTTGTCGCCGGTGAGCTTCGCCTCGAGGAACGGGTAGAGGGCGAGCAACGCGAACAGCACGCCGGGCAGCACCTGCGTGGGCACGAGCACGTTCGGGGAGAACGTGTAGTCCCAGAAGCGGAGCTCCCAGTTGGGCATCAGGCGCGTCGAGCCGTCGAGGAAGCCGATGTACCAGTCCGGCTGGGAGCCGGCCGACACCTGCGACGGGTCGTAGGGGCCGTAGAGCCAGATCGGGTTGATCTGCGCCAGACCTCCGAGCGCGGCCAGGACACCGAAGACCAGGAAGAAGAACCCACCGGCCTTCGCGGCGTACGCCGGGTAGATCCGCGACCCGACGACGTTGTCCTCGGTGCGGCCGGGGCCGGCGAACTGCGTGTGCTTCTGGTACCAGATCAGCATCATGTGGAAGGTGATGAGCCCCAGGATGATGCCGGGCACCAGCAGGATGTGGATCGGGTAGAGCCGCTCGATGATCGGACCCGCCCGGGTACTCCCCACCGAACACCAGGAAGGCCGCCCAGGTGCCGATCACGGGGATGCTCAGGGCGATGGAGTAGGCGATGCGCAGGCCGGTGCCGGACAGCAGGTCGTCGGGCAGCGAGTAGCCCGCGAAGCCCTCGACCAGGCCGAGCACCAGCAGACCGACGCCGATGATCCAGTTGAGCTCACGCGGCTTGCGGAACGCGCCGGTGAAGAACACCCGCATCAGGTGCACGACGATCGACGCCATGAACAGCAGGGCCGCCCAGTGGTGGATCTGCCGCATGATCAGGCCGCCGCGCACCTCGAAGGAGATGCGGAGCGTCGACTCGTACGCCGCGGACATCGGGATGCCCTTGAGCGGGGTGTACGCGCCGTTGTAGATGACCTCGCGGCTGCTGCCCTCGAAGAACAGCGTGAGGTAGGTCCCCGACAGCAGCAGGATGATGAACGAGTAGAGCGCGACCTCGCCCAGCATGAACGACCAGTGGTCCGGAAAGACCTTGTTCAGGCTGCGCTTGACGAAGTTCGAGGAGCCCAGGCGGTCGTCCACCCACTTCGCGGTGCCAGCGGCACCCTTCTCGGCTACCGAGGTCATCAGCTCTCTCCCTCATAGGTCGGCTCGTCGTACGAGGGGTGGCGCTCCCAGAAGCTGGGGCCGACCGGTTCGTTGAAGTCGCCGCGTGCCACGAAGTATCCGTCCGCATCCACCGAGATCGCCAGTTGAGGCAGGTTGCGGGCGGCCGGGCCGAACAGCACCTTCGCCTCACGCGCCGCGTCGAACGTGGACTGGTGGCACGGGCAGAACAGGTGGTGCGTCTGCGCCTCGTAGAGCTTCACGGGGCAGCCCAGGTGGGTGCAGACGATGGAGTACACGACGTGCCCGTCGACGACCCAGTTCCTGCGCCTGTCGCTGACCTTCAGGTCCTCGGGCCGCATGCGGATGATGAACGCGGCGGAGTCCGCCATGCGCCGCCCGCCCTCGACGTCCGGGAAGACCGTCTTGGCCCCACCGATCTCGAGGTCACCGAGCCGGACCGGGCGACCGAGCTCGTCGAGCAGCTTCGAGCCGGCCTTCCACCCCGTCGTCGACAGGGTGATCTCCTTGTTCTTGGTCTTGCCCAGGCTGAACAGCAACGGGACCGGGAGGATCGCCAGGGAACCGGCGCCGAGCAGCAGGCTGTTGCGCAGCAGCGTGCGGCGGGGCAGGCCCGACTCCTCGAAGCCGGCCTTGAGCAGGTCAGCGGTCTCCGTGCGCTCCTCGTCGGAGGAGGCCAGGTGGTGGCGCTCCTGCACGGTCTCCTCGTCGACCATCAGCGTCTTGGCCCACAGGACGGCGCCGGCGCCGATGCCCACCAGCGCCATCGTCATGAAGATGCCGAGCAGCGGGGTGTTGTACTCGGCGTACTTCTCGTCGAACTCGAACGGGAACAGCGCGTACGTGAGGATGAAGCCGACCGCACCCACCACGGCGAGCAGGAACAGAGAGGCGACCTTGCGCTCGGCGCGCTTGGCCCACGCCGGGTCGTCGCGCAGGTGCCCGTCCACCGCCGGCGCCGGGGGTACGGCGGGAGCGGGGATCGTCTGGGACTCACCGTGCGAGGAGCGACTGTCGGTCTGCACGAAGTCGGACGCCTTCACGTCGTTGGTGCGGGAGTCGCCCCCGGCGTTCTGCTCGCCGTGGCCGGCGGGCGAGGACAGGCGGTCGCGGATGCTGTCGCTCACGCGCGGGCTCCGATCCAGAGGGTGACGACGATGAGCAGACCCATGCCGACCAGGAAGGCCACCAGGCCCTCCGGCACGGGGCCGTAGTGGCCGAGGGCCGCGCCGCCCGGGTCCTTGACGTCGTTGGTGATGTAGCGGACGTACTTGGTGATTGCGCGCTTCTCGTCCGGGGTGAGCTGGTTGTCGCTGAATCGCGGCATGCTCTCCGGGCCGGACAGCATCGCGGCGTAGATGACCCGGTCGTCCGCCTTGGTCAGCGCGGGCGCGTACTTGCTGCGGGTCAGCGCACCCCCGGCCCCGGCGAAGTTGTGGCAGCTCGAGCAGTTCGTGCGGAACAGGTCGCCACCGAGGGCGAGGTCACCATCAGACAGCGAACCGGTGGGCAGCTCCGGGCCGCCGCCCAGCGACTGCACGTAGGCCGCGAGCTGCTCGACCTGGGTGCGGTCGTACTTCACGGCCTTGCGCGGGGCCTGCGCGGACCCCCGGGCGAGCGGCATGCGGCCGGACTCCACCTGGAAGATGACCGACGCAGCGCCGACGCCGATCAGCGACGGGCCGCCGGCGCCACCGGCGTTGTTGAGGCCGTGGCAGGTCGAGCAGCCCTGCAGGTAGAGCTGGCGTCCCTCCTCGATCGCCACCGACGAGTCGGCGGTCGGCGCGGCGGACGGCTTGGGCGCGGCGAAGGCGGTGTAGAGACCACCGATCATCGTCAGCGCCAGCAGGACGACCGCGTAGCCGGACAGGCGGGTGCGGCGGGAGGTGCTCACGGACAGGTCCCTCACTGGATCAGGTAGATGGTGGCGTAGAGACCGACCCACACGACGTCGACGAAGTGCCAGTAGTAGGACACGACGATGGCGCTGGTGGCCTTCTCGGGGGTGTAGCGACCGACGGTGGAGCGAAGCAGCACGAAGATGAAGGCGAACAGACCGCCGATGACGTGCAGGCCGTGGAACCCGGTGGTCAGGTAGAACACCGAGCCGTAGCCGTCGCTGTCGAGCCGCATCGGGATGTCCTCGGCGTACTGCGCCCGGTACTCGTTGGCCTGGCCGAGCACGAAGACCAGGCCCATGAGGAAGGTGAGGAAGAACCACCTGCGCATGCCGTAGACGTCCCCGGCCTCAGCGCGGAACACGCCGATCTGGCAGGTGAACGAGCTCAGGATGAGGATCGTGGTGAACACCGCGGAGTAGCCGACCGCGAGGTGGACGTGGTCCGGTGGCCAGTTGCTCGTGCCCGTCGTGGACCGGATCGTGAAGTACATCGCGAACAGCGCCGCGAAGAACATCAGCTCGGAGGACAGCCACACGATGGTCCCGATCGAGACCATGTTGGGGCGGGTGAGGGTGCCATGAGAGTGAGCGCCAGAGGCCTTCACGGGCACGGAAGCAGTAGCCACGAGAGCATTCTGGCAGGGTCCGGCCCCGGCTTCCACGCGGGGGCCCTCGACGCGCCGTGGGCTCCGTCACGCCGTACGCTCGAGGGGTGTCCGCGCACCTCGTCCCAGCCTCCGGCCCGACCGCCGGACTGCCCGACTTCGGGGTCGCCACGATCGTCAGCCAGGCGCACGCCTACCCCGGTCCGACCGTCGGGCTGGTGCTGACGGGCGCTCTCTACCTGTACGGCGTGCGTCGACTCACCGGTCGCGGAGACGCCTGGCCGGTGCTGCGGACGGTGTCGTTCGTCGTCGGTGGGCTCGGCACGGTGGCGGTGGCGCTGCTGAGCGGTCTGGCGGCCTACGACGAGGTGCTGTTCGGCGCGCACATGGTCCAGCACATGATCCTCGCGATGGTCTCCCCGGTGTTCCTCGCGCTCGGTGCGCCGGTCACGCTCGCGCTGCGCACCCTGCCCAAGGCCCCCCGCGCGGCGCTGCTCGGCGTGCTGCACTCACGCGTGGTGAAGGTGCTGACCTTCCCGGCCATCCCGTGGGTGTTCTTCATCGGGTCGCCCTTCGCGCTGTACTTCTCCGGGTGGTACCCCGCCACGCTCGCCCACCCGCTGCTGCACGACCTGCTGCACGTGCACTTCCTCGTCGCGGGATGCCTGTTCTTCTGGCCGATCATCGGCATCGACCCGATCCCGGGACGCGTCTCCCACCCGTTCCGGATGCTCATGCTGTTCGCCACGATGCCGTTCCACGCGTTCCTGGGCGTCGCGATCATGAGCGTGGGGGACAGCGGCAAGGGCCTCATCGCCGCGACGCACTACCTGCCGCTGATCGGCCGGGACAGCGCGGTCTACCAGCAGCAGCTGGGCGGCGGCTTCATCTGGGCCTCGGGTGACCTGGTCGGGCTGCTGTTCATCTTCGTCGCCGCGATCCAGTGGATGCGCAGCAGCGACCGCGAGGCAGAGCGCGAGGACCGGCGCCTGGACCGGCTCGAGGCCGCCGGACTGCTGTGAGGTGGCGGCGGCGGGTGCCGGCACCGACCCTTCCGACGTACGCCGATGACGGGTCGTTGCCGGTGCTGGTGTCCGCCGCCGACCCGGCGGTCGCCGACAGCGCGGTGCTCGCCGACGTGGACCTGTCCCGGCCGGTGCTGCTGCGCCACCACCTGACCGTGCGCGACGTCGCCGCCCTGGAGGTGGTGCGGGGCCTGCTGGCGCAGGACCGGTACGACCTCACGCTGGTCACCGAGGGGCCTCCCGTCCAGTTCCGGGCGTGGCGGGTGCAGCACCTCACCGCGCTGTCCGCGGCGCAGGAGCGGTCCCGCATGGCAGGGCTGGTGCAGCGGTACGGCGGTGACACCTTCGGGTGGGACGCGCTCGTGCCGTCCTCGCCAGACCCCCGGTAGGCTCGCGCGCATGTCTGCCAGCGCCCTGCCTGCGTCCTCATCCCCCTCGTCGACGGTGCTGGTCTACAGCGACGACGCGGGACTGCGCGAGGCCGTCCGCAACGCGGTGGGCCGCCGCCCCGCGCCGGACACCGGCCGGGTCGAGTGGGTCGAAGCGGGCACCAACCTGGAGCTGCTGACGGCCGTGGATGCCGGCGGCATCGACGTCATCGTGCTCGACGGCGAGGCGCGCCCGACCGGTGGCATGGGCATCGCCAAGCAGCTCAAGGACGAGCTCGCCGACTGCCCACCGACCTTGGTGCTCGTGGCGCGACAGGCCGATGTCTGGCTCGCGACCTGGTCGCTGGCGGATGCCGTCCTCGCCCTCCCGATCGACCCGCCGGCGATGCGCGAGGCCGTCGCCGGTCTGCTGCGGGCCCGCCACGCGGCGCTGCCGGTACGCCGCGCGGCGGCCATGTGACCGACGGCCCCACCTGGCCGGGGCTGCTGACGGCCCTGCTCGCCGGGACGTCGCTGACCCGGGCGGACACCGCGTGGGCGATGCGCGAGGTCATGGGCGGTGACGCGTCTCCGGCGCAGACAGCCGGGTTCGTCGTGGCGCTGCGGGCCAAGGGCGAGACGTCCGACGAGGTCTCCGGGTTGGTCGAGGTGATGCTGGAGTTCGCGGCGCCGGTGTCGGTGTCGGGGCGCGTGGTCGACACCTGCGGTACAGGTGGGGACCGCTCGAACACGGTCAACCTCTCGACGATGGCGGCGCTCGTCGTCGCCGGCGCGGGTGTCCCTGTCGCCAAGCACGGCAACCGCGCGGCCTCGTCGGCGTGCGGTTCGGCGGACGTGCTCGAGGCCCTCGGAGTGGTCGTCGACCTCGCGCCGGCGCAGATCGGGCCCTGCCTGGAGCAGGCCGGCATCGCGTTCTGCTTCGCGCCGGTCTTCCACCCGGGGATGCGGCACGCCGCGGTGGCCCGGCGCGACCTGGGGGTCGGCACGGTGTTCAACGTCCTCGGACCGCTCACCAACCCGACCCGGCCCGCCGCCCAGGCCGTGGGTGTGTCCGACGCCCGCCTGGCCCCGGTGATGGCCGGAGTGCTCGCGGCTCGCGGCGCCGACGCCCTGGTGTTCCGGGGCGACGACGGGTTGGACGAGCTCACGACCACCGGACCCTCGACCGTCTGGTCCGTGGCCGGCGGCGCGGTCAGCGCGTCGTCCTTCGACCCCACGACGCTCGGGCTGCGGCGCGCGAGCCTGGCAGACCTGCGCGGAGGCGACGCCGCGCACAACGCGCAGGTGGCTCGTGACCTGCTGGCCGGGCGGCCGGGCCCGGTGCGCGACGCCGTCCTGCTCAACGCCGCAGCGGCCATCGCGGCGTACGACGCCGTGGACCTCCCGCTGGTCGATCGCCTGACGGCCGGACTGGCCCGCGCCGGAGAAGCACTCGACACCGGAGCAGCGGCGGGAGCGCTGGAGCGCTGGGTCGCGGTGTCCCAGCAGCTGCGCGCCGACGCGTGACCCAGCCGCTCAGCCCTGTCGTCCGCCGCTACCTGCTCGGGGTCGGCGTCGGACGCTTCGGCACGGGCATGACGCTGCCGTTCGCGGTGATCCTGCTGCACGAGGTCCGGGGGCTGCCGCTGACCCAGGTCGGGCTGCTGCTCGCCATCCCCGGCGTCCTGGGCCTGGCGGTCGTGCCCCTCGGGGGCGCGCTCGTCGACCGGTTCGGGCCGCGGGCGGTGCTCGCGGTGTGCCTGTCGCTCATGGCCTCGGGAACGGCCTTGCTGGCTGTCGCGCAGACCCGCCCGCTGATCGCCCTGGCGCTGCTGGTCAACGGGGTCGGGCTCGGGCCGTCGTTCCCCGCTGCCAACGCCCTGCTGTCCGGGCTGGTCACCGACGCCTCCCAGGTGCGGCACGCGTTCGGGCTGCAGTTCACGGTGCTGAACGCCGCGATCGGTGCGGGCAGCCTGGTCGGTGCGCTGGTCGCGGACGTGTCGCAGGCCTCGACCTTCACCGCGCTGTACCTCGCTGCTGCGTGCGCCGTGCTGGTGCAGGTGCTGCTGCTGCCCGCCGCCGAGCGACCGGTCCACGACACCGAGGCAGCACCGCCGTCGTACCGCGAGGTGCTCGCGGACGGCGTGTTCCGTCGCGTCTGCCTGCTGTCCCTGCTGTTCGCCCTCACCGGCTACGCCGCGCTCGACTCCGGGCTGCCGGCCTTCGCCCGTGTGGTCGGCGGGGCGTCGACGACGACCATCGCCCTGGCGTTCACCGTCAACACCGTGCTCATCGTCAGCCTGCAGCTGCCCGTCATCCGGCTCATCGCGTCCTGGCGGCGTACGACGGCACTGGCGGTCGCCGCCCTGGCGTGGGCGTCGTCGTGGCTGCTGCTCGGCCTGTCGCAGGGGACGTGGGCGGTCCTCGCCTTCGGCGCGCTGTTCGGGCTCGGCGAGGTCTTCAACGCCCCCGCCATGGTGCCGCTGGTGAACGCCCTGGCGACCGACCGGCTGCGCGGGCGCTACAACGCCCTGTCGGGCGCGATGTTCAGCGTGGCGTTCGTCGTGTCGCCCGCCCTGTCGGGTCTGCTCATCGGGCACGGGCTCGGGACCGTGTGGATCACGGGGCTGGTGCTGGGGTCGGTCGCCACCGCCGTCGTGGTCACGCGACTGCGGCCGCTGCTCACCGACGTGCAGGACGGTCTCGCGCCGGCTGTCGTCGCGGCGGGCTAGGGCTCGAGGCCGAGGGAGAACGTCGCCTCGAGGTCGTGCTTGCTGTAGCTCTGGAACGCGATGAGCGTCTGGGTGGACGTGATGCCCTCGACCTTGTTCAGCCGACCGGCGATCGCGTCCGCGAGGTCCTCGTGCCGGCGGACCCGCACCATGGCGACGAGGTCGACGTCGCCCGCGACGGAGTAGACCTCGCTGACGCCCTCGAGGTCCGCGATCGCCTGGGCCACCTCGGGGATGCGGTCCACGGCGCAGTGCACGTTGACGATGGCGGTGATCACAGGCCCAGGAGCTCCTTGAGGTCGGCGCACAGCGAGCGCGCGGCGTCGTCGGCAGCCGCCGACACGTGGGTCATGCCGAAGAAGCCGTGGATGAGCCCGTCGAAGCGTCGGGCGACGACGGGTACGCCTGCCTTCTCGAGCGCTGCGGCATAGGCCTCTCCCTCGTCCCGCAGGGGGTCGTACTCCGCGGTCGCGACCACGGCCGGAGCGACGCCGGTGAGGTCGGGATGATGCAGCACCGAGCCGCGCACGTCTCGTGCGTCGGCGGTGCCGCGGTACTGCTCACCGAACCACGCCATGTCACCGGCGGTGAGGAAGTAGCCCTCCGCGTTGGCCACCCGGCTCGGGTGGTCGCCGTCCTCGGTGAAGTCGGTCGCCGGGTAGAGCAGCAGCTGCGCCGCCAGCGGCAGGCCGGCATCGCGGGCGTGGATCGCCGCGGCCGCCGCGAGGTTGCCTCCGGCGCTGTCGCCCGCGACGGCGAGACGGGCGGCGTCGCCGCCGAGGGCCTCGACCGACCCGACCACGTGCTCGAGCGCTGCGACGGTGTCGAGGTAGGCCGCGGGGAACGGGTGCTCCGGTGCGAGCCGGTAGTCGATGCTCACCACGACAGCACCGACCTCGGCGCAGATCAGCCGGGCGTGGTCGTCGTGCGTGTCGAGGTCGCCGATGACGAAACCGCCGCCATGGACGAACAGCACCGTCGGGACGGCTCCTGCGACGGCGGGCCGGTAGACCCGGCACGGACGGTCGCCCTCGGGCGTCGGGTAGGTCGCGTCCTCCACGGACGCGACGTCGGCCTTGGTCGAGGGGTCGCGCAGGTCGACGGCGAACAGGCGGAACCCGGCGCGGGCGGTGGCGGGAGTGCCGCTTCCCAACGGCGGCGCATCCGTCATGAGAGAGAGGACTCCGGCGATCTGCGGGTCGAGCGGCACGGTCACCTCAGTGTCTGCGGGTCGGGCTCGAAACCCTAGCGTCAGGCGCTGGCCCGGGCCGGTTGAGCGAGGGGACGCAGCGCGCGCCGGTCGTCGAACGGGCGTACGGCGTCGCGGGTGCCCCCGACTCCGTCGAGCCATCCCTGCCACCGTCCCGCGCCGAACGCGGGGGAGGCCAGCACCCCGTCGAGCCGCACCAGGCGCACCCCGTCGGAGCTCAGCCAGCGCAGCAGGCAGCCGACCTCCTCGGCCGTGGACGCGGGCAGCGGTCCCGGTCCGGGCAGCACCGTCTCCGCGGTCGCGACGAGCGCATCGACGAACGGCGCGGCGGCGGCGCCGCGGGCCAGGACGCCGGCGGCGGCGAGGCGCCCGTGCCGGATGACGACGAGCTCCCATCCGAGCTCTGCTGTGGGCCGGGCGGCGACCAGCTCGGGGACCTGGGTCAGGGCGGTGATCCGCTGCGCCTTCACCACGGAGCGGACGAGCGCGGTCAGCCGGTCGCGGTGGGTGGCGGCGTCCTCGAACCGCTCGTCGGCGGACAGGGCACGGACGCGACCCAGCAGGTGCTCCACCACAGCGGACGGGTCCGCGCGGACGGCGTCGCGATAGGCCGAGACGTGCCGGGCGTAGTCCTCGACGCTCTCCCCGGACCCGGTCAGGCACGGGGCGCCGCAGCGGCCCATCTCCAGGAGCACGCACGCGGCGGACGGGGTGCGGACCGAGAGGCGCTTGGTGCACTGACGCAGGGGGATCGCCTCGTGCACGGCCGCGACGACGAGCTCTGCGGTGCGGCTGGAGCCGAAGGGGCCGAGGTAGGTCGCGCCGTCGTCCAGGACCTGCCGCACCAGGGACAGCCGCGGGAACGGCTCGACGGTCAGCTTCACCCACGACGCCTTCTCGGGGAACTTCGAGCGCCGGTTGTAGCGAGGTCGGTGCTCGGAGATCAGCCGCAGCTCGCGCACCTCGGCCTCGAGGTCGGTGGCGCACACCACGGGGTCGACCCGCTCGGCGATGCCGACCATCTCGACCATGCGGGTGCGGAGCTCGGAGGCGGTGAAGTAGGTGCGCACCCGCGAGCGCAGGTCACGGGACTTCCCGACGTACAGCACGCGGCCCTGGACGTCCTTGAACAGGTAGACGCCGGGGGCGTGGGGGAGGGCGTCCGCCAGATGGCGCTTGCGACGCACGACGGGGGAGACCTGCGCGGAGAACGTGCGCAGCTCCTCGACCGAGTGGACGCCGAGGTTGCCGAGGCGTCCGATCAACCCGTGCAGGACGTCGACGGTGGCGCGGGCGTCGTGCAGGGCCCGGTGGTCGGGCGTGGTCTCGGCGCGAAACAGCCGGGCCAGCGTCGAGAGCTTGCAGTTGGGTGCCTCGTCCCGCGTGAGCACCCGCCGGGCGAGCACGGCGGTGTCGAGGTGCTCGGCGCGCGGCCACTCCAGCCCGAGCTGCACGCAGCCGGCTTTGAGGAAGCCCAGGTCGAAGGGTGCGTTGTGGGCGACCAGGACAGCGCCGCGGGAGAACTCGAGGAACGCGGGGAGCGCCTGGGCCAGACGCGGGGCGTCGGCCACCATGCCGTCGGTGATGCCGGTCAGCACGGCGATGAACGGCGGGATCGCCTGCGCCGGGTTGACCAGGGTCTGGAACTCACCGAGCACCTCGCCGCCCCGGACCTTCACCGCGCCGATCTCGGTGATGGCGCAGTCCAGGTGGGAGCCACCGGTCGTCTCGAGGTCGACGACGACGAACACGGTGTCCCGCAACGGGGTCCCGAGCTGGTCGAGCGTCATCTGCCCGAGCGTGTTCTGCACGAGCCCGACCGTAGGTCCCGCCTCCGACAGTGCGGGTGACCCAGCTCATCGACGCGCCGGAGAACGCGAATGAACCGGACAGGGGTCCAGGACGAACCCCCCTGTGACCCACTTGACCCTGGGCGCTTCGCTACGGCGGGCGTCCGCTTGAGGAGCCCCGATGATCACCCGAACCGCACCACGGACGGCCGGGGCGGCGCTCATCGCCGTCGGCGCGCTCGTCGCCACGGGAGGTGCGCTCGCCCCTGGGACGAGCTCGGCCTCCAGCCACCGCGAGGCGCCGCTGACCGCGGCGAACCCGCTGATCGACAACACCGACACGTACGCGTTCGTCAGCCCCGACAAGCCGGACACGACCACGCTGATCGCCAACTGGATCCCGTTCGAGGACCCGTCCGGTGGCCCGAACTTCTACCCGTTCGGCGCCGACGGCTACCGCTACAACATCAAGGTCGACAACAACGGTGACGCGAAGCCCGACATCACCTACCAGTGGACGTTCACCAACGACGACCAGCGCGCCGGGAGCACCTTCCTCTACAACAACGGTCCCGTCACGAGCCTGGACGACGCGACCCTGCTGTTCAAGCAGACCTACACGCTGAAGAGCATCGACAAGGACGGCAAGGAGACCACCCTGGTCGACGGCGGGAAGGTCGCGCCGTCCAACGTGGGCAAGGCCTCGATGCCGGACTACGCCGCGCTGCGCGACCAGGCGCTCACGCCCACCTCCGACGGCGGAACCACGTTCGCCGGGCAGGCGGACGACCCGTTCTTCCTCGACCTCCGGGTGTTCGACCTGCTCTACGGCACGGACCTGAAGGAGGCCGGCAACGACACGCTGACCGGCTACAACACCAACACCATCGCCCTGCAGGTCCCGACCAAGAGCCTCACCGACGGTGGGGACGGCTCCGGCATCGTCGGGGTCTGGAGCACCACGGACCAGCAGACGCTGACCCTCAGCCCCGGCAAGGCCACCCCGGGCGGTGACTTCGTGCAGGTCAGCCGACTGGGCAGCCCCCTGGTGAACGAGGTCGTCCTCCCGGCCGAGCTGAAGGACGCCTTCAACTCGCTCACGCCGGACCAGGACGCGCACCGTCCAGGCCGCCGTGGACCGGGTCAACGACCCGGAGGTCCCGAAGCTCATCGAGGGGATCTACAAGATCCCGGCCCCGAAGGCTCCCCGTGACGACATCTTCGCGGCGTTCCTGACCGGCATCAAGGGCCTCAACCAGCCCCCGAAGGTGACGCCCTCGGAGATGCTGCGACTGAACACGGCCATCGCGCCGACGACGAGCCCGAACCGGCTCGGGGTGCTCGCCAAGGACACCGCAGGGTTCCCGAACGGTCGGCGCCTGACCGACGACGTCGTCGACATCGAGATCCAGGCGCTCGAGGGTGCGATCCGCACCGGCAAGCTCGTCGAGGCGCTCGCAGCGGGTGACGGCGTGAACGAGAACGACGTCGCCTTCGGGAGCACCTTCCCGTACGTCGCGCTCCCGCACTCCGGCTCGTCGACAGGCGCCCGTGGCACCAGCACGGGCGGGGTGACCGCGAACGCCAACGGCACGACCGCCCCCACCGGTGGTGTGGCCTCCGGCTTCGGCGGCACGGCCTCCTCGCAGCCGGTCCTGCCGGTCACGCTCGCGCTGGTCGGTCTCGCGCTCGCCGGCTCCGGCCTCGTGCTGCGGCGTCGCCGCGTCACCGGCCCGACGGCCTAAGCGCTCATGACCGACACGTCCGACCGACCGGGTGCTCCCGGTCGGTCGGACGTGCGTCGTGGTGAACCCGCCCCGCCGGCGTTGCCGCTCGGCCGGTCCCGCCGTACGCCTGCGTCCGCGGACGAGCCCGTCAGGCAGCCCGCACGTCGGCGCGGCTGGTGGGCGACCTGGTGGGGCCCGGTCGTGCAGCTGGTGCTTCTGGCCAGCACCGTCATCACCGCCTCCGCACAGGCGGACGTCCTGCGAGCGCGCGCCGCTGCCGACCTGGCGGCGGAGCGGGGCGTCGGACCCCGCGTCGCCGTCGCTGCCAGGCCAGCGGCACGCCAGGCAGCCCCGCTCGTCGTCTCCGTGCCGCGGCTCGCGATCTCCTCCCGACTGGTAGACCTGCACCGCACCACCACTGGCGCCCTGGAGGTCCCGAAGGACCCCGCGCAGGCAGGCTGGTACGTCGGGAGCAGCCACCCGGGCGACCCCGGCCCCACGGTCATCGCCGGGCACGTCGACTCCTACCGCGGTCCAGGGGTGTTCTTCCGCCTGGACGAGCTGCGCAAGGGTGATCGCATCGTCGTCGGGCGCGCCGACGGGTCGGCGGCGGCGTTCACGGTGCAGCAGGTCCTGACCGTCCCGAAGCGCGAGTTCCCGACCGCGCTGGTCTACCGCGGCGACCGCCGCTCCAGCCTGCGGCTCATCACCTGCGGCGGCTCGTTCGACAGCGGGTCGAAGCACTACCGCGACAACGTCATCGTGCTGGCGACCCCTGCCCTGTCTCGAAAGGCGGCCACCGACCGGCCCGCATAGGGTCGAGCGGTGACCCGCACCCGCGCCCTGCTCCTCGTGCTGGTGGTCCTCGTGCTGCTCGGCGGGACGGTCGCCGTGTCGACGGCCGGACAGGACCAGGCAGCGGCCTTCACGACGGTCGACCAAGACGTCATGGTCCCCGGCGGTCCGACGGCGAGCGGGGAGGTCCGGCTGCGAACCACCCTCTACCTGCCCGCGACCGCGACAGCCGCGCGTCCCGCGCCCGCCGTGATCGTCTCGCCCGGCTTCGGGCAGACGAGGGACGGCGTCCGCACCGACGCCGAGGCGCTCGCGCGACAGGGCTACGTCACGCTCGCCTGGACCATGCGCGGCTTCGGCCTGCTGTCGGGCGCGGGAGGGCAGGCAGGCCGGATCGCCCTGGATGCCCCTGACGCCGAGGTGGCGGACCTGTCGAAGCTCATCGACCTGCTCGCCGCACGTGACGACGTCCAGAAGGACGCCCCCGGCGACCCCCGCGTCGGGCTCACCGGCCAGTCGTACGGCGGCGGCATCACGCTGATGGGGGCCGGTTACGACAAGCGGGTCGACGCGATCGTCCCCGTCATCACCTGGAACAGCCTGGAGTCGGCGCTGCTGCCAGGTGGGGTCTTCAAGGCGACGTACGCCTCGGTGTTCTTCGCCGGCGCCGGCGGCTCGGGCTGCCTGGCGTTCGCCGAGCGGGTGTGCGCGGCCTACCGGCACCTGGCGGAGACCGGTCGCGCCAGCGCCGCAGACCTCGCGCTCCTGCGCGCGTCGAGCCCCGCCTCCGTCCTGCAGCGGATCACCGCACCGACCCTGTTCGTGCAGGGCGAGGACGACACCCTGTTCCCCCTGTCGGAGTCGCTGACCACCACCCGGGCGCTGCAGCAGCAGGGCGTCCCGGTGTCCCTGGCGTGGCTCAAGGGCGGTCACGACCAGCCGTTCGGGGCGTCCGGTGAGGCTCGGATCCGCGACCTCACCGCCACCTGGTTCGACCGCTGGCTGCGGCGGGACGCGTCGGTGCGCACGGGTCCGGTGTTCCGGTGGGACCGCAGCAGCGGCGGCTCCGGATCGGCGTCGACGCTGCCTCCGCTGCGTGCCGCGTCTGCCGTGGCGCTCCAAGGGCAGGACAGCGTGCAGCTGAGCAACCCGCCCGGCGGCAGACCGTCCTCCATCAGCAGCGTCCCCGGTGCCGGCAACCTCGGGGGCATCGCCGCCGGACTGGGCTTCGACGTACCCGGTCAGACCGCTCGCTGGGACAGCGCGCCGCTGCCGCAGACCCGTGAGGTGCTCGGTGGGGGGACGCTTCGGGTGCGGGTCAGCTCCAGCACGGGTGAGGCCGTGCTGTTCGTCAAGGTCTACGACGTGTCGCCCGACGGCAGCGCCGACCTGCCGAACGGTCAGGTCGCCCCGATCCGCCTCACCGGGGTGGGCGGCGCGGGTCGCGAGATCACCCTCGACCTGCCCGTTCTCGCGCACGTCTTCCCGGCCGGCAACCGGGTGCGTGTCGCCCTGGCCACCACCGACCTCGCCTACGCCGGCCCGCTGACGTCGGCCTCCTACGAGGTGTCGCTGGACCGTGCGACGGCGCTGTCGATGCCGCTGGTGCCGCTGGCCGGGGCAACGGGGTACGGCGCCCTCGCGCTGGTGTCGGTGCTCATCGCCGCGGGTGTTCTCGGCATCGGGCTGCTGATCGTCCTGCGTCGACGCCGTCACGGCCCGGACCTCGGCGACGACGACGTGCCACCAGTGGTCATCACCGGCCTCGCGAAGTCCTACGCCGACGGGTTCCGCGCCGTCGACGGCGTGGACATGGTCGTCGAGCGAGGTCAGGTCCTCGGACTGCTCGGCCCGAACGGTGCGGGCAAGACCACGACGCTGCGGATGCTCGCCGGGCTCATCACGCCGTCGGAGGGCGAGGTGCGGCTGTTCGGCCGCGAGGTGCGCAGCGGCTCGGCGGTGCTGCAGCGCGTCGGCCTGTTCATCGAGGGTCCTGGCCTGCTCCCGCACCTGTCGGGACTGGAGAACCTCCGCCTCTACTGGACGTCGGTCGCCGACTCCATGGAGGGCTCGTACGTCGAGGAGGCCCTGGAGATCTCCGGACTCGGTGACGCCGTGCACCGCCCGGTGCGCACCTACAGCCAGGGCATGCGGCAGCGCCTGGCCATCGCCCAGGCGATGCTCGGCCGACCGGACCTGCTGGTGCTCGACGAGCCGACCAACGGCCTCGACCCGCCGCAGATCAAGGAGGTTCGCGAGGTGCTGCAGCGCATCGCGGCGACCGGACGGACCGTGCTGGTCAGCTCGCACCTGCTCGCCGAGGTGGAGCAGACCTGCTCGCACGTCGTCGTCATGAGCCGCGGCAAGGTCGTCGCGCAGGGCACCGTCGACGAGCTGCTCGCCGACGACGGCACCGCACGCGTCGAGGTCGTCGACTCCGACGTGGCGCGCGCGGCGGAGGTCCTGCGAGGGCTGGCCGGGGTCTCGTCCGTCGATGTCGACGGTGGGGTCCTCGACGTGTCGCTCGCCGGGACGTCGCGCGCCGAGGTCGTGACGGCACTGGTCCACGCGGACATCGGTGTGCTGGGCGTTGCCAGTCGCCGCCGGCTGGAGGACGTGTTCCTCGAGCTGCTCGGGGGCTCCGCATGATCGGCGTGGAGGTGCGCCGGCAGGCCAAGCGCCGCCGTACGGTCTTCTCGTTCCTGGCGCTGCTCGCCATCCCGGTGATCGTGATGACGGCGCTGCTGGTGAACGGGGGACCGAGCGACCGGGGCGGCCGACCCGAGCTGGTGGACGTGGCCTCGGCCAGCGGGCTGAACTTCGCGTTGTTCCTGCTGCTCGCCACGTCGCAGTTCCTGCTGGTCGTGGTGGTGTCGCTGTTCGCCGGCGACGCCGTCGCGTCGGAGGCGCAGTGGGGGTCGCTGCGCTACCTGCTCACCCGTCCGCTGGCTCGGGCTCGGCTGCTGCGGACCAAGCTCCTCGTGGCGGCGCTCTACTCCTTCGCCGCCGTCCTCACCGTGCCGGTCGCGTCGCTCGCCATGGGCGCGGTCGCGTTCGGCTGGACCTCGGTGCAGACCCCGCTCGCCGGCGCGCTCGGGGTGAACACCGGGTTGTCGAGGCTGGCGCTGGCGACGGCGTACATCGCCGCGACCATGACGGTCGTCGTGGCCCTCGCGTTCCTGTTCTCGACCTTGACCGACGCGCCGCTGTCGGCCGTCGGCGGCTCGGTCGTGCTGTTCGTGGTGAGCCAGATCCTCGACCAGGTGTCGGCGCTCGGGTCGCTGCGGAACGGACTGCCCACGCACTACTGGCTCGCGTGGCTCGACCTGCTGGTGGACCCGGTGGACGCCTCGAACATGACCACGGGGCTGCTGCAGATGGTGCCGTGGGTGGTGCTCCCGCTGGCCCTGGCGTTCTGGCGGTTCCGCCGCAAGGACATCCTGAGCTGATCGTCCCCGTGGGTCGCTCGACTCCCGACATGATCACGCAGGGGGGAGGGCTGCCAGGGCAGCGCGGGCCTTGGGGGCGCCGAGCGGGTTGAAGTGCGGGTCGAGCCGGAGGGCGGCACCGAGGTCGGCCCGGGCGCCGGCCGAGTCGCCCAGGGCCACCTTGATCATGCCGCGGTGGTACAGGGCCGGGGCGGTCCTCCACCCGCTGGCGAACGCCCGATCCGCCCAGGTCAGGGCCTCGCGGTCGCGGCCGGCCGCGTGCAGCGCCCAGCCGTAGGCGTCGGCCATCTCGACGAACGGTCGGGTCGCCCACCCGACCTTCGCCGCCGCCACGGCAGCAGCGGGGGAGCCGTGGTCGGCCTCGAAGAGCGTCGACTCCGTGTCGAGCGCCACACCGGCTGAGGCGTAGAGCTTCTCCTGCACCCGGAACAGCGCGTACTGCTCCTTCGCCGACGGGTCCCCGATCGCGTCGAGCAGCTCGGCGAGCTCGAGGACCGTCTGCGGCTCCGGCCGGGCCGCGACCGCGGCGCGGTAGTCCTTCACCGCCGCGTCCGTCCGTCCCAGGGCAGCCTCCGCCTTCGCCCTGCCGGCGAGCAGGACGGCGTCCTGCGGCGCGACCGCCAAGCCGGCGTCGTACTGCTCGAGCGCGGCCTGCGGGCCGCTGCCGTACCGGATCGCGAGCTCGCCGAGGTAGAAGCGGACGAACGCGACGTCGGAGCTGGCCGTCGCATCTCGCAGCGCGCGTTCGAGGGCCGACCGCGCACCGTCGACGTCGCCGCGCAGCTCCAGGACGTACGACGCCCTCGTGAACGCGGGCACCCCGGGGAGCAGCTGGTTCATCTGGTCGATCGCCACAGCGGCCTCGCGGTAGCGACCGAGCTGGGTGAGGGCGTCGCCGAGCGCCCCGAACAGCGTGCTGTTGTAGGCGTTGATGGCGATGCCCTTGCGGGCCGAGGCCTCGGCGGCCCGGAAGTCGTGGCGCGCGTTCTCGAGGGCGGCCCGACCGGCGTACCCGAGGTAGTTGGTCGCGGTGTTGAGCTGCAGCGACCGCGCGATCGCACCTTCTGCCTTCGCGTACCAGGACGGGTCGCCGCTGATCCGCGCCTGCGAGACGTAGGCGACGCCGAGGCCCGCCCAGCCGGGGGCGTCGTCGGGCTTGAGCCGCAGCCGCTCCTGCTCCCGCGCGATCGCGGCCAGCAGCGCGTTCGCGGGTACGGCGGCAGCGGAGCCCGTGCTCGAGGTGGTGCCGGTCTCGCTGGTGCCAGACGGGCTGCCCCCCAGTGCCCCGGCCGCGAGCATGCCGCCGGACAGCGCGAGGACGACCCCGCCGGTGGCGAGCGCCTTGGTCAGTGCCCTCATACCGAACCTGCTCCGGCGCGAAGGGCCAGGCCGGTACCGACGGCCAGCACGAGCAGAGCCGTCAGGACAGGGAGGATCGCGGCAAACCGCTCGGCACGGGCAAAGCCGCGGCGGGCGGTCCACCGGTCGACACGGCCGCGCAGCCGGACCAGAAGCAGCCCGGCGACGGACAGGGCCAGAGCCATGCCGACGCCGTAGCCGACGACGAGCCCGACGCCGAACCACGTGCGCCCGAGCGCGATCGCCGAGAGCAGCACCAGCAGCGCCGACGGGCTCGGGACCAGTCCACCGGCGACGCCCAGGCCGACGAGTCCGCCGCGCCCGAACCCGTGCGAGTGCGCGTGCCCGGGTCCGTGCCCGGGTCCGTGGTCTGTGCCCGTGGCTGTGCCCGTGATCGTGGTCGGGCGCATCGTGGTCGGGCGCCGTCGTGGTCGTGCGCCCCGTGGTCGTGCGCCCCGTGGGCACCGACGGACACCGGGACCTGCTGCACCGCGGCGCGAAGCACCGGCTGGCGCCGTCGCCGCAGCGCACCGACGAGCAGGAAGACCCCGACGCCGGCGATCAGCAGCCCTGAGCTCACCCCCAGCCAGCGCTCCGCCGAGGCGGGCGCAAAGGCGGTCGTGGTGGTGAGCAGCAGACCCAGCACCAGGACCCCTGCGGTGTGCGTGAGCGTCACGGTCGCGCCCACCGTGACGACGTCCTTCAACGACCCGCGACGCCCGACGAGGTAGGCCGCCATGATCGTCTTGCCGTGACCTGGCAGGAAGGCATGCCCGGCGCCGAGGGCGATCGACAGCAGCAGCGCGAGCAGCCCGACTCCGACGGTGAGGTGCTGGGTCCCGACCTGGTCGTTGAACGCGCGGCTGGCCTGGTCGAGCGCGCGAGCCACCGGACCCGCGACCGGCAGGTCCCGCACCGCGGAGTAGGTCGAGCCGCCAGCTCCCGGCTCGGTCGCGACCGTCCCGCGGCGGACGTCGAGCGGGGAGGCGAGCAGGTCGCCGGGGTAACGGCGCAGCTCGTCGCTCACGGTGGTGGCGGGGAACGGCGAGTCGGTCAGCTGCACGCCGACGCCCACCGCGGTGATCTCGTGCCAGCCGATGCCGTCGTCGTCCCAGGTGCTCTCGACGTCGACGGTGGCGGCGCGGTCCAGGGACGCCGGCGCGGTGAGCTCGCAGACCAGCCGCCCGGTCGGGAGCCCGCCCTGGCCGGGCTTCTCCGTGTAGTCCGAGGACTGCACGGAGAACACGACGCGCTGGCCGTTGACGGCGACCTGCACTCCTGCGGCCATCTGCGCGCACCGCGTCACGCCGTACGCCGTCAGCTCGCTGCGAGCCAAGGTGCCGTTGCCGTCGGTGTCGACCGTGCCCTTGCGCTGGAAGGTCGGGATCTCGGCGATGTCCTCGACCGCGTGGTCGTCGATGCGGTCCGGGTGGAAGGTGAGCCCGTCGTAGTGGTTCACCGTCGCGTTGCCCAGGGGGTGCGCCGAGGCGGGTCCGGCCAGGCCGATGCCCGCGGCGACGGCGAGCAGGCCGATGAGGACAGGTCGAGTCAGGATCACGGTGGGTGTTCGTCCTCCAACCGGTTTCGGCTTGGACGTCGACAGATCACGGAGGGGCCCATCCGCGAGCGCTGCACGAACGTATGTGCCGACGAGCCCCTGTGCACTGACCCGGTGGGGGCCGACTCTCGCACGAGGAGACACATGAGCGGTCTGAACAAGACTCCGAGCAAGACTGGAGCGCGACGACGCGCTGCAGCGATCCTGACCGTCGGCGCGACGCTCGCGGGCACGGGGGCTCTCCTGAGCCCCGGTGTCTCGAGCGCGTCGAGCCACCGCGAGGCGCCGTTCGTGGCCAGCGACCCGGCCATCGACAACACCGACGTCTACGCGTTCACCAGCCCGGACAACCCCGACACGGCGACGATCATCGCGAACTGGGCGCCGTTCTCCGAGCCCGGCGGTGGCCCCAACTTCTTCCCCTGGGCCACCGACGCGGCGTACGACATCAACATCGACAACAACGGTGACGCCAAGCCCGACCTCACCTACCGCTGGACGTTCAAGGACGTCGACAAGCGGGGCACCACCCAGCACGGCGACAAGGTCGGCGGGACGTTCCTCTACAACGACGGGCCGGTCACGTCCCTCACGGACGAGAACCTGCTGTTCCGGCAGACCTACAACCTCGACCTGATCGGGTACGCCGCGAACGGCACGATCAACGCCACGACGCCGATCCTCAAGGACGTGCCGGTCGCACCGTCCAACGTCGGCAAGGCGTCGATCCCGGACTACGCCGCGCCTTCGCAAGGAGGCCGTCAAGGCAGGGCACGTTCGGCACGGCCGGCGAGCGGCAGCAGCTACGTCGGTCAGGCCGACGACCCGTTCTTCCTCGACCTGCGCGTCTTCGACCTGCTGTACGGCGCGGACCTGTCCGAGGCCGGCTTCGACACGCTGAAGAACTTCAACGTCAACACGATCGCCTTCCAGATCCCGAAGACGGCGATCGCCGGTGGCGCCAGCGTCGACCGACAACCCGGTCGTGGGCATCTGGTCGATCGACCAGCCGCTCCACCGTCCGCACGCTGGCGGCGACCAACTCCAGCCGACCCGCAGGTCACCAACAGCGGCAACCTCGCGCAGGTCTCCCGCCTCGGTGCGCCGCTCGTCAACGAGGTCGTCGTGCCGGCGCAGCTGAAGGACTACTTCAACCGCTCCACGCCGGACAAGGACGGTCAGTTCCTGGGCAAGGTCACCGACCCCGAGCTGCCCTACCTGATCCAGAACATCTACAAGGTCCCGAACCCGAACGGCACCCCGAAGGGCAAGGACCGTCCCGATCTCGTGGCGGCCTTCCTCACGGGCATCGACGGGATCAACGCCACGTCGATGAACAAGAACAACGCCAACCCGGCGCCGGCGGAGTACCTCCGGCTCAACCTGGGGACCCCGGTCACGGCGAAGCCGAACCGGCTCGGCGCGGTCGGCGGTGACGTCCAGGGCTTCCCGAACGGCCGTCGCCTCACCGACGACGTCATCGACATCGCCCTGCAGGTCGTCGAGGGCGTGCTCGTGCCGGACCAGGACCCCGCGGTCAAGAAGGCCGTCTCCGGGCTCGGTGACGGCGTCAACGCGAACGACAAGGCGTTCCTGTCGACGTTCCCGTACATCGCCGACCCGTGGTCGGGCTCCAGCGTGCACGCCGGCGCCTCGCCCGTCCGCTTCACCCAGAAGCTCACCAGCAACCGGACCGGTCGACTGCAGGCGAGCGTCGAGGGCATCACGCCGGCGCAGCCCGGCAGCAAGGTGGTGCTCTACCGCAAGAACGCCAACGGCTCGGAGCAGGCACTCATCAGCCGTTCGGTGTCGAGCGACGGCACCAGCGTCGCGCCGTTCGACCTCAGCATCCGTCGTGGTTCCACGGTGACCCTGTTCTTCAAGGTGTACGCCAACGACGGCAGCTCGGTCACCACGAGCGAGGGCGTGCCCACCGCGGTCACGATCCAGTAGCAGGTGACCTGACGCTGGTGTCCTGACACCAGCGTGCGAGAACTCAGGCGCGCCCCCCTTCGCACCTGAGCAGCACACGACGCGGGGCGGTCCCTCCCGGACCGCCCCGCGTCCTGCGCTCCCACCCCCCCGTACCGTTCGGCTGTCCCCTTCGCGAAAGGCTCCCGGTGCTGCGCTCGACCGACCTCCCGCTGCGGCGGCCCTCCCGTTGTGCGCCCTCCCGTTGTGCGCCCTCCCGTTGTGCGCCCTCGTGCTGGCCGGCTGCTCGGGGTCCACCCCTGGCTCTGCGCCCGGGTCGACTGCTGAGCCCCGACCGAGCCTGTCGCAGCCCGCCGTCGCGGCCTTCCACGACGGCGTCTGCCGCGCCGCTGCTGACGCCGTGCTGTCCGCGGGACGCGAGGCGCCGTCGCTCGGGACCGGCCCCGCCGTTCCCGGCGAGGTCCTGGACGCCCTCCAGACCGCGCAGGACGACGTGGACCGGCTCGTCCCCGAGGTCGCCCCGACGCCCGGCCCGACCGCCGACCCCGGTCCCGCGCTGACCGCCGCTGAGCGCACGCCCCTGCGTCAGCTCGTGGTGGCCATCGGGCTCGTGCGCTTGAGGGCCGACGGGAACTCCTACAGCGCGGACCTGGGTGACCAGCTCGTACGCGCGTACGACGACGCCGTCACCGCCTGCACCTCCTGACGGGTCGAGCCCCGCGTCGTAGGGTCATGAGGTGCCCGTCCCGCTGCCCGGTCCCGACACCCGCTGGCGCTGTCGGCAGTGCGGCAACCTCACCCGGTTCGACGTGACGCGCCGGACCCGTGCCCGTGAGTACATCCATGTCGACCTCGCGGGCGAGCAGGTGATCGAGGAGCGCGAGGTCCACGAGGACGCGGTCGAGCACGTGACCTGCCGATGGTGCTCGGCGGTCGATGCGGTCGAGGTCGTGCCGAGGCCGGGTGCCCAGGCGGCCTCGTAGGTCAGGCCCCCGGGCCCGTCAGTCGTCCTGGCCCGGTTCTGTCGGAGGACCCGCCTAGCGTCGCTCGTGCGGCCGAGGGTGCCGCCGGAGACGGGAGAGGGCAGTGCTCATCGACTGCGACACGTGCGCGGTGCGCGACCTGCAGTGCGGGGACTGCGTCATGACGGTCCTGCTGGGAATGCCCGGCGCCTCCACCGGCATCGCCGACGGGGTCTACGAGGTGGACGACAGCGAGGCGCGCGCTCTGCACGCGCTGGCCGACAGCGGTCTGGTGCCCCACCTGAGGCTGGTGCCGAGGGGCTCGGGGACCGCTCGGGCTTCCTGACCGGCGGGCGCGTGGGGATCGGCTCCACGAGTCTCACGGGGCGGTTGAGACTCTCGACACACCAACGAACCCACCCGTCGAGAGGGTTGTCCCGATCCAGGGGCGTCCGTAGACTCATCCTCGGTCCGCACGGCATGACGGTGCCTCACACGGAGGCACGGTGCCAGGGCCACCGCCGAGTCTGCTGCGCGGGCACCTACCCTGCAGCGGAGCCGGGGAACCACGTTTCCCTGGGGTGAATCGGCGTCGAGGCGGGGCCGCACGGTGGGCCGCGCGGAGGCGTCGTAGGGCCGCTTCCCGCCCGAACCCGTCAGCTCACCCGGTAGGCGGACGACGGAAGAAGGAGACCCGCCTCCGTTGGCGAGCCGCCGATCCCCCCGCACGTCCCTTCAGCCCTTGCACCGTTGCGTCGTGGCACTCGGGGTCGCCGGCGCCGCGGCCCTGTCGGTCCTGCCGGCCGGCGTGGGCCACGCCGAGCCGCGGCCCAGCCTGCGCTCGGTCCAGCAGCAGGTCGACGCCCTGAACGCCAAGGTCGACGTCGCCGTCGAGCAGTACGCCGAGAGCAAGCTCGCCCTCACGGCCGCGACGCAGCGCGCCGCCGTCGCGCAGAACCGGGTTCGGGCAGCGCAGAAGCAGCTCGACAGCGTCAAGCAGCAGATGTCGTCCGTCGCGGCTGCCGCCTACCGCACCGGCGGGACCGGGGCGTTCGTCCAGCTGGTGAGCACCAGCACGCCGCAGACCTTCCTCGACCGCGCGTCCTCGCTCGACCGCATCGCTGCGGGTCAGAGCGCCCAGCTCGCCGACGCCGCCACGGCCCGGCATCGCCTGCAGAGCGCGACCAAGGACGCCCGCCTCGCGGCGACCGCCGCTGCCGCGGTGGCTCGGGGCATGGCCGCGACCAAGGCCTCGATCGAGCGCTCCTTGGCCCAGCAGACGGCGCTGCTCGCGTCCCTGAAGGCCGACGAGCGTCGCCGCTACCTCGCGGCCCGCGTCGCCGCCGCCTCCCGCGCCGCGGCGCTGGCCCGCGCGAGCCGCACCCGCGTCGCCGACGTCACGCCCAGCTACGACGGACCGGCCAGCGGCCGGGCCTCCGTCGCCGTGCAGGAGGCGTACAACAAGCTCGGCAGCCCGTACAAGTGGGCCGCGTCCGGCCCGGACCGGTTCGACTGCTCCGGTCTGACGATGTGGGTCTGGGGCAAGGCCGGCGTCTCGCTGCCGCACTCCAGCCGCGCGCAGTACAGCGGGGGCAACAAGGTCAGCCGGGGCGACCTGCAGCCCGGTGACCTGACGTTCTACGGCTCGCCGATCCACCACGTCGGCATCTACATCGGTGGCGGCCGCATGATCAGCGCCCCGCAGACCGGCGACGTCGTGAAGATCCAGGACGCCTTCCGCAGCGACTACGTCGGCGCCGTACGGCCGTAGGCACCGCCTGGTCAGCACCCGCGTCAGACCGAACCACGGCACAAGCGACCGCAGCACAAGCGCCCCTGCCCTACGGCGGGGGCGCTTGTGCGTGGGGCAGCCGATGGGGAGACTGCGAGGACGCGCCCGTGGGGCCAGCGGACACCTCGGTGAGCAACGATCGAACAACCACACGACGATGAGCAACGGAGGCACGGTGCGCGAGCTGCACGTCGTCGCGGTCAGTGAGGACGGCCGTCACGTCCTGCTCGGCAGCCGCCGGGGGTCGGCGACGACGTCGTACCGGGTGGCGCTGGACGATCGGCTGCTCGCCGCCGTCCGCGGTGACCTGCCGAAGCCGGGGGAGGACCCGCGAGCCGCGTCGGCGCTGTCGCCCAAGGAGATCCAGGCGCGCTTGCGCGCGGGAGAGACCGCTGAGGCGATCGCCCGCTCTGCCGGGGTGCCCGTGACCCGGGTGGAGCGCTTCTCCGGGCCGGTGCAGGGGGAGATGGCGCGCGTGATCGACGCGGCACGCTCGGCCCACCTCGTGCGCGGGCGGCTGGGTCGGTCGGTCCTGCCGCTGGGACGAGCGGTCGACGACGCCCTCGAGGCGAGCCCGGGACTCGATCCCGACCGTACGTCGTGGCAGACGCACCGCGAGCCCGAGGGCGCGTGGCTGGTCACCGTCCGCTGGTTCGCCCGGGCTCGGTTGCGCAGCGCCTCCTGGCGCTACGACCCGGCCACCCGCGAGGTCGTCGGGGTCGACCCGGCGGCGTCGGCAATGGCGCACACCGTGGAGGAGCAGCCACGCAAGCCCGCGAAAAGGGCTGCGGTGACGAAGGCCGCAGCGAAGGCGCCCCGGACGAAGCCGCCCGCGAAGACGCCCGCGAAGAAGTCTGCGGTGACGAAGGCCGCAGCGAAGGCGCCCGCAGCGAAGGCGCCCGCGAAGACGCCCGCAGCGAAGGCGCCCGCGAGGAAGACGTCCGAGAAGAAGACGCCCGCGAAGAAGACTGCGACGAAGAAGGAGGTGCCGACGAAGGCGGGGGCCCGGCCGGGTCGTGCGCTGCGCGTCGTGCCGGATGCCGGCACCGGACGAGCGGCTGCCGAGCGCGACGGCGTGAAGACCCGCGCCTCGGTGCCGGCATGGGCTGATGTGCTGCTGGGGACGACCCCCGGGGCGGACCGCTGAGCCGCAGGCGCGTGCTCGCCGGTCTTGCCCTCGGCGTGGCCGTCCTGCTCACCGGTGGAGGATGTGCCGGTGGGGGGACACCCCGGCCGACCGCGGGCAGCACGGGTGTGCGGGCCCTCGACGCCGCGATCGGGACCCTCGGTGCTGCCCGGGGGCGCCTGCTCGCCAAGGTCGACGTGATCCAGCGCGCAGCGACGGCGCTCGACGACACCGACGCCACCTGCGCCCTCGGCCAGGGGGTGGCCGCCCGCACCGCCCACCGGGTCGCGGTCCCCCTCCTGCAGCAGGCGAACACGGCCGTCGGTGAGCTGGGTGGAGACGTCGCGTCGTACACCGAGGCGCTGCGCGTGCTCGGCACCCTCCCCGGCGGCGCGTCGCGCTCGCCGGCGCTGTCGGCCGCCCAGTCGGCCGCGCTCGCCACCGTGGTCCGCACGGGCCTGACCGAGGCCGCCGCCATGAGCGCGTTCCGGGCGGCAGCGAGCGGGGCCTGGCCGGCGTACCGCCAGCTCAGCGAGCTCGAGGACACCTGGATCACCCGGGCTGTCACGCCGTGGTACCGCACCGACCAGGAGGGCGCCTCTGCTTACGCGGTGCTCGTCGGCCCGAGCCGGCCGGTGCTGGACCGGGCCAGGACGACCCTCGGCACTGCCGCGGAGGGGGTGCAGGCGCCGTCGGCCGCAACCGCCGTGGCGCTCAAGGCCGCCGACCGCGCACTCGCCTCCCTCCGGACCGGCTGACCGGCTGACCAGGTGATCGGCGGACCGCTGAGCCGCCGTACGCTGAGGCGGTGCCCGTGCCGACCCGACGCTGGGAGCGCGTGGTAGGTGCGGCGCTGGCGCTGCAGCTGGCCGCGTCCGGGGCTGCCGTGGTCGAGCTCCGAGGCGCCACACCGCCTGAGGCGGCGCAGCAGGTGGTGCGCGCCCGGGTGGCCGTCCCGGATCGCACGACCGCGGTGCGGGGGCTGCTTCACGAGCGGGCCCGAGCGGTGCTGGCACGCGACCGTGCTGCCTTCCTGGCGACCGTGGACCCGAGTGCGACGGGCTTCGCCGCGCGGCAGGCCGCCAGCTTCGACGCGCTCGCCGAGGTCCCGTTGGTGACGTGGGACTACCGGCTCGAACCGCGCCGCAGCCAACCCGCCGATGCTGCGCTGGACGCGCGCTACGGCACGTGGTGGGCGCCGGAGGTCTCCCTGCGCTACGCCCTGACGGGGTACGACGCACGCGCCACCCTCGTGACGCAGGGGTTCACGTTCGTGCTGCGCGACGGCCGGTGGCTGGTCGCAGCGGACGACGACTTCCCCGACCGCGTGACCAGCCACGAGCTGTGGGACGAAGGTCCGGTGCAGGTGACGCGCGGGCCGTCCTGCCTCGTCCTGAGCCACCCCGACCCGGATCCCCTGGTGACCTTGGTGGCAAGGGCGTGCGAGGCCGCGGTGCCGCGCGTGACCGGAGTCTGGGGCGCTGCCTGGAGCCAGAAGGTGGTGGTGGTCGTCCCGTCGTCCGTCGTCGAGCTCGGCCGCCTCGTGCCCCAGCTCGGCGACCTGAGCCAGATCGCGGCGCTCGCCACCGCGGAGCTGGTGTCGCCGTCGACCGGCTACCACCCGGTGGGCGACCGGGTGCTCGTCAACCCGGCCGGCTTCGCGCGGCTCGGCGCCGTCGGTCGCCGCGTCGTCATGACGCACGAGGTCACGCACGTCGCGAGTCGCGCGCTCACCGGCCCGGCGGTGCCGACGTGGCTGGTCGAGGGCGTCGCGGACTACGTCGGCTACCTGGGGGCCGGTGTCGCGGTGCGCGTGGCCGCCCAGGAGGTGGTGGCGGACCTGCGCGCCGGGCGGCGGCCTGAGCACCTGCCGGCCGATGCGGACTTCGACAGCGCCGGTGCGGCGCTCCCGCAGACGTATGAGCTGAGCTGGCTCGCGGTGCGGCTGATCGTGCGCCGGTACGGCGAGCAGGGACTGCTCCGGCTGTACCGCACGGCCGGTGTCGCCCCCGCCGGAGGTTCTTTCGACGCGGCGCTCAGGACCGCCCTCGGGACGAGCCTGGTCGCCTTCACGCAGGACTGGCGCGCCGACGTGGACGCGGTGCTCGGGTGAGGAACCGGCTGCTCCTGCTGGCGCTGCTCCTGGGCGCCGCGCTCACCGTCGTCCTGCTCACCGTGCCGTTCCCGGTGCTGAGCGGGGCGCACCCGACGGTCGACGTGCTGCGCGACTTCACGCCGGCGCAGCTCGCCCGCGAGGAGGCGTTCCACCGCGCGGTGCGCCCCCCGGCGTACTCATCGCTCGCCGTGTCCCTCGTCGTCGCAGGCGTTCTCGGACTCACCCGCCTGGGGTCCCGCCTCGTGGCCCGCATCCCGGGACCGTGGGTGGTGCAGGCGCTCGGCGCCGTGGTCGGGCTGCTGGTGATCGGGCAGGTCGCGACGCTGCCACTCGACGTCCAGTCCGAGCGGGTCCTGCGGCGCTACGGTCTGTCCACGCAGGACTGGACCGGATGGGCGGACGACCGGCTCCGCTCCCTGCTCGTCGCGTCGATCGGGTCGTGCCTGGCGGTGCTCGTGGTCCTGGGCCTGGCCCGACGGCTGACGCGCACCTGGTGGGCGGCAGCCGCCCTCGCGTCGGCGCTGCTCGTCGTGACCGGCTCTTTCGTGTACCCGGTGCTCGTGGAGCCGGCCTTCAACCGCTTCACCCCGCTTCCGGCCGGACAGCTGCGCACTGACCTGTTCGCGCTCGCGGCACAGGACGACGAACCGGTGCGGGACGTGCTGGTCGCCGACGCCTCGCGCCGGACGACCGCGCTGAACGCCTACGTGAGCGGATTCGGCAGCACCCGGCGCATCGTGCTCTACGACACGCTGCTGGCCCAGGCGTCGCCGCAGGAGGTCGAGCTCGTCGTCGCCCATGAGCTCGGTCATGCCAAGCGGCAGGACGTCCTGCACGGCACGATCATCGGCGCGCTCGCTGCGGCGGCGGGCATCGTCGCGCTCTCGCTGCTGCTGTCGTGGGCACCGCTGCTGCGCCGCGTCGGGGCGAGCGGTCCCGGCGACCCGCGGGTGCTGCCGCTGGTGCTGTTCCTCGCCGCGCTCACGCCGCTTGTGGTCTCGCCGGTGACCAACCTGCTCTCGCGGCACGTGGAGGCCCGCGCCGACGTCCACTCTCTGGACCTCACCCGAGACGTGCCGACCTTCATCGCCAGCGAGAAGCGGCTGTCGGTCACCAACCTGGCCGACCTGCGCCCCGGACCGCTCGTCTACGGCCTGTTCTTCACCCATCCCAGTGGGCCGCAGCGCATCGCCCTGGCCCGCGAGTGGGAGCGGCTGCACCCGTGAGGACGCTGGTCGTCACGAACGACTACCCCCCGCGGCCGGGGGGCATCCAGGCCTACCTGCACGCCCTCGTGTCGCGCCAGCCGACCGACGAGGTGGTCGTCCTGGCCTCGTCCTGGCGCGATGCCGAGGCGTTCGACGCCGTGCAGACCCACCCGGTGGTGCGCGCGTCGACCGGCGTGCTGCTCCCCACCGTGCGGACGCTGCGGCTGGCGCGGGACGTGGCGCGGGCCGAGAACTGCGACCGGGTGTGGTTCGGCGCTGCGGCTCCGTTGGGGCTGCTGGCGCCGTACCTCCCGGTCGAGCGGACGGTCGCCTCGACGTACGGGCACGAGCTCATCTGGGCAGCGCTGCCCGGTAGTCGGCAGGCGCTGCGCCGGATCGGTCGGCACGCCGATGCCGTCACCTACCTCGCGGAGTACACCCGGGAACGACTGGCCCCCGTGATCGAGGCGCCGCTGGTCGCCGTACCCAGCGGGGTCGACCCGACGGTGTTCCGCCCGGACTGCGGTGGCGACGCCGTCCGGGCGCGACACGGGCTCACCGGCCGGCCGGTCATCGTGTGCGTCTCACGGCTGGTGCCCCGCAAGGGACAGGACGTCCTGCTGCGCGCGCTTCCCCTGGTGCGCAAGGACATCCCGGAGGCAACGCTCCTGCTCGTTGGCGGCGGCCCGTCCCGCGCGGGGCTCGAGCGGAGCGTCCGGGAGCAGGGCCTCGAGGACGCGGTCGTGCTCACCGGATCGGTGCCGTGGGAAGAGCTGCCGGCGCACTACGACGCCGGTGACGTCTTCGCGATGCCCTGCCGGTCGCGTGTCGCGGGGCTCGAGGTCGAGGGCCTCGGCATCGTGTTCCTCGAGGCGTCGGCGACCGGTCTGCCGGTCGTCGCAGGTCGCTCCGGAGGATCGCCCGACACCGTTCAGGACGGCGTGACCGGTCACCTCGTGGACGGGACGTCCGTGCCGGAGGTCGCTGCCCGCGTGACCGCGCTGCTCAGCGACCCCGGCCGTGCCCGGGCGATGGGAGCGGCCGGTCGGCGCTGGATGCAGGAGTCGTGGGGCTGGGAGCATCTCGCCAGCCGGCTGCGCTCGGTCCTCTCCGGCTGACCGGCTCAGCCCGCAGACACGACCTGCACGATCCGCGCGCGGACCACCGGACGCGACCACAGCGACAGCGACCGTGCCAGCGACGCTCCCGCCAGGGCGAACACCGGGAGCGAGACGAGAACCGGTAGCCACCAGCGGTCGTAGCGGGTGCTCTGCTGCAGGACGAAGCCGACCAGGGCGCTCGGCAGGGCCAGTCGGGCCGAGGCGAGCGCCAGCGCTCCGGGCGGCGCCACGGCGTCGCGCGGGCCCGCCAGGTCTGCACGATGCGGATGGCGCACGGACGACGCCAGGGAGCGCGACACGACCACGGCCGTGCAGGCCAGGCCGCCGACCAAAATCCCCACGACCTCCGCTGCCGTCGGTGTACCGGGACTGCGCAGCGAGCCGGCCACCGCTGCGATGACCACGGCGGCCAGCACCGTCTCGGTGAGCACGATGAGCTTGGCCCGCACGAGCAGACGAGGGTCGTGGGGAAGGCTGGCCAGGAACAGCGCCCCGGACCCGTCGAGGCAGAAGGCGTTGACGCCGAACAGCAGCCCGGCTCCGGCGGCGATGAGCCCGGGGAGCACGACCATCGACTGCCACGGCACCTGCGCACCGGCCGCGCCGAGGGCAGGCAGCACCGCGAGCACCAGTCCGCCGCGCCGAAGGGCCGGTGCCCTCCACACGCTGGCGCGGTCCATCGCGACGAGGGCGCGCAACGGGCCGTGGCTCGACGGCCGGCGACGGACGGCGCGAGCGGAGCGCTGCGACCCGCTGTCCCCGGGTCGCCGCAGCGCCCAGGCACAGGCCCGCTCGCCGAGGACCAGCCCGAGCGCGGTCATCGCGACCAGGACGGCGGTCGTGGGCAGCCACGCGCCGAGCTCTCCCCGCGCCCCCGCGGTGACCGCGCGGACGACCTGACCGGTGGGGGAGTGGTCGAGCACGGTGCGACCGGACCCGGTGCGGACGACCACCACCGCGGCGGTCAGCAGCGCCAGGCCGGTCGCGCCGACGACCTGCCGGCCACGGCGGCTCTGCCGGAGCCCGACCACCAGCCAGGCAACCGCCTGACCGGCGGCGGTGAGCGCGCAGACGAAGGCCATGGTCGTCACCGCCGGCAGGGCCGCCTGGCCCTCCAGCGACAGCAGCGCCGTCTCCGCCACCAGAGCCAGGATCTGGAGCACCCAGACCAGGTTGACCGGAGCGAGGACCAGCCCGCCCAGGAAGACGGTCCGGGGGCGCACCGGATAGGCGACCAGCTGGCTGGAGGGCACCACCTCGTTGCCGCCACCGGCGGTGAGCGGCGCGATCAGGGCCAGCACCCCGAAGCCCAGGAACGTCTCCGGGGCCACCTCGACGGCAGTGGCGACGCGTACGGCGTCCAGGCCGGCCACCCCGTGGGCGATGGCCTGCAGCAACCAGAGCATGCCGATCCCGGTGAGCACCACCGCGATCTTGACCCCGTCGCTGCGGATCATCTGCCAGCGCAGCCCGAACAGCGCCCGCGCCTGCGCCACCGAGCCGGTGGTCACGTGATGAGGCTGCGGTAGCGGTCGCGGCCGGCCTCGCCCATGAGCTCCGACGCCGGGGCGGCGCCGACCACGCGCCCCCCACGCAGCACGACGGCCTCCTCGCACGCCTCGACGGCCAGGTGAAGCAAATGGGTCGACACCAGGACAGCCGCCCCCGTCGCCCGGACCTCGCGCACGACCTCCAGCGTGGCGTCGACCCCGAGTGGGTCGACGCCGTCGAACGGCTCGTCCAGCAGCAGCAGCCGGGGCGTGTGGAAGGCCGCGAGGACGACCGACAGGCGGCGTCCCATGCCGTGCGAGAAGCCGGAGGTGATGCGGTCGGCGGCGGCGGCGAGGTCGAAGCGCTCCAGCAGGTCGCGGGCCCGTGGCTCCCAGTCCTGCATGCCCCGCAGACGAGCGGCGAGCTGCAGGTGCTCCCACGGCGTGGCGCGGGGGATGAGACCACCGACGTCGGGGCAGTAGCCGACGGCCGCGCGCACGCCGCTCGGGTCCTGGGAGGCGTCGATGCCGGCCACCGTGACCGATCCGCTCGTGGCGGGCAGCACGCCCGCGAGGACGCGCATGGTGGTCGACTTGCCGGCGCCGTTGCGGCCGACCAGCGCGACCGACGTGCCTGCTCCGACGGAGAGGTCGAAGCCCGCGACGGCCCGCACCTCGCCGAAGTCGACGATGAGGTCCTGGGCCAGGAGGACGGGTTCCACGTGTCTCCTTCGGCAGGCGGCCCCGGTGGGCTGTAGGGCTACTCGTCGCCGCCTGCGTAGAGGCCGTCCACCGCGCCGGCGAACTCCTTCATGACCACCGCCCGCTTGAGCTTCAGGGACGGCGTGAGCTGGCCGCCCTCCTCGGTCCAGTCGACCGGGAGGATCGTGAACTTGCGGATCGCCTCGGCCTTCGAGACCGCCTTGTTGGCCTCGTCGACCGCGCCCTGGATCTCCGCCTGCAGGTCGGAGTCGTCCACCAGGTCGGCGACCGACGTGGACTTGCCCTTGGCGCTCGCCCACGGCGCGATGGCCTCGGCGTCGATGGTCACCAGGCAGGCGATGAACGGCTGCTGGTCCCCGACGACCAGGCACTGGCTGACGAGCGGGTGCGCGCGCAGGCGGTCCTCGAGCACCGCGGGAGCGACGTTCTTGCCACCCGCGGTGACGATGAGCTCCTTCTTGCGGCCGGTGATCTTCACGAACCCGTCGGCGTCGATCTCGCCGATGTCTCCGGTGTGGAACCAGCCGCCGACGACCGCCTCCGCGGTGGCGGCGTCGTTGTGCCAGTAGCCCTTGAGGATGTGCTCACCGGCCATGAGGATCTCGCCGTCCTCGGCGATGCGCACCGTGACCCCGGGGGAGGGGCGCCCCACCGTGCCGATCTTGATGTTCGCCGGGGTGTTCACGGTCCCGGCTGCGGTGGTCTCGGTCAGTCCGTACCCCTCGAGGATCGTCACGCCGATGCCGCGGAAGAAGTGCCCGAGGCGCGCGCCGAGCGGGGCGCCGCCCGAGACGGCGTAGGCCACCTTGCCCCCGAGGGCAGCGCGCAGCTTGCTGTAGACGAGCTTGTCGAACAGTCCGTGCTGCAGGCGCAGGGGAAGCCCGGCGCCCCCGGACCCGAGTGCCTCGGAGTAGGCGATCGCCACCTTCTCCGCCCGGTCGAAGATCTTGCCCTTGCCGTCGGCGTGCGCCTTCTGCTTCGCCGTGTTGTAGACCTTCTCGAACACCCTCGGCACCGACAGGATGAACGTCGGTTGGAAGGTCGCGAAGTCAGGCAGCAGGTTCTTGATGTCGGCGGTGTGCCCCATGCGCGCGCCGGTCTCCACGCACGCGACCTGGATGAGGCGGGCGAACACGTGCGCCAGCGGCAGGAACAGCAGCGTGGAGCCGTCGGCGTGGAACAGCTCGGGCAGGACGGCACCAGCGGAGCGGCCCGTCCCGAGCAGGTTGCCGTGCGTGAGCTCGACGCCCTTGGGCCGGCCCGTGGTCCCCGAGGTGTAGATGACGGTGGCGATCGACGACGTGGTCAGCGACGTACGGCGGGAGGTGAGGTCCTCCTCCGGGACCTCCCGTCCAGCCGCCGCGAGCTCCTCGAGCCCGCCGGCGTCGATCTGCCAGCTGTGCGCGAGGTCGGGCAGCTGGTCCCGGACGCTGTCGAACGTGCTCTGGTGGGCACTGCTCTCCAGGACCACCGCGACGGCGCCGGAGTCGCCGAGGTTCCACTGGACCTGCTCGGCAGAGCTGGTCTCGTAGATCGGGACCGTGACGCAGCCCGCGGTCCAGATCGCGTAGTCGACGAGCGTCCACTCGTAGCGCGTCTTGCTCATCAGCCCGATGCGGTCACCCGCCGAGATGCCCGCGGCGACGAACCCGGCGGCCAGCGCCCGGACCTCGGCCGCGAACTCCTTGGCCGTGACCGGAGCCCATCGCCCGTCCACCTTGCGGGTGAACACCACGTCGTCCGGGCCGCTGTCCGCGTGCGAGAACACGGCGTCCACCAGGGCGGCGTCCTCGGCGACCTCGATGACCTGGGGGGTGGCGTACTCCTGCACCGGGGCTCTCCTCGCTGTCGACGTCTCGGTCGTGCCAACCTACTCCGCAGGGCACGACCACGTGACCTGGCTCACGTCCGGCGCGGGGGCGGCTCAAGCCCGTGGCCGGACCTGCCGACGTCTGCGCTGTGGGACCGGACCTGACGTCACCGCTGTCGCGTGACCCCCGCACGCGCTCCTGCGGCGCATGCGGTGCCTCCGTGCGCGTGGACGCGGACTGGTGCGGCCAGTGCTACACCGACCTCCGCCCCCCGGCGCCTCCCGTGGTGCAGGCGCCGACGGTCTCAGCACCTCCGCCGGGGTACGGCGTGCCCGCTGCCGACCCGTTGCAGGGACCGCTCGAGCAGCTGCTGCCCACCGTTCCGTACTCCCCGCTGCCCGACTCGGCTCTGCCGGATCCCCCCGTGGGTCGGCACGCGGCTCCTGCTGCACCCGCTGCTCCCGCCACTCCGGTCGGTGAGCCGAGCTGGCCGTGCCTGACCTGCCAGGCCCGCAACCCCCTGTCCGCGAGCGCGTGCAGCGAGTGCGGGAGCACCTTCCTCGCCGCCGTTGCGCAGCAGGACCGCGCCGCGCTCGTCCTGCCGCTGGTGGGTGACCTGACGGCGATGTCCCGTGGCCGGCGCCTGGGGCTGGCCGGTGCTCTCGTCGCAGCGCTGCTGGTCCCGCTCGCCCTCATCACCCTGCTGCTCACCGGTCGGCCGGCCGACACCGGCGGCGGGACCCCCGGCCCGTCGGGAGGAAACGGCACGGTGCCTCAGGCGCCGGTCGTCCCGGGCGACAGCACCGGCACCGTCCCGCAGCCGGGCAGCGACACGGGCGCCGCCGCCAACTGAGCGACTCGTAGGCTCCGGCAGCATGCGGATCCACGTCGTCAGCGACGTCCACGGCTCGGTCGAGGCGCTCGCGCTGGCCGCGGAGGGCGCGGACGCCCTGGTCTGCCTGGGAGACCTCGTCCTGTTCCTGGACTACCAGGACCCGGCGGGTGGGATCTTCGCCGACCTGTTCGGCGCGCAGGCGGCGACCGAGCTGATCCGGCTGCGGGGCGACAAGCAGTTCGAGCAGGCTCGCGCGTGGTCCGCGCAGCTGTGGGACTCGCTCGAGGAGGATCGCGCGACGGTGCTGCAGCGCAAGATCCGTGAGCAGTACGCCGCTCTGTTCGCCGTCATGCCGACACCGACGTACCTCACCTACGGCAACGTCGACGTGCCCTCGCTGTGGCCGGAGTTCGCCGGTCCTGGCCACACCGTCCTGGACGGGCAGACCACGACGATCGGTGGCCTCACCTGGGGCTTCGTCGGCGGTGGGCTACGCACGCCCATGCGGACGCCGTACGAGATCTCCGACGAGGAGTACGCCGGGAAGGTCGCTGCGCTGGGGCAGGTCGACGTGCTGGCCTGCCACATCCCGCCGGACGTCCCCGAGCTGCTGTACGACGTCGAAGCCCGCCGGTTCGAGCGGGGGAGCGCGGCGACGCTGCAGCTGATCCGCGAGACGCAGCCCCGGCTCGCACTGTTCGGCCACGTGCACCAGCCCTTGCAGTCCCGCCTGCGCATCGGGCGGACCGAGTGCATCAACGTCGGGCACTTCCGGGGGACCGGGGCGGCGTACGTGCTGGAGCTCTGACCCACCCGCTACCGTCGTCGCATGGCTGACCAGGCGAGCTCCACCATCACCATCGACGCGCCGTCCGACGTCGTGCTCGGTGTCATCAAGGACCTCGCGGCCTATCCCGAGTGGACCGGCGGGATCTCCAAGGTCGAGGTGCTCGAAGAGGGCGAGGACGGACCTGCCAGGGCCACGTTCTGGATGAACCAGAGCGGGCTGTCCGACCAGTACACGCTGACCTACGCCTGGCGCGCCGACGGGGTGGCGTGGGAGCTGGCGGAGCCCTCCGCGCTGCAGAAGTCGCAGCAGGGGTCCTACCAGCTCAGGGACGAGGGCGGGAAGACGCACGTCACCTACCTGCTCACCATGGACATCAAGATCCCGATGATCGGGCTGATGAAGCGCAAGGCGCAGAAGATGATCATCGACTCGGCGCTGAAGGAGCTCAAGAAGAAGGCGGAGTCCCTGTCGTAGGGGCTGGGCTAGCCTGCCGGGATGCGCGTCCTGCTGTTCACCGGCAAGGGCGGCGTCGGGAAGACCACCACGGCGGCCGCCACCGCGGTCCTTGCTGCCTCGCGCGGGGTCAAGACCCTCGTGCTGTCGACTGACCCGGCCCACTCCCTCGGGGACGCCCTCGGCATGCCACTGGGCGCCGAGCCGACCGAGGTCGCCGACGGGCTGGTGGCTCTGCAGGTCGACGCGCAGGGCGCGTTCGAGCGCTCCTGGCGCGAGGTGCAGGACTACCTGCGGGGCGTGCTCGAGCGGGCCGGCGTCGACAGCCTGCAGGCCGACGAGCTCACCGTGCTGCCCGGCGCGGAGGAGGTCCTCGCGCTGCTGGAGCTCAAGCGGCACGCCTCGTCGGGTCGCTACGACCTCGTCGTGGTCGACTGCGCGCCGACCGGCGAGACCCTGCGCCTGCTCGCGCTCCCCGAGGCCCTGCGCTGGTACGTCGAGAAGGTCTTCCCCGCCCAGCGTCGGGTCCTCAAGGCGGTACGGCCGCTGCTCGCCCGCGTCGCGACCGTCCCCGAGGACGGCGTCTTCGAGGCCGCGCTGCGTCTGCACGCCGACCTCGCCGACGTGCGGGCCCTCCTGACCTCCGACAGCACGTCGGTGCGCCTGGTGCTCACCCCCGAGGCGGTCGTCGTCGCCGAGGCCCGCCGCACCCTGACCTCCCTCGCGCTCTACGGCTACCGCGTCGACGGGGTCGTCGCCAACCGGGTCCTGCCCGACGCCGATCACCCCTGGGTGCAGGGGTGGGTCGCCGCGCAGCGGGTGCAGCTCGACGCGGTCCGCGCGGATGCCGCCCCCCTTCCGGTCCAGCTCTCGCCGTACGCCGAGACCGAACCCGTCGGCGTGGACGCGCTGCTCGCCCTCGCCGAGCGCCTGTACGACGGCAGCGATCCCCTGGCCACCGTCGACACCGGCGAGCTGATGCAGGTCAGCCGCGACGCCGACGGCTTCCTGCTCTCGCTGGCGCTGCCGCTGGCGCGCCTGGAGGACCTCGGCGTGGCGCGCAGCGGCGACGAGCTCGTCCTCACCCTTGCCGGCCACCGACGGCACCTGGCGCTGCCTAGCGCGCTGCGACGTTGCGAGGTCGTCGGTGCCCGCCTGGTCGAGGGACGGCTGGTCGTGCGCTTCGAGCCCGACCCGGCGCTGTGGCCCGCGCATGACTGAGCAGCTCGGGTCGGCCGCGGAGGAGGCGGCCAAGCTCCTCGCGGCCGCGCAGGAGTGGGCGCGCGGCCGCTTCGACAGCGAGCACCTGGCCACCGGGTCGGCCGAGTGCCAGGTGTGCCCGGTCTGCCAGGGTGTCGCCCTGCTGCGTCACGTGAAGCCGGAGACGGTCGAGCACCTGCTCGACGCCGCGGCCTCCGTGGTGGCTGCCCTCAAGACGTCCCTGTCGCCGCCGCCCCCGGCGTCGCCACCGACCGGACGGGTGCAGCGCATCGACGTGAGGGAGGGCTGATGTCGCTCGCCATCGGCGTGGACGTCGGCGGCACGAAGGTCGCAGCGGGAGTGGTCGACGAGTCAGGCACCGTGCTGGCCCGTACGCGCCGTCCCACGCCGTCGACGTCGCCGGACGACGTCGAGAAGACGATCGCGGAGGTCGTCGCGGAGCTGCGTGCCGACCACGAGGTGGTCGCGGTCGGCATCGGCGCCGCGGGCTTCATCGATGCCGAGCGCGCCACGGTGCTGTTCGCGCCCAACCTGGCCTGGCGCGACGAGCCGCTGCGCGCCGAGGTGTCCGGGCTCGTCGATCTCCCCGTCGTCGTGGAGAACGACGCCAACGCGATGGCGTGGGGGGAGTACCGCTTCGGTGCCGGTCAGGGCGAGACGAACCTGGTCTGCGTCACCGTCGGGACCGGTATCGGCGGTGGCATCGTGCTCGACGGTCGGCTCTACCGCGGCGCCTCCGGCATCGCCGCAGAGGTCGGGCACACCCAGCGGGTCCCCGACGGCCGCCGTTGCGGCTGCGGTCTGCGTGGGTGCTGGGAGCAGTACTGCTCGGGGCGGGCCCTGCTGCACGAGGCGCGCGAGATCGCCGACGTCCACAAGGCGTACGCCGCCCGGCTGCTCGAGCTCGGCGGGGGACGCCCCGAGGGCATCGAGGCCGAGCACGTCACGGTGGCCGCCCGCGAGGGCGACCCCGCGGCGCTCGACTGCTTCGCCGAGGTGGGGCGCGCGCTCGGACAGGGCCTGGCAGACCTGCTGGCCGTGCTCGACCCCGGACGGTTCGTGGTGGGAGGGGGCGTGGCCGACGCGGGCGAGCTGCTGCTGGCTCCGGCGCGGGAGGCCTTCGCTGCCCAGGTGACCGGTGCCGGTCACCGTCCGCTTCCCGAGATCGTGCTGGCGCACCTGGGCAACGACGCCGGCCTGGTCGGCGCGGCGGACCTGGCCCGTCTGGGCTAGCTGGCCATGGTCCTTGGGGATCATGGTCGCGGGCACGCGGGCGCGTGAGACTGGTGATCATGGACCCGACGTCTCGACCGGACCTGACGAGCACGTGCTGCGGTCGCACGATGACGACCATCGTGGTGACGCACTCCGACCCCGACGCCCTGGGCGACGCGGGGTCGGCGGAGAGCCTGACGCTGCACACCTGCAGCACGTGCGGTGGTCACGTCTGGGAACGCGACGGCACCCCGCTGGACCGTGCCGAGGTCCTGGGTGTCGTCCGGGACCGGATCGGCGCGAAGCCGGCGCGCGTGCCGCAGCCCCGGCGACGTCGCCAGGTGGTCCTCCCCGTGACCGTTGCCGTCGCCGAGACTGCCCCGGCGGGTTCCGTGCCGGAGCAGGGCGATGAGCGGACGCGGGAGATCCGGGCCCTTCTGTCCGGGTTCACGGTCCAAGGCTCCGAGACCCGGTAGGCCGCCTACGCTGCGACGATGCGGGTCGTGGTGGCACTGGGCGGCAACGCCCTGTCGCCGTCCGGGGGCGACGGCTCGGTCGAGGAGATGCGTCGGGCGCTCAAGGGCACGGCGGCGACGCTCGCGGACCTGGTGGCCGACGGGGCGTCGCTCGTCCTCACCCACGGGAACGGTCCGCAGGTCGGTCGGCTGCTGCTGCAGCAGGAGCTCGCCGCGCACGACGTACCTCCGATGCCGATGGATGTCTGCGGGGCGCTGTCGCAGGGACAGCTCGGCTACCTGCTGACCCTGGCGCTGGACAACGCCCTGCGTCGGCGCAAGCTCACCGCGCGGGTGCTCACGCTCGTGACGCAGGTCGTCGTGGACGGGCGTGACCCGGCCTTCCGCCGTCCCTCCAAGCCGGTGGGCCCGTCGTACGACCGGCCCCAGGCGCAAGCCATCGCGCACGCGTCGGGGCACGTGTTCACCGTGCTCCCGAACGGGTTGTGGCGGCGGGTGGTGGCCTCTCCCGCGCCGCTGCGGTTCGTCGAGCAGGACGCGCTGCGGGCGTTGGCGGACGCCGGCCATGTCGTGGTGGCTGCTGGTGGGGGAGGTGTGCCGGTCGTCGAGCACCGCGGTCAGCTGCGCGGGGTCGAGGCCGTCGTCGACAAGGACCGCTCGGCGGCGTTGCTCGCCAGGGCCGTCGGGGCTGATCGCTTGCTGGTGCTCACCGAGGTCGAGCGGGTCCAGATCGGCTTCGGTACGCCGCAGGCCCGCGCGCTCGAGCAGCTCACCGTCAGCGAGGCCCGTGACCTTCTCGCTGCCGGGGAGTTCCCCGAGGGGTCGATGGGGCCGAAGGTGGAGGCGTGCGTGAGCTTCGCCGAGAGCGGCGGGCAGGCAGCGATAGGCGCACTGGACCGGGCCGCTGCCGTCCTCGCCGGCACCTCCGGAACCCGGGTCGTGCCGGACCCGACGGGCTGCTGACCTCGTGCCGGGGCGCCTCCGGTCTGGTCAGGGACAGCGTTTCGAGGTGACTCGTGACCACCTGGCACGGCTGGCTGCCGTCTCCTTGGACCGTCCGGATGCGCAGTTGCTTGCGGACTTCTACCTCGCCCTCCTGGGCGGTCGACTGCTGTGGGCCAGGGACTCCAGCGCAGGTGTCGACCTCGGAGGACTGCCTCTGGTCATGCAGCGAGTGGAGCCGTACGAGCCGCCACGCTGGCCGGGGCACGCGATCGTCCACCTGGACCTGACGGCCGAGGACATGGACGCTGTGACGAAGCGAGCCGTTGACCTCGGTGCGGTTGTGCCGGAGCAGCCCGACGCGAGGTGGCGGGTGCTGCTCGATCCCGCCGGACATCCCTTCTGCGTCACGCCTTTCACGCCTCCGGCGTAGGTCGGGAGCGCCACGGTTCGAGCTAGATGTAGTGACCAGACACGCAGCTGGACCTATAACCACCAGAGGACCCGCGTACTGGACAGCTTGGTCCGCCGCTACAACACTCAGCGAGGCCACTCAGCCTTCGGAGGAAGACCCCCCGTCAGTCACCTCGCCGCGTGAACAACGTCTGTGGTCGTTACAGCTAGAACGGCGGGTTCTGGTCGTTCCAGGTGGGGTGGGTGACGAGGCCGTTCTCGTTGAGCCAGCGGCCGTCGCGGAGCCGGACGGTGCGCTTTCCGGTGTGCAGGTCGTGGTGGAGGGTGTCGCAGACGTTGAGGGTCTCGTCGAGGCTGGTGATCTGGTCCTCGGCGTACCCCAGGACGTGATGGGGTCGTAGGACGATGAGCGGGTCGGGCAGGCCGGGGCAGCAGCCGTCGCCGGCGCACCGTCCGGCGCCTTCGAGGTCGAGCGCCCGTCGTTCGTCGGCGGTGAGGGTGCGTTGGGAGTGGATCGTGCGGAGGGCCTTGCCGCCGAGGGTCAGGACGGTGGTGGTGACGTGGCTGTCGCACCACCACCTGCGGACCAGCGATCTCGGCAGGAGCCGTCCGCTGTCGGCCCGTGGTGGTGGGGCACCGGGCCGGCGGTCTTGGGTGCTGGTTCCGGTTCCGGTGCTGGTGCTGGTGCCGGGGATGCTGGCTTCGGGGATCGTGACGTGGATCTGCACGGGGGTCTTGCTGACCAAGCCGCCGAGGCCGGCGGCGAGGTAGCGCTCCAGGGCGTTCGAGAACGCGTCGTGCAGCCGCTTCCTGCGTCCGCGCGGCAGGCCGTGGGGCAGGGCGCCGTCGGCGTCGAGCCGAGCCCCCAAGGGTCCCCACACGTCCTCCGCCTCCGTCGCACCTGCCTCGCGGGCGTCGGCCCACGCGGCGGTGTCGTCGGGGTTGCGGGTGTCGTGGGCTGCGGCGGCGCGCAGGACGGTCCAGAGGCGTTCGCCGCACTCGAGGTCCAGGTCCCCGCACAGGTGCCACCCCTGCCCGTCCGGGAGCTCGGTGATCGACAGGCCCCGGCGTTCGTGGCCCTTCTCGGCGCGGTCCTCCAGCAGGCTGGGCAGGACCGCGACGACGATCTCGTCCAACGCCCCCGCCAAGGCGCGGGGTGCGATGGCTTCGGCGAGCCACAGCAGCGTGTGCTCCAACCGCTCGGCCTGCGTCCCCTCGAGCGACAGCAGGGTCTGCGCGCGGTCGATGACGGGCTGCAGTCGGGGGTCGTCGTCGTGCAGCCCTTGCAGCTCACGGCAGATCAGCCCCGCGACGTTCCCCACGACCGCGTTCAGGACCAGATCACCCGGGAGCCCGTCGATGAGCCCATCGGCACGGTCCAGGTGCGGCCCGCAGGTCCGTAACGCCCCCGCCGTCTTCCGCGCTGCTCCCAGGCTGACGCGCCGGTCCTGCACCGCCGCGTCCAGCGCAGGGAAGGTCCGCAGCCGGTTCGCGAGCAGCGCATCAGCAGGGTCACCGTCGGGCCGGTGCTCCCGCACCCACGCCTTCACACTCCGCGCCCCGACCAGGTCGGTCAGCCCGCGGGCGTGCACATCAGCGAGGCGGGTCAGGTCGTGGACCCGCAGCTGCTGCTCGACCTGCAACAGCGCCTGCGCATCGGACAGCGCTTGCGCCGCGTCGACCTGCGACGGCCGGACTGCCACCACCCGCTCGACCGCCCGCTGCAGCGCTGCGACCACCGGGCTCGGTGGCGGCAAAGGTCCGGCCTCGACCGGACCCAACCCGGTCACCCCAGGGGCCGACCACTCCACGGCCGGCTCACCAGCTCCGGGCTCAACAGCCTCAGGGTCGGCCGGGTCGCAGCAGGCGCAGCCGAAGTGTCGCTGCGCTTCCAGCTCGAGGACCCAGGACGGGATGACCGACGGCGCCGCGTACTCCAGCCCGCCCGGCCACTCCGGGGCGTCAGAGGTCACCAGCTGGGCGTCGTACGCATCCATCCGGCTCACCTCCATGGTGAAAAACCGTATCTGTATTCGACATGCGTGTCAAGGGCTTTTAGCCTGCTGTGTAAAGGATTTTGGACAGCAGCACGGCTCGGGGGTCCGGCTGTGTGGTGGTCTGGCTGCAGCACGGCTCGGTCGTCCGGCTGCCCGCTGGTCAGGTTGCGTGGTGGTCTGGCTGCAGGTCGGTGGTCCGGTTGCGTGCTGGTCTGGCTGCAGCACGGCTCGGTCGTCCGGCTGCCCGCTGGTCAGGCTGTGTGCTGGTCTGGCTGCAGATCGCTGGTCCGGCTGCGCGGTGGTCTGGCTGCAGCACGGCTCGGTGGTTCCGTCGCCCCGAGCTCGGCTACCGCGGCGAGCGCGCAGAGACCGGACCCT
>CAWASC010000011.1:0-417059 GCA_963784705.1 uncultured Actinomycetota bacterium
GTTCGGAGAGGGGCGGTGCGCGCGCGCAGCACCCTTGGCCGCGCCACCCGCAGCGCCCCCGGCGCCGCCGAGGGCCGCGGACGTCGCGGCCGACTGGACCATGAAGCGGGTCTGCGCTGCGGTGGACCGCACCGCGCCAGGGATGGGCGACGACGCGACCGCGCCATGCAGGGACGTCCCCGCCTCGATGCCCGACCAGTGGACGAACCGCCAGGTCAGCCACGGGGCGAACACCGCGATCGACAGCAGCATCATCCCCACGAGTACGTCGGACAGGGACCCCGCCGTCGACTGGCTCTTTCCGCCGCTTGTTGTGCCGTCGTTGGCGAAGGCGCTCATCCCGAGCACGAACACGACAACGATCACGATCTTGCACAGGACGAGGGAGGCCATCGCCTCGATCCACTTCCGCGTCCAGCTCTGCGTCTGGTCCCACACCGCCCCGGCGAACGCCACCGGAGCGAAGACCGCGACCAGCAGGACCGCGGCCTTGCGGAACAGCAGGACCGTCCAGAGCAGCAGTGAGCCCACGATGATCGCCAGGCCCAGCAGCATCTGCAGGATCGGTCCGGTACCGCCGGACAGCCAACTGACCACGAGGAAGCGTTCTGCGGCTCCTCGGATCGAGGTTCCCGCGGACGCTGCGATGTAGCGGCAGATCTCATCGGTCGCCAGCAGCGCGAGCTGGGTCATAGCGATCGCCAGCGAGGCGCCGACCGTGGCCTTCCCCACGCCGACAAGCGCCCGCCCAAGCCGCCGGGTTCGCGTCGCAGCACCGAACCGATCACCTGGAGCGAGAACAGCGCGACGACGATCGGGAGGGCGATCGCGGCGAGGACGCGCGACGTTCTTGGTGAACCACGCCGCGGTCAGGTTGATGCTGGTCGTGGCGTCCAGCGCCGCGAACGCGATGTCGGCGATCTGCTCGGCGGCGGCGACGAAGGCCCCGCCGATGGAGCCGAGGACCGCGTCGGCAGCGGCACGCTGCCTGCGCCACCCACCACCCCGCCCACGACGTCGCAGACGGGCGAGAGGATTCCGCAGCCCGCCTCGGGTGGGATCACTAGTGGATCCCAGTGCCGAGGCTGGAGAAGAACCCGACGATGGCGTTGGCACCGCCGATCAGCATCGCCCCGCCGGCGGACACCAGTACTCCGGTCTTGCCGGAGCTGACCTGGGAGTAGTTGCCCTGGTGGTGCGCGAGGGCCCAGATGATCACCGAGACGACCAGGCCGGCCACGCACGCGAGCAGGCCCCACGTGAGCAGCGCGCCGACGATCTTCTGCAGCACTGCCAGCCCGGGCAGCCCGTTGTTGTTCGGCTTGATACCGGGGTCGATGGTCGGCGCCAGCGCGAGCTGGACACGCTGAAGGAGGATGGTCGCAGCCGTCATGGAACTCGCCCCTTGACTGATCTCGGGGTCCGTCCCGTCAGGACCCTCTCAGTCCTATGTAGGCAGCAAGGGCCTCAACATCTGAGGGCCTGAAACTGTGGCCAGGCGCGCTCCGCCGCATAGAAATACTGGCCTTCGAGGACATGCCCGGCGGCTGCGTGGCGGCACCAAGCTACGGTCGCCGGAGTCGTGCACGGCGAATTGGCGAGGCAAGCGTCCACGCGTCGATCGAGGGCCGCGCGCTGGCCCAGTGCGGTCAACGGCGCCTGGCACGGGCAGTCTCGACTCACACGAAGATCGAGGACTCGCGCTATGTCGACTGCGAGTTGTCCTATCGAGGCCAGTAACGCCCATGCTCTCGGAGGAAGACCAGGGATGCCGTCTAGATTGGTCGCACCCAGACCAACCACGTGCGGCGTCGCTGCCGCGACACTGTCGACCATGATGACTAGGGCGTGTCTCCCATGTTGAGCGTGATTGGGCCTGATTCTCGTGGCTGATGTCGCGAACTCAGGTACTCAGCTGACGAGATGTGGGAGCGGATCGAGCCGTTGCTGCCGCCATTGAAAGGGTGCGATGGGCAGGCCGATGACGCCGCACCGGCCGGTGGTGGAGGGCTCGATCTACCGGCTTCGGACCGGGGTTGCGTGGCGGGACCTGCCGGCGGAGTTCGGGCCGTGGCAGACGGTCTGGAAGCGGCACACCGAAGTTCATCGAGCGACGGCACCTGGGACAAGGTCTTGACTCGCCCTGCAGGCCCAGGCCGACGCCGCGGGCGAGATCGACTGGAACGTGTCAGGTGGACTCCACCATCGCCCGGGTCCATCAGCACGGCGCGACCGCCGCGAGGTCGCAGCTGACGGCGTCGCACACAGGGGGCTCGGTCGAATGACAAGGAATCCGCTGGGTAGCGGGGACGAACCGGACGATCACGCCATCGGGCGCTCCCGTGGCGGGCTGACGACCAAGACCCACGCCCTCGTCGATGGCCGTGGGCTGCCGCTGGTCACTGGTCCTCACCACCGGCCAGGCCGGTGACTCCCCAGCGCTGCCAGTGCTGCTGAGCCGAGCTCCGGGTCCCACGGCTCGGGCCGCGGCCGGCCCCGCACGACCCCGGACGCGCTGCGCGGCGGACAAGGCCTACTCCGCCAAGGCCCACCGCGACGCACCTGCGGGCCCGCGGGGTAAAGGTCGGTGATCCCGGAGACAGACCGACCAGATCAGGCCAACCGCAAGAACCGTGGTTCCCACGGCGGCCGGCCGGTCGGCTTCGACGCCGAGGACTACAAGGGCCGCAACGTCGTCGAACGCGCCTTCAACAAGCTCAAGAACTGGCGCGGCCTCGCCACCCGCTACGACAAGCACGCCCTCATCTACCGCGGCGGATGGTCCTGGCCTCAATCGTGCTCTGGCTCAAGGCATGAGTTCAGAGACACGCCCTAGGTGCATCTGCCTCTTGGCGTGCCTGGAGGACAGTCTGCCGAACCTCCGTCAGCCGCCGCTGTAATAGCCCAGTCCGTCGTACGTGACGACTTCGTAGTCGACCTTCTCTCCGTCCTTCACAATCAGTCCGCCATCTCCGTCGTACTCGGCGTTGCTCGGCTGCAGATGGAACGTCGCGGGTGTTGGTTCGGTTGGCCCTTGATCTTCAGGGGCAGAGAACTCGACGCTGCACACGACCGTGACGTCACCCTCGAGGTAGCACTCGTTCGGTGTCCACGGCCGGTGCGGCAGGTCCCTAACTGTTTGAGCGAGCTTTCGCTCTGAACCGTTCAGCTTCTCGTGGTTGCCACTTAGGACGGCTGCCACGAACTCGCAGACCGTTCTGGTGGCGACATCGCCTGTGCACCCGCCCGGCAGTTCGCTGACTTTTGCGCGCCCGATGGTGATGACGTACTTGTCGCTGCTGCGGACCTGGTCGATGAGGGCGCCGCTGCTGGTCCACAGGTAGCTGATGACGCCGCCTAGGGTCGCGACGATTCCGGTGACGATACCCACGATGATGCGGCTCGCCTTCTTCAGCAGGTCGTCCGGCCGGATGCAGGCGCTCGTCATCGCGCCGACGCGGCCGATATCGTCGGGGCTGTTCGCGAGGTCCAGCAGTTTCGGGACACACTCGGCCGCGTCGATCGCCAGGAGTGCCTCCTTGGAACTCTTGGTCTTGGCGAAGGGCAGCCGCGCTGCGATGTCGAGGACGAGTTCGGTACCGACCTGTAGAGACGTGAGGGCCTGAGCGAGCCCATCGAACTCGGTCCGGATTGTCGCGGACTTTCCTGTCTTCAGGTTCACCCCGTACCTAGTCACGCCGCCTGGGCTCAGGGTCGTCTGGCGCTCGTTGATCGACTCCGTCACGAGCTGAGCGAGCGCAACAGGCAGTTCGCCGCCTGTCGTGGACCTTAGCGAGAGTCCGCTGCTGGCCGTTGCGAGGAGCGGGTAGCGCCGGTTCGCGACGACCTGGAGCGTCAGGTTGGCCTTTGCTGTCCTGTCCGAGGCACCACTTCACGGTTCGACTGCTGGTCGACGTGATCGTGTAGCCGGCGTTGCGCACTGCCTTCTCGCCCGAGCAGCTCGGATCGTTCGCGTTGAAGAAGACGCTCCCCGTTATGCCGTTCACGATCTTCAGGATCTGCTGGTTGAGCGCGTCGAGCGACGGGAGATGCACACCGAACGGGCTGAGCGACGTTGTTGTCACGGTCACGGTGCCGGCCAGACGGTCCAAGGTGCCTTCGAGCAGTTCCTGGGGCTTTTCGTCCGGCTGATGGACGACCGGAACGTGCAGGTCGATCGCGGCGGGTAGGTTCGCGTACGACGAGCGAGGCACCGGGATAGTGAGGGTGACCGGCATGGTCGGTTGTTTCGTCGTGACGACGTCGATGGACGCAACTTCGAGGAGCTCGGGGCCGAGGTTGCTGTGTTCGGTGGCCGGGCGGGCGCTGATCTTCGCTCCGGCCGGGAGCGAACCTGCCGGGGCGGTGAGAGTGACGCCGCCCTTGAGGCTGAGCGTCTTGCCGCGGTCAGGTGCGGGCGGGTCGCTGCTGCAACTACTGACCACGAGGCATATCGCGAGCCCAGCGGTCATGGTCAGCGTTGCGTGTCGGGCCGTCCGGTGCCGAAAAGATCGCAGCCGCGTCGAGCTCACGAAGGCTCCAGTTCGTCGAAGGCAGCGCGCGTCAGTCGCGCATGCTGTCAGGCGCGGATGATGTCAGCCGTCGGCGGGAAGCGCTACGTGGGCCGCCCGCGTGATCCGCGTCTGACCCAGCGCCTTCGAGCCAGGGCCACTAGGCCTGGTTCGAGACGACCTGCTGTTCCCGTCGACGGAGACCAGCGGCAGGAACCCGATGAGCCGCAACACCTTCCGGACGCGCGTCTGGGTCCCGGCATTGAAGAAGTCGAAGCTTTGAGTTCCTGGTGCGGATGCACGACCTGCGCCATGCGAGCCATCGTCATCTGGGCGAACGACTTGTGCGACACGCCCTAGTTACGCCTCAAAGCATTTCCTAGAGCATCGGCCGCGGTTTCGACCAAGCTCAACTCCGCGGCGCTAGGTTCTGCCCCGTTGTTCAACGTCACATAAAAGTAGACTTTTCGCGTCGAGGTGAACACCACGGCGGTCGCCTCAGCGGTATACCCGTTACTGCGCACCTGCAGGAAACATCCGTCGCACCATTTGGGTCGGTCAACATCCGAGACAATTCCACTTCGCCGGGTGTCGTCTGAGCGCACGCTCGGATCCAGGCGCTTGGGCCTCTCAACATAATCGGCGTAGACGCCAGCCACCACGCCAGCGTCGTCAGTTTGAATCGTGCAAGCGTTCCCAGGTTCGCGTGCTAAGCGCATCTGGTAGCCCAACACCAACGTGATCACTTCGGGCGTGAAGGGGCAACCCTGACCGTTCCACCTAATTGTTACGGGGGGAGGTGCAGTGTTGGGAGCCGACGCGACAGGCTCGCCTGGGACGAATGACACCGCGACGGATGGTTCTGAACTCGCTATGCCGCCAAGATGATCGCTCGCGGACGCGCATCCGACCACAAGCATCGAAGCGATGACTCCCACTCGATGGTGCCGTGGCTTGCAGAGCCCTAGGAGCACGGCCCGGTCAACAAGTGGCCAACACCGCCTTGTGGCCCATCCGCGGGGCCATGTGGGCCTTAGCGGCCGGCGTCTGCAGCCGGCGGGTGAACACGCTTCCGACCGCGAGCGGGATCCTCCCGAGGGCCCTCAAGGATCCCCGTTACCAAATCGTGACGGAAGGGCTGGTTAACCAAATGTTAACCAAACGCAGCAGAGCCATGATCACCACGTGCGGCGATCATGGCCCTGACCTGCGGTTTTGCGTTGTAGCGGGGGCAGGATTTGAACCTGCGACCTCTGGGTTATGAGCCCAGCGAGCTACCGAGCTGCTCCACCCCGCGTCGGTAGGACCAGCCTACAACAGTCCCGTCCCGGCGGGGATCCGGCAGCTACACCACTGCCTCTCTCACCGCGGCGCGCGCGGCCGGCCCTCGCCCCTGCGGGCGCGTGCGCACTTTCGGCATCGGCGGTGCGGCCTGGGAGTACCTCTCGAGCACCAGCAGCAGCGGGATCGCGGTGAACGCCGACGAGTAGGTCCCCACGAACAACCCGAGCAGCAGGGCGAGGGCGAAGTCGGTCAGCGAGTCACCTCCCAGGACCGTGAGCGCCCCGAGGATGAACATCGCCCCGAGACCGGTGTTGATCGTCCGGGGAGCGGTGGCCAGGATCGCGTCGTTCGCCACCCGGGACAGCGGTGTCGTCCGGTGAGCGGCCCACGTCTCGCGAATGCGGTCCAGGGTGACGATCGTGTCGTTGATGGAGACCCCGATGATCGTGAGGGCTGCGGCGAGGAAGATCCCGTCGATGGGCTTGCCGAGCCAGGCGAACAGCCCCACGACGATCAGGACGTCGTGCAGCATCGCGATCACCGCTCCGGCGGCGAACGTCCAGCGGAACCGGACGGCCAGGTAGGCCAGCTGCGCGAGCAGCGCGATGCCCAGTGCCAGGAGGGCCTTCGTGCGCAGCTCCTCCCCGAGCGTCGGTCCGATGAGCTCGTCGCGCTTCTCGGTCACCTCCCCTGCCAAGCCGGACAGGGCAGCGGTGATCCGATCCTGCTCGGTGTCCGACAGGGTGCCGGACCGCACGGTGAGATCGCCGTCGCCGGAGCGCTGGACCACCGACTGGGCGAAACCAGCGTCAGCCAGCGCCGTACGTGCGCGCTCGACGTCGATGGGGCTGCTGGTGCCGTACTCCACGAGGCGGCCCCCCGTGAACTCGACGCCGAGCGAGAGCCCCTTCACCGCGATCCCGGTCGTGGCGAGGACCACCGCCACCAGCGACAGCGCCAGCCATCGGCTGCGGTGGCGGGTGACCTGCGGGTCGCGGCGCTGCAGCCACCGCCGAAAGCGACCCAGATCGGCGAGCCCTGTCACCCTCGGGTGGTCGCGGACGATCTTGCGGTTCACGGCGAGCTCGGCGAGGGCACGACCGACGACCAGCGCGGAGAACATCGACGCCACCACCCCGATGCACAGGGTCACGCCGAACCCCCGTACCGGGCCCGAGGCCAGCTGGAACAGCAGCCCGGCCGCGAGCAGGGTCGTGGCGTTGGAGTCCGCGATCGCCGTCCAGGCGTTGCGGAACCCGTCGGCCAGCGCACCACGAAGACCACGACGGTGGCCGGCGGCGTACTCCTCCCTGGCCCGCTCGAACACGAGCACGTTCGCGTCTATGGCCAGGCCTGCTGACAGCAGCAGACCGGCCAACCCGGGCAGGGTGAGCGTCGCGCCGATGGCGACGAGCGCGCCGTAGCTGAGGAGCCCGTAGCTCGCGAGCGCCAGGGACGCCAGCACGCCCATGAGGCGGTAGACGACGACGAGGAAGATCGCGGTGAGGGCCAGGCCGATGACGCCGGCGTTCTTGCTCGCCGCGATGGCGTCCGCGCCGAGGGTCGGTCCGACGGTCCGCTGATCGATGATCTCGACCGGGACGGGCAGCGCGCCGCCCTTCACCAGGGCCGCGAGCTCGGCGGCCTGCTCCCGGTCGAACGTGCCGGTGATCTGGGTGGCGCCGCCTTGGATCCCGACCTCGCACTGCACCGAGGGATCCACCTGCGGCGACGAGATGACGTCACCGTCGAGGACGATCGCCACGCGACGCCGGGGATCACCCACCGGCTGGCACGCGGCATCCGACGTCAGGGTCCCCCAGGCCCGCTCGCCCTTGCCGGTGAAGTCGATCCCCACCTGCCAGGCGGTGCCGAGCTGCTCGAGGTTCGCGCTCGCGTCCTTGACCCCCTCGCCGGTCAGCGCCGCCGGCGCGAGGGTGAGCAGCTCGCCGCCGGCCGGCAGCGTGAGCTCCCGGGAGGTGTCGACCGTCGCCGGATCCACGTCTTCCGGCGCCTCGGTCAGGGGGGTCGCGCCCTCGATCGCGTGGAACGTCAGCTGGGCGGTCCGCCCGATGGCCGCCGCGGCCTCCTTCGGGTCCTGCACGCCCGGCAGCTCGACGATGATCCGCCGAGCCCCCGCCCTGGCGAGGGTGGGTTCGCTCACCCCGAGCGCGTCGACCCGGCGCCGCAGCACCTCCACCGCGCGGTCGGTGGACGTGCGGTCGGCCTTCACCGACGGGGAGTCACGCGTCTCGAGCACGATCTGCGTGCCGCCGCGCAGGTCGAGGCCGAGCTGGGCGGGCCGGGTGAGAACGGCCAGGGTGGACAGGGCGAGCACGATCAGCGCCAGGGCGCCACGGATCAGCGATCCGGACATGGGGCCTCCACAGGGAGAGCACGCCGGCCCGACAGAGGGGCAAGGCGTACGAGGACAGGGACGTCGAACCGCTAGGCGGCCGGCGGTGCCCTGCTCAGCGACCCCGGAGCGTCACCCTCCGCCGCTGACGTACGTGTGCTGCCGGTGCCCACGGGGCCTGCGGCTCCTGGCAGCACGACGCGATCGGCCCCGATCGCGACCAGGTCCTCGCCGTGCGTCCGCCCGGCGTGGGGACGGGCCGTGAGGGCCCTGGCCACCGTCTCGGTCAGGACCGCGTGCGTCACCGCGGTGTGGTCGCCCGCACTCACGGCGGCGCGCGCCGACCCGGTCCCCGCTGCCGCGACAGCCGGCCCGGAGGACAGCCCGAGCAGCCCGTGCGAGAGCAGCCCGACGAGCAACGCGACCAGCAACGAGACCAGCGCGACGCGGGACTGCCGGACGCGCACGGAGCTCACCTGCTCTCACGGTCACGGGCTCACGCCCGCGGGGGGCTACCTGGTCGGGGTCGGACTGGGGGACGCCGCGGCTCCGGTGGACGGAGACGACGCCTTGGCGAGCGCGTCGAGCGCCGCCTTCAGCTTGTCCTGCGCGCGTCCGTACGCCGCGAAGTCACCAGCCTTGAGCGCGGACTGCCCCTCGTCGTACGCCGCCTGCGCCTGGGTGATCAGCGCGGACACCGACACCGGTGCGGGCGTGGACCCCGGCGAGGGAGTCACCCCGGGCGGTGCGGACGGGGCGTTGGTCAGCCCCTTGCCGAACAGCTGGTCCAGCGCCGCCGCCAGGGTCGGCTGGTAGGCGATCTTGTCACCGAAGCTGACGATGACGCTGTTGAGGATCGGGAACTTCGGCTCGTTCTTGCCCTGGGTGTAGACGGGCTCGATGTAGAGCAGGCCGTTGCCGACCGGAAGGGTCAGCAGGTTGCCGAGGATCACCTCGGAGCCACCGGTGCGCAGCAGCGACAGCTTGGTGGACACCTCCGTCTCGCCCTCGAACCGGTTCGCGACCTGGCCCGGCCCGGGGACCACGACGCCCTTGGGCAGCTGGAGCACGCGGATCGTGCCGTAGTCCGCCGGGTCGCTGGACACCGACGCGAACGCCGTGAGGTTGGAGTTGCCTCGGGCGACGAACGTCGAGGTCAGCGAGAACGTCGACGACGGCGTGTCCGGGAACTGCAGCAGCGCGTAGTACGGCGGCTGCGCCGGTCCCTCGTTGTCCACGACGGCGGCTCCCGCAGCGGTCGTCTGGCCGTTGAACACGCGCGTCGCGGTGCTCGTCGGGTCCGCCGGCACCTGCCAGAAGTCCTCCTTGCCGTAGAACGCCTGCGCATCGGTCACGTGGTACTGACCGAGCAGCTCGCGCTGCACCTTGAAGAAGTCCTCGGGGTAGCGCAGGTGCGCCTTCAGGTCAGGGCTGATCTTCGAGCCGTCCTCGACCAGCCCGGGGAAGGCCTTCCTCCACGTCTTCAGCACCGGGTCCTTGTCGTCCCAGGTGTAGAGCGTCACCTTGCCCGTGAACGCGTCGACGGTCGCCTTGACGGAGTTGCGGATGTAGTTGACCTCTGCGTCAACCAGCGCGCGGCCACGGCTGTCGGTGACCACGTCACCGAGGGACGTGCGCTGGGCGTAGGGGTAGCCGGAACTGGTCGTGTAGCCGTCGACGATCCACAGGATCCGCCCGTCGACGATCGCCGGGTACGGATCGCCGTCGAGCTTGAGGAACGGCGCGACCTTCCCGACGCGCTCGGCCGGCTTGCGGAGGTACATCAGCTTGGAGTCCGACGTCAGCGCGTTGGACAGCAGGAGGTTCTTCTCCTTGAACTTCAACGCGTACAGCAGCTTGCGGAACCCGCTGTCGAGCTTGACCCCACCCGGACCGTCGTAGTTGATGAGCGTCTGGCTCTGGTCGGTCCCGCCCGGCCCGTCGATCTCGCCCTGCTTGGTCGTGACGATCGAGTAGTCCGGGGACAGCTCGCCGTAGTAGATCTGCGGGTCCTCAACGGTGAACGGACCACCCGGGCTCGTCTGCGGGATGTCCTTCACGGTGAAGTCCGGCAGCCCGTCCGGACCGGCGACGTTGGCCGGCGCGGCGACGAACCCGTTGCCGTGCGTGTAGGTGAGGTGCAGGTTGATCCAGTTGCGCTGGTCGCCCTGCAGCTGGCTCTGGTCGAGCTCACGGACCGCGACGACGTAGTCCTGCGTCTGCCCCTTGAGGGTGTACCGGTCGATGTCCAGGGAGGAGTTGAAGCCGTAGTAGTTGCGGATCCCCTGGTCCTTCTTGAACGACGCCCCCAGGATGTTGGGGTCGAGCAGGCGCGCGTTCGGGATCGTGCCCTTGTCCGCACGCAGGGCCGCGGGCTCGGCGGTGGAGACCGCCGGGTACTGCTGGATCTTCGCCTGGTCGATCTGGTACGCCGCGCGCGTCGCGTCGATGTTGCGCTGGATGTAGGTGCTCTCGCGCTGCACCTCGTTCGGCCGCACCTGGAACTGCTGGACGTACGCCGGGTAGATGCCGCCGACCGCGATGGCGCTCACCACGAGCAGCGCCAGGGCACCAGCCGGCAGCAGCACGTTGCGGACCACGATGTTCGCGAAGAACAGCAGCGCGCAGATGAGGGCGATGAACGTCAGCATCGTCTTGGCAGGGAGGACGGCGTTGACGTCGGTGTACGACGCTCCCTGCACCACCCCGCGCAGGCTGAACGCCAGTCCGTAGCGGTCGAGCCAGTACGACACCGCCTTGGCGAGCACCACCAGGCCGATGAGGACCGACAGGTGGACCCGCGCCGCGACGCTGATGCGCTCCTGCGCGGCCTGCATCCGCACCCCGCCGAACAGGTAGTGGGTTGCCGCCGCGGCGATGAGCGACAGGACGAGCACGACCATCACGAAGCCCAGCAGGAAGCGCTGCATCGGGTAGGTGAAGGTGAAGTAGGAGATGTCGCGACCGAACTGCGGGTCCGTCGCCCCGAACGGCTGGCCGTTGCGCCACAGCAGCCAGGTCTGCCAGCGACCGGCCGCCGCGAGCCCGGCGAAGATGCCGAAGACGGCGCTCACGGCGAGCAGCACGGGCAGCAGGTAGGGCTCCAGGGCGACGCGGTAGCGCTCGAGGTTCTGCTGCTCGAGCGACAGCGGCCGGAAGGGCGGCCGCATCCGGTAGGCCAGCGCCAGGTTCGCACCGATCGACGCTGCCATCAGCAGCCCGAACAGCGCGAACAGCAGCAGCTTGGTCTTGAGCGTCGTCGAGAACACCTGGCTCGCGCCCACCTCGCGGAACCACAGCAGGTCGGTGTACTGCGAGACGAACGTGCCTCCCACCACGAGCAGCACGAGCACGGTGACAGCAGCAGGGACGAGCAGTCGGGGCGCGCCCGGTACGGCGGCGCCCCTCGGTCGGACGGCCACGGAGACTCGGCTCACCTTCGGTAGGAAACAGGGCGTTCTCCCGTTGAACCTAACCTGAAAGTCAGGGTGGGGAAGAATGAGCGCATGACCGCCCCCTCCTCCCCCGTCCTGCTGGCCGTCGTCGGCGAGGTCGAGACGCACCTGGCCGAGGCCGGTTGGGACCAGCCCCCGCAGCTGTTCGCCCTCGTCGACACCGAGGAGCTGCTGCGGGCCGAGCCGCAGCTCGCCGAGAGCATGGGCCTGGTCGTGTCACGCCCCGGCGCCCTCACCCCGATCGCTCAGGAACCGCTGGGTGACGGGCCCCTCGACGAGCAGCTCGCGTCGGTCGTCTTCGGGCCGGAGGTGCTCGGTGTGGTGCTCGCGCACGAGGTGCTGGTGCTCCCTCCCTCCGCCGAGGGCGACGTCGAGGCGAGCGACGACCCGGCCGGCGCCGCCGCTGAGCATCCGGACCGCCGCGAGGTCCGCATGGCCGTGGGCGTGCTGCGCGACGGCAGCCGCGAGGCCGTCCTGCGGCTCCGGGCTCGCCGTGGGGCCTCCGACGAGGCCTCGGAGGGGACGGCGGACGAGCGGGTCACCGGCGCCGACCTGGTCCCCGGGCTCGCCGAGGCCCTGCTGGCGACGCTCGACGCCTGACCCCGGTCCCTGAGCTACTCCGCGACGGGCAGGTCGAGCGCGAACTCCGCGCCCTTGCCCGGCCGGGACGTGACGGTCAGCGGGTAGCCGGAGTCCTGCGCCAACCGGCGGACGAACGACAACCCGAGCCCGAGCCCGCCGACGTGCCGGGTGGCCGACCCGTCCACCTGCTCGAACGACGTGAACAGGCTCTCCTGGTCGGCCTCGGCGATCCCCGGGCCGTTGTCCCGCACCGCCACGCGCACCCGCTCCCCGTCGGGTGCCCACGCGGCGGTCAGCGTGATCGTCGTCCCGCGTGGCGTGTACTTCACGGCGTTGTCGAGCAGCTCGTCGAGCGCCTTCCCGAGCCAGGTGGGGTCGACGTGCACGGCCGGGACGCCCTTGGCCACCCTCCGCTTGAGGTCCGCGCTCCGCTCCGGCGCCCGCTTCACCCACGCTGCCAGGCGTACGTCGAGCAGCTCGCGCACCGGGACGGCGCGTGGCGTCACCGACACCCGACCGGCCTCCAGGGCGGCAACGTCGACGAGCAGGTCGACGACGCGGTTCATCTTGACCGCCTCGTCGCGGATCACCGTGGAGAACTGCTGGACCAGCTCCTGCGCCAACCCGGGTTTGGACACCAGCATGTCGGCGTACCCCCGGATCGGGGTGAGCGGGGTGCGCAGCTCGTGGCTGACGTTGGACAGGAACTCGGTCTTCATGCGCTCGACCTCGCGCTCACGCGTCGTGTCCCGCAGCACCACGACCAGGCCGGCCTCGTCACCCTGCAGCGCGGAGACGGCGACGCGCACCGGCACCGTCGTCCGGTCCGGTCGGTGCACGAGCGCCGGCTCGTCGCGGTCGCTGGGCGCGAGGGCGACCGGGCTGCCGTCCTCGAGACGGACGTCGGCGACGACGAGCAGGTCCTCGCCCAGCACGTCCTGCTCGGCGAGGCCGAGCAGGTCCAGAGCCGCCCGGTTGACGCTGGTGACCACGCCGCCGGCATCGGTGGCGAGCAGCCCGTCGGACATCGACGCGAGGACCGTCTCGAGCCGGTCCGAGCTGGCCCGCAGGTCGCCGGTGAGCGACGCCAGCGACGTCGTCATCCCGTCGAAGGTCCGGGCCAGGGTGCCGACCTCGTCGCGGCTGCTGATGTCCGTGACAGCGGTGAGGTCTCCCGCGGCGACGCGCTCGGCCGCGAGCGTCAGGCGACGCACGGGGTCGACGGTGCGGCGACCGAGTACGAGGGCGGCTCCGGCGACGAGCAGCAGGGCCAGGACAGCGGTGAGGAACAGCAGGCGCAGGGCATCCCGCTCGGTCTTGAGGGCCGCCGCGGGGTCACGGGTGACGGCGAGCAGCCCCACCTGCTCGCCCTGGTAGTCCCGCAACGGGAGCAGGCGAGCGGTCGGCGTCATCCCCTGCGACCCGAGCGTGAGGCCGGCATCCAGCCCGGCGGCCGCGCCGCTGCGCAGCACCAGGTCGCGCACCTGCGCCGCCTGGTTGTCGCTGCGGTTGCTGGCGATGACCTGCAGCGGGTCGCCGGCCAGCAGCGTCAGGCCGAAACCCCCGGTGTCCACGTCACTGCGGGCGTAGTCGGTGTCCAGGCGCCGGCCGTAGACCACGACGCGCTTCGGCGGGGTCTGCGCGCCCCCGACCCGCGGCGAGGCGTCGCTGACCCCGACGCCGACGACGGCGAGGCCGGGCGGCGAGCCGGCCAGCCGCACCACGCTGAACAGCGCGTCGAGACGGTCTGCCCCCTTGCTGGTGAGCACCGCCTGCACCACCGGCAGGGCGGCGATGCCGAGCAGCTCGCTGCGGTCGAGGGGTGCGCGACCGCCGTACGCGGTGGCGCGGCTGCCTTGGGCGATGGACACCACGAAGTCGTCGCGCTCGTTCGGGAGGAAGACGGGCAGGAACCGCGCGCAGTCGGCGGGGTTCTGGCAGAGCAGGTCGAGCGACACCGCCTCGCTCGACACCTGTCGACCGAGCGCGTCGATCGCGAGGCTGCGACCGTCGGCGGCCTGCTCGACGATCTCGCGCGTCTGCCGGTCGTACGACGACACCACGACGTTCCCGACGACACCGACGGCCGCCACGGCCATCGTGAGGACACCCGCGAGGATCGCCGCCACGACCTTGGAAAGCAGGCTCACCTGGGCGAGGAGCACCAGCGCCGCGAGCAGCAGCGCCGCACCCGCGCCCCGCAGGACGAGGACGATCGTCGCGTTCGTCCCGCTGGTCTGAGCGGCGGCCGAGACCGCCGAGCCCGCGGCGAGCAGCACGAACCCCGACCCCAGCAGGGCGCCCGCGGACCCTCGCAGGCCGCGCACCGCCGCGAAGGCCGCAGCCACCGCGGCGAAGGCGGAGAACAGAGCCGCGCTGGTCGCCGCGGCGAGGGGGACGACGACGCCGTACGTCCTGGTCAACGACCGGTGGGCACCCAGTCCCCCGGCGACCAGGCCGGTGGCGACGACGAGCAGCGCCGCGGCCCGCCCGAGCGCGAGCGCGTCGGAGGAGGGCTGACCCAGGAGGAGCGCCGTGCGCACCTCGACGCCCGCGAGCCCCAGGGCACCGACGGCGACGAGCGCGCCGGGCAGCGAGCGCCGGAGCGCCGCCGCCCCGGCCAGGCCCACACACGCAGCGACGAGCAGGAGCTGGACCGCACCGAGGAGCGCGAAAGGTACGCCGGGCTCCATGGGCGGAGTCTAGGAGCGCCGCCGCGACCCGCGGGACCGGACGCGCCGCTCAGCAGGTGGGTGGCGTCCCGCCCGACTCGAGCGTCTTCAGCGCAGACAGCGCCGTCTTGAGGGTGTCGACGCGCACCAGCGTGATCCCGGAGGGCTTGGTGGTCTTGGCCTCGGCGCAGTTCGCGGCGGGCGACAGGAACACCGTCGCCCCCTTGTCGCGCGCGCCGATCATCTTCTCCGCGATGCCGCCGATCGCCCCCACCTTGCCGTCAGCCGTGATCTCCCCGGTTCCGGCGATGGAACGTCCGCCGGTCAGGGACTCGGGGCCGAGCTTGTCGATGATCCCGAGGGCGAACATCAGCCCCGCACTGGGCCCACCGATGTCCTTGAGCCGGATGTTCACCTTCACCGCGAAGCTCGAGGACTCCGCCGGCGTGATGCCGACGATCGCCCGGACCGGCTTGTCGGTCGACGCCGCGGTCGTGATGGTCACGACGACCGGCTCCTCGTCGCGCAGCAGCCCGATCGTCACCTTCTCGCCCGGCTGGTGCTTGCGCACGAGCGTCCCGACAGACGCGGCGTCGGTCACGGCCGTCCCGTCGACGCTGCGCAGGACGTCACCGGGCTTGAGCTCGCCGTCCGCGGGCGAGCCGTTCGTGACGGTGGAGACCACGACGCGCTTGGTCTCCGCGTAGCCGAGCTGCCGCAGCGCGGCGGTCGTCGCGTCGTCCTGGGACTGCTGCATCTCCTGGACGTTCGCCTGCTGCCGCTGCTCGGCCGACTGGTCCGGCGGGAACAGGATCTCGCGCGGGATGACCGCCTGACGCCGCGACAGCCAACCCTGCAGGGCCTCGAACAGCGTCAGCTTGTCGCGGACGCTCACCGTGGTGAGCGCCAACGAGCCGTCGGTGGGGTAGGTCTTGGCGCCGGAGATCGACAGGACCTCCTCCCCACCGCTCGCCCCGAGCGTGTTGATCGCAGGGCCGGGCGAGAGCGCGACGTACGGCACCGTCGACACCGCCGCGGCGATCATCAGGGCGAGCAGCGAGCAGGACGCCCATCCACAGGGTCAGGACGCGGCGGGGCACCGGATGAGCCTATCCGGCGTACGCCCCGCTCCGCTGTGCGGCGAGACGCGGCTCAGCGTGAGAAGAAGCCCAGGCTGGCGCGCCCCGGTGCGTGCCCGTTGCTGCTCGCGAGGGCCGGGACGGCCTCGTCGGCCACCGGCTGGTCGGGCACGGCGGCAAGTGCAGGCTGGGCAGCGTCGGCAACGACCTGGACAGGCTCAGCGACCGCCTCGGCAGGCGCGGCGACCGCGACAGGCGGCGGCTCGACGGGCGCGACCGGGACGGCGGGAGCCTGGGCGGTGGTCTCGGCAGGGATCTCGACGCGGTAGTACGCCTTGAACGCCAAGGGGACCTCGGTCAACGCGTGGCAGCTCACCTCGCTGACGCCCTCGACGTTGCGCAGGTGCTCCACCAGGCGGACCGCCTCCTCGAGGGACGGCAGCCGCCGGAAGGCGGGCGACCCGTCGGGAGTGGGGTAGAAGACGACGTGCTCCATGGGGGCTCCTCTGGTGCCGCTGCGGGGTCCTGGGGTGTGACGCCGGTGCGTGCGACCCCGTAACCCTTCCTGTCTCGGCACGTTGAAGGAGGTGTCTTGAGCCACACCGTGGGGACGCCCGTTGCCACGTTGCGTCACCTTCGCCACACTTGTCCGAATGGCGTTCGGTCCCCCGGTCCACGCGTCGACCCAGAACCACCGCAAGATTTCTGCTCCTGACCCCGCGAGGAACGACTCCCTTCTCCGTTGTACCGATGTCGGGCCTACCCAGCCCCCGACGGAAGAGGCCCCCAGTGTCGACCGCCCACGACCTCCCCATCGCGCTCTCCCACGCACCGTACGGAGACGCACCCGAGCTCGACGCGCCCGCTGTCGCCGTACCTCCTGCGCTTCGGCTCGTGCCTGCGCCCGAGCCGCTCGACTTCGAGGACGCCGTACGCCGGGTCCGCCCACGCCTGCACCGCTACGCCATCCGCCGGCTCGGCGACCGGCACGAGGCGGAGGAGCTGGTGCAGGAAGCGCTGCTGCGCGCCTACTCCCACCGCGAGCAGCTGGCCACCGAGGAGGACCTGAGCGCCTGGACGACGGTCGTCACCGGTCGCCTGGTGATCGACCGCTTGCGGGTCCGCGGCCGGTCGATGTCCGTGGCCGAGGTCCCCGAGACCGGGCGGGCCGGCCGCGACACCGCTGATGTCGTCGTCGCCCGGGACGAGGCACGCACCGCCCTGGACGCGCTCGACGCGATGCCGCCCCGGCAGGCCGCCCTGCTGTGGGCCCGCGAGGTGGAGGGGCAGTCGTACGACGAGCTGTGCGTCCGGTTCGGGATGACCGAGCCGGCCGTGCGGTCCGTGCTCACGCGCGCCCGCAAGGCGCTGCGCAAGGAGTACGCCGTGCGCGGCGGCACGCTGCCCGTCGGTGGGCTCGCCGTCCTCGCGCCGTGGATCGCGGGCCTGGGCTGGGCGGGCAAGCTCCGCGCCGCGCTCGGCCGCGTCACGTCCCCTGCGGTGCTCGCCACCGTCGGTGTGACGGCGCTCGGTGGCCTGCTCGTCGCCCCGTTCGGCATCGGTCACGGACCCCGCGGGTCCTTCGCACCGACCACGGCAGTCGTGAGCAGCGCAGCGACGGCGGCGCTCCCCTACGAGAGGCACACGGTCGTCGCCACCCGACCGTCGGTGAGGAACGCATCTCCCTCCGCACCCGCGGCTGTTGCCAGCAGGCCGGCAGGTCTGGATCCGATCCGGGTGACCGGATTGGTCAACCAGACCCCGTGCACGTATGCGGAGGCAAGCACCGACGATCCCCTCACCGATCCCGGTTACCCGCTGGTGCGCCGCTTGGCATCGGCGCCGGCGGTCAGGAGTGCGGGACCTCGTCGTCGACCACTCTGTCCGTCTGCGCTCCCAGTGAGTGTTGAGGGCGACGACGAGCTCACCGTCTCTACCGATTCAGCCGACTGCTCCACTTTCGCGCCCATCACCTCTACCGGCCTCGTCCGGTGCACCCAGGAGTCCCAGCGATGATCCGACGCATCCTTCTCAGCACCACTGCTCTCCTCCTGCTCGCCGGAACAGGGCAAGCGCTCGCCGACGACCTGCTCTCGAGCACGGACGGTCGCCACGAGGTCTGCGTCGGCACCCGCGCCCGACCCGCAGTCGCCGTCCGAGGGCATCTGCGTCTGGATCCCGACGAAGTAGTCGGGCTCGGGACGAGCCGTCCCGCGCTGGACGTCCCGTCCGGCGTGGGCGGGGAGCGGGCGACCTAGCGGGAGACGCGGGCCCGCGAGCGGGGCTTCGGGCGTGCCTCGGGGATGACGACCGGCGAGGTGAGGGCTGCGCGGAACCGGTCGTACTGCTCGACGGTCTCCATCGCCTCGACCGGACCGCGAGGCCGGGTGGCGTAGGACATCCAGGCAATGGCGAGCATCGGCGAGACGATCACCGGGCTGAGCCAGAGGATCCAGGAGGGCATCGGGGCGATCCGCACGGTAGGGGTGGACGGGACCCTCTCAGCGTAGACCCGGGCGGCCGTTCTGCGCAGCAGTGCTCAGGGTGTTCCTACCCACTCCTGGGACCCGTCGACGAACACCTGGTGCTTCCAGATCGGCACCTGCGCCTTCAGGTCGTCGATGAGGCGTCGCGCGCCGAGGAAGGCCGCGTCGCGGTGCGCCGCCGACGCCGCCACGACCACCGCTACGTCCCCGATCTCCAGCAGCCCCACCCGGTGCAGCGCAGCGCCCCTCACCAGCCTGGTCTCGGCCACGACGGTCGCCACGACCCGCTGCATCGCCTCGAGCGCGGAGGGGTGCGCGGAGTAGTCCAGCGACGTCACCTCACGGCCGCCGTCGGAGGCGCGCACCAGCCCGGTGAAGGACACCACCCCACCGGCCCGGGGGTCGGCCACGGCAGCGAGGACCTCCTCGACCGACAGCGGGGTCTCCCGGATCTCCACGAGCACCCACCCAGGGTAGGCACCGAGGTCAGCGACGCCGACGCCGCCGGGCCTCGCGCACCAGCGCCGCCGTACCCAGCAGGGCGACAGTGGCGCCCGCCGCGGTGTACGCCGTCGGTCGCGGCTCGGACGCCCGCGCCTGCAGGTGCGCCCGGAGGGCGTCCTCGTTGGTCCACGTCGGGGTCCAGCCGGCGGCGCGCAACCCGTCGCAGGCCACCACGAGCGGGGCCAGCAGGTGGTCGAGCTCGCGCACGGAGGCGGTGGTCACGCCGACGCGCTGCAGGCGCTGCGCCGTCGACAGGGCCACCGCCGCGGGCAGCTCCAACCGCCGCCGCCCGGCCAGCGCCTCGACACTCGACTGGGCCAGCGCGCCCTCGCACGCGACGGCGACGGATCCTCGGAGCCGACCGGTCGCGGCCAGCTCGACAGCGGACACCAGGTCCTCGACGTGGCACAGCTGCCACAACGGCTCCGTCCCCTGCACGGCCAGCAGGCGCGGTCCCGCCAGGTGGCGCACCAGCCCCCCGTCGTACGACGACGGCAGACCGACGAGGGCGGCAGGGCGCAGGACGGTGACCTCCAGACCGGTACGGCGGGCATGGTCCACCAGCCGCTCGACCTCGACCAGGTCCGCGAGCAGGCTGTCGTCCTCGGGCTCGGCCCGCAGCGCCGCACCGTCGGGGAGTGGGAGATCGACAGCCGGGTGGGCGCCGTACACGTCCGCGCTGGTGCACAGCACGACCCGCGCTACCCCGGCCTCCCGCGCCGCCTCCAGCACGTTCGCCGTCCCGCGGACGGTCAGCGCACGACGCGGGCTGGTCGGCAGCGCCAGGTCGTACGACGTCGCGAGGTGCACGAGGACCGTGACGCCGGTCAGTCGGGTCGCCAGCAACGGGTCCCGCACGTCCATGGCGCGCCACACCACCCCGTCGACGCGGCCAGGGACGGCGTCGATGCCGACCAGTCCGCCGAGGTCCTCGCGTGCGGCCAGCCGGTCCAGCACGGCGCGTCCCAGGCCGCTGCCGGCACCGGTCACGGCGATCACGTCGGAGACGGCGGGCGTTCGCCGGAAGCGGACCACACGCACAGGTTCCCGTACGCGGGCGGGGTTACGTTGGAGCCATGACCGAAGCCGCCCCGGAACCGAACGACCCGAACGACCCGTTCGGGCTGTCGAAGATGTTCGGAGGCGCCTTCGGAGGCAACGCCGGCGACCTGTTCGGGCAGCTGCAGAAGCTGATGTCCTGGACCGGTGGGCCGGTCAACTGGGACCTCGCCCGTGAGGTCGCCACCGGCGCGCTCGGCGCCGACGACCCGACGGTGACGGCGGAGCAGACCCGAGAGGTGTCGGACGCCGTACGCCTCGCGGACGTCTGGCTCGACGGCGTAACGGCCCTGCCCAGCGGCGGCCAGGAGCCGCAGGCGTGGAGCCGCACCGCCTGGCTGGAAGCCACCCTGCCGTCCTGGCGCACGCTGGTCGACCCCGTCGCCGGTCGGGTCACCGCGGCGATGGGCCAGGCGATGCAGCAGGGGCTCGCCGGCCAGGACCTCCCGCCCGAGATCGGCGGGATGCTGGCGGGGCTCGGCCCGAACCCCTTTGCCGGGGTCATGGAGCAGGTCGGCGGCCTGGTGTTCGGCGCGCAGGTCGGTCAGGCGCTCGGCGCCCTCGGTGCCGAGGTGCTGTCCAGCAGCGAGATCGGCGTCCCGCTCGGACGCACCGCGCTCCTGCCGGCGAGCATCGCCTCCTTCGCCGAGGGGCTGGAGGTGCCGCTGGAGGAGGTGCGGCTGTACCTCGCCCTGCGCGAGGCAGCGCACCAGCGGCTGTTCGTGCACGTCCCCTGGCTGCGGGCGCACCTGTACGACGCGGTGGACGCCTACGGCCGCGGGATCGAGGTCGACCTGTCGGCCATCGAGCGGGCCGTCGGCTCCTTCGACCCGACCAACCCGGAGGCGATGCAAGAGGCCCTCGGCTCGGGGCTGTTCACGCTCGAGCCGACACCGGCGCAGCAGGCGGCGCTCGGTCGCCTCGAGACGGCACTCGCCCTGGTCGAGGGCTGGGTGGACCTGGTCGTCGACGCCGCGGCCTCGCGCACCCTGCCCCACGCCGTACCCCTGCGCGAGATGATCCGCCGCCGGCGCGCGACCGGGGGGCCGGCGGAGCAGACGTTCGCGACGCTGGTCGGCCTGCAGCTGCGCCCGCGCCGGCTGCGCGAGGCGGCAGCGCTGTGGCAGCGGCTGACCGAGTCGAAGGGGGTCGACGGCCGGGACGCGCTGTGGGAGCACCCCGACCTGCTCCCTTCCGCGGAGGAGCTCGACGCCGCGGCCGCTCCCTCGGACGCCCCCGCGGACGCCGGCGAGGCCTTCGACTGGGACGCCGGACTGCGCGCACTCGACAAGGACCTCGACGGGGAGCTCGACGACGACGCAGGTTCGGCGTACGGCGAGGACGGGACGACCGAGTCCGACTGACAGCGCGCCCGGTTCGGGTGATGCGCCCGTTTCGCCATGATCGGTCCCCTGCGGCGGCCGCTGTGGATCATGAACTTCGGCCGACGAGCTGGTCAGCGCTGCGTGAGCGGGTCAGTACATCGTGCGATCACCCGGTGACCGCGGAGGTGAGGTGCCTGTCACCTCTCACCTTTCTTGTGTGCACAGGTACGCAGGGCATCAGTGCAGGTCAGGAGGCTCGTTCGCGCCGTCCACACGGTTGTCCACAAGCAGTGGACAAGGCTGTCCACAAGGACACGCCACGCCGTCCCCACCGCATCCCCAGCACTGTCCACAGGCAGGGGGACGGCCGCGTTGACGCGCACCAGGAACGGCTCCTAGCGTCCAGGGCAACGGAGCCCCTGGTGCTCCGGATCCGTGCGCAAGGGGAAGGCGAACGGGTCCGGTAGGCATCAGGGGCTCTGTTTTTCGCGCGCGCCCCCCAGGCCCGTGAACGGAAACGCGCGGGTGGGTTCAGCGGCCACGACCACCCCGCGCGTTTCCGTTCGCGCGGGAGCTGGGTCCCGGGGGGTGAGGTCAGCTGCCGGTGAAGCGGGGGGTACGACGCTCGGCCTGCGCGTCGAGGCCCTCCTGCAGGTCCGCGGTCGCCATGGTCACCGGCTGGGCCAGCGCCTCCCACGCGAGGGCGTCCTCGAGACCGGCCGGACCACCGTCGCGCAGCGCCTGCTTGTGCAGCCGGTGGGCCAGCGGCGCACCGGCTGCGACCTCGGAGGCCCGGGCGAGTGCCTGCTCGACCAGCGCGTCGTCGTCGTACACCGCGCTGCACAGGCCCAACCGCAGCATCTCCGGTGCGTCCACGACCCGCCCGGTCAGCAGCAGCTCGCGCGCGGCCGCGACTCCCACGACCTCCGTGAGGGTGCGGGTGGTGGCCATCCCGGCGTGCATGCCGAGCTTGGCGAACGGCACGGTCAGCTTCGCGGCGGCGCCGGCGTACCTGATGTCGCAGGACAGGGCCAGCGCAGCGCCCGCCCCGACCGCGGCACCGTTGACCGCGGCGATCGACGGGACGTCGAGCTGCCGCAGCGACAACCAGGTCCGGTAGAACGGCAGCATCTTCTCGCGCAGCGCGGCCGCGGTCGCGCCACCGCTGCGCAGCCAGGACAGGTCACCGCCGGAGCAGAACGCCTTGCCGGCGCCGGTCACCACGACGCAGCGCACCGAGGCGTCGCCCCGCAGCCGGTCCACGGCGCTCGCCCACGCCGCCGTCATCTCGTCCGTCATGGCATTGCGCCGGTCGGGCAGGTCCAGCGTGAGCAGGACGACACCCTCGGCGGGTCGGTCGACGGTGAGGACCACGCGAGGCTCCAGGGGGATGACGACGGGCAGGACCCGCCCAGCCTAGGAGCCGTCGCGGCGACGACGCAGACGGAGCAGACCGCCCGACCCGGCGAGCACGAGGCCGGCTGCGGTCGAGGTCGGCACGGGTGGGAGCGTCGTCAGGTCGCCGAACGGCCCGCGGTCGGCGTTCTCGCGCTCCGCGGCGAGCGCCTGCGTCCTCGCGGCGGCAGCGCGGCGGGCGACGGCCTCCCGGTGCGCCGCGGCGGTACGGCGGGCTCGTGCTGCTCTGGCCTGCGCAGCGACCTCCGCGGCACGCGCGGCCCGCTGGCGGGCGAGGGCCTGCTGGTCGACCACGGTGATGGTCTTGCGCGCGACCGGCGTCGCGGTGACGTAGCCGACGCCGTCGTAGCCCAGCACGTCCTTGGCAGCGCGGGAGAGGTCGAGGATGCGGCCACCGACGTACGGGCCGCGGTCGTTGATGCGCACGACGACGCAGCGCTGCTTGCGGCAGACCCGCAGCTTCGTGCCGAACGGGAGGGTCTTGCTGGCCGCGGTGAGCTGGTTGGTGTCGAAGCGCTCGCCACTGGCGGTCCGGCGGCCCTGGAAGGACCCGCCGTACCAGGAGGCTTCGCCGGAGAAGCTGCTGCCGACGGGCACGGTGGTCGTCACCTGGCGGGTGGGCACGGGGGCGAGCGCAGTCCGGGCGGCGCTGCGGGAGGCTCGAGGTGTCGTCGCGGGGCGCGACACCACGAGGGGGCTGGGGGCGACCGCGTCGGAGGCGGAGAGGCTCGCCGCGGACCGGCTGACGTGGTCGGGGCCCACAGGGTCGGCGGTGTGGAGCGCGAGCGTTCCCGCGGTCGTCGCGAGTCCTGCAGCAAGGCCGGCGGCGAGAACGCGGCGGGCTGTGCGCCGAGGGTCGGCGGGGGACGCGTTCTCGGGCGGGCTCGGGAGGTCCGCCAGGGGGGCAGTTGCTGGGGTGGGCGCGTGGGTGCGTCGGGTCATGTACGGGGGTCGCTGTCCCGGCTGGCCGCGACCCCTGGATGGGGCCGTGCAGGCGGGGTGGACCTCACCTCCCTCTCGGGTCTCGGTGCCGTCGGGTGCCGGCCGGTGCCGGCGGGTGCCGGCGGGGTGCCGGCGGGGTGCCGGCGGGGCCAGTACGGACGAGCGGACGGGCAGACATCGATCACCGGGCGGTGATCGGCTTCTGGGACCACCGTAGGAGCGAGTGCTTGCTCTTGCTAGCAGTCGAGCATGCGGCGTAGATCACCCTCCGCAGTCGCCAGAGCGCCGTTTGTGCAGGTCAGCGGGGGTGTTCCCCGCGCAAACGTGGGAGGTGTCACACGGAGCGGTCGTTACGCACAGTCACCCGAACGTGTGGCGGGTCGGGGGGTGCGCGATCCCGAGACAGGTAGTGGACCTCCGCACAGAACCGCTCACGGACGACGGGAAGCAGCCGATGAACACCCCCAGCACGAGCCGCCGCACCAGCCCCAGCGGCAGCGCGCCCGCCAGCGCTGCCCCGCGGCCCCGCGCCGGCGCCCTCATCGCGCTGGCCCTGGCGTGCTCGACGGCCCTCACCGCCCTCCCCGGCCAGGCCGGCGCGGCGCAGAACACCAGCTGGCGCAGCGTGATCGTGACCGGAGCCGGTGACGTCGCCGCCGCCGTCCGCAGCGCCGGGGGTCAGGTGCTGGACCGTCTGCCCCTGATCGGCGGCGTCAGTGCCCGCCTGCCGGAGAACGCCCGCCTCAGCACGAGCTGGACCGTCGTCGAGGACCGCGCGGTCACCGTTGCGGGCAAGAACGACAACCAGAGCGGTCCCGCCACCTCCGTGCGCTCGACCCTTGGCCTCGGAGCGCCGGCCGGTGAGGGTGCCGGCACCACCGTCGCCGTCGTCGACACCGGCGTGGCCGACGTCCCGGACCTCGCAGGACGCCTGTCGCACGTGGACGTCACGGGCGAGGGCACGGGCGACAGCTACGGCCACGGCACCTTCGTCGCCGGACTCGTCGCCGGCAGCGGCGCCTCGTCGAACGGCGCGTACGCCGGGGTCGCCCCGGGCGCCAACGTCCTCGACGTACGGGTCGCCGGCGCGGACGGCAGCTCCAGCCTCACGCTGGTCCTCAAGGGCCTGCAGGCCGTCGCGCAGCACCCCGAGGTCGACGTCCTCAACCTGTCCCTGTCCTCCGGCAGCCCGCTGCCCTACCAGGTCGACCCGCTGACCCAGGCGCTCGAGGCACTGTGGCGCCGCGGCGTGACGGTCGTCGTCCCCGCCGGCAACGACGGTGCCGACGGCAAGGCCAGCATCACCAGCCCCGGTGTCGACCCGGTCCTGCTCACGGTCGGCGGCCTCGACGAGAACGGCACGGCCGGCCACAAGGACGACACCGTCGCCGACTGGTCGAGCCAGGGCCCTGCGCCGCAGGGCGTGCAGAAGCCCGACCTCGTCGCCCCCGGCGCGCACGTCGTCAGCACGGGCGCGCCCGGCTCGGCCGTCTGGGCCGCGAACCCCGACGCCCGCGTCGGCAGCAGCTACCTCAAGGGCTCCGGGACGTCGTTCTCCACGGCCGTCGCCTCGGGTGCCGCGGCGGTGCTCCTCGACGACCGTCCGGGCCTGTCGCCGAACCAGGTCAAGGCACTGGTCACCAAGACGGCGTACGGCGTCAAGGGCAAGGACCGGGCGACCGGTGCCGGCGGTCTCGACCTCGCCGCCGCCCTGGACGCCCGCACGCCCAAGGACAAGAAGACCCGCAAGGACCGCGAGAGCGCCGGCGACATCATCCCCGGTGCCGCCAACGCCTGGGCCGCGTTCCTGCAGGCCATCCTCGACGGCGACGTCGCGGGGGCCGCCAACGCCTGGGCCCAGCTCTCGCCGGAGGCCCGCCAGTGGGCGGCTCGCCAGTGGGCCGACCTCGACCCGACTGCGCGCCAGTGGGCCGCACGCCAGTGGTCCGCCCGGCAGTGGGCCGACGGCGACGACGTCTGGGTCGCCCGCCAGTGGGCCGCGCGCCAGTGGGCTGCCCGTCAGTGGGCCGACAGCGACTGGACCGCGCGCCAGTGGAGCGCCCGGCAGTGGTCGGCCCGCCAGTGGAGCGCACGCCAGTGGAGCGAGGACAGCTGGACGGCCGACGACTGGTCGGCCCGCCAGTGGAGCGCCCGGCAGTGGTCGGCCCGCCAGTGGAGCACTGACAGCTGGGAGTAGGTCCCTGCCCCGAAAGTCCTGCAGATGAGCCGGAACCTGCCGATGTCCTCCTCGTACCCCACGAGGGGGACATCGGCATGACAGTGCTCCGGAAAGGGCGGGTGGCGGTGACGGGACGGCTCGGACGGCTCGTCGCGACCGTCGCGGCGCTGGGTCTCGCGGCGCAGGTCATGGCGCTGTTGCTCGTGCGCGACTCCGACGCCGTGGCACCGCTGTCGTCGTACCCCGGACTGGGGTGGGCGGACGGCGCCGCGCTGGTGGGCCTGTGTCTCGCGCTGACGTTCGCCGGCGACTGGGTCGCGGTCCGTGTCCGGCACGGCGAGGAGACCGAGGAGCTCACGCTCTTCGAGGCGGCCTGCGTCGTGGACGTCCTCGTCCTGTCCGGTCCGTGGGCCCTCGTGGTCCCTGTGGTCGCGACGGTCCTGTGCTCGCTGGTCCGCCGCCGCGACGCCGGTGAAGGTGGTGTTCAACGGCGGCAACCTCGCGGGCGCCGTCGCGGTGCTGGTGCTCACCACCCACCTGGTCGCCGTCCCCGGCGACGGACTGTCGGTCCGCACCCTCGTCGGCCTCACCGCCGGCATGCTCGGCCTCACCCTGCGTCAACCTGGTCGCCCTCTCACGGGTGCTGGCGGTGGTCGCCGACGACGACCCGGGGCGGGTCGTGCGCGACGGCCTGCGGCTGTCGACGGTCATGGCGATCGGCACCGTCGCGCTCGGCGGTACGGCGGTCACGCTGGCCGGCGCCGCACCCGCCCTGCTGCCCTTCGCCCTCATGCCCGCCGCAGCACTGACCTTCGCCTTCAAGGCGGCCGCGCAGGAGTCCGAGGAGCGCGAGCGGTCCTCCCGGCTGCTCGCGCTGTCGCAGGTCCTGGCCGGACGGCTCGACAGCCACGAGGTCCTGGACGCCTTCCTGGACCTGACCCGCCAGGCGTTCGGCGCCGACCTCGCCATCGCCGTGCTGGACGAGGCGACGCTGCCGGGCGGCGCGCACCCGACCAGCCTGCTCGACGACCGGGAGCACGGCCGGTCCACCCGGGCGGCGTACCCGGTCGAGCGCGAGCTGCTCCGGCGTACCGGCTCCGAGGGCGCTGTCGTCCCCGTCGGCGGGCTGCCCCCGGACTGGCGCCGCGCCGTCGTGGCGCCGCTCGAGGCGGAGGGGCGCCGGCTGGGCGTCGTCGTGCTGGCGACGCGCGACAAGCACCGGGTGCTCGACGCGCGCGAGCTGAGCCTGCTCACCCCCCTGACCAGCGCGCTCGCGGTGGCGCTGCGAGGCGCCGCCCACCTCGCGCGGCTGGTGGAGGAGACCAGCAAGCTCAAGGCCGTCGTCGACCAGAGCTCCGACGGCATCCTCGTGCTCGACGGCGAAGGGCACGTGCAGCTGTGGTCACCGGCGGTCGAGCGCCTCACCGGTCGCACCGAGGACGCCGCGCTCGGCCGGCCCCTGTCCGCCGTGGTCGCCGCCCGTGCCGCCGACGGCAGTCCGGTCGACGCGTTCGCCGTCGGCCGCGCGCGACTGACGGTCGACGCGCCGCAGGCCGTCGTCGAGCTGACGGTGGTGCGCGAGGACGGCGACGAGCGCATCGTGCGCTGCGCCCACGCCGGTGTCTTCGACGAGGACGGGTCGCTGGTGCGCGACGTCGTCATCGTCCACGACGTCACCCGGGAGCGGCAGGTCGAGCGGCTCAAGGCCGACTTCATCGCGACCGTCTCGCACGAGCTGCGCACCCCGGTCACCCCCATCAAGGGCTACGCCGACCTGCTGCGCCGCCGTGGCCACAAGATGACGCAGGAGAAGCGGGACGAGTGCCTGGAGGTCATCAGCGACCGCGCCGCGCACCTGTCGCGCCTGGTCGAGGACCTCCTGCTGGCCTCCCGCATCTCCGCCACCGAGGGCAGCACGACCGCCAAGGTCGACATGGCCCGCGACGACCTCGGAGGGCTGGTACGCCGCGCCTCCTGCGACTTCGGCGACAACAACGACCGGGTGACCGTGCACGTCCCCACGTCGCCGGTGCTCGTCGCCTGCGACCCCGTGCGGGTGATCCAGGTCCTGACCAACATGATCGGGAACGCGCTGAAGTACAGCGCCCCCGGCACGCCCGTCGACGTGCGCGTGCGCCTCGAGGACGGGCAGGCCCTCGTCGAGGTCGAGGACCGCGGTCGGGGCATCCCCGCCGACCAGCTGGAGAAGGTCTTCGACAAGTTCCACCGGGTCGAGGACCCGATGCTCATGACCACCGGGGGCACCGGCCTGGGGCTGTACATCGCGCGGTCGCTGGCGCACGCCATGGGCGGCGAGCTGTCCTGCACCTCGACGCTCAACGTCGGCTCGGTGTTCACCTTCGCCCTGCGCACCGCCGTGGAACCCGCGCCGTCGGACGTCGTACCGGCCGCGAAAAGCGCTGAGCCGCCGCGGGAAGCGACCCCCGATGCTTCTCCCGAACCCCTCCCCGATGCCGTGGCCGGGGCCGTGCCCCGACCCCGCCGGGCGCCGCCCTGGGCCACCGCTCCGCCACGCCCGAAGCCCGCCGACGGGGTGATCAGCGCCTGACGGGCTAGGGTTCCCCCATCACACGCCCACGCCGCCGGCGCGGGCACCGGGGCGCGTCCCCGTCTGACACATGGAGGACCCCGTGGCGGAGACCTACAACGGCTACTGCGTGAAGTGCAAGGAGAAGCGGGACTTCGACGGTGAGGTCAAGGTGAGCGAGTCCGGTCGTCGCATGGCCCAGGGCCTGTGCCCGGTCTGCGGCACCAAGATGAACCGGATCCTCGGCAAGGCCTGATCTCGCTCTCGCTCCACCCGCATGCCTCGTGAAGGGCAGCACTTCCACCGGGAGTGCTGCCCTTCACGCGTCCGGCCTGTGGACCGTTCCGGGGCTGTGGACACCCGCCGTGGCGTCGGACCGGATCGTGGCACCGTGCGAGGGACCCCGCTCAGCGTGACCGGGGACCCACCGCCGGAGGTCCGATGAGCGTGTCCCGCCCCGTCCTGTCGCCCGCCCTCACCCTGCTGTGGCGCGCCGACGGCACCGCTCAGGTGGGCCGCTCGGCCGAGCACGCCACCGTGCTCAGGGGTGACCCGGCGGCGCTCCGTCCGCTGCTGCGGCGCCTCGACGGGACCCGATCGCGCGCGCAGCTGCTCGAGGAGGACCCCGGCGTCGGGGTGGCTCTGGACGCGTTGGAGTGCGCCGGGCTGCTGCTCGACGCCGACGACCTCAGCCCCCGCGGGCTGGAGCGGGACGAGCGGGAGCGCCTCGGCCCGGACGTGGCGTCCCTGTCACTCGTCCACGGCCGGCGCGCGGCGCACGCGCTGCTCGCGCGACGGTCCGCCCGCGTGGTCGTCCACGGCGCCGGCCGCGTCGGCGCACCCCTCGCCGCGCTGCTGTCCGCCGCCGGCGTCGGCGCGGTCGACGTCCTCGACGACGGTCCGGCGCGGCTCAGTGACACCACGGTCGGGGGGCTGCGCACCGACGACGTGGGTCGCCCACGGGGCACGGCGGTCAGCGAGCGGCTGCCCGCGCGCCGCTCCCCCGCGCCCGTCGACCTCGGCGACCTCGGCGACGTCGTCATCCTCACCGACGGCACCGACCCCGTGACCACGCAGTCGCTGCGCCGGTCCGCCACGCCCCACCTGGTGGCCGAGGTGGTCGAGCGCACCGGCACGGTCGGCCCCTTCGTGCTGCCCGGCTCGTCCTGCCTGACCTGCCTGGACCTCACCCGCCGCTCGCTCGACCCGGGCTGGGCCGCTGCGCTGCCAGACCGGCGTCCGGTCACGAGCGCGTGCGACGGCGTCCTCGCCATGGCCGTGGCCGCCCAGGCAGCCCTGCAGGTGCTCGAGCAGGTCGAGGGAGGGCACCCCGCCACCGTCGACGGCACGCTCGAGCTCACCCTCCCGGGGTGGGCCTGGCGGCGGCGCTCCTGGCCCCGCCACCCCGGCTGCGCCTGCGCGTGGGACAGCGGCGTCCGCGTGGCCTGAGCCGCCGGGCTGCGCACGGCCCACCTGACGGCGATGATGCACGGGTGAACGACATTCCCCGCAACGCGGTCACCCGCGGCGCCAAGCTCGCTGCGCTCCCGCTCGGCGTCGCCGGACGGGGTGCCGTGGGGCTGGGGCGCCGGATCGGGGGGCGCCCGGCAGAGCTGGTCGCGGCCGAGCTCCAGGCGCGCACCGCCGAGCAGCTGTTCCAGGTGCTCGGTCAGCTCAAGGGCGGCGCGATGAAGTTCGGCCAGGCCCTCAGCGTCTTCGAGGCCGCACTGCCCGAGGAGGTGATCGCCCCGTACCGCGCCGCGCTCACCCGGCTCCAGGACGCCGCTCCCCCCCTGCCGGCCGCGACGGTGCACGCCGTTCTCGCCGAGCAGCTCGGCGCCGACTGGCGCAGCCGCTTCGCCACGTTCGACGACAAGCCCGCGGCCGCAGCCAGCATCGGTCAGGTGCACCGGGCGGTGTGGACGGACGGCCGCGAGGTCGCTGTCAAGATCCAGTACCCCGGCGCCGGCCAGGCGCTGCTCGGTGACCTCAAGCAGCTGTCCCGGCTCGCGCGGGTGTTCTCCGCGTTCACGCCCGGCCTCGACATCAAGCCGCTGCTCGCCGAGCTGCGCGCCCGGGTCGCCGAGGAGCTCGACTACCGCCTCGAGGCCTCCAGCCAGGAGCAGTTCGCGCAGGCGTACGACGGCGACCCCGACATCTGCGTCCCGCACGTCGTCGACGGTGCCGACCGGGTGCTGGTGACCGAGTGGATCGAGGGCGTCCCGCTGTCGGTCATCATCCGCGAGGGCACCCCCGAGCAGCGCGACCGCGCGGCGCGACTGCTCGCCCAGTTCCTGTTCTCCGGTCCCGTCCTCGCCGGCCTGCTGCACGCCGACCCGCATCCGGGCAACTTCCGGTTGCTGCCGGACGGCCGCCTCGGGGTCATCGACTTCGGTGCCGTGGACCGACTGCCTGACGGCGCCCCGGAACCGATCGGGCGGCTGTCACGGCTCGCCCTCGAGGGCCGGGCCGACGACGTCCTCGCCGCACTGCGGGCCGAGGGCTTCGTGAGGCCCGAGATCACCGTCGACGCGCAGGAGGTCCTCGACTACCTGCGTCCCATGCTCGCGCCGATCGCCGAGCCGACCTTCCGCTTCACCCGCCCCTGGCTGCGCGCGGAGGCGATGCGCGTCGGCGACCCGCGCTCCCCGGCCAACCAGCTCGGTCGGCAGCTGAACCTCCCGCCGTCGTACCTGCTGATCCACCGGGTCACCCTCGGCACCATCGGGGTGCTGTGCCAGCTCGGCGGCGAGGCGCCGTACCGGTCGCTCATGCAGACCTGGCAGCCCGGCTTCGCCACTCCCGAGGACTGACCCGCCTCACCACCAGCTGTCGTCGAGCTTGCCCTCGATCGACCGCAGGTTCTCCCGGGTGCACCGCTCGCAGATCCACTGCGCGCCCCGCGCGCCCACGTCCAGCGACCACGTCACGGGACGGTCGGCGACGGTGGTTCCGCAGTGCGAGCAGGTCGCCGGTTCGCAGGGCACCGGTGCGGGGTCGGCCATGTCTGCAGTCTGACCGAACAACTCCCTTGCCGCGCGGTCCTAGCGTGGGTGGGTGCGCCGCTTCCCCCTGCCCGACCCCGGGTCCCCCGACCTGCGCGGACCGGTCCGCTACCTGCTGTGGCTCGCCAGAGGGCAGCGGCGGACCATCGCCGGCGGCGCGTTCTGGGGGGTGCTCTGGATGGGCGCCCAGGCACTGAGCCCCGGCGCGCTCGGCGCCGCCCTCGACAAGGGCGTGCGCGCCGGCGACCGCAGAGCGCTCGTGCTCTGGGCCCTGGTGCTGCTCGGGCTCGGCGTCACCACCGCCCTGGCCGGGCTCATGCGCCACCGCTTCGCCGTGGCCAACTGGATCACCGCCACCTTCCGGACCCAGCAGATCGTCCTGCGGCACGTGGTCCGACTCGGCGGCAGTCTGCCCGCGCGGGTCCCCGCCGGCGAGGCCGCCAACGTCAGCGCCACCGATGCCCCCATGGTCGGTCGGTGCTTCGACATCACGGCGCGCGGGACCGGCGCGCTCGTGTCGTTCGTGCTCGTCGCGGCGATCCTGCTCACGACCAGCGTGCGGCTGGGACTGCTCGTCCTGCTCGGCATGCCCGTGCTCGTGCTCGGCCTCGGCCCGCTGCTCCGACCGCTGCAGCGGCGGCAGGCCGCCCAGCGCGCCGCGCTGTCCGAGGCCTCGACGCTCGCCGCCGACACCGTCAGCGGTCTGCGCGTGCTGCGCGGGATCGGCGGTGAGCCCGAGCTGGCGGCGAGGTACCGCGCGGCGAGCCAGCGCGTGCGCGCAGCCGGGGTCGAGACCGCGCGACTGGAGGCCACCCTCGACGCGCTGCAACTGCTGCTCCCGGCCGTCTTCGTCGTCGCCCTCACCGTGGTGGGGGCGCGGCTGGCCGTGCGCGGGGAGATCACCCCCGGACAGCTGCTGGCCTTCTACGGCTACGCGGCGTTCCTCGTGCTCCCCCTGCGCACCGGCACCGAGCTGGTCGACTCCATGACTGCCGGCACGGTGGCCGCCGGTCGGGTCCTCGCCCTGCTGCGTCTCGAGCCGACCCGCACCGAGCCGGCCGATCCCCTCACCCCGTCCTTCGGGGACGTGCACGACCCCGTCTCCGGGCTGGTTCTGCAGCACGGTCGCCTGACCGCGGTGGTCTGCCGCGAGGGCACCGACGACCTCGTCGCCCGCCTCGGGGGGTACGTCGACAGCGACGCCACCCTCGGCGGAACGCCGCTGCGGGCACTGTCACTGGCCGACCTCCGTGCGACCGTCCTGGTCTGCGGACCGGGCGACGTCCTGCTGCGCGGCCCGCTGCGGCGCGAGCTCGACCCCTCCGGCGACCGCAGCGAGGAGGACCTGCGCGCTGCCCTGACCGCCGCCTGCGCCACCGACGTCCTGGACAGCATCGACGGCGGGCTCGAGGGCGGGCTCGAGGAGCGCGCCCGGGAGCTCTCCGGCGGGCAGCGCCAGCGGCTGCTGCTCGCACGGGCCCTGCTCACCGACGCTCCGGTGCTGGTGCTGGTCGAGCCCACGAGCGCCGTGGACGCCCACACCGAGTCGCGCATCGCGCACCGCCTGGGCGACGCGCGCCGCGGGCGCACCACCGTCGTGCTCACGACGTCGCCACTGGTGCTCGAGCAGGCCGACCACGTCGCGCTCGTGCAGGACGGTGTGGTCGTGCTCGAGGGCCGGCACAGCGACCTGCTCACCGACCCGTCCTACCGCTCGGTCGTCACCCGCGACCTCGAGGAGATGGCCCCGTGAGGACGCACCTGCCGATCGCGGACTCCACCGCCGTACGCCGGCGGGTCGGTGCTCTGGCCAGGCAGCACCGCACGGCGCTGCTCACCTGCGCCACCCTCGACCTGGCCGCCGCCGCGGCGTCCCTCGTCCCGCCCCGGCTGCTCGGTCACCTGGTGGGTGGCGTCGACCACGGCCTCACCGACGACGACATCACCCGTACCGCCGTCGCCCTGACCGCCGTCGTGCTGCTCGCCGCCGTGCTGCGCCGGTGGGCCAGGCTGCGGTCCTTCGTCCTCGGGGAGCAGGTCCTGGCGCAGGTGCGCGAGGAGTTCGTCGAGGGCGTCCTCGCGCTTCCTCTCGGAGTCGTGGAGCGGGCGGGCACCGGCGACCTGCTCAGCCGCACCACGGCCGACGTCGCCGCCCTCACCAAGACGGTGCGGCAGGGCTTCCCGGAGGTGACCGTCGCGGTCATCACGGCGCTCGCCACCCTGGTCGCGATGCTCCTCGCCGCACCGGTTCCGGCGGCCGCCGGTGTCGTGGTCACCGTCCCGGTGGTGGCGGTCGTGACCCGGTGGTACCTCCGGCGGGCGCCGGCCGGCTACCTCGCCGAGCGCCAGGCAGCCAGCGACGTGACCGCCCGGGTCGCCGAGACCATCGAGGCCGGTGGCACCGTGGAGGCCCTGGGTCGGCAGCAGCAGCGGGTCGCCCTCGCCGAGCAGGACCTCGGCCGCGCGTGGGAGGGCGAGCGCTACACCCTGAGCCTGCGGTGCGTGTTCTACCCGGCCTGCGAGACGGCCTACGTCCTGCCGGTCGCGACCTGCCTCATGGTCGGCGGGCTCCTGGCCATCGGCGGCCACCTGAGCCTCGCGCAGGTCACCGCCGTGACCCTCTACGCCCAGCTTCTGGTCGACCCGGTCGACCGGTTGCTCAACTGGCTCGACGAGGTCCAGATCGGCAGCACGTCGTTCGCCCGCCTGCTCGGGGTGACCCAGGTCGACGACGACCGGACCGCCTCCGGGCAGGTGCCGCACGGCGAGCAGCTGGTCGCGGACGGGGTCCACTTCGCCTACGCCCCCGGCAGACCTGTGCTCGAGGGGATCGACCTCACGCTGCAGCCCGGTGAGCGCCTGGCGATCGTCGGGCCGTCCGGGGCGGGCAAGTCGACGCTGGCCCGGCTGCTTGCCGGTGTCCACCCACCCGGCTCAGGCAGCGTCACGGTCGGCGGCGCGCCGCTCACCGGGCTGCCGCTGGCCCAGCTCCGGCGCGAGGTCTCGCTGGTCACGCAGGAGCACCACGTGTTCAGTGCGACGCTGGCGGAGAACCTGCGGCTGGCCCTCCCCGCCGCGACGGACGCCCAGCTGCGCGAAGCCCTCGCGGCCGTGGACTGGACCGGGTGCGCGATCGACCAGCAGGTCGGCGCGGGCGGCCTGGCGCTGACGCCGCCCGAGGCCCAGCAGGTCGCCCTCGCCCGCCTGGTCCTGGCCGACCCGCACACTCTCGTCCTCGACGAGGCGACGGCGCTGCTCGACCCGCGCGCCGCCCGCCACCTGGAGCGCTCCCTCTCCGCGGTGCTCACCGGCCGCACCGTCGTGGCCATCGCGCACCGGCTGCACACCGCCTCCGACGCCGACCGCGTCGCGGTCGTCGAGCAGGGGCGGGTCCTCGAGCTCGGCACCCACGCGGAGCTGCTCGCCTCGAACGGGTCGTACGCCGACCTGTGGCGCAGCTGGCACGGCTGACCCACGCCTGCGTGACGCGGCGTCCCGCCGTACGGTGAGGGGGTGACCGAGCAGCCGCGCACCGAGCAGGACGTCGAGCAGCCGGGCGAGCCCGAGGTCGACCCGCACTACCTCGAGCTGCTGCGCGGGTCGAAGCTTCCTACCGCCTACCTGCCGCCGATGATGACCGGGCCACGCAAGCCGTGGATCCGCGTCGCCGCGCTGTGCGTCATCGGGGTGTTCCTGCTCGCGACGTCGCTGGGCATCTGCCTGACCTACGGCATCGACCACGGCCTGTAGCCACGACGGTTTCCCTCTCGGGCCACGGGGCAGACCCAAGCGTGACGCGCTCCTTGCAACGCACGAGGGGGTTCTCGTGGCCTGCCGACTCAGCGAGAGGGAGCTGCTCGCCCGCTTCGACCAGTCACACGTGGCCCAGTGCTCGGTCGGAACCGATGGGCGCGTAGCCGTCGTCAACGACGCGTGGTGTGAGCTTTACGCCGCCTCCCGAGCGGACCTGGAGGGACAGCGCTTCCGCGACATCTGCGGCGCGCCGAACCACGTCAACGCCCTCGCCGAGGCGTTCGCGAGCGGCGCCATCGACAAGATCACCATGGAGACCCCCGCGGTGCGTTGTGACGGTCAGCCGGTGCACCTGCTCGTGACGGCCTCGACCGTCCGCGCGGAGGACGGCGGCGTCCTGTCCTACGCCATCTTCGCGCAGGACGTCTCCTCCGGCGTCCACGCCCGTGAGCAGCTCGCCCTGCGCGAGGCCCGCTGGCGCGCGCTGGTCGAGAGCAGCAGCGACCTGGCCCTGATCGTCGACGCCGACGGAACCATCAGCTACGTCTCAGCGTCGCTGCCGCGTCTTGTGGGCTACGAGGTGACGGACGTCGTGGCCGAGAGCGGCTACGACTGGATCCACGAGGACGACCGCCCGACTGCCGAGGAGGCGCTGGCTGCCGTGGCGGCGGAGCCGGGAGCGAGCAGGACGCTCGAGATCCGTGTCCGGCACGCAGACGGTTCGTGGCACTGGTACGCCGAACGGCTCACCAACCTGTTGCACGAGCCCGCGGTCCGTGGCATCGTCGCCAACCTCTCGGACATCACCGAACAACGCCTCGCTCACGAGCAGATGCAGTCCTTGGCCCTGTACGACAGCACGACGGGGCTCCCCAACACCACGCTGCTGCAGGACCGGGTCGACCGGGCCACGGACCTCAGTCATGACAGCGACACGACGGTCCTCCTCGTCACCGTCCATCTCGAAGGGGTGGAGGCGGTGGCGCGCGGCCACGGCTCCGCGGCACGCTCCGAGCTGATCCGACACGCGGCAGTGCGGCTTCGCGAGGCGCTGGACCCGGCAGACACGCTCGCCAAGCTCGACGACGCAGAGTTCGCTGTCCTCGTCGAGCAGGCCATTCCCGATCGCGACGCGCTCGGCGTGGCCGAGCGCCTGCGCGAGGCGCTCACGAAGCCGCTCAGCTACGACAACGCCGACATCATGCTCACGCCGCACTTCGGCGCCGCGGAGTACCCCGTCAGTCCGGCCGAGCGGCTGGTGGACGACTCCCTGCTCGCGCTGTCTAAAGCGCGCCGGCTGGAGGCCGGGTTCGTCATGTTCGGGCCAGCGCTTCGCGAGCAGGCGTCCGACCGGTTGCGCCTGGCCGCCGATCTTCGGGCGGCCTTGTCGGACGACCGACAGCTCGTCCCGTGGTTCCAGCCAGTGGTTCAGCTGTCCGACAACATGATCCTGGGATGGGAGGCGCTGGTCCGCTGGGTCCACCCGAGCCGCGGCGTGCTCTCTCCGGTGGACTTCCTCGACCTGGCCGAGGAGTCTGGCTTGCTCACCACGCTCAGCGAGCGGGTGCTGGGGGTCGCCTGCTGCGCGGCTGCGGACTGGCCGGAGGCGCTGGGCTACGTGGCGGTCAACGTGAGCCCCGAGCAGGTCGTCTCACGCACCTTTCCTGCAGTGGTGCGACAGGCCCTCTCGCTCAGCGGCCTGGCTCCACGTCGGCTTGCGCTGGAGGTCACCGAGACGGGCGTCCTGCGCGACCCCGAGCAGGCAGCCAGCGGCTTGCAGGAACTGCGTGACGACGGCGTCAGGGTCTCCATCGACGACTTCGGCACCGGGTACTCGGGTCTGGCCCAGCTCACGGCCCTCCCCCTGGACACCCTCAAGATCGACCGGGCGTTCCTGTCGGGTGGCCTGACGCAGCGAGCCAGTCAGGTCGTGGTCGCCAGCTCGATCGACCTGGCGCGGCGCCTTCGTCTGCGCAGCGTTGCGGAGGGGGTCGAGGACGGCCGCACCGCATCCGCGCTGCGCAGGCTCGGCTGCGACGCCGGACAGGGGTTCCTCTGGTCACCGGCAGTTCCGGCCGACCAGGTCGAGCGCACCGCGGCGCGCATCCTCGCGCAGAGCCCCCAGGCCAGCACGCGCACCCGACTGCTGTCGGAGGACCAGGCACAGGCCCTGCGCGCGATGAGCGAGGAAGGCCTGTCCGCCCACACCATGGCCGCGCGGTTGAACCGACAGGGGCCGCCCACCCTGGACGGCAAGCGGTGGACCAGCGCGCGCGTCTTGGAGTGCCTGTCCGCCCTGCAGCGCGGCCTGTAGACCCGTCAGGGTGGTTGCGTGCGCGTACCCCTGTCGTGTTGGGTGAGCCGACCGGTCGACGACCGGCGAGGGACGTGAGGGGTCGATGGGCATGACCGTGCAGGAGGACGTCACCGCACTGCGGGACGCCGTGGCCGCGCTCGAGCGGGCAGCCGCGTCGACGGCGAGGGCGTACGCCGGGAGCGTCGACGCCCGACGGCTGCTGGTCGACGTGGAGCGGGTGCGACAGGACGTCGACCTGCTCTGCGGGGAGACCGACGCAGGTCCCGCAGGGGCCGTGAGCAGCGTCCCGAGCGGTCAAGCGGCACCCGACGCACCTCGGCTGGTGGTCATGGACGACACTGCCTACCCACAGGACTTCTGGATGGACGCCGAGGACGAGGGCCTCGGCGGCGGCCGCTAGACCTCCAGTCGCACCACCCGCGAAAAACCCCACGACGGACCGTCTGCACGTGAAGGGATCACGTTGACCACCACCGCCCCTTCGGGCACCGGCGCACCCGGCCGGGCCCGGATCGAGGCCCGCACGCTCAGGACCGACCGGTGGTGGCTGCAGCCGCTCATCACGGTGCTCGTGCTCGTCGCGTTCATCATCTACTCGACGATCCGCGCGTTCATGGGTCGTGACTTCTTCACCGACCCCTACATCTCGCCGTTCTACTCCCCGTGCCTGAGCACGAGCGGGTGTGGTGACGCCCCGAGCATCGGGCTGTTCCCGAGCAACGCCTTCTTCACCCCCGCGATCTTCATCCTCATCTTCCCGCTGGGCTTCCGGCTCACCTGCTACTACTACCGCAAGGCCTACTACCGCAGCTTCTGGCTGAGCCCGCCCGCGTGCGCGGTCGCCGAGCCGCACAGCTCCTACTCCGGCGAGACCAAGCTGCCGCTGGTGGGCAACAACATCCACCGGTACTTCTTCTACGCCGGTGCGGTGTTCAACGTGATCCTCACCTACGACGCGATCATCGCGTTCGCCTTCGAGACCGACAGCGGCAAGCGCTTCGGCGTGGGGCTCGGCACGCTGGTGCTGCTCACCAACGCGACGCTGCTGTGGCTCTACACGCTGTCCTGCCACAGCTGCCGCCACATCATGGGTGGGCGCCTGACGCACTTCTCGAAGCACCCCGTGCGCTACCGCTTCTGGACCTTCTGCTCGAAGCTCAACCACCACCACATGAAGTTCGCGTGGGTGTCGCTGTTCGGCGTCGCCCTGACGGACGCCTACGTGTGGGCCGTGAGCTCGGGCCTGTTCGACGACCCGAGGTGGATCTCCTGATGGCTGTCACTCCCCACGAGTACGACGTCGTGGTCATCGGCGCCGGCGGCGCCGGTCTGCGCGCTGCCATCGAGGCGCACGACGCCGGCGCGAAGGTCGCCGTCGTCTGCAAGTCGCTGCTGGGCAAGGCCCACACCGTCATGGCCGAGGGCGGCATCGCCGCCGCGATGGGGAACCTCTACCCCGACGACAACTGGCGGGTGCACTTCCGCGACACCATGCGTGGCGGGAAGATGCTCAACAACTGGCGCATGGCGCAGCTGCACGCCCAGGAGGCCCCCGACCGCGTGCGCGAGCTCGAGTCCTGGGGCGCGCTGTTCGACCGCACCAAGGACGGGCTGATCAGCCAGCGCGACTTCGGGGGTCACCGCTACGCGCGTCTCGCGCACGTCGGTGACCGCACCGGCCTCGAGCTGATCCGCACGCTGCAGCAGCGCACCGTGGCGCTCGGCATCGACGTCTACATGGAGCACACGGTCACCAAGCTGCTGACCGGTCCGGACGGCGCGATCACCGGCGCCTTCGGCTACCGGCGCGTTGATGGCGAGTTCGTCGCCTGGCAGGCGCCGAGCGTCGTCCTCGCCACCGGCGGCATCGGCAAGGCCTACATCGTCACGTCCAACTCCTGGGAGTACACCGGCGACGGTCACTCCCTCGCGCTGGCCGCCGGCGGCTCGCTCATCAACATGGAGTTCCTGCAGTTCCACCCGACCGGCATGGTCTGGCCGATCTCGGTCAAGGGCATCCTCGTCACCGAGTCGGTCCGCGGAGACGGTGGCGTGCTGCTCAACTCCGAGGGCCGGCGCTTCATGTACGACTACATCCCCGACTTCTTCAAGAAGGAGACCTCCGAGAGCGAGGAGGAGGGCGACCGCTGGTACGACGACAAGAAGAACAACCGCCGGCCCGCTGAGCTCCTCCCCCGCGACGAGGTCGCGCGGGCCATCAACGCCGAGGTCAAGGCGGGGCGCGGATCACCGCACGGTGGGGTGTTCCTCGACATCGCGAACCGGCGCAGCGAGGAGTTCATCAAGAAGCGCCTGCCGTCGATGTACCACCAGTTCATGGAGCTCGCGGGCGTCGACATCACCAAGGAGGCGATGGAGGTCGGTCCGACCTGCCACTACGTCATGGGTGGCGTCGAGGTCGACCCCGACTCGCAGGCCGCCGCTGTCGAGGGGCTGTACGCCGCCGGCGAGGTGTCCGGCGGGATGCACGGCTCGAACCGGCTCGGCGGGAACTCGCTGTCGGACCTGCTGGTGTTCGGCAAACGGGCCGGCGCCGCGGCGGCCCACCGCGCCACGACCGTCGGCGGCGCCACGATCACCGCCGACCAGCTCGCGCGCGCCGAGGCCGAGGCCCTCACGCCGTTCCAGCCCGGCGGGGAGAACCCGTTCACCGTCTGGCACCAGCTGCAGGACGCGATGCAGGACCTCGTCGGCATCATCCGCAACGGCCAGGAGGTCCAGCGGGCGCTCGACGTCATCGCCGACCTCAAGACCAAGCGGCTGACGTGCGAGGGCGGCCGGGCGTTCAACCCGGGCTGGAACCTCGCGCTGGACCTGCAGAACATGCTGCGCGTCTCGGAGTGCATCGCCAAGGCAGCCCTCGAGCGCGAGGAGAGCCGCGGCGGGCACACCCGCGACGAGTTCCCCGCAGCCAGCAAGGAGTGGGGCGGGCTGAACCTGGTCTGCAACCTCAGCGACGACAACAGCATCACCCTGACCCGCAAGCCGCTGCCGCAGATGCCCGCGGACCTGGCGCAGATCTTCGAGGAGGCGGCACCCGCATGACGGACCTGACGCTGGAGGGACGATCATGAGCAGCGCCCACAAGCCGGCCAAGAGCGGCTCGCGGACCTACGACAAGCTGGTGCGCATCTGGCGCGGCGACGCCCAGGGTGGTGACCTGCAGGAGTACACCGTCGAGGTCAACCCGGGTGAGGTCGTCCTCGACGTCATCCACCGGCTGCAGGCCACGCAGGCCGGCGACCTCGCCGTACGCTGGAACTGCAAGGCGGGCAAGTGCGGTTCGTGCAGCGCGGAGATCAACGGCAAGCCGCGCCTGATGTGCCTGACCCGGATGGGCGACTACGCCGAGGACGAGGTCGTCACGGTCACCCCGATGCGCACCTTCCCGGTGATCCGCGACCTGGTGACGGACGTGTCCTTCAACTACGAGAAGGCCGCCTCCATCCCGCACTTCACCCCGAAGGACCGGGAGGCCGACGGGACCTACCGCATGCAGCAGATCGACGTCGAGCGCTCGCAGGAGTTCCGCAAGTGCATCGAGTGCTTCCTGTGCAACAACGTCTGCCACGTGGTGCGCGACCACGAGGACAACAAGGAGCACTTCGCCGGCCCGCGCTTCCTCATGCGCATCGCCGAGCTCGACATGCACCCGCTCGACACGGTCGACCGCAAGGACTTCGCGCGCGAGCAGGCCGGACTCGGGCTGTGCAACATCACCAAGTGCTGCACCGAGGTCTGCCCCGAGGGCATCCACATCACCGACAACGCGCTCATCCCCCTCAAGGAGCGCGTGGTCGACAGGAAGTACGACCCCCTGACCTGGCTCGGCTCGAAGATCGGAAGGCGACCGCAGTGAGCGCAGACCACATCTACCGCGTGACGGAGGTCGTCGGCACGTCCGAGGACTCGATGGCCCAGGCGGTGAAGAACGGCATCGCGCGGGTGTCCCGCACGGTGCGCAACGTCGAGTGGTTCGAGGTCGTCGACCAGCGTGGAGCGGTCGCCCCGGATGGCACCGTCACCTTCCAGGTCGGTCTCAAGGTGGGCTTCCGGCTCGAGGGCTGAGCCGATCACCCCATTCGGGTGATCTGTGTCGCGGATTCGCGCGTGTCGGTGCAGGGAAGTGCCTTACCTGCCGATGCACACGTCACGATCCAGCCGACAAGCCCTCAGGAGGCGGCCGTGAAGCGAGTCCAGGTCACCCGCGCCCGTCGCGCGCCGTCCGCACCGATCGAGCTCGACACCCGCACCCCCAGCGGCAAGGTCCTCCCGTTCTGACCTGACCTCGCACTGCCGCGACCGTTCCCGGGTCAGGGAGCGGTCAGGCGGACGCCGCGGACGTCGCCGCTGCCAGGTGCGCCGTGAGGACCGCGACGAGCTGAGCCTGGGTCCAGGGCTTGGGCAGGAATCCGTCCATGCCCGCCGCGGTGGCCGCCTGCCGGTCCTCGTCGAAGGCGCCGGCGGTCACGGCGACGATCGGCACGGTGTCACCCGTACGACGGATCCGCCCGGTTGCCTGGTAGCCGTCCAGGCGTGGCATCTGCACATCCATGAGGACCAGGTCGAAGGTCTCCTCGGCCACGGCCTCGACGGCCGCGAGCCCGTCCTCGACGACGGTGACCGTCAGACCGAGGCTCTGCAGGGTGGTCCGTGCGACCAGCTGGTTGACCGGGTTGTCCTCGGCGACGAGGACGCGCCCGGTCAGCCGGACGGCACCGCTGCGCACCTCGGGGGCGGCAGTGGACGGCGCGGCGATCGGCAACGGCAGGGTCACCCGGAACGTGCTGCCCAGCCCCGGCGAGCTCCAGACCCCGACCGAGCCGTTCATCGCCTCGACCAGTCCGCGGACGATGGCCAGTCCCAGTCCGGTCCCGCCGTACCTGCGAGCCGTGGACGCGTCGGCCTGCGCGAAGGCGGTGAACACCCGCTCCTGCACCTCGCGCGTCATGCCGATGCCGGTGTCCTGGACCTCGAAGACGACGTTGTCGTCGTCGCCGAGCAGCCGGACGGTCACGGTGCCCGCGGGCGTGAACTTCACCGCGTTGTTGACCAGGTTGATGAGGATCTGGCGGACCCGACCGGGGTCACCCAGGCGACGGACGGCGAGATCGGGCGAGACCTCGGCGATGAGCTGCAGCTGGGCAGCCGCCGCGGACTCGCGCACGAGCACGAGCGTGTCCTCGACGACGTCCGGCAGGGAGAACGGCACCTGCTCGAGGTCGATGTGGCCGGCCTCCACCTTGGACAGGTCCAGCACGTCGTTGACGATCTGCAGCAGGGCCTGCCCTGATCGCTGGGCCTGCCCGGCCCACAGCGCCTGGTCGTCGGAGAGCTCGCTCCCGAGCAGGAGCGTGGTCAGCCCCAGGACGCCGTTCAGCGGCGTACGGATCTCGTGGCTCATCGTGGCGAGGAACGCCGACTTGTGCCGCGCCACGGCGTTCGCCTGCTCGTTGGCCTCCCGCATCGCCTCGACCAGCCGGCGGCTGTGCGTCACGTCGGAGGACACCCCGCAGGTGGCGTAGCGCCGGCCGCTGGCGTCGAACAGGGGGAACTTGACCGACTCGTAGTAGTGCGTGCCGTCCGGCAGCTCGGCCTGCTCCTCGACCGTGAAGGCGCCCGTCTCCGCGCGCCGGTCGTTCTCGCGCCAGACAGCGGCCTGGCCGGGAGCCAGCTCCTCGTCCGTGCGCCCGATCATGGCGCCGGGCTCGGTCCCGAAGACGCGGTCGAAGGCCGCGTTCGTGAGCAGGTAGCGCCCGTCGAGGTCCTTGACGTAGATGACCGTCGGGTCGCTGTCGATGATGCCGCGCAGCATCGCTGCCTGCGCGTCTCGCTCGGCCTGGGCGAGGGTCCGCTCGGCCATCAGTGCCCGCTCCGCCTCGAGCTCGGTACGACGCTGCCGAGCCTCGAGGTCCTCGAACAACGACGCCCCCTGCATCAGGGAGCCGTAGGTCCGCCGGAGGGTCCAGTAGTAGCAACCGACGAAGGCGGTGACGAGCGCCCAGGCCGCGTCGTGGAAGGACGTCTGCCGCGCGGCGTACCCCTCGAGGCTGTTGACCCCCAACCAGGGCAGGAGGGCGTGCACGGTGTGCAGGCCGTGGCCCACGCCGCAGGAGAAGAAGATGGCCGCGGTGGCGGCGCCCAGCTTGTTCGCCCAGAACTGCCCGTGCCGGATCAGCGGGACGGCGATGGCGAGGCAGATGCCGAAGTAGGCAATGCTGATCACGCCGTTCGAGACGGCGGCGAGCTGCCACATGCTGAGAGTGTCGGCCGTTCTGTCCCGGAAGGGGATAGCCCATCCGGATCAGGTCGACTGGCCCGGACCCCGGTCAGGGGGTCCTGGACTCCGCGAGACGGGTCGGTCGGCGTCGAACATGCGCCGCTCAGACGCCCGCTCAGACCCCGAGGTAGAGGAAGCCGTAGGCCTCGTCGCGGAAGGCGACGCCGGCGGCCTCGAGGGCGGGGCCCCAGTCGCCCGTGCACGAGGGGTCGGCGAGCGCCATCCCGTGGTCGGCGGTGAGCAGGATCGTCACGCGGTCGAGCAGGTCGCGCGCCTCGAGCAGGTCCAGCCACACCCCGAGCCGCGCGTCGGCGTCCCGCAGACCGCCCAGCGCGATGGCCGACCCGGGTCCGCCCGCGTGGTGCGCGCCGTCGGTGAGCGTGGTGTTCCACCACATGAGCGAGGGCGGCTCGCCGTCCGCCCACAGGTCGAGCACCTGCACCAGACCGGCGGCGTCGACCTGCGACCCCCAGGCGTAGTCGGGGTTGTCGAGGAAGGTGTGCGAGCACAGCGGGTCCTGCGCCGGCGCCGGCAGGGACGCCAGCATCGCGCTCGCGCCGCCTCCCTCCCGGATGAGGGCGAACGTCGAGTAGTCGGCGCCGACGTCCACCGGGTCGTTGACGCACGCCGTACGCCCCGGCACCCGTTCGAAGACGGTGCGTACGCCGGGACGCAGGTGCTCCATCGCGCCGTGCCACGTGGCGCTGGAGTTGGGGACGACCTGCTCACCGCGCTCGCGGTCGAAGTAGGCGTTGTGGACGATCCCGTGCACGCCCGGACCGACGCCGGTGAGCGCGCAGGTGTGGTTGACCAGCGTGACCGACGGGAACTCCGCGACCGCACCGCCCCGCAGCGCGCACCCGCGGGACAGCAGACGGGCGACGTTCGGCAGGTCACCGGACTGCGCCAGGTCGAGCAGGGTCGCGCTCGGGGCGCCGTCCCAGAGCAGACCGACGACCGGACCGCCGGTCGGTGCGGCGAGGTCCAGCGGTACGCCGTCCATGTCGTCGAACGACCCGCCTGCCAGGTGGGCGAGGGTCGCGCCGACGTCCACGGTTCGGCAGGCCCGGTCGAGCACACCGCGAGCGCTCACCCCTGCCCCGGACACGACCAGGGGAGCCCGCGACTGCACGGCGCCCAGCGACCCGTGCTCCCCGAGGTGGCCGCCGCGCTCGGGCCAGTGGTGGGCGTCGGTGTGCACCACGGCGAGGTCGGGTGCCCGCTCCTCGGCGAACAGCGAGTGCAGCCGGGCTGCGGCGAAGGGGTAGGAGGAGTCCGACAGCGGGTCCTGGTCGGCGACCGGGTCGGTGCCCGCGATGACCCGGACGCCCCCGTCGGCCGCGAGGGCGCTGTGCCCCGTGCTGTCCGCGACGTGCACCTCGGCGCCCTCGGGCCACGCGACGAGCTCCACCACGTGGGCGAGGGACGGATCGAGCAGGACCGCGAGCGCCCGGTCCCGAAGATCCGTGCCCTGCCCTGCGGCGAGCCGAGCGGGGAACGAACGCGTGGGCAAGGGCACTGTCACAGCGTAGGCAGGCAAGCCCGGGCCTGCATGCCGCATCATGGTGCGAACCGTTCTCACCCCGGAGCACCCATGATCCGCAGGTCCCGCGTCCTCACCCTGGGCGCCCTCGCCGCTGCCACCGTCACCGCACTGGCAGCAAGCCCCTCCCCCAGCCTCTCGGCCGCGTCGAACGACGCCGGCCTCGACGCGCACGGCTGCGCGCGTGGCACGTCGTGGGTCCAGGAGACGAGCGTCCAGCAGCTCGCGGCGGGGATCAGCGGCTCGTGCCGGGTCGCGCACGGCGTCGAGACCTTCGCCGAGCTGTCGAAGGTCAACGCCAGCCTGGACATGCGCCGGCAGACGGGTGGCTTCGGTGACCTGAGCGCGCGGGCCTACCCGGCCGGTGTCGCCGCCGCCCAGCGCATCGCTGCCGCCGGACCGGCCTCGCCGACCTCCACCTGGAAGCAGTACGCCAAGACCCCCCTGATCAACGACGTCGCGGGCTACGACCGGGTCAACGGGCTCGGGCTCGCCGACGTGTCCGGCCGGGTGGAGGACTACACCCGCGTGCCGGGGAGCAGCACCCACTGGTTCGCCTCGATCGCCAACGGTGGGGTCTACGAGACCACGGACGCCGGCAAGAAGTGGCACAGCGTCGGGGACACGCTGCCGACGCAGATCACCGGGGCGGTCGGCTACACGACGGCCGGCGGTGGCACGCTGCTCGTCGGCACCGGTGACCCGGCCTTCGGCGGGACGTCCAGCGCCGGCCTCGGGGCGTACTGGACGACGAACCTCGGCAAGACCTGGACCAAGAGCAAGGGCGTACCGGACGGCACGATCTCCTTCGCGATCGCGGTCGACCCCACCAACGCCTCGCGGGTCTACCTGGCGACCGGCAAGGGCCTCTACCGCTCCACCGACGCCGGACGCAGCTACCGCAACGTGCTGCTGCCCACGACCTGCACCAACATCAACCAGCCGACCTGCTTCTTCGCGAACATCGTCACCGATGTCGTCGTACGCGCGAACGACGCCAACGGCACCGGTGGCGGCAAGGTCCTCGCCGTCGTCGGCTGGCGGGCCGGCACCAAGCCCAACGCCGCGGGCAAGCCCCAGTCGCCCCGCAACGGCCTCTACACCAGCGCGACCGGTGCTCCCGGCACGTTCGCGTTCCTCGGCGCCTCGAACGGCTTCGCCGAGCAGACCCGGATCGGGCGCACCAGCCTCGGCGTCGCCAGCGGCAGCGACCAGGACCACGACTACGTCTTCGCGCTCGTCCAGGACGCCGACAAGTTCAACCAGGCGCGTACGGCGGTCGGCGGTGTCCCGGAGCCGGGGGCCCTGCCGACCAAGGCGCCCGGCAACACCGTCCTCAACGGGCTCTACGGCTCGCCGGACTTCGGGGTGAACTGGACCCTGCTCGCGGACAGCACCCAGCTCGCCGCCTCCCCCGGCACGGCCCTGGTCGGCGCGAACTCCGCGACCTACGCCCCGGGCATCCAGTCCTGGTACAACAGCTGGGTCGAGGTCGACCCGACCAGCGGCACCACCCCTGGTGGGGCGCCCGGGCGCATCGCGTTCGGCCTCGAGGAGGTCTGGGAGAACATCTCCCCCCTGGCCATCGCGCCGGTCGGCAGTCCGGTGGCGACACCGGAGACCCCCGTCGGCACCACGCAGTTCAAGGTCATCGGCCGCTACTTCGGCGGCACCAGCTGCCTGGGCCTGAACACCAACGCCCTCATCCCGGGCGGCACGCCGCTGTGCCCGGCGAACGGCGTCGACACCCCGGCCGGTCCGACGACCACCACGCACCCGGACCAGCACGCCGGCATGTTCGTGCCCCAGGGCGAGAACGTCACCCTGGTCGCCGGCAACGACGGCGGCACCTACACCCAGACCATCCCGATCAGCGGTGACTTCACCAACACCAACTGGGGTCGCGGCGCCAACACCGGCTTCGACGACCTGCTGCCCTACGACGCCGCGATGGCCAAGGACGGCACGGTGTGGATCGGGCTGCAGGACAACGGCACGGCCAAGATCACCCCGCAGGGCAAGGTCATCGCGACGTACGGCGGGGACGGGTTCTACGTCGCGGTCGACCCTGACGACAGCAACATCGCCTGGGAGGAGTACACCAACGGCGACATCCGGGTGACCCGCGACGGCGGCAAGACCTGGACGAACAACAAGCCCACCATGACGGGCGCCCTGTTCAGCACGCCGTTCAAGATGGACGAGACCGACGCGGACCACCTCATCATCGGTGGACGCGAGGTGTTCGAGACGACCCGAGGCGCCGGCACCTCCAGCAGCACCTGGAAGCAGGTGTTCAACCTCGGCACCCGCACCAAGCCGGGCGACGCGAACGCCAGCGCGGGCACCGGGGACCCGGTGAACGCGCTGTCCGCCGTGGACGTGCGCGGCGACGCGGCGTACGTCGGCTACTGCGGGTACTGCGACATCGTCACCGGCGGTGTCCCGTTCGGTTCGGGTATCGCGACCAACGTGGGCGGCTCCGACGCGCCGAGCGCCGGGACGACGGCGGGGTGGCACATCGCCGCCGCCAAGGGCCTGCCCAAGCGCTACATCACGTCGGTCACCATCGACCCGAAGAACGCCAAGACCGTCTACGTCACCCTCGGCGGCTACGGCCGGCGCTGGATCCCGCCGGGCTCGCTCGGCGACGACGTGTCCAAGATCGGCACCGGTCACGTGTTCAAGTCCACGGACGCCGGAGCGAGCTTCAAGGACATCTCGGCGAACCTGCCCGACCTGCCCGCCAACCACGTCCTGCCGTACGACGGTCACCTGATCGTCTCGACCGACGTCGGCGTCTACGTGTCGTCCACGACGAGCGGCGGCAGCTACCGCGTGCTCGGCAAGGGCCTGCCGAACGTCCCGACGTTCGAGGTGTCGATCTCCCCGCGCAACCGCAAGGAGATCGTCGCCGCGACCTACGGGCGGACGGTGTGGACGACTCTGGTCGGTGACCTCGGCGCCAGCTCGGCTGGCGGGACGACGACTCCTCCGAAGACGACGCCCCCCACACCCAAGCCGTCGACCGGGGGCCTGCCTGCCACGGGCGCCAGCGCCGGTCTCGCCGCGGGTGCGGCGGCGCTGATCGGGCTCGGCCTGTTCCTGCGACGGCGTCGGGCGGTCTGACCCGCCCGCGCCGCCTCAGGCGCTGACGTCGAGCCGCACGAGGTCGTGCTGGGTGCGCAGGCTGCTCCCGGTCGGCGTGAGCACGACGAAGCGCACCTGCAGGTTCGCCAGTCGGTCTGGGTCGCCCCCGACCTGGTCGGTCAGGTCCAGCACGGTGGACGTCCCTCCCGTCGTCGGCACGGGCAGTGGGTGGGACGTCCAGGTCGACCCGTCCACCGTCGTCCAGAGGGCGGCCGTGGTCCCGGTGGGCGCGGCGGTCGCCGTCCGGTACCCGAGCGCGAGGCGCACCGACGAGGGGTTGACCCTCGGCGTCGTGAACCTCCACGTGAGTGCCGCGGCGGGCTGCGCTGACCAGGTGAGACCGTCGTTGTCCGTCAGGCGCACCGTGCCTGACTGACCCACGACGACCGTCCGGCCGGTGACGGCTGCCACGCCGGTGAGGTCCTTGGTGACGCCGGACGCCGCGTCGCGCCAGGTCCGGCCGTCATCCGTGCTCGTGAGCGCGCTCCCCCGTCGCCCCGTCGCCCACCAGCGGGTGCCCGCCGCGGCGGCGACGCCGCTGAGATCCGTCGACGGGGCCGTCGCCGAGGTCCACTGCGCCCCGCCATCGAGGGAGATCAGCACGGTTCCGCTCTGCCCCACGGCGATCGTCCGACCAGCGCGGACGGCCACGCCGGACAGGTCCTTGCCGGTGGGCTTGCTGGCCGTCCAGGTGGTTCCTGCGGTCACCGTGCGGATCACCGCGCCGGACTTCCCCACAGCGACCCACCGACTGCTGTCGAGCGCCGACACGGCCCGCAGGTCCTGGCTCGTGCCGCTGCTGCGCGACTGCCAGGAGCCTCCGCTGTCGCCGGAGGTGAGCAGGGTGCCCGACGCACCGACCGTCACGACCTGCTGCGCGTCCGCCCACGCGACCGCCAGCAGGTCCTTCGACGTACCCGTGCTCCGGGTGCTCCAGGTCGAGCCACCGTCCCCCGTGACCAGCAGGACGCCCCGCTTGCCCACGACCGCACCTCGCGAGCGGTCGACGAAGGCCACGCCCAGCAGGTCCTGCGTCGTCCCGGACGGCAGCACCTGCCAGGTCCGGCCGCCGTCGAGAGTGCGGGCGACCAGGCCCTTCTTGGCCACGAGCCAGCAGGTCAGCGCGTCCCCACAGGTGACGGCGGCGACGTCGTCCGACGTCCCCGGGCCGGTCCCGCCCCACGTCCCCGCCGTGAGGTAGGTCGTGCCCTCCGCCTCACGCACGGCGTCGAGGTCCGAGGCTGTCAGCTCCCGCGGGACCGAGGTCGTGTCCACGCCGCTGGTGGGGGTCAGGGACGCCGACCCGGTCGGCGGCGGGACGCTTCCGACGTACACGTCGTCGAGGGCCTGCTCGCCGGTGTGGCTCGAGTTCGTCTCCCCGAGGTAGGCCCGGACCACGCCCAGGCCCCCGAGGTCCTCGGTGCCGGTGAGCACGGGGCTGCCGTCCAGCGCCAGCTCGACCAGGCCGGCGCTGCCGATCTGCACATGGAGGTCGACCGTGTGCCAGCTGCCAGGCGGCGGTCGCACGGCCGAGCTCCGCGTCAGGGCGTGCGGCTCGTCGACGTACTGCAGCAGTCCGCTGCTCGACAGCTGGACGGTGAGCAGGGACGCGTTGGCGGAGTTCCGCAACCGGAGCAGCGCCAGGGTGGAGCCCTGCGAGACGACCTGCACCCGCCATCGCGCCCACAGCTCGCCTGTCTCCGGGAACAGGCCCGAGGCGTACGACGCCCCCGCCGCACCGGCGACGGAGCGCGCCGCCCAGCGACCGGAGGACACGAGGTCGCGCTGGACGGTCATCCCGTTCACGCTCGTCCAGGCGTCGAGCGTCCCGCTCTCGAAGCCGTCCTCCAGCAGCGACGTCCCAGCCGTTCCGCCGCGGGTGCTGGCGGACACGGTCGCCGACACCGGCGAGGCGTTGCCGGCCGCGTCGACGGCGACGACGGCGTACCCGTGGGTGCCGCCGAATCCCGCCGTGCTGTCGCCGTAGCCGGTGGTGGAGCCGGTCGTCGCGAGGAGCGCGCCGTCGCGGTACACCCGGTGGGCGACGACCCCCTGCCCCGGGACGCCGTCCCAGTCGAGGTCGACCCGTGGACCGACCGCGCTGGCGACCAGGCCGGACGGTGCGGACGGTGGGGTGCGGTCCACCAGGCTGCTGCTGTGGCACGGCTGACTGTCGCTGTCGCGGAAGCCACCCGACCCGGCGACCGGCAGGAACTCCCAGGAGTACGACTCGGTCGACAGGACGAGCTTGAGCACCCCGAACGTCGAGGCGTCGCGGACCTCGCTGCCGTTCGCGACGCTCGAGAAGCTGGTGAGGTTGCGCCCGCCGGTGCCGACGACGAACTCGCGGTAGCCGCGGACCGGGTCGACCTGACCGAGCGGGTCGAGCGGTGCGAACCGCTCGTAGTCGTGGTCGTGACCGTTGAGGATGACGTCGGCACCGGCGTCGTAGAGCAGCTGCACGAGCGGACCGACCGCCGGGGTGTTCAGCTCCTGGCCCGAGGTCCACCGGGGGTGGTGGAAGGCGGCAAGGGTGCACTGCCCGGAGTGCGCCTGCAGGTCGGCGCGCAGCCAGGTGGCCTGAGGTCCGGTGTCTGCGCAGGCCACGCCTCGGCCGCAGTTGGAGTTCAGCGCGATCAGGTGCCAGTCGCCGAGGTCGTAGCTGTAGTAGCCGCGGCACGACACCCGACAGCCCGGCTCGGTCGGGCTGGCCGCATCACCGAAGTAGCCGTAGTAGCCCGGCGCTCCCACCGGCCGGTCGTAGCAGTTGTTGGTCGTGTTGGTCGTCGTCGTGTACTCGTGGTTCCCGGGCACCGGGCGCGTCACGGACAGCACCCGACCCCAGGACGGGTCGTAGGAGCCCTGGAAGTCGGACGCGTCGCCGCACTCGTACTGCGTGTCGCCGAGCGGGATGACGGCATCCGGGTGCTGCGCGACGAGCAGGTCGGCAGTGTCCTGCTGGCGGCACGAGGCGCCTCGGCTGAGGACGCCGCAGGCGATGTCGCCCGCAGCCAGCACCACCTGGTCCCGCGACGGCGGTGGCTTCGCCACCACGACCTCGGAGGGCTCCGACAGCGCGGAGGACGCACCGGACGCGTTGGTCGCGGTGACCTGCGCGCGCACCCTCCGTCCGACGTCGGTCGAGGTGAGTGGGTACCCGCTGTCGGACGCGCCGGCGACCGGGACGCAGCCGCCGCCTGAGGTGTCGCAGCGCTGCCAGCTGTAGGAGTAGGCCATCGGTACGGCGCCGACCCAGCTGCCCATGTCGGCGACGAGCGACTTGCCCGCCTGAGGGGTTCCGGACAGTGCCGGGAGGACCTGGTTGTGCGGCGCGGGGTCAGCCACGGTGTCGAGCTGGAGCGCCGGGGGCGTCGTGCTCTCCCGGCTGCCGAGCGCCAGGGCCACGCTCGACCGGGCGGTGAGCGCGACGTCCAGCACCGCGCCGTCGACCAGAGCCGTGACGTCCACGGACACCGGCGCTCCTGCACTCAGCGCACCGGTCGTGGCGGCGACGGCTCCGACCGCCGGCGCCGTCGCGAAGGTCAGCGAGCCCTCCGACCACTGCGCGCCGTGCTGCACGCCCCGCACGTCGAGGCCGGCGGCGAGGCTGCTCGTCGGGGTCAGCACCAGCACCGCGCGCGTCACCGCCTCGGTGACGGTCGACAGGTCGAAGTGCAGGTAGCTCCGGGTCTCCGGGTCGCTGTCCACCCGGAGCTTCCCGAGGGCGCCGTACGCCGTCGTCGGGCTGCTGGAGTCGACGTAACCGTCGGCCGCGGCGGCCAGGGTGGCGTTCGCGCCCGCCGCCGGCGGCGTCCGGGAGAGAACCAGCCCGCTGAGCACGACCGGCGCCACGAGCAGCAGTGCCAACCCCCGCCGAGTGATCATGGGGCCACGCTGCCGCGGGCAGGCCGCCGTCGCCATCGCGCACGGGCATGACCCGGCAGGGTCGAGCGGGCGAGCACCCCTACGGCCAACAGATGAGCCCCACAGCACGAGCGCCCCCGGACCAGACGGTCCGGGGGCGCTGCTGTGTGGTGCTGGCTGACGGCCTGACCTAACGGACCGCGAGGCGGGCCAGCCGGACCTGCCGGTCCGCGACCTCCTTGCGGCGCTGCCAGCGACGGACGGCGGCCACGCGACGGGCACGGGCGTGCGCCTGTGCCTCGCGCTGCCGGTCAGCCGCCAGGCTCTGGGCCAGCTGTGCGTTGAGCACGCTGTTCATGGCGAATCCTCCTGATGAGGTAGATCACGAGTGACTGAGGTGCGGGACGACTGCTCACGCAGCCGCCCCGTCGAGGACTGCGGCGTCCTTGCGGGGACGTCCGCGCGGGCGCTTGCGGGGCACGACGACGCCCTGGAGGACCAGCTGGCCTCCCCAGACCCCCCAGGGCTCGCGCCGCTCCAACGCACCTGCGAGGCAGGCGGTGCGGAGCGGGCACGGGGCGCAGAGGGCCTTGGCTGCTTCGACGTCGGCCGGGGCCTCCGCGAACCACAGGTCAGGGTCGACCGTGTGGCAGGGGAGCTCGGTCCCGGGAGCGGTGAGCCGGCAGGCCTCGTCGAAGTCGGTGCAGGTGGTCGGGTCGAGCGACAGGTCGAGCGCCGGGGTGAGGGTGAGTGCGGACATCGGGTGTCACCTCCTCGTGACGGTGGCTCCTGAGCGCAGGGGTGGCGGCTCAGGGGCCGGTGTTGCAGGTGATGCAGTGCGGTACGGCGGGTCTCGCCGTGCGGTGGTGCTGGCGGTGGTGCTGCCGGTGGTGCTGTCGTTGCTGCTGTCGTTGGTGCTGTCGGTGCATGGGCCGGTGGATGTGCCGGTGGATCGGGCCCGGACAACGAAAGAGGCCGCGGATCCCGGTACGGGTTCCGCGGCCTCGAGGGGCGTTGCGCTGGGAGTCAGCGCTGTCGTCCTCGAGGTCGTGGGATCCCGTAGTCGCCGGCGAGGGCGACCATCTGAGCCGTCGGGTCGGCCTGACCGGCGAAGGGCAGACCGGTGCCGTGGACCGACGTGACCGGCGCGACGGCCGGGCGCACGAAGGCGCGCGTGCAGATCACGCTGGTCTTCTGGATCGGCTTCTGGATCAGGGTGTTCGTCATGGCGCACCTCCTTCGGTCGTTGCGGCGGTCAGCAGGTCGCCACGTGGGCGTCCTGCTCGGTCCCTGGGAGGTTAGAGCGCACGACCGGCGGCGCGCAACGTCTTTTACCGACGTTCTTCCTGGCGGTGTCGCAGCAGTCCTCAGGACAGTCCTCAGGGCAGGTCTCAGGGCAGGTCTCAGGACAGGACTCAGGACAGGTCTCAGGGCAGGTCCGCAGCAGACTGAGACGCATCCCCGGAGGCCGCGCCGACGAGCGCAAGGACGTCCTCGCCGAACTTGTCGAGCTTCGCCTGGCCGATGCCCGGGATCGTCACCAGCGCCGACACGGAGGCCGGCTTCTGCTCGGCGATCGCGGCGAGCGTGGCATCGGTGAACACGCAGTAGGCGGGTTGACCCAGCCCCTTGGCCCGCTCGGCCCGCCAGGTGCGCAGCGCCTCGAACAGCACGTCGTCGCGGTCCGACGGGCAGGACGCGCACCGGCCGAGCTTCTTGTCCACGGCGGCGTTCAGGACCGCGCCGCAGATGCGGCAGGTGATCGGCGCGCTCCCCCGCGAGACGCGATCGGGACGCGGGGCCGGCGCCTTCGAGACGACCCCACGCACGAGACCGTCCAGGAAGCGCGACGGGCGCCGGGTCGCGCGTCCCCCGGGCGACCGCGCCAGGGCCCACGACACGCTCAGGTGCTCGCGGGCACGCGTGATCCCGACGTACAGCAGGCGCCGTTCCTCCTCGACCTGCGCCGGGGTGTCGGCGTGCACCAGGGGGAGCGTGCCGTCGACGACGCCGATGACGAACACCGCGTCCCACTCGAGTCCCTTGGCGGCGTGCAGGGACGCGAGCGTGACGCCGTCGACGCTGGGCGCGTGCTGGGCCGACGCGCGCTCCTCGAGCTCGGTCACGAACCCGGCAAGGGTCAGGGCGGACCCTCCGCCCGGTCCTGCGTCGACGGTGGCAGACAGGTCCACGGCGAGGCGGTGCAGCGCGGCCAGGGACTCCCAGCGATCGCGCACGGCACCGGACGACGAGGGCGGCTCGGGTGTCCATCCCTTGACCGACAGGACCTCGGCGACGACGTCGGCGAGCCCGGCAGGCGCGTCGTCCTGCGCGCGGGCCTGACCGCGCAAGAGGACGATCGCCTCCCGCACCTCGGGTCGGTCGAAGAACCGGACGTCGCCGCGCAGGACGTAGGGCACGCCCTCCCCGGACAACGCGGACTCGTAGGCCGCCGACTGGGCGTTGATCCGGTAGAGCACCGCGATCTCGGACGCCGGCGTCCCGGCCTCGACGAGCTCGCGGCAACGCCGGGCGACCGCCGCGGCCTCGGCCGGCTCGTCCGGGTGCTCGGCGAACACCGGCGCCGGCCCGTCCGGTCGTTGGCCGCGCAGGTCGAGCTTGTCCGGGACGCCGGCGAGCACCGCGTTGGCCAGGTCGACGACCTGCGGCGTCGAGCGGTAGTCGCGCACCAGCCGCACCTCGACGGCCTGCGGGAACCGTGCCCGGAAGCCGGCCAGGTAGCTCGGCGTCGCGCCGGTGAAGGAGTAGATCGTCTGCTGCGCGTCGCCGACCACGCACAGGTCGTCCCGGTCGCCGAGCCACGCGTTCAGCAGGCGCTGCTGCAGCGGTGTGACGTCCTGGTACTCGTCGACGACGAAGCTGCGGTAGCGCTCGCGGAACTCGCGGGCGACGTCGGGGTGCTCCTCGAGGATGCCTGCGGTGTACATCAGCAGGTCGTCGAAGTCCGCCAGCCCCTGCGCGGTCTTCAGGTCGCGGTACGCGGCGTACACCGCCGCCACCTCCGCCGCGGGGTACGGCGGTGACCGGTCGGCCGCCTTCCCGACGTACTCCTCCGGTGGGGTGAGGGTGCAGCTGGCCCACTCGATCTCCGACAGCAGGTCGCGGATCTCGCTGGTGCCCGGCCGGAGCCGTGCCCGAGCCGCGGCGTTCGCGACGAGCTGGAACTTGTTGGTCAGCAGCGTGGGAGGGGCGCCGCCGACGACCTTGGGCCAGAAGTAGCCGAGCTGCTTGAGGGCGGCAGCGTGGAAGGTGCGCGCCTGCACGCCCTCCGCGCCGAGCTGCCGAAGGCGGGTGCGCATCTCTCCGGCGGCGCGTGCGGTGAAGGTGACGGCGAGCAGCGCGGAGGCCGGCACGGCCCCGGTCTGGACGGCGTAGGCGGCACGGTGCGTGATCGTCCGGGTCTTGCCGGTGCCGGCGCCCGCCAGGATGCAGACCGGGCCGGTGGTCGCAGCAGCAGCGGCGCGCTGCTCGGGGTCGAGCGCAGCCAGCAGGTCCTCGGGGGTCACCCGAACCATCCTTCCAGAGGGGACGGCGGGAAGAGAGCGCACGAACACGTGGTTGTGGGCAAGCAGACCCGTGACCCCTGGCCCTGGAGTGACCGTGCCCGAGCAGATGACGATCTACAGCACCGAGTGGTGTGGCTACTGCCACCGCCTCATGAAGCAGCTCGACCGCGAGGGCGTCACCTACCAGGTCGTCGACATCGAGCGCGATCCCTCCGCTGCGGAGTACGTCATGGGCGTCAACGGCGGGAACCAGACCGTCCCGACGGTGGTGTTCCCGGACGGCAGCGCCCTGACCAACCCCTCCCTGGCACAGGTCAAGGACAAGCTCGCGGTCTGAGCCAGATGGGCGATCGGCGCCCTGACGGCGTCGCCAGGGTGGACAATGGCGCAATCGTCACCCGGACGCGCTGAACCCTGACGCCGGCGTGGCCCTGCCCCGAGGAGATCCCGTGCCGACCACCCAGCTCGACCACCCGGCCGTGGACGCCGTGCTCGCTACTGCCGCGACGCTGCTGAACATGGAGGTCGTCTTCCTCGGCGGCCTCACCGACGACCAGTTCACCTTCGAGAAGGTGCACGCCAAGGCCGAGTGGCCAGGCGTGGAGCCCGGGACCACACGGGCCCGCACCGACTCGTTCTGCCACCGTCTGCTCAGTGGCGCCCCGCCCAGCACGTCGGACGCGGCGAACGACCCCGCCTACCGCGACGCACCAGCCCGCGAGGCCTTCGGCATCCAGTCGTACGTCGGGGTGCCGGTCCGCGACGCCGCGGGACGCGTCGTGGCGACGCTGTGCGGCATCGACCGCGGCGGAGTCGCGGTCTCCGAGGAGGCGATCGGTGTCCTGACGCAGCTCGCCGAGGTGGTGGCGGCCCAGCTCGGACCGCTCGTGACCGAGCAGCTGGTCATCCGGCGCGACCCGCAGGGCGGGTGGGAGGTCGACGGGGACCACAGCGAGGACCTCACCAGCGCGATGGTCCTGGCGGACCTGCTGGCGGCGGACCTGCCGCCCATGGGGCGGCCGAGTCGCGGCGAGGAGCCCGTCGACGAGCTCGCCCAGCTCCGCCTGTCGGTCAAGCAGCTCGAGCACGCCCTCGCCGCCCGGGTCGTGGTGGAGCAGGCCATCGGAGTGCTGACCGAGCGTCAGGGCAGCTCCCCCCGTGGCGCCTTCGAGCGGCTGCGCAAGGTCGCCCGTGCCCGCGGCCGCAAGGTGCACGACCTGGCCCGCGAGGTGGTCGCGTCCGCGACGGACAAGTCGGTCCCCCTCCCGCCTGAGCTGGCCGGACGGCACTGACCCCGCTGAGCCCCCTGGTCCCCATCACGCCGACAGCGCTGGCGGAGGGTCTCGCCGATCATGCCGACCTGCCCGGCCGTCGCCGGGTGCTCCTCGACGGTGCCGACACCGCTGCCCTCGCGAGCGCTGTCGCTGAGGCGCTCTGCGCACGGGGACGCCTGCCGGTGCTGGTGGACGCGCGCGGCTTCTGGCGTCCGGCCGGTGAGCGGTTCACCTACGGCCGGGAGGACTGGCAGGCACGGCTCGAGTCGTGGCTCGACGTCGGGGCCCTTCGACGGGAGGTGCTGGACCGCGACACGGACTACCTGCCTGCGCTGTGGGACGTCGCCGCCGACCGCTCGGCCCGCCGGGAGCGGGTCGCCCTGCACGACCGCAGCGTCCGCGTGGTGCACGGCACCTTCCTGCTGGGCCTCGGACTGCCCGCCGAGCTGACCGTGCACGTGGCCCTGTCCCCCGCCGCGCTGCTGCGGCGCGGTGTGCAGGAGTGGGAGCTCCCCGCGTTCGCGGCGTACGACGAGCAGGTCCAGCCCGGCGACACCGCCGATGTCCTGGTGCGCGCGGAGGACCCCCTTCGGCCCGCCGTCCGCTGGCCGAGGTGAGGCTCAGCCGTCGACGTCGCGGTACCACGCCTCAAGGAACGACCAGACGGCGAAGCAGATCAGCCCGAGAGCCGTGAGGAGCAGCAGGACCGTGCCGAAGGGTTGCGCAGCAAGGGTCTTGAGGGCCTGGTCGAGGCTCTTGGCCTTCTGCGGGTCGACGCGGACCGCCGCCTGCACGAGGAACGACCCCACCAGGAGGTAGACCACCCCCCTGCCACACAGGCCGGCGGCGCCCGCACCCTTCACCACCCGCGCCATCAGGCCGGTGGGCATGTGCAGCTTCTTGGTGAAGTCGGTCCGCAGCCCACGGACCCCCTGCACGATGCCCCCGACCGCGATCGCGACGCCGACGACCCCGACAGCGATCCGGCCGAAGGGAGCGCTCATCACCTGCGCTGTCGGACGGCTGGCGTCCTCCTGGGACGGGCCGGACAGCAGGAACCGGACGGTGCTGACGGAGAAGAACGCGTAGACGAGCACGCGGCACCCGGACCAGGCCCGCTTGAGCCACCGCTTGCGCTCGTCGTCCTCGTCACGTGAGCCGACCCACGCGTCGAGGACGCGGAAGGCGGCGTGCGCAGCGAAGGCGACCGCCATGAGCACCAGCAGCGCCTTGCCCAGCGGCTGGTCCTTGATCACCTCGAGCGCGCCGTTGCGGTTCGCCTCCCCGCCTCCGCCGAGTCCGACGCGGACAGCGAGCAGGCCCACCACCAGCCAGACCAGGCCGCGCGCCGCAATACCGGCGCGCGCACCCCACCCCGCTGCGTCGCTGTCGTGGGCCTTGCGCGCGTGCTGGGTCGCTGTGGTCACGGACCGGCACTACCCCGTGCGCTCAGGTGTCAGACAGCCAGTCGGTGATGAGCTTGTAGGCGATGGACACCGGGGTGGGCAGCATCGACGACCCGTCCTGCAGCTCCGCGCGCGTGAACCAGCGCGCGTCCTCGAGCTCCCCGTCCCGTGCCACGGGGAGGGCATCGCCGTCGACGACAGCGGTGAAGCCCAGCATGAGGCTGGCGGGGAACGGCCAGGGCTGGCTGGCGACGTACCGCACCTCGCGGACCGCAAGGCCGGTCTCCTCGGCCACCTCGCGCACCACCGCCTGCTCGGCGCTCTCGCCCGGCTCGACGAACCCCGCCAGCGTCGAGTACCTGCCCGTCGGCCAGATCGCCTGCCGACCGAGCACGCACCGGTCGCCGCCGTCGGTGACCAGGACGATCATCGCCGGGTCGGTGCGGGGGAAGTGCTCGCTGCCGTCCGCCGGGCAGCGGCGCACCGACCCCCCGCGGGTGACCTCCGTGAAGGCCCCGCAGCGCGAGCAGCACGGGTGGGTGGCGTGCCAGTTCGCCAGCCCCACGGCATGGACGAGCAGCCCCGCGTCCCGGTCCCCGAGCAGGTGACCGACCTCGCGCAGCCCCCGGGCCTGCGCCCCCATCCTCCGCGGCAGGGGTGCGGGTACGGCGAAGAAGGCCTGTCCGGCATGGGATCCGAGGTAGTAGCGCTCCCCCTCCGGGGCCTCGTCAGCCCGGAGCAGCACGAGGTCGGTGCCGTCCACGAGCGCCCGCCCCTGCTCGTCGACCACCAGGACCAGCGCGGAGGACCACGCCGTCGCGAGCCGCTCGGGCGACTCGCGGGTCGCGGCATCCCGGTCGACCAGCGCCCGCGACAGCGCAGGCACGTCGACCCTCGACAGGCTCATGCCGACTCGAGCCCGCCCAGGACCTGCAGCGGGGCCTCGACGGCGGCACGGTCGCCGACCAGCACCGGGGTGAGGACCGACGGAGCGAACCAGCGTGCCCCCGCCGCCAGCACGTCGTCGACGGTCACCGCGGCGAGCTGCTTGGGGTACTCCCGGAGCCACTCCACGCCGAGCCCGGACGCGGCCAGCTGCGAGAGCTGGCCGGCCAGCCCTGCCTGCGAGGCCGTACCGAGGGCGAGGGTCCCCACGGCGTAGCGCCGGGCTCGGTCGAGCTCGTCCTGCGTGATCGGGAGGGTGGCGATGCGCCCCAGCTCGTACAACGACTCCAGCATCGCGGGCGCGGTGACCTCGGTCGCGACGTCCGCGCCGAGCAGCAGACGTGAGCCCCCGCTCGGGTGGTCGAGGCTCGAATGAGGGCTGTAGGTGTAGCCCTTGTCCTCGCGGATGTTGGCGACCCAGCGCGAGCTGAAGTAACCGCCGAAGACCAGGTTGGCCAGGGCCGTCGCGGCGTAGTCGGGCGAGGACCGCTCAGGTCCGGCCCCTCCGAAGCGGATGGTCGTCTGGACCGCGCCCGGCCGGTCCACGAGCAGCGCGGTCCGTCCCGGCTGCGGTGGCGCGGGCGGGACAGGGACAGCCTTGCCGGTCGTCGTCCAGCCCGCGAGCGCCGTCTCCACCAGACCGCGAACCCGCGCGGGCGCGAGGTCACCGACCAGGGTCAACGTGCTCCCGGCCGGCACGACACGCTCGCTGTGCAGAGCCCGCAGGTGTCGCGCGCGCACTTCGGCGACCTCGTCACCGGTGGGCAGGTCGCGGCCGTACGGGTGGTCGCCGTACATCCGGCGGAGCAGGTGCTCGCGCGCGATGACGCCGGGAGAGCTGCGGTGGATCGCCAGCTCCTGGACCAGCCGCTCGCGCTCGCCCTCGACCTCCTTCTTCGGGAAGCTCGCGGCGGTGAGCACCTCGGCGAGCAGGTCGAGCAGGGCAGGCAACCCCGAGGACAGCACCGATCCGCCGAAGCCGAGCCGGTCGGCGTCGGTGCTGGCCGACAGCTGACCACCGATCGACTGCAGGTCGACGGCGATCTGGTGGGCATCACGCTTCGCCGTACCCGACAGCAGGGTGTCCGACAGCAGGGTGGAGCGGGCCACGTGGGTGGCACCGCCCTTGCCGGACGGCGCGGCGAAGGGGATGCGCAGGCGCAGCTCGACGAGCGGCACACCCGGACGGCGCACCGTGAGCAGTCGCAGACCGTTGTCGAGCACGGTGTCCCCGACGGTCGGCAGCTTCGGCGCGCGCTGCTTCGCGAGGGCCGGGACGGCACGGGCGGTGGTGAGGATGACGGCGCCCATCAGACGTTCCCTCCGGCGGGACGGAGCTCGAGGACGGCCCGGTTGTCGGTGCGCAGCGTCGCGGCGGCGAGCTGGATCTCGGCGGCCGTGACGGCCGACAGCAGTCCGGGCAATTCGTTGAGCAGCTCCGCGTGACCGCGCTGCTGCTCGTAGACGGCGGCGTGGGTGGCCCGCCCGAGGACGGAGTCGACCTCTCGGAGGAAGCGGGCCACCATGCGGGCCACGGTCCGGGCCACCTCGTCCTGGGTGAGCCCGTCGGCGGCGAGCCGGTCGATCTCCTCGTGCACGGCGGTCAGGACGGCCTCCGCCTCGACCTCGGCCGGGTGATGGACCTCGAGCACCAGGGGCGTGGGGTCGCGGGCGTCGAGCGGGTCGCCCATGATCCCGACGTAGCCGCTGATGCTCGTGGCGATCCGGTCGTTCAGGAGCAGCCGCGCCTGCAGCCGGGAGGCGTCGCCGTCGGTGAGCACCTCGGCGAGGACGACGTAGGGCAGGTAGCCGGCAAGGTGCCGGGGATCGGGGGTTCGCCACGCCAGCGCGAGGGCCGGGGCCGGCGCGAGGCGGTCCTCCACGACGCCACGGCGCTCCTGCTCCAACGGCGGCTCGGTGAAGGCCGGTGGGGGCGCGACCTTGCGTGCCGGGATGTCGCCGTAGTGCTGCTCGGCCCACGCCAGCACCTGCTCCGGGTCGACGTCGCCGGCCACCGACAGGACCGCGTTGGCGGGCGCGTAGTAGCGGTCGAAGAACGACTGCGCGTCCGCGATCGTCGCGGCCTCGAGGTCGATGAAGGACCCGTAGCCGTCATGGCTGTTGGCGAAGGAGTCGAACAGGATCGGCGGGATCTGCAGCCAGGGAAACCCGCCGTACGGTCGGTTCTGGACGTTGACCCGGATCTCGTTCTGCACCACGGCGACCTGGTTGTCGAGGTTCTCCTGCGTCAGCGCGACCGAGCGCATCCGGTCGGCCTCGAGGAACATCGCCAGCTCGGTGCCGTTGCTGGGCAGCACCTCGTAGTAGTTGGTGTAGTCGACGTGCGTCGAGCCGTTCAGCACGCCACCGGCGCCCTGCACGTAGCTGAAGTGCTCGGTCTTGCCGAGACTTGCCGACCCCTGGAACATCAGGTGCTCGAACAGGTGGGCAAAGCCGGTGCGCCCCTCGGGCTCGGACCGCATGCCCACGTCGTAGTAGACGGCCACGGCGACGACCGGGCTGCTGCGGTCGGGGAGCACGATCACGCGCAGTCCGTTGCGGAGCGACCCCCTCACCACCGGGTAGCTCAGGTTCGACGTGCTCGCGGGCTTGACGGCTGCTTGGGTCGGCACCCGCGTGACGCTAGTACGGCGGTGGGGCCTGTGGACGCTGTGGACGACGCAGGCGGCGTGGGCGCGGCAGGCGGGACGGTGGACACCTGGGAGAGGAGGGGCGCACGATGGGAGCCATGAGCGGTGGGATCGACCTGGAGCGGCGGTACACCCTCGCCGACCTCGACGCCTTCCCCGAGGACGGGCGGCGCTACGAGCTAGCCGACGGATGGCTCGTCGTGAGCCCGATGGCACGCCGGCTGCACCAGATCGGCTGCAAGGCGTTGGGCGCGGCGCTCGAGCGGTCCTGCCCCGACCACCTCTACGTCTTCCCGCTGCCGATCAACGTCGATGACCCTGACGCGACGCACTTCGAGCCCGACCTGACCGTGGTCCGCAGAGCGCTTGCCAAGGTCGAGAACGGCGACCTGCCGCTGCTCGCCGTCGAGGTGCGGTCCCCGTCGACCGCGAGCAGCGACGCGGTACGCAAGCGGCACGAGTACGCCCGCCTCGGGGTGCCGTCGTACTGGCTGCTCGACGTCGACGTGCCGTCGCTGGTCGTCCTCGAGCTGCAGGACGGTGAGTACGTCGAGAGAGCTCGCGCGGTCGGAGAGCAGTCGCTCACCGTGGTGCGGCCGTTCCCGGTGACGCTCTGCCCTGCCCGACTGATGGACGTGTAGAACACGTTCTCGTTACGGTGCGTCCATGACGCAGCCGTATGAGGGGTTCCAGGGACGGATCGGGCGGACGGTCGCAGGGTCGGAGCCATGGTGGCCACCGCGGCCGGACGCCCGCGGCAAGCCGAACGTCGTCGTGGTCCTCGCCGACGACCTCGGCTTCGCCGACCTCGGTTGCTACGGCAGCGAGATCGAGACGCCCAACCTCGACGCCCTCGCCGAACGCGGCCTGCGCTACACCAACTTCCACGTCACGCCGATGTGCTCCCCGACCCGGGCAGCGCTGCTCACCGGCATCAACCCGCACCTGGTCGGGGTCGGGCACGTCGCGCACTCCGACAGCGGCTTCCCGGGCTACGCGATGGAGCTGTCCGAGAACGTGGCGACGGCAGCCGAGGTCCTCCGCGACGCCGGCTACGCGACGTACATGGTCGGGAAGTGGCACCTGGCCAAGGACAGCGACTGCAGCGACGCCGGTCCGCGGCACTCCTGGCCGTGCCAGCGCGGGTTCGACCGCTTCTACGGCTTCCTCGACGGGTTCACCAACCTGCACCACCCGCACCGCCTGCTGCGCGACAACTCACCTGTCGTCGTCGACACCTACCCCGAGGGCTACTACCTGACCGACGACCTCACCGACCAGGCGATCGAGATGGTGCGCTCGTCGAAGGCCTCGGACCCGACGCGGCCGTTCTTCCTCTACTTCGCGCACGGCGCGGTTCACGCGCCGCTGCACGCCAAGCCCGAGGACATCGCGCGGTACGACGGTCGCTACCGGCAGGGCTGGGACGCGCTGCGCGAGGAGCGGTTCGCGCGCCAGAAGGCCCTGGGCGTCGTCCCGTCGCACACCGTCCTGCCGCCGCGCAACAGCGAGCCGGGCAACGAGGTGCTGCCCTGGGACGACCTGCCGGCCGAGCAGCAGGAGCTGTTCGCGAAGTACATGTCCGTCTACGCCGCGATGGTGCACAACGTCGACGAGCAGTTCGGTCGGCTCATGGCGGCGCTCGCGGAGATGGGTGAGCTCGACAACACGATCGTGCTGTTCACCAGCGACAACGGCGCGTCCCGCGAGGGCGAGGCGGAGGGCACGACGTCGTACTACCAGCACCTGCTGGGCAACACCGACCTGTCGGCGGACCTCGCGCGGCTCGACGACATCGGCGGGCCGACCACGATGCCGCACTACCCGCGCGGCTGGGCCATGGCGTCGGGCACACCGTTCCGCCTCTACAAGATCAACACCCACCAGGGTGGCCACTCGGTGCCGATGCTGCTGCAGGCGCCGGGTGTCGACGGTGGCGAGCTCCGGCGGCAGTTCGCCCACGTGACCGACGTGCTGCCGACCCTCCTGGACCTGCTCGAGCTCGAGGCACCGACCACCCGCAACGGCCTGCCGCTGAAGCCGGTGGCCGGGACCTCGTTCGCGCCGACCATCGCGGCGGCCGACGCCGAGCCGCAGCACCGCGAGCAGCACTACGAGATGGTCGGGCACCGCGGCTTCTACCGGGACGGCTGGGAGGCCGTGACCCTGCACCAGCCGTTCACGCCGTTCGGCGACAGCGAGTGGGAGATCTACGACCTCGGCTCCGACCCGACCGAGACGGTGAACGTCGCGGCCGACCACCCGGAGAAGGTGCGCGAGCTCGCCGACGCCTGGGAGGCGGCCGCTCACGCCAACCAGGTCTACCCCCTCGACGAGGGCTTCGGCGTGAAGTTCCTCCAGCGGCCGGAGCGCTCCGACGTCTACAGCGAGCCGGTCACCGTGCTCCCCGGGACACCGACCCTGGAGCGGTGGCGGTGCCAGCAGCTCATCGCCAACCGGGCGTTCACCCTGTCGGTGCGCCTGTCAGGACCGGGCTCAGGGACCCTCGTCGCGCACGGGGACCAGGGCGGTGGCTACACCCTCTACGTCGAGGACGGCACCCTCGTGCTCGCGCACAACGACGGCCGTGGGCGTGTGACGCTGGTGTCCGGGCCGGTCTCCGCGCCGACGCTCGTCGAGGCGCGCTTCGTCGCCCCCGGCGGCGGCACGTGGTCGGTCACCCTGCACGCCGACGGGGAGCAGATCGCCGCCGGCGAGGGGCTGACGCTGCTCTACCCGATGGCGCCGTTCCAGGGCATCGACGTGGGGATCGACCGCGGTTCGCCGGTCGTGTGGTCCCGCGGCAGCGCGCCGTACGACGGGACGATCGTCTCGGCGACGTGGACCCCCGGGGACTTCGCGCCGGACGCGCCGCAGAACATGCTGGAGGCGCTGCGTGAGATGGGCCGGAAGTTCGAGTGACCTCTGGCTGGGTCGAGGTGCCGGCCGGTTCCTTCGTCATGGGCTCGGACACCGCCTACGTCGAGGAGCGGCCTGCGCACGAGGAGTCGGTGAGGGGCTGTGCCCTCTCCGCCTCACCCGTCACGGTCGCCGAGTTTGCGGCGTTCGTCTCCGCGACCGGCTGGACGACCGCTGCCGAGGTGCCCCCCGAGGGGTACGACGCGCCGGCAGGCTCCGCGGTCTTCACGCCCACCGACGGCCCGGTCGACCTCGCCGACCCCCGGCAGTGGTGGCGCTGGGTCGCTGGCGCCTGCTGGCGCGCACCCGCCGGACCCGGGTCGACCGCCCTGGACGACCACCCGGTCGTGCACGTCGCGCTCGCCGACGCGTTGGCCTTCTGCTCCTGGGCCGGCGTGCGCCTGCCCACCGAGGTCGAGTGGGAGCGAGCCGCTCAGGGGGCGACCGTCGGCAACGTGTGGCGGGGCGCCTTCCCGTACGAGTGCCTCGGCGTCGGCACCACCTGCGCCGTCTCGCCGGGCGACTTCCTCGGCAACGTGTGGGAGTGGACGGCGACGGCGTGGACCGAATCGCACGCTCCCCGGTGCTGTGCGGCCCCGTCGGCCGGTGACCAGCTGCAGGTCGCCAAGGGCGGCTCCTACCTGTGCGCCCCGGAGTACTGCGCGCGCTACCGCCCGTCAGCCCGGATGGCCATGGACGCCCTCTCCACGAGCGGCCACCTCGGCTTCCGGGTGGCGAAGTAGGTAGGGGTTCAGCCGTCGACGGCAGCCTTGATGGCCGCCAGGTCGAACTTCACCGAGCTGAAGATCACCGCGGTGGCACGCGCGACGCGCTCAGGATCGGGGTCGTTGAGCAGGTCGTCCAACCCCGCGGGGCTGACCTGCCACGACAGGCCGTACCTGTCCTTGAGCCATCCGCACTGTGACTCCGAGCCACCCTCGGTGAGACGCTCCCAGTAGTGGTCGATCTCCTCCTGCGTCTGGCACTCGACCAGCATCGAGATGGACTCGTTGAAGGTGAACATCGGTCCGCCGTTGACCGCCATGAACCGCTGCCCGTCGAGCTCCCACTCCACCGACATGACTGTCCCTTCGGGGCCGGGGCTGCCCGGCGGGTAGTCCTGCGTGCGCAGGATCCGCGAGTTCGGGAACACCGAGCAGTAGAACTCGGCGGCCTCGACCGCGTTGTCGTCGTACCAGAGATGCGGGATGATCGGCATGAGGGCTCCTGTCAGCTCCTGTCATCGAGACCGTTCTGCTGGAGACGGACCAGCCGGCCGAGACTCATCGTGGCGAGCAGGATTTCACCGCCCAGTGGCGAAACACGAGTGCATCACTCCCCCCGTCAGAACGGCCACCCTGTGATCAGCACCCGCCTCGCCCTGCGCGCCGCCGTCGTCGGCACCGTCACCGGGGCCGTCGCGCTCACCGCCGCCTGGGCAGGGGTCGGTCTCACCCCGGCGCCGCCCCTTCCCGTGTCCCCGAGCGCCGCTGCAGGTCTCGTGGGCGGATCGGCCGGTTCGGCCACCGTGTCCGCGGCGGTGCCGCTCGCGGTGAACCCGGCGCGGCTCGCTCCTGGTCAGGCCCTCGTGGGCGCGGCAAAGCAGTCGATCGCGCCGCGGCCCAAGGACATGACCAAGCGCTTCCCGGGCGCGCGGTGGGAGACCGACCCGGCCGAGTGCAAGACGGTCGACCAGAACGAGGTGAACCGGCTGCTCGGCGGTCACGCGGCCGAACCGCTCGACGGCATCGCGAGCAACGGGACCCCGTGGCCGGAGAACCCCGACTGCATCTACATGGGCGGTTTCGGCCTCGGTCCCATGAACCCGGTGAAGGCCTTCGACACGGTGGACGGCCTGTGGGTCCGCTCCATGGCGATCAGCGACGGCAAGGACCTCATCGTCCTGACGGTCATCGACGCCGAGGGCTACCTGTGGGACTACAAGAGCAAGTGCACCGACTGCGGCATCAAGCAGCTGTCGCAGACGCTCGCCGCCGACCCGGCGCTCAAGGCGCGCGGCATGACGCCGGCCTCGTTCGTCCTGCACGCCAGCCACTCGCACTCCGGGCCCGACTTCCTGGGTGGCTGGGGGTTCGTGCCGGACTGGTACATGGCGCAGGTCGGCGACACCATCCGCGCCACGGTCAAGCAGGCGGTGCTCGCGATGCAGCCGGCGACGCTGGAGACCGGTGAGGTGGAGGCCCGTGCGTTCAACGGCGAGCGGCGCGACACCTACCGCGCGGCGGAGGAGCAGCAGCTCTCCTGGCTGCGTGCCGTGGCGGTCAAGGGCCGCAAGACGGTCGCCACCCTCGGCGCGTACGCCGCCCACCCCACGACCCGCGGCACGAACGACGGCGTCGCCAGTCCTGACTGGGTGGGGCCGTTCGAGCACCGGCTCGAGAAGCGCTTCGGTGGTGTGGGGCTGCACTTCATGACCGGCCTCGGCAACATGTCGGCCAGCGGCGGTACGGGCATCGGGGTGAAGCTCGCCGACCTCGTTCCGCCGTACGGCAAGGGGCGGCAGGTGCGCTCGACCGACCTGCGCCTGACGCAGACCACCTTCCGGGAGCCGATCACCAACGCACCGCTCGACGCCCTGGGGACGCCCGGGTTCTTCGACCGGAAGTTCGACGTGCTGCCGGCGGCCGTCAGCGTCGGTGAGAACCCGAACGCACCCTGCGTGTCCGCCGCCCCGCAGTCGGTCGAGCTCCCGGTGACCGTGGCGAAGATCGGCACCGACATCGTCCTGACGACTGCGCCCGGCGAGGTGTTCTCCAACCTGACCAACACGATCAAGGAGAAGGTCACCGGGGCGATCGCCTTCCCGCTGGCGCAGACCAACGACTCGCTCGGGTACATGCCGCAGTCGTTCGAGCTCAACCCGGTCGGGCAGCAGGGGCTCGGCTTCGTCGCGGGCGGCTACGTCTTCGTCAACTACGAGGACAGCTACGCGATCGACCGGTGCGTCGGCGACAACGTCCTCGAGACGACTCTGGCCGCCCTGACCGCCCTGAAGTAGGGGACGGTCGTCGTCCTACCGTGGAGGGCATGACGCAACCGACACGCACCCTCGGCGACGGGCTCGTCGTCTCCGCGCAGGGCCTGGGCTGCATGGGCATGAGCGAGTTCTACGGCCAGGGCGACGAGGCGGAGTCCCGCGCGACCATCCACCGGGCGCTGGACCTCGGGGTGACCTTCCTCGACACCAGCGACATGTACGGCCCGTGGACCAACGAGGTCTTGGTGGGCCAGGCGATCCGGGGCCGCCGCGACGAGGTCCAGCTCGCCACCAAGTTCGGTGTCGTCCGGAGCGCAGACGGCGGCCGCCTGGGCATCCGCGGTGACGCGGAGTACGTCCGGTCCTGCTGCGACGCTTCCCTCGAGCGGCTGGGCGTCGAGCAGATCGACCTGTACTACCAGCACCGGGTCGACCCGCAGGTCCCCATCGAGGAGACCGTGGGCGCGATGGCGGAGCTCGTGGCCGCCGGCAAGGTCAGGCACCTGGGCCTGTCCGAGTGCTCGGCCGAGACCCTGCGCCGGGCCGTGGCCGTGCACCCGATCGCGGCGGTGCAGAGCGAGTACAGCCTGTTCAGCCGCGACCTCGAGGCCGAGATCCTGCCCACGATGCGCGAGCTCGGCGTCGGGCTCGTCGCCTACTCACCGCTCGGGCGGGGCTTCCTCACCGGCTCCGTGGTCCGGCTCGACGACCTGGACGACGGCGACTTCCGGCGCTACTCCCCGCGGTTCGCCGCGGACGCCCTCGACGTCAACCTCGCCCTCGTCGAGCGGGTGAAGGACGTCGCTGCCGACAAGGGCATCACCCCGGGCCAGGTCGCGCTCGCCTGGGTGCTCGCGCGGGGTGAGGACATCGTCCCGATCCCCGGGACGAAGCGCCGGGGCTACCTCGAGCAGAACGCTGCCGCGACCGAGGTGAGCTTCACCGACGAGGAGCTCGCAGCACTCGACGGCCTCGCCGACCAGGTCGTCGGCGACCGGTACGCGGACATGTCCCACATCAACCGCTGACAGGGGCGGCCCGCTGCACGACCGCGGCGAGGTCCAGGCCGCGTGGCAGCGTGCCGAACGCGTGGCCCCAGTCGCCACCGAGCCGGCTCGCGCAGAACGCGTCGGCCACGGCGGGCGGGGCGTGCCGCACGAGCAGAGATCCCTGCAACGCCAGAGCAAGCCGCTCGACCAGTCGCCGGGCGCTGACCTCGTCGGCCTCCCCGAGGTCCTTCTGCAGGTCCGCGACGTACGACGTCACGCGCGCGTCGTCCGCGAGCGCGACCTCGGCGAAGAACGCCTCGACCGACTCCGGCTCGCGGGCCATCGCGCGCAGCACGTCGAGGGCGTTCACGTTGCCGCTGCCCTCCCACACCGAGTTGAGCGGCGCCTCGCGGTAGAGCCGCGGCATGCCCGACTCCTCGACGTAGCCGTTGCCTCCCAGGCACTCCAGGGCCTCACCGGCGAACACCGGCGCGCGCTTGGTCACCCAGTACTTCCCGACCGCGACGGCGAGCCGCTTGAACGCCTGCTCCTGCCGGTCCCCCGCGGCGGCTCGGTCCACCGCACCGGCCAAGCGCATCATCAGCGTCGTCGACGCCTCGGACTCCAGCGCGAGGTCGGCGAGCACGTTCTGCATCGCCGGCTTGTCCACCAGCAGTCCGCCGAAGGCGCTGCGGTGCCGCGTGTGGTGGATGGCCTGGGTCAGGCCCTGGCGCATCAGGGAGGCCGACCCGATGACGCAGTCGAGCCTGGTCATGCTGACCATCTCGATGATCGTCCGGACCCCACGGCCCTCCTCGCCCACCAGCCAGGCCACCGTCTGGTCGAACTCTGGCTCCGACGAGGCATTGGACCGGTTGCCGAGCTTGTCCTTCAGCCGCTGGATGCGGAAGGTGTTACGCGTGCCGTCGGGCAGCACCCGCGGCACCAGGAAGCACGACAGGCCGCCGGGCGCCTGCGCGAGCACGAGGAACAGGTCGCACATCGGGGCGCTGGTGAACCACTTGTGCCCGGTCAAGCGCCAGGTGTCGCCGTCACGCACCGCCGCCGTGGTGTTGGCCCGGACGTCGGAGCCACCCTGCTTCTCGGTCATCCCCATGCCGGCGAGCAGACCCGCCTTGCCGAGCGGCGCGCGCAGCCCCGGGTCGTAGCTGCGGGACTGCAGCAACGGCTCGTACGACGACGCCAGGTCCGACTGCAGTCGGAGCGCGGGGACGACCGCCGAGGTCATCGAGATGGGGCAGCCGTGCCCGCCCTCGACCTGCGACCACGTGTAGAAGCCGGCCGCCCGGGCGACGTGCGCCCCCGGCCCGCCGGACCACGGCGCGGCCAGCCCCTCGGACACCGCGACGTCCATGAGCGCGTGCCACGACGGGTGGAACTCCACCTCGTCCACCCGGTGACCGAAGCGGTCATGGGTCTTCAGGACCGGCTCGTTCTCGTTGGCCTCGACGCCCCACTGCTGAGCCTGCGCCGTACCGGCGCGGCGACCGAGGCGGTGCAGGTCGTCGACGTACCAGCCGGCACCTTCGCGCTCGAGCCCCGCCAGCAGCGCGGCGTCCTGCGCCACGTCGTGTCCGGTCAGCGGAGGCGGCTGGTTGGTGACCTCGTGGGTGGCAGGCATGTCCTCATCATCACCCAGTGACGGTCAGGCTGTCGCGGGGCTCAGGTCGGCGGTGTCGAGAGTGCCGCGCGTGGCATCGAGCTGGCGCCACACCGGCAGCACCGCGGGAGGAAGGGTGGCCAGCAGGTAGGCACCGCCGAACACCAGGAGCGCGGTGGTGAGGCCCAGGTGCTCGACCGCGACGCCTCCGAGCACCGCACCGACCGGGGTGCCGGCGAGGGACCCGGCCGCCAGGATCCCGAACACCCGACTGCGCAGGGCGGGGCTGATGCGCTCGTACTCCACGGCGGCCAGCAGCGGGTTCAGGCTGCCCGCCAGCACCCCGAACGCCAGGCTCCCCACGAGGATGACGACGAGGGCAGGCTCTGCCGCCAGCAGGGCGAACCGCGGCAGGCCGAGCAGCAGGAACGCAAGGGTGAACACCGGCCACCGGGGCAACCGCGGCCCGAGAGCGCCGTACAGGACAGTGCCCAGCACCGCGCCGAGCCCGAACGCGGCGAAGACGACGCCGAGAGCCACGCTGCTGTGCAGCACGTCGCGGGCGTAGACCGGCATGAGCACGGTGGCCCACGCGGCGTCGAGCAGGTTCGTCACCATGACCATGACCACGATCCCGAGCAGCAGCCGGTCCGCCCGTACCCCGCGCAGCCCTGCCCGCAGCTGGGCCAGGTAGGGCTCCGATGACGCGGGCTCGACGTCCGCCGGTTGCGGGACCGAGGTCGCGATGATGGCTGCGGACACCAGGAACGTCAGGGCGTCCAGGGCCAGGACGTTGGCCGGCCCCAGCAGCGCGATGAGACCCCCGGCGACCGGAGCGCCCAGCATCCGCGCGCCGCGGGACACCCCGTCGTAGGCGCTCGTGCCCCGCTCGACCGGCATCCCGGACAGAACGATGAGCGAGGGCACCAGGACCGACCGGGCCGTCTCTCCCGGAGCACGGACGAGACCGACGAAGGCCACGGCCAGGCACAGCTGCCAGAACGCCAGACCGGACGTGGCGTGCAGGACCGGGATGACGAGCAGGCCGGCGGCGCTCAGCAGGTCGGACAGCACCGAGGTGCGCCGGGCGCCCACCCGGTCCACCAGCGGACCTCCCAGGCCCGAGGCGAGGACGAGCGGCACGGTCTCGCACGCTGCGGCGACCCCGGTGCGCGCCGCGCTCCCGGTCGTCACGAGCACGAACCACGGGACAGCCAGCAGCGTCATCGTGGTGCCGGCCAGCGAGATCCCCTCGGCGCCGAGCAGCGCGAAGAAGGGGCGGCGGCACCTCACGGCAGGCTCCGTTCGGGAAAGGTCTGCCACTGCACGGCCACGCGCTCGTCACCCTTGCGGGGCTCGCGCTGGTAGGACTCGACGAGGTCGGCGATCGCCTCACCGAGGGCCCGCGTCTCCTTCGGCGTCAGGCTGAGTGCGACGTCGGAGACCGTCGTCGCCGCCTGCCAGCGCTTGGACCAGCTGCGGCTGTGGAGCAGCCAGTGCTCGAGCCGGCGCCAGCTCATCCGCGCGACGCTCTGCAGGTAGACGTCGACGGCGATCTGCGTCTCCGGGTCCTGTCCCACCTGCGAGGTGTCCAGGCGCGTGGCCTGCTGAGCGGCGACCCACCACCGCTCCCTCGCGTTCCCGCGGCCGGGGTCCTCGGTGACCAGGTCGGCCTGCGCGAGCTGGCGCAGGTGGTAGCTGGTCGTCCCACTGCTCTCGCCGATCCGCGTCCCCAACGCCGTGGCGGTGGAAGGGCCTTCGAGCCGCAGCAGCCCCAGCAGCTGCACCCGGATCGGGTGCGCAAGGGCCTTGAGGCTGGCAGCGGTCAGCTGGTGCTCGGTGCGCTCCATGCAGCCAGACTAGAACGCAAAGAAGCCTTTGCAAAGAGTTTTCTGCAAACTTCTAGAGTCCCGCCAGCAGCAGTGCCTCGGCGAGACAAGCCTTCTCCCACATGCCCAGGTGCAGGCTCTCGTCGATGCCGTGCCAGTTGGACGCGGGATCCCCGACGCCGGTCACCAGCACGGTCGCGCCGGGATAGGCGCGAGCGAACTCCGCGATGAAGGGGATCGATCCGCCCTGCCCCATCTCGACGACCTCGTTGCCGTAGGCCTCGGCGAAGGTGCGGCGGGCCAGGTCGTAGACGTCGCCGACCGCCTCGAGGGCGAACGGGTCACCAGCGCTCCCCTCGGCGACCGACACCTGCGCGCCCCACTCGACGCGCTCCTCCAGGTGCCGTCGCAGCGCCTTCATCCCCGACGCCGCCTCGTCACCCGGCGCCAGGCGCAGGCTGACCTTCGCGCGGGCCCGCGGAAGGAGCACGTTGGAGGCGTCGGCGGTGGCGGGAGCGTCGAGTCCGAGCACCGCGATCGACGGCTTCGCCCAGAGGCGGTCGGCGATGCTGCCGCAGCCGATCAGTCGGCCCACGACCCCAGCGCTTGCCGCGAACTCCTCCTCCGGGACGTCGGCGGCGGTCGACGTGCCGACCACGAGCCCTTCCACGGCAACGCTGCCCTCGTCGTCGTGCAGCGTCGCGAGCAGGCGGCACAGTGTGGTGAGGGCGTCACCGGCGGGGCCGCCGTACACGCCGGAGTGCAGGGGCGTCTGGTGGGTGCGGACCTCGACGTACACGTCGACCAGACCGCGCAGGCTGGTGGTGAGGGCGGGGATCTCCACGCCCGCGTTGGCGGAGTCGGCGATGACGATGACGTCCGCGCGCAGGCGGTCGCGGTGCTCGGCCAGCAACCGCGGGAGCGTCGGTGAGCCGATCTCCTCCTCGCCCTCGATGAACAGCACGACCCCGACCGGCGGCTTCCCGCCGAAGGCACGCAGCACCGCGAGGTGCATCGCCACACCGGCCTTGTCGTCGGCGGCGCCGCGTCCGTACAGCCGCCCGTCGCGCTCGGTGGGGATGAACGGCGGGCTGGTCCACTCCTCGAGCGGACCGGTGGGCTGCACGTCCGCGTGGGCGTAGAGCAGCACGGTCGGCTTGCCCTCAGGAGCCGGCCAGTCCGCGATGAGCGCCGGGTGACCACCGGCGTCCACGACGTCGACCGAGTGCGCCCCGGCGCCCCGGGCCAGGTCGGCAACGGCCTCCACGGCACGGCGTACGTCGGACCGGTGCTCCTCCGACGCGGAGATCGACGGGATCCGCGCCAGCGACTCCAGGTCGTCACGGCTGGCGGGAAGGACGGCGGCGAGGGCGGTGCGCAGGGCGTCGGTCATGCCTGCAGCCTAGGGTCGTGCGCGTGCTGATCCCCGTTGCTGCCGGTGACCTCGACGTCCACGTGAGCGGGCCCGCGAACGCTCCCGCGGTGCTGCTGCTGCACGGCTTCCCGCAGACCAGGCACTGCTGGCGGGGAGTGCTGCCGCACCTGTCGGCGTTTCGGGTGATCGCCCCGGACCAGCGGGGCTACTCCCCCGGCGCGCGACCGGACGACGTGGACACCTACCGGATCCCGCGCCTGGTCGAGGACGCGCTCGCCGTCCTCGACGCCCTCGACGTCGAGAGCGCCCACGTGGTCGGGCACGACTGGGGCGCTGCGGTCGCCTGGCAGGTCGGCGCCCGACACCCGAGGCGCGTGCGGGCCCTCACCACGATCTCGGTCCCGCACCCCCGGGCGTTCCTCTCCGCCCTGGGGAGCGACCCCGACCAGCGGACCCGCTCGCTCTACATGCGCGACTTCGCCAGCCCTGGCTACGACCAGGTCCTTCTTGCCGACGACGCGGCCGGACTCCGCGGGTTGTTCGGCGGTCTGCCCGAGGTCGACGTCGAGCACGTCGTCGACCGCGCCCGCGAGCCCGGTGCGCTGGCCGCCTGGCTGCGGTGGTACGCCGCCCAGCGGCGCGAGGACATCGAGGACACCCCCGCCGTCGCCGTACCCACGCTGCACGTGTGGTCGGACGGGGACGTCGCGCTGGGACGAGCCGGTGCGGAGGGCACGGCTGACTGGGTCACCGGGGACTACACCTTCGAGGTCCTCCCCGGGGTGTCGCACTGGATCCCCGAGCAGGCGCCGCACCTGCTCGGCCCGATGCTGGCGCGGCACGATGCGTGAGATCGGGCCGCCCGACGACTAACCTGGAGACGTGCTGACGACCGTCTCTCCCGGACAGGTGCGTCCGGCGACGGCGGAGGACCGCGTCGCGGCGGTCGAGGTCTGGCGGGCCACGCAGGCCGCCAAGGGGCTGCGCCCGCCGGCCGCGCGCGTCGCCCGGGTCCAGGAAAAGGTCGCCACCGGGATGCTGGCGGTCCTCGGGGAACCGGTCATCGCGATGGCGCTGGGCGAGGGCGGCATCGTCGAGGGCGCGACGGTGCCCACGCTGCTGCACCTGTCGATGGTCTACGTGCACCCCGCGCACCAGGGGCGGGGAGTCGGTGCCGCGCTGGTCGAGGGCCTGGCTGATCTGGCGTGGGCCCGTGGCTACCGCACGATGTCCGCCTGGGCCGACGATCCCGGCTTCCTGCTCGCGTGCGGGTTCGAGCTCACCGGCGACGTCGCCGGTGACGCGGTACGGCTCTCGGCCGAGCTCGAGGCGCCGGTGCGCGAGGTGGTGGTGGCCTCCGACGGGATCCGCCTCGGTCAGCTGCTCAAGCTCGCCGAGGTCGTCGAGACCGGCGCCGAGGGCAAGGCGCTGCTCGCCGCGGGCGAGGTCGAGGTGAACGGCGAGGTCGAGGAGCGACGCGGCCGCCAGCTCGTCGACGGGGACGAGATCCGCGCTCGGGACCAGGCCGTGCGGGTCGTGATCGGCACGACGCCGTGAGAGCGCTGCGCAAGGCCCAGGTCCTGAGCGGCGTGGCGCTGGGCGCGGTGGCCCTGACTGTCGGCGGTTACCTGCTCGGCTTCGCCTGGGACCCGGCCGGTGACGCCCCACGCGCGGTCCTCGACGGCGCAGGCTGCTCGGTCGCCGACGGCAACGTCACGGTGGACGCACCCTCTTCCACCGCTGCCCTGGACGGGCAGGACGGCTCCTGGTCGCTGCTGGCGTACGACGCTGCCGTCGTCCTGCACACCGGACTCGGGGGCTACGGCGCCGAGCGCTACGTGAAGTCGCAGCTGCCCTGGACGGTGCGGATGCGGCTGGTCTGGGACAGCGAGAGCGACCTGCTCGCGGCGTACGGCACGCAGCAGGACATCTGCATGCTGGCCCGCGTCGTCGAGCAGCGCCGCGAGAGCCTCGCCCGCGAGTCGACCGCCCGGTCCAGCTGAGGCGGCGGCTAGACGACCGCCGGTCCGAGCAGCGCCGCGAGCTCCTCGGCGCCCACCAGGTCTTCGTGCTCGACCAGCCGCCCCGTGCGGACGTAGAGGAACGCCCCCGTGACCAGGGCCGGGTCGATCCCGCGCAGTCGCGCCCACGCCAGCCGGTAGACGGCCAGCTGCACCGGGTCGGAGCCCTCCTGCCCGGTCTTCCAGTCGACGACCTGCCACCGACCGTCGCCGAGGTCGTAGACCGCGTCGATGCGCCCGCGCACGACGCGCCCACCGAGGGGCAGCGCGAACGGCGCCTCGACGGCGTACGGCTTGCGCTCCCCCCAACCGGCGGCGAGGAAGGCCTCCTGCAGCGCCTGCAGGTCTGCGTCGGTGCCGAGGTCGTCGTCCTCGGCCCCGGGCAGCTGGTCCGGGTCGAGCAGCGGTCGCGCGTCGAACAGCGTCTCGACCCAGGCGTGGAACCGGGTGCCACGGCGTGCCGCAGGGGCGGGCGGGCGGGGCAGGGGACGCGCGAGCTCGCGGGTGAACGCGCCCTCGTCGGCGCGCAGGCGCATCAGCTGCGAGGCGGACAGCGTCACGGGCAGGTGCACCTCCCGGACCGCCCGGCGCTCCGCGAGCGCCTCGGTCAGCAGCAGGTCCGCCTCCTCGTCCAGCCGTCGCAGCCGCGCCTGCTCCGCACCGGTCAGCCCCTCCGGCAGCTCGAGCTCGGGGGACGCCATCGCCGCCCGCACGCGCTCCGCTGCCGCCGTACGACGGGAGAGCGCCTCGGGCTCGTAGGCCACCGGCCAGGTGTACGTCGGGCGCTCGGCCAGCGCAGGGTTGCGGTCCTCCGGCGGCTCCGGTTCCCAGTGCTCGACGGTCCCGTACCCCTGTTCGGCGTGGGTCCGCAGCTCGGTGAGGAACGGGGAGGGCCCGCGCTTGTTGACCTGCGTCGGTCCCCACCAGTGGCCGCTGCCGATGAGCAGTGACCGAGGTCGGGTCACGGCGACGTAGCCCAGGCGCCGCTCCTCCCGCTCGGCGTCCTTCGCGCGCGCGTCCTCGAAGTCGGCGAGCGCCTGCTTGGTGAGCACCCAGTCCAGCACCGGCTGATCCGCCGCGTCGCCGCGCAGCGGGCCGGGCAGCACGTGCGCCTGCGTCGCCCAGCTGTCGCGCTTGGTGGTGGACGGGAACACCCCCTTGGTCAGGTCGGGCACGACGACGACGTCCCACTCCAGGCCCTTGGCCTTGTGGGCCGTGAGGAGCTGGACCGCCCGGCCTCCGGTCGGTCCGGCGGAGTCGAGGCCACGCTCGTGCTCGTCCGCCGCGGCGAGGAACGCCAGGAACGACGTCAGCGAGGTCTCCCCGTCGAGGTCGGTGAAGTCCGCCGCCACGTCGAGGAACGACGCGAGCGCCTCACGCCGGCGGGCGGCGACGGCCTCGGGCGACGCCGACAGCTCCACGTCGAGCCCGGTCGTCTCGATCACCCGGTGGACCAGGTCGAGCAGCGGCTCGTCGCGGTGCGCGCGCAGCCGGCGCAGCTCGAACGCCAGCGCACGGACCCGCTGCAACCCCTCGACCGACCAGCCGTGCTCCCCCGGCTGCTCGAGGGCGTCGGACAGCGACACCACGTCGCACGGGTCGGAGCCCTCGACGGCACGCTCCAGCGCCGCGACCTCGGCCTCGGGAGCGCCGACGCCCGTGCGCAGCAGCGCGCGGCCGCGACGGCCGAGCTGCGCCAGGTCGCGGGGGCCGAGGCGCCAGCGCGGGCCGGTGAGCAGGCGGACGAGCGCGGCGTTGGCTGTCGGGTCCTCGATCACCTCGAGGACCGCGAGGACGTCCGCGACCTCCGGGAGGGCGAGCAACCCACCGAGACCGACGACCTCGACCGGCACGTCGCGGGCGATCAGCGCGGCGTGCAACGGCGCGAAGTCCTTGCGGGCGCGCACCAGGACCGCGATCTGCTCCCACTCGGCACCCTCGTCGTGGGCCTGCACGACCTGGTCGGCGGCCCATGCGACCTCCTGCGGCCAGGTCGCGTGCAGTGCCACACGCACCGTCCCGAGCGAGGCCTTGGCCGCCGGAGGCTGCAGCTCGACGACGTCGTGCCGCCCGCGCAGCGTCTCGGACAACCGGTTCGCCAGCGCCAGCAGTCGTCCCCCGGAGCGCTGGTTGACCGCCAGGCTGAACCGACCGGCCGCCGCACCGTCGACGCAGGGGAAGTGGGTCGGGAAGCCGTCGAGGTTGGACACCGAGGCGCCCCGCCAGCCGTAGATGGCCTGGCACGGGTCGCCGACAGCGGTCACCGGGTGACCCTGACCGTAGAGACCCACGAGCATCCGCCGCTGCGCCACCGAGGTGTCCTGGTACTCGTCGAGCAGCACCACGTCGCACGCCTCGCGCTCGACCCGCGCGACCTCCGGCACCGTCTCGGCCAGCCGAGCGGCGAAGGCGACCTGCTCACCGAAGTCCATCGCGTCGAGGTCGCGCTTGGCCTGTCGGTACTCCAGCACCACGTCCGTGAGCTGACGCCTGCGCCGGGCGGTCAGCGCCATCGCCTGGAGCTTGTCGACGTGCCCCTTGACGCCGCGCTCCCCCGCGTACGCCGCGATCTGGGCGAGCAGGTGGCTCTCCCACGCGGTGTCCCAGGCGAGCAGGTCCGTGGGTTCGACCAGGTGCTCGGCGAGCTCGCCGTCGAGGGTCACGACCTTCCCCACCAGGTCGGTGAACGGTCCGGTCAGGTCCGGCAGGGGCGTACGGCGGCGCCGGAGCACCCGGGCGGACAGCTGGAAGCGGGTGGCGTCGGCGAGCAGCCGCGAGCGCGGCTCGAGCCCGAGGCGCAGTCCGTGGTCGGTGACCAGCCGGCCGGCGAAGGCGTGGTAGGTCGAGATGCGGGGCTCGTCCTCGACCTGCAGCTGCGCCTTGCCCAGCAGCGCCCGCACGCGGTGCGACAGCTCGGCGGCGGCCTTGTTGGTGAAGGTCAGGCCGACGACCCGCTCGGGCGCGACCTGCCGGGTGCCGACCAGCCAGGCGACGCGGGCCGCCATGACCGTGGTCTTGCCCGATCCGGCGCCGGCGACGATCAGCCCGGGCGCCAGGGGGGCGGTGATGGCGGCGAGCTGCTCGTCGGTCGGGGTGAACCCGAGCAGGGCGACGAGGTGATCGGGGGTCATGACACCACCTGCGCGCCCTCGGCCTGTCCGGGGCAGGCGCGGGCGAACGCGCACCGCCCGCACCGCTGGTCATCGACGTGCGGGGGGAACGACTCGCTCACGATGCGGGTCACGGCGGTGGTCAGCAGCTGGTCGACCCAATCGTCTGCCAACCGGCCCTGGGGCTGGACCTGCGCGCCGTCCGGGCCGTCGTGCCGCAGCTGCACCAGTTCCGCGCCCGCAGGGTGCCCCTCGCCCAGGCCGCCTTCGCGCACGACGAGCTGGTAGGTCCCCAGCTGTGGGTGCTCGACGAGGTCCTTCTTCGCCGGGGCGGTCTTCCCGGTCTTCAGGTCGACGACGACCAGACCCCCGTCGGCGTCGCGCTCGAGCCGGTCCACCTGACCGCGCAGCCGCACCTCCAGCTCCTCCGGCGTTCCCGCTGGCAGGCCCTGGACCGGGACGGCGACGTCGAAGGACACTTCCGTACCGACCAGCTCGCGGCCGCGGTCGGCGGTGTGCCAGCTCACCAGTCGTTCCAGGGAGTCGCGGGCGTGGTCGCGCTGCTGCACGGACTGCCAGGGCGCGTCGAAGGCGAGCTGGTGCCAGACGGTGTCGAGCCGGCTCATCAGCGCCGCCAACGCCGCCTCGGTACTGCCCTGACCGATCTCGTGGGCGAGCGCGTGGACCACGTTGCCGAAGCCCATGGCGCTGCTGCTGGCCGACTCCGCCCCGGCCTTCTTCTCCAGGAACCAGCGCAGGGGGCACTCCTCCAACCGCTGCAGCCCCGACGCGGACAGCAACACGGGCTGGTCCGTCAGCTGGACGGGGGTGTCCGAGTGCGTGGTCTCGACCAGGCCCCACCAGCGGTCGGGGTGCGCCGCGGGCACGAGCGGCGCGCCGCTGTCATCCGTCGCCCCGGCCAGCCGGGCCAGGCGCTGCGCCGCCGCGTCGCGCGCGGCCTCGGTGGAGTCCGGGTCGACCGCGGTGCGGCGCAGGGCCGCCACCAGGCTGGTCAGGGACAGGGGGCGCTCGACCCGGTCGTGGTGCTGCACGACGTCGACACCGAGCTCGGACAGCAAGCGGCTCGGGCGGTCACCGTCGTCCTCGGCGCTGTCGACCGCGGTCACCACGACGCGGCGACGCGCGCGGGTGACGGCGACGTAGAACAACCGCCGCTCGTCGGCGAGCAGCTGCGCGCGGTCACTCGGCTCGCGCAGGCCATCGCGGTCGAGGCGCTCGGACTCGAGCAGGCTGGAGCGGCGGCGCAGGTCGGGCCAGCCGCCCTCCTGCACGTTCGCCACGACGACGACGTCCCACTCCAGCCCCTTGCTGCGGTGGGCCGTGAGCAGCCGGACCCCCTCCCGCCGTACGCCGGTCTCGGCGAGGGTGTCGCCGGGGATCTGCTGCGCCTCGATCTCGTCGAGCAGCGCGGTGACCTTGCCGCGTCGGCGGTCCTGGGCACGGCCGACGGCGGCGAACAGGGCCACGACGGCGTCGAGGTCACGGTCGGCCGCACGGCCGGCGGACCCCCCGGCGAGTGAGGCGCGCTCCAGCCGGGCCGGCCAGGGACTGCCGTTCCACAGCGTCCAGAGCGCCTGCTCCGGTCCCTCGCGCAGCGCGTGGCTCGCGGCGTCGAGCAGCCCCGCAAGACGTACGGCGGGCCGGCCGATGCGCTCGTCGATCGCGAGCAGTCCCTGGGGGTCGGCGACGGCCTGCCGCAGCAGCTCGCCACTGGGCCCCGGCAGTGGCGACAGACCGGCGTCGGCGCGCGTCACGCGGTCGAGCGCGCGCAGCTCGCGCCCGAGGCGACGGAGCGCTGCCGGGTCGGCACCCCCGAGGGGCGACAGCAGCAGCTGCCGGGCGACCTCGGCGGTGAGCTCTGTCGGGTCCGCGGCGACCCGCAGCGCCATGAGGAGCGGCGCGACCGCAGGTTCACGCGCGAGCGGCACCTCGTCGCCCGCGACCTCCAGGGGCACACCGGCGGCGGTCAGCACACGGCGCAGCAACGGCACGCTGCGCTGGCCGGACCGCACCAGCACCGCCATCGCGCTCCACGGGGTGCCGTCCTCGAGGTGCTCGCGCCGCAGCAGGTCGGCGATGGCCTCGGCCTCGGCACCGGGCGAGGGGTAGGTGCGTGCCTCGACGACCCCGTCGGTCTCGCCGTTCGACGAGGCGCCGCTGGTGAGGTCCCGCAGGTCCTGCAGGGAGGGCTTGAGCGGGATCGCCCGCGCCACCTGACGACTGGCCGCCAGCAGCGCGGCTCCGGACCGGCGGCAGGTCTGCAGGGCGAGGTGCGCAGCGGGCGCGCCGGTCACCGTGCGGAACCGGTCGGTGAACTCCAGGATGCCGCTGACCTCGGCGCCCCGGAAGGCGTAGATCGACTGGTCCGGGTCGCCGACGACGACCAGGTCGCGACCGCTGCCCGCGAGGGCCTGCAGCAGCCGCTCCTGCGCCGGGTCGGTGTCCTGGTACTCGTCGACGAAGACCGCGCGGTACCTCCGTCGCAGCTGCTCGGCGACCTCCGGCCGCTCGGCGAGCAGCACGGCGCGGTGGACGAGCTCGGCGTAGTCCAGCGCGCCCTGGGCGTCGAGCACGTCGAGGTACTCCGCGAAGAAGCCGGCCAGCGCCTGCCAGTCGTCGCGCCCGTGCTCGCGCGCGAGAGCGTCCAGCGCCGCCGGGTCGAGCCCCACCTCGCGGGCGCGCGACAGCAGCGACCGGACCTCCTCGGTGAGACCGCGCGTGCCCATCGCCGTACGCAGGGGCTCCGGCCAGTTCCTGCCGAGGTCGATCGAGCCCCGCAGCAGCTCGCGGAGCGCGACGTCCTGCTCCGGCCCGGACAGCAGCCGCAGGGGCTCGGCGTAGGCCTGCGGGTCCTGGTGTTCGCGGACCAGGGCGTAGCAGAAGGCGTGGAAGGTCCAGGCGCTCGGCTCGGCGGTCGGGGCGGCCAGGCGCGCGGTGATGCGCTCGCGCAGCTCCTGCGCGGCCTTGCGGCTGAAGGTGAGGACCAGCACCTCGTCCGGGGACAGTCCCGCCTCGACCTTGCGCGCGACCGCCTCGACGAGGGTCGTCGTCTTGCCCGTGCCAGGACCGGCCAGGACGAGCAGCGGCCCGCCCGCGTGGTCGAGGACACGCTGCTGCGCGGGGTCCGGGACGAGGCTGGTCGCCGGTGGCGGGGGCGTGCGGACGAGGACGTACGGCGGGCTGGTGCTCATCGCCCGTCACTCAACCACGCACGTCCGACAGCGGCGGCCGACGCGGGGTGAGGGGAACCCACCGGGGTAGGTGACCGACGTGTTCGAGGGCTTTCGGGATGCGCAGGTGGACGTGGGTGAGGTCGCCCTGCGGGTGCGGTACCACGGCACCGGGCCGGCTGTGCTGCTGGTGCACGGGCACCCCCGGACCGGCGCGACCTGGCACCGCGTGGCGCCACGACTGGTCGACGAGGGCTTCACCGTGGTCTGCCCGGACATGCGGGGCTACGGCCGCTCCGGCAAGGCGGCGGTGCGTCCCGACCACGCCCAGCAGTCCAAGCGCGCCGTGGCGGGGGACCTGGTCCAGCTCATGCGGCGGCTGGGGCACGACCGGTTCGCGGTGGTCGGGCACGACCGGGGCAGCTACGTCGCTCTGCGCGCGGCACTGGACCACCCGCGCGCCGTCGGGCACCTGGTGGTCATCGACGGGGTACCGCTCAGCGAGGCGCTCGCCCGGTGCGACGCGACGTTCGCGCGCGACTGGTACCACTGGTTCTTCTACGCCCAGGCGGACAAGCCGGAGCGGGCCATCCTGGCCGACCCGCTCGCCTGGTACGACGGTGACCCGCAGGCGATGGGACCCGAGAACCACCACGAGTGGCTCGAGGCCGTGCAGGACCCACTGACGGTGCAGGCCATGCTGGAGGACTACCGCGCCGGGCTCGGTGTCGACCGGGAGCACGAGCTGCAAGACCGGCGCGAGGGCAGGACCGTCGCCTGTCCCACGCTCGTGCTGTGGTCGACGCGAGACGACCTCGAGGCCCTGTACGGCGACCCGCTCGCCGTCTGGGAGGCGTGGGCGCCTGACCGTCGCGGAGGTGCCGTGGACTCGGGCCACCACGTCGCCGAGGAGAACCCCGAGGCGCTGGTCGCGTCGCTCGTGCCGTTCCTGCGCTCCTGACGGCGACCGGCTGGCCGTCGGGCCCCTACGGCGGGACGTCCTCGCCGACGACCGCGTCGTCGCCGTGGGCGATGTGCACCAGCTGCCGCCAGATCGCGACGGTGAAGACGGCGGACCCGGCGAACGCGAACCAGAACGGCGCGGTGATCCCCAGGTGCTGGGCGGCGAACCCGCCGAGCGGCGCGCCGAGGACGAGCCCGCCGTACACGCCGAGGCCGTTGACGCTGCCCACCCGGCCCTGCAGCTCGGTGGGGACAGCCCGCTGGCGTACCGACACCGACGTCGTCCCCCAGATGAAGGCGTGCGCGCCGAAGACGAAGAACACCGCCATCGCCACCACCGGTGACGTCGTCAGCGCCAGCACCAGGTGCGTCAGCGTCTCGACGACCAGGCCGATGCGCATGAGGTCGCCGAGCGACACGAACCGGGTGATCCAGCCGTAGGACAGCACGCCCGCGAGGCCACCCACCGCGGACACCGTGGTCAGCAGGCCGTAGCCGATCGCCCCGAGCCCCAGGCGCTGGTCGGCGTACAGGACGAGGACCGACCAGGCCGCGCCGAAGGTGATGTTGAAGGTGAAGATGGTGAGCACCAGGGTGCGTACGGCGGGATGGTGCCGCACCCACCGGAACCCCTCGACGATGTCCCCCGCGATGTCCCCCGCGATGTCCCCCGCGATGTCCCCCGCGATGTCCCCCGCGATGTCCCCGCGACGTCCCGCCGCACGTGCGCGTCCCCGCTGCGGCCGTGGACGGGCAGGGTCACCCGGGTGATCAGCAGCGCCCCTGCGGACACCAGCAGCGCCTGGCTCACGAACGGCCACGCCATGCCGGTGGCGAACAACGCGGCTCCGACCGGTGGGCCGACGAGCTGGTTGACCGTGAGGTAGCCGGCCTGCAAGCGGGAGTTGCCCAGCGCGAGGTCGGCCCGGGGGACGAGCATCGGCAGCAGCGTCCCGGACGTGCTGTCGGCGAACACCTCGGCGGTCCCCAGCAGGAACAGCGCCCCGAGCACGACGCCGACCGACACGACGTCCGTCGCGATGGTCACCGAGAGCCCAACCAGGACCGCTGCCCGCACGAGGTCCACCGACACCACCAGCAGCTTGCGGTCCAGCCGGTCGGCGAGCGCACCGGCGAACAGGCCGAACACCAGCCAGGGCAGCTGCTGCAGCAGGACGGCGAGCGAGACGAGGAACGGACTGCGGGTCTGCGACGCGACGAGGAGAGGACCGGCCGCCAGCGCGAGACCGTCACCCAGGTTGGACACCCAGGAAGAGGCGAGCAGCCAGCGGAACCCCACGCCGAGCCGACGCGGGGCGACGACCTCGACGAGTGCGCTCACCTCGGCAGGCTAAGGGCCGACGCCCCCGGCGGACGAAGGCTTTCCGTCCCACCGGCAGGCGTCGAGCACGACGCGCTCCCCCCGGATCGGGCACCCCTCGGCGGCCAGGAGTCCCAGGCCGTCACCGAACGGCTGACCGCTCGCCTGGACCACCCGCTGCCACGGCACCTCCCGGCCGTGACGCGCGAGCACCATGCCGACGGTGCGCGCCGACCCGCTGCCCATCCACTCCGCGACGTCGCCGTACGTCATGACCCGCCCGGGTGGGATGCGCGCCACCGCGTCGAGCACCGCCATGGCGTACGCCGTCAGGGGGTGGGGCGGCGGCACCGAACGGTCAGGCAACGCCGAGGTAGGCCTGCCGGACGTAGGGGTCCGCGGCGATCTGGGCCGTGGGCCCCTCGCGCGCGACCTGGCCGTGCTCGAGCACCACGACCCGGTCGGCGCAGCGGAAGGCGAAGCTGACGTCCTGCTCGACGAGCAGCATGGTGGTCCCGGCGTCCTTGATGACCTGGATGCTGCCGATGATGGCCTCCTTGACACCCACCGACAGCCCCAGGGTCGGCTCGTCGAGCAGCAGCAGGGTGGGCCGGCCCATCAGAGAGCGCCCGATGGCGCACTGCTGCTGCTCGCCACCGGACAACGTGCCGGCGAGCTGGTCGGCGCGCTCGGCCAGCTTCGGGAACAGCGCGTACACCCGGTCGAGGTCCTCGGCGCGGGTGTCCGGTCCCTTGCGCAGGCGACGCGCGCCGAGCTCGAGGTTGTCACGCACGGACAGTCCCGGGAACAGCCGGCGCCGCTCCGGACAGTGCACCAGCCCCGCCATGACGACGTCGTACGGCGAGGCAGGCAGAGCTCGACCCTCGAGCTCGACCAGCGTGGACGAGCTGGCGTTCAACCGTGATAGCGCCCTCAGCAGTGTCGTCTTGCCCGCGCCGTTGGGTCCGACCACCGCCAGGCACTCGTGCCGGTCGACGTGCAGGCTCACGCCGTCGAGCACCTGTGCCTTGCCGAAGGCGACGCTGAGCCCGTCGACCGTGAGGACCCGGTCCGGGCCAGGCTCAGTGGTCGTCACCGGATGCTCCTCCGAGGTAGGCGGTCACGACCGCGGGGTCACGCATGACGCTCTGCGGCTCGCCGTCGGCGATCACCGCTCCCTGGTCCATCGCGATGACCCTGTCCACGAGCTGCAGCAGCGAGCCGATCTTGTGCTCGACGACGACGAGCGTGGTGCCGTCCTCGCGCAGCTGCCGGATCGTGTCGGACAGCACCTCGATCTCGCCGACCGACAGCCCGGCGAAGGGCTCGTCGAGCAGCAGCAGGACCGGCTTGGTCGCCAGGGCGCGGGCCATCTCCAGACGCTTGAGGTCGCCCTCGGACAGCAGGGAGCTCACGACGCCGGCCCGACCGGCCAGGCCGACCCGCTCCAGGACCCGGAGGGCCTCCCGACGCAGGTCGCCCTTGGCTCCGCCGGCGATGAGCGGCACCAGCACGTTGGCCAGAACGGGCAGGTCCGGGAAGGGCCGCACGATCTGGAAGGTGCGGGCCACCCCGGCACGCACGACCTTGTGCCGCGGCATGCGCAGCAGGCTCTTCCCGCGCAGCAGGACGTCGCCGCCGGTCGGCTTGTCGAAGCCCGTGAGGCAGTTGAACAGGGTGGTCTTGCCCGCACCGTTCGCACCGATGAGCCCCACCGCACCGCCCTGCTCGACCGAGAAGCTCACCTGGTCGACAGCCGTCAGCCCGCCGAACTGGCGGGTCACCGCGCGGGCCTCGAGCAGGGCGCTCATGGGGTCTTCCCAGCGCTTGCCGGTGCCTTCAGCAGGGTCAGCCCGGACAGCCGCTTGAGCAGGGGCGGGACGAGCCCGCGGGGCTGGATGATGAGCACCAGGATCAGCAGCAGGGCGAACGACCCGAGCTTGAGCTCCGGGTGCTCCTGGTACAGCGGCACCTTGTCCAGGTAGTAGCCCTGCAGCAGCACCACGATGTACGCCCCGACCGCCGGTCCGATGATCGACCCGGCGCCTCCGAACGCGGCGATGATGATGACCAGCAGGCTCAGGTCGACCGCGAGCAGGTCCAGCGCCACCGTGCCGCGGATCTGCGCGTAGAGCCCACCGGCGAGCCCCGCGCAGGCGGCCGACAGCACGAACGCGCCCAGCTTGTACCGCGTGAGCGGCACCCCGGCAGCCTCCGCCGCCGTCTCGTCCTGCTGGATCGAGCGCAGCACCAGGCCGCGCTTGCCGTAGCCGAGGACCATCAGTCCCGCGACCATGAGCACCATCAGCGTCAGGGACACGAAGTAGCTCACGTAGATGTACTGGTTGAAGCCGCTCTCCTTCCCGAAGGTCAGCGGCCCGATGACGAACTTCGCGAGGCCCTCGCCCAACGGACCGGTCACGTCGCCCTGCGTCACCGCGTGGACGTTGGCGATGCCGTCCTCACCGCCGGTCTGACGCTTGAAGATGAACGTCAGCTGCACCAGCGCCGACGCCACCGACAGCGTCGCGAGCGCCAGGTAAGGGCCCTTCAGGCGCAGGCACGGTACGCCGATCGCGACGCCCAGGAGGGCAGCGGTGCCGGTGGCGGTGACCAGCGCGAGCTCGTTCGACACGTCCGGCTGGTACTTGCTGAGCAGCGCCACGGTGTAGGCACCGACACCGATGAAGGCGGCGTGCCCGAAGTTCACCTGACCGGTGTACCCGGACAGGATGTCCCAGGAGGCGGCGAACATCACGAAGATGTTGGCGGTCGCGACGACCTGCAGCAGCGTGGTGTTGTCCACGAAGCGGGGGAAGAACAGCAGTGCGACCGGCAGCAGGAGCAGCAGGAGCACGTTCACCCGCAGCAGTCGTCGTCCCATGCCCGACAGGGCACTCACCGGGCCACCCGACCCAGCAGCCCCTGAGGTCGCAGCACCAGGGTGGCCAGGATGACGCCGATGGTCACCAGACCGACCTTGATGTCACCGTCCTTGACGTTGAAGGCGATGAAGCGGTCCAGGAAGCCGACCACCGCCGAGGCCAGCACGGTCCCCTGGACGCTGCCCAGGCCGCCCAGGATGACGATCGCGAACGCCTGGGTCAGCGGGAGCAGCCACATCGTGGGAGTAAGGACGCCGTACGGCGCGGTGAGGACGCCGGCCAGCCCTGCGAGCCCGGCGCCGATGGCCAGGACGTAGAGGGTGACCCGCTCGGGCCGGACGGCGACCAGCTGCGCGGCCTCCGCGTCCTCGGCGACCGCCCGCACCATCCGTCCGGCCGGCGTGCGGCCGAGGACCAGCAGGATGAGGACCACCGTGACCAGCGCGACGGCCCCTGCGAGCAGTCGCGGTCTGCTGGATGTTCACGCCGAACACACGAACCGCGCCCCGCACGAACCCGGGCAGCTGGCGCTCGAGTCCGCCGAAGAAGAACCGCACGCCGGCCTCCACCAAGATGGCGACGGCCAACGTGGCGATGAGGACCGCCACCTCCTGGTGCCGGATGGGTCGGATCACCAGCCGTTCGAGCAGCACGCCGGCGACCATGGCCGCCGCGACACCCGCAGGTGCCGCGACGGCCAGCGGGGCACCGGCGTCCGACACGGCGTACGCCGAGTAGGCACCGATCATGAAGAACGAGCCGTGCGCCAGGTTGACGATCCCCCCGACGCCGTACACGAGGGAGAAGCCGAGCGCGACCAGCGCGATCACCGCGCTGGTCAGCGCCCCCTGGACCAGGACGTCCATGGCTGGCTACGCGTCCGCTGTCGCGGGCTACTTGACGCCCGGCGGCTTCTGGTAGGTGTTGCCCTCGGCCAGGCTCGCCGGGTAGACGATCTTCTTCGTCCCGTCGGCCTGGTACTGGAAGTACAGCAGCGACAGCCCTGCGGTCGGGTCGGTCGGGCTGTAGATCACGTCGTGGCTGGCGTCGAACTTCTCCACGCCCTGCGCTCCGACCCGGTCGGTCTTCTCCAGCTCGGTGACCAGCGCGTCCGCGCCGGTGGAACCAGCCCGCACCGCCGCCTCGTGCAGGGCGTAGATGCCGTCGTAGGTCGACGCCCCGTTGTACAGCGGGTCGCGCTGGTACTCCGCCTGGAAGGCGTCGAAGAACGGGATCGTCTTGGCCGACACCGGCGCGCGCACGACACCCGCCGGGCCGTTGAGCTCTCCGACGGCCTTGGTCACACCGAAGTACGCCGAGGACTGGCCCGACGACGTTGATGCCACCGAGGGCGAAGCCGGGCTTGAGGGTGGCCCACTGCTTGCCGAGCTGGAGCCCGACCTGGGTGGAGTTGACCTCGATGACGAACTGCGCGCCCTTGCTCTTCAGCGCGCTGAACGGCGCGGAGAAGTCCGTCGCCGACGGGGTGTGCTTCTCGGTGCCGACCAGCGTGACGCCCTGCGTGATCGGGATCTTCCCGCCGGTGGCGGCACTGGGGTTCACCAGGCACTTCTCGAGGAACGCCACCAGGGGGAGCGCGAACGCCGCGTCCTCGTGCAGGATCCCGAACTTGGTGAAGCCCTCCTTGGACAGCTTGGTGACGTAGGTCAGGCACATGTCGGCGGCCAGGTTCGTCGAGCTGACCGGGCCGATGCGGAAGATGTACTTGCCGTCACCGGTGGAGTCCACGCCCTTGGTGACATCCGGGGAGGCGGCGCCCGCGGAGACGTAGGGGAGCTTGGCGCGCTTGACGGTGTCCAGGGCGGCCAGGGTCTCGGCGGAGGAGAACCCGCCGGAGATGGCCTGCACCTTGTCCTGCTGGGCGAACCGCGTGATGCACGCGATGGCCTTCTCCGGCTTGGCCTCGGAGTCGCAGAACACGATCTTGACCTGCGGGCCCTCGCCCTTGGCGTTGAGCTCCTTCGCGGCCAGCAGGGCGCCGTCGCGGACGTCCTCGCCCTGGGGGATCTGCTCGGGTCCGAACACCCCGATCGTGAAGGTCTCTGCGCTGCGGCGCCGGAGGGTGCGTTGCTCGGGTCGGCGCGTCGTCCCGCCCTTCTCACCGCACGCGGTGAGGGTCAGGGCGAGAGCGACGCTGGCGAGCGCGAGGTCTTGTACGTCATGCGGGTCTCCTCGGGGTGGTACTGGGCGTTGCTGGGGGCACGGTGGTGCGGCGGTCAGGTCACACGCACGGGTGTGACCTGACCCACACCCAACAGCAACACTCGCACAACCGCTAGGCGACGGCTCCGGCGGAGAAGGCCTCCGTGCCCGGCACGAGCGCGAGGCCGGGCGACGCCGTGGCCCTGCGCGTAGGCGAGCTCCTTGGCCAGGTTGCCGACGCCGTTGCTCGCGGCGAGCGGCGCGATCGCGACCGTCGACAGGACGCCGAAGGCCCGGCCCTGAGCTGTCGAGGAAGCCCGAGCCGGAGTCACCCGGGATGCCGGGGGTGACCGTGTAGACGGTCGTGCTCCAGCCGCCGCCGGTGTCACCGAGCGAGATCCCGCGCTTGGGGCTGAGCGGGCTCAATGCCCAGCCGCAGGCTCGAGTTGCCGTAGCGAGTAGACGTTCGCTCAGGGCGTGGTGCCGGCGCCCGAGGGCGACCGGGCCGCCGTAGACGGGGACGCTGGGGTTCGTGGTCGCCACGGCAGCGGCGGGGAGCTCGATGAGGGCGAGGTCGTTGTAGGCGCAGGTGTTCGCGTCCTTCTCGCCGCGCCGCCTGCATGGCGAGCCAGGAGTTGTAGACCATGGTGCCCGGGAAGCCCGCCACGTCGACCTTGGTGCCCGAGCGGCAGCGACGCCGCAGTCGCAGCCGTTCGTGACGGTCGCCGCGCCGGTGCCGGAGCAGTGGGCGGCCTGGCCCAGGAAGGTGCGGCCGCCGTCGGTGAAGACGAAGTTCGCGGTGCACTGGGCGCCGCCGGTGTAGGTCATCACGCCGGGGTGGACCTGCGGCGGTCGCGCGGGGCCCAGGTGGGAGCGGCCTGCGACGGGCGTGCGGCGCGCTGCAATGGCGAGCCAGCGGCGGCTGCGTGGCAGCGACGACGAGGAGCGAGCAGGTGTCGGGTGCAGCACGAGGTCTCCTAGCGTCGGGGGCAGGGGACGTTCCCCTTGTCCCCTACCAACGCACGGGACCGCAACCTCGCGCGAGAGCCGGTCGCCGCCCGGATACCGGCCTCCGGACCGGCGCGTCAGTACGTCGGAAGGCTCGGGTCGACCTGCGCCTGCCAGGCGAGCACGCCGCCCTGGACGTGCACGCTGTTGGCGAACCCCGCGGCCTTGAGCGCGGCGAGCGCCTCGGCCGACCGGACCCCGCTCTTGCAGTGCAGCACGATCTGCTTGTCCTGCGGGAGCTGCGCGAACGCCGAGCCGTTGAGGATGTCGCCCTTCGGGATCAGCACCGACCCGGGAATCCGCACGATGTCGAACTCCGCGGGCTCGCGGACGTCGACGAGCACGAAGTCCTCGCCCGCGTCCATCTTCGCCTTGAGCTCGGTGGCCAGGATGGTCGAGCCCGCTGCGGCCTCCTGCGCCGCTTCCGACACGGTGCCGCAGAAGGCCTCGTAGTCGATGAGCCCCGTGATGGTGGGCTCCTTGCCGCACAGCGGGCACTCGGGGTCCTTGCGGACCTTGATCTTGCGGTACTCCATCTCGAGGGCGTCGTAGACCATCAGCCGGCCCACGAGGGGCTCGCCGATGCCCATGAGCAGCTTGATGGCCTCGTTGGTCTGGATGCTGCCGATGCTCGCGCACAGCACCCCGAGCACGCCGCCCTCGGCGCAGCTCGGGACCATCCCGGGCGGCGGCGGCTCCGGGTAGAGGCAGCGGTAGCAGGGGGCCCCGCCGTCGACGGCGTCGGCCGGCAGCGTCGGCCAGAAGACGCTGGCCTGACCGTCGAACCGGTAGATCGAGCCCCAGACGTAGGGCTTGCCGAGGAAGAACGCCGCGTCGTTCACCATGTAGCGCGTCGCGAAGTTGTCGGTGCCGTCGACGATGAGGTCGTACTCCGCGAACAGCTCCATGACGTTGGTCGAGTCGAGCCGCTCCTCGTGCAGGTTCACCGTGACGAGGGGGTTGATCTCCAGCACGCTGTCGCGCGCGCTCTGCGCCTTGCTGCGGCCGATGTCGCTCTGCCCGTGGATGATCTGGCGCTGCAGGTTGCTCTCGTCGACCGTGTCGAAGTCGACGACGCCGAGCGTCCCCACCCCAGCCGCCGCGAGGTACATCAGCGTCGGGCTGCCCAGACCCCCGGCGCCGACGCAGAGCACCTTCGCGTTCTTCAGCCGCTTCTGCCCGGTCGTCGTGACGTCCGGGATGATGAGGTGCCGGCTGTAGCGCATGACCTCGTCACGGGTCAGCTCGGCGGCAGGTTCGACCAGCGGGGGCAGGGACACGACGTTCTCCTTCAGTGGGCTCTCCTGGTCAAGCCTGCCAGGGCCGGACGGCATTCCCCCTCGCGGGTCACGCCGCGGACCTGCGAGGGTCCGGGCATGACACCCGACGACACGCCCACGACCTGGGACGAGCGCACCACGCTCCTCACGATGCTCGCCTACACCCGGGCCTGCGCGCTCGTGCACCTCGACGGACTCGACCCGACAGCGATCGGCGCCGCGCCGCTGCCGACCTCGCCGCTGATGAGCATCGGTGGCGTCCTCAACCACCTGCGCTGGGTCGAGCACTCGTGGATCGAGACGCGCTTCGTCGGAGGTCCCGACCTCGGTCCGTGGACGGACGACGAGCCCGACAAGGAGTTCAGCGACGGCGCCCTGATGTCCGCAGACGCCCTTCGCCTCGGGTACGTCGAGCAGGCTGCGGTCACCGATCGGCTGATCACCGACCTCGACCTGGATGCCGTCTCCGTCGTACCCCTTCGGGACGGCCGGGCGCCCACCCTGCGCTGGGTCCTGCAGCACCTGGTGGAGGAGAACGCGCGGCACAACGGGCACCTCGACCTGCTCCGCGAGCTCGCGGACGGTCACGTCGGGAGGTAGGGCCTGGCCAGTCGGGCACGGTGGGCGACGGTTGCCCGTCGCAGGTCTGGGCAGGACGTCGGTGTTCACGTCCCCACCCCTCAGGGAGGCACCATGAGCATCACCGACAAGCTGAAGGACAAGGCCCAGGAGCTCGAGGGCAAGGCGAAGCAGACCGCAGGCAGCGCCAGCGGCGACCGGGAGATGCAGGCCGACGGCGTCAAGGACGAGAAGTCCGGCCAGGCCAAGCAGCTCGGCGAGAAGGCCAAGGACCTGCTCACGTAGGCGACGTACCCGTCATGACGCCCGTTCCCGCAAGGGGACGGGCGTCATGTGTGTCCGTCACCCGCCGGGGCGCCACCACGGCTTGCGCTTGGACTCGTCCGTCACGGGCGCGGGGCTGACCGCCGGGGTCGATGGCGCGGCGGGAGGGACGGCGGGAGGCTGGGCTGCGGGCGGGGCGGACCTCGAGGCGCCCCGGTCCTCGCCGGGTTGCGGCCGGGCGTCACGAACCGGGTCACGGTCGTCCTCCGGCAGGTCCGCCACGCGATCCAGGATCGGGCGCTGCACCGGCCGTGACGGGGGCCGTCCCGCGCTCTTCGCGGGGGAGGACGGCGGCGGGGTCGGCCGCTGCCGCGCGCCCGCGGCGCCCTCCGTGGTCCGTCGCGGCGAGGGCGAGGAGGGCCGTGCGCCGGCGGCCTTCGCCGGAGCCCGCGTGGCGGCCGCCTCTGGCTTGCGGTCCGACTTCGCCTTCCCCTTCGGCTCGGTGTCGGCGGCGGGGTCGCGGTCGGGGTCGGGGCGCGGCTCGGGGTCGGGGTCGGGGTCGGGGTGCGGCTCGGGGTCCTGGGCAACCTCCGGCTTGGGCTTCTGCTTCGGGGCGGGGGCCGGGGCGGGGGCGGGGGCGAGGTCGCTGGTGACGGCCGGACGGTCGTCCTGCGCGTCGGGAGCCGCCGGCGGCAGCTCCGCCTCCCGTGCGGTCTTGTCCAGCGAGACCGGCTCGGCGGGCTCTGCGTCCACTGCGTCTGCGTCGTCGCGTCGGTCGCGTCGGTCGGTCGCGTCGTTCGCGTCCGCTGCTCCGAGCCGATCCAGGATGTCCACGACGGACTCGGTGGGAGGCTCCTGGTCCCCCGGCCCGCTCGCCGCTCCCGGCGGCTCAGGAGCAGGAGGGCTCGGGGGCTCTTCCGGGCTCGGGGGCCCGGCCGGCGCAGCGGAACCAGCGGAACCAGCAGGAGCAGGAACAGCAGCGGACGGACGGCCTCCGCGGCGCCGACGCAGGAGCGCCTCGGCGAGCGCGAGCACCGACTCGTCCACGTGGGCGAGGACTCGCCGCTCGCTCTCGTCCGTGACCGTCTTGACGATCTGCTCGGTGTCCGCGCGCATCGTCGGCGACAGGGCGGCCCCGAGCTGGTTGACCAGGACCGCACTGACCCTTGTCAGGACGACGTCCGCGATGCGGGGCGCCAGGGTCTCGACGAGCCGGTCGGCGACCCGCAAGCTCACCTGCGCCGCGATCTCCTCGATGGGCGGAGGTGCCTGGGCACTGAGTCGCTGGTCGAGGGCGACCAGGTCCCCGCGGAGCTCTTCGAGGGTCTCCGCCAGGTCCTGCCCGGTCGTGTCCGCCTCGAGCCGACCGACTGCGGCGGACACCTGCTCCAGCGAGGGAGCGAGGGTCTGCAGCACCTCGACCCGCTCGGCCACGTGGGCCACGTCGCGCGCGAGCACCGGGATCCCGTCGGCAGCGGTCCCGACATCTGCAAGGCGCTCACCGATCTGCCCCAGGCGGTTCTCGACGGCGCTGAGGGCTGCGGTGACGTCTTCGAGGTCCTCGGCGACCGCAGCGACGATCGCGGTCCGCGTGTCACCCAGGGCGCCGGCGAGGGCATCGGGTCCGACCACGGCGCGCTCGGCGGCCTGGACGAGGACGTCGAGGCGCCCACCGAGCGCGTCGACCACCGCGTCCCGCAACCGCTCCGGGTCGGGGACCTTGCCCAGCGCGTCGACCTTCGTCTCCAGCGCTTCGAGCTGCGGCCGGAGGTCGTTCAGTGCCTGGAGGCTCCGCGTCGACAGCTCGCCGACCTCGGCACGCAGCTCGGTGATGGGGGACATCCGGTCGTGCACGCGGGAGACGTCCTGCTGCAGCCCGGCGAGCGCGGACGGGAAGCCTGACAGCTGGTCCAGAGAGGCGGACATCCGGTCGACGGACTCCGACTGGGCCGCGGCGTCAGCGGCCAGAGCGGCCAGGCGGACTGCCGCCTGCTCGCTGGGCGCTGCGGTGGTCGCCGCCACGGCGTCGACCCGCTGCGCGAGGGCGTCGACGCGCTGACCGAGCAACGAGGTGCCGGTGCGCAGGTCGGCGACGACCGTGCTCACGACCCCGTTGAGCCGCTGCACGGCATCGTCGGACGCCGTACGGCGGACCGCCTCGCCCATCATCGCGACCTGCTGGCGCAGGTCTGCCAGCACGGCCGACACGGCGCGCTGCTCGCTGACCTGCTCCTCGACGGCGCGCGAGAGCAGCGCCTGCATGCGGTCCGACACCGCACCGCCACCCGAGGTCGCCGGGGGCCCTGGGGTCTCCGTCACCGCGCTGTCCTCCCACCCGTGTCCAGCGACTCCGCGGAGCCGCTGCCTTCTGTCGCCGTGTCTGTGGCTGAGTCTGCCGCTGTCTGCACCAGCGGTACTGCGTGTCTGCGCCCGGTGAGCATCGCACTCCACGCACGGCAACGGTCAGACCTGGGGACTCCCGGCTCGGGTGTCGCTCAGCCTGCGCGCCAGGTCGTGCCTGGCGGAACGGCAGATCCGGCCCCTGCTCCTGCCGGGTAGGCGGCCCGCCAGGTGTCCCGCTCCCCCACCGCGGTGTACTCCGCACCCGACACCAGCACGCCTGACTCCTCGGGCAGGCCGAGCACCTGGACGTCGTCGGGGACCTCGGCGTCGACGGCGCGCAGCCAGTCGCCGCGACTGGAGCCGCCGCTCCAGTGCGGGATGACGAGCACGCCTGGGACGATCCCCAGCCCCCGGGTGATCCCGACGCCCGACCGGCCTCGCCGCTCGGGCAGGACGGTCCAGGCGCCCAGCACCATGGCCCCGGCGCTCGCGCCGGACACCACCCCACCGGCGTCGAGCAACGCCGTGAGGAGAGCGCCCACCGGGCTGGTCCGCAAGGCCGTGAGCAGTCGCGCAGGCGACCCGCCGGGCAGGACGACGAGCCGCGCCGTACGCAGGACCTCCAGCGCCTCGACGGGCTGCTCCCGGACATCGGGCGCCACCACAGCGGTGGCACCGAGCGCGCGGTAGTGACGGACACCGTTGTCGCCGGCGGTGCGGTACTCCCGCCCAGGGGCGCCAGCGAGGGCCGTCACGACCACCGGACCGTCGACCAGGTCGAGGACGGCGCGGTCCATGTCCCGGCAGTCGACCGAGAACTCACCACCGCCCTGCAGGCACACGGTCATGGGGGCACCCTAGGCAGCACCGAGCCGTCAGGCCTCGCTGAGGATCATCTCGAGCCGGCGGTTGAGCGCATCGAGCGTGGCCCGGATCACCGCCTGACGGACGTCCTCGCGGACCGCCGCGGCGCCGGTCAGCCGCTCGCTCCCGCGTGCGGTCAGCAGCGTGAGAGCGACCAGCACGGTCCGCTCGCTGCCCATCGGGCTGATCTCGAGGTGGTCGAGCTCGAACCGGACCTGGTTGTCGACCAGGGCCTCGACGGCCCGGAGGGTCGCGGTGGCGACGGCGCGGTGGACACCGGTCTGCGACGCCGCACCGCGAGCCTCGCCCACCTCGATGTGCTCGCCGCTGGACAGGGTGACGGTCGCCGTCACGTCCAGCCCTGAGGACACCAGGTGCATGCGGTTGATCGACGGACGGGACGCGCGCTGCGCGGGGACGACGTCACGCGGAACCGTCTCGGAGATCGTCTCCGCGCGGGAGGTGTCGGGAGCCTGAGGCTGGACGGCGTCGGGGTGGACGGCGTCCTCGACGATCTGCACGCGGTCCGGGTCGACGCCGAGGCCGAACTGGTCGCGCAGCAGCCTGCCGACCGTGCCGGCGACCTGCGCCTCGTCCGCGCCGGGCGCGAGGTCCAGCCGGAGCGTCCCGACGCCACCCTCCGGATCGGGCGTGAGGTCGGCGTCGGTCACGCCAGGGACGGCACGCAGCGCCTCGACCAGGTCGTGGTCGCGCATGACACCCCCTTTGCTGGACGAGTCCGGTCCACCAGGCTGGGAACCGCTTCCCAGGTGATCGGCCCTGTTACCCCCTGTGAGCACGCCCGAACGGTAGGGGTTCAACCGGGGATCGTGAGGGCCAAATGGCGTAGTAGACCCCACCCCACTGGTCCCACGACTCCCGTGTCTCCCCTGCGGCCCACCCGTCGCAGCCGCAACGGGTCACGCGCTACGACGAGCCGGGGCCGCCTTCTTCGCGGGAGCCTTCTTCGCCGGCGCCTTCTTCGTGGCCTTCTTGGCCGCCTTCTTCACGGCGGTCGCGTCTGCCTTCTTGGCCGGTGTCGAGCCGGCACCTCGCGTCGGGGTCGCTCCGGAGGGGGCGGCTGCCTTGCCCTTGGCTGCCTCGACGCTGGCACGCAGCGCCGCCATGAGGTCCACGACCGTGCCCGTCGTCGGCTGGCCGCTCTCGGCCTGCACGACCTCGCGCCCCTCCACCTTGGCGTCGATGACCGACATCAGCGCCTCGCGGTAGCTATCCGAGTAGGCGGTCGGGTCGAAGTCCCCGGACAGCGTCTCGATGAGGCTGCCGGCCATCGCAAGCTCCTGCGGCCGCACCTCGATGTCCTCGTCGAGGAACCCGAACTCCGGCGTGCGCACCTCATCGGGCCACAGCATCGTCTCGAGGACGAAGACGCCCTCGCGGACCCGCAGCGTCGCGAGCGCTTCCCGGGTGCGTAGCGCCACCTTCACCACGGCGACCTTGCCCGACTCCTCGAGGGCGTCGCGCAGCAGGACGTACGGCTTGGCGCCCGAGGGGTCGGGCTCGAGGTAGTAGCTCTTGGCGAAGTAGATCGGGTCGACCTGCTCGAGCGGCACGAACTGCAGGACGTCGATGACCTTGCTGCTCGTGAGAGGCAGGTCCTTGAAGTCGTCGTCGGTCAGCACGACGGTCTCGCCAGACGGGAGCTCGAAGCCCTTGGCGATGTCGCCGTACGCCACCTCCTCGCCGTCCGCGGCGGCGACGCGCTTGTACTTGATGCGGCTGCCGTCGGAGCGCCGGACCTGGTGGAAGCTGACGTCCTTCTCCTCGGTCGCGCTGAAGAGCTTCACCGGGATCGTCACCAGCCCGAAGCTGATCGCGCCCTTCCAGATGGCCCTCATGCCGCCCCCTTACCCGTGGTGGTGGTGATCACGCTAGTGCGGGGGGACTCCGGGGGCACACTGCCGTGGTGCTCCCCACCGGACTCGTCCCCATGCTCGCCACCCCGGGTGCGCTGCCGACCGGCGACGACTGGGCCTACGAGGTGAAGTGGGACGGTGTCCGCCTGCTCGTCGCCGTCGAGGACGGCCAGGTCCGGGCGCACAGCCGCAACCGCAACGACGTGACCGGCGCCTATCCCGAGCTGACCCTGCTCACCGGCCTCCCGGACGTCCTGCTCGACGGCGAGGTCGTCGCACTCGTCGAGGGGGTGCCGTCGTTCGAGGCCCTGCAGTCCCGCATGCACGTCCGCGCTCCCTCCGCCGCGCTGCGCGAGGCGACCCCGGTGACCTTCCTCCCCTTCGACGTCCTGCACGCCGCGAGACTCATCGCTGCTGGACCGGACGTACGACGAGCGCCGCGCCGCGCTCGAGGCGCTCGACCTGGAGGTGCCGCCCTCGTTCGTGTCGGGTGGACCGGTGCTGCTGGAGTCGACCCGCGCCCAGGGGCTGGAGGGGCTGGTGGCGAAGCGGCGCACCAGCACCTACCACCCGGGGCGCCGCTCGCCCGACTGGGTGAAGGTCAAGCACCTGCTCCGCCTGTCCGCCGTCGTCTGCGGGTGGAAGCCCGGTGCGGGTGGGCGGTCAGGGCAGGTCGGCTCTCTGCTGCTCGGCGTCCACGGACCCGACGGGCTCACCTACGCCGGCCACGTCGGCACCGGCTTCAGCGACGCCACCCTGCGCCTGCTCGCGCGGCAGCTCGCCCCCCTTGCGCGCGAGCTCCCGGCGTACGACGGAGCCGTGCCGCGCGAGCACGCTCGGGTCGCACGGTGGGTGGAGCCGGTGCTCGTGGTGGACGTGGAGGCGACGGGCTGGACGAGGGAGGGCAGGCTCAGGCACCCGTCGTACAAGGGCCTGCGCGACGACCTGGAACCGGAAGAGGTGACTCGTGGGGACTGAGGTGCTGGTCGACGTCGAGGGGCGCACGGTCAAGCTGACCAACCTGGAGAAGGTGCTCTACCCGAACGGCTTCACCAAGGGGCAGGTCGTCGACTACTACTCGCGCATCGCCCCGGTGCTACTGCCGCACCTGGCGGGACGCGCGCTGACCCGCAAGCGCTACCCGGACGGGGTCGACGGGCCGGTGTTCTTCGAGAAGAACGCGCCGCGCGGCACGCCCGACTGGGTGCGCACGGTGACGCTGCCGAGCCCGGGGTCCAGCAAGGACCGCGACACCATCGACTACGTCGTCGTCGACGACCTCGCGACACTGGTGTGGACCGCCAACCTCGCGGCGCTCGAGCTGCACACCCACATGTGGAAGGTGGGCCGCAAGACCCCGGACCTGCTGGTGCTCGACCTCGACCCCGGCCCGCCCGCCACGATCGTCGAGTGCTGCCAGGTCGCTCTGCTCCTGCGCCAGCACCTGCCCGACATCGAGCTCCTGCCCAAGACCAGCGGCAACAAGGGGCTGCAGCTCTACGCCCGCGCGCCGGTCCGCGACACCCATGACCTGGCGCGCCGGGTCGCAGAGGAGCTCGAGACCGCGCACCCCGACCTCGTCGTGTCGCGCATGGCCAAGGCCGTTCGCCCCGGCAAGGTCCTCGTCGACTGGTCGCAGAACAACCTGTCCAAGACCACGGTCAGCGTCTACTCGCTGCGCGCCCGCGACACCCCGACCGTCTCCACCCCCGTCACGTGGGCCGAGGTCGAGGCCTGCACCCGACCGGAGGACCTCGTGTTCACCAGCGACGACGTGCTCACGCGGGTCGAGGAGCACGGCGACCTGTTCGCCGCCCTGCTCGGGTGACCTGGTTGACGAATGCGCCGCGGAGGTGTCGGCTGGGTGACCAGGCCGACGACAGGAGAGCGCCGTGACCGGAATCCCGCCCACCGCACTGACGGACGAGGCGCTCGAGCGCGAGCTGCTCCACCTGCACGAGACCCGCAACGACACGTTCCTGCACGGCAGCGAGGACGCACTGCAGTTCCACACGGGCCGCACGCAGGAGCTGGAGGCGGAGTACCTCCGGCGCAACCCCGACCGGGTCATCGATGCGCGCCGTACGCGTCATGGCTCGCGCGAGCTGGCCGGTCAGGACGCCTGACCGGGTGACCGGTGGGTTGCCCTAGGCTCGGCGCGTGACCGCCAGCAGCGACGTGCCCGCGCGCGGTCAGCGGCTGCCCCGACCGGCCCGGCGCAAGCAGCTGCTCGGCGCCGCGCAGGAGGTGTTCGTCGCCCAGGGCTACCACGCGGCGGCGATGGACGACATCGCCGAGCGGGCGGGCGTCTCCAAGCCCGTGCTGTACCAGCACTTCCCCGGCAAGCTCGAGCTCTACCTCGCGCTCATCGAGGAGCACGCCGAGGCCCTCACGCAGCGCGTGCGCGTCGCCCTCGCCTCGACCACCGACAACCACCAGCGGGTCGCCGCGTCCATCGCCGCCTACTTCGACTTCGTCGCCGGTGACGGCGAGGGGTTCCGGCTGGTGTTCGAGAGCGACCTGCGCAACGATCCGGTCGTGCGCGAGCGCGTCGAGCGGATGACCGCCGAGTGCATCGCCGCCATCACCGAGACCATCGCCCACGACACCGGGTTCCGCGCCGAGGAGGCCTCGCTGCTGTCGGTCGGGCTCACCGGCATGGCGGAGATCGGCGCGCGCTGGTGGCTGTCGAGCGAGGACCGCGTGCCGAAGGAGCGGGCGGTCGAGCTGCTCGTCGGGCTGGCCTGGCGGGGCATCTCCGGTGCGCCCCTGCACCCCGACCCGAGCGCTGATCCCGGCTCAAGCGGTTCTGCTGTCGGCTGACAGAGCGGCCGACCTACGGCGGCTCGGTTAGCCTGCGACCAGGAGCGGCCACCGTGGCCGTGCCGTCGACGCAGGAGGCTCTCGGTGGAGGTCAAGATCGGTGTCCAGTTCGCGGCACGGGAGCTGGTCCTCGAGAGCACCCAGAGCCCGGACGAGGTGGCTAAGGCCGTCGCCGACGCGCTGAAGGCAGACCTCGGGATCCTCACGCTCGTGGACGACAAGGGCCGACGCGTGCTCGTGCCCGCCGACAAGCTGGCGTACGTCGAGATCGCCGACGCCGAGCAGCGCCGCGTCGGCTTCGGCGCCGTCTGAGCCTGCTCGGTCCGGCTAGCTCTGCAGCCCGAGGGCGGCCATCCGCTCCTCGTGCTTGTCCGTGATGGTCTTGAGCAGCCGCATGACGCCCGCGAGGTCACCGTTGCCCACGAGCAGCTCGAGCAGGGCATCGCGCTCGACCGCGACCTGCTGGGCCTGGATCAGCGCCTCACCGACCAGCCGCCGGGCCCACAGCGCCAGGCGGCCACCGACGGAGGGCTCAGCCGCGATGACCTCCTTCACCCGCGCGACGGCAAACGACGCCTGCCCGGTGTCGGCCAGCACCTCGCCGATGAGCTCGCGGGTCTGCACGTCGGTCACGTAGGCGGCGACCTCGCGGTAGAAGTCCGTCGCCATGCCGTCGCCGACGTAGGCCTTGATGAGGCCCTCGTACCAGTCGCTGGGCTCGGTCGAGTCGTGGAAGCTGTCCAGTGGGTCGATGAACGGTGCCATGGCCTCGACCGGGTCGACGCCGCGGGAGCTCAGGTGATCGGCCAGCTGCCGGAAGTGCTGGAACTCCGCGTTCGCCATCGTCGCGAGCGCGATCTTGTCCGCCACGCCCGGCGCCAGCTGCGCGTCGACCGCGAGCCGCTCGAACGCGATGAGCTCGCCGTACGCAAGGACCCCGAGCAGGTCGGTCGTCGCCGCGTCCAGCGGTACGGGAGGGGCGACGGGATCACCGGCAGTCATGCCCGCGAGCCTAGGACGGCCTCCGGTGTCGCTCCCGGGCGGTAGGCTGACGCTCGACGGTGCCGCACTCGCAGCACCTGTACACGTGCGCGGACCCCACGTCCCGCGGTGCGCGCCGGGCCCTTCGGCCCGCTGCAGCCCCGCACCCCGGTGGTCGGCGCGAGGTCCGAAGGGCACCACCACACATGACCGACCCTGTTTCCGCTATGTCCTCCCCCGAGTCAGGAGCGCCCGTCGAGAACGGGTTCGCGGCGCTCGGCGCCCGTCCCGAGACCGTCGCGGCGCTCGAGGCGATGGGCATCACGGCCCCGTTCCCGATCCAGCGCATGACGATGCAGATCGCCATGGACAAGCACGACCTCATCGGGCAGGCGCGCACCGGCACCGGCAAGACGCTCGGCTTCGGCGTACCCATGATCCAGAACGTCAAGAGCGTCACCGAGGGCGGCAACGGCACGCCGCAGGCCCTGGTGGTCGTCCCGACGCGCGAGCTGTGCACCCAGGTCGCCGGCGACCTCGCCAACGCGGGCAAGACCCGTGGCCTGCGGGTGCAGGCGATCTACGGCGGTCGCGCGATGGAGCCGCAGATCGACGCCCTGAACAAGGGCGTCGAGATCGTCGTCGGCACGCCCGGTCGCCTGCTCGACCTCGCGCGTCAGGGACATCTGAACCTCGGCCAAGTCGACATGCTGGTGCTCGACGAGGCCGACGAGATGCTCGACCTCGGCTTCCTGCCGGACGTCGAGCGGATCCTCGACCTCACACCCGACGAGCGCCAGACGATGCTGTTCAGCGCGACCATGCCGTCGCCGGTCGTCGCCCTCGCCCGGCGCTTCATGCGCCAGCCCACCCACATCCGCGCGGAGGAGCCCGACGAGGGCCGCACCGTGCCCGAGGTCGACCTGTTCGTCTACCGCGCGCACGCCATGGACAAGGTCGAGGTCCTCTCCCGGGTCCTGCAGGCAGAGGGACGTGGCCTGACCATGGTGTTCTGCCGCACCAAGCGGACCTGCGACAAGGTCGCCGCCGAGCTGGTCGACCGCGGCTTCGCCGCCGCGGCCGTGCACGGCGACCTCGGCCAGGGCGCGCGCGAGCAGGCCCTGCGGGCGTTCCGCTCCGGCAAGATCGACGTCCTCATCGCGACCGACGTCGCCGCCCGCGGCATCGACGTCCAGGACGTCACGCACGTCATCAACTACCAGTGTCCCGACGAGGAGCGCACCTTCCTGCACCGCATCGGCCGCACCGGTCGCGCCGGCGCGGGCGGTGTGGCGATCACCTTCGTCGACTGGGACGACATGCCCAAGTGGGGCCTCATCAACAAGGACCTCGGGCTCAGCTTCCCCGAGCCCGTCGAGACCTACTCCTCGAGCAAGCACCTCTACAGCGACCTCAACATCCCCGAGGGCACCAAGGGCCACCTGCCGCGGTCGAAGCAGACCCGCGCGGGCATCGAGGCCGAGCAGTGGGAGGACGTCGGCGAGACCGGGCGCAAGCCGCGCGCCGCCGCCGCCGGCCGGGACCGTGACCGCGCGGGCGGCCGTGACAGTGGGCGTGACAGTGGCCGCGACGGTGGGCGGGGAGCGCGCGACGACCGACCCGCCGGTGGCGGCGGCGGCGACACCGGTCCGGCGCTGCCGAAGCGCTCAGGGGGTCCGCGCCAGCGCACCCGCGGGTCCGGCGCGGCGGCGGCCTCCGCCGCCGGGTCGCCGGTGTTCGCCGACGGCTCTGAGGGCTCCCCTGGCTCTGAGGGCTCCCCTGTCCCGCGGGCCGAGGGCAGCGCCGACGGCGGCTCCGGTGAGGGTGGCGCCCCGCGTCGCCGGCGTCGTGGTGGTCGTGGTCGGGGCGGTGGCTCCGGTACGGGCAGCGCGCCCGCTCCCGCCGACGCCTGACGGCACCGGCGTGTCCGCCAAAGAACCCCGTCACGGCCGCGGGTCGGGCTCGGGTTGGCCGCGGGTCGGGCTCGCGTCGGGCTCAAGGCATGGTGATCATCACGCCGATGGACCTCTCATGGTGATCGCATGGTGATGAGGACGGTCGGCGGGGTCAGGACGGGCGAGAACGTCGAGGACCTTCGGGAGTTCGTCCGCCATCTCGAGGGCGCGCCCGACGTGCACGAGACGGTGGTGCTCGACTGCGCGCGCCACGACGACGAGCGACCCACCTGGACGTACGTCGAAGCCGACGCCGCGGAGGGGGTGGCGCGGCGACGGTGCGTGCAGTGCGCCGCCACGACCGGTGTCCTGGACAGCGACGCGCGCTGGACCTTCCCACCGATGTGGTCGTGCGGCACCTGCAGCCAGTCGATCGCCGAGGTCGTCGCCGGCCTGTCTGTCGAGGACGGCGAGCACGTGACCTGGGTCGTGCTCGCGGCGCGCTGCGTGGAGTGCGGACGCCTGGACGGGCTCACCGACCTGGTGCTGCCCGGCGTACGCCTCACCGAGGTCGTCGGGCGGCTGTAGCCGCGGGGCACGACCCGCGCGTCTGGCAGGGTGGTCGGGTGCAGCTGCTCCTCATCGCCGACACCCACGTGCCGCAACGCGCCCTCGACCTGCCCGCAGAGATCTGGGCTGCCGTCGACGAGGCCGACCTGGTCGTCCATGCCGGCGACTGGGTGAGCCTGGACCTGCTGGACCGGCTGCAGGAACGGGCCACCGACCTCATGGGCTGCTGGGGCAACAACGACCTCGGGGCGGAGTGGCGCACGCGCCTGCCCGAGGTCGACCGCCGGACGGTCGAAGGCGTGTCGATCGCCGTCACCCACGAGACCGGAGACAAGCGCAAGCGCGACGCGTTCTGCGACAGCAGGTACGCCGGGACGGACGTCCTGGTGTTCGGGCACTCCCACATCCCCTGGGACTCCACGACTCCCGGAGGCATCCGGCTGCTGAACCCCGGCTCGTGCGTCGACCGCCGGATGCAGCCGAAGCGCACCTACATGACCCTGACGCTCACCGGCGGCACCCTCGGTGACGTGACCCTGCACGCCCTGCCCGAGTGAGTGCGGTCGACGGGGCCGTGCCCCCCGGGACGACCCTGCGGCACCTCGAGGTCCCGGGCGGCACGCTCGCGGTGCACGACGCGACCCCCGCCGGTGTGCCACGCGGCACGGCCCTGCTGGTGCCCGGCTTCAGCGGGAGCAAGGAGGACTTCGGCCCGGTCCTCCCGCTGCTCGCCGAGCGCGGGTGGCGGGTCGTGGCGGTGGACCAGCGAGGGCAGCACCAGAGCCCGGGTTCGGACGACCCCGGGGCCTACACGCCCTCTGCGCTGGGCGCGGACCTGCGGCACCTGCTCGACGTCCTGGAGATCGCGACCGTGCACCTGGTCGGTCACAGCTTCGGTGGTCTGGTGGCGCGGCAGGCGGTCCTGCAGGACCCGGCCCGGTTCGCCTCGCTCGTCCTGCTCGACTCCGGACCGGCGGCGCTGCTCGGACCCCGGACGGAGAGCTTCGCGTTCCTGCGCCCGATCCTCGAGGACGGCGGCCTGCCTGCGTTGTGGGAGGTGTCGCAGTCCCTGCCGGTCGATCCCGCCAAGCCGGTGGTGACTCCCGAGACCCGTGCCTTCCTGCGCACCCGCTTCCTCGCGCACTCGCCCACCGCGATGCTGGCGATGGCCGAGAGCCTGACCACCGAGCCGGACCGCGTCGAGGACCTGCGCGCCGCCGGCGTCCCCGTCGTCGTCGTGTACGGCGAGCGCGACGACGCGTGGTCCCCGGCCGAGCAGGACGCGATGGCCGAGCGACTGGGGGCCCCCGTCGTGGTCATCCCGGATGCGTGGCACTCCCCCGCCGCGGAGAACCCAGCGCTGACCGCGCAGGTCCTGAGCGACCTCTGGGCAGCGCTTGCCGAGGCGCCTCAGTAGGTGACGGTGACCCGTCCGCCCACCGGGTCGAGCGTGACCTCCCCACCGATCGGCATGACGACCATGGGGTCGGCGTGCCCGCAGTCGACGCCGACGACGAACGGTGTGTCCGGCGCGTACTCCGCCATCGCGCGCACGACCGCGACGCGCTGGGCGTCGGTGTACGCCTCGCGCACGTCCGGCTGCTCCGGTGACCACGCCTTGGGCCGCGCCATCACCAGCCCGACGAACTGCTGCAGGACGCCGCGCTCCCCCAGCACCCGCAGGAACCGGTAGACCTCCTCGGCGCCCGGCATCTCCTCCGACGTCTCCAGGAGCAGCACCCTCCCGTCGTACGACGGAGCCAGGTAGCGCCCGACGCCGAACGTCCAGGACAGGATCTCCAGGTTGCCGCCCCACAGCGGACCGGTGACCGCGCGGGCCGGGCCGTGCCAGGTCCAGGGCGGCGCGGGCCACGTGACCGGGGGCGCGGTGAGGTCGTCGCTCGCCCAGTCGCCGTGCACGTCGGTGAGGTCCGACGGCGCGGGCACCTCCCACGGCCCACCGTCGAACAGCGCCGCGCGAAGGGACGCCTCGGTGACCGGGTGCATCCGTCCGGGGCGGGCCAGCTGCACCATGACGGCGCCGCCGTGGAAGCTCGGGATCCCCAGCAGCGACAGGTAGTTCAGCAGGTTGGTGTTGTCGCTGTAGCCGAAGAAGGGCTTCGGGTGCGCCCGCAAGAGGTCGCGGTCGAGGTGCGGGAGGACGGTGATCTGGTCGTCCCCACCGATGCTGGCGAAGACCGCCGTCGTCGTGGGGTCCGTGAAGGCCGCGTGCAGGTCCTGCGCCCGCTCGGCAGCGGTGCCCTGACGACGGGTGAAGGCGTGCTCGACGGGTTCGAGGCCGAGCTCCCGCAGGCGCGCGAGCCCGAGGTCGAACACCCGGGGAAAGTGCTCGGGACCGGCCCATGAGGGCGAGACGATCGACACCCGGTCGCCCGGTGCGGGCTTCCTCACGTCGTCTGCACCACCTCGAACGCCCAGATGGTGCTGCCGCTGGCCGCCGGTTTGGTGCCCTCGGGGCGCTGGCTGGCGTGCCCGTCGGCGAAGCGCTGGCCGTCGCGCCACGCCACGAAGTCGGCCTCGGTCGCCCAGCGCGTGTAGACGAGGTAGTCCGCGGTCCCGGCGACGGGGCGCAGCAGCTCGAAGTGCTCGAAGCCCGGCGACTGCTCCACCGACCCCGCGCGGCCGGCGAACCGCTCCTCCAGGGTGGCGCCCGCGCCAGCCGGCACGGTCAGGACGTTGATGGCGACGTAGCTCATGCGGTCAGTGTCCCCCGGACCGGCGACGGGGCACACTCGAGGGGTGACCAGCCTGCCCGTGCGCGACCCGGACCCCGGTCTCTACGGCCCGGACAGCGTGACCTGGCGGGTGCACGCCGACCCGACGATGCTGCTCGCCGGCCTGCGGGCCCTGCTGCTGCAGGCCATCCACCCGCTGGCCATGGCGGGGGTGGCGCAGCACTCGGACTTCCGCGCCGACCCGTGGGGGCGGCTGTTCCGGACCGCGGAGTACGTCACGGTCACCACGTTCGGCACCACGCTGGAGGCGCAGCGCGCGGGGGCGAAGGTCCGTGGCATCCACCGCAAGCTCGGCGGCATCGAGCCCGAGAGCGGCCAGGCCTACCGGGTCGACGACCCCCACCTGCTGCTGTGGGTGCACTGCGTGGAGGCCGAGTCGTTCCTGTCGACGGCGGTCCGCTGCGGGCTGCGACTGACCCGCGCCGAGCAGGACGCGTACTACGCCGAGCAGGTGCGCGGGGCGCGGCTGGTGGGGCTCACGGACGCGCCCGACTCCGTGTCCGCCATGGCCGACTACTTCGCGCAGATGCGCCCCGAGCTGCGGGTGACCGCAGCCGGCCGGGACGCGGCGCGGTTCGTCCTCCTGCCGTCGATGCCGGCGCGCTTCGCGCTGAGCCCGGCCCGTCCTGCCTGGGCCGGCTTGGCGCTGACGGCCTTCGGGCTGCTTCCCCGGTGGGCCCGTCGGCTCTACCGGCTGCCGGGTCTGCCCACGACCGACCTGACCGCGGCCGTCGCCGGGCGGGCCCTGCGCACCGGCCTGCTCGCCGTACCCGCGTCGCTGCGGCACGGCCCGCACGTGAAGGACGCGCAGGCCCGGACGGGCTGGGCTACCTGATCGTGAGGGTCTGCGTGACCGGGTAGCTGTCGACGTCGCTGACCCGAACCTGCAACGTGATCGTCCACGTCCCCTTGGCCGGCAGAACCACGGACAGGTCCTCGTAGTGCCCGAGGCTCTTGCGCGGGGTGTCTACCGAGATCCGATCACCACCCTCGACACCGACCCGCTCGACATAGCCCGTGACCTCCTCCACGTCCACGGTGCGCCCGCCCGCTCCCACGGTGTAGACGTGCAGCCCGTTGAGCCCCCTGCGCGCGGGGTAGACGTCCACCTGCACCGTGAGAGGACCAGCCGCAGAGCGACCGGAGTACGGCGGAGCGAACGCCGCCTTGGCCGGGGTGGTGTTGACCAGCACAGCGGTCACGAGCAGTGCTCCGACCGACAGGGCGGACTCCAGGGCTGTGCTGCGCCGAAGACCGGCCGCGTCCTCGGCATCGACGGGCGACCGCGCGGGGCCGTGGTGCGCGCGGACGTACGCCCGTCCGACCAGCGCGAGGAGCAGCATCAGCCCGACCAGCGCCACCTTCGCGACCAGCAGCCGACCGTAGGTCGTGGACACCAGCGCCGCGAGCTCACCGACCTCCCGGAGGGACGCGAAGGTGCCCGAGGCGACCAGCGCGACCACGGACCAGAACGCAACGCGCGACCACCCCGGGAGCACGCGGGCCTGGTCGGCGTCGTCCCACCACCGGCGCAAGCCCAGCCCGAGCACGACCAGCCCACCGACCCAGGCGGACGCCGACACCAGGTGGACGACGTCGGAGACGTAGGTGAACGGTTGCCAGATGCCCACGCCGGCGTGACCGGCGGCCGACCAGCAGCCCGCGATTCCCACGGACAGCGCGCTGACGACCGCGGGACCTGCTCGCCCGGGACGGCGCAGCGCGAGGACCGCCCCGATCGCCAGGAGCGACAACGCGGTGCGCGCGAGGGTCGCCACGCCGTACTGGCTGGGCGCGACGGCCCGTAGCAGGGCGGTGTCCGTCACAGAGGACAGGGGGTTACCTGAGGCGTACGGGCCCTGCAGCAGCAGGGCAGCTGCCGCTGACCCTGCCTCCACCACGCCGGCCGCGAGCAGCAGGCGACGCACCCGGGGGACGCCGGACGGCCACAGCAGCAGGGCGAACAGCGCCCCACCGAGCAGCACAACGAGCGCGGAGTGACCCAGGAACCGCGCTGTCCCGAGAGCGATGCCGGGTGCCCGGGGGTTGGGGGCGATCGAGGTGATGTTGCCCCGCCCGAGCAACGCGCTCGTGTCCAGGCTAGGCGCGCCGACGCTGAAGGTGAAGGCACCCGAGACGGGGTGCGCGTCGGCGGAGACCACGCGCCAGAGCACGACGTAGCTGCCGTCCGCGAGGCCCGACCGCACCGGGATGTGGACCACCGTGTCGCCGTCGCTGCGCGAGGGTGCGCCGGTGTCGACGCGCTGGCCGTCGGCGGTCACGACCTTGAGGTTGCCCAGCCCGATCGACACGTTCTCAGCGAACGTCAAGGTCACCTCGTCCGGACCGCTCGGCAAGATCTCGTTGTCCCCGGGGGCGGTGCGCAGCAGCGCCGCGTGCGCCTGGGCCGGACCGGCGGCGGCCCCGAGCAGGAGCAGCGACAGCAGGGTGAGCAGCAGGACGCACGCGGTGCGCCCTGCCGCCGGGCGCCTCACGGCACCTGCGATGGCCCGCCGCCGGTGGCCTCTCACGGGGTCACCCGCCTCCGGAGCATCAGGACGACGAGGCCGGCGGCAGCGCCGACGAGCAGCGTGGCCAGCAGCACGGCTGGCCAGCGTCGTCCGGAGTCCGTCGTGGACCTGGCCTCCGTCGAGGAGGCCTCCACCTGCGGCTGCGCGCTCGAGGCGGCGTCACCCCCCAGAGGGTCGCTGGCTGACGTCGACGGCAGAGCGACCGTCGACGGCGAGGCGGAGGCCGAGGTGGCGGAGGTCGGCACGCTGCTCGACCGGGGGCCCCGAGACACCGGTGCCGGGGTCGCCGGAGTCGTGGCTCGACCGGTCGGCGTCGGTGCCACGGTGTGCACCGACGGCGTCGGCGCCGCCTGCGGCGCGGTGCCGCCACCGGTGACCGTGAGGACCGGCGCCGGACGGTCGCTGTCCGGCGGACCGTCCCAGAACACCTTGGTGCCGTCGCTGTAGGACTGAGCCGCCTCGAAGGGGTAGTCGCCGCTGCGCGTCGGCGTGTGCACGACCAGGTCGAACAGGTCGACCGCGTCGACGCCCGACTCGCGCGTCCACGTGATGATCGCACTGCGGCCGTTGGTCGTGTCCTGGGTCAGCGCACAGGTCCAGCCCACCTTGTCCGCGCAGGTCAGCGCCGTGAACCCCGCAGGGACCTCGAGCACCAGCTTGACGGTGTACGCCGGAGGGTTCTCCCCCGGGACGCGCACCTGCAACGACTGGTCACTGTCGGCGGGGACGCTGGACTTGTCGAGCGACACGTGTGCCTGCGCCGTCCCGGACAGCACGACGAGAAGCGCGGCGCAGAGCGCGAGGGGCCCGCGCCTCATCGTCGACCGCTGCGGACCACCGCGACGCCCGACCCGAGCAGCGCGAGGATCGCGAGCCCGACCGCCAACGCACCCAGGACGCGACCGGAGTCGTCCGCGGACTCCTCTGCTGTCACCGAGACCGCCGCCGTCGAGGGCTGCACGGAAGGCTGCACAGACGGGGCCGGCGATCCGCCGTGGGCGCTGTGGCCGGCATCGGCAGCCGGGGCGAGCGGCAGCACCGGCGCCGGGTGGTCCGAACCAGGTGCCTCGATCCACCGGACGACGCTTCCGTCGGCGTAGGTCTGGAGCGCCTTGAAGACCATCTGGTCGACCTTCGGAAGGGGACCGGCCGAGACCTCGAACTCGTCGAACTCCGTCGGCCCGATCCCGGCGCCCTTCGCCGCCGTCCAGGTGATGGAGGACACGACCTCGTCGACACTGTTGCCGTCGCCGTCGGTGAGTGCGGTCACGGGCTTCGCCTTGGCGATGACCGCCGTCCAGCCGGCGTGCGGCTTCACCCGGGCGGACGCCAGGGGTGCGTCGGCGGGGAAGACGATCTGCAGTGCGGTCGTGGCGATGTCCTTCTCGGTCGGGACCCGGAAGGTCATCTTGGTGTAGCCGCCCTGCGTCGCACCGGGACCCTGAACGGTCACGTGCGCGGAGGCAGGTGCGGCGAGCAGCAGCACGCCGACGGAGGCGGAAAGAACAGTGGGAAGGACAGTGCGCACAGGAGTGCTCCTTGAGAGAGGGTGCCGCGACGGGCACGCAGAAGAGGACCGCGAGGCGGGCTCGCGGGAGATCGGTCGGGCGCACGCGCGTCAGCGCGTGGCAGCCACCGGCGGTCCTCGACGTCTCAGGGGGGTACCAGCGCCCAGCACGGGGGTCCACGTGCGCTCGACCGGTGTGGGCACCAGAGTCAGGTGCGTCGGCACGGCCGGCACGGGGCGGAAGGCAAGGACGGGTACGGCGCGCCGGGCGGCACGGCGGAGTCGGTGCGCTGCCCAGAGCCGTTGGTCGCTGCGTCCGATCAGCACCGCGGTGGCGACGACGGACACGCCGTGGGCCAGCAGCATCGCGGGGGTGAGCCCGTTCAGCGCGTGCTCGAGGACGCCGGACTGCCCGGTCATCACCTCGGGACACAGGCGCTCGAGCAGCACGTGCGTGAGCGCCTGAACCACGAGCACCCAGGCCACGAAGGACGGCAACCCGCGCCGCGCACCGAGCAGGGCGACTGCACCCGGCCAGGCCACGCCGACCGCGACGCCGATCCCGACCAGCGAGCCGCACCCGTCGGCCATCGAGTGCGCGATCACCGCAGCACCGACCGTCGGCACGGTGAGCGCCGCGGCCCGCAGGCCACGCGCCAGACCGGTCCGCGGATCGAGGTGCGGCGTGGGCACGATCCTCCTCAGGTGTTCCTCAGCGGTCTAGGGTGCCATACCTGTGGGCCCGTCATGATCACCCGAGCCAGTTCCTGGCCGCTGCACGCGCTGCGCCTGACCACCCCGACGCTGGCTCTGCGGGCGATGGACGAGGCCTCGGCCGAGGCCCTCGCCGCTGTCGTGCCGGACGACCTCGACCTTGACCCGCGGCTCGCCCACCTCAGTGCTGCCGCCGACGTCCTGCAGGCCTACGCGCTGACCGTGGCGACCTTCCGCACCAGCGACTGGGTGGTGCCGTTCGTCGTGCTCGAGGAGGGCGCACCCGTCGGGCTGCAAGCCCTGGAGGCCAAGGACTTCGCCGTACGTCGCACGGTGGACACTCACTCCTGGCTGGTGCCGTCAGCGCGCGGCCGCGGGCTCGGGAAGGTCATGCGGACGGCGGTGCTGGAGCTCGCGTTCACCGGTCTCGACGCGCACGAGGCGATCACCGAGGCCTGGAGCGACAACGCCGCGTCGCTGGGGGTGTCCCGGACGCTCGGCTATGTCGACAACGGAACTGACACCCACGCCGGTCCGCGCACCATGCAGCGAATGCGACTGCTCCGAGCCGACTGGCGCCCGCCGGTCGAGGTCACGATCACCGGGCTCGCCGGCTGCCGGGAGCTACTCAGCGGCGCGTGACGCGCCGGCGAGCCGGCGGCCCTGCACCACCCACGCGACCCCTAGTCCGACGCACCACGCCGCGTTGAACACCGCAGCGGGCGTGTTGCCCTTGGCGGCCCATCCGGCGGCGATGAGCGCCGCGCCCGTCTCCTCGACGCCGAGCACCCACGGCTCACGGCGCTTCCACAGCCGCTGGAAGCCTGGTGGGTAGAGCGTGAACGGCACAGCCAGGACGTAGCCGGCGACGAGGGCGGCGTTCGCCGCGGTGCTGCTCACGCCAGGCCCGGGAAGTCCGCGACGACCCGGGCGTGCAGCTCCTTGACCCGCTGCGCCTCGGCAGCGGGCATGACCAGCGTGGCCGTCGGCGTGTGCACGACGACCAGCCCCTCGCACCCCACGAGGGTGACCAGGTGGTCGGGGTCGGAGGAGGCGACCAGGCACTCGTGCGAGTCCACGAGGACCGTCGCTGCGGCCCCGAGCGCGTTGCCTTCCGGCGTACGCGTGAGGGCGTCGCCGTACTGCGGCCAGGAGCCGACGTCGAGCCAACGGGCCGACAGCGAGATCGCGGCGACGGTGAAGTCCGGGGAGGTCGAGGCCGGCTCCATGACCCCGTAGTCCACCGACACCTTCGCGATGTCGTCCCACTGCTCCGCCTCGCCGGCGAGGACGGCCTCCACGCGGGCCAGCGTCTCGGGCGCGAAAGCCGCGACGGCGCGCAGGAACGTCGCGGCCTGCCAGACGAACATGCCGGAGTTCCACAGCGCCCCGGACGCCACGAGCTGCTCGGCGCGCTCACGCTGCGGCTTCTCCGCGAAGCGGGCCACGACGAGCGCATCGCCGGTGAGCGGCTCGCCGAGCTCGAGGTAGCCGAACCCCGTCGCCGGGTGGTCCGGCACGACCCCGAAGGTCACGAGGACGTCGTCACGGGACTCGGCGACGGCGAACCCGCGCTCCAGCGTCGCGGAGAAGGCGCCGATCGGCTCGATGAGGTGGTCGGAGGTCAGCACCGCGACGACCGCGTCGGGGTCCTCCGCGGCGATGCGTGCCATGCCCAGGGTCAGGGCGGGCAGCGTGTCGCGCCCCGACGGCTCGATGACCATGCGCTCGGGGACCAGCCCCTCGACCTGCTTGCACGCGTCCTCGAGCGCCGACCCCGTGCCGAGCCAGACCAGCGAGGTGACCGACGCCGCCCGGTCGACCGCGATCTGCAGGAGCGACCGCCCCTCGAACAGGGGGACCAGCTGCTTGGGGACGGCCTTGGTGGAGTACGGCCACAGGCGGGTGCCGGACCCGCCGGCGAGGACGAGGGCGTGGCGCATTCAGCTCTCCAACAGCTCGGCGGACCGGGTGGGCGCGGCGCCCTCCCCGACGGAACGGACGCGGGTGGCGACCAGGTAGCGGGCCGCCAGACCGAGGCCCAGCAACGCGCGCAGCGGCGCCCAGCGCGCCCCGCGGTAGTGCTCGGACAGGTAGGTGTAGAGCGCCCGGTGGTGCTCGCGCAGCATGGCCTTCGGCCGACCCTGTGTGGCGTGCCCCCCGACGTGCGTGATGACCGCCGACGGCACGTAGACGTTCTGCCACCCCGCCTCCGCCAACCGGCGGCACAGGTCCATGTCCTCGCAGTACATGAAGTACTTCGGGTCGAAGCCGCCGACCTGCTCGAACGCCTCGCGGCGCAGCACCATCAGCGACCCGGACAGCCACCCGGTCGCGCCCTCCACCGGTGAGCCGACCTCGGCGCGGTAGGAGCGGGTCCACGGGTTGCTGGGCCAGAACGGTCCGAGCAGCGCGTGCCCGATCCCCCGCCCGATGGACGGGAACGCGCGGGCACTCGGGTAGAGCTGCCCGTCGACCGTGCGGATCGCCGGCCCGACGCAGCCCGCGCGTGGCCAGCGGTCCAGCGCCGCCACGAGCTCGTCCAGCGCCCCGGGAGCCCACTGCACATCCGGGTTGGCCACGACGACCACGTCGCCGTCCGCGCCGGAGGCACCCAGGTTCGCGCCCTTGCCGTAGCCGAGGTTCCCCCCGCTGTCGATCAACCGGAGGCCCTCAGGCACCTTCGGCGGCCCCTCCGGCGACGCGTTGTCCACCACCACGACGTCGTACGGCGAGGCGGTGGCTGTGGCGAGGGAGTCCAGGAAGGCCGGCAGCACCGCCGCGGAGTTCCAGGTCACCACGACGACCCGGAGCGGGCTGGGCACGGTCAGGAGGCGACGGCGCGGGCGTAGCAGGCCAGGTGGGCCTCCGCGCTGGCCGCCCAGGTGAACTCCAGCGACCGCTGGTGACCGGCCTGCGCGAGCTGCGCGCGCCGGGCCGGGTCGTCCAGCAGGCTGGTGAGCGCCGCGGCGATCGCGTCCGGGTCGGGCTCGGTGTAGGCCACCGCGTCGCCGCCGACCTCGGGCAGGGACAGGCGGGGGGTGGTGAGGACCGGTGCGCCGCAGGCCATCGCCTCGAGCACCGGAAGGCCGAAGCCCTCGCCGTGGGACGGGTACGCCACGATGGTCGCGCCACCGAGGAACCCGGGCAGGTCGCTGAAGCGCAGGTAGCCCGGGCGCAGCACCCGCAGGTGCGCCGGGACCTCGCTGACCGCGGCGTCGATGGTGTCGTCCCACCCGTTGCCCCCGGCCAGCACCAGCGCAGGCGCGTCCGCACGGTCGGCGCAGGCCTTCACCCAGCCGCGGATGAGTCCGGGGACGTTCTTGCGCGGCTCGAGCGTGCCCAGGAAGGCGATGAACGGCTGGCCCGCCAGCCCGAGGCGCGCCTGCACCCGTTGCTGCTCCTCGAGCGCCGGCACGTGGAAGGTCTGCTGGTCGACGCCGTGGTAGGCCACGTCGATCAGGGTCGCGTCCGCGTCGAGGAGGCGGATGACCTCGTCGCGCGTGGCCTTGCTCGGGACGACGCAGCGGGTCGAACGGCGCAGCGCCGTGCGGGTGGCCGAGCGGAAGAACGTGCCCTTGACCGAGCTGTGCATGTCCGGCTCGGTGAAGAACGTCGCGTCGTGGATGGTCACGACCACGGGACGGCCGGCGCGCAGCGGCATCGTGTAGTGCGGCGAGTGCACGACCTCGGCCCCGACCTGCTGGGCGACGAGCGGCAGCCCGGTCTGCTCCCAGGCCAGGCGCGCGGGGCGGTGCGCGATCGCGGCCGGTCCGGCGACGACCGCAGCCTGCGGCGCCATGCGGCCGTAGCGCTCGGCATCACTGCGCTGGCACGAGATGGCGAGGTCCGCGCCGGCCGCGGCGAGCGCGGACACCAGCCCGTCGACGTACCTGCCCACGCCCCCGCGGTCAGCAGGGACAGCGGTGGCGTCGACGAGGACGCGAGGTCCAACGTCGCTCACGCGCGGTCACCTCCGGTCAGGATGGGGTCACCGCAGAGACTACGCCTGCTCGCCCACGCGCCGGTGCACCTCGCCGTACGCGCTCCAGAGCTCGTGCGCCGCTCCGGTCCAGGTGAAGTCCGCGGCGCGGCGGGGACCGGCGACGCGCAACCGGGCACGGAGGGCCTCGTCCTGCACCACGGCCCTGAGCCCGTCGGGCAGGTCGGCCAGCGGCACCGCCAGCGCCGCCCCGGCGCCGACCTCCACCAGCGCAGGCGCGTCCGACGTGAGCACGGGCGTGCCGGCGGCCATCCCCTCGAGCAGCGGCAGGCCGAAGCCCTCGGACAGCGACGGGACGACCAGGGCCGTCGCCCGGTGCAGCAGCACGGCGAGGTCGGCGTCCGGCACCCGCCCCATCAGGCGTACGTCGGGAGCAGCCGGTCCGGTCACCCCCCAGCCCTGCTGTCCCACGCAGAGCAGCGGCAGGCCGAGGTCGGCGACAGCCATCGCCTCGACCAGGCCGGTCAGGTTCTTGCGCGGCTCGAGCGTCGCGACGGTGAGCAGGAAGCGCTCCGGCAGCCCCATGGCCGCAGCGCGGTGCTCGTGGTCGTCGGGCAGCGCCAGGTCACCGCTGACCCCCTCCCCGACGACGGCCACCTCCCGGAGGGTGACGTGCCGGGCGAGCTCGTCGGCCACCGCCCGGGTCGGCACGACGAGCAGGTCGGCGGTGTCGGCCGCCCTGGTGATCATGGCCCGGTGCCAGGCCACGCCCCGCGGCGTGAGGGTCTCGGGGTGGGACCAGGCCACGGCGTCGTGGACGGTGACGACGAGTGGCCGGCCGGTGCGGCGTGGCGGGTGCAGGGGGGTGGGGGCGTGCACCAGGTCGGCGCCGAGCGGGAGGGACAGGCCCTTCTCCCAGGCGAGCACCAGCCCCCGGTGCGGCAGCGGCAGCCGTCGTACCTGAAGGGGGACGCGCAGGGACGTCCGGTGCCACGCCGTGACGCCCACGACGTCGCTGCCCACGGGGGCGGTCTGCGCCAGTGCCAGCGCGAGCTCGCGGCTGTACCGGCCGGTGCCCCCCGGAACGGGCGCCAGGCACTGCTCGAGGACCACCGCGACCCGCACGAGACGTGACGCTAGCGGCCGTTCGTGTCGAGGCCAGACCTGCTTCTCGTTTCCCCAGCACCCGCGTGCTGGGGAAGCGCGAGAGCTGGAGGGGTCAGGCGATCGTGTAGGGGAGCTCGGCGACGATCCCGGGCAGGCGGCGCCAGCTCTCCCAGAGCACGCCGAACTGCTCGCTGTAGTCACCGACCGGCCGACCGTTGCCGGCCAGCGTGACGACGAACCGACCGATCTCCCCCGGACGCACCTGCGGGCTTCCGGGTCGCGAGACGTTCGCGCGTACGGCGGCAGGCCGCGACGCGGACAGCCAGGAGCGGTCGACGGACGGTGAACCGTGCGGCGTGAGGGCGAGCGACCGGACCGCGCCGCCGAGGTCCCACGCGACCGTCCCGGTGTTCCGCACGTCGAACCACGCGTTCACCCGACCGCCCGTGGACATCCGGACCGCCGGTCCGGTGCGGACCAGCGCTCCCGAAGCAGTGGCCTGCGTGACCGTGACGCGGGTGGTGAACGCCGGACCGTAGGTCGTGCCGTCAGGGGCGAGCGCCTGCAGCCCGAGGTCGGTCGTCCCGGCGCGCACCCGGGCCGTGGACACCGGGATGCGCCACTCGCCGATCTCGCCGGGGTAGACCTTGTCCTGACCGGCGCGCGACAGACCGCGAGCCAGCGCCGGGGTCTTCGCACCGTCCCAGCCGTCGGTCGCGAACGCCGCCGTACTGGCCTTCAGCCGGTCGGTGCCCACGGTCCAGGCCTCTCCCCCGAGGTTGCGCAGTCGGAGCACGAGCACGCCCACCGAACCCGGGGCGTTCGACTGGCGCAGGGATGCCCGGGGCGGCCGGACCGTCTCGGCGACGCGGGCCGTGTCGGGGTCGACGCGGATCACGGTGAGCCTGGTGAGCGCGCCGTCCGGCCACCCGCGCCGCTCCCACACCGGCTCGACGCTCTCGCTGCTGACCCCGAGCGGCAGGTCGTTGCCGTGCAGGTTCAGGTCGAAGGTCGCCGTGCCCTTCGGGGGGACGGCGTCGGTCGCGGTCAGCCGCGACGGCCGGTAGCCGTGGCTGCCCCACTCGGGCCCGGCGCTCGCGCTGGTGCGGTTGCGCGGCTCGGACGTCCCCAGGGCGAACGGCGACGACGGGCCGGGCGGCCAGTCGGTGTTGCCCTCGTTGACGTAGGTCAGGCGCAGGTCGGTCTGCCCGTGCACGGGCACGACCACGGTCCGCCCGTCCGCCCAGACGCTGCCGGGACCGGGCGGCACCGGAGCGGAGGGGTCAGCCGGAGGGACCGGCGTGGCCCCGCCGGACAGGCTGGCGGCGTAGCGGGGTGCCTCGACCGGGATGCGCCAGGACACCTCGCCGCCGAACAGCGGACCGGTGCCGTTGCGCAGCCGGTAGGTCCGGCCCTGCAAGCCCGCGGGGACGCCGTCGCCGGTGAGGTCGAAGGTGAAGGTCGCGTCCTCGCCGGGGGCCACCGACGAGGCGCTGCCGGTGTAGCGCCCCGGGGTCGTGGACCCGCCGACCAGCGGGTCGGCCTGGCCGGGCGGTGAGGCGACGGCCAGGTGCAGCCCGACGGTGCTCCAGGTCGTCCGGCCCGAGTTGCGCACGGTCGCGGTGAGCGTGCCCGTGCTCACGCCCGGCGTCTGCACCAGGGTGGGGGCGGCTGACTGGCTGACGACACTGCTGGTGGTCCCCGCCGACACGTGCCACCAGCTCGAGCGCAGGCCGTCGGAGTGCGCCGGCCAGGAGTTGGCGTTGTAGACGCCGGCGCCGGTCGTGCTGACCGACGTGGCCCTCCCCGCGCTGTCGACGCCTTCGAGCACCACGGCCGTGACCCGACCGCCCCACTCGCCGTTGCCGTCCCGGCCGGTGACCCGGAGCGTCTTGAGCGTGCCGACGGCCGGGTAGCGCGCCTGCAGCTGCGCGACGGTCAGCCGAGCGGCCCAGGAGTGGACGCTGTTCGGCGTCGCCCCGTCCCAGTCGTCCTGCTGCGCCTTGAGGTAGGCCACGCCGCCATCAGTGCTCCAGCCGCCGTTGCTGCTGCTGAACTCCGCGAAGATCGGCGCGCCCTGGTAGGTGCGTACGACGCCCGCTGTCGCGGCGATCGCCTGGTCGGTGCTGGCTGGCTCGAGCGAGGTGCGCGTGCTCCCCGACCAGGTCGCCGCCCCGCCGTACACCTGGCACTGGGTGGTGTCGCAGATGTCGAAGGGCTGCGACGACGGGGCGTGCCCGCGCTTGTAGGCGCTGTAGCTGCGCGCGGCGATGGCCTGCGCCTGCAGGGCCGCCGGCTCCCACGAGCTGCTGGCCTCCCGCGGGACGACCCCGCGCAGGTAGTCCTCCATCGACAGCGTGTTGACGGTGCGCACCGTCGTCGCGGTGGCCCGCGCCGAGCGGATCGTGCCCCGGTAGTCGCGGCTGCTGCCGCCGGGGAAGGCGACGCGCTGGAACGTGGCACCGCTGAACTCCACGGGTCCCGCGACCGTCGTCCTCCCGCGCAGGCTGTACGTCGTCCAGGTGCTGCCGCTCAGGGACTGCACGTGCATCCCGGTGCTGTCCAGGAGCGCGCGCCAGCGGTCGGGACCGCTCGGGACGCGGGCGCTCGCTCCGCTCGCGAGGTCGGTGATCGTCAGGCCGCTGGCCGGGTAGACCTGCGTGTCGCTGTCGTTGTCGGCCTGCAGGAGCACGCGCATCGGCGTGTTGGCCAGCGTCGCCTTCGCCGTACCGGGATAGGAGAACGCGGTGATCTCGTCGGCGGTGGCTCCGAGCGTCGCGCCACCCTGCGCGCTCCACTGGCCCATGCCGTGGCCGTGGCCCCAGCCGTGCCCCTCGATCGCGAAGCTGCCGTCGGCCTCGGGGGTGTAGACCTCGTTGACCGTGACGGCGGCGCCGGCGGGCGGCGCGGCGGAGAGCGGGACGGCGAGGGAGAGCACGAGCCCGGCGAGGCAGGTCAGCGCCTTGGGTCGGACGGGCACGGGCTGGCGCACGAGCTGGGGCACGAGCTGGGGCACTAGCTGGGGCACAACGCGGGTTCCAGACGTGGGACGGCAGTCGGTCAGGTCTTCTCGCTCACGGGTCCATCGGCAGGAAGGCGCTCGGCGTTGACCCCTGAACCGGACACGGTGCCACAACTGTCCCAGCCGTCACAGCACCCTTACGCGCTGCGGCGCGCCCTGGAACGGGCAGCCGGACGGCTCGCGGGGCTGGTCAGCTCGGTCGGCTCGACCGTCGCCGCGGCCACCCCGAAGCGCATCTTCTTGGTGTGCTCGAGGGTGTCCTCGATGAGGGCGCGGTTGGTGCGCAGCAGGTCGCTGACGATGCCGACGATGACGCTCAGGAAGCTCATGACGAGCAGGACCGTGCCCAGCAGCAGCGACTGCAGGTGGCTGCCGGTGTCGTCGGTGAGCCGCAGCACGGCGAAGCGCACGAACGGCGCGAGGCCGAGGACGCCGAACAGCACGGCGAACAGGCTGAAGATGACGTACGGCTTGTACATGATGTACGCGCGCATGATCGCGCCGGCGCTCTTCAGGACGTGCTGGTAGGTGCTCTTGAACAGCCGCGACTCGCGGGTCTTCGGGTTGGTGCGGATCGGCACGCTCTCGATGCAGAGCTTCTTGTTGCCCGCCTGGATGATCGTCTCCATGCAGTAGCTGAACCGCGTGATCGTGTTCAGCAGCATCAGCGACTCGCGGCTGTACGCCCGGAAGCCGCTGGCCGCGTCGGGCAGGCCGGTGCCGGCCGCCTTGTTCACGATCGTGCTGCCGAGCTTCTGGAGCAGCTTCTTCGGCCCGCTGAAGTGCTCGACGAGGTGCACCTGCCGGTCGGCGATGACGATGTCCGCGCGGCCGTGCACGATCGGCTGCACCAGGTCGGCGATGCGCTCCTGGGGGTACTGGTTGTCCCCGTCGGTGTTGACGACGATGTCCGCGCCGAGCTCGAGCGCCCGCTGCACGCCGTCGTGGAACGACCGGCCCAGGCCGCGGTTGCGCGCGTGGTGCACGAACTCCGTGACGCCGTGCTCGCGCGCCACCTCGACGGTCCGGTCACTGGACCCGTCGTCGATGATCAGCACGATGATCTCGTCGATCCCGTCGATCTGCTTCGGGATCGTGGAGAGCACCGCGGGGAGGGTCTCCTCCTCGTTGAGGCAGGGGACCTGGACCACAAGGCGCATGAGGGGAGTCTAGGTGTCGCGACCTAGTTGCCCGGCAGGTGCACGGTCGGCGCGAAGGTCGTGCGCTTCGCCTTCCCCGTGAGGCGTACGACGTAGAAGCCGCTGTTGCCGTCGGAGTACCAGATGTCGCCCGACTGCGGGTCGTAGGCCGGAGCGCTCATGGCGAACGCGCCGACCACCGTGGTCTGGTCGGCCTGGTTCGGCAGCGTGCGTGAGACCGGCTTGTTGAAGTAGGCGATCTCGACCGGCTTCTTGACGTTCTGGATGTCGAAGACCCGCAGGCCGCTCATGATGAACGAGCAAGCGATCGTCGTGGGGTCGATGCGACTGGGCAGCGTGCAGTAGTGGCCCTGGTAGCCCTGGAACTGCTGGCTGTTGCCCGGGTCGGCCTCGAGGTCGGCGTTCTGCGCCGACGCCTGGTTCACCGCGAGCCGCAGGTCGCTGACGACGAACGGCTTCTTGAGGTTCTGGATGTCGATGATGCGGGCCGCCCCGATGTTGGCACCGGAGCCGAACTCGTCGGTCTCGAGGAGGTACTTGTGGCCCTTGACCGTGAACGGCGTGGCGTTCTGCGGCGTGCTGACGGTGTCCCACGTCAGGTGGCTGATCTCGGGCACCGTGGGGTTCGTGACGCGCTTCTGGACCTGGCTCACGTCCAGGATCGTCAAGCCCTTGTTGCCGTTGTCGGCCATGAACAGCGTGTTGCCGTCCTCGCTGATCGAGACGCCGTGCGGCTGGTAGTCGTAGCTGAACCAGGCGATGGACGGCACCGTCACGTTGGTCAGGTCGACAGCAGCGAGCGTGTGCCCGTAGAGCGAGGCGACGTAGAAGGTGTTGCCGTCGGGAGCGAACCCGCCCTCGTGGCCGAGGACCCCGAGCGGCGTCGACGACACGAACTTCGGGGTGCGGCAGTCGGCGCTGACGTCGAAGATGTCGACGACGCCCGGGTAGGCCGTCGGGTTGGCGGCGTCGGCCACGATCAGCCCGCGCTTCTGGTTCAGCCGCACGGACTCGTGGGGCGAGTCGAAGGCGAAGCTGCGCAGCGTGTCGGTGTGCACCGGGTGGGCCGGGTCGGTCATGTCCATGACGTAGGTGCCCGGGCCGTCGGTCCCCTGGTACGGGATGTCCTTCGGGAACAGCAGCGTGGTGTCGTAGTAGGCGCACTCGTGACCGGCCTTGTCGACGTACCGCTCCACGCGGTAACCGCCCCGCGTGCCGACGTGGCTGATCTCGATGGCGTTGCAGGTGTAGCCCTTGGCGTAGCGGCCGCTCGCGACGTCGGACAGCGGGGCGCGGCCCTGCGTCTTCTCCGGCAGCGAGCCCTTGTCGCAGGCGATCCCCGGTGTCGGTGCCGGCTGCTTCGGGCCCGCGCTGCTCGCCGGGAAGGCAGTGATCGCCAGCGCGGCGCAGGACAGCAGAGACAGGGTGCGGAGGCTGGGTCGGCGCATGCGTGAGGGTTCGACGTTGCGCTGCCGTTTCCTGCACGGCTCACGCAGAGAGGTCGGCCTCCACCATCCGGCCCACGAGCTCCTCGAAGCCCACGGTCGGGGTCCAGCCCAGCTCGTCGCGGGCCCGCGTGGCGTTGCCGAGCTGCAGGGGGGCGTCGGAGGGGCGCACGAACGCCTCGTCGACCCGGACGTAGCCCTCCCACTCCTGGATGCCGGCGCGGGAGAAGGCCGCCGCGACGAAGTCCCGGACGCTGTGCGCCACGCCGGTCGCCACGACGTAGTCCGACGGGTTGACGTGACGGGCAGCCCGGACCATGGCGTCGACGTAGTCGGGGGCCCAGCCCCAGTCGCGACGGGCGTCCAGGTTGCCCAGGACCAGCTGCGACTCCACGCCCTGGGCGATGCGCGCGGCAGCTCGCGTGATCTTGCGGGTGACGAAGGTCGGTGGCCGGCGTGGCGACTCGTGGTTGTAGAGGATCGCGCTCACCGCGTGCATCCCTCGACCCCGGTAGACGCCGACGAGCTGGTGCGCGAAGGCCTTGCTCGCGCCGTACGGGCTGGTCGGGGCGAGCGGAGTGGTCTCGTCCTGCGGCGCCGGCGCCAGGCCGAAGATCTCGGCCGACGAGGCCTGGACGAAGCGCACGACCCGTCCGGTGCGCTCCTGGAGCTGCCAGACCTGCTCGAGCAGCCGCGCGGCGCCGAGGGCGGTGACGTCGGCGGTCAGGACCGGGCGCTCCCAGGAGAAGGCGACCGAGCTGATCCCGGCGAGGTTGTAGACCTCGTCGGGCTCGCTGGCGGCCACGACGCGGGCCAGCGAGGCGTCGTCGGTGAGGTCGCCGTCGTGCAGCGCGACATCTGGGCAGCGCGCGAGGAGGTCGGCCACGGTGGGGTCGCCCTCGTGCACGAGGCCGTGCACGTCCCACCCGTCCGCCAGCAGGCGCTCGGCGAGGTAGCCGCCGTCCTGACCCGTGATCCCCGTGATCAGCGCTGAGGGCATCAGGCCCTACAGACCGTGCAGCTTCTTCTGCTGCTCGAGGTCGCTGTCGACCATCATCTCCACCAGTTCGGTGAAGCCCACTGTCGGCGTCCACCCCAGCTTGTCCTGCGCCTTCGAGCAGTCGCCGATGAGCAGGTCGACCTCGGCCGGGCGCATGAAGGCCGGGTCCTGGAACACGTGCTTGCTCCAGTCGTCGATGCCCACGCGCGCGAACGCGACGTCGAGCAGCTCGCGGATGGTGTGGGTCTCGTTCGTCGACACGACGTAGTCGTCGGCCTCGTCCTGCTGCAGCATGCGCCACATCGCGTCGACGTAGTCACCGGCGAAGCCCCAGTCGCGGCGCGCGTCCAGGTTGCCCATCGTCAGCCGGTCCTGCAGGCCGAGGCTGATGCGCGCGACCGCCTGGCTGACCTTGCGGGTCACGAACTCCGGCCCGCGGCGCGGCGACTCGTGGTTGAACAGGATGCCGCTGCTGGCGTGCATGCCGTAGGACTCGCGGTAGTTGATGGTCATGTAGTGCCCGTAGACCTTCGCCACGCCGTACGGCGACCGCGGCCACAGCAGGGTCTCCTCGGTCTGCGGGACCTGTTGCACCTTCCCGAACATCTCGCTGCTCGAGGCCTGGTAGAAGCGCACCTTCGACAGATCGTCGCCGCAGTGCAGCCGAACCGCCTCGAGGATGTTCAGCACCCCCATGCCGGTGACGTCGGAGGTGACCTGGGCGTTCTCCCACGAGTAGGCCACGAACGAGATCGCCCCGAGGTTGTAGACCTCCTCCGGCTGCGAGCTGTTGAGCGCGCGCATCAGGCTGCTCAGGTCGGTCAGGTCGCCGGTGAGGAGCTTCACGTCCGGGACGGTCTCGCGCACCAGGTCGAACTTCGGGTTGTTCTGCCCGCGAATGAGCCCGAACACCTCGTAGCCCTTCGACAGGAGCAGCTCGGACAGGTACAGCCCGTCCTGTCCGGTGATGCCGGTGACCAGGGCACGCTTGGGTCGGTTCGCCATGGGCGGCAGGCTACTAGGCACCCGGCCTAGGGTGACCGGCGTGCGCGTGGTGATGGACGGGACCCCCCTGCTCGGCCAGCGCACGGGCATCGGCCGGTACGTCGAAGGGCTGCTGTCCGGCTTCGCCGCACTGCCGACCTCACCGGACCTCGCCCTCACCGCGTTCACGACCAGCCGGGACCGACCTGAGGTGCCTGCCGGTGCCTGGGCCGGTCGGCGCGTCCCGGCGCGCGCGCTGTTCGCCGCCTGGGGTCGTAGTGGGTTGCCGCCGGTGGAGTGGCTGACCGGATCTGCCGATGTGGTCCACGGCACCAACTTCGTGCTCCCACCCCGACGGCGGGCCGCAGGGGTCGTGACGGTCCACGACCTGGCCTTCCTGCTGCACGCCGGCACCGTCACCCCAGCCGTGGCCCGTCTCCGAGCGCTGATCCCCCGACTCGTGCGTGACGCGGACGCGGTGATCACGCCGACCTCGGCGGTGGCCGACCTGGTCGGCGAGCACCTGCCGGTCGCCCGCGAGCGGGTGCATCCGGTGGCGCACGGCCTCGACGCCGCGTGGTCGCTCGCTGCCCCTGACCCCACCCTGGGACTGCCCTCGTCGTACGTGCTGTTCGTCGGGTCGAGGGAGCCGCGCAAGGACCTCGCGACGCTGGTGAGCGCCCTGCACGTGCTGGGGGCGGCCGCCCCGACGCTGGTGCTCGCCGGCCCCGCCGGGTGGGGACCTCAGCCTGACGTCCCGGTCGGCACGGTCCGGCTCGGGTACGTCGACGACCACGCCCTGATGTCGGCGGTCGCCGGTGCGTCGGCACTCGTCCTGCCGAGCAGGGACGAGGGCTTCGGCCTCCCGGCCTTGGAGGCCCTGGCCTGCGGTACGCCGGTCGTGGCCAGCGACCTGCCCGTGCTGCGCGAGGTGCTCGGTGACCAGGCGACGTACGCCGCTGTCGGCGACGCCGAAGCGTTCGCCGCCGCGCTGAGCGGTCCGCCCGCCGGCACTCCCGACTCCCGTCGCGCGCACGCCGCGGGGTTCACCTGGCAGGAGTGCGCCCGCCGGACCCTCGAGGTCTACACGTCCGCCAGGTAGGACCCCCCGACCGTGGCGGGCGTCATGTGACGCTTGTTTGACGCAGAACTTGGGAGGCGCTCGCGGACAACCGTCACCCTCGGCGTCGGCGGCGGAACCGCACCTCGTGATCCTGGTCGACACCTTCTTCTGGATCGACCATCTGCACGACAGCGAGCCAACCCTCCAGGGCGAGCTCGCACGCGACGAGGTCGCCTGCCACCCGTTGGTCATCCAGGAGCTGTCGCTCGGCGGCCTCAAGAACCGGGACGCGGTCCTCGTATCACTTGGCGGACTCACCATGAGCCCGTTCCTCAGCCAGGACGAGCTGCTGCTCCTGGTCGACACGCACGCCCTGTTGGCACGGGCCTCAGCCCTGTGAACGCCCACCTGCTGGGCTCCGTGCCTCTGTCGCCCGGGACGAGGCTCTGGACTCGGGACAAGAGCCTCAAGGCAGCGCCGCGCAGCTCGGCGCTGACACCGTCGACTAGCACTGACGGCCGCCCACCCACCCGACGCGCTGGGATACCAAGCCGACCCCGTGGCCGGCTCCCCACTGCCGGTCGAGGAACCGGCAAGCGTCACCTCCCGCTAGTCAGGCCCCTGCCGTACCGTCGCGGCGGCAAGTGCCGGCCATGCCCTACCGCCGCTGCGAAACCCACCTCGCCGTTGCGTCCGGTTGAACGGTCTAGCAACAGCTAGGTTGCGGCGCGCACCAGACTCCCTTGTAACGGAACGCGCGCTCGTGACAGGTAGGAGGCATGGACACGATGAAGCGCTTCCGGCGCGACGGAGAGATCGACACCTTGCTGCGGTCAGCGGACCCGGCCGCTCCCTACCTGACGGCGCCGGTCGTAGTCGACGCCCTGGACAGGCTCGGACGGGACCTTTCCACTATGACACCGGCCGACCGGGCCGCGGCTCCCGTTCGGCGTATTCGACGGGCGCCTGCGTCGGTGCTCGCCGGTAGCCTCGCCGTTCTGCTGGTCGGCGGGGGCGTGGCGGCCGCCGCGCAGTACACGACGCACACCGGGTTCTTCGGACAGGAGGATGGCCGCCCTACCGGCGAGTGGCTGCGCCCGGACGCGCCGGACTTCCTCACAACGGCCCGCGAACTGACCAAGGGCATCAACTTTGCGCCGGGCGACAGCGCAGAAAACTACTGGTGGATCTTCGAGCTGAAGAACGACGACGGGACGTACAGCCAGTTCAGCACCAAGGGCGTGAGGGGCAACATCGGCGATGCGGCGAGCTGCTCATGGCAACGCCTGTGGCTGACCGCGCACCAGACTGGCGATGCTGCCGCGATGGCGGAGGCGTCCCAGCAGATCCACGCCGCTGCGGGGTCCGGGCCACTGCGCGACAACAACAACGCCAGCTACACGGATCATCTGATCGCCGCGGCCGACGCTGGTGACACCGGACCGTTGCTGACGAGCCTGAAGATGGCGTGTCCGCAGCCTCGGACGCAGGCCGCCCCGTGAGCGGGGGGGCCGACCGTCTCCGGTTCGAGCGGCTGTTCGTGGAGCACCGCCGGGACCTGCTCGCGTACTTCGTGCGCCGCGCGGACCCCACCGATGCAGCGGACCTGCTCGCGGAGACCTTCCTCGTCGCGTGGCGCCGGCTCGATGTGGTCCCGGATGACGACGCCGCCCGGCTGTGGCTGTTCGGTGTCGCACGCAACACGCTGCGCAACCACCAACGGGCCACCCGTACAGCACGCGACCTCGCCGCCGCCCTGCAGGAAGTCCTCGCGCGGGCGCCGCACCCCGATGCTGTCAGCACTGTCGCGTTGTCGGTCCGCGCTGCGCTGGACGCTCTGAACCCGCCAGACCGCGAGGTGATGATGCTTGCGGTCTACGAAGAACTCACGCCGGCTGAGATCTCCCAGGTCACAGGCCGCAGCGCCGCGTCCGTCCGGGTCCGGCTTCACCGAGCGCGGCGCCGCGTAGCCGCTCAACTGGACGGCGCAGCCGTCGCCGTCACGCTGCGTCCGGCCGTCGCGACGGCGGCGGGTCGCCGATAAATAACGCCCCAATGCCTGGGACCACCGGCATATCCCTGATCGAGCGGTGCCGTGAGCCCGGGATCGGTTGGGTCGGGCCGCGGGCTGAGTAGCGACAGCCCTCACGTACCGCACATCGAGAGCCGAGGCCGTCACACCGGGACTCGCGCACGGCTCGAGGCTGGGTCAGAACGGAGCGTCGTCCGCACCTTGCGTCGGCGGCTCCGGCTCAGGCTCCGGCTTCGGCTCTGCCGACCCTTCGGGGGTGGCGGGGTCGGGCAGTGTCAGTGGTTCGTTCCAGGTGCTGTCGTCGAAGGCCGGCCCGGGTTGGTCGCGGATCAGCCGTGGTGTGGGGAGGTCGGTGTCGTAGGGCAGGGGGGTGGGTGCTTGCCAGACACCGGGGCGTTGGTAGACGTGCCCGAGGGGGCTCTGCCACTGGTGCTGCTGGGTGTCGAGGTCCCGTGCGGTGGCCCAGGTGTGGTGCTTGGCGTGGTGGCAGCGACGGCTCTTGCTGCTGAGGTTCCACGAGGCCGTCGGGCCGTCGGGCCACGGGGTCTCGTGGTCGGTGTCGCAGGCCCGCGCGGGCATGCTGCAGCCTGGGCCGGTGCACGTCTGGTCGCGCAGCTGGAGGAACTCGCTGAGTCCTCGGGTGGGGTCGTGCCCGGCGAGGGCGTCTTCACGGACGGCGACCGGTTCGAGCAGCGACAGCAGCCGCGCGCGGATCTGCTCGGCGATCACCTGGTCACGGTCGGGATCGGCGTCGGGGTCGGCGTCGGGGTCGAACAGCTCCGGTGGCGGCAGAGTGTGCGGGTCCAGGTGCAGCGGGGTTCCGGTGTCGGCATCGACGAGCAACCGACGCAACCCCGCTGCGGGCAGCAGCAGCCGGGCGCGGTGGGGTGTGACGGGGCCGAGGCCGTCGATCCAGCCGCACCGGTGGTCGGTGTCGATCAGCGTCGTGACCGGGACGTGCACCACGATCGTGCGCGGGTCTCGCACCCGGAGCCCGTGCAGCACCGTCCCGAGGGCCAGGTCCTGCCCGGAGCCGGCCTGTTCGGAGCCGGCCTGCTCGGTGCCAGACAGTTCGGTGCACGACAGTTCCGATTGCTGAGTCTGCTGAGTCTGCTGGGTCTGGGCGCGAAGGAGCGCGAGCAGCCGGCCGGGCAGCGCGGCGAACACGTCCGCGCGGCGCTGGTTGCGGGTCCGCTGGACCCCGTGGGTCTGGTCGTAGGCGGCCTGGGCCCGGACGAGCTCCTCGAAGTCCAGGCACCAGCGCTGCCCCACGAGCTGGTCCACGGTGGCCCCGATCTGCGCCATCCCGTCCTCACCGGGCGCGACCCACACGTTCCGGTCGTCCCGGGCCTGCTGCTCACGCTCGCGGACCAGATCAGGATCGAGGTCCACCTCGGTCTGGAGCACGACCGCACGCAGCAGCCGCCGCAGGTCGGTGGTGTTGTCCGCGGCGAGCCGGGCCAGGACCCTGCGCTCGACCTCCGCCGCGACCTCGTCGGTGCACCGGCGGGTCAGGCCGAGCAGCAGCTCCACGGTCGGCACGAACACCGCGCCCTGCTCGAGCAGCGCAAGGGTCCCGCGCAGCACCTCCACCAGCCGGCGCGCGTCACTGAGCTCCGTGGTCGCCCTGGTCTGCCCGATCCTCCCCGTCCCCGCGAGCTCCAGGATCACGTCGTCACGACCACCAGCCGCCTGCTCCCACCGCTCACTCAACGCGTAACGCGCCCGCACCCGACGCGCATAGCCGCGGGCGTAGTCAGCATCCGCGAACCTGACCTCCGCCAGGGCCGCGCGTTGCAGGTCTGGCAGGACATAGGCATCGGCAGGTTCGCCTCCCGAACGGGACTGAGCGCGCATCGAACCTCCTGTCTATGACGTCCCCACAATATATCGACCATGGATTCGATGAGTCAACAAAAAATCCTTAGACAACAGGGTTTTCCGCCTCACCATCGCCCACGGATTCCCCTGGGTATTTACCTGCGGTGAGGCACCGAGCCGGCCACCACGTCGGAGCTCCTACGCTCACGGGCCCGCCGTCGACCCCTCGGTCAGGTAGGCCCACACCTGGGCGGCGTAGTCACCCCAGGGTCGATGGGAACGCGCAGCCGCTGCCGCCGCGGCCTGGCTCAGCTGCGCGGAGTCGGTCAGCAGATCCCGCAGGACTCGAGCCACCGCCTCGTCGTCGCGCGTGTCCACCGCGACGACCCCCGACCCGCCGACCTCCGCCGGGGTCCCGTGGCCGGCGCACACCACGGGCACCCCACGCGCCACCGACCGCGCCACGGGAACGGCCAACGGGTCCGCCGACGGTGGGTAGACGGTCACGCGGGCCCGGGGCATCTCGGGAACCACCACCAAGGAGCGACCATCGGCGACCAGCCTCTCGACCTCCGCGACGACCCGCGCCGGTCCGCCCTCCTCCACGCCCACCCGGAACGCCAGCCCCTCGCGCCAGAGCGCCTCCACCGCGGCCAGCGCTGCCAGGTGGTTGCTGCCCGTCGTCGGCACACCAGCCACGTGAACGTCCACCTCGGGGCCGGCCGGCGAGGGCGCTGGGTCCCCGACGAGCACCGCGTGGATCTGCGGTCCGGTGAGCCCCGTCCCGGCCAGCATCGCCCGCCATCCCTGGAGCTCCTGCGCCGCCGCGGCGGACGTGGCGGCCACCCGCTCCGCGTGGGCAGCCGCGGCCAGCCACGTCGCGAAGCCGTCACTCACCTCGCCCGACACGCCCTCGGCCCGAACCAGCGGACCGCAACCCAGGCCCACGAACGACCCACGCACCGCACCGCACCGCAGCATCGCCGCGACCCGGCCGTTGCGCGCCGGGTCGAGCACCGGCTCGGGTTGGACGTACCGGCACTGCCACGGGACGACGACGCCTCCGTCGCGGCGAGTCATCGTCGTACCGTCCGCGGTCCAGCCGACAGGCGTGGCCTCCGGCCAGGCCGCGACGAGCGCAGCCCCGAACGGGCTGAGGTCGTGCACGTCGACGAGCACCTGGCCCTCGAGCACCTCGACGCCGCCGGGGCCGGGGAGCGGCTCGCCCACCCACGCCCGCCGGCGCGCCTGCTCCACCTCGGACGCAAGAGGCAACCGCCCGGTCCGGGTCGCGAGCGCCAGCCACACCCGGTCGTCGCCGATCACGAGAGCACCTGCCAGGCGTCGGCGGCGTAGTCGTCCCAGGTGCGCACTGGCCGTACGGCGATCTCGGCCTGCAGCCGCGCGACCAGGTCGTCGTCGGTGAGCATCCGTCGCAGAGCATCGGTGAGCGCGTCGTCGTCGCGCGGGTCGACGAGAAGCGCCCCGCCACCCTCAGCGATCTCGCGGGTGCTGCCGAAGTCGGAGGTCAGCACCGGGACGCCGAGGGCGAACGACTCGGCCACCGGCAGGCCGTAGCCCTCGTGCAGCGACGCGAAGACGGTGAACCTCGCCTGCGCGTAGGCGGCGCGCAGGTCGCTGTCGCTCACGCCCTGCTCGAGGGTGACCGCCCGACCCGCGTCCTGCAGCGCCTGCACCGCGGCGCGTCCCTCGGCACCGAACCCACCGCCCGCGACGAGGACGAGCCTGAACGACAGGCCCTCCCGCCACAGCACCTCGGCGGCGTGCAGCAGAGCCACCTGGTTCTTGCGCGGGTCGAGCCGGCCCACGCAGAGCACGACGGGTTCGGCGACGGGACGACGGGGTCGGAACGGCACCTGCGTCAGGGAGTTGGCCATGTCCGACGGCAGGACGACCGCCACGACCTCGGGCCCGGTGAGCCCCTGAGCGCCCAGCATCGAGGTGAAGCCGGAGAACTCCTGCGCAGCCGACCGGCTGATCGCCGCGACCCGCCCCGCGTGCTTGAGGACCGACAGGTACGCCGCGAACCGCTGCGGCTGACCCGGCGACACGAGCCCGGCACTGACGACCGGGATGCAGTCGTAGCCGAGGGCCGTCACGGTGTTGCCGGACAGGGCCGCGACCGCCGCCAGGCGCGGGCAGGCGGCGGGCTGCGGCACCTCCCCCAGCACCAGCGTCGACCGCCACGGCACGACCAGCTCCCACTGGTCCGGGTCGTAGGCCGACGTCGCCTCCAGGTCGCGCCCCTCCGCCTGGGGCTGCCAGTCGGTGAGGCGCCGGTGCTCGTCGGCGGCGAGCGTCCGCAGACCCAACGACTCCGGTCCGTGCGCGACAGGAACCACCCCACGGTGGTCGCGCTGCCAGCGGGGTACGACGGCCCGCAGCACCCGCTGGATGCCGGTCTGCACGTCGAACCGCGCGGTGTGGTCGACAAGGACCAGCACCCCGCCCGTCACGACCCTGAGCCGGCCACCGCCGCCCACGACCATCGCCTCGGGAAGGGACTCCTCCAGCAGATGGACCGCCGCCTCGGCTGCGGAGGAGCGGCGCAGCACCCGGGCCGTCGCGCGCACCTGCTCGGTGTCGGGCAGCGCCATCGACAGACAGGACATCAGCAACCACAGGCGATCGAGCTGCAGGTCCGCCTGCAGGTCTCGCACCAGAGCGTCGAGCAGGACACCCGCGTCCGGCGCTGGCGGAGCGTCCGGGAGCAGCACCGCGGCGGCCTGCTGCAGCCGTCCCGCGAGCCCGCTCATCCGCGCAGGCGACGCCCGCGCAGGACGCGCAGCGGGCGGGTCACCCGCCACGACAGGCTCTGCCGCAGGGCGAGCAGCTCGGTAATGCCCGGGGCTTGTGCGGCCTGCTGCTCCCACGCGTCCAGGGCGCGGGAGCGCCAGAGCGCGACCTCGGCCATCAGCTCGCGCTCCCGGTCCGTCGGTTCGGTCACGGGTGCTCCCGGTCTGCCCGCTCGCCGAGCAGCAGCAGGTCGACGGTCTTGCGCGCCGGCCGCAACGCGCGGAAGTACGCCCTCCGCAGCCGCGAGCTGCTCTGCCAGGGGTTGACCACGTCGTCGGGCACCTCGAGCCGGCGGATCGCCAGGTCCAGCCGGCGCCAGCGCAGCAGCTTCTCGACCGCGTCCTGCGCCACCCGACCGGGGTCGAGGGCGGTCGGGAGGCCGGCGAACAGGTGCCCGGGGGCGTAGAGCTCGGGGTAGAAGTTCTCGTACGCGTACTCCGTGGGCACCACCGCGCGGCGCCACTGGTTGGGATACTCCGGCCAGGCCAGCGTCAGGTGCGGCTCCACCGGCAGGAACCGCTCCGGCGCCAGGTGCCGACCGACGTTCCCGAACAGGCTCCACTCGTCGAGCGGCGCACCGGGCGCCAGGTCGTGGGCGAGCTCCAGCGCCTGCAGGAACAGCGCTGCGTCGACAGCCTGCGGCATGTGCGAGGCGAAGGCGTGGGTCGACGCACCCAGGTAGGACAGCACCGCCAGGGTGTGCTGCTGTCCGCGGTCGAAGTCGGTCGCGTCGGCAGTCCAGTCCACGAGGTCGTGGAACGCGAACCCCGCCAGCCGACCGTCGCGCACGAACCGCTCCGGGGCGATCGGCTTGAGCGGCCGGTAGTCGTCGTCACTGGACAGGAACACCGGATCGACAGCACCGCTGCGGCACAGGCCCTGGCGCAGCGCGAGGTTGCGGGTCTGGTGGTCAAGGGCACCGAGGTCCCCGGCCACGAGCTCCTCGTCGGTGAGGACCGTGGCGCCAGCAAGGGCCGCGCGCATCGCTTCCGCCGTACGCGCGGGAGTGACGACGACGACCGAGGTGATCCACGGCAGGAAGTGCTCGACGTACGCGTGGGTCTCGGCCAGCACGTCCGGGCGGGCCGACAGGTAGGCGATCTGCCGCAGGCTCATCGCGACTCCTGGACAGTTCCGGCGAGGCACTCGCGCACGACCTGCGCCGCTGCGCTCCAGGTGGGTACGACGAAGGCGCGCGTCCGCTCCCGGGCCGCAGCGTGGTGGGCAGGGTCGTCGAGGTGTGCGCGCACGAGCCGCTCCCAGGTGTCGAGGTCGTCGGGCGCCGCGAGCTGGGCGAGGCCCTGTCCCGCTTCGGGCAGGGCGCCGCCGGCCGAGGTCAGGGTCGGGACGCCGGCCCGGAGCGCCTCGAGCACCGGCAGCCCGAGGCCCTCCGACCACGAGGGCACCAGCGCGAGGAACGCGCGGTCGTAGAGCCACGTGAGCTCGCCGTCACTGCACGAGGACAGGTGCAGCAGGCGGGTGCCGTGCAGCGGGTGCGCGGCGATCCGGCCGGCGAGGTCCTCGACGAGCCAGCCGCTCTTGCCCACCAGGACCACGCCGACGTCCGGGTAGGACGGCGCGAGCCGGTCGAGCAGGTCGAGGGCCAGAGCCTGGTTCTTGCGCGGCTCCAGGGTGCCGACGACCAGCAGCAGCCGCTCCAGTCCCGCGGGCAAGGACACCGGCGCGGGGCGGTCTGCAGCGTCGAAGTCGGCGCCGAGCGGGACGACCTGCACCGGCACGTCGCCGAGGGACCGCACCTGCTGGCGGGTGTGCTCGGAGATCGCGAGGACCAGGTCGGTACTGGCCAGGTGGGCGGACAGCCAGCGGTCGAAGGCCTCGGCGACGCGCGGCTCGAACCACTGCGGGTGCGTCACCGGGAGGACGTCCGCGACCATCGTCACGACGCGCACGCCCCTGGCCTTCAGCGAGGGCAGGAGCGCGGACCGGGGCTCAGGGTCGTGCCAGGCCGGCTCGGCGTCGAAGAACACCGCGCCCGCAGGGACGTCGACGCGCAGGCGCCGGCGCAGCACGACGCGCGCTCGCCGCAGCAGGCCGCGCGGCACGCGGCGGACCAGCGTGGTGGACGGCGCGGGCAGCGCCCGAGCCGCCGTGGTGAGGCGCAGGTCCTCGCTCGCGGTGAGCCGCCGGTAGCCCCCTGCCTCCCACACGACGGGCAGGACGTCGAGGGCCGGCGTACCGGGCGCGCGCAGCTCGCGCAGGAAGGCGCGCACGAAGCGCTGGTAGCCGGTCACGGAGCGGGCCTGCAAGGTGTTCGTCACCTCGATCACGACCACCCTGGGGACCCTGGACACCATCTGATCTAAGCGCATCGTCGACGTGCCACCCACTAGGCTGGCCGCCATGAGGAAGCGCTACGACCTGCACCAGGCCATGCAGCTGGCCGAGTCCTACAAGGGCCTCGGACGGCCGGTGCCCGAGAACGTGCGCTTCCGGTGGGCGAAGACGCTCGAGATGAAGCTCACCAAGATCCTGGTGTTCCGCCAGATCCGCTTCAACGAGGCCGTCGTCGACGCCATGCACCACCTGCGCATGGCGGCGGAGGGGCACGCGATCCCGCCGGAGACGCGGGACATGTTCTTCCAGCAGCACGAGGGCATCTCGGCGCTGCGCCGCGACCTCGTCGCGCTGCAGCAGCAGATCGTGGACATGCAGGCCACCGTCGAGGAGGGCCGCACCGAGCAGCACGAGTCGATCGGGCAGGTCGACCTGTTCCTCGAGTCGGTCCGTCGCAAGCTGCCCAACCCCAGCGCGGAGGACCTCGCCGCCGAGCCGAGCGCCTGGGACCACCTCTACAACGCCTTCGAGGACAAGCAGCGCGGCAGCTACGACCTCATCCGCGAGCGCCTCGAGGTCTACATCCCCGACCTGCTCACGACGACCGAGCCGGTCATCGACATCGGCTGCGGCCGGGGCGAGTGGCTCGACCTGCTCAAGGCCAAGGGCATTTCGTCGTACGGCGTCGACAACAACCCGGACGTCGTGTCGCGCGCCGCCGACCGCGGTCTGGACGTCCGACTCGGCGACGCCATGGAGCACCTGGGGTCGCTGCCGGAGAAGAGCGTGGCGGCGGTGACCGCCTTCCACGTCGCCGAGCACCTGCAGCTCAACGACCTCATCTCGCTCATCGACAGCGCCCTGCGGGTGCTGGTCCCCGGCGGCAAGCTCATCCTCGAGACGCCGAACCCCGCCAACCTCACGGTCGGCGCCACGACGTTCTGGCTCGACCCCACGCACATCCGCCCGCTGCCGAGCGACCTGCTGTCGTTCCTCGTCGACAGCCGTGGCTTCGGCCACGTCGAGGTCCGGCCGCTGTCGCGCACCGAGCTGCCCATCCCTGTCTCCGACGACGCCGACCCAGTCGTCGCGCGGCTCACCGAGGTCGTGAACCAGCACCTCGGCGCGGCGGCCGACTACGCCGTGCTGGGCACCCGCCTGTGACCGAAGCCGCGACCCTCGCGCCTGATCCCCGACCCGACGTCCAGCTCGACGTCAACGTCATCGGGGACTTCCAGTCCTCGACCGGGCTGGCCGAGGCGGCGCGTCGCCAGGTCGAGGCGATGGCGCACGCGCGGATCGGCATCCAGGTCGTGCCGGTGGACCTCGAGGCGCCGAAGGCGCGCAACCGGGTGTCGCCGATCGTCCAGGCCCTGCCGAAGGGCCGCAGCGCGGACATCGACATCCACTACGAGAACGCCAACGTGTTCTCCTCGCTGCCCGACCACGTCGTGCACCCGCCCGGCCGTCCGCGGTCCTACACGATCGCGTCCTGGTACTGGGAGCTGCCGGAGCTGCCCTGGGACTTCATCCCGTCGGTGCTGAAGGTCGACGAGATCTGGGTCGCCGCGGAGTACGTCCAGCACATCTTCCGCCGCGTCGTGAACAAGCCCGTGACGATCATCCCCGCGGTGATCACGGGCGAGCCCAGCGACGCGTTCGACCGCCGGCACTTCGGGCTGCCCGACCGGTCGGTGCTCTACTTCTTCAACTTCGACGCGTCGTCGTCGTACGCCCGCAAGAACCCGATCGGGATCATCCGCGCCTTCGAGCGCGCCTTCGCCGCCCACGAGCGGGGTACGGCGGCGACGCTGGTCATCAAGGTCATGCGGCTGCACTGGTTCCCCGACCTCGAGCGCTTCCTGCGACGCGAGATGCGCAAGGTCAACGGGATCCTCATGGTCGACGACCTGTCGCACTCCGAGATGACGTCGCTCATCAACTGCATCGACGTCTACGTGTCGCTGCACCGGTGCGAGGGCTTCGGGATGGGCATGGCCGAGGCGATGCGGATGGGCAAGCCGCTCATCGCGACGGCGTACAGCGCCAACGTCGACTTCTGCACGGCCGACAACTGCCTGCAGGTCGGCTACGACCTGGTGCAGATCAGCGACGAGGACCACAAGTACCACACCGCGATGACGGGCCTGTACCGCGAGGGGCAGTACTGGGCCAACCCCGACGTCGACCAGGCGGCGCGGTGGATGCGCTACCTCTACGACCGGCCGCTCGAGCGGACGCGCCTCGGCGAGGTGGCGCGCAGGACCATCGTGGAGAAGTACAACTACGAGGCCGCGGGCGCCGTCATCCGCAACCGGCTGACCGAGATCTACCGCGAGCGCGGCAAGCTCCCGGCCTGACCCAGGGAACTTTGCGGGTGTCGCGCGCTCAGGCGGTGCAGCAGACCCGCAAAGTTCGGGGCACCAGCCCGCTGCCAGCGTTGGACCATCTGCAACTTTGCGGGGCGCCGCGCTCGGGCGGTGCAGCAGACCCGCAAAGTTCCGGGCACCCGCCCCCGCACGCCCGACGCCAGCCCTCAGTCCGGCGGGTCAGAGGACCTGGAGGCCGGCCCTCAGGTAGACGACGCCGGTCTGGTCGGCCTCGGCGCGTACGGCGAACGTCGCCCCGTTGTTCAGCCGGTGGAACTCCTGGGCAGCGTCCGGTGCGTGCACCGCAACCGTGACGGAGTAGATCCCCTCCGTCATCGGGATCTGCGGGAGGGTGAAGCGCAGCCGCCGGACGCCGTCGCCGAAGGCGGGCAGCTGCTGACCCAACAGCTGGGAGTTCGTGCCGAACACCAGCGCATCGATCTGGTTGCGCAACTCGATGCCGCACACCCAGGCCGGCACGTGCTGGTGAGCCGTGACCTCGAGCTCGATGAGGACGTCGTCTCCAGGGACGAACTCCTTGGCCGCGACGCCCTGCCCGTCGAGGACCCGCAGTCCCGTGATGGTCAGCTCGCCGGTGAGGCCGTCGTCCGGCTCCCCCTCCCCCTCGGCGACGTCGTCCGGCTCCGCGAGCACCGAGTAGCGGTCGCGGTAGGTGCGGATCGCCTCGACCGGTGTCCCGTCCACGATCATGTTGCCGTGCTCGAGGAGCATGACGCGGTCGCACAGCTCGCGGGTCTGGTCGAGCGAGTGCGTGACGAACACGATCGTGCGACCCTCGCGCTGGAACGCCTTGATGCGCTCCAGGCACTTGCGCTGGAACGGCTCGTCACCGACGGCCAGCACCTCGTCGACGAGCAGGATCTCCGGGTCGACGTGGACGGCAACGGCGAAGGCGAGTCGGACGTACATCCCGGAGGAGTAGAACTTCACCTGGGTGTCGATGAACTGCTCGATGCCGGAGAAGTCCACGATGGCGTCGAAGTACTTGTCGGTCTGCACGCGCGACAGGCCGAGGATCGAGGCGTTGAGGTAGACGTTCTCCCGGCCGGTCAGGTCCGGGTGGAAACCGGCCCCGAGCTCGAGCAGCGCGGCGATCCGCCCGCGCTTCTCCACGAACCCCTTCGTGGGGGTGAGGATCCCGCCCACGGTCTTGAGCAACGTCGACTTGCCTGACCCGTTGTGCCCGATCAGCCCCAGCGTCGCACCCGCGTCGAGCTCGAAGCTGATGTTGCGCAGCGCCCAGAACTCCTCGACGGGGATGCGGTTCGCCCGGCGGAGCACCAGCCGCTCCTTGAGCGACTTGTCCTTGTCGATGCGGAACTGCTTGCTGACGTCACTGACCCGGATGACGGTCTCGGCCACCGGCTACAGCTCCTGCGCGAAGTTGCCCTGGGCCCGCGCGAAGATCCGCTGCGCCAGCCACAGGAACGCGAGCGACACGACGGTCAGGATGCCCAGCCGTAGTGGGAGGTTGCCGTCGAACAGCAGCTGCCGCCCCCCGGCGTACCTGGTCTGGTAGATCGCGTCCTGGAAGCCGAACACGACCGTCGACATCGGGTTGAGCAGGAACAGCTGCTCGAGCCACACGCCGGTGCTGACCAGGCGGTCCTGGACGGTGCCGAAGGCGTACAGGATCGGGGTCATGTAGAACCAGAACAGCAGTCCGACCTCGACCAGGTGCTCGGTGTCGCGCAGGTAGACGTTCGCCGCGGACATCAGCAGCGCGATGCCACTGCTGAACAAGATGAGCGGCACGATCGCCGCGGGCAGGTAGAGCAGGTTCACCAGCGCGAGGTCACGCCCCGACAGCAGGACGACGCCGAACAGCACCACGAGCATCAGCACGAGCTGCACCAGCGCCGACCCCACCACGGCGAGCGGGAGGATCTCGCGGGGGAAGTAGACCTTCTTGATCAGCCCGGAGTTTCCCGTGATCGCGGACGTCGCACCGCCGACGACGTCGCCGAAGAAGGTCCACGCGACCAGGCCGCTGAACAGGAACACCACGAAGTCCGGCACCGGCGACTTCAGGAACTTCCCGATGGCGATGTAGTAGATGAGCAGCAGCAGCATCGGGCGGGCGAGCGACCAGGCGAAGCCGAGGAACGAGCCCTTGTACTTCACCTTCAGGTCCTTGCGGACCAGGTTGACCATCAGCTCTCGGTAGCGCCAGATGTCACCGACCGTCGGCCCGAAGCCGCGCCAAAACCCTTGCGGCGCGTTGACGCGCTCCATCGGCAGGTCGTGCACCGCTGCCGGGCCGTGCGCGGGGCGCGGCTCGAGCATGGTCATGGACGGACCTCCGGGTCGGCGGCTGCCATCGTAGGTCAGCGCCCCCAGCCGGTGACGGTTCCGGACGGACCGATGCGCGCGACGAACAGCTCCCGCTCGCCGGTGCGGGTCTGCCGCGGCGGGGTCACCAGGGTCCGCACCCACGTCGTGACGCGGATCGTGCTGACGGGTACGGCGGGACCGGCCGCCGCCGAGGACGTGAGCTTGTCGACGGCATCACCGGCGGTGACGACGTACAGCTGCTTGCCCTGGGCCGAGACCCGCGTCGCGATGTCGGCGAGCAGCCCCGGGACGAACGGGTCCTCCGCGATCGCCGGGACGTCGCAGAACGCGCGCACGGTCATCGGGTAACGGACGGAGAAGGCGCCGATGACCACGACCGCTGCGTCGTCCGGGAGCGCGTTGCAGACGCGGGTGGCCTCGAGCAGCTGCGGGTCGTACTCGCGGACGGTGAGGAACGGCTTGCTGAGGTAGAGCACCGGTGCGAGCAGGACGAGCGCAGCTCCGGCGGCGCCGAGGACCCGTAACCGGAGCGGCAGCCGACGGAGCAGGAGCCCGATCGCGAACATCGCGACCACCGCGCCGACGGGCAGGACGACCGGCACGAAGCGGCGCATGGCCCAGATCTGGTCGGGGGTGATGGACGGGTTCACCAGGTAGAGCAGCGACGTCGACCCGAACACCAGCAGCCACGGCGCCTGGTGCAGGTCGCGGGACACGAGCGCGCGTCGCAGGAGCACCGCGGCTCCGACGAGGGCCGCCAACGCCGCCAACGGCCCGAGGTACCAGACCACCCACACGACCGCGTGCTCGGCGTAGGAGCGGCTGCCGTCGAGCGCGACCCGACCGGCCTCCTGCAGCGCCTCGATCTCCTTCTGCTGCGGGACGGAGGTGATGCCGCGGGACGTGGTCGTCACGGCCCGGACGGCGAGGGCAGCACCGACCAGCACGACGAGGCCTGCGGCGGTGTTCCCGGCCCGGTCCCAGGCCCGCTCGCCGAGGCGGGCGGTGCGGGCGCTCAGCGGGGTCGTCCAGGCGACCACCACCACGACGGCAGCGAGCACGGCAGCGACGACGAGCAGCGCCATGATGGACGTGAACTGCGAGCGCAGGTCGCGGTAGTAGCCGGGCGCGAGCCGTGTCAGGTCGAGCCACCCCAGCACGGCCGGCACCGCGGCAGCGACACCGAGGGCGGTGACGTCCCGGCCCACCGACGTACGCCGTTCGCGGGGCGCGGCCGCGAGCAGGAGCCCGGCGTACGCGACGAGGAAGGGCAGGACGAGGTAGGCGTCGATGCGCGCGAGGCACGACCCGCCGAGAACCAGACCGGCGAGCGCCCACTCCCCCGGCCGACCGGCGCGGGCGCGCCACAGCACCGCCAGACCGCCGAGCACGAGCACCTGGCTGTAGGGCTCGGTGTAGGTGTCGCGGGAGAAGGCCAGGACGGGCAGGCTCACCGACAGCAGGGCCACGCCTGCCAGGGCCGCACCGCGCCCGGCGATGCGACGGCCGAGGGCATAGGCGCAGAGCAGGCCCAGCGCGCCGATGAGGGCGTTGGTGCGGTACATCACCCGGTCGCCGGCGACCGTCCCGACGGCGGCGAGGACAGCGGGCAGCACGTGGGTGCCCTGCGCGTAGACGTGACCGGGCGTGGTCGTGGGGCCGTACCCGGCCGAGGGGTAGGTGAGCTGGTCCGGGCTGCCGAACAGGGACGCCTGCGTGTCGATGTCGACGCTGTCGTGGGTGGTGAGCCACTTCGCCGTGACGGAGTAGACGCCGGGGTCGCGGGTGACCGCGAGGTTCTGCGCCGAGGTCGCGACCTGGAGTCCCGCGAAGCCCAGCACCAGGACGAGCGCAGCGAGGTCCAGGGTCACCCCGCGTCGGGTCGGCGCCTCACCCGGTCCGAGCAACCTCAGCACCAGCGCGGTGAGGGCCAGCGACACGACGAGCACCACGACGCCGTGGAAGGCCTCCAGCAGGACGAACGACGTGCTCACCAGCCCCAGGCAGGCGAGCAGGACCGCGCCCGCCAGCGGCAGCGAGGCGAGCCAGCCCGCCCATCGCGACGTCATGACCTCGTCAGCCACTGGGTCACCTCGCCCTGCTGGTCGACCTTGCCGACGAACGTGCTGCGGTTGACGGTCCGCGCCTTGCGCGGCGGTCGGGTCAAGGTGGTCTCCCAGACCCGGACGCTCAACGACACCAGCGGGGACGCGGGCGCCACGGACACCACGGCACCGACGATGTCACCGCCCCCGACGACGTAGAGCTGGTGGCCCGTCGTCGCCAGCCGTCGCGCCATGGCGCCGAGGTCGGCCGCGCTGCTGGCCGTCGGGCTGGTCGTCCACACCGCGGGGACGTCGCAGAAGGTCCGGACGGTCATGGGCAGCCGGCTGGCCAGCGATCCGAGGACCAGGACCGCAGCGTCGTCGGGCAGGACCTCGCACACCGCCCGGATCTCGTTGAGCTGACCCTCGCCCTCGCGGACCTGCAGGAGCGGTCGGTCGCCCTGCACGACGGGACCGATCAGCACCCCGACCACCGCGGCGCCGGCGACGACCGCGGCGGGACGGGACCGCGACGCGAGCCGGGCCAGCAGCGGGACGACGACCACCATGCTGGCCAGCGCGAGACCGGGCAGCACCGTCGGGACGTAGCGGCGGATCGCCCAGAGCTGGTCCGGGGTGATGGACGGGTTGACCAGGTAGTTGAGGCCGGTGATGCCGAGCACGAGGAAGAACGGCACCAGCATGGGGTCGCCTCGCCGGACCGAGCGGGCGACGAGCACCGCGAGGCCCAGCACCCCGAGGACGACCGCAAGAGTCCCGAGGTACCAGGTCATCCAGCTGATCGTGCTCTCGGCATAGGAGCGCCCGGCGTCGACCGTTCGGCCCTCCTCCCTCTGCAGACGGGTGATGAGGGCCATCTGACCCGGACCGACGATGCCGTGCGAGGTCATGAACAGCGGCCGCAGCGCCAGCACCACCATGCCGAGCACGAGCAACCCACCAGCGGCCAGGCCGAGCCGCGCGCGCATCACCGGCCGGAGGTCGGCCAGTCGCGCCAGCAGCGGCGTGGCCCAGGCCACGGCGACGAGCACCACGGCGCCGACCGTGGAGACCACCGTGAGCTTCATGATGAGGTGGAACTGGTCCTCGAGCGTGTGCAGGTAGCCCGCGGCGAAGTGCTTGAGGTCGAGGTAGCCCAGGACGGCCGGGACGGCGCCGCCGACCAACAGGGCCGCGGTGTCGATCCCCGTCGTACGCCGCTGACCTCGACGGGCCAGCGCAAGCCACAGACCGGCTGACAGCAGGCCGGCGGACAGGACGAGGAAGGCGTCGATGCGCACCAGGCAGCCGCCGGCGAGGACCAGCCCGGCGATGCCCCAGTCCAGCGGGCGGCCGCGGCGCGCGGACAGCAGCAGCGCGAGACCGCCGAACACCAGCAGCTGGGACAGCGGCTCGGTGTAGGTGTCGCGGGAGAAGTAGATCTGGGGCAGGGTCGTGCCGAGCAGCCCCGCGCCGACCAGGGCGCCGAAGCGCCCCACGACCTGCCGACCGAAGCCGTAGACCGCCAACAGGGCCAGGCCTCCGAGGACGCAGTTGAAGGCGTACATCACGCGACTGCCGAACAACGAGCCGGCGACCGACAGCACCGCCGGCAGCCCGTGGGAGCCCTGGGGGTAGACGTGCCCGAGTTCCGGACGGCGGCCGATCCCGGAGGAGCTCGACTGGATCTGCGGGCTGTCGCCGAACAGGCGGAACTGCGTGTCGACGTCCGTGGAGGAGTGGTTGACCAGCCACTGGCTGGTGACCGCGTAGGTGCCAGGGTCGCGGCTGATGATGAGGTTCTGCGCGCTGAACCGCGCGTTGAAGCCGGCGAACCCGACAGCCAGCAGGATCGCGAGCAGGTCCAGCACCAGCGCCTGCCGGGTCAGGCGTGACTCCCCGAGCCCGATCCGGCGCATGACGACCACGGTCAGGACGAGGGCGATGAGCCCCGCCAGCGGTCCGTGGAAGGACCGGCTGATCATGAGCAGGGTGCTCACCGACGCCAGCAGCGCGAGGAAGACCGGCACGATCACCGGCAGCGACGCGACCAGGCGCACGCCCCCGCTGCTCGCCCGGTTCGTGGGGATCTGCTGGGGGTCAGGCACGCTGGAGCAGTCTAGGAGGCCAGCACCTCCCGGTCGGGGAGGCGCCTCCGGGCGAACAGGATCGCCACCCCGGCGACCAGGCCGTCGCCCAGGGTCATGAGGGCACGCGAGACGAGGGTGGCGAGCAGCGCCTGGTCGGTGCCGAGGACCGGGCTGAGGGCGAGCACCAGCACGACCTCGCGCACACCGGCACCGGCGGGGGCGATGACGAACAGGAAGCCGGCGGTCCACGCGAGCGCGAAGGCGCCGACGGCCAGCGGCAGCAGCGACGCCTCGGCGCCGGCTCCCAGCGTCCGCACCAGCAGCCACATCTGCAGCCCGAACCCGGCCCAGCTCACGACCGACCAGGCCAGCGCCACGGCGAGTCCCCGACCGCTCAGCGGGCCGCTCCATCGCGCCGCGCTTGGCCAGGCGCAGCACCTTGTCCAGCAGCGGGTTGAACACCGGCGGCAGCAGCAGTCCCCCCAGTACAGGTACGGCGAGGAAGACGTACCAGTACGTGGCTGCTGCGTCCGCTGACGTGAACGGCAGGGTCAGGGCAGCGACCAGGAGACCAGCCACGAGCGCGATCGCGACGGTGAGCAGGCCCACCACCCCGGACCGGGCCTTGGGGATGCCGTGCTCCTTGCCCATCTCCATCTGCGCCACGACCGGCCACACCGAGCCGGGGACGTACTTGCCGAGCTGCCCCAGGAAGAACACGCGGGAGGCCGGGACCAGCGGGAGCGGCGAGCCGAGGTCGGCGAGCAGCGCGCGCCAGGCCATCAGGCTGGCGAGCAGCCCACCGAGCACGGCCAGCTCCCCCAGCACGATCGCGGTCCACGACAGCTCGTCGACGTGGTCGAGGACGGCCCCGCCGCTCTTGACCATCGCGGCGGCCGCCAGCAGCAGCGCCACGGCGATGCCGACGGCGCGCAGCAGGCGAGGGCTCGGGCGGCGCGGCATGCAGCCAGTATCCCGGTAGCCCTCCCGGTAGCGTGGCGCGAACCCGACTCCCTCCCGAGCAGCAGAGGACCTCGCCCCGTGCGCGTGCTGGCCTTCGGCACCTACGACGCCGCGCGCCACCCCCGCGTCGCGGTGCTCGTCGACGGATTGCGCCGTCAGGGCTTTCAGGTGGACGAGTGCAACGTGCCGCTGCGCCTGGACACCGCCGACCGGGTACGGATGCTGCGCCAGCCCTGGCGGCTCCCGCTGCTCGTGCTCGAGCTGCTGCGCACCTGGATCTCCCTGGCGCGCCTGGCCCGCCGCTTCCCACGGCCCGACGCGGTTCTCGTCGGGTACCTCGGTCACTTCGACGTCCACCTCGCGCGGCTGCTGTTCCGCGGGGTGCCGGTCGTGCACGACATGCTCATCTTCGCTGCGGACACCGCTGCCGACCGGGGCGCGGGTGGCCTCAAGCAGCGGCTCCTGCGCACCCTCGACGCGGCGGCGATCCGAGCCAGTGACGTGCTGGTCCTGGACACCGAGGAGCACCGGCTGATGCTCCCCGCCGCCCGACGGGACGACGGCGTCGTCGTCCCGGTGGGAGCGCCGTACTCCTGGCAGGGCCCTGAGCCCACCCCGTACGACGGACCACTGCGCGTCGTCTTCTTCGGCCTCTACACGCCGCTGCAGGGAGCGCCGGTCATCGGCGAGGCACTGGCCCTGCTGGCCGGGGTTCCCGACGTCGAGGTCACGATGATCGGTGGCGGCCAGGACCTCGAGCGGACGCGAGCGCTGGCGCAGGACAACCCGCGGGTCACCTGGCGCGACTGGGTCGAGCCGGCCGACCTGCCGGCGATCGTCGCGCAGCACCAGGTCTGCCTGGGCATCTTCAGCGACGCGGGCAAGGGCACCCGCGTGGTCCCGAACAAGGTCTACCAGGGCGCTGCCGCCGGGTGCGCGGTCGTCACCTCCGACACCCCACCCCAGCGCCGTGCGCTGGCTGACGTCGCCGTGCTCGTCGAACCCGGATCGGCGAAGGCGCTCGCCGCGGCTCTTGAGCAGCTCGCCACGGACCCCGACCGGCTGCTCTCGCTGCGCCGCGCGGCGTGGGAGCGCGCGCGCTCGACGTACCTTCCCGAGGCGGTCGTCGTACCGCTGCTGGACCACCTCCGACGAAAGGGGCTCCCCGCGTGAGCCAGCCCGCCCTCCCCCTCAACGCCTGGCTGCGCTGGGACACCGTCCGCCGGATGCTCCCCGAGCAGGCGCGCAGCGTGCTCGAGGTCGGGTGCGGCCAGGGCGCGGTGGGCGCGCGGCTCGCCGCGACGCACGACTACCTCGGTGTCGAGCCGGACGGGACGTCGTACGCCACGGCGTCGGCCCGGATCGGCGCCCGCAAGGTGCGCAACGGGATGGTCGAGGACGTCGTCGAACCAGGGCGGACCTTCGACCTCGTGTGCGCGTTCGAGGTCCTCGAGCACCTGGAGGACGACGCCGCGGCGGTCGCCGGCTGGGTCGAGCGGGTGCGCCCGGGGGGCTGGCTGATGCTTTCGACACCGGCGTTCCAGGACCGCTACGGGCCGTTCGACAAGATCGTGGGTCACTACCGGCGGTACGAGCTCGCGCAGATGCGGGCGCTGCTGCAGGACGCGGGGCTCGTCGACGTCGAGGTCGTGGCGTACGGCGCCGGGCTGGGCGAGGCGCTCGAGGCGGCGCGCAACGTCGTCGGCAAGCGGCGGCTGAAGGCCGGTGGCCACGTCGGGGCCGGTCACAGCGGCGTGGCGACCGGCACCGTCACACCGCCGACCGCGGAGGAGATGGCCGCGATGACCGCAGGCAGCGGCCGGTTGATGCAGCCACCGGCTGCGCTCGCGCTCGCGACGCAGGCCGTCACGGCGCCGTTCCGCCTCGCTCAGCGCCGCTTTCCCGAGCGCGGCACCGGCCTCGTCGCGAGAGCCCGCAAGCCCCTCTAGGCAGGACCGCCTCGGCGCGAAGAGGACGAGCGCGTGGGCGTGGGCGCTGCGGGGGCGGGCGCGAGGTAGCCGACGGCGTCGCCGACCAGGTGGATGCCGCCGCCGGCGTTGAACAGGCTCAACGAACCCCCGGACAGCTGCACCAGCGCGAGGTTCGGCACGTCGTGGGCGGTCCACGTGTTGACGTCCGACACGCCGGGTCGCGGGCCCGAGCCGGACCACGCGGTGACGTAGCCGCCGCGCGTCACGTCGGTCGTCGTCAGGGTGAACACCACCGACGTCGCGTCCCCGGGAATGTTCCCCCGACCGGCGAAGGGCACGGTGATGGTGGACCCGCCCTCGACCTTGGTCCGCGTGGTCACGCCGACGGCCTTGCGGGTGTCGAGCAGCCGCACCGGGTCGAGCGGGTAGTACGACGAGCCGCTGGTGCCCCCGACGTAGCCCACGACGTCGATCACCACGTCCGCGCGTCCGACCTGGGTGTAGACCGACAGCTTGCCGTCGGTGAGGCCGGTGAGGAAGCGGTTGGTGACGACCTCGCCCTTCTCGAAGTTGAGCGTCGACGTTCCCGGTCGGGTGGAGCCGGCGGGGAAGACCGACGCGAGCCCCTGCGTCGTCGAACCGGTCATCGTGAGGTTCGCGACGACGGCGGTCGCGTCGGTGGGAACGCCTGCCTGCCCGGCGATCTGCACCGACCGGATGGTGCCGTTGGCGAACTCCTCGCCGGTCGTGCGCGAGTCGAGCACCCGGGTCGGGGTCACCGACGTGTAGGTCTGACCCTCGTCGGTGGACAGGTAGCCGACGACGTCGACGACCACGTCCGTCGAACCCGCCGCGTTGTAGACCGTGATCGACCCGTCCGGGCTCACCTTGGGCATGAGGAACGTCGCGTGCACCTGGTCCTTGGCGAGGTTCAGCGAGGACGTCCCCGGCCACGCCTGGTCCGCCGGGTAGGCCGACAGATAGGTCGGTCCGCCGTGCACGATGCCGGTGAGGTTGACCGCGACCGCCTTGACACCGGTCGTGGGAACACCGCCGACCCCGACGACCTTGACGGTGACCCGCGAACGGGCACCGACCGGCGCCTTGCCGATGGAGCTGCCCAGGCCGGTGCGGGTGTCGAGCACGCGCGCAGGCGCCACGGGCGTGAAGCGCGTGGCGGGCGGCGCGGCGGTGTCGGTCGGGCCGCCCTTGATGTCGAGGCCCACGATCCACGGCACGGCGATGGCCTGCCCCGCATTGCTCGACAGCGTCAGGGTGTACGCCCCCGACGGCAGCCAGGCGCCGGTCGCGTCCTTGAGGTCGACGAGCTGGGTCAGGTCGCCCGTGGACAGCCCGGTCCAGGTCCGCAGCACCGCTGTGTCACCGGTCTTGCGCAGGTCCAGCGACCAGGTCTGCTGCATCAGCGTCCCCGCGGTCACGGTGACGCCGGCGCCCTGATAGGTCGCCGACCGCGAGCTGATCGCGGGGTTCACCAGTCCCGCCGCCATGCGCTGACGCACCCCGGCGCGGATGCTGTCGAGCAGCGGGTACGCGGCATCACCCGGGCAGGAGGTGTAGCCGGCGTCGCGGTGGCCGCTGATGACGTTGAAGGTGTTGGTGGTCCCCGAGGCGTAGCGGGAGGTGCCGCCGCCCTGCGAGGTGAGCGGTGCGGTGCCGTTCGGGTCCGCGTAGTACGGCGCGAGCTTCCAGGCGAACAGGTCCTCGAGGCCCGACAGCATCACGTCGGGGGGCGTGAGGCTGGTGAAGTCACCGATGAGCGCCGTACCGAAGGAGTTGGCGTTGTGGCCGCCGGTGTGGGCACCGAGGACGGCGCGGTCGATGCCGCCGTACCGGCCCTCCCAGATGCGACCGAAGGCGTCGACGAGGAAGTTGTAGCCGATGTCGCACCAGCCGTTGGACTTCACGTGGTAGGCGTAGATCCCGCGCAGGATGCCGGGAACGTCGTCTGGCGCGTAGCCGTTCGTGCCGTCCGTGTGGTGCACGAAGCCGACGCGGATGCCGCCCGTGTAGTCGGGCGTCGCGCACCCGCTGCCGTTGTAGGAGCGCAGGGACTCGTCCGCCCCCCACTGCGCCCGGGTGAAGATCGTCGGCTGCGACGCGGCGGCCTGCGCGACGTCTCCGTGTACGGCGGCACCGACGCGCGCGTCGGCGTCGCTGGTCCCTGGGTCGACCGTGATGACCTTGAGCCCGCGCACGTCGCCGGAGGTGCGGGTCTCGTACGCCGTCGCGTCCCCGGTCCACAGCGGCGCGCTGACGACCTGCGCCGGCGCAGAGGCGGCGTCGTCGGTGCGCGGGTCGGGGCCGGCATCCATGGCCTCGAGGTCGGACCAGCCCGACCAGCCGTCCGCGGTGCGCGCACGCACCTGCACGGTGCCGGTGGATCCGGCGTCCCAGCGCGCCCCGATGGTGCTGAAGGCCGCGCCGGCCGAGGTCGCCGTCGTGGTCCGGAGCGCCGGCGCAACCGGGTGCGGGCGGACCGGACCGGGCTGCGCCGAGACGGGCAGCACGACGAGGGCGGAGCTGAAGAGGGCGGTCAGGACGGTCGTGCTGAGCAGGCGGCGCAAGGGGGGTGCTCCAACGTCGGGGCCGAAGGATCCTTCGTACCACTTCGACCGGCCCGTCCGGTCCCTGAAGTCCCAGCCGTCACACAGGTGTCACCGTCGTGGACCGACCGCGAACACTCAGGTGCCGCGCAGGGCCTCGCCCTCGACGCGGAACGCCTCCGCCAGCGCCTCGCGCCACCCCGGGAAGGGCGGCAGGCCGGCGTCGTCCCACTTCTGCCCGGACATCACGCTGTACGCCGGTCGGCTGGCGGCCGTGACGTAGCTGGCCGCATCGGTCGGGTGCACGCGCTCGGGGTCCGCACCGAGCTCCTCGAACACCGCGCGGGCGAACCCGTTCCAGGAGGTCTGACCGCGGTTGGTGCCGTGGTAGGCCCCGGCAGGCGCGTCGGACCGGGCGAGCGCGAGCAGTCCGCGCGCGAGGTCACCCGCCCAGGTGGGTGACCCGACCTGGTCGGTGATGACGGTCAGCGTCTCGCGCTCGCGCTCCAGCCGCGCCATCGTCTTCACGAAGTTCGGCCCGCCACCGCCGTACAGCCACGCGGTGCGCACGATCCACGTCCCCTCGGGGTGGATCTCGCGGATCGCGAGCTCGCCGGCGAGCTTGGTGCGGCCGTACGCGTTCGTCGGTCCCTTCGGGTCGTCGGGCTCGTACGGCGTGGACGCGTCACCGGGGAAGACGTAGTCCGTGGAGACGTGCGCCATGCGCGCGCCGACCTCCCTGCACGCGCTGGCGACGAGCGCCGGGGCGGTGGCGTTGACGGCGTAGGCGACGTCCTCCTGCTCCTCGGCCTTGTCGACCGCCGTGTAGGCCGCCGGGTTGACGATGACCAGCCGGTGGTCGGGGCTGTCGGACCGCACGACCCGCGCCCACTCGTGCACCACGTCGCGCACCGAGAACGGGTCGGTGAGGTCGCAGTCCTCGATGTCGATGCCGCGGCTGAACGCGATGTCCGGGGCGCGTCGGGCCTGCCGGACCAGCTCGCCGCCGAGCTGTCCCTTGCACCCGGTGATGAGCAGGGCGAGGGCCATCAGGTGACCTTCTCGCTCTGCACCTTCTCACCGGCGGCGGCGTACTTCGCCTCCGTCGCGCCCTTCATCGGCCGCCACCACGCCTCGTTGTCGCGGTACCACTGCACGGTCTGGCGCAGGCCCTCCTCGAAGTCGGCGTACTCCGGCGTCCAGCCGAGCTCGCTGCGCAGCTTGCCGCTGTCGATGGCGTAGCGCAGGTCGTGTCCCGGCCGGTCGGTGACGTGCTCGTAGGCGTCGGTCGGCTGGTCGAACGCGGCGAGGATCGCCTCGACGACCTGCTTGTTGTTCTTCTCGCCGTCGGCGCCGATGAGGTAGGTCTCGCCGATGCGGCCCTTGTCGATGATCGCCCACACCGCGCTGTTGTGGTCGTCGACGTGGATCCAGTCGCGGACGTTCTCGCCCTTGCCGTAGAGCCGCGGCGCGAGCCCGTCGATGACGTTGGTGATCTGCCGCGGGATGAACTTCTCGACGTGCTGGTAGGGCCCGTAGTTGTTGCTGCAGTTGCTGATCGTCGCCTGCAGGCCGAACGACCGGACCCACGCGCGCACCAGCAGGTCGCTGCCGGCCTTGGTGCTGCTGTAGGGGCTGCTCGGGTTGTAGGGCGTGTCCTCGGTGAACCGCTTCGGGTCGTCGAGCTCCAGGTCGCCGTACACCTCGTCGGTGCTGATGTGGTGCAGCCGGACCCCGTGCCGCCGGCACGCCTCGAGGATCGCGAAGGTCCCCAGGATGTTGGTCTGCACGAACGGCGACGGGTCGACCAGCGAGTTGTCGTTGTGGCTCTCGGCGGCGAAGTGCACGACCAGGTCGGTGTCCGCCACCAGCCGGTCGACGAGTTCTGCGTCGACGATGTCCCCCTCGACGAAGGAGATCTGCGCGCGTACGGCGTCCAGGCTGGTGCCGTCGGTCGCGTAGGTGAGCTTGTCGACGACCGTGACCTGCACGTCGGGACGGTGGGCGAGGGTCCAGTGGACGAAGTTGGCGCCGATGAAGCCGGCGCCACCGGTGACGAGGATGCGCATGGCGGCAAGTGTTCCAGAAACGCCGACGGCCCAGTCCCCGCGAGGGAACTGGGCCGGTTGCGGCTGGGCTACTTGCCTGGGGTCACGCAGGACTTGGTGCCGGCGATGTAGGTCTTGGTGTCGTCGATCGCGCTGGAGTCGCCACCGCTGAGCAGGACGACGAAGCGGCGCTGCGTCACGGCCTGCATGCCCGTGATCTTGGATCCCGCCTTGACCCCGAACACGCTGGTGGGAGCAGACATGCGGATCTCGTTGGCCTTCGTGTCCACGACGCCCACGGCGTCGCCGACCTTCGTGAGGATGTTGCCGTCGACCGTGCCGTACTCAAAGGTCAACGACCCGATCGGCGACGGCTCGTTCGAGGCGAGGAAGTAGAACGGGACCGCCCCGCCGTCGACGTTGAACCGCACCTGATGCCCGAAACCGCTGGGCGCGGTGCTGTCCGACGACGACAGGCCCGCGACCCGGATGACTCCTGTGAGGTTCTTGGAGTCAGAGGCGATGTCACCACTGACGATGTCGAGGTTCTTGGACTGCACCGCGGTGACGTCGCCCTCGGCGTCGGTCATGAGCTTGCACACCGGGGCGGTCGCGGCCTGGCTGGCGCCGACGGCGAACAGGGAGCCGGTGAGGGCGAGAGCGGTGGCGGTGCGGACGAGACGCATGGGATCCCCTGGCTGAAGTGGCCCCGGCTGAGTGGGGCGGTCAAGGCAGAGGATTCGACAACAGCGCCCTGAGTCCTTCAGGACATTTCGGACGACCTTACGACTTCGTAGCCCGGACACGCTTGTGGCCCGACCCCTCACGGGACCGGGCCACGGGCGAGCGGGACTACTTCTTGGCGGGGATGACCACGTAGGAGTCGCCGTCGAGCTGCTTGGCGCTCATCCCGACGTTCATGCCGCGCTGGACGACCGAAAGGGTGAAGGCCTTGAACGCCTTCCCGGATGCCGACGCCGGCACCGAGAGGGTGAACGGCACGTAGACGATCGCGTCCGGTCCGGCCACGTTGGCGCTGACCGTCGTGGTGCCGAAGTCCGCACCCGTGCCCGTGCTCGTGACCCCGGCGAGGTGCACGTCGAACGTCACCGTGCCGACGCCACCTGCACCGAACCAGGAGCCGGCGGCGACCTGACCGGTCACCTTCTTGGTTCCGTCGACCTTGAACGGCTTCAGCGTGCTGGTGCTCGTGTAGTCATCAGGGGTGGAGCCCTCGAGCTGGTACAGCGCCTCCTCCAACGGAAGTCCACCGACCACACCGCACCCGGTCGCGCCATCGGCGCCGGCCTTCTCAACGAGCCGGCCGGCCTCGGCGGTCGAGCCACAACCCTCCTGCGCCATGAACAGCGTCTTGCTGGTGGTGGAGGACTTCGGCGCGTCGGCGGCCGACGCAACGAGTGCAGTCCCACCCGTGGCGACGAGGGCGAGGCAGAGGACAGGGCGGACGAGACGCATGGGATCTCCTGGCTGGGTGGATGCCGCCGAGAGGCGGCTTTGAGGAGTGCTGGCTGCGGAAGGCTTCGACAGGGACAACGAGGTTCCTGCCTGGTGGTGACGGACCTCGCCCGTCCCCGCCATGAGGAGCGAACTACTTCCCGGGCGTGACGCAGGTCTTCGTCCCGGCGACGTAGCTGACGTCCGCGGTCGTCACGTCGGCGAAGGTCGCCGTACCGATGCTGGTGGCGGGGTTGACCGCGACCTGGCGGGCCGAGGTGAGGTCCAGACCGGCGAAGGAGATCTTGTCGCCTGATTTGAGCGCCGCGTCCGCGGTCTTGACGGCCGCGACCGGCACCGAGATGCGGATCTCGTTCTTGGCGGTGTCGAACACCCCCGTGGCGTCGACGACCTTCGCGGTCGTGGACTGCCCACCCGCGACGACCGTGCGCAGGCCGAGCAGGAAGCTCGGGTCACCGGCGGACGTCGTACGCGCGTTGAGGAAGAAGTTGCCCTTGGTCGGGTCCTGACCGGGGAGCGTGAAGCTGATGCGGACGTCCAGGCCGCCAGGGGCCGACGACGCGGTCGTCGCGACCTTGGCCATGCGCATGACGCCCGTGAGCGTGGTCTTGTCGCTCGCCATGTCGATGCTCAGGATGTCGAGGGCGTCCTCCTGCGGGCCGTAGGCGGCCGCGGAGTCCTGCGAGCGGACGAGGAAGGTGTCCTTGGGCGGGTCGGTGATGAGGTTGCAGATCGGCGCGGTCGCGGCCCCAGCACCCGGGACGACGAAGGCGGCGGCGGTGAGGACGAGGCAGGTAGCGGTGCGGAGCGGACGCATGGGATCCCCCTGAGACGGCCCTGCTGGACGAGGGCGTGCGAGGAGGGTTCGCCGTCTCCCCCGAATCTCCTACTCGGGTCGGCAGGAGTTTGACGTGGCCCCGTCGAACAGGTCGGTCCTCAGCCCTCACCCAGGAGCACCCATGCGCATGCGTTCCGCTCTGCTCGCCGGCACCGCCGCTCTCGCCCTCGCCGCTCCCGCGGCCTTCGCGGCGGACGCCGCGCCCCAGGTCACCGACCCCTCCGGTGACGCAAACTTCAGCGCGAACGGCCCGGTCACGGGCTCGGCCCCGGTCGGCAACCAGGACTACGCCGACGTCACCTCGGTCCTCTGGGCCCCGGTGAAGAAGAACGGCAAGACCACAGCCTTCACGGTCAAGGCGACGCTCACCGGCGCACCGACGCCCCCGGCGGGTACCGCGCTGGTCTACCGGATGCTCGGGCAGGTGGCCGGCGACAGCACCCTGTTCCTCGGGCCGGTCTACTACACGACGGCCAGCAGCGACCCGGCGCAGCCGCAGTCCGCCCTGCGCGACAACCTGGGCGCCGACAAGACGACCCGACTGACCAAGATCGACCTGCCCAAGATCGAGGGCAGCACGATCACGTGGACGGTTCCCGTCTCCGCCGTGCCCAAGGAGTTCAAGCTCGGCACGTCGATCACCAACCTCTACTTCGAGGTGCGGGAGATCGAGGACTTCCGCGGCCAGAGCATCCCCTCGGCCGTGCCGGTCTACGGCGGGGCCACCGGCCTCGGCGTGGGCCTCGTCGACAACGGACAGTCCGAGGCTTCCTTTCAGGTCGGCTGATCGAGCGCGCCCCGGCCACCTGACCTGACCAGGGTTTGCTGGCCGCACTCGGAAAATTCCCTGGCGTGGGAGACGAAAACGCTTGACATCACTATCGAATACACATACGGTTTTGGATCAGGAGGTGACCATGACAAGCGCGTACGACGCCCTGCTGGTGACCTCTGACGCCCCGGAGTGGCCCGGCGGGCTGGAGTGCGCGGCGCCGTCGGTCATCCCCTCCTGGGTCCTCGAGCTGGAGCAGCAACGGCACTTCGGGTGCTCCTGCTGTGACCCCGACGACCTGGCCGACCCGGCGGTTCCCGAAGCGGCGTGGTCGGCGCCGGGCGTGACCGGGTTGGGTCCGGTCGAGGCCGGACCGCTGCCTCCACCGAGCCCGGTCGTCGCAGCGCTGCAGCGGGCGGTCGAGCGGGTGGTGGCAGTGCGGCCCTCGCAGGTCGACGCGGCGCAGGCGCTGTCGGATGCGCAGGCGCTGTTGCAGGTCGAGCAGCAGCTGCGGGTGCACGACCTGACCCGCCTCGCTGATGTGCACGCCCGGGGGCTGACCGACCTGGTCGGGGCGCGGAGTGTGAAGGCGTGGGTGCGGGAGCACCGGCCCGACGGTGACCCTGCTGATGCGCTGCTCGCGAACCGATTGCGGACCTTCCCGGTGCTGGACGCGGCGGTGCAGGACCGGCGCGTCAGCCTGGGAGCGGCGCGGAAGACGGCGGGGGCGTTACGGACCTGCGGGCCGCACCTGGACCGTGCCGAGGGGCTCATCGACGGGCTGCCCGGTGATCTGGTCCTGAACGCGGTCGTGGGGAACGTCGCCGGGCTGATCTGCCGTGAGCTGCAAGGGCTGCACGACGACGACCCACGACTGCAGCCCGTCATCGACCGCGCGCAGACCCTGCTGTCGCTCGAGGGGACGCAGGCCGAGCGGTTGGAGCACACGCTGCTGTGGCTCGCCGAAGCCATCGCACCCCGCGCCCTGGCGGGGGCGTTGGACGAGATCGTCGTCGCGGTCCTGCCCAGCCTGCTGGAGGACCGCGCGGAGAAGGGCCACGAACGCCGGGGCCTGTCGATCACCGAGCTCCCGGACGGGCAGGGGTGGCACCTGTGCGGGGACCTGGACCTCGAGTGCGGCGAACGCCTCTGGACCGTCCTGCGCGCCGCCGCAGCCCACGACACCCGCAACCCCGACGACACCGCCGCGTGGGCCGACGCCCGCGAGGCAGGTGCGACGGAGGCGGAGGACGTGTGGGGACCGCTCGGTCAGGCCCTCCAGCACGACGGGATGCTGCCCCAGGGCCTGCCCCGTGGACGCGGAAGCGGCTGCACGACGCGTTCTCGAACGCCCTCGAGCGCTACCTCGCCGCCGGCCTCGGCGGGCTGGTCAGCAAGACCCCCGTGCAGGTCCACGTCACGATCCCCGAAGCCAGCATCACCGGCACCAGCACCAGCACCCACCAGACCGCCGGCCCGGTGCCCCACCACCACGCGCCGACAGCGGACGGCTCCTCCCGAGATCGCTGGTCCGCAGGTGGTGGTGCGACAGCCACGTCACCACCACCGTCCTGAGCCTCGGCGGCAAGGCCCTCCGCACCATCCACTCCCAACGCACCCTCACCGCCGACGAACGACGGGCCCTCGACCTCGAAGGCGCCGGACGGTGCGCCGGCGACGGCTGCTGCCCCGGCCTGCCCGACCCGCTGATCGTCCTACGGCCCCATCACGTCCTGGGGTACGCCGAGGACCAGGTCACCAGCCTCGACGAGACGCTCAACGTGTGCGACACCCTCCACCACGACCTGCACACCGGAAAGCGCACCGTCCGGCTCCGCGACGGCCGCTGGCTCAACGAGAACGGCCTCGTCACCACCCCCACCTGGCACGACGAGAACCCGCCGTTCTGAGCGGGCGGGACGCGCCGAGAGCAACGTCTCAGGGGTGTCCCAGACTCCAACTCCTATCCTGAAGGGAACCCCCCGGCGCGCTCAGGCGTCCTCGTTGCGTAGCCACGGTGGGGAGGACCCCACCACTGACTCGGACGGGAGCGTCGTGACCACCCCCTCGGACCCGCGCGATCCCGGCTCGGGTGGGCTCCCTCCGCACCTCAACCCCCGTGGCAACCCCCGTAGCAACCCCCGTAGCAACCCCCGTGGCCCGCAACGCCCTCCCCCCTTGCGGCCACCGGGCCAGCCGACGCGACTCGGCCCCGGGACGGTCGTGCCCGCCTCCCGCCGTACGCGGGGGCAGCGGATCGGGCGGGCGCTGTCCTGGGTGGCGCTGAGCATGGCCGTCGTGATCCTGCTCGCCGCGGGCGGGCTGTACGTCGCGTTCAACCACTACAACGGCCAGATCACCCGCATCGACGTCTTCGGCAAGATCACCGGAAAGCGCCCGACCGCCACCAAGCAGGACGCCGTCAACTATCTGCTCGTGGGGTCGGACAGCCGCGACGGTGCCAACGGTGCGGGCACGCAGGGCACGGGGGCGGAGTTCGTCACGGGGCAGCGCTCCGACACGGTGATCCTCGTGCACCTGTACGGCTCGTCGCAGAAGGCGCAGCTCGTCAGCTTCCCCCGGGACTCGTACGTCGAGATCCCGGACTACACCAACCCCAAGACCGGCAAGGTCACCGCAGCACACCACGCGAAGCTGAACAGCGCGTTCTCCGAGGGCGGCGCTCCGCTGCTCATCGCCACCATCGAGAACATGACCCAGGTCCGGATCGACCACTTCCTTCAGGTGGACTTCACCGGGTTCAAGGGGATGGTCAACGAGCTCGGTGGCGTCGACGTCTGCCTCACCAAGCCCGCGAAGGACAGCTTCTCCGGCATCAACCTCTCTGCCGGCAAGCACCACATCCAGGGCGACGTGGCGCTGGCCTTCGTGCGGCAGCGGCACGGGCTGGCGAACGGGGACATCGACCGGATCGCGCGTCAGCAGCAGTTCATCGGCTCGCTGGCGAACAAGGTGCTGTCAGCCGGCACCCTGCTCAACCCGATCAAGCTCAACGGCGTGCTGGACGTCGCGACCGCCTCGCTGCAGGCCGACAAGCAGCTGACCGGCAACGACCTGAAGAACCTCGCCCTGCGGGTCCGGAAGTTCAGCTCCGGCGGGGTCATCTTCACGACCGTCCCCGTCGCGGACATCAACGGTCGCCGCAACGGTGCCTCGGTCGTCCTGCTGGACGACGTCAAAGCTGAGGCGATGTTCACGGCGCTGCGCAACGACGTCGCCCCGGGCACGCCGGCGGCCGCCGCCAAGCCCGCCAAGACCGAGCCGCTCCTCGTCGCGCCGGCGAACGTGCGGGTGTCGGTCTACAACGGCTCCGGCGTCACGGGCATCGGGCGCAAGGCGGCGACGGACCTCGCCGCCGTCGGCTTCCAGGTGATCGGCATCCCGACCAACCGCGGCACCGGTGCGTCGCAGACCACGATCTTCTACGGCCCGACCAAGGCCGACTCGGCGCGGACGCTCCAGGCAGCGATCCCCGGCTCGGTCCTGCAGGCCGACAGCAGCCTCGGCCGCACCCTCGACCTGGTTGTCGGGTCGAGCTACAGCGGCGCGCAGAAGGTCACCGTGTCGTCGGCGCCCGCCACGAGGTCCCCGTCGACCACCGACCCCGCCGCCGTCCCCGTCAAGACTGCCCAGGACAACCCCTGCACGACCTGACCGCAGGGCTCGTCGGGGACCGTGACCCGGCCCAGCCGCTGCTCACCTACCTCGACGGCCCCGCGCGGGTCGAGCTGTCCGGCAGCACGGTCGCCAACTGGGTCGCCAAGACCGCCAACCTGCTCACCCAGGGGTACGCCGCTCCCGCGCGCGTCGGTCTGCTGCTCCCCCTCCACTGGCAGCCGGTCTGCCTGCTGCTCGGTGGCGTCGCCGCGGGCGCGACCGTCGTCGTGGCCCGCACCGTCGAGGACCTGGCCGGCTGCCCGATCGCCTTCACCACCGCCGAGGACGCCGAGGACGCCCTGGACGCGGGAGTGGAGGACGTGCTCGCCTGCTCGCTGACGCCGTTCGCGACGCGACTGGCGACCGTTCCCCCGATGGTCCTCGACGCCGCAGCCGAGGTCCCGACGTACGGCGATCACTTCGCCGGTCGACCTCAGGAGGCCAAAGTCGAGGTCGACGGGAGCCTCGTCCGACCGCTGCCCCTCGCGGTCGACGGCAGCGACCGGGTGCTGATCGCCGCACCCCTGCCCGACGCCGTCGTCGACGTGCTGAGCGCCTTGGGCGCCGGTGCGGCCGTCGTGCTCCTGCGGTCCGGGCACGCGCCGGACGCCGTACGCGCCGAGGCGGTGACCGCTCTGGTCGAGGGCGGACAGCTGACCCGGTGCTAGGAGCTGAGCTCCAGGCGATACAGCTCCTCGCTGTGCGGATCCGATCCGGCCAGGTCCAGGAGCAGGCTCAGCGGGACCCCCGCCCGGAGCAGCCGCTCGGCGGTGGACGCGGAGCGCGGGACGGGTACGACGAGGGTGTCACGTGACGGAGTCGGGGGGTGAGCGTGGGTGGTGGCCATGAGGTCCTCCGTGGGTCGGCACGTTCTGCATCGGCCGGTAGGAGCAACGTCCGCAGGGCCATTCGGGTGGTGTGTCCCGGATCGCACCAGTTGCCCGGACCTACGCTGATGCCCGCTGTGCACCTCCTCGGATCGGACCGGCCCTGACACACCTGCTGCTGCTCGTCGGCTCCGCCGTGGCGATCTACCTCGCCTGCGAGCTGTTCGTGAACGCGATCGAGCACCTCGGGCGTGCCCTGCGTCTGGGCACCATCGCCGTGGGCACGGTCCTTGCCGCGATCGGCACCGCCCTCCCCGAGAGCATCGTCACGGGGATCGCCGTGACGTCAGGGCACGCCAAGGACATCGGCGTCGGTGCGGCCCTCGGCGGCCCGCTCGCGCTGGCCACGATCGCCTACGCGGTCGTCGGGCTCACCCTGATCGCGCGCCGTGCCCCGCTCGGCCGGGTCCGGACCTCGCAGCTCGCCCGGGACCAGAAGCTGTTCCTGCTGGTGTTCGCGGCGAAGATCGCCCTCGGCGTGGTCGTGTTCAGCGGCAAGCGCTGGCTGGGACTGCTGTTCTTCGCTGCGTACGCCGGCTACGTCGCCCTCGAGCTGCGCACGACGCAGGAACAGGACGCCGAGGAGCTCGAGCCGTTGCGCCTCGGTGGGTCGATCACCCCCTCGATCGGCCCCGTGCTGGTGCAGGTGCTGGGCACCCTCACCGTCATCTACCTCGGATCGCAGGTGTTCGTCGACCAGCTGTCCTGGGCGGGTCCGCAGCTGGGCCTGTCGGACGCGGTGACCGCGCTGCTGCTGGCGCCCGTCGCCACCGAGCTGCCCGAGGTGCTCAACGCGGTCATCTGGGTGCGGCAGGGCAAGGTGCAGCTCGCCCTCGCGAACATCAGCGGGTCGATGATGGTGCAGGCGACCGTCCCCAGTGGACTGGCGATCCTGTTCACGACGTGGGAGCTGTCCGGCGCGCTCCTCGTCTCCGCCGTCGCCACCGCCTCCGCGATCGTCGTCCTGCTCCTGGCGCTGCGCCGACAGCGGCTCAGCCCCACGGCCCTGGCGAGCGCCGGCCTGGCCTATGTGGCCTTCGCCGCCGTACTCCCCTTCGTCTGACCCTCCCGTCGCTCGGGGAGGGTGGCCTCCTCGCCGAGCCGCACGAAGTCGTCACCGACCTGGTCCAGGGCCAGCCGCGCGAGCACCTGCTGCTCGGTGGCCACCCGCTCGCTCCGGCCCCTGCCGAGGAAGCTCACGAACCAGTGCAGCACCGTCGTGACCCGGTTCTTGAAGCCCACGAGGTAGAACACGTGGATCACGAGCCAGAGCATCCACGCGACGAAGCCGGAGAAGCGCAGCCCTTTCACGCTGGCCACCGCCTGGAACCGGCTGATGGTCGCCATCGAGCCCTTGTCGAAGTAGGAGAACTCCCCCGGCTGCTTGCCCTTGATCGTCTTCGCGGCGTGCTTGGCCCCCTGGATCGCGACCTGGGCCACACCGGGGTAGTCGTGGAGGCTCATCATGTCGCCGAGGACGAACACCTCGGGGTGACCCGGGAGGGTCAGGTCCGGGTTGACGCGGATCCGCCCGTCGCGCTCGAGCCCGGCGCCGGTCTGCTCCGCGAGCTGCTGGGTGAGGGGGCTGGCCTTCACCCCGGCCGCCCAGATCTTGCAGAACGACGGGATCCGTCGCCGACCGCGCTCGTCCTCGACGTCGATGCCGTCCCGATCCATGCCGACGACCTTGGTCCCGGTCTGGACCTCCACGTCGATGCGGCGCAGGTGCTGCACCGCCTTCTCCGACAGGTGCTCCCCGAAGCTGGTGAGAACGGTCGGAGCGACGTCCACCAGCACCACGCGGGCGGTACGCGGATCGATGCTGCGGAAGTTGCCCGGCAGCGCGCGTCGAGCCAGCTCGGTGATCTGCCCGGCCATCTCGACGCCGGTCGGGCCCGCGCCCACGACGACGAAGGTCAGCAGCTTGTCGATCTCGGCCGGGTCGGTCGCCAGCTCCGCGAGCTCGAAGGCGCCGAAGATCCGCCCCCGCAACTCGAGGGCGTCGTCGATCGACTTCATCCCCGGCGCGTACCGGGCGAACTCGTCGTTGCCGAAGTAGGACTGCCCCGCGCCCGCCGCCACGATGAGCTCGTCGTACGGCGTCACCGTCGTCCGGTCGAGCAGCTCGCTCGTCACGGTCCGCGCCTCGAGGTCGAGGGTCGTGACCTCGCCGAGGAGCACCCGCACGTTCTTCTGCCGCTTGAGGATCTCGCGGGTCGCCGGGGCGATCTCGCCCTCCGACAGGATCCCGGTCGCCACCTGGTACAGCAGCGGCTGGAACAGGTGGTGGCTGGTCTTGGCGATGAGGGTGATCTCGACGTCGGCGCGCTTGAGCGCCTTCGCGGCAAACAGCCCACCGAACCCTGACCCGACGATGACGACGCGCTTCATGCTCAGGTCCCTTCCCTCGCCGAGCGTCCATGATCCCTCTTAGGGACCGTGGATGACCTCGACGGGGGCGTGACGTGCGTCGCGTCGTACGCCGCTACTCGTCACGGACCTCCAGGACGTCCGCCAGGGAGCGCCGACCGGTCTGGTGCGGCGCAGCCGCCCGCCCGAGGCGAAGCAGCATCTGCGGCTTGCCCTGCAGGCCGAGCACGCCGGCCAGCGCCGTGCGCGTCGACGGCAGGTCGGTCACCTGCCCGATCGGCTGCGCGGCGACGTGCTGCTCGGTGCAGGTGAGCAGCAGCCGGCTGAGCGCCTGACCGGCCAGCAGCCAGTCCAGGGGAGTGTCATCGGGGGTCACCAGCACGACGAGGGTCGGGTGCTCCGCGACCGGCGGCTCCGAGGCCGTCTTGGGGCGGGGCGGCGGCACGAAGGCGCGACCCGCGACGAGCTCGCCGCGGTCGGTGCTCAGGTCGATCGCGGCCAGCGGGATGCCGTCGGCAGCAGCCTCGGGGTGCACCCAGCACGCGAGTTCGTCGAGGTACGACTGGTCGGACTCCAGGAAGTGCTCGGCGCGGGCGACCAGCACCTGGACGTCGACGAGCTCGTCGCCACGCACGGGCCGGAGGACAGCGCCCTGATCCTCGACGTCACGTCGCAGCTGCTCCATCAGCCCTGCGGGCAGCGGCCCCTCGAGGAAGCGCCCGCGGACGGTCGTGCGCTGCAGCTCCGCGACGGCGTCGGCGACCTCGTCGGGACCCGCGGCCGGACCGCCGATGACCGTGACCGACGCGAGCAGGTCCGGCTGGGTGCGGTCCGGAAGCAGCGACACCGCCTCTTGCATCCCGGCCGCTCGCAGCGCGACCCGCAGGTGGTGCAGCGCCGCGCCGCAGGACTGCACCAGCAGGCGACCGGAGGGGTCGAGCACCCGCAGCTGGCGGTTGCGGTCCGCCCAGAGCTCCAGCACCGCGCCCCGGCGCACGAAGCGCCAGGGCTGGGTGTTGTGCACGCTCGGAGCAAGGGTCGCCAGCTGTACGGCGTTGTCGACCAGCTCGAGGTCGAGGAGCGCGCTCATCGTGTCTCAGCCCGTCACGGTGTGCTCGGGGTGCCAGCCGGGGACATGGAGTGCCTCACTGCCGTCCGTGCGACGGCCGTGCCAGATCCCCAGCACCGACAGCACGGTCAGCAGGGCACCACCGCCGAGCGCGACGAACCCGGCATACATCGCGATCTGACCCATCTTCCAGAAGGCGTAGGCGTTCAGCAGCATGCCGCGCAGCGTCTCGCCGCGGAAGGCGGTGTCGACCTTGCCCTTGAGGGCGGCGTCGCCAGGGTTCGCCCGCGCCTGGGTCGACAGCTCGGAGTAGGTCAGGCCGCCGGTCGACTCGGCGAGGTGCACCGCGATGTAGTGGTCGGCGAAAGCTTCCGCCTGAGCCCCGTCGACCAGCTGCTGACCGGCGTACGTGCTCAGGTAGGGCTTGACCAGCGGGTCGTTGAGCGAGTCGGACCCAGCCGGCGGGAAGAAGATCTTCTGCGCGGACAGCTGGGTGCGGACGTTGTCGTCGACGAAACTGTGCGCCCAGAGCAGCAGCCCCGAGGCGAGGAACAAGCCGACGGCGAGCACGAGCCCGACGACGGAGGCGAGGTGATCGAACGTCCTACGACGCATGACGGTTTCTCCTTGTGGTGTAGAGGTTGGGCAGGACCAGTGCATCAACGCCGACGAGCCGCGACCACCGGTGAAGGTCCTCGGTTGACGGGACCTACGTCCCGCTTCGCACGGGACCCCCGGTCGGGACCTGCCCGGCGACCCGGAGGTCGAGGCGAGCCTGCCCGGCACGGACGACGGCGACGGGGCACGGGGCACGGCCGGCGACCTGAGCGGTCGTCGAGCCCAGCAGCATCCCCAGCAGGGACGGACGAGCCCGGGCGCCCACGACGAGCAGGTCCGCGGGCGTGACGTCCTGGATGAGCACCTGCGCGGGCGCGCCGTCGAGCACGGCTACCTGCGTGGGGACCCGCCCCCCGCCCGCCTCGGCCAGCAGGCGCCACACGGCGCGGCCAGGATCGGCGGACAACCGCTGCAGGCACTCCAGCGAGTCCCCACCAGCGCGCGCGGTGACCACGCGCAACGGCCACCCCGCCTGGCCTGCCCGGAGCACTGCCCAGCCCAGAGCGCTCACCGACGCGGCGCTCCCGTCGAGTCCCACGACGACGCGGCGTCGCGCGTCCGGCACCGCGACGCACGGGACCACGATCACCGGGGCGCGGGAGCGCTGCAGGCAGGAGGCGCTGACCGCCCCGAGCGGCGCCGGCCATCCCGAGCCTCGACCGACGACCAGCAGCGCAGCGCTCTCCGCGGCGGTGAGCAGCGCGTCCGCTGCCTCGGACTCCACGACCCGCCAGCGGGCCGTCACCGGCTGGGCCGCCCGGTCGACCGCGTTCGCGACCTCCTGCTGCACCCGGTCGCGCAGGCCTTCCTGGAGGACCCCCAGGCGCGGCGGTACGGCGTGCACGACGTCGACGGGCAGCCCACGGGACGCCGCGAGCTCGAGCGCGAGGTCCAGGACGTGGGCATCCCGTTCGTCACCGCCGACCCCGACGACGACAGACCTCATCGGCCCGGCCTCACGGCAAGCACACCTCGACAGCGTGCCGTCGCGCCGTCGCCGGCACGTCGCCACCCACGCCGAGCCGCAGGACCACCTGAGGGTGGCTGCGCATCCCCAGACCGGTCTGCAGGTGCTCGCGCAAGGCGGGCACTTCGCACGGCTGGTTGAGGTACGACGCGTGCGCACCCAGGCTCTCCGCGAGCAGCAGGACGGCTCCGAGCGCACGCCCACCCGCCAGCCAGTCGCCGGCGCTGTCTCCCCACGTCCCCAGGACGGCGACCAGCGGCGCGTCCACTCCCGCGCGGTCCATGATCGGCGCCGCACCGGCTCCCTGGGCGAAGTCGCGCTGGACGAACGGTGCGCGGTAGGACGCGTCTGCGCCGCGCGTGTGGGTCGTCGGGACCCCGTCCCTGCGGGGGTCCCCGGGGCCGCGTCGCCAGTCGGCGAGCTCCTCGTCCACCCGCCCGCTGCGCACGAGCTGACGGTCCGCCTGCTGCACGAGGTCGGCCAGCGTCGCGCGCGTCGCGTCCGTCGTGACCAGGTGGAGGTCCGCGCCCAGGGCGAACGCTGCCTGCTGGAGCAGGAACGGCGCCGACGGGGGGAGTGTGGACGCGTCCAGGGGACCACGATCGGTGCGCCGCTGGTGGGCGGCCCGCAGCAGCAGTTGGTCCTGCTGCGCCGAGGCCTCGGGGCGTCGCGCCCCCTCGCGCAGCCGCGCGAGCAGCTCGCTGCCCGGCTCCGGCAGCCAGTCGACCTCGAGCTCGTAGCCGGCAGCGTGTGCCCCGACGCAGGCCAGGTGCACCGCCGCCCCGCACGACAGCAAAAGCTCGCGCTGCGAGGGGTCGGTGAGTGGGAGGGCTCGGCTGAGGTCCGGCCACAGCCACAGCGCGCCGTCGCGGACCAGGAACCGCCAGGGCTGGCTGTTGTGCTTCGACGGGGCGAGCTGACCGATCTCGGCGTACCACGCCAGCCGCTCGTGCAGTGTCGCGGCCTGGGGCAGCGGGGTGACCCGGGGGCTCGGTGCGGTGTGCGTCATGGGTGACCTCCTGCTCCCACGGTCCGCGGGTGCCCCGTGCGCCACCAGGGACCTAGGTCCCGACCTCGCCGACGGAGGTCCCGGACCTGCGCGCGACACCAGACGCCGGGCTCCTTGGCTGGCAGGCTGGGCCCATGAGCGACCAGCCCCTCACGGTGTTCCTGCTCGACGACCACGAGATCGTCCGCCAGGGCCTGCGCACGGTCCTCGAGGCCGAGCCCGACCTCACGGTGATCGGCGAGGCCTCCACCGCGGACGAGGCGCTCGCGCGGGTGCCCGCGCTCCGCCCGGACGTCGCGGTGCTCGACGTCCGCCTCGGCGACACCGGCGGGGACGGCATCGCGGTCTGCCGTGAGCTCACCTCGTCACTGCCGGGGCTCGCCTGCCTCATGCTCACGTCCTTCGACGACGACGAGGCGCTCATGGCGGCGATCCTCGCCGGCGCTGCGGGCTACGTCCTCAAGCAGATCCGCGGGACCGACCTCGTCGACGCGATCCGAGCCGTGGGGCGCGGCCAGTCGCTGCTCGACCCGGTCACCACCGGCCGGATGCTCACCGCCATGCGCCGGCAGGCCACCGCCCGCGACCCCCTGGACGTGCTCAGCGACCAGGAGCGGCGAGTCCTCGACCTCATCGGGGAAGGGCTGACCAACCGCGAGATCGGCGCCCGGATGTTCCTCGCCGAGAAGACGGTGAAGAACTACGTGTCCTCGGTGCTCAGCAAGCTGGGGCTCGTCCGGCGCACCCAGGCCGCCGTCCTCGTCACGGAGCAGCGCCAGGAGCGGACGCCCCACGGGTGACGGGGACCTGCCAGCGCAGCTCGGTCCCACCGGCCTCCCGACGTACGGCGGAGAACGAGCCGCCCAGCAGGGCAGCGCGCTCCTCCAAGTTGGCCAGCCCACGACGAGTGGGCGCCTCAGGCAGCCCGCAGCCGTCGTCGGTGACGACGAGGACGACGGCGTCCCCGACGGTCAGTTCGACACTGGCGTGCGAGGCGCCCGCGTGCCGCGCGACGTTGGACAGCGCTTCCCGAAGCACGAGCAGCAGGCTCTCCACGACCGCCGGGGGGATCTCGTGCAGCGGCCCGGTCAACTGCAGGTCGGGAGCGAAGCCGAGCAGCTCTGCCGCGGTGTCCAGGAGCTCGAGCACCTGGTGCCGCAGGGAGGTGGTCGGGAGGTACGGGTCGTGCCCCAGCCCGTAGATCGTCTGTCGGATCTCGCGCACCGTCTCGTCCAGGTCGTCGACGGCCTGCCGGACCCGCTGCGCCGGGGCCGGCTCCCGGATCTGCGAGACGCTCCCCTGCAAGGCCATTCCCGTCGCGAACAGCCGCTGGATGACCAGGTCGTGCAGGTCCCGTGCGATGCGGTCCCGGTCGGCGAACACCGACAGGCGCTCGGCCGCCCGGCGGTGCTGAGCGAGCTCCAGCGCGACCGTCGCCTGCCGGGCGAAGGACGCCAGCGCGTCGAGCTCCTCGTCGCCGAACAGGTGGTCGGCCGAGTGACGGGCCGCGACGAGCACTCCTGCCCCGAGCGGGACGGCGAGGGCCTGACCCACACCGACCTCGGGCCACAGCGCACGGGTGACCTCGGCCGTCAGCCGGGTCGGTGTGACCAGTCCGCCGGAGAGCGCGAGGTCCTCGGCGAGCACGGGCGGCGGGGCGCTCCCGGATCCCCAGGACACCTCGACCAGGAGGCGACCGTCGTGCTCCAGCGCGATCAGGCCCAGGTCTGCGCCGATGAGGTCGGCCGCGCGCTCCGCGGCGAGCTCGAGCACGTGCTCCGGCTCGGCACCGGACAGCAACAACGTGGTGATCTCGGCGTGCGCGGCCGCCGAGCGCTCACGCCGCTTCGCCTGTTCGTACAGGCCCGCGTGCTCCACGCTGATGCCGACGGCCGCGGCCAGACCGATGGCGAGCGCCTCGTCGTCGGCGTCGAACTCGCCGTGCCGCTTGTCGGTGAGGTAGAGGTTGCCGAAGACCGTCCCGTGAGTGCGCACCGGCACGCCGAGGAACGACCGCATCGGCGGGTGGCCAGGGGGGAAGCCGACGGCCGACGGGTGGGCGCCCAGGTCCGGCGTGCGCAGCGGGACGGGGTGCCGGATCAGCTCGCCGAGGATCCCCCGGCCGCGGGGGCGCGGACCGATCCGGGCCGTCTGCTCCTCGTCGAGACCGACGGTGACGAACTGCGCGAGCGTGCCGTCTGGTGCGAGCACGCCCAGTGCGCCGTACCTCGCGTCGACGAGGTCCGCCGCCACCTGCGCGATCCGCCGCAGGACGACCTGCAGGTCGAGCTCGCCGGCGACCAGCGACACCGCGTCGAGCAGGCCCTGCCACCGCTCGAGGGTGACGCCCTCAGGTCTGGTCCGCATGCCCTCACCGTACGGCGGGCTACGCCAGGAGTGCCCGTGCCATCACCATGCGCTGGATCTGGTTGGTGCCCTCGTAGATCTGGGTGATCTTCGCGTCGCGCATCATCCGCTCGACGGGGAAGTCGCGGGTGTAGCCGTAGCCGCCGAACAGCTGGACCGCGTCCGTCGTGACCGACATCGCCGTGTCCGAGGCGAAGCACTTGCTCGCGCTGGACAGGAACGTCAGGTCGGCGTCACCTCGCTCGGCGCTGGCGTTCGCGGCGTAGACCAGGTGGCGCGCCGCCTCGACCCGCATCGCCATGTCGGCGAGCATGAACTGCACGCCCTGGAACTCCGCGACCGCCTTGCCGAACTGCCGGCGCTCCTTGACGTAGGCGATGCTGGCGTCGAGCGCTCCCTGCGCGATGCCCACCGCCTGGGCGCCGATCATCGACCTCGTGTGGTCCAGGGTCTTGAGCGCGGTGATGAAGCCGGCGCCCTCCTCGCCGATGATCCGGTCGGCGGGGATGGTGCAGTTCTCGAAGTAGATCTCGCTGGTGGGGCTGCCCTTGATCCCGAGCTTGCGCTCCTTGGTGCCCACGCTGAAGCCGGGGTCGTCCTTGCTCACCACGAAGGCGCTGATGCCCTTGGCGCCCTTGCTCGGGTCGGTGCTCGCCATGACGGTGAAGTGCGTGTTCACCGCCGCACCGGTGATCCAGCACTTCGTCCCGTTGAGGACCCAGGAGTCGCCGTCACGGACCGCGCGGGTCTTCATCGCCGCGGCGTCCGAGCCCGCTTCGCGCTCCGACAGCGCGTAGGAGAAGGTCGACTCTCCCGCGGCGACGGCGGGCAGGAACTGCTGCTTGAGCTCGGGCGAGCCGCTCAGGATGATGCCCATCGTCCCGAGCTTGTTGCCGGCCACGATCAGGCTCGAGCTCGCGCAGACTCGCGCGATCTCCTCCACGACGATCGAGTGGGCGATCCGGTCAGCCCCTGCCCCGCCGTACTCCTCGGGGATGTGCAGGGCGAGCAGGTCGTTCTTCTTCAGCGCCTCGTGGACGTCCCACGGGTACTCCGCGGTCTCGTCGATCTCCGCGGCCCGCGGGGCGATGAGGTCCTCCGCGAGCTCGCGCACCGCGGTGCGCAGCAGCCGGTGCTCCTCGGTCAGCCCGTAGATCGCGTACGACGCGTCGCCTGTTCCCATGAGCGCGATGCTAGTGACTGGCCACCCGACTAGCCTCTCGGCCATGACGACTCGTCCGCGCATCGCCGTCGCCGGGACCGGCTACGTCGGCTTGTCGAACGCCGTGATCCTCGCCCAGCACAACACCGTGGTGGCGAAGGAGATCGATCCGGTGAAGGTCGACCTCATCAACCGGCGGGAGTCGCCGATCATCGACGAGGAGCTCCAGGAGTACCTCCGCACCAAGCCGCTGGACCTGACCGCCACGCTCGACGCCACCGAGGCGTTCGCGGGCGCGGAGTTCGTCATCGTCGCGACGCCGACGGACTACGACGAGGCGACCAACTACTTCAACACCGGCTCCGTCGAGTCGGTCATCGCCGAGGTGCTGGCGATCAACCCCGACGCGACCATCGTCATCAAGTCCACGATCCCGGTCGGCTTCTGCGCCCGGATGCGCGAGGCGCACCCTGGCGCGAGCATCATCTTCTCCCCCGAGTTCCTGCGCGAGGGGCGGGCGCTGCACGACAACCTGCACCCGTCGCGGATCATCGTCGGCGATCGCGGCGAGCGCGGGCAGCGCTTCGCCGACCTGCTGCTCGAAGGCGCCATCGACAAGAGCGCCCCGGTGCTGCTGACCGACTCCACCGAGGCCGAGGCGGTCAAGCTGTTCGCCAACACCTACCTCGCGCTGCGGGTCGCCTACTTCAACGAGCTCGACACCTACGCGCTGACCCACGGGCTCAACACCGCGCAGATCATCCAGGGCGTCGGGCTCGACCCGCGCATCGGTGACTACTACAACAACCCCTCCTTCGGGTACGGCGGCTACTGCCTGCCCAAGGACACCAAGCAGCTGCAGGCCAACTACACCGACGTACCGCAGAACCTCATCAGCGCGATCGTCGAGGCCAACACCACGCGCAAGGACTTCATCGCCACCGACATCCTCAAGCGGCGCCCCGGCACGGTGGGTGTCTACCGGCTGATCATGAAGACCGGCTCGGACAACTTCCGGTCCTCGTCCATCCAGGGCGTCATGAAGCGCATCAAGGCCAAGGGCATCCCGGTGATCATCTACGAGCCGGCGTTCGAGGGCGACGCGTTCTACAACTCCGAGGTGGTCCACGACCTCGACGAGTTCAAGAAGCGCTCCGACGTCATCATCGCCAACCGGCGTGACGAGGCGCTCGACGACGTGGACGACAAGGTCTACACGCGCGACATCCAGGGCCGGGACTGACACGCGACCTGAGTAGCCCTACTCAGGCGATCTGAGGTCCCGCGGGTCGATGCTGGGGGCATGATCGACACCACGCCCTGCCCGGACTGCCGACAGCCCCTCGCCGGAGGGCCCGCGTGCCCGCACTGCGGACTGACCCTCACCGGCCCCACGGCAGGCCGGCTGTGGCAGGTGGACCAGCGACTGGCCGTGCTCGACGGTGAGCAGCGGGCCCTGCGCGACGAGCGGATCTCCCTGCTCGCGGTGCTGCGCGGCTCCGCACCGGCGGCTCCGGTCGTCACGGCGCCCGCGACCGGGCCGGCTGCGGTGACGTCCCGGCCGGAGGCGTCGACCACGTCGGTGCAGAACACGCTGCTGACGCTGGGCGCGCTGCTCCTCGCCGTGGCGGCGCTGGTGTTCGGTGCGGTGACGTACTCCCACCTCGGCACCGCCGGTCGGGCTGCGGTCCTGCTGACCCTGACGGCTGCTGCGGCGTACGCGCCGGTGCCGCTCGTCCGGCGCGGGCTCACCGCCACCGCCGAGTCTCTCAGCGCCGTCGCGATCGTCCTCGCCCTGCTCGATGCGTGGGCACTGCGTCGCGCCGGCCTCGCCGCACACGGCGAGGGGACGACGTACGCCGCGGTCGCGCTCGCCCTGCTCGCCGGTGCGACCGCGGCGCACGCCCGCGTGCTGCCCCTGCAGGTGACGCGGGTGGCGGCCGTGCTGCTCGTCCAACCGGTCGTGCCGCTGCTGCTGGTCCGCCTCGACGCCGGACCGGTTCCGTCGGCCGTCGCCCTTGCCGCTCTGGCCGCTGCCGATGTGGCCCTCTGGCTCACCGCCGCCCTCCCGCGGCCGACCCGGGTGACCGCCGCCGCGACGGCCGGCGTCGCCCAGGCGGCAGCCCTGCTCGCCTGCGCCGCAGCCGTGGACCAGGAGCAGGCCTCCGCCGGCGCAGCTCTGCTGGTCGTCAGCGTGGTCACCGCCCTGGCGGCGTGGTCGGTCACCGGCGTTCGGCGCGAGGTGCTGGGAGCCGGGAGCGCCGTGCTCCTGTGTGGTGCTGCCCTCGCGGCGGTGCACCCGACCTTCGCCGAGGTGGACCAGGGCCTCGTGCTCGGTGCCAGCGCGCTGGTCGTCCTGCTCGCCACGCAACTGCTCCCGCTGCTCGAGCGGCGCGGCCCTGTGGTCGGAGCGCTGCTCGTCTCGGGTGGTGCGGTCCTCGTCCAGGCCGACCAGGTGCTGCTGGCGGTCGCCGGCCCGTTCACCTGGCTGGGTTCGGCGTGGTCGTCGACCGCCTCGGGCGCCCGCGAGTCGGTCAGCACCACGAACCTGTCGACGGCGACGCCGGCAGTGCTGGTCGTCGTCCTGCTGGCCGCAGGGGCGCTGTTCGCTGCCGGCGTCCTGCTCGAACGGGTGCGCGACGCGCTCGTCCCCGCAGCGGTGCTGGTGCTGCTCGCTGGCCTGGTCGTGCCGGTGTCACTGGGGACCAGCTACGCCCTGGGGCTCGCCGTCGACGTGCTGCTCGTGGCGTCGGTGGTCGGTACTGCCCTGGTCATGCAGCAGCGGCACCACCGGTCGGCGACGGTGCTCGCCTGTGCCGCCCTCGTGCCCGCTCTCGTCGCGGCGACCTGGTCGCTCGCCGACCAGACCGCCACCCTCGTCGTCCTCCCCTGCCTGGCCGTCCTCGCAGGCGTCGCTGCCCTCGTGGCTCCCGCCGCGACCGGCGTCGCCCTCGTCCTCGTCGGTGCCGAGCTCGCGGCCGCCGGTGCCGCGGGAGGGCTCACCACGGCGGGTGTCGGCAGCCTGCTCGTCGCGGCAACCGCCGTCGCGGTCGTCGCGACGTTCCTGCTGCGAGGGACCAACCGGGTCGCCGCCGAGGTCGCCGCTGCCGTGCTCGCCGGGTCGTCGGTGCTGCTGTCGGTCGAGGACGTCGACGCGTTGAGCTGGACGCTCGCCGTCAGCGGGCTGCTCGCGCTCCTCGTCGCCGTACGACCGGACCGTCGCGTCGTCGGCATCGGCGGTGGGCTGCTGCTGTCGGCCTCGTCGTGGGTCCGCCTGGCCGACGCCGGGGTGCGCGCGCCGGAGCCGTACGTCCTGCCGCTCGCGGTCGCGGCGCTTGTCGCCGGTCACCTGCGCCGCAGGGCGAACCCGCGGATCGGCTCGCTCGAGGCCTACGGCACGGGACTGTCCCTCGCGCTCGTACCCGTCCTCCTGCGCAGCATCGCCGACGACTCACCCACCCGCGGGCTCCTGCTGCTGGTCGCCTGCGCCCTGGTCGTGCTCGTCGGTGCGCAGCAGCGGCTGCGGGCGCCGCTGCTCCTCGGCGGGGCGGTGCTCGTCGTCGATGCCCTGGTGCTGCTGGCCCCCTACGCCGCAGCTCTCCCCCGTTGGACGGTGCTCGCGACCGTCGGTGGCGGGCTGGTGGCCGTCGGCGCGACGTACGAGCAGCGCCGCCGCGACCTGGAGCGGGTGCGTGGCGAGCTTGCGCAGTGGGCCTGAGGGCAGGATGAGGTCGTGCACAGCGATCCTCAGTCGGACGTCCGCGACCTGCTCGACCTGACGACCTGGGCAGTGGTGGGCCTGTCCGACAACCCCCGACGGGCGGCGTACGACGTCGCGGCGTTCCTGCAGCGGCGCGGCAAGACGATCGTGCCGGTGCACCCGACGGCGCCGACCGTGCACGGAGAGATGGGGTACGCGACGCTCGCCGACATCCCGTTCCCGGTGGACGTCGTCGACTGCTTCGTGCGCTCCTCGCTGGTCGGGGACGTCGTGGACCAGGCCATCGCGGTCGGGGCGAAGGGGGTGTGGCTGCAGCTCGGCGTGATCGACGAGGCCGCAGCAGCCCGGGCGCGCGACGCCGGTCTCACGGTCGTCATGGACACCTGCCCCAAGATCGAGTGGCCGGGCTGACCCCCCTGTGCGGCCCCCCGATGCCCACTTCCCTCCTGTGGTGCGCGCTCGACCGCCCTCATCGGTGACCTTCCACGCTCAGCACGTCCGGGTGGCTCGCCGCGTGTGCGCACTGCAGGAGGGAAGTCAGGAGGAAGAGCGCGTTCGGGTGATCAAGCAGCGCCGCGCCGCGCCGATGATCATCACGTGGACGGACATGAGCGGGTCGTCGCGGCGCGGGTGGAGGTCACCCGGGTGGAGGTCACCCGGGTGGAGGTGCCCTGCGACCGCGCGCACCTCGACCAGCTGCGCGCCCCGGACAGCGACATCGCCGTCCCCGCCAACCCCGATGCCCTGGCGAGCGTCGCCGCCCTGCTCGCCCACCGCCGCCACGCGGCTTGACCCGCCCGCCGAGCCGAACTGTGCGTGGCACGCGCGCTCGAACCGGCCCGGTCACCCGCAAAGTTCGCGGTGGTGGCCGGCCGGCCGAGGTGGCGGTCGGGACGGCCGACGCGACTTACAGGCGGGTCTGGAGGTCGGCGTCCTTGGCCCGCGCGGTGTCGCCGAGCGCGACCTGGAACGCCGCCATCCGCTCGAGCAGCGCGGGGTCGGACGCCGCGAGGACGCGTACGGCGAGCAGGCCGGCGTTGCGGGCACCGGCGATCGACACGGTCGCGACCGGGACACCCGCAGGCATCTGCACGATGGACAGCAAGGAGTCCATGCCGTCGAGGTAGGCGAGCGGCACCGGCACGCCGATCACCGGCAGCGGTGTCACGGACGCGACCATGCCGGGCAGGTGCGCTGCCCCGCCGGCACCGGCGATCACGACCCGCAGCCCGCGCCCCGCGGCCGCCGAGGCGTAGTCGAGCATCTCGCGCGGCATCCGGTGCGCTGACACGACGCGCACCTCGTGCGGGACGTCGAACTCCTTGAGTGCCTCGGCCGCGGCGGACATCACCGGCCAGTCGGAGTCGCTGCCCATGATGATCCCGACTACGGGGTCCATGATCCTGTCCTCAGGTAGTGCGCGCCGATGGTGGCGCGGGTGCGGGTGTCGTCGAGGGACGTGCCGAGCGCGGTCACGTGTCCGATCTTGCGACCGGGCCGAACCTCCTTGCCGTACAGGTGCACCTTCAGCGCCGGGTCGCGCGCGAAGAGCATGTGCAGCCGCAGGTCGAGCTCCGGCTCCCCGACGCCACCGAGCACGTTGGCCATCACGACGCACGGCGCCGCCATCGCGCAGTCCCCCAGCGGGTAGTCGAGCACGGCCCGCAGGTGCTGCTCGAACTGTGACGTCCGCGCGCCCTCGATCGTCCAGTGACCACTGTTGTGGGGGCGCATCGCGAGCTCGTTGACGAGCAGCCCCTCGGTGGTCTCGAACAGCTCGACCGCGAGCACGCCGGTGACCCCCAACGACGACGCGAGCGACAGCGCGAGCCGCTGCGCCTCGACCGCCCGCTCCTCGTCCAGCCCGGGTGCGGGCGCCAGGACCTCGACGCAGATCCCGTCGGACTGCACCGTCTCCACGACCGGCCAGGCCGCGGCCTGCCCGTACGGCGAGCGCGCCACGACGGCGGCCAGCTCGCGCACGAGCGCGACCCGCTGCTCGGCGAGCAGACGCACCCCGCTGGCCAGCACCGGGGCGGCCTCCTCCACCGACCCGACGACCCAGACTCCCTTGCCGTCGTACCCGCCGGTGGCTGCCTTGAGGACCACCGGCCAGCCGTGCACGTCGCCGAAAGCAGAAAGGTCGGCGGCGGACGACACCGCAGCGAACGGCGGGACCGGCACACCGAGCGCAGCCAACCGCTCGCGCATGACGAGCTTGTCCTGCGCGTGCAGGAGGGCCGCGGCAGAGGGCTGCACGTTGAGCCCCCGCTCCTCGAGCGCACTGATCAGCGCACCCGGGACGTGCTCGTGGTCGAACGTCACGACCTCGCACCCCTGCGCGAACGCGACCAGGTCCTCGAGCGACTCGTGCGACCCGACCACGACACCTTGCGCCACCAGCGCCGCGCTGTCGTGCGTGCCGTCGGCGAGGACCCGCAGCGACAGGCCCAGGGCGATGGCCGCCTGGTGCGTCATCCGGGAGAGCTGTCCTCCCCCGACCATGCCGACGACGGGAAGGCCCATGGCGCCGCGCACGGTCGCACGGGTTGGCGCGCTGGCGTGATCCACGCGGGGAAGGCTAGTGCCCCAGCAGCCGGTGCCCCAGCGACGACAGCGTCTCCTCCGGGACACCGATCGTCGCGGCAAACGCGTGCAGCCCGCCGTACTCGCGGTCGACGCGGTCCAGGAACCGTTCGATGCTCTCGCGGTGCGGGGTGAGCGCCTCCAACGTGCGTGCCGAGATGCTCGGTCCGTACAGCTCCGTCGCCATCAACCGCTCGCGCACCCGCGCGATCCGCTCGCCAGTCCGCAGGTAGTCGCCGATGACGTCCTCGCGCCGGACGCCCACGAGCGACAGCGCGAGCGCGACGACGACGCCCGTGCGGTCCTTGCCCGCGGCGCAGTGGACCAGCACACCCCCGTTGCGCGGGTCGGCGATCTCCCGCAGCGCCTGCGCGACCCCCTCCGGTGCATCCCGGACGTAGTCGAAGTAGGTGTGGTCCATCGCGTGCTCGCCCGCGTTCTCGTCCGGCACGGTGCGGTCGACGAGGTTCTCTCGGCCGTCGAGCCCGAGCGGGATGAGGTCGAGGTGGACGTGCCGCACCTCCGTCGCCCGCAGCGGTCCGGGCCCGAGGATCTCCACCTCCGGCGCGGTCCGCAGGTCCAGGACGGTCCGGACGCCCGCCGACGTCAGCGTCTGCACGTCGGCCGGCGACAGGTCCTGCAGGTTGTCCGAGCGCAGCAGCACCCCCCGCCGGACCGTCCGCCCGTCCACGGTCGTCAGGCCACCGACATCACGCGCGTTCACCGCGCCGTCCAGCTCGATCCACGTCACAGGGAGGACCCTCTCACGCGGGTAGTCTGTTGCGGTGCTCACGCCCCTGATCGACCGGCTGCGGCCGATCGCGGCGGAGCTCACGAAGTTCGTCGTGGTCGGCGGCTTCTGCTTCGTGCTCGACGTCGCTGCTGGCCTACCTGTTCCGCTTCGAGGTGGGTCTGGGGCCGACGACGTCCAAGGCGCTCTCGACCATCCTCGCCACGGGGGTGTCCTACGTCGGGAACCGCCTCTGGTCGTTCAGCCACCGCGTGGACGAGGACCGGGGCCACGGCCAGGACATCGTCACCTACGGTGCCATCAACTTCGTCGGTCTGGTCATCACCCTCGTTCCCGTCGACGTCGCCCACTACCTGCTCGACGAGACCAGCCCGCTGGCCTTCACCGTCAGCGGGATCCTCGGTACGGCGGTGGCGACCGTCTTCCGCTTCTGGGCCTACCGCCGCTGGGTCTTCGTCAACGACCCCGACCTCGCCGAGCGCTCAGCCCTCGTCTGAGTCGCCTGGGTCCACACGCCGCACGAGGTACGGCGTCAGCGACCGGTAGCCCCGCACGGACCTGCGCGACAGCGGGCGGGCCTCGAAGTCCTCGCCGAGCTGGGCATGGGCGGCGCGGTCGAGCAGCACCGACCCGGGACGCGCCTCGTCCGACAGCCGGCTGGCCAGGTTGACCGGCTCGCCGAACACGTCCCCGAGACGCAGGAGCACCGGGCCGGTGGCGACCCCGCCGCGCACCGCGGGGAGCTCGGGGTCCGTTGCGTGCGCGTTCACCGTGTCGAGCGCCACTCCGACCGCCTGGTCCACGGTGTCGGTCGTGTAGAGCACCCCGTCGCCGAGCGTCTTCACGATGCGCCCGCCGACGGCGGCGACGCGCAGGGACGTGTCGCGCTCGAAGTGCTCCAGCGTCCGCTCCAGCGTCCCGGCGTCCCACGCACGGGAGGACTTGGTGAAGCCGACCAGGTCGAGGAACCCGACGGCGAGCACCGGCATGCCGCCCTCGCGGACCGCCGCGAGCGAGCGCTGCACCGCCGCAGCGAACTGCCGACGCCACACGAACAGCACCAGGTGGTCGAGCTTGGGAAGCACCTCCTCCGCCGCGCTGGCCACCACGCCGAGCGTGTCGGTCACCGACATCCCACCGGACATCGCCCGGAAGACGTCGACCTGGCCCTCGGCGAGCCGCGACAGCTCCTGGCCCATCGCCCGCGCCATGACGAGCAGGGTGTCGCTGTCCATGATGCCCAGCTCGAGCAGGGAGGCGGCAGTCTTCAGCGCCTCCACGTCCCGGCTGGTGAACGCCGGCTCACCGAAGGGCACCTCGGCGAACCCCATCGCGGCCCAGATGTCCTGACCTGCTTGCGGGGAGACGACGCCGAGCGCATCCACGTCCTCGCGCGTCAGACGGGGAGCCTCACCCAGCAGCAGCGCCTCGATGTCGTCCACGTCGGCAATCTACGCACCGTTTCCACCTGGCAGGGGGCCTGGTCCAGGCGTACCGTCCGCGGCATGACGCGGCGCGAGAAGGCCTACTTCCTGTTCCGGGGGAGCTCGGCCGGGATCTTCTTGCTCAGCGCCACCGTGCTCCCCCACGGCGCGCCTGCCGTCCTCGGCTGCGTCGTCGCCGGCCTGGGCGGGATGCTCACCTGCATCGGCGTCAACGCCGGCGGTCCGGGCGAGTCCGCCGGGGCACGCGCTCAGGGCGTGCGCTACGACAAGGCCCGCGCCCCGCAGGGCGACTGGCCGCCGTACCCGCCGGAGAAGGTCGTCGACGGCGAGGTCGTGTCCCCCAGCTAGCCCTGCGGCCCCGCCGCTTCCGGGCGCTGCGCCCGGCCGATGGCGGAGTCCGACGCCTGGTCGACGAGGTCGTAGACGGTCCGCTGGACCCGCTCCACCTTCGGGATGTCGGTCAACGTGACCTGACCGCGCTCACCGGCGGACTCCACGACGAGCGTCCCGCAGCCGAGCAGCCGCTCGAAGAAGGTGTGGCTGAACGACACGTCGTTGATGCGGACCAGCGGGACATCGCGTCCGGAGCGGGAGAGGATCCCGCTGCGCATCACGACCCGCTCGGTGGTCACCACGAAGTGCGTCGTCCGCCAGCGCAGGAACGGTACGAGGACGAACACCAGGACCAACAGGGCCGCGACCCCCAGGATGAGGTAGCGACCGACGTCGTCGTTGACGACCGCCAGCAGGAACCCCGCGAGACCGCACACCGCGAGCAGCTCGAGGACCGGCAGGACGAGCATCTTCCAGTGCTGGTGCAGGTCGAGGACGACGGTCTCGCCCTCCGACAGCAGCTTCGTGGGGTACGCCATGCGCTGATCATGGCGCGGTCAGCGCAGGTGCACCACGTCCCCCGCCGCGTACGGCGTGCCGTCCACCACCAGCCGCCCGTCGTCATCGACCCCGTCGGCGGTCCCCTCGACCGACTGCTCCCCCGGTAGCTGGACGCGCACCCGCTGCCCGAGCGTGCTGCACAGCGCCCGGTAGCCGTCGACGTCGCGGTCGCCCACCACGCCGCCGAGCTCCCGCAGGACCGCACGCAGCAGGGTGTCGCGGTCCGTGGTCGACGCGCCGGCAAGGACCAGCGAGGTCGCCTCGGGCACGGGCAGCTCGTCCGCCCTGGTGCTCACGTTGAGGCCGATGCCGAGGACGACCGCGCCCCCCACCGACTCGGCCAGCACCCCGCAGGTCTTGCGGCCGTCGACGAGCACGTCGTTCGGCCACTTCAGCACGGCGTCGACCTCCGCGTGCTGGCGCAGAGCGCGCGCGACCGCGAGCCCACCGAGCAGCGGGAGCCACCCGAGCTGGTCGACCGGGAGCGCCGTACGCAGCAGGACCGAGAAGGTGAGGCCGGCGCGCGGCGGTGAGACCCAGGCCCGGTCGAGGCGTCCCCGCCCCGCGGTCTGCGACTCCGCCACGACGACCAGGCCGTGCGGGTCACCCGCGCGCGCCCGCTCGGCGACGACCGCGTTCGTCGAGGGGGTCTCGGCGAGCACCTCGACCCGCCAGCCGTCGGGTTCGAGCGCTCGCGCCAACGACTCCGGCCGCAGCGGAGGTCGGTCGAGGTCGGCGTATTTGCCCTGGTCCGGCTGCCCGTCGCTCATGGGTGGAGTCTGCCCCGATAGGCTCGCGCGCGTGACTGCCGAGCCTGTTTCCCCGACCACCGACGCCGCCGGACCCGACCTGCACACGACCGCAGGAAAGCTCGCCGAGCTGCGCCGTCGCGTCGACGCGTCCCTGCACCCCGGCACCGAGGCGGCGCTGGAGAAGCGCCACGCCAAGGGCCAGCGCACCGCCCGCGAGCGGCTCGAGGCGTTCCTCGACCCCGGCTCGTTCACCGAGACCGATGCGCTCGCGCGCCACCGGGCGCGCGACTTCGGGCTGGAGAAGAACCGGCCCATCGGCGACGGCGTCATCACCGGCTTCGGCACGGTCGACGGCCGCCCGGTGGCGGTGTTCAGCCAGGACGCGATGGTCTTCGGCGGCGCGCTCGGCGAGGTCTACGGCGAGAAGATCGTCAAGGTCATGGACCTCGCGCTCAAGACCGGGATGCCGCTGGTCGGGATCAACGAGGGGTCGGGTGCCCGGATCCAGGAGGGCATCATGGGCCTCGCGCTGTACGGCGACATCTTCTACCGCAACGTGATGGCCTCCGGCGTGGTCCCGCAGATCAGCCTCATCCTCGGCAACTGCGCCGGCGGGCACGTCTACAGCCCCGCGCTCACCGACTTCAACCTCATGGTCGACGGCGCCAGCGCCATGATGATCACCGGCCCCGACGTCATCAAGACGGTGACCGGCGAGGACATCACCATCGAGGACCTTGGTGGCGCGCGGGCGCACAACTCCAAGTCCGGGGTGGCGCACTTCATGAGCCACGACGAGGAGGAGGCCCTCGAGCTCACCAAGACGCTGCTGTCCTACCTGCCGTCGAACAACCTGTCCGAGGCGCCGGTCTTCGACGCTCCCGACGTGCTCGACGAGCCGCTGCTGGACGAGCTGAACAGCTTCATCCCGGACAGCAACAACGCGCCGTACGACATGCACACCGTCATCGAGGCGGTCGTCGACGACGGCGACTTCCTGGAGGTCCAGCAGCTCTGGGCGCCGAACATCATCGTCGGCTTCGGCCGGGTCGAGGGCCGGTCGGTCGGGATCGTCGGCAACAACCCCATGCAGTTCGCCGGCACCCTCGACATCGACGCGTCGGAGAAGGCCGCGCGCTTCGTCCGGACCTGCGACGCGTTCAACATCCCGATCCTCACCTTCTGCGACGTGCCCGGCTTCCTGCCAGGTGTCGGGCAGGAGCACGCCGGCATCATCCGCCGCGGCGCCAAGCTGCTCTACGCCTACTCCGAGGCGACCGTCCCGAAGGTCACCGTCATCACCCGCAAGGCGTACGGCGGGGCGTACGTCGTGATGGGCTCCAAGCACCTCGGTGCTGACGTCAACCTCGCGTGGCCGACCGCGCAGGTCGCTGTCGTCGGCGCGCAGGGGGCGGTGAACATCGTGCGACGCAAGGAGATCGCTGCCGCCGACGACCCGGACAAGGCGCGTGCGGACTTCATCACCGAGTACGAGGACACGTTCGCCAACCCCTACATCGCGGCGGAGCGCGGCTTCGTCGACGCGGTGATCGAGCCGGCGCAGACCCGGCTCGAGGTGGCGAAGGCGCTGCGCGCCCTGCGCACCAAGCGCCAGACCCTGCCGCCCAAGAAGCACGGGAACATCCCCCTGTGAAGGGGGACGCGACGCGGCCGGTGCTGCGGGTGGTGCGGGGGTCGGCGACACCGGAGGAGCTGGCCGCGGTGGTGGCGCTGCTGTCGGCGCGCGGCGGGAGTCCGGAGGCGCCCGCTCCCGACGTACCGTCGCGGTGGGCGCGGCCGCAGCTGCGCGGGCCGCTGACGGCCGGACCGGGCGCCTGGGTCGCCTCGGGCCTGCCGGGCTGACTGTTCGCCCGTCGTTCACCGGACGGCCGCTCACGGCTTGACTGCGCGACGGACGAGCGACCTTGGGTAGGAGCAACGACCTCCGACGGCGGAGGTCCCGCTCCCTGGAGTCACCGTGCGCGCTCGCCCCCTGCCCCTGGCCCTGATCGCCCTGGCTTCTGCCGCCGCCACGACCTTGACGGTGCCGCAAGCTCTCGCCGACAGCGAGGACGGCAAGGGTTCGATCAAGAACGTCATCTACCTGCTCGGCGACGGCATGGGCGTCACGCAGGTCGCCGCGACCCGTGAGCGCTACGACGGACCCAACGGGCAGCTGACCATGGAGACGCTTCCCAGCAAGGGCTTCGTCAGCACCTACTCGGTCGAGCGGAACAGCGGCCAGCCGGGCGCGAGCGACTTCGCCCCGAACGCCGTCACCGACTCCGCCTCGGCCGCGACCGCGTGGGCCTCGGGGGTGAAGACCTACAACGCCGCCCTCGGCGTCGACGCGAAGGGCAACCTCACGCCGACGCTGATGGAGCTGGCGAAGAAGGCGGGCTACCGGACCGGCAACGTGTCCACGGCGGAGATCACCGACGCCACGCCGGCCGGTCAGATGAGCCACGCGCTCGCCCGCGGGTGCCAGGGACCGACGTACTCCGCGACGTCCTGCCAGGACCTGGCCGTCACCGGCACGGCCCTGCCGGAGTCGGACCTGCGGGTCACGCCCATCGCCGAGCAGATCTCGCGCAACGGCACCGCCGACGTGATCCTCGGCGGCGGGCTGTCGCGCTTCGACGCCGCGGACGAGTCGGCGCTGTCCGGTCAGGGCTATCAGGTCCTGAGCCCGCCCAGCACCCAGACCGTCGCCACGCGCAGCGACCTCGCGGCGGCGACCGGGAGCAAGGTCTTCGGGCTGTTCAACCGGGGCAACCTGACGATCGAGAAGGTCAAGCGCGAGAACCCCACGGCTGTTCAGGCGCAGGAGCCGAGCGTCGCGGAGATGACCGCGAAGGCCGTCGAGCTGCTCACCGCGAAGGGCAAGGACAAGAGCAAGGGCTTCTACCTGCAGGTCGAAGGGGCCCTGATCGACAAGCGCTCGCACGCGAACGACGCGGCGCAGACGCTCGAGGAGACCAAGGCGTTCGACGAGGCGGTCAAGGTCGCCCTCGACTTCGCCCGGAAGGACGGCCACACCCTGGTCATCGTGACTGCCGACCACGAGTGCGCCGGCTTCAACATCATCGAGAAGGGCACGTTCGCGAACGCCGAGGCGGCCGCTCCTCCGACCAACGTCGACAGCGGCAACCCGGCGAACAACAGCCTGACCCTGCGGCCGTCCGGCAACGTCAAGGACCCCGCCCGCACCTCCGACCCGATCAACGGAGCGGGCGCCGGCAACACCAAGAGCTTCGCCCCTGCGACCTTCCGCATCCCGACGGACCCGGCCTCGGTGGCCGACGGGTCCAGGGAGGCGAGCCTCTGGCTGACCTACCTGTCGGGCAACCACACCGGCGCGGACGTCCCGGTCTTCAGCTACGGCAAGGGTTCCGACGCGCTCGAGGGTCGCGTCGACAACACCGACCTGTTCACCATCGTGGGCCGGGCGCTGAAGGTCCTGAGCTAGTGCGCCTGGCCCTCCTGGGATCTGCATCCGTCGGCGTGGCTGCGGGTCTGACCGTCGTGCTCCTGCACGGGTCGGCGCCCGCGGCGGTGCCGCCGAGGGACCCCGGCCCCGTCATCGCCACCGCTCTGCCCGGGCTGGTCGCGCCGACGGACGACCCGGTGCTGACCGGCTTTGCCTCGGCCCGCCCCCGCGCCCACACGGTCGCGCAGGTCAGCGGACCGTTCGACGACCGCTTCACGCTCACCCGCACCCGGCTGGTGCGCGGTACCGCCTCCGGCGTCGTGACCGTCACCAGTGACGTGAGCGAGGTCATCGACCTGCAGGTCCAGGTGGGGTTCTACGACGCTGCAGGACACCTGCTCGGCACCGGCGCGTGGGACAAGCACGGCGAGGGCGCACGCCCGGACGAGGTGGTGCGCTTCTCCGTGACGGCGCCGTCGTCGTACCGCTCCCGCGTGGTGGCTGCTGCTGTCGGCGTTCCGGTGCTGGTGAACGAGTAGCCGCTCGTCACCAGCGACGAGCCCCTCGATAGGCTCGCGAGGCCGTTTCGACGAGGGAGCACGTGTGCGCAAGGTCCTGATCGCCAACCGCGGGGAGATCGCTGTCCGCGTCGCCCGTGCCTGCAAGGACGCCGGACTGCAGTCGGTCGCCGTCTACGCCGAGCCCGACCTCGACGCCCTGCACGTGCGGGTCGCGGACGAGGCGTATGCCCTGGGGGGGACCACGCCCGGCGACTCCTACCTGCGCATCGACAAGGTCATCGGTGCGCTCAAGGAGTCCGGTGCGGACGCCGTGCACCCCGGCTACGGGTTCCTGTCGGAGAACGCCGAGTTCGCGCAGGCCGTCATCGACGCCGGCGCGACCTGGATCGGCCCCTCCCCGGAGGCCATCGCCGCCCTCGGTGACAAGACCACGGCCCGGCACATCGCGCTGAAGATCGGCGCTCCCCTCGTGCCCGGCACCGCCGACCCCGTCAAGGGTGTCGACGAGGTGCTGGCGTTCGTCGAGGAGCACGGCCTGCCGGTGGCCATCAAGGCCGCGTTCGGCGGGGGCGGCCGCGGGCTGAAGATCGCGCGCACCAAGGACGAGGTGCCCGAGCTGTACGAGTCGGCGGTCCGCGAGGCCGTTGCGGCGTTCGGCCGCGGGGAGTGCTTCGTCGAGCGCTACCTCGACAAGCCGCGTCACGTCGAGACGCAGGTGCTCGCCGACAGCCACGGCAACGTCGTCGTCGTCAGCACCCGCGACTGCTCGCTGCAGCGCCGCTACCAGAAGGTCGTCGAGGAGGCCCCCGCGCCGTTCCTGTCGCAGGAGCAGCTCGACCAGCTCTACCAGGCGTCCAAGGACATCATCCGCGAGGCGAAGTACGTCGGTGCCGGCACCTGCGAGTTCCTCGTCGGTGCCGACGGGCTCATCTCCTTCCTCGAGGTCAACACCCGCCTGCAGGTCGAGCACCCGGTGACCGAGGAGGTCACCGGCGTCGACCTGGTGCGCGAGCAGTTCCGCATCGCCGACGGTCTCGAGCTCACGTTCACCGACCCGGTCCCGCGTGGGCACTCCTTCGAGTTCCGCATCAACGGCGAGGACCCGGGTCGCGGGTTCCTGCCTGCGCCCGGCACCGTCACGACGTTCGTCCCCCCGCTCGGCCCCGGCGTGCGCGTGGACACCGGCATCGAGTCCGGCTCGGTCATCGGCGGCGCGTTCGACTCGTTGCTGGCCAAGCTCATCGTGACCGGAGCCACGCGCGAGGAGGCGCTTCAGCGCTCGGCGCGCGCGCTGTCGGAGATGACCGTCGACGGCATGGCGACGCTCATCCCGTTCCACCGCAAGGTCGTCGTCGACCCCGCGTTCACCAGTGAGCCGTTCACCGTGCACAACCGGTGGATCGAGACCGAGTTCGACAACGACCTCGAGCCCTACACCGGCGGCGCGGGTGCGGACGAGGCCGCCGAGCCGCGCGAGACCGTCGTGGTCGAGGTCGGGGGCAAGCGCCTCGAGGTCAGCCTGCCCAGCGGGTTCGGTGGTGGCGGCGGTGCTGCGCCGGCCGCCAAGGGACCGGCCAAGCGCAAGGCCGGCGGGAAGGCGGGCGCGGCGGCATCGGGTGACTCGCTCACCTCGCCCATGCAGGGCACCATCGTCAAGGTGGCCGTCGAGGACGGCGCGCAGGTCGAGGCGGGTGACCTCATCGTGGTGCTCGAGGCGATGAAGATGGAGCAGCCGCTGAACGCCCACAAGGCCGGCACCGTCACGGGACTGTCCGCGGCGGTCGGCGAGGTCGTGACGGCCGGCGCCGCGCTCTGCGAGATCAAGGACTGACCCCCAACCCCCCGCGTGAACGGATACGCGCGGGGGGTTCTCCGGCTCAAGACCACCCCCGCGTATCCGTTCACGCGGGTGGGTGGGGAGGGGTCAGGTGTCGCGGGGCATGAGCTGGCGGGCGGCTTCGCTGATCGACCCGGACAAGGACGGGTAGATCGAGAACGTGTGGGCGACCTGGTCGACGGTCAGCCCGTTCTGCACGGCGAGCGACACCGACAAGATGAGCTCACTGGCGTGCGGCGCGACGACGACACCGCCCAGGATGGACCCTGACCCGGGTCGGCAGAACAGCTTCACGAACCCGTCGGTGATCCCCTCCATCTTCGCGCGCGCGTTCGTGGCCAGGGGGAGCTTCAGCACGTTCGCGACGACCACGCCGGAGTCCACGGCGGCCTGCGTGACGCCCACGGACGCCACCTCCGGGTCGGTGAACACGTTCGAGCTCACCGACCACAGGGCCAGCGGAGCGACCGCCTCGCCGAGCGCGTGCCACATCGCGATGCGCCCCTGCATCGCCGCGACCGACGCGAGCATCAGCACACCGGTGCAGTCCCCCGCGGCGTAGACGCTAGGAACCGTCGTACGCGAGACGCGGTCGACCTTGATGAAGCCGCCCGCGTCGAGGGCGACCCCCGCCTCCTCGAGCCCCAGTCCAGTGGTGTTCGGCACCGACCCGACGGTCATGAGCACGTGGGAGCCCTCGACCGTCGACCCGTCGGTGAGGGTCACGACCACGCCGTCCGGGGACCGGGTCACACCTGCCGCGCGACCCCGTTGGATCTGCATGCCCCGACGCTCGAAGACCTGCTGCAGCAGCTCTGCGGCGTCCGCGTCCTCGCTCGGCAGCACCCGGTCGCGACTGGACACGAGCGTCACGCGGCACCCCATCGCGAGGTACGCCGCGGCGAACTCCGCACCCGTCACGCCCGAGCCGACGACCACCAGGTGCTCGGGGAGCTCCGGCAGGTCGTAGAGCTGGCGCCAGTCGAGCACCCGATCACCGTCCGGCTCCGCGCCCGGCAGGACGCGCGGTGTTGCGCCGACGGCGAGCAGCACGACGTCGGTATCGATGACCTCGCCGTCGCAGCTGACCCGGCCAGGACCCTCGAGCCGCGCCGCACCCCGCACCACCCGCACGCCCTCCCGGCGCAGGCGCGCCTCGATGTCCGACGACTGCGCGAGCGCCAGTGCCTTCACCCGCGCGTGCACCTCCGCGACGGAGACCCCCACCTCGCCCGAGGCGTGCACCCCGACGCGATCGGCGTGCGACAGCTCCGTCATCGCGTCACTCGTCGCGATGAGGGTCTTGCTGGGCACGCAGTCGGACAGCACGCACATGCCCCCGACGCCGTCCCGCTCGACCAACGTCACCTCGGCTCCGAGCTCGACCGCGACCAAGGCGGCTTCGTAGCCCGCGGGGCCCCCTCCGACAACAGCGATGCGCGTCACGTCCCCATTGTCCCCGACGGCCGCGCCGGCGTCGGTAGGGTTCGCGCCATGGCGCTCTACGCCGCGTACGGCAGCAACCTGGACCCGGCCCAGATGCTCGAGCGCTGCCCCCACTCCCCCGCCGCCGGCAGCGGTTGGGTGGAGGGCTGGCGCCTGACGTTCGGCGGCGAGGACCTCGGCTGGGAGGGCTCGCTCGCGACGATGGTCGAGGCCCCGGGTGAGCACGTCTTCGTCGCCCTCTACGACATCACCGAGCCGGACGCCCGCGCCCTCGACGCCTGGGAGGGCGCAGACAACGGCCTGTACCGCAAGATCCGGATCCGCGTCGCGACGCTGGACGGCGACCGCCTCGCCTGGGTCTACGTGCTCGACGGGTTCGAGGGCGGTCTGCCCGGTGCGCGCTACCTCGGGGTGCTGGCCGACGCAGCGGAGGCCGCCGGCGCTCCCGACGACTACGTCGCCGAGCTGCGCAACCGCCCCTGCCGGTCCAGCGGGTCCTAGCCGCACGGTGCAGGAAGCGGCACACTCGCGACCATGACCGGCTACGACGTCGTCCTCGCCCTGCACGTCCTCACCCTGATGGCTGCCCTCCTGCTCGCCGGTCTGGTCCACGGTGCGGAGTACCTCAGCGCCACGGGCACCACCGTGACGGAGGTACGGCGGGCCAGCCGCCCCCTGCGCCTGGGGCCGCTGTTCGCCGTCCTCACGGCCCTGCTGCTGGTGCTCGGCATGGCCCTGTTGGGGATGAGCAAGGACCTCTACGGCTTCGGCGACCCGTTCGTCTGGACGGCGCTCCTCGCGATCGCCTACCTCCTGCTCGCCGGACCGCTCGTCCTCGGACCGCACGAGGCCCGCCTGCGCGCGGCCGCCGAGCAGGCACCCGACGGACCGGTGCCCGCCGACCTGCGCGCGCTGCTCGTCCTGCCGCGTCCCTGGCGGGTGAGCTACGCCAACAGCTTCACGGCCATCGCGGTGGTGCTGAACATGATCCTCAAGCCGGGCACGGTCGGCTGCCTGCTCATCGTGCTCGCCGGGGCACTGGTCGGCGTGGGCACCGGACAGCTGCTGTCCCGCCGCGCCGCCGCGACGGCCGCCCTCAGCTCCTGACGTCCTGCACGACGACGCGCCGGGTTCGTCCCTCCTGGCTCACGACCACGAACACCGCCACGATGGTGAGCAGCCCACCCACGATGCCGAACACGCCGATGCTCTCGCGCAGGAACACCGCCCCGAGCAGCACCGCGACCACCGGGTTCACATACGCGTACGTCGCGACCTGGCTCACCGGCGCGGCCCCCAGCAACCACGAGTACGCCGTGAACGCCACCACCGAACCCAGCACGATCAGGTAGACCAGCGCCCAGAAGGCCCCCACGTGGAAGGTCGACGGCACGCGCTCGCCGGCGGCGAACCCGGCCATCAGCAGCACCAGACCGCCGCCCAGGAGCTGACCCACCGTGCGGGCCAGCGGGTCCGGCGGCAGGCTGACCCGCGAGGCCTGGAACGACCCGATCGCCCAGACCAGAGCGGCGCCGAGCACCGCCACGGCAGGCAGGGCTGACACCCCACTCGGTCGGGACCCCGGGAGGAGCAGGAGGCCCAGCCCGACGAAGCCGATCGTGACCCCGAGCACGGTACGGCGATGCGGCCGGTCTCCGGCGAGGGCCCGCAGCACCACGACGTACAGCGGGACACTCGCCACGAGCAGCGCGGCGAGCCCGGAGGGGAGGTCGGAGTCCTCGGCGACGGTCACGCCGCCGTTGCCCACCGACAGGAGCGCCACTCCGATGAGGCCGGCCCTCCACCACTGCGCCGCCGACCCGCGGAAGGCCGCCCGTCCGCGCCGTACCCGCAGGTAGGCCGCGAGGAGAAGGGCCGCGATGACGGAGCGGACGCCCGCCACCAGCAGGGGCGGGTTGCCGTCGACGGCGTAGACGATCGCGAGGTAGGTGGAGCCCCAGAACACGTACACCAGGCCGAGGGCCGTCCAGACCCGCCAGGGCGCCGCTGTCACGAGGTCACTCTGCCAGGCCCGCGCGAGTGCTTTGATTCCCCCATGGCCGACATGACAGGCAAGCTGTGCGTGGTCACCGGTGCGAGCGCTGGTATCGGTACGGCGACCGCACTCGGGCTCGCCCGAGCCGGTGCCGACCTGGCGCTGGTGGGACGTGACGTCACGCGTCTGGACCAGGTCGCCGCGGACTGCCGCGGCGCCGGGGCAGGAACGGTCCGCACCTACCCGTGCGACTTCGCGGTGCTCGACCAGGTCCGCTGCCTGGCTGACCAGCTGCAGGAGGACTGGACGCGCATCGACGTCCTGGTCAACAACGCCGCGCTCGTGCTGCAGCACCGCGAGCAGACCGTCGACGGCTACGAGAAGGTCTTCGCCGTCAACCACCTCGCGCCGTACCTCCTGACGCGGCTGCTGCTCGACCGGATCATCGCCAGCGCGCCGTCGCGCATCGTCAACGTCGCCTCGGACGCGCACACGTTCGGGCCGATGGAGCCCGACGACTACATGAGCACCCGGTCGTTCAAGCCGTTGAAGGTGTACGGCCGCAGCAAGCTCGCCAACATCCTGTTCACGGTCGAGCTCGACAAGCGCCTGGCCAGCACCGGCGTCGCCGTCAACTGCCTGCACCCCGGGTTCGTGTCCACCTCGCTCGGCCGCGACAACAAGGTCGCGTCGGTGTTCCTGCGCCTGGCGCGGGTGCTCCCGTTCGTGAAGTCACCGGCGGACGGGGCCTCGACCACCCTGCGGCTGGCCACCGAGGACGTCGGCGTCAGCGGGGAGTACTTCGCGGACGGCAAGGTGCACGCGACCAAGGACTATGCCAAGGACCCGGTGATGGCGGCCCGGCTCTGGGACGACAGCGCCGCGCTGGTCGGCCTCACCTGAGGCTCTTGTCGGCGCGCTGCAGCTGGACGATCACCGACCAGGTGACCTCGTCGACCGGACGGTCTCCGTTGACGGTGACCAGCCGCTCCCGCTCGGCGTAGTAGGCCAGCAGCGGCATCGTGTAGTCGTCGTAGCCGTCCAGCCGGCGCTCCACGACCTCCGCGGTGTCGTCAGCCCGACCGCTCGTCCGGCCGCGCTCGACGATCCGCGCGACGAGTGCCTCACGCGGCACCTCCAGGTGCACCGCCACCTGCACGGACACCCCCAGGTCCTTCGCGACGCCGTACCCCTGGGTGGCTTGCTCGACCGTGCGTGGAAAGCCGTCCAGGACGTAACCACCGGCGCCTGCTGCAGCGACGACCGGCCTGCGGAGCATGTCCAGGACCAGCCGGTCCGGGACGAGGTCACCGCGGTTCATGTACTCCTGGGCCGCCAGCCCGAGCGCGGTGCCGTCCGCGACGTGGCGCCGCAGCAGGTCGCCGCTGGAGATGTGCGTGAGGCCGAAGTGCTCGGCGATGCGCACAGCCTGCGTCCCCTTGCCGGCGCCAGGAGCACCGATCAGCAGCAGTCGCATCGCGTGATCCCTCCTTCGAAGGACCACGGTACGGCGGTCAGTCGTAGCTGACCTTCACCGCATCGCTCACCGGTCGGCTCTGGCAGGCGAGCCGCCAGCCCTCGTCGAGGTCCTCCTGCTCGAGCACGGAGTTGTTGTCCATGCTCACCTCGCCCTCGACGAGCTTCAGGCCGCACGCGCTGCACGCCCCTTCGCGACACGAGTACGGCGCGTCGAGTCCCTTGTCCAGCAGGAAGTCGAGCAGCTTCTGACTGACCGGCCAGGCGAGCTCGTGCGTCTGCCCGTCAAGGTCGACCACCAGGTCCACCGTGGGCTCACCCGCGGCAGCCGGAGCGACCTCCACCTCGGTCCACGGGTCTCCCGCGAGGCTGGTGAACCTCTCGACGTGGATGCGGTCGCGGCTCACGCCGAGCTCCTTGAGGGCATCGGCCGCGCAGTCCATGAACGGTGCCGGACCGCAGATGAACGCCTCGGCGTGCGCCCACGGACGCACGATCTCCTGCAACGGCCGCAACGACGGCAGACCCTGCACGGTCTCCAGCCAGTGCAGGACCACCAGTCGCTCCGGGTGCGCCGCGACGAGCTCGCGCAGGTCGCGGTGGAAGATGACCGACTGCTCGTCACGGTTCGCGTAGACGAGCAGCATCCGTCCGGTGCCGGTCGTGAGGGCCGTCTTGATGATGCTCATGACCGGGGTGATCCCGGAGCCCCCCGCTAGCAGCAGGAAGTCGTTGTCGAACCCGCGCGGCGTGAACGTCCCCGACGGCGCGAGCACGTCGATCTCGTGCCCCACCCGCACGGTGTCGCAGACCCAGTTGGACCCCCTGCCGTCCTTGACCCGCTTGACGGTGACCTTGAAGTGCTCGTCGACGTCCGGCGCACTGGACAGCGAGTAGCACCGGGCGACGTACCCGTCCTCCCACGGCAGTCGCAGCGTGAGGAACTGCCCCGGTCGGTAGGTCACCCCTGCGGGCTTCTCGAAGACCACGGAGTGGGCGTCGCCGGTCTCGCGGATGACGTCGAGGACCGTCAGCCGCAGCTGCTCACTCGTCACGGTGACTGCTCGCTGAGGACCTCGACCTGACCGGCGAAGACGGCGTCACGGATGGAGTCCGACAGCATCGGGCAGGTGTCGCCCACCGGCAGGTCGGCACGTCGGGGACAGGCGCTGCTGTCCACCTCCCACTGGATGGAGGTCTGGGCCGCACTGTTCTTGGACACCAGGACGCTCGTCCCGCAGTGCCCGCAGGTGACCGGCTGCATCAGGCGCCGGCCGCCTTCGCCGCAGCCTGCTCGACGAGCTCCTTCTGCCAGAAGTCGACGGCCTTGGTGGTGTCGATCTCGAACTCGAACCGCGCGGACATCTCCGGCGTGATGTCGGCGACGTCGACGTAGAACTGCTCGTACCAACGACGGAGCTGGTAGACCGGCCCGTCCTCCTCGCACAGCAGCGGGTTGTCGATGCGGGTCTTGTTCTTCCAGATCTTCACGTCCTCGAGGAAGCCCTCACCGATCATGTCGAGCATCTTGCCCGCGATCATGTCGTTGGTCGCGTCGTCGAACTCCGGCTTCTTGCGCATGACCATGCCGTAGTTGAGCCGGAAGCTGTTCGACGTGATGGGGTAGTGGCAGGTGATGAGGACGGTCTCGAACGTCATGTCGCCGTACTTGGTCCAGAGCTTGTCCACCAGGTAGCTCGGGCCCCAGTACGTCGCGTCGGACACGGTCTGCTGGTCCTCGGCGACACCGATCTCGATGGGCAGCCCTTTGGCGGCCTCCTCGTGGGAGGTCCCGCTGTAGTACTGCGTGCAGACATGCCCCTCGAAGACGTTCTTGAAGTACGTCGGGAGGCCCTTGTGGATGTAGTAGAAGTGGGCCATGTCGACCATGTTGTCGATGATCTCGCGGCAGTGGGAGCCCTCGACGACGGTGTCGTCCCACACCCAGTGGGTCCACTCGCCCTCGGCGAAGCCCTCGATCGCGGGGATGGTCACGTCCGCGGGCGGGGGGTTGCCCTCCGGGTCGTGCCAGACGAACACCTGGCCGTCGAGCACCATCGTCGTCCACGCGCGGGTGCGCGCCCGCGGCGGGACGCGCCGGGCGTAGGGGATCTCCTGGCACTTGCCGTCGCCGCCCCAGCGCCACGAGTGGAAGGGGCACGCGACGTTGTCGCCGACGACCGTCCCCTGCGACAGGTCGCCTCCCATGTGGCGGCAGTAGGCGTCGAGGACCTTGACCTCACCGTCGGCGCCCTGCCACACCACGAGCTTGGTGCCGAACGCCTCCAGGCCGTGGGGGGTCCCGTCCGCGAGGTCACGGGTGAGACCCAGGCAGTGCCAGCCGCGCGCGAAGCGCTCCGGCGGGGCGCCGGCCTCGATGGTGCGGATCTCGCTCATGCAGTCCTCCTGGTGCGGGTCGTGGCCGCGGCGTGCAGCCTCGTCACGAGCTCGGTGACAGCCTGCCCGATCGCGTCGGTGTGTCGGGGGTCGAGGTCGCCGAGCGCGAACTCCAGACGCTCGACGTGGTAGCGGTGCACGGTGGCCAGCGCAGCGCGGCCGGACGGCGTGGTCTGGTAGTGCGAGAGCCGGCCGTCACTGGCCGACGCGTGACGTTCGACGTACCCGTCGCTCTCGAGCTGCTGCAGGACGCGACTGGCGGTGGGCTGGCTGACGTCGGCGCTGGCGGCCAGGTCCGTGGCGGAGATCCGGGGGCTGTCCTCGATGAGGCTCAGGAAGCGCAGGCCGGTCTGCGTAATCGCTACCCCGGTGACCCGCACGGTGTCCGCGTGCACCCGTGCCGACCCCGACAGACGGTAGAGGTCGTTCAGGGAACGTACGAGCTCGTCCAGGGGCACGGGTGCATCGTCACATGGATGCATTCACTACGCAACCATTTGTGGTCCTCATGGCCAGGCGACCAAGCGCTTGCTAGGTTGACCCGGTGAGCATCAGCGACGGACGGGTCGTCATCGTCACCGGAGCCGGTCAGGGGATCGGGCGGGCGCACGCCCTCGCCTTCGCCGCCGACGGGGCACGGGTGGTCGTCAACGACATGGGCGACAGCGCCCACGAGACAGCAGATCTGGTCAGGGCCGCCGGCGGCGAGGCAGTCGTCTCCACCGGTGACGTCTCCGACTGGGCGTACGGCGAGCAGCTGGTCGCCACGGCGGTGGCGGAGTTCGGCGGGCTCGACGCCCTCGTCAACAACGCGGGTCTCGTGCGCGACCGCATGCTGACCAACATGAGCGAGGACGAGTGGGACCTCGTGCTCAAGGTCGACCTCAAGGGGCACTTCGTCCCGCTGCGCCACGCTGCGGCCTACTGGCGCGAGCAGTCGAAGGCCGGCTCGCCGGTCACCGCGCGCGTCGTCAACACCTCGTCGGGCGCCGGTCTGCTCGGCAGCGTCGGCCAGGGCAACTACGCCGCAGCCAAGGCCGGGGTCGTCGCCCTGACCCAGGTCGCCGCGGTCGAGATGAGCCGCTTCGGCGTGAAGCTGAACGCGATCGCGCCGGCCGCCCGCACCCCGATGACCGAGGTCGTGTTCGCCCAGACCATGGCCAAGCCCGACAGCGGCTTCGACCCCATGGACCCGGCCAACGTCTCGCCTCTGGTCGTCTGGTTGGCCAGCGCCGAGTGCGAGGTGACCGGCCGCGTCTTCGAGGTCGAGGCGGGCGTGATCAGCGTCGCTGACGGCTGGCAGCACGGTCCCCGGGAGGACCGTGGCGACCGCTGGCCTGTCGCCGACGTCGGTCCCGCCGTCGAGCGGCTGATCGCCCAGGCTCCCCCGCCCGCACCGGTCTACGGCGCATGACGGAGTTCCGGGCGGAGGTCCGCGACTGGCTGGCCACGCACCTGGTCGGCGAGTTCGCGCCGCTGGTCGGCAGCGGCGGTCCGGGGCGAGAGCACGAGCAGGTCGAGCTGCGCTCTGCCTGGGAGCGCGAGCTCGCCACCGGCGGGTGGATCGGGCTCGGCTGGCCGACCGAGGTCGGTGGTCGTGGCGCGAGCATCGCCGAGCAGGTGGTCTTCCACGAGGAGTACGCCCGCGCCGGCGGCCCCGCGCGGATCAACCACATGGGCGAGCAACTGGCCGGCCCGACGATCATCGCCTTCGGCACGCAGGAGCAGAAGGACCGCTTCCTTCCCGGCATCCTGGCCGGCACCGAGCTGTGGTGTCAGGGCTACTCCGAGCCGAACGCCGGCTCCGACCTCGCCGGAGTGCGCACCAAGGCAGAGCTGCGCGACGGGCAGTGGCACGTCACCGGCCAGAAGGTGTGGACGTCGCTGGCCCACCTCGCCGACTGGTGCTTCGTGCTCGCGCGCACCGACGACGGGTCGACCCGCCACAAGGGGCTGAGCTTCCTACTCGTGCCCATGCACCAGAGCGGGATCGACGTACGCCCGATCGTGCAGCTCACCGGGACGAGTGAGTTCAACGAGGTCTTCTTCGACGACGCCCTCACCCCTGCCGACAACGTCGTCGGCGCGCCCGGCGACGGCTGGCGCGTCGCGATGGGACTGCTCGCCTTCGAGCGGGGTGTCTCGACCCTGGGGCAGCAGGTGGGCTTCGCCCGCGAGTACGACGAGGTACTCGCGCTGGCCCGGACGAACGACGTGTTCGACGCCCACGCCGACGAGCTCGTCGAGCTCTGGGCCGACCTGCAGGTGCTCAAGCACCAGGCGCTCCGGACCCTGTCGTCGGACGCCTCTGCCAGCACCGGCGTCGAGGCCAGCGTCAACAAGCTGCTCTGGGCTCCGTGGCACCAGCGGCTCGGCGAGGTCGCGATGAAGGTCGCCGGCCCGGGGGCCACCCTGGTGGACGGGGAGCTGTCCGCCCTGCAGAACCTCTTCCTGTTCACCCGCTCGGACACGATCTACGGCGGCAGCAACGAGGTGCAGCGCAACGTCATCGCGGAGCGGCACTGGAAGCTGCCGCGCGACACCTGGACACCTGCATGAGCGAGCTCGACGACCTGCGGTCCGCCGTCCGGGCCGTGCTGACCGACAACGCGCCGGTCCGGACCAACCTCCACGAGGACCCGGCCGTGTGGAAGCGGCTGACCGCCGACATGGGCTTGGCCAGCCTCGCCACCGAGGCGCCGCTGGCCTGGACCTGCGCTGTGCTCGAGGAGACCGGCCGCGTCCTGCTGCGCGCACCCCTCCTGCCCTCGCTCGTCGCCTCCGCGGCCCTGCACGCCCTCGGCGACGAGCGCCACCTCGCCGGCCTCGCCGACGGCTCGGTCACCGCCGCGCTGGCCCTCGACGGGCGCCTCGACCAGGTCGCCCACGCCGCCGGCGCCGACCTGCTGCTGCTGGCCCGGGACGGCGTCCTGCACGTCGTCGAGGACTTCCAGGCCGAGCCCCTCCAGCCCCTGGACCAGACCAGGCCGTGCGCCCGGGTCACCGCCGGTGCCGGACGCGCCGTGGGAGACGTGAGCCACGCGCAGGACCTGCACCGGGTGGCCCTCGCCGCGGAGTCCGTCGGCGCGTCGCACCGCGTCATCGAGACCGTCGTCGAGCACCTGCTGGTCCGCACGCAGTTCGGCCGGCCCCTCGGGTCGTTCCAGGCCCTGCGGCACCGCGTCGCCGACCTCACCGTCGCCGCCGAGGCAGCCACGTCGAGCACGTGGTACGCCGCGACCGAGCCCGACGACCTCGCGGTCGCCGCACCGCTCGCCCTCGCGCAGGCCGCTGACGCCTTCGTCCACGTCACCGGCGAGGCGATCCAGCTGTTCGGCGGCATCGGCTTCACCTGGGAGCACGACGCCCACCTCTACTTCAAGCGGGCCTGGACCACAGCCCTGCTCCACGACCCACGAGCCCTGCGCCGGTTGGCGTTCGACAGGAGTCACGCGTGAGCGACAAGCGGATGACGGAGGACGAGGTCGTCGGCGAGCTCCGGTCCGGCATGACCATCGGCATCGGCGGCTGGGGCTCGCGCCGCAAGCCGATGAGCCTGGTCCGCGCGATCCTGCGCTCCGAACTGACCGACCTGACCGTCGTGTCGTACGGCGGCCCTGACGTGGGGCTGCTCTGCGCCGCCGGCAAGGTGAAGGAGCTGGTCTACGGCTTCGTCTCCCTCGACTCGATCCCCCTCGAGCCGCACTTCCAGGCGGCCCGCAAGGCCGGCGGCCTGACGGTGCGCGAGTGGGACGAGGGCATGGTGCAGTGGGGCCTGTACGCCGCGTCGCTGCGCCTGCCTTTCCTGCCCACCACCGCCGGTCTCGGCTCCGACGTCGTGACCTACGACCCGTCGCTGAGGACCGTCTCCGACCCGTACGGCGGACCCGACCTGCTCGCCGTACCTGCTCTGCACCTGGATGCTGCGCTGGTGCACCTGAACGTCGCCGATGCCCGAGGCAACGCCTCCTTCCTCGGACCGGACCTGTACTTCGACGACCTGTTCTGCCAGGCGGCGACGAAGGCGTACCTGTCCTGCGAGCGGGTCACCGACGACCTCGGCGAGCTCACCCGCCGCCGCATCGCCCGGTGGATGGTGGCCGGGGTGGTGGAGGCGCCGAACGGTGCGCACTTCACCTCCTGTGCCCCTGACTACGACCGCGACGAGGCGTTCCAGAAGGAGTACGCCACCGCCGCCAAGGACCCCGGCCTCTGGAGCGCCTTCACCGAGCGCTTCCTGTCCGGAGACGAGGCCGCCTACCAGCAGGCCGTCAAGGACTTCCACGCCGAGCGGAGCGCAGCATGATCACCCGGTCCGAGGTCTGCGCCGTCGCCTGCGCCGAGGCGTTCCGCGGCGACGGGGAGATCCTCGCCTCACCCATGGCGCTCGTGCCGTCCCTGGGGGCGCGCCTGGCCCGCGAGACCTTCGAGCCCGACCTGCTGCTGTCCGACGGCGAGGCCACCTTCGTCGCCGGCACCTGGCCTCTCGGGGCACGGCCGCCGGTGACCACCGAGGCGTGGATCCCGTACCGGGCGATCTTCGACCTGGTCTGGAGCGGACGGCGTCACGTCATGATGGGCGCCTCGCAGATCGACCGGTTCGGCAACCAGAACATCAGCTGCATCGGCCCGCACGCGCGGCCGACCAACCAGCTGCTGGGCGTGCGCGGTGCTCCCGGAAACACGGTCAGTCACGCCACGTCGTACTGGGTGCCGAAGCACTCCCCGCGCGTGTTCGTGGAGAAGGTCGACATGGTGAGCGGCGTCGGTACCGACCGGGGGGTCACGGTGGACCTCCGCCGGGTCGTCACCGACCTGGCGGTGCTCGACCTGCAGGGCCCGGACGGCTCCATGCGCCTGGTGAGCACGCACCCTGGCGTCACCGTGGAGCAGGTGCAGGAGGCGACCGGCTTCGCCCTGCACACCGAGGACGTGGTGGAGTCGCGGGTGCCCACCGACGAGGAGCTCCGGCTCATCCGCGAGGTCCTCGACCCGAAGCGCCTGCGCGAGAAGGAGGTGCCCACGCCGTGAAGACACGTGCCACCGAGCTGTTCGGTGTCGAGCACCCGATCGTCCAGACCGGCATGGGTTGGGTGAGCGGTGCCCAGCTCACCGCCGCCACCGCCAACGCCGGCGGGCTGGGCATCCTCGCCGCGGCCGTCATGTCGTACGACGAGCTGAAGCAGGCCATCGCCGACACGAAGGCCCGCACGACCAAGCCGTTCGGCGTCAACCTGCGCGCCGACTCCCCCGAGGTCACGCAGTGCATCGACCTGATGGGACGGGAGGGCGTGAAGGTCGCCTCGTTCGCGCTCGCCCCGAAGCAGGACCTCATCAAGCGCTGCAAGGACCTCGGCATGGTCGTCATGCCGAGCATCGGCGCGAAGCGCCATGCCGAGAAGGTCGCCGGCTGGGGAGTGGACGCCGTCATCGTGCAGGGCGGCGAGGGCGGCGGCCACACCGGCCAGGTCCCCACCACCGTGCTGCTCCCGCAGGTCGTCGACGCCGTGGACATCCCGGTCATCGCCGCCGGAGGCTTCTTCGACGGCCGCGGCCTGGTGGCTGCCCTGGCGTACGGCGCAGAGGGCATCGCCATGGGCACCCGCTTCCTGCTCACCTCCGACAGCGCGGTCGGCGATGCGGTGAAGCAGGTCTACCTCGGCAAGGGCGTGGCCGACACGGTCGTCACGACCGAGGTCGACGGCGTGCCGCACCGGGTGCTGCGGACCGAGTTCGTCGAAGAGCTGCTGAAGAGCCGCGCGCTAGGGCGGCTGGCCCGGGCGGGGAAGAACGCCCTGGCCTTCCAGAAGCTGTCCGGCACGCCCTGGAAGGATGTCGTCACCGAGGGCCTTGCCATGCGGAAGAACGCCGAGCTCTCGCTCTCACAGCTGGTGATGGCCGCCAACACCCCCATGCTGCTCAAGGCCGCGATGGTCGACGGACGCCCCGATCTCGGGGTGATGGCCAGCGGTCAGGTCGTCGGCCTGATCGACGACCTGCCGTCCTGCGCCGAGCTCATCGACCGGATCATCACCGAGGCCGAGGCAACGCTGAAGAGGCTCACATGACCGCTGTCCCGCCGTACGTCCCGGGGCACGGGCTGCTCGCTGGCAAGGTCGTCGTCGTGACCGCTGCGGCGGGCACGGGCATCGGCTTCAGCACCGCGAAGAAGGCCGTCGAGGAAGGCGCCACCGTCGTCGTCAGCGACTGGCACGAGCGTCGCCTCGGGGAAGCCGCGGCCGCGCTCGGCGTGCAGGGCATCGTCTGCGACGTCACCGTGCAGGAGCAGGTCGACCACCTCGTCACCGCTGTGGTCGCCGAGCACGGTCGCCTCGACGTGATGGTCAACAATGCCGGGCTCGGCGGTACGGCGGAGCTGGTCGACATGACCGACGAGCAGTGGCTGCGGGTGCTGGACGTGACGCTGAACGGCACGTTCCGCTGCACCCGTGCCGCGCTGCAGCAGATGAAGACCCAGGGACATGGCGTCATCGTCAACAACTCCAGCGTCATCGCCTGGCGCGCCCAGGAGGGGCAGGCGCACTACGCCGCCGCCAAGGCCGGCGTCAACGCCCTCACGCGTACCGCCGGCTTCGAGGCCGCGAAGTTCGGGGTGCGCGTCAACGCCGTGTCCCCGTCGATCGCGATGCACCCCTTCCTGGCGAAGGTCACGAGCGACGAGCTGCTCGCCGAGCTCTCGGCCAAGGAGGCGTTCGGTCGGCCGGCCGAGCCGTGGGAGATCGCGAACGTCATCGTCTTCCTCGCCAGTGACTACTCGTCGTACATGACCGGGGAGATCGTCTCGGTCTCCAGCCAGCACCCCTAGGAGCCTCGGTGATCCGCACGGACAAGCACGATGACGGTGTGGTCGAGGTCGTCGTCGACCACCCGCCGGTCAACGCCCTGCCGGTGCAGGGGTGGTTCGACCTCGCCGAGGCGATCCTGACCGCGGGCAAGGACCCGTCCACGCGCGTGGTCGTACTGCGGGCGGAGGGTCGCGGGTTCAACGCGGGCGTGGACATCAAGGAGTTCCAGAAGGACGAGACCTTCAACGCGCTGGTCGGCGCCAACCGCGGCTGCCACGCCGCGTTCGGCGCCTGCTACGAGTGCCCGGTCCCGGTCATCACGGCGGTGCAGGGGTTCTGCCTCGGTGGGGGCATCGGCCTGGCCGGCAACAGCGACATCGTCCTCGCCTCCGACGACGCCACCTTCGGCCTGCCGGAGGTCGACCGCGGGGCCCTCGGCGCCGCCACTCACCTCAGCCGCCTGGTCCCCCTGCACAAGGCCCGCGCCATGGTCTACACGTCCGCGACGGCGACGGCGCAGGAGCTGCACGAGTTCGGCAGCGTGCTGCACGTCGTGCCCAAGGAGCAACTGCGCGACAAGGCGCTCGAGGTCGCCCGCTCCATCGCGCAGAAGGACCCCGTCGTCATCCGCATGGCCAAGGAGTCGCTCGCGGCGATCGACCTGTGGGACGTGCACAAGAGCTACCGGATCGAGCAGAGCTACACCTTCGAGCTGAACCTGCTCGGCGTGGCCGACAAGGTCCGAGAGGACTTCGGGAAGTGACCCGCTTCGACGGCAAGCGGGTCCTGGTCACCGGTGCGGCGTCGGGTGTGGGCAAGGCGACGGCTGCGCTGTTCGCCGGCGAGGGCGCTGAGGTGGTGAGCTTCGACCAGACACCGGGCGAGGGCATCGTCCAGGTCGACCTCACCGACTCCGCCCGCACCGCCGCGCTGGTCGTCGAGCACGGGCCCTTCGACATCGTGCTCAACGTCGCGGGGATGGTGCGGCTGCAGCACCTGGCCGACATCACCGTCGGCGACTGGCAGCGCCAGATCGACGTGAACCTCACCGCCCCGTTCGTCGTCAGCCAGGCCGCCCTGCCGGGGCTCCTCGAGCGCAAGGGCAACATCGTCAACGTCGCCAGCGTCGCCGGCGTCCGGGGACAGGCCTACTCCGCGGCGTACTGCGCGTCCAAGGGCGGGCTGGTGCTGCTCACGAAGGCGATGGCCCTCGAGCTCTCGCAGAAGGGGGTGCGGGTCAACTGCGTGTGCCCCGGCGGCATCGACACCCCGCTGGTCCACGAGGCTGCCAAGACCATGCCGGAGGGCCTGGACGAGCGCCTCATGCAACGGCTCTACAACGTCATCCCACCGGGTTTCTCGCAGCCGGGTGAGATCGCCGACGCGATCGCCTACCTCGCCTCCGACGCCGCGCGGTCGATCACGGGTACGGCGCTGTCGATCGACGGTGGCATCGTCTCCTGACTCAGCCGGCCGGGCGCTCCACGCACGTCGTTCCGGCGCGCGAGTAGATGCTGGGCGCGCAGCGGTTGCAGTGGCTGCAGGGGCTCTGGTGCGTCGCGTCGACCTGCCAGCGACGCACCAGGTCGGGCTCGCGCAGCAGGGCCCGGCCCATGACGGCGAAGGCGAAGCCCTCGTCCAGGCCCTGCTGGACGGTGTCGAGCCGGGTGATCCCGCCCAGCAGCATCAGGGGCATCGACAGCTGCGCCCGGAACAGCCGCGCCTGCTCGAGGAAGAACGCCTCCTCGTAGGGGTAGGTCGGCATGATCCGCTTGAGGAACAGCCGCACGAACGGTGAGAGCGCCCTGGGCTGCGTGGACACGAAGTCCTCGAGCGGGACGTCGCCGCGGAAGAAGTACATCCCGTTGAGCAGCGAGCTCCCGCCGGTCAGCTGGATCGCGTCGAGCGCGCCGTCGGCCTCGATCAGTGCCGCGACCTCGAGGCTCTCCTCGACCTGCAGGCCCTTGGCGACCCCGTCGGTCATGTTCAGCTTCGCGGTCACCGCGACCCGGTCTCCCACGGCTTCGCGCACCGCCGACAGCACCTCCCGCGGGAACCGGCTCCGGTGGACGATGCTGCCGCCGTACGCGTCCTTGCGGCGGTTGAGGTTGGGCGACAGGAACGAGCTGAGGAGGTAGTTGTGCCCCAGGTGGACCTCGAGGCAGTCGAAGCCTGCGTCGGCCAGCACGACGGCTGCGGCCGCGAAGTCCTTGCGGACCCGTACCAGGTCCGCTGCGGTCGCGGGCGGCACGATGCCCTTGCCAGGAGCGGACAGCCGCCGGCTGGGGGCGAGCGACTTCTGCTTGTTGCTCAGGGAGTCTGCGACCAACCCCGCGTGGCCGAGCTGCGCGCTGACCAGGGCACCCTCCGCGTGCACCGCGTCGGCGAGCCGTGCAAGGTCGGCCTTGGTCTGCTCCGACACCACCAGGCAGTCACGGAACACCCGCCCGTCAGGGGAGACCGCGCAGTAGGCGACCGTGGTCATCCCCACGCCACCGCCGGCCACCTCGCGGTGGAACGCGATGAGCTCGTCGGTGACCGCGCCACGGTGGGTCCGACCCTCGAACGTCGCCGCCTTCACCAGCCGGTTGCGCAGGACCTTGGGCCCGAGAACCGCCGGCTCGAAGGGGATCACGCGCGCAGGGCGTTCTTGGTGACCTTGCCCGTGGCGTTCTTCGGCAGGGCGGCCACGAGCTCGACGGACCGCGGCACCTTGTAGTTGGCAAGGCGCTCCCGGCAGAAGCTGATGAGCTCCTCCGGCGTCACCTGCTCCCCCGTGCGTACGACGACGAAGGCCCTCCCGACCTCCCCCATGCGCTCGTCGGGCACCCCGATGACCGCCGCCTCGCTGACCGCGTCGTGCCGCACCAGGACCTGCTCGATCTCGGCGGGGTAGGCGTTGAAGCCGCCCACGACGTACATGTCCTTGAGCCGGTCGGTGATCGTCAGGTTCCCGTCCGCGTCCATGACCCCGACGTCGCCGGTGTGCAGCCATCCGTCCCCGTCGATCGCCTCCGCGGTCGCCTCCGGGTCCTCCCAGTAGCCGCTCATCACGCCGTACCCGCGCACCAGCACCTCGCCCGGCTGGCCGGTCTCGGCGAGCACCGTCACCTCCACGCCCTCGACGGCGCGTCCGCTGGTGAGGCTGATGACGTCGTCCGGGTCGCCGGGTCGGCAGGCCGTCGCGAGTCCCGTGCACTCGGTGAGGCCGTAGGCGGTGATGACCTCCTGGAAGCCGAGCTCCCGGCGCATCCGCGCGATGAGCGACTGCGGGACCACGGCCGCGCCGGTCACTGCCAGGCGCAGCGGGGGCAGCTCGGCCCTGCTCGGGTGCTCCAACAGGGAGCTGTAGAGCGTCGGAGGACCGGGGATGACGTCGATGCGCTCGGCCCGGATGGTCGCGACGGCTGCCTCCACGTCGAACACCGGCAGTGGCACGCAGGTCGAGCGCTGCAGCAGGCAGGCCAGCAGCCCCGCCTTGTACCCGAAGGTGTGGAAGAACGGAGCCACCACGAGCATCCGCTCACCGGAGCGGAAGCCGACCGTGTCGGCCCAGGTCTGGAACAACCGCAGGCTCTGCGCATGGGTGGCCACGACGCCCTTGGGCCGACCGGTGGTGCCGGAGGTGAAGATGATGTCGCTCGGGTCCTCGGGCTGCACCGCCTCGGCGGCCTTCTCCACGTCCGCGTCCTCGACACCGAGCCCCCGTTCCAGGAACCCTGGCAGCGCGCTGATCCGGACCACCTGGACATCAGGGTCACCGAGGGCCACCACGGGGTCGGTGCCGAGCAGGTCGGTGAGGAACGAGTCGTCGACGACGAGGGCCCGCGCGCTGGTGCGGTCGAGCAGGTAGCGCGCCTCCTCGCCCTTGAAGCGGGAGTTCACCGGCACGACGATCACGCCGATGCTGGTCAGTCCCAGGGCGACCACGGCCCACGCCTGCGAGTTCGGGCCCCAGATCGCCACCCGGTCGCCGTGCACGAGACCGGAGCCCAGCGCAGCGCGAGCGACCTCACGGCTGCGCACGAGCAGGTCGGCGAAGGTGAGCCGTCCGTCGGACGTGACGAGGGCCTCGACGTCGGGGCTGTCCGCGGCCGCGGCGCGCAGGAGCCCAGGAATCGTCGTCGACACGGCCACCCTCTCGTCCCTAGCAAGCGCTTGGTCGAGAGGCTACGATCGCCGCTCGTTCGGGTCAACGACAAGGGGTGTGCGGTGGCGACGACGATCGACCGGCGCGACGTCATCTTGCAGTGCGCCGCCGACCTGTTCGCCAAGCAGGGCGTGGCCGCGACGACGGTGCGGGAGATCGCCGAGGCCGTCGGGATCCTGTCGGGCAGCCTGTACCACCACTTCGCGTCCAAGGACGCCATCGTCGACGCCATCGTGACGAGCTTCATGGACGACCTCGTCGGCCGTTATGACGACGTGCTGGCCTCCACCGACGACCCCGGCGACCGGCTGCGCGGGCTGGTCGAGGCGTCCATCGCGACGTCGGCGGAGCACCCGCACGCGACCGAGATCTACCAGAACGACGCCCGCTACCTACAGGCCGCCGATGGCTCCACGGTGGTCCGCGAGTCGGCCCGTGCGGTGCGGCGGGCCTGGCTCGGGGTGCTCGAGCAGGGCGCTGCGACAGGGGTGTTCCGCTCCGACGTACCGGTGAAGGTCATCTACCCGCTGCTGCGCGACGGCCTGTGGCTGACAGCCCGCTGGTTCGTCCCGACCCGCTCCTACGGCCACCGCGAACTGGCCGCGGACTACGTCAAGGTGTTCGTGGAGGGCATCCGCACCTGACTATCCCTGTCAAGCGCTTGCTTGGTAGCGTCAGGTCGTGGACCTCAGGGAGACGGACGCGGAGCAGGACTTCCGCGCCGAGGCGCGCACCTGGCTGACGGCGAACGTCCCGCGCGGCCTGCCCAGCGGCGACACGGCCGAGGGCTTCGCGCTGCACCTCGACTGGGAGAAGCGCCTGTACGACGCGCGCTGGGCGGTCGTCTCCTGGCCCGAGGAGTACGGCGGCCGCGATGCCAACGTGTGGCAGTGGCTGGCCTTCGAGGAGGAGTACTACCGGGCGGGCGGCCCCCAGCGCGTCACGCAGAACGGCATCTTCCTGCTCGCTCCGACCCTGTTCGAGTTCGGCACCCAGGAGCAGCAGGACACCCTGCTGCCGCGCATGGCCAGCGCGCAGGACCTGTGGTGCCAGGGCTGGTCCGAGCCCGGTGCCGGCAGCGACCTCGCCTCCCTGACCAGCCGGGCGGACAAGGTCGACGGCGGCTGGCGGATCAACGGCCAGAAGACCTGGACCACCCGCGGCGCGTTCTGCACGCACCTGTTCGGCCTGTTCCGCACCGACCCGGCCTCGGAGCGCCACCACGGGCTGACCTACCTGCTCGTGCCCCTGGACACCCCCGGGGTCACGGTCCGGGGGTTCGCCCGCCTGGACGGGGACGAGGGATTCGCCGAGGTCTTCTTCGACGACGCCTTCGTCCCCGACAGCGCGGTGCTCGGCGGCGTCGGCAAGGGCTGGAGCGTCGCCATGGCGACGACCGGGTCCGAGCGCGGGCTCACGCTGCGCTCCCCCGGCCGCTACACCGCCACGGTCGAGCGGCTCCGGGATCTCGAGGGCGTCGACGACGACCGGCTCGCGCAGGCGTGGATGGACGCGGAGGCGTACCGGCTGTTCACCCTGCGCCAGGTCAGTGACGAGCAGGCCGGACGCGGACGGGTCGGTGAGTCCTCGCTCAACAAGCTGTTCTGGTCCGAGCTCGACATCCGGCTGCACGAGCTCGCGATGGACGCCCTCGGCCCCGAGGCCGAGCTCGAGGGCGCGTGGAGCAAGGGCTTCCAGTTCTCCCTGTCGGGACCCATCTACGCCGGCACCAACGAGGTCCAGCGCAACATCGTCGCCGAGCGCCTGCTCGGCCTGCCCCGGAAGTAGCCATGTACTTCGGACTTCCTGACGAGGCACTGGCCCTGCGCGCTGGCCTGCGCGAGGTGCTCGCCGACGCGTGCACCCCGGCGACGATCCGCGCGGCGTGGGACGGCAGCAGCAGCGAGACGTTGTGGAAAGCCCTCGCGGACTTCGGCCTGTTCGGGTTGCTCGTTCCCGAGGACAAGGGCGGCCTCGGGCTCGACGACCTGTCCTTCGTCGCGGCCATGGAGGAGTGCGGCTACGCCGGCGTCCCCGGTCCGCTCGTCGAGACGATCGCCTTCCTGCCGGCGCTCGACCTGCCGTGCGACGGATCGGTGCTCCTGACCGTCACCCGGCCCGACGGGATGACGCGCGGGGCAGGCACGCACGTGCTCGACCGCGACGGGAGCGTCGACGCGCTCACCGGCTGGACCGGCGTACCGACCGTGGACCGCACCCGCACCGCGATCCGTCGTACCGAGCCGGGCCAGCACCTCCCCGCGCAGTTCGACGGCGAGGTCGAGCGGACGGTGCTGGGCACGGCGGCGTTCCTGCTCGGACTGGCGCGTCGGCAGGTGGACCTGACCGTCGCCTACGCCAAGGACCGCAAGCAGTTCGGCGTGCCGATCGGGTCGTTCCAGGCGATCAAGCACTCCCTCGCCGACGCGGTCGTGGGCACGGAGTTCGCCTGGCCCGCCGTGCTCCAGGCGGCCGCGCACGATCCCGCCGACCCGCACGCCGCGATACGCACCAGCGCCGCAAAGGCGAAGGCCAGCGATGCGGCGTACGCCGTTTCTCGCGCCTGCCTGCAGGCACACGGCGCGATCGGCTACACCGTGGAGTACGACCTGCACCTGTTCACCAAGCGCACCTGGGCGCTGGCCAAGGACTGGGGCACCGCAGCAGAGCACCGGGCGATCGTCGCCCGGCACCTTCGAGACCTGTAGGGACACCATGAGCGAGGACGCACCGGTCAGGTACGACGTCACCGGCCCCGACAACTGCATCGCGGTCGTGACGATGGACCGCGAGGAGTACCGCAACGCGCAGAACTCCAAGATGACCTACGCCCTCGACGAGGCGTACTACCGCGCGGCGGACGACGACACGGTGAAGGTCGTCGTGCTCGCAGGTGCCGGCAAGCACTTCAGCGCCGGGCACGACATCGGCACGCCCGGCCGCGACATCGACCAGTCGTTCCCCCGCAAGGCGACGCTGTGGTGGGACCACACCACGCATGAGGGCGGTGCCTCGCGGCTGGCACGGGAGTCCGAGGTGTACGTCGGGATGTGCCGTCGCTGGCGCGAGCTGCCCAAGCCGACGATCGCCATGGTGCAGGGCGCCTGCATCGCCGGTGGGCTGATGCTCGCGTGGTCGTGCGACCTCGTGGTCGCCAGCGATGACGCGTTCTTCGCCGACCCCGTCGTGAAGATGGGCATCCCCGGCGTGGAGTACTTCGCGCACCCGTGGCAGATGGGACCGCGCTTCGCCAAGGAGTTCCTGTTCCTCGGCGAGCGGGTGGGCGCCGAGCGCGCCCGTGAGCTCGGGATGATCAACCGGGTGGTCCCGCGCGCCGACCTGGAAACGGAGGTCATGGCGATGGCAGGGAAGATCGCCGAGATGCCCGCGTTCGGCCTGGCGCTGACGAAGAAGGCCGTCAACCAGTGCGAGGACCAGATGGGCCTGCGCGACGGCATGGACAGCGTCTTCGGCCTGCACCACCTCGCGCACGCCCACAACGCCGAGGTCGGCACGGACTCCCTCGCCGGCATGAACGCCCGCACGATGCGCGACAGCCAGAAGTGAGCCTGCTCGAGGAGGTCTTCGCGATCCAGCGGCTCAAGTACTCCTACGGCCGGTTCCTCGACACCAAGGACTTCGCGTCCCTGTGCAGCCTCATGACCGACGACGTCACCGTCGCGTACGGCGGCGGGGCCATCACCCTGGAGGGTCGTCAGGCCGTCGAGGACTACCTCAGCAAGGCCATGGGCGCCCCCACCATGCTGACCAGCCACGTCTTCAGCCACCCCGAGATCGACGTGGACGGGGACGAGGCCACGGGTCGGTGGGCGCTGCAGGACGTGGTCATCCTCGAGGACTTCGGCATGCAGATCCGCGGCGCCTCCCTGTACGACGACCGCTACGTGCGCGTCGACGGGGCCTGGCGCATCCAGCACACCGGCTACAAGCGGCTCTACGAGGAGATCGCCCCGCGTCCGGAGGGCACCCGCACCAGCGCGTCGTGGTTCGGGACCGACGGGCGGTCCGACCTTGTCTAGCGGCGACTTCGTCCGGGTGGAGACGCCGCGCGAGCAGGTCTGCGTCGTCACGCTGAACCGCCCGGAGCGGATGAACGCCATGGCCTTCGACGTCATGGTCCCGCTGCGCGAGGTGCTCGAGGGGATCGCCGTCGACAACAGCGTCCGGGTGGTCATCCTCACCGGCGAGGGGCGCGGGTTCTGCTCCGGCGCCGACCTGGTCGATGCGGGCTACCCGCCGGGCATCGACGGCCTGCAGCTGCCCTCGATCGGGCGCCGGTCCATGAAGCTGCTCGAGGACGTCGTGACGACGGTGCGCGAGATGCACCAGCCCGTGATCGGCGCCATCAACGGCGCCGCGATCGGCGGTGGCTTCTGCCTGTCGCTTGCCTGCGACATCCGCGTCGCCTCGACGGCCGCCTACTTCCGCGCTGCCGGCATCACCAACGGCCTCACCGCCTCCGAGCTCGGCCTGTCGTGGCTGCTCCCCCGCGCCATCGGCTCCTCACGCGCGTCCGAGATCATGCTCACGGGCCGCGATGTCGATGCTGCCGAAGCCGCAGCGATCGGCCTGGTGAGCAAGGCCGTTGACCCGGAGGCACTGCTCGACACATGCCTGGACATGGCCGAGCGCATGGCCGCCTTCAGCCACGTGGGCGTCCACCTCACGAAGCAGACGCTGCGGTCCGGCCTCGAGTCCGGGTTCCAGGCGCACATGGAGCACGAGGGCCTCGCCCAGCTCTACGTGCGCCTGCTCACCAAGAACTTCGAGGAGGCCATCCGCGCCCGCAAGGACAAGCGCGCCCCTGAGTTCAAGGACTGACGGACGTGACCGACCAACCCGTCGACCTCGCTGCGGCCGCTCGTTCCCTCGACCAGCCGTGGACCCCGTTGACGGTGGCCACGATGAACGACAACGACGTACGCGTCGTGCGGACCGAGGGCGAGTTCACCCGGCACAGCCACCCGGAGACCGACGAGCTGTTCCTCGTCCTGCGCGGTTCGCTGACGATCCGTTTCGACGACCACGAGGTCGTCCTCGGCCCCGGTCAGCTGCACGTGGTCCAACGCGGGGTCTTCCACCAACCCGTGTCGTACGACGGCGCCGACGTCCTCCTGCTCGAGCCGAGCACGACCGTCAACACCGGCGACACCCCGAGCCACCTCACCGCGCAGCGCCGCACCACCTGATCAGGAGCTCTCGAGCAGCACCTTCAGAGCAGCGAGGTCCTTGGCGTTCGCGCGTCGCATCGCGACAGTCATCATCGCCGCGGACACCTTCGCGAACCCGGAGGGCTCACCAGCGTTCCGCAGGGTCATCCGTGTCGCGAGACCCTCGTCCGCCCAGGCGTACGTCGTCTCCATTGGGAACGGACCTTCCGACGTACGCATGACAAAGAGCTCGCCGGGGACGTGCTCCATGACCTCGTAGGTGTAGGACAGGCGACGGCCGAGGAACTGCGCCACGAAGGCGAGGCGCGAACCGACGACGAGGGGCCGCGGCGTCTCCCAGGTGACCTCGCGGATGTTGGCGTACCAGCGGGTCGCGTTGTCGGGGTCAGCAGCGAAGGCGGCGACCTCGTCGCGGGGACGAGCGATGACGATCTCGGTGAGCACGTCGACGGCCATGGGCGAAGGCTAGGCGAGCTTGCCCGTCACCGGCGCCAGCGGGACGTCGAGGGCGTCGTACAGGCCCGGAGCCGCAGCGTGCAGCCACGGGACGGCGTTGACCAGGCGACCGGCGGCCGTCGCGTTGCCTCCTGCGGCGCGGTTGCCGTCCTCGTCGGTCGCCTCGACCGTCACGACGATCCGCGGTCTGCCCTCGATGACGACCTGGTGCGCACCCGCCCCGCCGTCCGGCGGCGCCGGCCAGTCCGGGGCGACCGAGGCGTCGATGCGGGTGACGTGCTCGACGACGATCCGCACCTGACCGGCAACGATGCCCTGGACCTCGAAGCGCAGGCCGCCCTGCGTCCCCTTCTCGAACAGGCCCATGGCGTTGGTGACGTCTGCCTCGAGCGGGCGTCGTTCGACGTGCTCCCGGATGTCGTCGAGCTCGACCCCCAGTCCCCGGGCGACCAGACGGAGCTGTCCGCCCCAGATCATCGTCGGGACCCCGGGTGCCACCATGATCGGCACCTGGTCCATCGGGCCTCCCATACCGACGGAGTGACGCACCGCGTCGGGCTGGTCGTACGTCGAGTAGTCGAACAGCTCGACCGACCGGACCTGCTCGATCGAGCCCGCGACGCCCGCGACGAGCAGCGGGAGGACGTCGTTGCCCCAGCCCGGGTCGATGCCGCTGACGAACAACCGCCCGCCGCCCTCACGGGCAGCCGCCTCGAGCGGTTCGCGCAGGGCGGTGGGGGCCGACCGCACGTCGTACAGCGCGTAGACCGACGGGGTCACCACGACAGCGCCGCGCCGCAGGCAGGACGCGATGTCCGCGACGGCAGCGTCGGGTCGCACATCGCCGGACACCATGTAGGCCACGGCATCCACCGCGCCGAGGGCTGCGGGGTCGTCGGTCACCCGGACGCCGAGAGCGCTGAGCCCGGCCACCTCGCCCGCGTCCTGCCCTGCCCGGGACCGCCCGAGGACCGCAGTGAGCTCGAGCTCGGGGTGCGCCACGACGCTGCGGATCGCGGCGCGCCCCATGTTGCCGGTGCCCCAGACCGCCGTGCGGATCACGGCGCCGGCCTCAGAGCCGCTCGAGGATCGTGACGTTCGCCTGGCCGCCGCCCTCGCACATCGTCTGCAGCCCGTAGCGACCACCGGTCCGCTCGAGCTCGTGCAGCAGGGTCGTCATCAGCCGCGCGCCGGTCGCGCCGAGCGGGTGACCGAGCGCGATCGCGCCGCCGTTCGGGTTGACCCGGGAGGGGTCGGCACCGGTGTCCTTGAGCCAGGCCAGGACCACGGACGCGAAGGCCTCGTTGATCTCGATGACGTCCATGTCGTCGATGCTCATGCCGGTCTTCTTCAGGGCATGCGCCGTCGCGGGGATCGGGGCGGTGAGCATCAGGATCGGGTCGTCGCCGCGCACGGACAGGTGATGGATCCGGGCGCGGGGGGTGAGCCCGTGCTCCTTCAACGCCGCCTCGCTGACCACCAGCAGCGCCGCCGCACCGTCGGTCAGCTGCGAGGAGACGCCGGCGGTGACGCGGCCGCCCTCCTGCAGCGTCTTCAGCCCGGCCATCTTCTCCAGGGAGGTGTCCGCGCGCGGACCGATGTCCTCGGCGACCTCGCCGACCGGCGCGATCTCCCGGACGAACCGGCCCTCGGCGATGGCGGCGAGCGCCCGCTGGTGGCTCTGCAGCGCCCAGTGCTCCATCTGCTCGCGGGTGATGTCCCAGCGCTTGGCGATCTCGTCGGCGGCGTGGAACTGCGAGACCGGCTGGTCGCCGTACCGCTTGACCCAGCCCTCGGAGCCGGAGAACGGATCGGTGAAGCCGTACTGCTCGGCGACGATCATCGCGGCGCTGATGGGGATCTGGCTCATGTTCTGCACGCCCCCGGCGACGACCACGTCGGCGGTACCGCTCATGACCGCCTGCGCCGCGAAGTGCACCGCCTGCTGCGAGGAGCCGCACTGCCGGTCGACGGTCGTCCCGGGCACGTGCTCGGGCAGCCCCGCCGCCAGCCAGCAGGTGCGGGCGATGTCGCCCGCCTGCGGGCCGATCGTGTCGACGCAGCCGAACACCACGTCCTCCACCGCGCCGGGGTCGATGCCGCTGCGGTCCATGAGGGCGTTGAGCACGTGCGCGCCCAGGTCCGCGGAGTGGATGCCCGCGAGGCCCGTGCCCTTGCGGGTGACCGGGGTGCGGACGGCCTCGACGAGGTAGGCCTCAGGCATGAGCGGGTCCTCCCAGAGCAGTGTGGAACGCGGGGATCTCGCCGCCACCGTCGACGAACAGGTCGGCGCCGGTGACGTAGGACAGGGCAGGTGAGGCAAGCATGACGCAGGCGGCCGCCACGTCGGCGGGGGTGGCGAGCCGGCCCATCGGCACGGTCGCCTCGACAGCGGAGGTGTCCTCGCCGTAGGTGTCCGCAGTCCGCTCGGTGGCGAGCAGTCCGACCGTGACCTGGTTGACCCGGACGTGCGGCGCCCACTCGACCGCGAGCGCCCGGGTGAGCGTCGTGAGCCCGGCTTTCGCAGCGGCGTAGGCGGCAGTCCCCGGAGCCGGGCGCACCGCGGAGACGCTGCCGATGTTGAGGACCACGCCGGTCTCCATGGCCAGCCTGGCCGCGCGCGCGACGTAGAGGGGAGCCAGGAGGTTGAGGGCGATGATGCGCTCGGCGAAGCGGGGCGAGGCCTCCGCGACCAGCGCCGACGGTGACCCACCGGCGTTGTTGATGACGACGTCGAGCCGACCCTCGGTCCCGAGGACATCGGCGACGAGGGCGTCGACGGCGGCCGGGTCACGGACGTCGCACGGCACGAACCGGCCGGGCCCGTCACCGGCCGTCCGCCCGCACACCACGACCTGGTCGCCCTCTGCGGCGAACGCCTCGGCCAGGCCCCGGCCGAGGCCTCGGGTGCCACCGGTGACGAGGACCACGCGGGTCATCGACCGGCCGCCAGGTCGTCGGCGGCGAGCCGGCCGAACGTCATGCCGGGCGTGATGCACGCACCCGGTCCGGGGTAGGCGTGCCCGAACATCGAGGCCATCGTGTTGCCGCACGCGTAGAGACCGCGGATCGGCGTACCGTCCTCGCGCTGGACGCGGGCGTGCTCGTCGCACACCAGCCCGCCCTTGGTGCCGAGGTCGGACAGGACCACCTGCCCGGCGTAGAAAGGGCCCTGCGCCACTGGGGCGAGCGACGGGTTGGGCCACTCGTGCGGGCCCTCGATGCCGGGGTACTTCTGGAAGACCGCGAGCAGCTGACCTTCGTAGCTGCCGTCGGCGCCGCGGTGAAAGTCCTCGTCGACCCCCTGCACCGCCTGGGCGTTCCACCGCTCGACCGTGCTCGGCAGGTCCGGCGTGCCGAGGAGCTCCGCGAGCTCCTCGAGGCTGTCCGCGCGGCGCAGCACGCCCGCCTCGACCCAGGGCTCGAGGTCGACACCCGGGTAGAGGCCGGCGAAGCCATAGCGGTCGAAGGCGAGCTGGTCGAAGACGAACCAGCTGGGCAGGCACGGCGTCCCGCGCTCGAGAGCCGACAGCATCAGGTGCCCGAACTCGTTGTAGGCGACCCCCTCGTTGACCCAGCGGCTGCCCGCCTGGTCGACGAGGATCCCCGTCGGCGCGGTGCGCTCCCACAGCAGGAAAGACGCCTGACCGTCGGGCCGCAGGAACCCTGGCGCCCACCAGCAGTCCTCCATCAGGTCGATCGCCGCGCCCAGGCGCATCCCCGCCACGATCCCGTCGCCGGTGTTGCTCTCCACCCCGAGCGTCCAGTCGTCGTGGTTGACGACCTCGTGGCTCCACTGCTGGCGCATCGCCCGGTTGTGGTCGAAGCCGCCGGCCGCCAGCACGACACCGGCACGCGCGCGCACGGTCAGCGCGCCGTCGCGGTCCACCGTCACGCCGACGACGCGGCCGTCCTCGACCACCAGGTCGACGAACGCCGCCGAGGTCCAGATCTCGACACCCTCCGCCTGGCAGGCAGCGAGCAGCTGGGCGATGAGCGACTGCCCGCCCCAGTGCGGTCCCTCCGGTCCGGGATCGGTGATCGGGGGACCACCATGACCCATCTCCAGCTTGGGCCGCACCGGATGGGTCAGGGTGTCGGTGTAGCTGTGCCGCAGGGCCTTCGGCGTGATGGCGCGGCCGGTCAGCAGGGCTCCGGGCTGGTCCGGGTGGTAGTCGGGGTAGCCGGTCATGTAGGAGAACCGCACATCCTTGGTCTCCAGCCAGGCAATGGTCTCCGGTGCGGCGTGCAGGTAGGCCTGCTGCATGGAGCGCGGGGTGCGGTCGCCCACCGTGTGGTCCAGGTAGGTCTGCGCGAGGGCCAGGTCGTCCTGCTGCCCGGCAGCGAGCACGTGCTGGTTGGCGGGTGCCCACAGCCCCGCACCGGAGTACGCCGCCGTGCCACCGCACACAGCGGCCTTCTCCAGCAGCAGCACCTGCAGCCCGTGCTCGGCGGCGCGCAGGGCAGCGACCAGCCCACCTGCGCCGGAGCCGGCGACGACGACGTCGACCTCGTGGATCTCGCTCACCTCAGACCTCTGGGCGCCTCGTCGCGCACCGCCCAGTCTCCCCTCCCGAGCCGAGGCAAGCAAGCGCTTGGTCGCTTCACCGGTGTAACGTTCTCTCATGGCCGAGGCGCCCGTCTCCATGGTGGAGCGGATGACGCTGATCCTGGACGCCTTCGACGCGAGCACCCCCCGGCTGACCCTGGCGGAGATCAGCGAGCGCGCCGGCCTGCCCCGCTCGACGACGCACCGGATCCTCGACCAGCTCGTCGCGCTCCGCTGGCTCGACCACGGTGGCCAGAGCTACAGCCTGGGGATGCGCTCGCTCGAGCTCGGCGGCCTCGCGGTCGCCCATCACGAGCTGCGCGACATCGCGACCCCGCTGCTCGCGGACCTGCACCAGCGCACCGGCGCCGTCGCCTCGCTCGCCGTGCTCGACCGTCGCGACGTGGTGTTCGTCGACCGGCACGGGCGCGGCCTGTCGTCGGACCCGCTGACCAGGGTCGGTGGCCGGGCGCCGGCCCACGCGACTGCGGCAGGCAAGGCGATGCTCGCCTGGCACGCGGACGCAGCGCTGCGCGCCGAGTGGCCGCACCGGTTGCCGACGCGGACGCCGCGGACCATCACCAACCTCGAGGTCCTGCGCCAAGACCTCGCCCAGGTCCGCGCCCGCGGCGGCGTCGCCTTCGACCGCGAGGAGGTCGCCCAGGGCAGCTCGTCCGTGGCCGTCGCCCTGCGCGGCACCGGCAAGGCCCTGGCCGCCCTGCAGCTGTCCGGGGACTCCCGCGCCGTCAGCCTCGAGCGGCTCGCGCCGTACGTCGCGGAAGCGGCCCGCAAGGCGAGCCGCATGCTCTTCCCGGACCCCGGACAGCGACGACGCTCCCGCACGGTCGACCGCCCGCCGACCCCGAGTCCCTGGCCCCCGGGCGCGCTCGACCGGCTGATGCAGGGCATCGGCGGCGACTACTGGCTCTGAGGCCTGGCTACCCGGCGAAGTGCTCGATCACGGCGCGCTCGAAGTCGGACTTGCGCTCGACCTGCACCCAGTGACCGCAGCGGCTGTAGATGCGCAGGTCGCACTTCGGCATCCGGCGTGCCGGCAGCAGCGCTCCCTCGACCGGCGCGACCCGGTCGTCGCGGCCCCAGCAGATCAGCGTGGGCTGGCGGATCTTGTGGACCTGCGCCCACAGCGGCACGTCGCCGGTCAGCGCCGGGTTGTAGAACGTCGCGTAGGCGTCCTGCAGGTTCTTCACCGCACCCGGCGCGGTCGCCGCGGCGAAGCGCGCGTCGATGAGCTCCTCGGTGAGCACCCGCTGGTCCGACACCATGGTCTTCAGCCACGTCACCAGCTGCTCCCTGGTGGGGTTGGCATAGAAGTCCATCAGCCGCAGGATCCCCTCCGAGGGCGAGGGGCCGAGAACGGGTACGCCGGTACCGCCCGGTCCGTTGAGCAGCAGCCGCGACACGCGCTTCGGGTGCTGCAGCGCGATCGTCACGGCGACGTCACCGCCCATGGAGTTCCCGACGATCCCCACCTGCTCGAGGCCGAGCGCGTCCAGCAGCCCCACGACGGCATCTGCGGCGATGTCGAGGTAGTTGCGCTCGTAGACCTCCGGCCGCCCGGACGCGCCGAACCCAGGCTGGTCCACCACGAGGGCACGGATCCCCGGGAGCTCGGGGAGGTTGGCGCCGAAGTTCGCCCACCCGGTGACCCCCGGGCCGCTGCCGTGCAGGAAGACGACGACCGGGCCGTCCCCGACGTCGTGGAAGGCGACGTCGTGCCCGCCGACCTCGACGACCTTGCGCGTGCCCTCGGCAGTCAGGCTCACGCCTTCTCCGCGACGATCTCGAGGGCGATGTCGATGAGCTGGTCCTCCTGGCCACCGACCAGCTTGCGCTCACCCGCTCGGATGAGCAGCTCGGCTCCGCTGACGTCGTACCTCTTGGAGAGGCGGTCGGCGTGCTTGAGAAAGGACGAGTAGACGCCGGCGTAGCCCATGGTCAGCGAGAGCCGGTCGAGCAGGCACTCGCCGTCCATCGCCGGGCGCACGACGTCCTCCGCGGCATCGATGATCTTGCGTACGTCGATACCGGTCTCGACGCCGAGCTTCGAGCAGACCGCGACAAAGCCCTCGACCGGGGTGTTCCCCGCGCCGGCGCCGAAGCGGCGGGTGGACCCGTCGATCTGCTGCGCGCCCGCTCGGGCTGCGTAGATCGAGTTGGCGATCCCCATGCCGAGGTTCTCGTGCCCGTGGAAGCCGACCTGCGCCTCGTCCCCGAACTCCGCGACCAGGGCGGCGACGCGGTCGTAGGTCTGCTCCATGATGAGCGCGCCGGCGGAGTCGACGACATAGACGCACTGGCAGCCGGCGTCGACCATGATGCGACCCTGGCGCGCGAGCTCCTCGGGCGTCGTGGAGTGGCTCATCATCAGGAAGCCGACGGTCTCCAGGCCCAGTTCGCGCGCGAGCCCGAAGTGCTGGCGCGAGACGTCGGCCTCGGTGCAGTGGGTGGCGATGCGGCAGATCTGACCGCCCGCGTCCTGCGCGGCGCGGATGTCGTCCTTGGTGCCGAGCCCGGGCAGCATGAGGAAGGCGATCTTGGCGTTCTTCGCGGTCTTCACCGCGGCGCGGATCAGGTCGAGCTCGGGGGTGTGGCTGAAGCCGTAGTTGAACGACGAGCCGCCGAGCCCGTCGCCGTGGGTCACCTCGATGACCGGCACACCGGCCTCGTCGAGCGCGGCGACGATGTCGACGACGTGCTCGAGGGTGAACTGGTGGCGCTTGGCGTGGGAGCCGTCACGCAGCGAGGAGTCGGTGACCCGCAGGTCGAGGGTGTCGCTGTAGGTCTTCAGGACGGTCTGCGGAACAGGCATCTCAGGCTCCAACCCGGGCGGCGGCGAGGACGTCTCCGACGCGGGCAGCGGCGGCGGTCATGATGTCGAGGTTCCCGGCGTACGGCGGGAAGAAGTCACCGGCGCCCTCGACCTCGAGGAAGACGGCGACGCGGGCCATCCCGCCGTTGACGTCCGACGGGTCGTCGAACTGCGGCTCACGGGCGCGGTAGCCCGGGACGTACTCCTGGACCTCCTTCACGCGGTTCTCGATCGACTTCGCGATGACGTCGCGGTCGGCGTCCTCCGGGATCGAGCAGAAGACCGTGTTGCGCATCAGCGGCGGCGGGTCCGCCGGGTTGAGGATGATGATGGCCTTGCCGCGCTCGGCCTTGCCGACGACCTCGATGCCGCGCGAGGTGGTGCGGGTGAACTCGTCGATGTTGTTGCGCGTCCCGGGGCCGGCGGACTTCGACGACACCGAGGCGACGATCTCGGCGTACTTCACGTGCACGACGCTGCTGATCGCGTGGACGATGGGGATGGTGGCCTGGCCGCCGCAGGTGACCAGGTTGAGGTCGTCGGCGTCGATGTTCTCCATGAGGTTCGCGGCCGGTACGCAGTAGGGGCCGATCGCGGCGGGCGTCAGGTCGATCGCGCGGATGCCCGCCTCGCGGTAGCGCGGGGCGTTGTCGCGGTAGACGTAGGCGCTGGTGGCCTCGAACAGGTAGTCCGGCTTCTCGTCCTGCGCGAGCAGCCAGTCGATGCCCTCGGAGGTCGCCTCGAGACCGAGGTCGCGGGCGCGCTTGAGGCCCTCGGAGTCGGGGTCGACGCCGACCATCCAGCGCGGCTCGAGGTGCTCGCTGCGCAGCAGCTTGTAGAGCAGGTCGGTGCCGATGTTGCCCGAGCCGACGATCGCGGCGGTTGCCTTGGCCATGGTGGAGCCCTTCGTTGTCAGCAGGTCAGGAGAAGGTCAGGTGGACGGACCCGAGGCCCGCGAAGGTCGCGACCACGTCGTCGCCAGGCTTGACGTCGTAGGCGCGGGTGCACGAGCCGGGCAGGACCACGTGGCCGGCCTCGAGCCGGACGCCGAACGACGCGACCTTGTTGGCGAGCCAGGCGACGGCGATGGTGGGGTCCCCCAGCACCGCGCCGGAGGTCCCACTCGCGACGCGCGTGCCGTTGATGTCCAGGGTCGCCTCGATCGCGGCCACGTCGAGCTCGTCGGGCTTGACCCGCTCCTGGCCGAGGACCACACCACAGGAGGACGCGTTGTCGGCGATCGTGTCGGCCAGGCCGATCTTCCAGTCGGCGATGCGGCTGTCGATGAGCTCGATCGCCGGGGCGATGAAGTCCGTGCAGCGCAGGACGTCCTCGACGGTGCAGCCTTCCCCCGGCAGGTCGTCGCCGAGGACGAAGCCGACCTCGACCTCCACGCGCGGGAGCAGGAACGAGCCGGTGGGAATCGGGCTCTCCTCGGTGTAGACCATGTCGGACAGCAGGTGGCCGTAGTCGGGCTCGTCGACCCCCATCATCTCCTGCATCGCCTTCGACGACAGTCCGACCTTGTGGCCGTAGACGGTCGCGCCTACGGCCAGCCGCCGTCGGATGTTGCGCAGTGCGATCTCGTAGCTGTCCACCACGTCGATGGCGGGCCAGGTCTGCACCAGCGGCGCGATGGCCACCTGCGTCTGCTCGGCGACGCGCAGCGCCTCGGCCGCCTCGTCGCGCTCTGCCTCGGTCAGTGCCATGTCAGCTCCCTACTCCGAACTGGCCCTTGAAGAACAGCAGCGGTCCGGACTCCCGGTGCGTGACCAGCCGCTGCACCCGTCCGATCACCACGTCGTGGTCACCCGCGACGTGCACCTGCTCCACCGTGCAGTGCACCGTGGCGAGCACACCGTGCAGGGCCGGCCCCCATGCCGTCGGCTCCCAGTCGAGGCCGGCGAACTTGTCGCCGCCGCTGGTGGCGAACGCCCTGCACAGGTCGAGCTGGTCCTCGGCGAGCACATTGACGCTGAAGGCACCCGCAGCGGCGATGCGCGGCCAGCTCGTCGACGTGTGCGCGGGGCAGAAGAGCACGAGCGGCGGGTCGAGAGACACGGAGGTGAACGACTGGCAGGCGAACCCGACCGGGGTGCCGTCGTCGTCGCCGGTCACGATCGTCACGCCGCTGGCGAAGTGCCCCAGCACCCGGCGCATCTCCGACGCCTCGACCACGTGGTCGCTCGGGTGGTCAGTGAGGCTCACGCGCCGGTCCCCCACCGGTGGCCCCAGATCGAGTCCTTGGTGATGTCCTCGGCGGTGTAGCCGTCCTCGCTGATCCGCAGCCCGTCGAAGCCCAGCTCGATGTCGAACCCGCTCGGCGTGGCGACGTAGAACGACACCATGTTGTCGTTGGTGTGCCGCCCGAGGGTCGACGACAACGGGAACTTCCGCCTGTGCAGGCGGTCCAGCGCCATGCCCACCTCGTCGAGGGTGCTGACCTCGAGCATGAAGTGGATGATGCCGTTCTCCTGCGGCCACGGCGCGAGCGCGAGCGCGTGGTGCCGCTCGTTGCACGACAGGAACCGCAGGTACGACGGAGGCGTGCCGGGCGCGGACATCTTGAACGCGCCGCGGCTTCGGAAGCCCAGGGCGCCGGTGTAGAAGTCGTAGGACTCCTCGGCGTTCGCGGTCGGGAGCACCACGTGACCGAGCCCCTGGGCTCCCGTGAGGAACGTGGCCCCGTGCGTCATGGGCACCTTGTCGTGCACCAGGGACGCGCCGTGGAACACCTCGATCGACGTACCCCCCGGGTCCTGCGTGGAGACGAGCTCCTGCACCCGGCGTTCGGCGGCCTGCTCGTGCGTGCCCGCCTTCACCGGCGCACCCGCGTCCTCGAGCTGGCGGACGACCTGGCGGTAGGTCTCGCGGTCGCGGACCTCCCACCCGACGGTGACCAGCCGCTCGGTCTCGCCCGGCTGCACGACGACGCGGGCGGGTCGGTCGTCGATGCGCAGGTAGAGCGCGGGGTCGTCGGCACCGCCCGGGCTCTTGCCGACGGCCATGCCGAGCACGTCGACCGCGAGCTCGCGCCAGCGGTCGAGGTCGGTCGTCTCGATGACGAGATATCCCAGGCTGTGCACCGAAGCGCCCATCAGACCATCGCCTCCTCTGTCGGCAGCCCGAAGGCTCCCTTGCCGTAGAGCGCCAGCCAGCGCTCGGCGTCGTTCGCTGCGTGGACCGAACCGGCGCTGGCGTCGCGCCAGGCCCGCTCGATCGGGTTGCCGCTGCGCAGGCTGTGCCCGCCGCTGTTCTTGAACAGCAGGGCCACGGCCTCCACGGACCGCTCCGTGCCCATGACCTGGTCGCGCCGCGCCCGTAGCCGCAGCTCCATGGGGATCTCCTCGCCCGCGGACGCGTAGCGCATCTGCTCGTCGAGGTTGCGCTCGAGCTGGAGCCACGCCGCGTCGATGTCGGACGCCGCGCGACCGACCCGGACGTGCGCGAAGGTGTCCCCGGCGACCTTCTGGCCGCCGTAGGAGATGCGCACGCGCTCCCGCATGCGCTCGAGGTGCGCGTCGTACGCCCCCGTCGCGATGCCGATGAGCGGGGTGGTGATGGTGTAGCTGAAGACGGTGCCGAACGGGAGCCGGTAGAGCGGGGCGGTGTTCTCGGCCTGACCGGGGCAGCGCAGGGCGCTGACGTCGTTGAACGACAGGGTCCGGTGCGCGGGCACGAAGCGCTTGTCGATGACGATGTCGTTGCTGCCCGTCCCCCGAAGGCCCACGACGTCCCAGACGTCCTGGACGACGTAGTCGCTGCGCGGCACGAGGATGGTCAGGAAGTCCGTCGGGCGCCCGTCCGGGCCGAGCACGATCGCCCCGAGCAGCACCCACTGGCAGTGCGCCGAGCCGGAGGAGAACGACCACCGGCCGCTCGCCTCGTAGCCGCCGTCCACCGGCGTCAGGCGCCCGGTCGGGGCGTACGACGACGACACCAACGTGTCCGGGTCGGTGCCCCAGACGTCGCGTTGCGCGGCATCCGGGAACAGCGCGAGCTGCCACGGGTGCACCCCGACGATGGACGCCACCCAACCGGTCGAGCCGTCCGCAGCGGCGACGGCCCGGACCACCTCGTAGAACTCCACCGGGTCCGACTCGAGGCCGCCCCAGCGCCGCGGCTGGAGCATCCGGAAGACCCCGGCGTGGGTCAGCTCGGTCATCGTCTCGACGGGCACCTGCCGCGCGCGCTCGCACGCGTCAGCGCGGGCGGCGATGTCCGGCAGCAGGTCCTGGACGGCGGAGAGCACGGCGGTGGCGGCCGTGAGCTGGCTGGTCGTCATGCGCGCACCTCCTGTCGTGGCTGGCTGTCGTGGCTGGCTGTCGTCGCGGGTCGCCCCCCCGACGGTACGGACTGTCGAGCACGGCTGCGGTCTTCCGTCCCACTCAGCAGGACCCCCAGACTAGAACGTGTTGCAGAACCTGCGCTAGCGTCCGCCTCCCATCCTCGTGAGGAGTACGTCGTGGTGCTGGAGAAGTTCCGACTGGACGGCAAGGTGGCCGTCATCACCGGAGCCGGGCGCGGCATCGGCGCCGCGAGCGCCCTGGCCCTCGCCGAGGCGGGTGCCGACGTCGTCCTCTCCGCCCGCTCGGAGGACCAGCTGCAGGAGGTCGCCAAGCAGGTGGCCGACCTCGGCCGCCGAGCGCACGTCGTCCCCGCCGACGCGATGGACCTCGACGCGGTCGCCGGCCTCGCAGGCAGCGCGGTGGAGGCGTTCGGTCGGCTCGACATCGTCGTGAACAACGTCGGCGGCTCGATGCCGAAGGAGTTCCTCAAGACCAACACGCGCTTCCTCGAGGAGGCGTTCCACTTCAACGTGTCGACTGCGCACGCCCTGACCCGTGCGGCGCTCCCGCACCTGCTCAAGGAGGGCGGCTCGGTCGTCAGCATCTCCTCGGTCATGGGCCGCGTCGCGGGCCGCGGGTTCGTCGCCTACGGCACCGCGAAGGCCGCTCTCGCGCACTGGACCCGGCTGACCGCGGCGGACCTGTCCCCCCGGGTGCGGGTCAACGCCATCGCCGTCGGGTCCATCGCCACCAGCGCCCTCGAGATCGTGACGTCCACCGACTCGCTGCGCGAGGCCATGGAGGGCAACACCCCCCTGCGCCGCATCGGTGACCCGGACGAGATCGCCGCGACGGTGCTGTTCCTCGCCAGCCCCGCGGGTGGCTACGTCACCGGCAAGGTCTTCGAGGTGGACGGCGGGCTCGAAGGGCCCAACCTCGACATGGGCCTGCAGGACCTCGGAGCCGAGCTGTGAGCGCGCCGGGCAAGACCTACCGGGTGGTCGCCTGGTCGACCGGCAACGTCGGCCGACACGCCCTTGCGGGCATCGACGCCCGGCCGGACCTGGAACTGGTCGGAGTGTGGGTCTCGAACCCCGACAAGGCTGGTAGGGATGCCGGAGACCTCGCCGGTCTCGGGCGTGACCTCGGCGTCCTGGCCACGAACGACGTCGACGAGATCCTGGCGCTGCAGCCGGACTGCATCGTCAACACCGCCATGGCGGACCACCGCCTGGTCGAGGCGATCGAGGACCTCGAGAAGCTCCTTCGCGCCGGCATCAACGTCGTGGCGAGCGGGCCCGTCTTCCTGCAGTACCCCAGCGGTCCGGCGGCGGCCATGGCCGACGGCGTCCGCAAGGCCGCCGAGGACGCAGGCGTCTCGCTGTTCGTCAACGGCGTCGACCCCGGCTGGGCCAACGACGCGATGCCCCTGGTGCTCACCGGCATCAGCGAGCGGATCGACGAGGTCCGCTGCGTCGAGGTGCTGAACTACAACACCTACGACCAGTGGATGATCCTGCACGACGTCATGGGCTTCGGGCGCCAGCCGGACGACCTGCCGATGCTGCTGCAGCCGGGCATCCTGTCGATGGCCTGGGGCAGCGTGGTGCACCAGCTCGCGGCAGGCCTCGACGTCGAGCTCGACGAGGTCGTCGAGTGGTACGAGCGGGAGCTGGCCGAGGAGACCTTCGACGTCGACAGCGGCACGATCGAGAAGGGAACCGTCGCAGCGCTGCACTTCGAGGTCCGGGGCATGCGCGGCGGACGCGCCGTCATCGTGCTCGAGCACGTCACCCGACTCCACGACGACCTGGGCCCCACGTGGCCGCAACCTGCGGGGCAGGGCTGCTACCGCGTCGTGGTCACCGGCGAGCCCAACTACACCCTCGACCTGCAGCTCATGGGCAGCGACGGCGACCACAACACCGGTGGCCTCAAGGCCACCGCGATGCGACTGGTCAACGCGATCCCCGCCGTCGTGGAGGCGCGGCCCGGTCTGGTCACGGCGCTGGACCTGCCGCTCATCACCGGCCGCGGGCTGGTCAGCTGAGGGCGCGGGCCCGCAGCAGCTCGCAGAAGCGTCCGACGGCTCGGACCACGTGGTCCGAGCGGATCGACGGGAACACGTCGAAGGCGTGCTCGGTCCCGGGGAGCTCGAGGTAGAGGACCGGCTGGTCCGAGACCTCCCGCAAGCGTCGTACCAGCTCGCGCGCCTCCTCGACCGGGGCGAGGGTGTCGTTGCGCCCGTGCACCACGAGGATCGGCGGGGCGTCCTTGACCTGGGCGAGGGGTGACGCGGCGCGGTAGACCTCCGGGTCGCGCGTCTTCATGACCACCTTGGCCAGCAGGCGGTTCTCCCGCTGCCGGCCCCAGGTCGAGCCCAGGTCGTTCGCGAGGTCGTAGACGCCGTAGTAGGGGACGCAGCCCTGGACCGAGGTGTCGGCGTCCTCGAACCCGGGCTGCCACTGCGGCTCGTTCTGCGTGAGCGCCAGCAGGGCAGCCAGGTGTCCGCCGGCTGATCCGCCGGTGACGACGACGAAGCCGGGGTCGGCGCCGTACTCCTCCCCGTGCTCGCGCACCCACGCCAGCGCGCGCTTCACGTCGTAGAGGTGCGCCGGCCAGGTGGCCTTCGGCGAGAGCCGGTAGTTGGGCGCGAAGCACACCCAGCCCTTGCGGGCCAGGTGCAGCATCAGCGGCCGGCCCTGCTCGCGCTTGTCCCCGATGACCCAGGCACCACCGTGGATCTGCAGCAGCGTCGGGCACCCCGTGGGGTGGTCGGTACGCCGGTAGACGTCGAGGCGCTGCCGCGGGGACTCGTCGCCGTAGGGGACGTCCACGACCCGCTCGACGTCGGGATGACTGAAGGCCATGGGCACGAAGAAGCGGCGCAGCCCCCGGGCCAGCCGCTGCTCGGGCTCGTCGGGCTCCGGCCACTCGGCGAGCGCCGCGTCGGCGACGGCGGCCGCCTGCTCCGCCTGCTGCACCATCCGCGCCAGCAGCAGGACGTCGAGGAGCGCGATCGCCAGGCCGAGCCAGCCGATCCCGTGCAAGGCCCCCAGGGCGGTCAGCACGGCCGTCACGGCCACCGTGAGCACGATCAGCTGGGGCGCGAGCTCGACGGTCAACCAGGCGGCGAAGAACGACGGGACGAGCACCGGCGTCCACCGCGAGGGGCGCAGTCCGTTGAGGGCGGCAAGCAGCCCGAGGACGGCCAAGACGATCAAGAGGGTGGCCACGCAGCGATTGTCGTACACGCCGCCCGCGCAGTCCCTACTGTGTCGAACGTGCATGAGATGAGCGGGGCAGACGCGACGTTCCTCTACTTCGAGACCCCGAGCTCGCACATGCACGTGCTGGGGACGATCCTGCTCGACACCAGCGACTGCCCGGGGTGGTCCGCCGACGACGTGATCGCGCTGTTCGAGCAGCGGATCGATCTGCTGCCGCCGTTCCGCCGCAAGCTCGTCGGGGCCACGCTGCGCCTGCACCACCCGGTCTGGGTCGATGTGCCGAAGGTCGACGTCCCCGCGCACGTGAGCCGGGTGCACTGCCCGGACCCAGGTGACCTGAGGGCGCTGGCCCACGAGGTCGCCGCGTTCGCCAGCCGCCAGCTCGACCGCAGCCGCCCGTTGTGGGAGTGCCTGGTCGTGGAGGGCATGGCAGGCGACCGCGCGGCTGTCGTGCTCAAGCTCCACCACTGCGCCGTGGACGGCGTGGGGGCCGCGCGCATCCTGGGTCACCTGTTCGACCTCGTGCCGGAGGGGCGCAGCGAGGCCGAGCTCATCGGTGCGCGTGCCGCCGCCCAGGCGGCCAGTCGTCCCGAGCCCGGGGTGCTCGACGTGGCGCTGCACACCGTCACCGGCCTGGCGATGCGCCCGGTCCACACCGCCCGGTTCCTGCCGACTGCGGTCAAGGCCGTGGCGGGCATCGTGGGTCACCGGCGCGGCGACAGCGACACCAGCGGTGGCGCCATCCCGATGACCGCGCCGCGCGTGCACTTCAACGGAGCCATCACCGGTGAGCGGGTCGTGGCCTACGTCGACGTCGCGCTCGCCGACGTGAAGACCATCAAGAGCATCGTCGGGGGGACGTTCAACGACGCGGTGACGGCCATCTGCGGTGGGGCACTGCGCGGGTACCTCAGCGAGCAGGACGACCTGCCCGAGTCGAGCCTCATCGCGGTCATCCCGGTCTCCGTGCGCGGCGGGGACGACGACGTCGCGGCCAACCGCACGTCGGCGATGTTCACCGTCCTCGGCACCGACATCGAGGACCCGGTCGAACGCCTCAAGGTGGTCCGCCAGGCCAACCTCGTCGGTCGCGGCGACCAGGTCGCCGCCGGCGACGACATCGTGGCGCGGGTCAGCGAGATCGCCCCGCCCAACACCACGGCCGCGATCGCCCGGTTCTACAGCTCGCTCCGCCTGGCCGACCGGCTGCCCGTCGTGCACAACGTCGTCATCTCCAACGTGGCAGGGCCGCCGATCCAGATCTACCTCGCCGGCGCGAAGATCGAGGGGCTCTACCCGCTCGGCCCGGTGCTGGAGGGACCGGGTCTGAACATCACGATCGTGAGCTACCGCGACCGGGTCGGGTTCGGCCTCATCGCCTGCGCGGACAACCTCCCCGACCTCGAGGGTCTCGCCCGCCACTTCCCGGTGGCCGTGGAGCAGATGCTCGCCGCTGCCCGGGCGCAGGTGTGATCACCGTGCCCGAGCCCAACGTGCGAAGGTCTGAGCCGTGAGCAACCTCCCCGGCGGATCGGTGCCGCTCGCGGTCAAGCAGCTCGGCTCCGCCGCGCTCAGGGTGCGCGGTCCCGTGGCCCTCACCCGGTTCCTGCGCTCGCCCGTGCTGGCCGGTGAAGGGGTGCCGCACGGCGACGGCGCCCCCGTGATGCTGCTGCCGCCCGCGGCCGCCGGGGACTGGCTCATGCCGATCATGCTCAGCTGGCTTCGCCGCATCGACTACCAGGCCTACCGCTCGTCGATCGGGCTGCACGTCGACTGCTCGGACCGGACGATGGCCCGCGTCCTGCCCCGCGTCGAGGAGATCGCCGAGCGGCACGGCCGCAAGGTGACGCTCATCGGCCACAGCCGCGGCGGCCTGCTCTCGCGCTCGATGATGACCGCGCGGCCGGACCTCGTCGAGCGGGTCATCGCCCTGGCGAGCCCCATCCACGAGCCCTTCGCCGTCACCAACCTCACCCTGGCGGCTGCCGCGGCCGCGGCGCGCGCGCGGCTGCACCGCAGCGACCCCGCACTGCTGACCATGGGCTGCCTCACCGAGGCCTGCGCGTGCACCTACGGCCGGTACTTCCGCCGGCCGCTGGCCCCGGACCTCCCGCCCCTCATCGCGCTGTTCACGCGCCACGACGAGGTGGTCCGCTGGCAGGCCTGCCTGGAGGACGGCGCGAGCAACGTGGAGATCCGCGGCACGCACGTCGGGCTGCTGGCGTCGCGCAACGTCTACGCGACCATCGCCGAGGCCCTCACCGGCGCGCTGGACGCCCCGGGCATCCGCTGGCAGGGTGCGCCGCCCACCCTGGCCGAGCTCGAGGTCGGCGACCACGCGGACGAGGCCGTCAGCGGCTAGCGCTGTCCCTCGTCACGCCCTAGTGTCCGACTCCTGACGAGGGAGAACACGTTGCAGTTCACGATGTCCGTCGCGATGACCGACCCGACGCAGTACGCCGCCCTGGCGCACGCCGCGGAGGAGCACGGCTACGCCCAGATCGCCGTCGCCGACAGCCTGTTCTGGTCCGAGCAGGTGAGCGACGCCTACCCGTACACCAAGGACGGCAGCCGGCTCTGGACCGAGGACACCCCGTTCGTCGAGCCCTTCATGGCCGTCGCCCACATGGCAGCGGTGACCTCCCGGATCCGGTTCCTCACGCACGTCGTCAAGGTGGCCACCCGCAACCCCCTGCTGCTCGCGAAGCAGGTCGGGTCGGCGGCCGTCCTGTCGGGCAACCGCTTCACCTTCGGCGCCGGCATCGGCTGGTTGAAGGAGGAGTTCGAGTGGTCTGGCCAGGCCTACGAGGGCCGTGGCAAGCGGACCGACGAGGCCCTCGACGCGATCCTGGAGATCCTCGACGGCGGGTGGGTCTCCCGCGACGGCGAGCACGTGCAGTTCGGGAAGATCAAGATGCCACCCGCGCCCACGCAGAAGGTCCCTGTGTGGATCGGCGGCCACACGGCCGTGGCGCTGCGCCGTACCGTCCGCTTCGGGTCGGGGTGGACCAGCGCGATGATCACCCGGGACGACTTCGCCGCGGTCCACGACGAGCTGATCGACCTGCTTCTGACTGCGGGCAAGCCGATCGAGGACTTCGCGTTCCAGGTCGCCCCGGCGGACCGGTTCGGCCTTGAGGGGTACAAGGACCTCGAGGCCGCCGGGTGCACGGACATCGTCACGGTGCCGTGGCTTTTCTACGGCCACGGGTGGGACGCACCGCTGGAGGCCAAGCTCGACGGCATCGCGCGCTTCGCCAAGGACGTGATCCAGGCATGGTGACGCCCGAGGTCATCCCTGCGGTCCGCGACATGTTCGCGTCGTACGGCGAGCACCCCGCGCGGGAGATGTCGATGCGCTCCATGTCCTGCGTCATGACCAAGGACCGGGACACCTGGCTGTCGCTGTGGGCCGACGAGGGCTGGGTCGAGGACCCGATCGGCATCTCGTTCCTCGACCCGACCGGCAGGGGCCACCACGGACCGGAGGGACGCGCAGCGTTCTGGGACAGCAACATGGCCCCGAACTCCATCGTGTTCACCCTCAAGGACTCCTTTGCCTGCGGCAACGAGTGCGCGAACGTCGCCGACATCACCATCACCCTGCCGGGCGGGGCGACGACGACCTGCGAGGGGGTCTTCGCCTACCGGATCGACGACGCAGGGCGGCTGCTGTCGCTGCGGGCCTTCTGGGAGCTCGACCGGATGATGGCGACCATGACCCAGCCCTAGCCCACGACGGCCGCCTCTGGTAGAACGTGTTCCAGTTAATGCGTCGATCTGAGGAGTGGCATGTCCGCCGACGAGGCTGTCCTGAGCGGCCAGGCCTGGACCGACTTCTGCCGCGCGCTGGAGGCAGCGGGGAGCGTGGTGCTCGAGGGTCCGGAGACGCCCCTCGACCGCGCGGAGGGCCTGCGCTACCTCGCCCGACTGCTGCGCAACAGCCTCTACGCGACGCTCGAGAACTCCGACCCCGACCGGCCGCGGTGGCAGGGACTGGACCTGGTGAAGATCGGGGCGGACAACCCGGACAACGTCTACCACTCGGCCCCGGTGAAGGGCACCAACACCTACCGCATCACCGGGCAGCGCGGGACCATCGCCCTCACCACCTTCGGCAGCAAGGCCAACCGCTACGCCAAGGACGGCACTATGGCGTCGACCGGCGAGCTGCGCAACGACGACCTGCACGTCGAGGCGGACGGGTCGGTGGAGATCATCGCCAGCGCCGAGCCACAGGAGGGCAACTGGCTCCCGCTCGCCGAGGACTCCACGATGCTCGTCCTGCGCGAGTCCTACCTCGACCGCACCACCGAGGTCCCGGGGTCCTGGACCATCGAACGGCTGGGCGAGACGCCGCCCACCGAGCCCCTGACCAGCACGCACGTCGTGCGCAGCCTGCAGCGCGCCGCGATGGGCGTGCACGGGACGGCCGCGACGTTCGTGAACTGGACGAAGCTGTTCATGACGCGCCCCAACGAGCTGCCGGACTGGGGCCAGGAGATGTTCCAGAAGGCCGGCGGTGACCCGGAGATCTTCTACCTGCACGGCTACTTCGACCTCGAGCCCGGGCAGGCGTGGGTGATCGAGACGCGCGTGCCCGACGCGCCCTACTGGAACTTCCAGCTCGACAACTGGTGGATGGAGTCGATGGACTGGGACAAGCAGATCACCGTCAACAAGCACACCGCGAAGCTCAACGACGACGGGACGCTGACCCTCGTCGTGTCGGCGAAGGACCCCGGCTTCGGGAACTGGATCGACACCACGGGGCACGCGACGGGCACGGCGCTGCTGCGCTGGGTGAACACCGACGACCACCCCCTGCCGACCTGCAAGGTGGTCGACCTGTGATCACCGTCGACGCGCTGCTCGAGGCGGCGAAGACCAAGGCGAAGTACGACAGCTTCGGCGACGACTGGTTCCTCGAGCCCCTGGGCGTGCTGGTGAAGGCGCTGGGCGACGAGGCCCAGCTGTCCGAGATGGGGCTGCAGATGACCGAGCGCCGCCTGACCGCGCTGCTGGTCGACCGGCTGCGGCTGCGGCAGCTGCAGGCCCAGCACCCGGAGATCCGCGAGACGCAGGTCGACGTTGTCGCCGAGATCTGCGGGCTCCCGCGCACGGGTTCGACGCTGCTGCACCGGCTGCTGTCGGCGAGCCCACAGCTGACCAGCACGCTGTCCTGGGAGTGCTCCTACCCCCTGCCGTTCCCGGGCGAGGGCCCCGACGCGGAGGTCCGCAAGGCCAAGGCGAAGACGATGATGGAGATGTTCCTCGAGCTCGCCCCCGACTTCGCCGACATCCACACCGTCGTGTGGGACGGGCCGGAGGAGGACGTGCTCCTGCTGGACCGCACCTTCACGTCGATGAGCTACGACTCGTTCTACTGGGTCCCCACCTACGGCGTGTGGCTGCGGTCGTTCGACCAGAGCAGGGCGTACGCCGAGCTTCGCGAGTGGCTGCAGGTGCTGCAGTGGCAGGACAAGGGCCGCGCCGGGCGCAAGTGGGTCCTGAAGTCGCCGCACCACCTCACGGCGGTCGACACGACGCTGGACGAGTTCCCCGACTGCAAGATCGTCATGACCCACCGGTCCCCCACGTCCGCGGTCCCGTCGTACGCCTCGATGGTGGCGGCGATGACGTCGCAGTACAGCGACAAGGGCGACCCGGTCGCGATCGGGCAGTACTGGAACGAGCGGTTCCGCGAGTGCCTGACCGACTTCGCGGACGTCCGCGCCCGCCGGCCGGAGCGGTTCATCGACGTGCCGTTCAAGGCCACCGTCGCCGAGCCGCTCGAGACGGTGCAGTCGGTGATGGCGCAGCTCGGTCTCGAGACCGGGCCGGCCGACCTCGCCGCGTTCGAGGCCTACCTGGAGGTCAACCGCCAGGAGAAGCACGGCTCGCACTCCTACACCGCCGAGGACTTCGGGCTCTCGACCGAGCAGCTCACCCGCGACTTCGCCTTCTACGAAAGGGCTTACCTGTGATCCTCACCGACGAGGTCGTCGTCATCACCGGCGTCGGAGCGGGGCTGGGCGCCAAGCTCGCTCAGCGTGCCGTCGCCGAGGGCGCCAAGGTCGTCATGGCGGCCCGCTCCGGCGGGGTGACCGAGCAGATCGAGAAGGAGACCGACGGTGCCGCCGTCGCGGTCGCGTGCGACGTCCGCAAGGAGGAGGACTGCGCGCGCGTCATCGAGACGGCGGTGGAGCGCTTCGGCAAGGTGACCGGTCTGGTCAACAGCGCCTACGCCCACCCCGGGTTCCACGACCTGCTGGACACCCCCGACAAGGGGCTGCGCCGGTCGATGGACGTCATCTTGTTCGGCTCCCTGCAGATGGCCAGGCTGGCCAAGCCGTACATGATCGCGGCGGGCGGCGGCTCCATCGTCAACGTCGGCACGATGACCACCCGCAAGCCCATGAAGGGCGAGGGCGGCTACGCCGTGGCGAAGGCCGCGATGACGTGTGCCACGCAGTTCCTCGCGCTCGAGCTCGGCGAGCACAACATCCGCGTGAACCAGGCGATCATGGGCTGGCTCGACGGCCCGGGCGTGCGGTTCTACCTCGAGATGACGGCCGGTGAGAAGGGCATCACCGAGCAGCAGGTGTACGACGACATCGCCTCCCGTAACCCCCTCGGGCGCATCCCCACCGATGAGGCGTGCGCCGGGGCGATCCTCATGCTCCTGTCCGGCTACACCTCCGAGGTGACGGGCGCGATCCTCGACGTCAACGGCGGGGAGTACATGCCCGCATGAGAGCGCCCTCCTCCCCCGCCGGTGCGGCCCTCAACGACACCACCGTCGCCAGCGACGAGGTGGAGATCGACGCCCCCGCCGAGCACGTGTGGTCGGTGGTGGTCGACTACGCGAGCTACCCGCTCTGGAACCCGTTCACGGTCCGCGTCGATGCCGTGCTCGAGGTCGGGGCGGACGTCGTCCTGCACCTGCCCGACCCCAGCACCCCGGGGAAGACCTTCACCACGCTGGAGCACATGCGCGTCATCGACGCCCCGCACCACCTGCAGTACGACACCGGCGACTCCTTCCCCGGGCTCCTCGCCGTGCGCGACCAGTGGGTGGAGGACCTCGGTGGCGGGCGATCGTCGTACCGCACGACGGACGTGTTCAGCGGGGAGGCGGCGTCGGCGATCTACCAGATGCAGGTCGACTGGGTGACCGCCGGCTTCAACGCCGCCGCGCAGGCCCTCAAGGCGCGCGCCGAGGAGCTCTGGAACGCGCGATGACCGTCGTGGTCACCGGGTCCGCCAGCGGGATCGGTGCTGCCACGGTGACGGCCCTGCGCGCCCAGGGTCACAAGGTCGTCGGCGTCGACCTGCACGAGGCGGACGTCACCGGAGACCTCGGGACGCCCGAGGGTCGCGCCGCTGTCGTGGCGGCCCTCCCCCCGCACCTGACCGGCGCGGTGATGTGTGCCGGGCTCGCCGGGCTCACGGACCGGCCTGCCTCGCTGCTGGCCAGCGTCAACTACTTCGGCGCCGTCGGCGTGCTCGAGGCGCTGCGCCCGCGCTTCACCGACGGGTCGTCCTGCGTCCTGCTCTCCTCGAACAGCGTGACCATCCAGCCCGGCTGGGACCTCGACCTCGTCGAGGCGTGCCTGGCGGGAGACGAGGCTCGGGCTCGCGAGGTGGCCGATCGCCGTGATTCGCCCACGGCGTACCCCGCCACCAAGGCTGCGCTGGCCCGCTGGGTGCGCCGGCAGGCACCTGACTGGGCCAACGACGGCATCCGCCTGAACGCGGTGGCCCCCGGCATGGTGGAGACGCCCCTGTCCCAGCAGGTGCGCGACGACGCGTCTCTGGCCCCGCTGATGGCCGCTCTCCCGCTTCCGGTCGGGCGGGGCGGGCGGCCGGAGGAGATCGCCGCGCTCGTCGCGCTGCTCCTCGGTCCGCAGGGCGGCTTCTTCTGCGGTTCGGTGCTGCTGTGCGACGGCGGCACCGAGGCCCTGCTTCGACCCGACGACTGGCCCGCCCGCTGGGGGTGACCGGCCCGACCGGGTCCACGGACGACTGCTGACAAGTGCCTCGAGATGCGACAGGATGCCCGGAATGTCGGTGCACCCAGCCACCGACTGACTTGGAGCATCCACTGTGGCGACCCCACTGACGTCCTCCCGTGGCCTGCGCGCGGCCGCCCTCTGCGCCGCGATCGCTCTCGTCGCCCTCCCGCTCGCGGCTGCCACCGCCCAGGCCGACGACGCCGTCACGTTCAGCCCGCCGCTGCTCGTCGACGTCGATGACAGCCATACCGTCAACGAGCCGTCCATCCGGGTCGCCGCCGACGGCGCGATCTACGTCACGGGACCGCAAGGGCTCGGCGGCGCGCGGGTCACCGGTCAGGTCCCCGGTCCGGTCGACCAGCTCGGTGCGGGCGGCGACCTGCTCTGGCGCTCCGACGACGGTGGCGGCACCTTCAGCTACCTCGGGTCCTACGACGGCAGCCTCGGGGGCGGGGACGCCGACATCACCTCCGCGCCCGACGGCACCCTGTACGCCTCCGGACTCACCCTCGCCTGCGTGACCGTGGCGAAGAGCACCGACCGAGGCGCCACCTTCGCCGCCAACCCCGCCGGGTGCTCCAGCTACGGCGGGCTCGACGACCGGCAGTGGAACGACGTCGACGGCAACGACGCCGTGTGGACCGGCTTCGGGACGCTGCAGTCCGGTCTCGTCCTTCTCAAGAGCGCCGCGACCAGCCCCACCGTCGTCAACGGGGTGGGCACCGAGATCGACTCGGCCGCCGACTACCAGTGGCCCGGAGTCGTGGACGTCGACCAGGGGACCGGCACGGCCTACATGGCCTGGAACACCGTCGGTGCGCCCAACGACTGTGACACCGGCTGCAGTGGCAACCCCCGTTCGGCGAGCACCACCAAGCCCGACGTCATCCGCATCAACGGCGTGAAGCGCGACGGGACGATCGTCTCCGCGGCGCCGATCAACGTGGCCAGCCGGGCCTTCGACACGTTCGACTCCTTTGTGGCCCTCGACACGGGCAAGGACGGCGCGCTCTACGTCTCGTGGAGCGAGCGTCACCCAGGCGCCACGGCGGCGGTGAGCGAGACCTGGGTCATGCTCGCGCGCAGCTCCGACCACGGGGCGGCGTGGAGCGCGCCGACGCGCGTCGGCGCCAGCGTTCCTACGGGCGTGTTTCCGTGGGTGACCGCAGGCGACGCCGGCCGTGTCGCCGTCACCTACCTGGGGACGCCGAGCACCGGCTTCGCCCCGGAGTCGACGGTGGACAAGGCGGCACCCTGGTACGTCTACTCCTCCTTCAGCACGGACGGAGGTACGACGTTCACGGACTACCAGACCACCCCCACCCCCGTGCACCGCGGCGTCATCTGCACCAGCGGGACAGGGTGCGCCACGGGTGCCCGCGACCTCGGTGACTTCCTCGAGACCGACCTCGACGCCCACGGCTGCCTGGTGACCGCCTACACCGACAACTCCCGAGACGTGGTCACGGCTACGGGCGTCCGGTCGGTCGACCAGTCAAGCCTCGCCGCGTTCGTGCGGCAGCAGTCCGGCCCGGGCCTGCTCACCTCGACGCCGTGCCTGGCGTTCGCACCGAACCCGGATGTACCCGAGACCGCCCTCCCGGTCCTGCTTCCGGCTCTGGTCGCCGGCGGCCTCGGGCTCTACCTGGTACGGCGTCGCCGGATCGCCTGATCGACGCCTGATCGACTTCTGATCGGCTTTTCGGTCAGTCGTCGTCGCCGGCGACGGCCTCGTTGACCTCTTCCAGCAGGTCAGCGAACGCCGCCCGCAGGTGCGCGTCCAGCACGGACGGGCTGGTGTCCTGGGTGACGCTCTTGCTCACCTTCTTGGACACGTCCCGTACCTCCTTCTGCAGGTCACGGCTGATCCGGAAGTCCGCGGGCACGTAGACGACCTGCTGCTTGGCAAAGGCGTAGGCCAGGCACTGGTCGCACTGGACGTTGTAGGCGTAGGAGCCGTTGACCGGCCCGAGGTCTCTCGGCTGCCCCGGTACGAGCAGGATCTGCAGTGCGGCGGCCACGGAGCGACAACCGGTGCACGGTGCGGCCGATCCGTCGTTGTAGGCGACGGCCACGTTGTACAGGTCGTCGTACCTCTCGGGGATCGCGACCGAGACCAGGGACTGCGTGTCGACGGGACGCTGCGCCGTCGCCGAGGCCCCGACGAACTGCACCTCCGCGGTCCCCGTCTGCGGGACCGGTGGAGGCGACAGCTCGTCGGCGTGGGCAGGGGTGCCCGTGACCGCGGTGAGCGACAGCGCAAGAGCCAGCGGCAGGAGGGATCGGCGAGCAAGCATGCTGGACTCCGGGATCAGTTGGACTGCGTGATGGGAGCGGTCTGCTCAGCGTTGGCGTAGGCGATCGAGTTGTCCGACGCGACGTTCAGCGCCGCGGCGAGGTTGACCGGCGCGGCGAGGTTGGCGTTGACCAGGCTCATCTGCTCACGGTCGGGGAGCTGCTCCCCGGTCTCGGCGGACAGCTCGGCATCGGACAGACCGGTGGGCGCGATCTCGGACCGGTTCAGGTCAGAACTGCTCATGACGGCTCTCCTAGTTGCTCTGGTCGATGGGGGTGGTCTGCGCCGCGTCGGCGTAGGCGACGGCGCCGTCGGACAGCACGTTGGCAGCGACGGCGGCGTTCACCGGGATGGCGATGTTCGCGTTGACCAGGCTCATCTGCTCGCGGTCGGGAAGCTGCTCGCCGGTCTCGGTCTCGAGCTCGGCGTCGGACAGGCCGGCCTGCGGGTCGGACGTGGGATCGGACATGAGTTCCTCCTGGCATCGGTCACCGACTCGAGTCGGTGAGGTGCCGCGGAGGTGCCCACGGCCACGACCTGACAAACCGAGACCTGACAAACAGGACACAGTGGGCTATCCGCCGTGGTTCGCGGCGGCACGGGGAGGGCACAGCGCGGCCATGCCTCAGCACCGCTGGAACCTCCAACGCACGGTCCGCCGGGTGCGGGACGGGATCAGCATCGCCGCCGACGTCAACGCGCAGGTCGCGGTCAACACAGGGCCGAACGGTCAGCGCTCGCACGTCACGGTGGTGTCCCCTCCGGCGCCCACGCCCAGCGGCGACAGCGATGCCGAGGGCAGCTCCACCTGACCGCATCCGCGCGTCAGCTCATGCGGCGGTTTCGCCCGCCAACCCCCCAGGAGTGCAGATGACCGAGAACAAGCCCGCCCTCACCGACGCCGAGCTCGCGACCGAGACCGGCGAGCAGCTCCCCGACCGCGAGCAGATGTCGCTCATCAACGCCAACGTCGCGGCCCCCATCAACGCAGCGGTCGCGGCGAACGTCCTGTCGGACAACTCCGTGGCGTACGCGAACGCGGAGCAGACCGCGCCGATTACGCAGACCAACTGACGGGAGCCTCCTGATGACGGACGACAAGCCCGCGCTGACCGACGACGAGCTCGACACCGAGACCGGGGAGCAGCTCCCGGACCGCGAGCAGATGAGCCTGGTCAACGCCAACCTCGCAGCTCCCATCAACGCAGCGGTGGGGCTCAACGCCCTGTCCGACGGCTCGACGGCGGCCGCCAGCGCCACGCAGGACACCCCCATCACGCAGTCCAACTAGCCCTACCCGGTTCACCCCTCCGGCCCCGGTGCGCATCGTCGTACCGGGGTCGGAGTCCTTCCGCGCCCCAGGAGCCCGGCCATGACGATGGCGCCCCAGCACCCCGACGCCCCTCCCGGCGACCGCACCGACCCCTGGCGGCACACGCGCGCCCGTCACCGTCACCCCCACCCGCACCGCGCACCGGCGGCGGCGGCCCCTTCCACGCCGCCAGCCCTGGCCGACGGCGTGACCCTGGTCGGAGAGTTCGAGGGCACCGGGTACGTCCGGCCCCACTACCTCGCCCGCAAGGCCAACGGCTCCGTGGTGCAGATCTCCGAGCTGCTGTACCTCGTCGCGGACTCCTGCGACGGCCGGCGCGAGCTGCCGCAGATCGCGGAGCAGGTCTCCGAGAGGTGCGGCAAGCAGGTCAGCACCGACAACGTGACCACCCTGCTGGACAAGCTCCGCCCCCTGGGCGTCGTGACGGCAGCGGACGGCTCGAGTCCCGCCGTCGAAGAGGTCGACCCGTTCCTGGCGCTTCGGTTCCGCACCAGCCTGGTGTCAGAACGCGGCACGCAGCTGCTGACCCTGCCGTTCCGGCCGCTGTTCTGGTTGCCCATCGTGCTGCTCACGGTGGCTGGCCTGGTGGCCTACGACCTGTGGCTGTTCTTCCAGCACGGGCTGGCCCAAGGGCTGCGCGAATCGCTCAACAAGCCCGCCACGTTCGTGCTCGTCGCCGGCCTCGTGGTGCTCTCGGCGGCGTTTCACGAGATCGGTCACGCGACTGCCTGTGCGGTCGGCGGTGCGCGACCGGGTCGGATGGGCGCCGGGGTCTACCTGGCCTGGCCGGCTTTCTACACCGACGTCACGGAGGCTTACACGTTGGACCGGCGGGGCCGGCTGCGGACCGACCTCGGTGGGATCTACTTCAACGCGCTGTTCGTCCTCGGCCTCGGGCTCGCCTGGCGGCTGACCGGCTTCGAGCCCCTGCTGCTGGTGTCCTTCCTGCTGCAGATCGAGATCGTCCACCAGATGCTGCCGTTCCTCCGGCTGGACGGCTACTACGTCTTGTCGGACATCGCCGGGGTGCCGGACCTGTTCCGTCGCATCGGACCTGTGCTGCGCAGCGCGCTCCCGGGGCACGAGCCCGACGAGAGCGTGCAGGAGCTCAAGCGCTGGGTCCGCGTGCTCGTGACCGGATGGGTGCTGGTCGTCGTTCCTCTGCTGCTGCTCAACCTGGGCATGATCGTGCTCAACGCCCCGCGGATCCTGGCCACCTCCTGGGACTCGGGGGCGAAGCTGGTCTACCAGCTCGGCCACAGCGGGGGCCTGGGTGCCGTTGCCGCCGGGGTGCAGCTGCTGTTCCTCGCGATCCCGGTGCTGGGGCTCCTCCTCACCTTCAGCAAGATGGGGGGCAGGGCCGCTGCCGGCTCCTGGACCTGGTCGAGGGGCAGCGCCCCGAAGCGCTCGCTGGTCCTCGTGGCCGCCACAGGGCTGACGGTCCTGCTGGTGGCAGCGTGGATGCCGGACGGCCGGACGACGCCGTACCGCCAGGGCGAGCGCGGCACCTTCGCGCAGGGGGCGAGCAGCCTGCGGTACGTCGGGCAGGGACACCCGGAGCTGCGCGCGCCTCGCCAGGCCGCGACGGAGCCTCTGCCGACCGCCGCACCAGGGACGACTGCTGGCGAGCTCGCCCGGACACCGGTCACCACCGCCCCCCAGGCCACGAGCACCCCGTCGGCGCAGGCGACGACACCCACCGCAGCAACGCCGTCCCCCGTCGCGACTGCCTCGACATCGCCCACGAGCAGCCCCAGCGCGAGCGCCTCGCCGGTGGCGACGACCAGCACGACCAGCACGCCCAGCGCCACTGCGTCCGCGACCCCGAGCGCCACGCCGTCGCCGAGCCCTGCGGCGACGCCGTGACGTCAGAACCTGACCGTCAGAAGTTGTGAAAGTAGGACAGCTGCTCGACCCGCAGTCGGAACCGCCAACCGGTCGGGGTCCGCACGAGCTCGTCGTCGTACCAGAGCCCGACGAAGAAGACCTTCTTGTCGTTGACCACCATCGGGTTGAAGCAGATGGTGCGTGCTGTCGCGGTGTCGCCGTCGACGACGACGCTGGGCAGGCCCATCAGGTGCTGCGTGCCCTGGAAGCTCGGCAGCACCGACTGGTTGAAGGCCTTGTGCTCGGCCCAGGACCCTCGGATGGCTCCCGTCGCGGTGTAGTCGAGGACGCAGTCGTCGGTGAACAGGGCGTCCATCTCGTCCCATCGCTGCCGGTCGAGCAGCTGGCTGTAGCGGACGATGAGGTCCTGCACCTCGAACCGGTCCGACAGCTCCTGATGGCTCAGCACGTCAACACCTCAGCACACCAACACCTCAGCACGGCAGCGCGTCACAGCGGCCGGACCGGACAGCACGAGATGTCCTCGTGGTCGGCGTAGAGCGGGAGCTCCTCCATGGTCGCGGCGAGGGCCTCGTCACTGCCGAACAGCCGCGACGGGTCGAGGTAGTCCGCTTCGGCGAACAGCTCGCACACGACAGCGCGCACCGAGGGCGATCCCGGGGTGAGCGTGCGTGCCACCGCGTCACGGACGTAGCCCTGCCGCAGTGGATGCAGCGCCGCGGAGGCCGGCGTGTGCACGACGTGCCAGCCGTGGAAGAACTCCTGCTCGCTGAGGCGGTCCGGCTTCGGGAACCACGTCAGGTGCGTGAGCAGACCGCCGCCGGCCGGGCGCTGCGGCACCGACTCGGTGACGAGGTAGAGGTCTCCCGGCACCTGCTCGACGACCTGCTCCCAGATGTCGACGCTGTCCACCCACAGCTGCACCAGGCCCGCGAGCTCCGGCCCGCGACCCATGACCAGCGGGGCGCCGGGCAGCCGCGCCGCGGTCCGCACGACCAGCTCCCGCAGGCCAGGTACGTCGAGAGCTGCTGCCCTGGACACCGCAGCGTCGTCCCAGACCAGCAGGTCGAGCTTCTCCATCTCAGCGGGTCAGGTCGGCGAGGGCCTTGAGGTGCACCGGATCGGAGACACCACCCAGGACGAGGGTCGTCACCGGCGACTGCCGCCACAGCTCGAGGCGCTCGGCGATCCGCTCGATCGGTCCGCAGAGCGCGATGTTGTCGCAGAGCTCGTCCGGCACGGCCTTCGCAGCGGCGTCGCGGTCGCCGGCGAGGAACAGGTCCTGCACCTTGTGCGCCGCCTCCTCGTAGCCGAAGCGGGACACGACGTCGAGGTGGAAGTTCTTGTCCTTCGCTCCCATGCCACCGATGTAGAAGCTCATCGTGAGCTTCACCCAGTCGATGGCCTTCTGCGGGTCGTCGTCGATGACGACCGTGACGGGGCAGGCGATCTCGAACCCGGGCTTGGCGACCGCCAGGGCGTCCTCGTAGACCGCGGGTGCCGTGACCACGTCGTAGAAGATCGGCAGCCAGCCGTCGCCGATCTCGGCGGCGAGCGCGACGTTCTTCGGACCCTCCGCGCCGAGGTAGACCGGGATCTCCGGGCGCAGCGGGTGCATGTTGGCCTTGAGCGGCTTGCCCAGTCCTGTGCCGCCGGGGTACGGCAGCGGGTAGTGCTCGCCGTTGTTGGTCACCGGGCCCTCGCGCCGCCAGATGTCGCGGCAGATCTGGACGTACTCGCGCGTGCGCGCCAGCGGCTTGGGGAACGGGACGCCGTACCAGCCTTCGACGACCTGCGGGCCGCTGACGCCGAGACCGAGGTGCATGCGGCCGCCGGAGAGCCGGTCGAGCGTCATCGCGCTCATCGCGGTCGCTGCAGGCGTGCGCGCCGACAGCTGGACCAGGCCGGTGCAGAGCTTGATCCGCGACGTGTGGGCTCCGATCCACGACAACGGGGTGAAGGCGTCACTGCCCCACGACTCCGCGGTCCAGACCGAGTCGAAGCCAGCGTCCTCAGCCAGCTTCGCCGGGGCGATCATGTCGCCCGGGCCCTGACCGGACCAGTAGCCGAACTGGTACCCGAGCTTGAGCTCCGCGACCATCAGACATCCCTCGGCAGGCCGAGGATGCGCTCGGCGACGACGTTCTTCAGGACCTCACTGGTGCCGCCGGCGATGGTGAGGCAGCGGGTGTTCAGCATGGTGTGGGCCAGGGCCTCGTGGTCCCCCTCGAGCGACAGTCCCGCTCGGCCGAGCAGCTCGTAGCGCAGCTCGGCGGCGTCCTGCTGGTGCCGCATCCCGACGAGCTTGCGGACGCTGGACGCGGGGCCGGGCTCGGCTCCTGAGAGCTGGCGCAGCGTGGTGCGGAAGGCCAGCAGCGCCTGGCCGTGCGCCTCGCAGACCAGGTGTCCGACCCGGTCGCGGAGCAAGGCGTCCGGAACGCCGAGGGCGTTGACGTCGGAGAGGACGTCCTCGACGCCACGGCCGAGCGGGGAGCCGGCGCTCATCGCGACCCGCTCGTTGGCCAGCGTCGTACGGGCCAGCGGCCACCCGCCGCCCACCGCGCCGACGACGCAGTCGTCGGGGACGAAGACGTCGGTGAGGAAGACCTCGTTGAACAGCGCGTGCCCGGTCAGTTCCCGGAGCGGCCGGACCTCCACGCCGGGTGTCTTCATGTCGAGCAGGAAGTAGGTGATCCCCTGGTGCCGGTCCGGTCCCTTGCCCGTGCCGGACGTGCGCGCGAGCAGGATCGCCCAGTCGGCGACGTGCGCGACCGATGTCCACACCTTCTGGCCGTTGATGCGCCAGCCGCCCTCGACCTTCTCCGCCCGCGTCTGCAGCGACGCGAGGTCCGAACCGGCTCCGGGCTCGGAGAACATCTGGCACCACACGATCTTTCCGTGCAACGTCGGGCGGACGAACCGCTCCTGCTGCTCCGGCGTCCCGTGCGCGACGATCGTCGGCGCCGCCCAGCCACCGATGACCAGCTCGTGCCGACGCACCTTGGCGGCCACGAACTCCTCGTCGATGACGAGCTGCTCGACCGCGGAGGCGTTCCGGCCCCACGGGGGCGGCCAGTGCGGGACGAGGAACCCGCCGTCCGCGATGGCGACCTTGCGCTCGGCCGGGTCCTCCGGCAGGCCGGCCAGGAACTCCCGGACCTCGGCACGCAGCCCGGACGTGTCACCGAGGTCGAGCTCGAGGCGTCGACGCGCCCCTGCCAGGGCCAGGTCGGCCGCGCGTCCGCGCCACGTCGACGGCTCGCCGACCCAGGCCCGCAGCGACAGCGCGCGCTTGAGGGCGATGTGCGCGTCGTGCTCCCAGGTGTAACCGATCCCGCCGAGGACCTGCAGGCAGGCCTTGGTGTTCTGCACCGCGGCGTCGACTGCCACGGCGACGGCGATGGCGGCCGACAGCTCCCCGTCCTCCGACGCCGGCTCGTCCAGGGCGCGGGCCGCGTCCCAGGCGGTCGCCCGAGCCTGCTCGGCGCGCACGAGCATCTCGGCGCACTGGTGCTTCACGCCCTGGAACGCCCCGATGGGCTTGCCGAACTGCTCCCGGGTCACGGCGTACGACGACGCGGTGTCCAGGGCCCAGCCGGCGAGCCCGGTCGCGTCCGCCGCAACGACGGTGCCCACCAGCGACTGCACGCGGGACGACGTGAGCCCGGTCAGCACGCGGGACGACGCAACCTCGACGTCACGCAGCACGACATGCGCCGGCCGGCGGGTCGCATCGAGGCCGGGAAGGGAGGTGACCTCTGCCTGACCGGCGTCCACGACGAACCACGTTCCGCCGGCCCCGAGCACCAGCAGGTCGGCAAGACCGGCCCCGACGACCCGCTCCACCGTGCCGGAGACCACGAGACCGTCGGCCGACGTGGTGGCCGTCAGCGAGTCGGCGAGGGCCACGGCTCCGGTCGCGGACCCGTCCACCAGCGAGGGGAGCAGCTCCTTGGCCGGCGTACCTCCCGCCTGGGACAGCACCAGCGAGGCGAGCACCGTCGGGAGGGAGGGGCCGTGGGCGAAGGCGCGCGACAGCTCCTCCACGGCGACGGCGAGCTCGACCCCGCCGGCCCCCGAACCGCCCGACTCCTCGGCCACGTGCAGCCCCAGCAGCCCTTGGTCGGCCAGGCCCTGCCACCACGCGGGCCGAGCCTCCGGGCTCTCCAGCGAGGCGCGCGCGGCGGGGCGCACCCCTGCGCGCTCCGCCCAGCCACGGACCGAGGACGCCAACGCCTCGTGGTCGTCGTTCACGCCGATCGTCATGTCCGAGGTGCCTTTCCGTCGCCGTGCTGGCATACTAGAACACGTTCCTGTTTCTGGCACGTGCCGGCCGTGCGTCGGAGCCCCTTTCTGACGAGAACCGGTGCTAGTTTCGAGCGCTACGCGCACGAGCCGCAAGAGAGGTGGACGTCGTGACCACGACGCAGACCGCAGCGAACGGCACCGCGCAGGCAGCGGTGCCGGCCGAGACCGAGACGGCCGCCCAGCGCGCGCGGCGTGAGCGCATCCTCGCCACGACCTTGTCCCTCGCAGCACGCGGTGGGTACGACGCGGTGCAGATGCGCGAGGTCGCCGAGCGGTCCGAGGTGGCCCTGGGCACGCTCTACCGGTACTTCCCGTCGAAGGTCCACCTGCTGGTCTCGGCGATGGCCTCCGAGGTCGACCGGCTCTCGGCCCGGCTGCAGCGCCGTCAGGTGCCCGGCAGCACCCGGGCCGAGCGGGTGTCCTTCGTGCTGGAGCGCTCGACCCAGTCGCTGCAGCGCGACCCGCTCCTGACCGAGGCGCTCATCCGGGCCATGATGGCGGCCGACACCTCAGTCGCGACCGAGGTGGCGGCGGTGCGCGGCAACATGACCGAGCTGATCGTGCAGGCGATCCGCGGCGGCGGCGAGCCGCAGGAGCACGACGTCGACCTCGCCGCGATCCTGCAGGACGTCTGGTTCGCCCGTCAGATCGCCTGGCTCGGTGGCCGCATCGGGGCCGCGGACGTCTGGCGCGACATCCACCTGGCCATCACGCTCGTGCTGGCCGACTGAGCCACCTGCCGGCTGCTACTTCGGGTACCCCGGGACCTTCTTGTTCGCGGAGAAGTCCCAGACCCCGTCCTCGCAGCGCCAGGTGTGCTCGGCCGCCGGGAGCTGGCGCACGAACTTGCCGCCGATCACCCGCACCACCTGGATGCAGTCGCTCAGTCGACGACCCCCGATGTCCTGACCCGGGAACAGGCCGTTCGAGGTCCAGTTGTGCTCCTGCGCGAGCAGGCCGAGCAGTCCCTTGCGGGTGGGCTTCGGACCGAGCTTGATCATCTTGTCGAAGAACAGCGCCGCGGCGCCCCAGGCCGACTGGCCGATGGCGGTCGGGACGGCGTTCGGCTTCACCTGCGTGAGCCACTGCGCGTAGGTCTGCAGCTCCGGGCTGTACTTGGCCTCCTCGAGCAGCGTGGGCTGCAGTGCCAAGTAGGTCCCCTCAGCGGCCGAACCGGCCTGCTGCAGGTAGTTCGGCGTGTACGCCGTCACCGTCGGCTGCCAGACGACCGGGTTGTAGTCCTGGTCGCGCATCGTCTTGCGGATTCCGGCCGCCTGCTGGTAGGCCCCGGAGAAGGTGACGAACTCGACGCCCTTCTTCTTCAGGTCCGCCACCACAGCGGTGTAGTCGGTGGACGACGTCGGGAACGGCTCGTCGGCGATCCAGTTGAAGCCGTACGCCGCGGCCGAGGCCTTCTTGTCCTGGGACGACTGCTGCCGGGTGACGTCGCCGTCGCTGTAGACGTAGCCGGCCTTCTTGATGGAGGCGCGGATCTTCGGGTCGGGGTGCGACGCGGCCCAGGCGAACTGCGCGAGACCGCGGTACTGGCCTTGCCCCGCGGCGTTGGCCGGGTAGACGTTCGGCACCACCTTGATCTGGTCCGTCGTCGCCAGTCCGCGTACGTCGGGGACGCCGCACTGCTTCTCGGGCTCCGCGGCGCCCTGGTCGAACGCGGACACCGACCCGACGCCCGCGAAGGCGTTGGCGCAGAGGTCGAGCGCCGCACTCCGGTTGGCCCCGGCGTCGAGCTGGGAGTCGAGCGACTTGAGGTTGATCTTGCGGCCGTAGAGCGTGCCGTAGCGGGCGGTCCAGTACTTCACGTACGCCTGGGTGGCGAACCGCGCGTCCTCGAACAACCCGGGAACGGCGCCGCTGACGTCGCTGATGTTGTAGATCGTGATGGAGTCCTTGGTGATGCCGACGTCCGTCGCACCCCCGTTGCCGCCGGGCGGTGCCGGCCGGAAGTCGCCGGTCGACCCGCCGGTGGACCCGCCCGTGGTCGTGGTGGTGCCCCCGGTGCCGGAGGTCCCGCCGGAGGCCCCGCCGGAGGTCCCGCTGGTGCCCGTGGCCCCGGACGTCCCGCTGGTGGCGCCGGTGCTGCCACCGGTCGTCCCGCCCGTCGACGTACCGGGATCGGTGCCGGTGGTGCCCGTCGTTCCCCCGTCGCCGGAGGCGAGGTCTCCCGAGCTACCGGTGCTGCCTCCACCACCACCTCCCTGTGACAGCGCGGCGGTCCGCTGGTCCGGGGTCAGCCGGGCACCACAGGCCGAGGTGGCCAGGGCGCTGACGGCCAGGACGACGACCAGCGGCCGGGCGAGGGGGCTACGTGCGAGCATCGACAGGGTCCTTCGTGGGGAGGGGCGTCGGGGTCACGCTGGCGGACAGGGGTGCGGTCAGGTCGCGAGCGCGTCGGCGTCGAGCGGACTGCACAGCGTGCAGGGGGACAGGCCGTCGGTCGTGGCGCTGACGTGGCGCAGGTCCTCACGACCGGCCACCACCGAGCAGTCCGGGCGGTGCAGCATCCCGCCGCGCGCGGTGGCGACGAAGGGTGCCCCGGCGCCCGTGGAGGCGCCGTTCGAGACCGGGCCCCGGCTCGGTCGCGCGGACGGCGCGCCCCGTTGCTCGCTGCGCAGGTCGTCGCGGATCTCGCGCAGCAGGTCGGCGAGCTCCGTGGTCTTGGCCCGCTGCTCGGCGGCCCCCCTGGCCAGCCAGGAGCCGAAGTAGACCAGGCCACCGACGACGGACAGACCGAGCCCCAGGATGCCGCCGCTGATGAGGTAGGGCACCTGCTCGAACAGGTACGGCGTGTGCGCCGCGCCGTACCAGCCCAGCAGGATCAGCAGCAGGCCCAACGGGAGGAGCACCGCGCTGACACCGGCGAGCAGCTGCTCGACGGACAGGCTGCGGGCACGCGTGGTGGGAGTGGTCATGCGGTCAGACTCCGGAGGTTGGGGACGGAGGAGGGAGCACCGAGGCGACAGCCGAGGCCGAGCACGGCGCCACCGGCGAGACCGAGGAACCGCAGCAGCCCGAACCCGATGCCGCCCGCACCCAGGACCGCTGCGAGCAGCAGGCCCGCGCCGATGCCGCCGAACCCGAGGTACCTCGGGCTCGAGGCCGCCTGCGGTGTCGCGGGCGGCAGCTGGGGCGGCTGGCCGTCCGTGGCTCCGCTGACGAAGGGCGACGTCGCCACGGCGCCGCCCGGTGCGATCGCCTCGACCGGCGGCGGACCAGCGGTGTAGCCCGTGCCGGGCGCCGTGACGACCGAGCCCGGGGTCGTCGGGAACGACGGGAAGACGAACGGCGGCAGCACGATCGGCAGGGTGGCCGCCGACTGCGAGTTCGCCGAGGCGAAGATGAACGTGATGTGCGGCGTCGCCTTGACGAAGTAGTACAGCTGGCTGGCGATCTCCGGGGGCAGGTTGCTGATGATGCTGTTGACCACGGGGTTCACCACACCGGTGACCGGGGCGAGCTGCTTGCGCAGCGGACCGGTGTCGATGTCGATGACCAGACCCCCGGCGACGCGCTTGACACCGCTCGGCGTGGTGCTGGTCGACTGGTTGAGCGTCCTCGCCGTGATGCCCAGTGCCTTGCTGACGTCGTCGGGCGTGTCGAGCTTGGGCAGGGAGCTGCTCTGCGGACCGGCGTGCAGGCCCTTGTCGTCGACGCTGAAGCCCACGCCGCCGATCGACAGGCCGGTCACCGTCGTCGTCCCGCTGGAGCTGGCCTTCGTGCCGTCCGCCCCTGTCGTGAGCACCGTCTTCACCGAGTCGATGGTGATGGTGCCCGCCAGCAGGTTGACGTCCTGCACCGCACTGACGGCGGTGCCGACCGCGACGTTCTTGTCGTTGACCGTGGCACTCGACGTGGACGTCGCGCCGCCCACCATCACCTGTCCCGGCTTGTTGGTCGGCGTCCCGTCGGCAACGGCGGTGGCCGCCAAGGGCTCCGCATGCGCTCCGCTGAGGGACCCGCCATCGACGCCGTTGGCGTCGTACGGCTTGTCCGGGTAGCGGGCCTCACCCTTCACCGGATAGGGGGGCGCGCCCTCGGCTACCTGTGCGAGCCCGGTTCCGAGCAGGTTCCCCGGCCAGAAGGTGGAGGTCAGTGCGTGCGAGTTGGGACCAGCGGAGACAGACGCCAGCGTGTAGTTCGGGTCGCCCTCGAGGACCGCCGTTCCCGGGTCGTGCGGAACCTGCAGCTCGGGGTCGTCGATGAGCACGCGCAGGGGCGTGGCCTCGACGACGACGTCGTACCCGGCGAGGGTCGTGTCGGTGCGCGCGTTGTCGGCGCGGACCGGACCGCCGAACGGCAGCAGCCCGACGGTGAGGGCCGAGACCGCTGCGATCCGGCCGGCCGTGCGGAGTGTTCCGATCATGCTGCACCTCCGAGGTAGGCGGCGGAGAGCTCGCCCTCGATGTCGGCGGGCTCGCCCAGAGCGGTGACCCGTCCTTGCACCATCACGATGCCGAGCTGGGCAACGGCCAGGGCCCGTCGTGCGAACTGCTCGACCACGAGCACCGAGACGCCTTGGCGCCCGATCTCGCCGACGATCTCGTACAGGTCCTCGACGATCTTGGGGGCGAGGCCCATCGAGAGCTCGTCGAGCAGCAGCAGCGCCGGGTCGCTGGACAGCGCCCGGGCCATCGCCAGCATCTGCTGCTCACCGCCGGACAGCCGTCCGGCGAGCTGACCGCGGCGCTCCCCCAGCCGGGGGAACTGGCCGTAGGACCGCTCCTCGATCTCCCGGGGCGGGGCCGACGCGGCGAACGCGAACAGGCTGATGTTCTCGGCCACGGTCAGGTTCGGGAAGATCCCGCGGCCCTCCGGGATCGTGCACAGGCCGGCGCGCGCGAGGCGGTCGGGCGCCGCGCCGTTGAGGTGATGCCCGCCGAGGTGGACGTGGCCACCGGTCGGGTCGAGCAGACCGGCGATGCAGTTCAGGGTGGTCGTCTTGCCGGCACCGTTGGGGCCGAGCAGCGCGACGACACTGCCCTGGGGCACGGAGAAGGTGACCCCGTGCAGGACCTCGATCCGCCCGTAACCGGCGGTCAGGTCGATGACGTCCAGCGCGTTCACCCGCTCGGTCACAGCGCCACCGCCTCCAGGTCCGGGTCGTCGGCCCCGAGGTAGGCGTCCTGCACCCGCTTGTCGGCGCGGATCACCTCCGGCGTACCGCTGGCGATGATCGAGCCAAAGTCGAGCACGTGAATGGTCGAGCACAGGCCCAGGACGAGCTCGACGTCGTGCTCGACGATCAGCACCGACCTGCCGTCGTCCTCGGCGAGCGAACGGATGAGGACGGCGAAGTCCTCGGTCTCAGCCTCGCTGAGGCCGCTGGACGGCTCGTCGAGCAGGAGCAGCCGCGGGTCGCACGCGAGCGCGCGGGCCAGCTCGGTCAGGCGGGCGATGCCCGTGGGCACGGAGTCGGCCGTCACGTCCGCGAAGGCCCGCAGCCCGACCCGGTCCAGCAGCGCGTCACAGATCCCGCGCGGGTTGTCGAGGCCGCGCATCTCGGCCGCGACCCTGATGTTGTCGGCCACCGACAGCGACCCGAAGACCTCGAGGCGCTGGAAGGTCCGGCCGATCCCGGCCAGGGCGCGCTGCCGCGGATGGACCTTCGAGACGTCACGGCCGTCGAAGCGCACGGAGCCGCTGGTCGGGGTCTGCAGGCCGGTGATGACGTTGAACAGCGTCGTCTTCCCCGCGCCGTTCGGACCCATCAGGCCGACGACCGAGCTCTCCGCGACGTCGAACGTCGCACCGTTGACCGCGACCACGCCACCGAAGCGGACGTGAACGTCGTCGATCTCAAGCAGAGCCAACGGGTGCCTCCAAGCGCTGGGAACCGCTGACCGAGGCGTACGGGTCGACGTCCCGCTCCTCGACCAGGTCGCTGCTCTGCGAAGGGCGCAGCCGGCGCCCCCGCTCCATCAGCAGTCCGACCAGACCGTTCGGGTTGTTGACGAGCAGACGGATGCCGACGAACAGCACGATGTAGGCGATGTTCTTGACCGTGGCGTCGCTGTTGATGAGGAAACCCGTGGTCAGGCAGCCGTAGACGAAGCCACCCACCAGCACTCCCGAGATGCTCGTGACGCCGAAGACGATGGCGAACAGCAGCAGGGGGAGGTTCTGGAAGAAGAAGAAGTCGAGGGTGCCGACGGTGCTCTTCATCCCCGCGAACAGCACGCCCGCGACGCCGGCCAGACCCGCCGAGGTCGCGAACACGGCGACCCGGGTCATCGTCGTGCTGAAGCCCAGCGTCGCGCAGGCGGCCTGGGAGTCCCGGGTGGCCAGCAGGATCCGGCCGTACTTGCTGCGCCGGATCGACAGCACGACCCACGCCATGAGCACGAAGGTCACGACGACCGCCATCGCGAACGAGCGCTCCGACTCGAGGTAGCCGGGTCGGGCCACGTTGAACGTCGAGCCCTGGGCGCCGAAGCCGACCAGGCCGGTCTCGAAGACCGTGTGGTCCATGGCTGCGGCGATCGCGAGCGTGCCGAGGCCGATGTAGAGCCCACGCAAGCGCAAGGCGGGTAGCGCCACGAGAGCTCCGACCACGGCGGTGAGCAGGAACGCGGTGAGGAGCGACAGCACGGTGATCTGCGGGTGGAAGCCGAGCCCGGTGAAGGGGATGTCGAAGCCGCGCGCCGCCACCAGCGCACCGACCCCGACGAAGCTGAGCTGGCACAGGGAGACGTCACCGCCGTACCCGATGAGCAGGACCAACGACAGCATGATGAGCGGTAGGCACATCGCCTGGCCGAAGCGGGAGTTGTTCGCCGCGCCCATCGAGCTCGTCAGCACCCAGGCGCCGGCGAGCAGGACACCGGACCAGGCGAAGGTCTTCCGCCACGAGGGGATCTGCGGCAGCTTCGTCCCGGCAATCCGACCGACGCGGAGCTTCTCCTGCGGCAGAAGGAGCATCACGCCGAGCAGGAAGATCGTCGGCAGGGAGTTCTTGATGCCGTAGACCAGGCCCTGCGAGTCGGTGATGACGCTCTCGGGCAGCGAGATGTAGGCCCACTGGCCGTAGTTGATGAGCAGGCCGAGGCCGATGGCACCGGCGAAGGTGCGCGGCAGGCTCTTGAGCCGACCCACCATCGCCGCGGCGTAGGCGTTGACGACGAGGAAGGTGAGGATCGTGTAGTCGAACGACAGGGACGGTGCGAGCAGGATGCCGGCCAGGGCGGCCAGGGAGGAGCCGAGGGCCCAGGCCAGTCCGCTGAGCCGGTTCGGACGGGCGCCGTGCAGGGCCAGCAGGTCGCGGTTGTCCACGACGGCGCGCATCGCCGTACCGACGCGGGTGCGGTTGAGCAGGATGTAGAGCCCGAGCGCGACCGCGACGGCAATGCCCATGGTGATGAACTGCTGGGCCGTCACCCGCACGATGCCGAACGACACGCTCGACCCCACGAAGAACGCGTCGACGGTGCGGCCGGCCGGCTTCCAGATCTGCTGGGCGATGCCGATGAGCGCGACCAGCAGCCCGACGGTGACCCCGAGCGAGGTCGTGACGTCGGCCGTGGTCAGCCGTCGCATGACGATGCGCTCCATGAGCAGGCCGAAGGCGGGCGCGATGACCAGCAGGATGAGCGGGAGGACCACAAGGAGCGGCCAGCCCTGGTGCACGTAGAGCTCCCAGTACAGGAACGTCATGACCATGCCCACGGCGCCGTGCGCGAAGTTGAAGACGTTGGACGTGGCGTAGGTCAGGACCAGACCGCTGGCCGCGATCGCGTACGTCGAGCCCAGGACGATCCCGATGATCGTGAACGTGACGAAGTCGGTCACGGGCGCTCCGCTCGCAGGCGCACCGTAGGAGCGACAGGGCCGTAGGGCGGGCGCACGAAGGCTCCAGGGGCTGGGCTGCTGGGAGTGACACCCCGGGGACCCGGGGGTGCGGCAAGACATGAGCGACGGGCCGAGCATGTGCTGTGGGTCACAACGACTCCCATGGTCTGGTGGTTACGCCCAGGTGTCGAGGGTGGTTCTACAACGAATCGGACATTCCGCACGCTGCCGCGCGCGACGTCACAGCTTTCCGATCTCGGAGGCGCGGAAGCTGCGCTCGGGGTCCCGCTCAGCGAAATGACCACCGAGCGCGACGGAGAGCCCCTCGGCGGACCAGGTCGCGTCGGGGGCGTCGAAGCGCTGCTCCACCCCTGGGGCGGACACGAGCACCACCATCGGGCCGTAGGCGACGAAGACCTGGCCGTTGATCGCGTCGGCGGCCGGGCTGGCGAGGTAGGCCACCAGCGGGGCGACGTGCTCGACCCCGAGGGGGTCGACACCGTCGGCCGGAGCCTCGCCGAAGACGGCCTCGGTCATGGCCGTCCGCGCCCGCGGGCAGATCGCGTTGGCGCGCACGCCGTACCGGCTGCACGCTCCAGCGGTGGCCAGGGTGAGCGCGGTGATGCCGGCCTTGGCCGCCGCGTAGTTGGGCTGCCCTGCAGACCCGAACAGGAACGCCTCGCTGGAGGTGTTGATGACCCGGCCGTACACCGGCGCGCCTGCGGCCTTGGACCGGTCGCGCCAGTGCGCGGTCGCGAAGCGCGAGGTGCCGGCATGGCCCTTGAGGTGCACCGCGATGACGGTGTCCCACTCGTCTTCGGTGATGTTGAAGATGGTCCGGTCGCGCAGCACGCCTGCGTTGTTGACGAGGATGTCGAGCTTGCCGTACGTCGAGACGGCTGCCTCGACCAGGTCCTGCGCGGTCTGCCACGAGCTGACGTCGCCAGGGGCAGCAGTCGCCTGACCGCCGGCGGCGACGATCTCGTCCACGACCGCGTGGGCAGCGTCCTTGTCGTAGTCGTTGACCACGACGCCCGCGCCGGCAGCGGCGAGCGCGAGGGCCTCCGCGCGGCCGAGTCCGGCGCCGGCGCCGGTGACGAGGGCGGACGTGCCGTCGAGGTTCAGGTCGTTCACGGTGCAGGTTCTCCCGGGGGGCTTCTAGACGGGCTCGGCGGCCAGGGCGGCGCCGAGGGACAGCAGCTGGGACTGAGCCGAGCCGAAGGCGAACTCCAGCTGCTTGGACCAGCGGAAGTAGCGGTGCAGGACGTAGTCGACGTCGATGCCGACGCCCCCGTGCACGTGCTGGCACGCGTGGGCGACGCGGTGCCCGCCCTCGCTGGCGTACCACTTGGCGATCCGCGCCTCGTCCCGTCCGGGGAGGCCGGCGTCGAGCAGCCAGACCGCCTGCAGCGTCGTGAGCCGCATGCCCTCGACGTCGATGTAGGCGTCGGCGAGCCGGTGGCCGACGGCCTGGAAGGTCGCGATCGCGCGCCCGAACTGCTCGCGCCCGGTGGTGTAGGTCGCCGAGAGCCGCAACGCGGTCGCGCTGACGCCGAGTGCGGTGGCCGCGACCCCGACGAGCGCCCGGTCCAGCAGCCACGCGAGCGCGTCCGCGCCACCCTCCGGCCCCACGAGCACCTCGGCGGCGACACCGTCGAGCTCGACCTCGAACAGGGGCTGACCGCTCGTGCCGCGGCCCTCTCGGACCGTCACGCCGGCGGCGGTCGGCTCGACGAGGAGCAGGACGACCTGACCGTCGGCGAGCGACGCCGACACGACCAGCCGCGTCGCGAGGTCGGCCAACGGCACGCTGGTCTTGGTCCCGGTCACGGTGTACGCCGCTCCCGCTGTCGTGGCGCGGGTGACCGGGCGCATCAGGTCGTCGCGCCCGCTCTCGACCAGCGCCGCGGCGAGCAGCGTCGTCCCGTCAGCGACGCCCGGCAGGTCGCGCTGGCGCTGCTCCTGCGTCCCGAAGGCGTCGAGGACGAGGCCGGCGCAGAGCACCGTGTCGAGCAGCGGCACCTGGGCGACGGTCGCGCCGACCTGCTCGAGCAGGAGGGCGAGCTCGGCGAAGCCGAGGCCGCCGCCCCCGACGTCCTCCTTGAGGGCGGCCCCGACGATGCCGGCGTCCGCCAGCTGCTTCCACAGGTCGCGGTCGAACCAGGTGCCCTCGTCGTCGAGCGCGTCGAGGCGCTTCTGCGTCGAGCGCTCGGTGAGGATCTGCGTGGCCAGGCCGACCAGCGCCTGCTGGTCGTCGTTCAGGGTGAAGTCCATGTCGGCCTCCTATCTCGGTGCGCGCGGCATGGCGAGCCCGACCATCGCGATGATGTCGCGCTGGATCTCGTTCGTGCCGCCGCCGAAGGTGAGGACGAGCGTGTTGCGCATGGACCGCTCGAGGTCGGCACCGAGCAGGGCACCCGCGGAGTCCTTCGTGAGCACGGACGACTGCCCGAGGATCTCCATCAGGGCGCGGTAGGCCTCGATGTAGAACTCGCTGCCGTGCACCTTGACCGCACTGGCGTCGGCAGGGTTCAGCGCCCCTTGCGTCACGCTCCAGGCGACCTTCCAGTTGAGCAGTCGCAGGAACTGCGTCTTGGCGGTCAGGCGGGCCAGTGACGTCTGCACCCATTCCTGGTCGATGACCCGGCGGCCGTCGGCGAGCTTGGTGTCCTGCGCCCACCGGCGCACGTCGTCGATCTTGCGCTGGATGCTGCCGGCGCTGGAGAGCGAGACCCGCTCGTGGTTGAGCTGGCTGGTGATGAGCTCCCAGCCGCGGTTCTCTCCGAGGACGACGTTCTCGACGGGGACACGGACGTTGTCGTAGTAGGTGGCGCTGGTGTAGCCCCCGCCGATCGTGTGCACTGGCGTCCAGGAGAAGCCCTCGGCGTCGGTCGGTACGATGATCATCGACAGGCCCTTGTGCCGCTTGGCGTCAGGGTCGGTGCGGCAGGCGAGCCAGATGTAGTCGGCGTGGTGGATGAGCGAGGTCCACATCTTCTGCCCGTTGATGACGTAGTGGTCGCCGTCGCGGACCGCCGTGGTCGTCAGGCTCGCGAGGTCTGTGCCCGCGCCCGGCTCGGAGTACCCGATCGAGAAGTGCAGGTCGCCGGTCAGGATCTTCGGCAGGAAGAAGGCCTTCTGCTCCGGCGTGCCGAACTGCATGATCGTCGGTCCGACGGTGTTCAGCGTGAGGAACGGCACGGGCACGTTCGCGCGCTGGCTCTCGTCGAAGAAGATGTACTGGTCGAGCAGGTCGCGTCCCTGCCCGCCGTACTCCGTGGGCCAGGAGATGCCGAGCATGCCGTCACGGCCGAGCTGGCGGACCATCTCCTTGTAGGCGTCCCCCTCGAGCTCGCCCTCCGACAGCGACGCGCGCAGCTCCGGCGTCATCAGCTGGGCGAAGTAGGCCCTCAGCTCGTCGCGCAGCTGGCGCTGCTCGTCGGTGTAGGTCAGGTACATGCCGCCTCGATCTGCCGGGTTTGTTGTAACACGTTCTACTGTGGCGGCAGTCACACGGTCAAGGGGCCCACGCGACAGAACTGCAACATGTTCCTGTTCGGTCAGAGCAGCGGACGGCCGCTGCGCGCGAACGCGGCGACCAGGTCGGCGCGGTCCGCGTCGGCCATCGGCCGCATCGCCTCACCGTCCCGGACCCAGACGTCCTGGCCGTCCCAGCGCTGGCTGGCAAGAGCGCGGACCAGCACCTTCCCGGTCGCCGTCCTGGGCACCTCGCCGACCCGCAGGTAGCGCGGGACCCAGGTGGGGCTCGCGTCAGGCTGCGCGGCGACCCAGGCGGCGAAGGCTGCCGGCTCGAAGCCCTCGGCAGGGACGACGGCTGCCATCACCTGGTCCCCCGCTGTCGGGTCGGGGACGGCGAACACCACGGCCTCGACGACGTGCGGGTGCCTGGTCAGCAGCCGGGCGACCGGAGCGGCGGGGAAGTTCTCCCCACCGACCCGCAGCCGGTCCAGCGACCGACCGGCGAAGTACAGGAAACCGTCAGCGTCGCGGTAGCCGAGGTCACCGGACCAGTAGCGACCGTCCCGGGTCCGCTGGGCCGTGTCGTCGGGGGCGTTCCAGTAGCCCTCGAAGGCGAACGGGCCGTCCAGGTTGACCAGCTCCCCCACGCACTCCTCCGCGTTGGCCAGCCGGCCGTCCACGAACTGCGCCGGCGGCTTCTCCTGCCCCGACTCAGGGTCGAGGACCCGCACGTCCCCCACGCCGCGCCCGAGAGCACCGGGCGGGGTGTCGTCGGTCTTGGAGATGCTGATGCCCCCCTCGGTCGACCCGAAGCCGTCGATCACCTGGCAGGCGAACCGTTCCGCGAACCTGGTCAGGTCGGCCGGCGCGCCCTCGTTGCCGAAGACGCGCACCAACGGGTTGTCCGCATCGTCCGCTCGCGGGGGCTGCGCCAGCACGTAGGACAGCGGCGTCCCCACGTAGTTGGCGTAGGTGGCTCCGACGGCCCGGCAGTCGTCAAGGAACGACGACGCGGAGAACTTCCGTCTGAGCGCGATCTCCGCCCCCACCGCCAGGGAGGGCGACCAGGCGGTGATGACCGCGTTGGAGTGGAACAGCGGCATCGAGGCGTAGGTGATGTCCTGCGGCCCGAGACCGACGCGCTGGACGAGACCGAGGCCCTGCGTCGCGATCTTCCCCTGGCTGCACATCACCGCCTTCGGCGACCCGGTGGTCCCGCTGGTGAAGATGAGCAGGTAGAGGTCGCTCGTCTGCGCGTCCACCTCGGGGAGTGCAGCCGACGGGTAGGTGAGGGCCTGCGGGTCCAGGACGGGTACGTCGAGACCGGCGAACAGCTCCGGCCGGTCGGTCAGCACCAGGTGGCAGTCGGTGGCCCGGACGTCGTCCAGGAGCCCCTCCCCCTGACGCGTGGCGTTGAGCCCCACCAGCACGAAGCGGCCCAGCGCGGCAGCGGCGAGCCAGAAGCTGTACTCCGGGACGTTCTCCAGGAGCACCCCGACGTGCGGGGGTCGGTCGGCCGGGCGGTGCTGCTCGTAGAAGGCCGCACGTGCAGCCGCCTCGGCGGTGTGCTCGGCCCAGGTCCAGGTGCGACCCTCGAACAGCAGCCCGGGCCGGTGGTCGTCAGCCCGGGCCCGGACCAGCGCCGAGACCGTCGTGAACCAGTCCACGGATCTCAGACCGAGGTGGAGGCGGCCTCGGTGAGCACCTGCGTGGCCCACTTGTAGTCCGGCTTGCCGCTGGGCGAGCGCTGCATCAGCTCGACGTAGGTGATGAAGCGCGGCAGCTTGTAGCGGCTGATCTGCGTCGACAGGTGCCCCTCGAGCTGCTCCTGCGTCGGCGGGGCGTGCCCCTCCTTCACCTGGAGCACGGCAGCCACCTTCTGCCCCCAGCGCTCGTCGGGGATACCCGCGACCACAGCGTCCTGCAGGTCCGGGTGGGTCTTGATCGCGTTCTCGACCTCCTCCGGGTAGATCTTCTCGCCACCGGAGTTGATGCAGATCGAGCCGCGGCCCAGGAAGTGCATGGTGCCGTCGGCCTCGACCGTCGCCATGTCGCCGGGGAACACCCAGCGCACGCCGTCGATGACCCGGAAGGTCTTGGCCGTCTTCTCCGGGTCGTTGTAGTAGCCGAGGGGGATGTGGCCCTTCTGCCCGACGATGCCGACCTTCCCCGACCCTGGCTCGATCGGCTGGTCGTCATCGCCGAACACGGTGGTGCGGGCGTTGATGGCGAACTTCAGCCCGTCCTTGGCGTTGGTGCCGGGCTTGGCCGAGCCGTTGTAGCCGGTCTCGGTCGAGCCGAAGGAGTCGTTGATGTACAGGTTCGGCACCTTCTCGGCGAACCGGTCACGGGTCGTCTGCGACAGCAGCGCCCCCGCCGAGCCGAGCACCATGAGGGAAGAGGTGTCGTACTCCTTCTCCTCCAGCGCCTCGAGGATCGGCGTCGCCATCGCGTCGCCGACGACCATGAGCATGTTGGCCTTGTGCTCCTGGACCAGCTGGAGCGCACCGTGGCCGGAGAACTTGCGGATGAGCAGGATCTTGGCCCCGCTGAAGAAGGAGATGAACGAGCTGAGCTCCGCGGCGCCGTGCATCAAGGGCGCAGCCGGGAAGCTCGTGAGGCCACCCGCCAGCGCGTTGTCGGCGACCTCCTCCGGCGTGGCGAACGGCTCGCCGGCCGGGCGTCCCCCTCCCATGCCGGCGAAGAACATGTCCTCCTGCCGCCACATGACCCCCTTGGGCATCCCCGTCGTGCCACCGGTGTAGATGATGAGCAGGTCGTCCGCCGAGCGCTCGGGCAGGCCGCTGCGGTCGTTCGGCTGCGCGGCGAGGACCTCCTCGTAGCGCGTGGTTCCCTCGGGCAGCTCGAACCCGTCGTACGGCCCGACCGCGATGAGGTTCTTCACCTTCGGCGTCTGCGGCAGGACGGCCGCCACCCGCTCGGCGAACTCCGCGTCGAAGACCGTGCCGACGAGGTCGGCGTCCTCGTAGAGGTAGCGCAGCTCCTCGTGCACGTAGCGGAAGTTCACGTTGATCGGCACCGCGCGGATCTTGAACAGCGCGAGCATCGTCTCGAGGTACTCCGTGCCGTTCATCATGTGGCAGCCGACATGGTCGCCCGGCTGGATGCCGACCGACAGGAAGTGGTGAGCGAGCTGGTTGGCCCGCTCGTCGAGCTGTCGGTAGGTCAGCAGCCGCCCCTCGCAGTAGAGCGCCTCGCGGTCAGGGACCGTGTCGACGACCTTCTCGAACATGTCTGCCAGGTTGAACTGCATCGCGGTGCGTCCCTCAGCTCGTGGTCAGTGCTTGAAGCCGGAGGTGGCGGTTGCCCCTCCGTCGACGGCCAGCTCGGCGCCAGTGATGTACGACGCCGCGTCGCTGGCCAGGAAGGTGACCGCCTCGGCCACCTCCTCGGGCTTGCCGGTGCGCCGCATCGGCACCTGGTTGCCCACCCACTGCAGCGACTTCTCGTCCGGCACGAAGTGCCGCACCATGGGGGTGTCGATCCCTCCGGGGTGGACGCTGTTCACGCGGATCCCGTCCGCCGCCAGCTCGATCGCGGCCGCCTTCGTCATGCCCCGCACCGCGAACTTGCTGCCGGTGTAGGCGACGAGAAACCGGTTCCCCCCGAGCCCTTCGACGCTCGACAGGTTGACGATCGACCCGCCTCCCGCGCGCTTGAGGGCGGGGTGCACCTCGCGCATGCCGAGGAAGCAGCCGAACGCGTTGACGTCGTTGACCTTGCGGTAGATGTCGCTGGTGGTGTTGCCCAGCTCGTCCATGAGCAGGATGCCGGCGTTGTTGACGAGCACGTCGATCTTGCCGAACGCCTGCTCGCCTGCGGCGACCGCATCGCGCCACGACTGCTCGTCCGTCACGTCGAGGGTGAGGGCAATCGCCTTGTCCCCCAAGGACTCTGCGACCTCCTTCACCTCTGGGAGGATGTCGCCGAGCACGACGCGTGCGCCCTCGGCGACCATCAACCGGGCGGTCGCTGCACCCATCCCCCGCGCGGAGCCGCTGATGAGGGCGACCTTGCCCTCGAGCCGACCGGTCATCGCTTGTCCGCGCCGACGACCCACATGGCGAAGAACTGCGAGCCACCGCCGTACGCATGGCCCATCGCGGTGCGCGCGCCGTCGACCTGGTGGTCACCGGCCAGACCGCGGACCTGGTTGGCCGCCTCGAGGAAGCGCAGCATCCCGGACGCGCCGATCGGGTTGGAGCTCAGCACGCCACCGCTCATGTTGATCGGCAGCTGACCACCGATCTCGGTCGAGCCGTCGTGCACCATCTTCCAGCCCGTCCCCTCCTCGGCGAAGCCGAGGTTCTCCAGCCACATCGGCTCGAACCAGGAGAACGGCACGTAGATCTCAGCGCAGTCGATCTGCCGAAGCGGGTCGGTGATGCCGGCCTCGGCGTACACCGCCTTCGCACAGTCCCGCCCGGCGTGCGGGTTGACGCGGTCGCGCCCCGCACCCATGGTCGGCTCCGACCGTACGGCGGTCCCGTGGATCCACGCGACCGGGCGGGTCGCCTTGGCGGCGGCCGCCTCGGAGCCGATGACCATCGCCCCGGCCCCGTCGGAGGACGGGCAGGTCTCGGCGTAGCGGATCGGGTCCCAGAGCAGCGGCGACTCGGCGATCTGCTCGTAGGTGATGTCGTCCTGGTGCAGGTGGGCGTAGGGGTTCTTCAGGGCGTTGAGCCGGTCCTTGAGGACCACCTTGTAACCGGTGTCCAGTGGTGCGCCGGACTTGCGGATGTACCCGCGCACGATCGGCGCGAAGTAGCCGCCCGCGCCGGCCACCAGGGGCTGCGAGAAGGGGATGCGGATCGACAGCGCCCACATGGCGTTGCTCTCCGACTGCTTCTCGAACGACACCGTCAGCACCCGCTCGTGGATGCCCGCCTGCACCAGGTGGGTCGCGACGACCGCTGTCGACCCGCCGACCGAGCCTGCGGTGTGCACCCGGATCAGCGGCTTGCCGATGCAGCCGAGCGCCTCGGCGAGGTAGAGCTCGGGCATCATGACGCCCTCGAACATGTCGGGCGCCTTGCCGATGACGACGGCGTCGACGTCCTTCCACTCGAGCTCGGCGTCCAGCAGGGCGCGGTCCGCGGCCTCGCGCACCAGTCCCGCGATCGAGACGTCCTTGCGCGCTGCGACGTGGTGCGTCTGCCCCGTTCCCAGCACTGCTGCACGGTTCCCGCTCATGCGTTGGCCTCCAAGACACACACCAGGTTCTGCTGGAGCAGGGGGCCGCTCGTCGCGTGCGCCACTGCCTTCTTGCCCTCGCCCGCGGCCAACCGCTTGGCGGCCTCACCGATCCGGGCGAGCCCGGCCACCATCACCGGGTTGGAGGCCAGCGCCCCACCCGAGGGGTTGATGCTCGTGCGCGTCTCGTCCAGACCCAGGGCCTCGATGAGGATGAGCTCCTGGTGGCTGAACGGCGCGTGCAGCTCGGCGAAGTCGATGGTGCCGACGTCGCCGAGGCCCGCCTTCTGGCCGGCCAGAGTCGTGGACGGGCTGATCGTCAGGTCGCGAGACCCGGGTGCCTGACCGTCGATGCGGTGGTCGATGCCGCGGATCCACACCGGGTTCGGGGTGAGCTCGCGCGCACGGTCTCCCGCGGCCAGCACGATGACCGCAGCGCCGTCGCTGACGGGCGGCACGTCGTGCTTGCGCAGCGGGTCGGCGTAGAGCGGCGCGTCGAGCAGTGCCGCCTCGTCGGTCTCCCCGGACAGCTGGGCGTTCGGGTTGCCCATCGCGTTGCGGCGGCTGCGCGCCACGACGCGCGCGAGGTCCTTCTCACTGGCCTTGCCGGAGTCGAGCAACGCCCGTGCCTGCAGGGCCGCGAGGCTGACGGCGTCCGGCCACAGGGGTCCGAGGATGTAGGGCTCGAGCTGCAGGGACAGCACCCGGGCCACGTCGCCCGGCGAGCTCTTGCCGAAGCTGTAGACCAGAGCGGTGTCGATGTCGCCGTGCTGCAGCCGCACCCACGCCTCGTAGAGGGCGAACGCACCGTCCATCTCGACGTGTGACTCGGCAATGGGCGGCCAGGGACCGACCGCGTCCAGCGCCTGGACGAAGGCGAACGCCTGACCGGCCAGGTAGTCACTCGAGCCGGAGCAGGTAAAGCCCATGTCCTGCGTCTTCAGCCCAGTGGGCCCGAGCGCCTCACGGACGACAGGCAGCAGGATCTCGACCTCGTTGCGCTTCTCCTCGCGCCGCGCCGCGTGCTGGGCGTAGGAGACGATCGCGACGTCCCTCATGCGTGGCTCTCCTTCTGGTGGCTCTCCGGGTGGGTTCTCACAGCAGGTCCTTGAAGGAGTCGTACTCGGCATCGGGTTCGTCGATCGGCTCGACGTAGTCGATGTTGGCCAGGGTGTGGTCCCACTCCGCTTCGGGCAGCCAGTGCGCCTTGACCCGCATGCCCATGCGGGCCTGCTCCGGCGGCACGCCCTTGAGCAGCACCATCGTGGTCGTGTCCGAGCCGTCGAAGGCCACCTCCGCCGTGACGTAGGGCAGGTCCACGGCGCGGTTGGCGAAGTTCACGTTCACCACGGCGAAGGTCACCATGGTCCCGGTGTTCTGGACCTCGACCTCCTCGGCGAACTCCACCCCGCACATCGGGCAGCCACCGCGCGGCGGGAAGTAGACCTTCGAGCAGGACGGGCAGCGCCGGCCGAGGAGCTTGCCCTCCTTGATGCTGCGCAGGAACTGCGAGCTCGCGGTGCCTGGTGTGTAGCGGTAGTCCAGCTTGATCGGGGTGACGATCCCCGTCACGGGCTCACTCATGCGGTGCCTCCTACCGGCTCGAAGCAGGCGATGTCCTTGATGAAGCCGACCGTCTCGTCGGACCAGCGGACCTTGACCCGCATCCCTGTGGCGATCTGCTCCTTGGGCGCGTCCAGCGCGTGCAGGATCGAGGTGTCGGCGCCGTCGAGCTGGACCAGGGCCCAGGCGAACGGCTGGTCGAACGGGTTGCCCGCGCGCGGCACGGGGTTCCACGACCAGCTGGTCACGGTCCCCTCCTGCCCGAGCTCGACCAGCGACGCGGCATCGATCGCCGCAGCCGTCACCCCGTCGTACTCCGGCGGCGGGACGACGACGCGCCCGTCACTGGTGGGCGCGCCGAGCACCTTGCGGTCCCGCAGGCCCGTGAGGAACGCTCCGATCACCGGCCCGGTGGAGCGGGTGTAGTCGAACTGCATCGAGTGCGGGGCGCTCAGCACGTCCTGCGTCGTGGTGTCAGTCATGTCGGCCTCCTAGACCAGCTGCGACGAGCGGCCGGCCCAGTACGGGTCGCGCAGCTTGCGCTTGTAGACCTTGCCGTTGGGGTCGCGGGGGAAGTCGTCGAGGAAGTCGATCGACCGGGGAACCTTGAACTTCGCGAGGTTGTCCATGCAGTAGGCGATGAGCTCCTTCTCGAGCTCCGGTCCGGCCTCGACCCCCTCGGCGGGCTGTACGGCGGCCTTGATCTGCTCCCCCGCATCGCCGTCCGGGATGCCGAACACGGCGCAGTCGCCGACCTTCGGGTGCTGCAGCAGCACCGACTCGGTCTCGGCCGGGTAGATGTTGACGCCGCCGGCGATGATCATGTCGATCTTGCGGTCGCGCAGGAACAGGAACCCGTCCTCGTCCATCTCGCCGGCGTCGCCGACGGTGAAGAAGCCCCTGTCGTTCCAGGACTTCTTTGTCTTCTCCTTGTCGCCGTGGTACTCGAAGGTCCGGTCGCCCATCTTCATCCAGACGGTCCCGATCTTCCCCGGCGGCAGGTCGTTGCCGTCGTCGTCGAGCACCACCACCTCGCTGCCGGGCCACGCGTTGCCGACCGTGCCGGGCTTGTCCAGCCACGCCTGCGGGCTGGCCACGGTGCCACCGCCCTCGGTCGCGGCGTAGTACTCCCAGATGACCGGCCCCCACCAGTCGAGCATGCGGTGCTTGGTCGGCACAGGGCACGGCGCGGCGGAGTGGATGATGCAGCGCAGCGAGCTGACGTCGTACTTCGCTCGCTCGTCCTCGGGCAGCTGGAGAAGCCGGTGGAACATGGTCGGGACCATGTGGCTGGTCGTGACCTTGTACTTCTCGATCCGCTCGAGGGTGCCCTCGGGGGTCCACCGGTCCATCAGCACGACCTTGTGCCCGGCGTGCAGGGCGTTCTGCGTGAACTGCCCGACCGCCGTGTGGTACAGCGGAGCGACGGTGATGTGGACGTTGTCCTCGAACGCGGGGATCTCGAACAGCAGGTTCAGGAACGAGCCCATCTCCGCCATCGTGTCCGGGTCGATCGGCGGCAGCGGCCGCTTCACGCCCTTGGGCTTGCCGGTCGTGCCGGAGGTGTAGTTCATCAGCCCGCCGGCGGAGCGGTCCTCGGGCAGCGTCGTCGGCTGCCCGTCCTTGAGCTCCGCGTACGGGCGGAAGCCCGCGAGCTCGCCGACCGAGAAGCAGTGCGCGGGGTCGAGGTCGATCTCCGACTTGGCCCGCAGGGCCTCCTTCGACAACGACGCGTGCGTGATGAACGCCTTCGCCTCGGAGTCGTTGATGATGTAGGCGATCTCCGGACCCACCAGGTGGTAGTTGATCGGCACGACGTACCACCCCGCCTGCTGCACGGCGAGGAGCACCTCGATGAAGGCCGCGCAGTTCGGCATGAGCATGGCGACGACGTCGCCCTTGTCGACGCCGTACGACCGGAGGGAGTGCACCAGCTGGTTGCAGGACGCGAGCAGCTCACCACCGGTGTGCTCGGTGTAGTCGGGCTCCACCAGCACGACCCGGTCAGGGTCGTTGGCGGCGATGTTCCAGAAGCCGAGGTCACCCACGGAAGAGCTCCTTGCAGTCAGGGGTGTGCGGGGGGCGAGACGAAGGCGGTCAGACGTAGCAGACCGGGATCTCCTTGATGCCGTTGATGAACATGGACCGGAGCATCCGCGGGTCGCCGGTGCTGCGGATGTCGGGCATCCGGTCGGCGATGACGTCGAACATGATGCGGATCTCCGCGCGGGCGAGGTTGGCGCCCAGGCAGAAGTGCGGACCACCGCCGCCGAAGGCGATGTGCTCGTTGTCCTTGCGGGTGATGTCGAAGGTGTCCGGGCTGTCCAGCGCGTCCTTGTCGCGGTTGGCCGCCGAGTAGTAGATGGCCACCCGGTCGCCGGCCTTGATGACCTGGTCGCCGAGCGTGTAGTCCGACAGCGCGGTGCGCTGGAACTGCATGACGGGCGTCGCCCAGCGGATGATCTCCTCGACGGCGGAGTCGAGCGGCCGCTCCTTCTTGAACAGCTCCCACTGGTCGGGGTGGTCGAAGAACGCCTGCATGCCATGGGCGATGGCGTTGCGGGTCGTCTCGTTGCCCGCGACCATGAGCAGGAGGAAGAACACGTCGAACTGGTCCTGCGTCAGGGCGGTCCCGTCGACCTCCGCCGCGAGGAGCTTGCTGGCGACGTCGTCCATCGGGCACTCGCGACGGGCCGCAGCGATGCCGTCGGCCATCATGTACATCTCCGTCGACGCGATCTGGGCGTCCTCGGGCGAGGTGCGGAACTCCGGGTCGTCGAAGCCGATGAGCCGGTTGCTGAGGTCGAAGACCTCCCCGCGCTGCTCGGCGGGGACCCCGACGAGCTCGCAGATCGCCAGCAGGGGCAGCTCGGCGGCGACGTCCTTCACGAAGTCCCCGGTGCCCTTCGCGATGGCCCGGTCCACGATCTCGTTCGCGAACTCGACCAGCCGCGGCTCGAGGTTGCGGATCGTGCGAGGGGTGAACGCCCGCTGCACGATGTTGCGGTAGTCGCTGTGCTGGGGCGGGTCCATGTTGAGCATGAGCATGCGCGTCATCTCCAGCGCTGCCTGCTCCTCGGCCGCCTCGCCGGTGTGCAGCAGGGCGCCGCGCTCCCAGGAGGAGAACACCTCCGGCGTGCGGGACACCTCCATGACGTCGGCGTGCCGGGTGATGACCCAGAAGCCGTCACCGGCCGAGCCGGGTTGGTCGTGCCAGAAGATCGGCGCCTCCTCCCGCATGGTCGCGAAGGCGTCGAGCGGGAGGCCGGCCTCGAAGGTGTCGGGGTCGATGAGGTCGATGTCGACGGGGCAGCGGGGCTTGTCCACGGGTGCGGTCATGGGTCGGGTCTCCTGGTCAGACGGTCGCGGGGGCGGACAGACGGGGCAGCGAGGCGACGGCCCGCTCGTACTCCTCGCGCAGGGTGGCCATGACCTCGGCCACCGTGCGGACCTCGGTGAACGAGCCCACCAGCTGGCCGATGGGCGTGCCCATCAGCTCCTCCTTGCCGGCGCGGCGGATGCGGTCCTGCGCCTCGGCGCAGAGCATGAACTGCAGCGGCATGCCGAGCGGCGCGGGCGTGCTCGGGTCGTCCCAGGCGTCGGTCCACTCGGTGCGCAGCTGCCGAGCCGGCTTGCCGGTGTAGGCCCGCGAGCGCACGGCGTCCTGGGAGCCCGCCTCGTGGAACTTCTTGTACATCAGGTCGGGCTGTCCGCACTCGACCGTGTTGAGCCACATCGACCCGGTCCACACGCCCTGCGCCCCGAGCGCGAGGGCCGCGGCGACCTGCCGCCCGTTGCCGATGCCGCCCGCCGCGAGGACCGGTCGTCCGCCCACGGCGTCGACGACCTCGGGAACCAGCACCATGGTGGCGATCTCACCGCTGTGGCCACCGGCCTCGGTGCCCTGCGCCACGATGATGTCCACGTCGTTCGCGACCTGCTTGAGCGCGTGGTCCTTGCGACCCACGAGAGCCGCGACCTTGACGCCCGCCTCGTGCGCCTGGGCCACGACGTCCTTGGGCGGCGGGCCCAGGGCGTTGACGATGAGCTTGACGTCCGGGCGCTCCAGGGCGATCGAGACCTGCTCGCGCGCCTCGGTGTCGTTCCAGGACAGCAGGTCGCGACCCGTCTGCTCCCCCTCGGGCAGCGGAGGTACGCCGTGCTTGTCGAGGACCGACTCGACGAAGTCCTTGTGCTCCTGCGGGATCATCTGCTCGAGCATCGTGTGCATCGAGGCGACGTCCATCCCTGCTTTGGCCTCGGTCTTGGCCGGCATGACGACGTCGACGCCGTACGGGCGTCCGCCGATCCGGGCCTCGATGTACTCGATCGCCTCGCGCAGCTCAGCCGGCGTGAACCGGACCGCGCCCAGGACGCCGAGCCCACCGGCCTTGCAGACCTCGATGACGACGTCGGGCTGGTAGTTGAAGGCGAACATCGCCACGTCGAGACCGAACTCGTCGGACAGGGAGGTGCGCATGGGGATCCTCTGGTGGGTTCGGGTCGTGGGTTATCGGTCGGTGGACAGCACGAGGCCGCTGGTGGGCACGCCCGTGCCGGCGGTGACGAGCACGTTCTCGACGGCGGGCACCTGGTTGACGGACGTGCCGCGGACCTGCCGCACGCCCTCGGCGATGCCGTTCATGCCGTGCAGGTAGGCCTCGCCCAGCTGGCCGCCGTGCGTGTTGACGGGCAGGCGGCCACCGAGCTCGATCGCGCCGTTCGCGATGAAGTCCTTGGCCTCCCCCCGCTTGCAGAAGCCGAACTCCTCCAGCTGCTGCAGGACGAACGGCGTGAAGTGGTCGTAGATGACGGCGGTCTGCACGTCCTCGGGCCCGATGCCGGACTGCTCCCACAGCTGACGGGCCACCAGGCCCATCTCCGGCAGGCCCGCGATGTCGTCGCGGTAGTAGCTGACCATCGACTGCTGGCCCTGCGCCGAGCCCTGGGCAGCACCAGCCACGACCGCCGGGGCGTTCGCGAGGTCGCGGGCCCGCTCGAGGGTGGTGACGACCAGCGCCTGTCCCCCGTCGGTCTCCTGGCAGCAGTCGAGCAGGTGCAGGGGCTCGACGATCCAGCGGCTGCTCTGGTGGTCCTCGAGCGTGATCGGCTGCTCGTAGAACCACGCCTTCGGGTTGGTCGCCGCGTGCTTGCGGTCCGCGACGCTCACCAGCCCGAAGTCGGCGCTCGTCGCGCCGTACTCGTGCATGTAGCGCTGGGCGAACATCGCGACCCAGGAAGCGGGGGTCATCAGGCCGAAGGCGCTGACCCAGCCCATGGCGATGCCCTCGGCCGTCGGCTCGCCGCGGTGGGCACCCGAGCCGAACCGGTGCCCGGAGCGCTCGTTGAACGCGCGGTAGCAGACCACCGTGTCGGCGACGCCGGTCGCGACCGCGATCGACGCCTGCTGGACCGTCGCGCAGGCAGCACCGCCGCCGTACCCGATCTTGGAGAAGAAGGTGAGGTCGCCGAGGCCGGTGGTCTTGGCGACCTCGATCTCGGAGTTGGTCTCCATCGTGAAGGTCGTCAAACCGTCGACGTCCTGCGGCGTGAGGCCCGCGTCGGCGATCGCCGCGAGCACGGCCTCACCCGCGAGCTGGAGCTCCGACCGCCCGCTGTTCTTGGAGAACTCGGTCGCGCCGATGCCGACGATCGCGGTCTGACGCGCGAAGGACCTCATGCCGGGACCTCGCAGGTGACGGTGGCGATGACGTGGTCGCCCAGAGAGTTGCTCCCCCGGACGTCGACGGTGACGACGCTGCCGTCGACGGCCGTGACCGACCCGCGCAGGGTCATCACGTCGCCGGCGTAGTTGGGCACGCCCAGCCGCAGCTTCGAGGTCTTGATGACCGTGAGCGGACCGAAGAAGTCCGTGACGTAGCGCAGGACGTAGCCGTTGCTCGTGAGGATGTTGGTGAAGATCGTCTTGCTGCCCTTGGCCTGCGCCGTCGCGATGTCGTGGTGGACGTCCTGGTAGTCGCGCGTGGCGATCGCCGTCGCGACGATGTTGCGGACGCTCGCCTCGAGCACCAGCTCGGGAAGCTCGGTGCCGACGGCCACCTGGGTCGTGGTCATGCCGTCTCCTCCGGTCGGAACGTGGGTCGCAGCGCGCCGCCGGGGACCTTCGTGAAGGTCACCTGCACCGGCTGACCGACGTAGGTGGTCTCCGGCGCGGCGTCGGCTGCCCACTCGCTCACCAGCCGGACGCCCTCCTCGAGCTCGACGAGCAGGACGGTGTGCGGGAGCTCGACACCCGGCAGCTTCGGGTAGTGGTGCGTGACGTGGCTGTAGACCACGCCCCTGCCCGAGCTGACGGTGAAGCCCATGTCGGTGCTGCCGCACGAGCGACAGATCGGCTGGGGCGGGTGGTGCAGCTGCCCGCAGGCCTGGCAGGTGCCGATGCGCAGCTCGCCCGCCTCGACGCCCTCCCAGAAGAACGCGTTGTCCCGACCGATCGCCGGGGTGGGCCGCTCGCCCACTGCCGGCTTCGGGGCGGGGGGCTTGAACTTCAGCAGCCGCATCCGCCCGATGCCGATGACCTCACCGTCGTCGGTGAGGTACTCGTGCCGGACGGTGGTGAAGACGCCGGCACCGAGCGCGGTCTGCTTCTCGGCGCTGAGGTCCTCCGCCGTCGAGCGCACGCTGATGCGCTCGCCGTGCTGGAGCTCGCGGAGGTACTCGTGCTCGTAGTTGACCGCGACCACGCTGGTGTAGCCGGCTTCGTCGAGCAGGCGCATCACCTCGTCGTTGGACCCGCGGGCGTCCGCATCGCGGGGCGCATCCATCGTCCACGTCTGGAGCATCCCCGGCGGTGCGATGAGGTGGCCCCGCGTGTTCGCAGCGAACTCCTCGTCGAGGTAGGCCGGGTTCTGGTCGTCGAGCGCCTGGCACCAGTGGTGGACCATCGGCAGGTTCACCGGGTCCCGGCCGACCCGGACCGGGCCGGGGTCGGCGCCGAGGTGGGTGCGCGCCTGGTCGAGCAGGGCGGTGCTGCTGGCGGGGCTGTTCGGCACAGCGTCGGACACGTGGCTCCCTTGCAACGGATGTCGGGACCGTAACCACCGGGTCGTCACCCGGTCAAGAACCTGTTCTAGTTTTTGCCGGTCTGAGGCTTGTCCAGACGCAAGAACACGTTCTAGTCTGGACCTACCACCCAACGAGGAGAGCACATGCCTGAGCCGGTCATCATCGAAGCGGTCCGCACCCCGATCGGGAAGCGGAACGGCCAGCTGGCCGGGCTGCACGCCACGAAGATCCTGGGCGCCGCGCAGATCGAGGTCATCAAGCGCGCCGGCATCGACGCCTCCGTCGTGGAGCAGGCCATCGGTGGCTGCGTGACTCAGGCCGGCGAGCAGGGCTCCAGCGTGACCCGCAACGCGTGGCTCGGCGCCGGACTGCCCTGGACGACCGGCACGACCACCGTCGACTGCCAGTGCGGCTCGGCCATGCAGGCCAACCACATGATCGAGGGCCTGATCCTGTCTGGCGCGATCGACGCGGGCATGGCGTGCGGCGTCGAGGCGATGAGCCGGGTTCCGCTGGGCGCCAACGTCATGAACGGTCCGGGTCGGTCGCACGACGACGACTGGGACCTGGACATGCCCAACCAGTTCGAGGCCGCCGAGCGCATCGCCAAGAACCGCGGCATCACCCGCACCGACATCGAGGAGCTCGGCGTCCGGTCGCAGGCGCTGGCCAAGCAGGCGTGGGACGAGGGTCGCTTCGACCGCGAGGTCTTCGCCATGGAGGCGCCGGCCTTCGACGCCGAGGGCAACGTCACCGGCACGCAGATCGTGGACCGCGACGGCGGCCTGCGCGAGACGACCATGGAGGGGCTGGCGAAGCTCAAGCCCGTCCTGCCCGACGGCATCCACACCGCCGGGACGTCATCCCAGATCTCCGACGGCGCCGCGGCTGTGCTCTGGATGGACCGGGCCAAGGCAGAGGGACTAGGCCTGCGGCCGCGCGCCCGCGTCGTCGCCCGCGTCAACGTCGGCAGCGACCCGTACTACCACCTCGACGGACCGGTCGACGCCACGCGCGAGGTCCTCAAGAAGGCCGGGATGTCCATCAGCGACATCGACCTGTTCGAGTGCAACGAGGCCTTCGCATCGGTCGTGCTGTCCTGGCAGCGAGTGCACGACATCCCGATGGAGAAGATCAACGTCAACGGCGGCGCGCTCGCCATCGGCCACCCGGTCGGTTCGACCGGTTCCCGCCTCATCGTCACGGCGCTGCACGAGCTCGAGCGCACCGACAAGCAGTTCGCCCTGGTGACCATGTGCGCGGGCGGCTCGCTCGCACCCGCAACGATCATCGAGCGCCTCTAAGCCCGTACGCCGGTAGCGCGACCCGGTCAGGCCAGTCGGACCTGCTGGGTCGCGCCCGGTGTCGCCGAGGGCTCGACGACGACGACGACTCCGCGCAGCTCCAGGTGGCGCACGTGCGCCATCGTCTCAGCCAGCGCCGCCCTGAGCATGAGCCGGGGGATCTCCTCCCAGGACCGGTTCCAGGTCATGGCCCGGCACAGCTCCCAGGGCGTGAGCGGCCCGTCGGCGAGCGCTGCCTTGATCTCGACGAGCCGGTCCTCGTGATGGCCGAGCAGCTCGGCCACGCGCGCGTCGACGCCCGTGAAGCGTCCCCGGTGGGCCGGGAGCACCTCGGTCGGCTCTGCGCCGGTGAGCAGGCGCAGCGAGGTGAAGAAGTCGCCGAGCGGGTCACCGTCCGGCGGTTCGAAGCCGTAGAGACCGACGTGCGAGCTGATCGTCTTGAGCAGGTGGTCACCGGTGAGCAGCCGGCCGTCCAGTCGCAGGCACAGGTGCCCAGGGGTGTGGCCGGGCGTGTGCAGCAGCTCCAGCGTGCGATCGCCCAGGCGGAGGCTCTGCGTACCCAGGTGGCGGTCCGGGAGCTCCGGGATCGGCATGCTCATGGCGGCTGACGCGGTCAGGACGTCGTCGACGTCGCACGCCCCGGCGCCGGCCTCCCGGAGCCTGTCCGCGGTGTCCTTGGAGAAGACCTCCGGGTCGTCCTCCAGGATCTGCCGGTGCCGCCTGACGAGGTCGGTGTCGGCGTCGTGCAGCCCGACCCAGCAACCGCTCGCCTCGCGCACGCGACCGACCAGCCCCAGGTGGTCGGGGTGGTGGTGGGTCACGATGATCCCCTGCACCTCGGCGACGCTCGTGCCGCACGCCTCGAGCCCAGAGGTCAGGTCCGCCCACGCGGCCTCGGCGTTCCAACCGGTGTCAACGAGGTAGGGGCCGTCCGAGCTCTCGATGACGTAGGCCTGGGTCCACCCGATCGGGTTGTCGGGAACGACCGTCGGCACGCACCACAGTCCCGGCGCGACCTGCGCGACCGGAGGCTGCTGCTTCGTCACGGCGCGACGTCGTCCCACGCGGTGAAGTACTGCGGGTGCGGGCCGAGGGTCATCACCTCGAGCAGGCCCCAGCCCTCGCCGTCCCCCTCGTTCGTGGAGTAGCGCCCGAGGTGGTCGACGATGACCCCGGGGATCGGCACCATCGCCGGGTCGGCGAGGTCGAAGTCCTTGCGCTGCACGACGAGGTCCTCGCCCTGGTGCATGCCGTGCTTCCAGTCGGCGTCATGGCCATAGCCGGTGCCACGCGAGAGGTGGTTGGCCCGTACCGCCTCGCCCTCCAGCACGAGACCGTTGCCGAAGCGGATCGTCGCACCGGTGACCATCCGGGTACCGGGGGCGAACCTCAGCGCGTGCTCAGGGCGCCCGAGCCGGTCCACGCGACCGTCCGGGTGCAGCCGGATGCCTTCCTCGAGCAGTCGCCGCCCGAGGCCGTCCTCCTGGCACATGTACACGATCGAGCTCTTCTCGAACCGCACCACGAAGTAGTTCCAGTAGAAGCCGTTGACCGGCATGGAGGGCTTGCCGCCCTCGGGCTCCCCGATCGGACGCACGCCCCAGGAGCGGTCGCGCGACCCACCGAACCGGTCGGGCGTCACGGCGATCTCCCGGCCGTCGAGCACCAGGGTTCCCGTCCACGTCCCGGTCTGCAGGAAGCGCATGGTGTTCATCGTCTGCCGCCCGAAGGGAGACTCCATGGTCATGCGCGGCTCCTCGTACGCAGGCACCACGCCCTCCCACACCGCGTCCAGCGCGAAGCCGTCGGTCTCCTCGCAGACGAAGCGGACCTTCTTCAGCCCCTCGATGACCTCCACCCGCAGCGGGCCGACCTGGGTGTCGAGCCGGTTCAGCCCCAGGGGGCGCGAGGCCCGCACCACCACCTGCTTGTCGGCGTACGACGCGCAGATGAAGGCGTCGGTGACGTCGAGGTTGGGGTACTGCCCCAGGCCCATCGTGAGGAAGAGCTCGTCGGTCGAGCCGTGGAGGGAGAAGTAGCAGCGGTCGTAGAAGTTGCGGTCGGAGGTGCCGACCGTCGCCATGGTCTCGGCGACCTGGTGGATGGGCAGCTCGTCCAGCGGTGACAGCATCAGAGGCTCGCCTTCTGGGCGCCGAGCTCGTCGAGCATCTTCGCGGTGAGCACCGTCGGGGCGTTGCTCTGCCCCATGTCGTGGTCGGCCGGGATCAGCCCCCAGTCCTTGAAGATCATGGCGAGCCGCCCCATGATCACGCAGAACCGGAACCCGGCGAACAGCTCGTAGTAGTCGAAGGCCTTGGCGCTGCGACCGCTCTTGGCCTCGAAGCGCGCGATCATCGCCTCCTTCGTCGGGAAGCCCGGCAGCCGCTGCTCCCCCATCCCCTCGGCATGGTGCCGGTCGAGGAACCACATCCACGCGAGGTCCTGCGAGGGCGAGCCGAGCACGGCCATCTCCCAGTCGACGACGGCGAGCCGCTCACCCTCCGGCGTGAACATGATGTTGCCGATCCGTGAGTCGCCCCAGCACAGGACGGTGCCGTCGTCCGCGGGCTTGTTCTCGCGCAGCCAGGCGAACGCGCGGCGGGCGACGGGCATCGCCTCGGTCTTCTCGACCGACTCCATGAAGGCTTCGTAGTAGTCGAGCTGCGCGTCCAGGCCGGTGAGCAGCGGCGGGAGGTCCAGCGACGCGGGATCGAGGGCGGAGACCTCGGCGATCGTGTCGATGGCCCCCCAGAAGACCTTCTCCTGCACCTCAGGCGAGGAGTCCTTCAGCCACCCACCCATGGTGTAGGGCGGGTTGTCCTCCGGGATGAGGCCGTCCACGAACCCCATGACGAAGAACGGCGCTCCCAGGACGGAGGTGTCGGTCTCGTACCACCGGACCGCCGGCACCGGGATCGAGGTCGCCGTCGCGAGCATCACCAGGATGTCGTGCTGGGCCTCGAAGGCAGGGTCGGGGAACAGCGTGTAGCCGGTGGGCGCGACCCGCACCACCAGGCGGTCCGCCTGCCCGGCGTAGTGCGCGTCGACGATGATCGTCTCGTTGGAGAAACCCGTGGCGCCCGGGCCACCGAACTCCCCGAGCTCGACGTCCGCGCCCACCTTTCCCGCGAGCCAGGTGGCGAGGGACTTCTTGGACTGCTCGAGGTCACGCTGGGCGGGGATCGGCACGGCGACTCCTTTGTCGGTTCCCTGCGAACCTAGAACCTGTTCTCGTCAGCGGGCAAGCGCCGTCAGCTCGGCGAGGGCCTCGAGGTCCACCGCGTACGGCGTGGACAGCGCCACCCGCGCGCACCTCGCGAACCGACGGCGCAGGCCAGCGGCGACCTCGTCGGGTCGCCCCACGAGACCGATGGTGTCGACCACCTCGTCCGGCACGGCTCCCGGGAGCGCCGCCCAGTCCCCCGCGCGGGTGAGGTCGCGCAGGCGGACCTGCAGGTCGCCCCAGCCATGGACGTCGAGGACCGGCCGGTAGGCCGGGGTGCTCGCGTAGAAGGCGATCAGGCCGCGGACCGCCGTACGCGCCTGGTCCACCTGCTCGTCGGTGCGGCCGAGCCCCACGATGGCCTGACCGATGACGGGGAAGCCGTCCGGCACCGCGGCGAACGTGAGCTCGGCGAGGGAGCGCTCGGAGCAGAACGGGTGCACGAGCAGGCCGTCGGCGACCTCCACGGCCATGGCCGTCATCCGCGGGCCCAGGGCTCCCAGCAGGATCGGCGCCGGGGGCGCCGGTGCCGGGACGAACAGCGGGGGGCAGTAGGTGTGCCTGGTCCACCGTCCTTCGACCGACAGCGGCTCCCCGGTGGCCCAGCTGTGCTGGATCGCGCGGATCGCCAGCACCCACTCGCGCAGCTGCTCCACGGGCGACTCCCAGGTCCCCCCGAAGCGCTCCACGACGTGCTTCTTGACCTGCGTGCCGAGGCCGAGGCTGAACCGGCCTCCGGAGGCGCGCTGCAGGTCCTGGGCGAGGTACGCCAGGTGCATGGGCGAGCGGGGCAGCGCGATCGCGAGGTTGGTGTACAGCTGCAGGGACGTCGACGCGACGGCCGCGGCACCGAGCGGCAGGAACGGGTCGCCCGGCCCCTCGTAGGTGAACGCCCCCGCCACCCCCGCCTGCTCGAGTTCCCGCACCCCGCCCGCAACGGCGGCCAGGTCGGCGTCCAGGCGTACGTCGAGCAGCATGCGACCTCCCAGTAAACGAGAACAGGTTCTAGCATGAGAGGCGTGGGTGCGTTACGTTGCCGAGCCTGCGCACCTTGGAGGAACCGTGTCACGCAAGCTCGACGTCGAGGTCGCCCCGACCTGCATCAGCAGCGGCTACTGCCGCAACTTCGCCCCTGACGTGTTCGGCACCGGACCGGAGCGCAAGTCCGTCGTCCTGAAGACCCCGGTCGAGGAGAGCGCCAACCTGCTCGAGGCCTTCGAGAGCTGCCCCGTCGAGGCCATCTCCGCACGCGACGCCGACACCGGCGACGACGTCTTCCCCTAACCACTCGCCCAGAAGGAGCCACCCGTGGCCGAGGAGCACCTGCTCGTCGAGAAGTCCGGACACACGCTGGTCTGCACGTTCAACCGGCCCGAGGCCAAGAACGCCTTCACCCCCAACATGCTCGGTCGCATGGCCGAGGCGTGGGAGCGGGCGGACGCCGACGACGACATCCGCGTCGTCATCCTCACCGGCAGCGCGGAGGTGTTCTGCGCCGGGGCCGACCTCAAGGCGATGTTCGCCGCGCCCGACCCGGGCGACGACTACGCCCAGCGCTACAAGGAGGACGCCGGCCTCGCGTGGAAGGCGCTGCTTCGGCACTACCGGCTCACCAAGCCGCTCATCGCGGCGGTGGAGGGGCCGGCCATCGCCGGCGGGACCGAGATCCTGCAGGCGACGGACATCCGCGTCGCCGGCGAGGGCGCGACCTTCGGGGTCGCAGAAGTACGCCGCGGGCTGTTCCCGCTGGGCGGGTCGACGGTCCGCCTCCGGCGCCAGATCCCGTACACCCTCGCCGCCGAGATGCTGCTGACCGGCAAGACCATCACCGCCGAGGAAGCCCTGAGCTACGGGCTGATCGGGCACGTGGTCCCCAAGGGAGAGGCGCTGAAGAAGGCGCACGAGATCGCCGACGCCATCGCGGAGAACGGGCCGTTCGCCGTCCGGTCGGTTCTACGGTCCCTGCGTGAGACCGAGGGCCTGCCCGAGGACGAGGCGCTGAAGGTCGAGCTCGAGATCGGCATGCACGTCTTCGCCACGAACGACGCCAAGGAAGGTCCCCGCGCCTTCGCCGAGAAGCGCAAGCCCACCTTCACGGGCACGTAGGCCGGTGCAGCCGGAGGCGGTCAGCACGCGGCTCACCGAGAGCGCCGACGTCCTCGCCGACGCGGTGCGACGGCTGGTCGAGGTCACCGTCCGCACCCAGGCGAGCAGCGACGACGTGCTCGAGGCGGCGGCCACGGTCGACCGCGCCACGGCGCTGCTGCAGGACCAGCTGCGGCACGGTCCGTGGACGCCCGACCGCGCCGACCCGCGCCCGTCGCCGTACAACACCGTGCTGGGCACGGGCAACCCGCTGGCCGCCCCCGTCGTGCTCACGTCGCGGACCGCCGACGGCGTCACGGCGACCGTACGCTTCGGGACGGCGTACGAGGGCGCGCCTGGGCTCGTGCACGGCGGCGTCTTGGCGCTCGTCATGGACCAGCTGTTCGGCGAGGCGGCGATCGTCGCCGGCGTCGGGGGCATGACGGTGAAGCTCGAGATCCGCTACAGCGCCCCGACCCCGGTCCAGGCCGACCTGGCCTTCGAGGCGCACGTCGAGGAGTCGGACGCACGTCTGGTGCGACTGGTCGGCAGCATCAGCTCCGGCGGCGCGACCACCGTCACGGCGAGCGCGACGTTCTTCCGGATCACCGAGGAGCATGCCAAGCGGCTGTTCCCGCACCTGGTCGCGCCGTGACCGAGGTCCCGACCGAACCCGTGCCGCACCAGAAGTGGGGCCGCTACGGCCGGCGGCCGCTCGTCGTGCTCTGCCTGGTCGGTCTCGTCGACGCCCTCGACCGCGGGATCCTGCCGGCGGTCATCGAGCCGGTGCAGCGGGAGCTCGGCTTCAGCGACTTCCAGAGCGGGCTGCTCTACACCGCCCTCATCGTGGCCGCGCTGCTGGTGGCGATCCCCGGCGGGGCACTGGCCGACCGCAGCGACCGCCGCACCCTCATGGGTGGTGTCCTCGTCCTGTGGTCCGCCGCGACCGCCCTGGCCGGCGTCGTGCAGTCGTACTGGCAGCTGCTCACGGTCCGCGCCGCGCTCGGCGTCGGCGACGCGCTCAACGACCCGGCAGCGCAGTCGCTCGTCGCCGACTACTACCCGCCGGAGGTCCGCGGGCGCGCCTACGCCTGGCAGCGCGTCGTCCCCACCGTCGGCGTGGGCCTGGGCACGGTCATCGGCGGTGGGCTGCTCGCGCTGTTCGGCTGGCGCGTCGCCATCATCGCGGTGGGCGTCCCCGGGATCCTCGTCGCTCTTCTGGTCAGACGCCTCCCGCTGCCGCCGCGCGGCGAAGCCGACGCTGTCCCGGTCCTCGCCGGCTCGCCCCTGACCACCTGGCAGTCCGTCCGCGCGGTCCTTCAGGTCCCGTCCCTCCGGGCCCTGCTGCTCGCCGTCGCGTTCATCAACGGCATCCTCAGCGCGCTCGGCTTCTGGGGGATCGCCTACCACGTCAGGGCTTCGGGCATGTCCGAGGCGTCCGCGCCGGCCATCGCCGGGAGCGTGATCCTGCTCGGGGCGATCGCCGGCGGCGTCGGAGGAGGCATCGCCACCGACCGCCTCCGCGGGAAGTACGACGGGGGGCTGATGCTCCTCGCCGCCGCGGTCACCGCCCTCGGCACCGTCCTGTTGTTCGTCAGCTTCCTGGACGGCATCTCGGTCTACGGGATGCGCCTGCCGCTCCAGCTCGTGGGCGTGGCGCTCGTGGTCTCCTCGCTGCCCCCCATCACGGTCATCGGCGCGGAGGTCGTCCCCGCCACGTTGCGCGGGACGTCGTTCGGCGTCACCAAGCTGTGCGCGAACGTCCTCGGCGCGGTGTTCCCGCCCCTCATCGGGCTCATCGCCGACGCCCACCAGATCACCATCTCGACCGGTGCGGTGAAGGGCGACCTCGGGCTGGCCTTCCGGTTGACCATGGGGGTCGTGCTCATCGGCTCGGCGCTGCTGTTCTACGGCCGCCGTCATCTCGACGACGACGTCCGTCGCGCCCTCGTCCAGACCGAGGAGCAGGTGGACGTCCCGGTTGACGGCACGCCGCCTCCCTTGGTCTACTAGCAAATAGAACACGTTCTACTCAAGGAGCCCGCGTGTACGTCGACTACACCCCCAGCCAGCACGAGCTGCGCGAGCAGCTGCGCGCCTACTTCGGCAGCCTCATGACGCCGGCCGTCCGCAAGGCGATCGCCGAGGAGCCGACCGGCGGGACGACCGCGCGCGAGGTGCGGCAGAAGATGGGCGCCGACGGCTGGCTCGGACTCGGCTGGCCGAAGGAGTACGGCGGTCAGGGTCGGTCGGTCCTGGAGCAGTTCGTCTTCTTCGACGAGGCCACCCGCGCGGGCGCACCGGTGCCGATGATCGCCCTCAACACCGTCGGTCCCACCCTGATGGCGCACGGGTCGCAGGAGCAGAAGGACCTGTTCCTCCCGCAGATCCTGTCCGGGTCGCTCGACGTGGCCATCGGCTACACCGAGCCCGGCAGCGGCACCGACCTCGCCTCGCTGCGCACCCGCGCCGACAAGGTCGGTGACGAGTTCGTCGTCAACGGGAACAAGGTCTACACGACGGCCGGCCTGACGGCGGAGTACATCTGGCTGGCCGCACGCACCAACCCCGATGCCCCGAAGCACAAGGGCATCAGCATCCTGCTGGTCGACACCAAGAGCCCCGGCTTCACCGCGACCCCGATCGTGACGGTGGGCGGTGAGGTCACCAGCGCGACGTACTACGAGGACGTGCACGTCCCTGCCAGCATGGTCGTCGGCGAGGTGGACGCCGGGTGGCGCCTGATCACCAGCCAGCTCAACCACGAGCGGGTGGCCCTCGCGGCCATGGGCGGACGTTCGCTCGAGCTGTTCGAGGCCGTGCGCACGTGGGCGGCCCACGAGACCACTGCCGACGGGACGCGGCTGATCGACGTCCCCTGGGTGCGGCAGACCCTCGCCCGGGTCTACGCCCGCTTCGAGGCGCTGAAGCTGCTGAACTGGCGGATGGCCTGGAAGACCGAGCAGGGGACCCTGACCCCCGCCGACGCCAGCAGCGGCAAGGTCTACGGCTCCGAGACCGACATCGAGTGCTACAAGCTCCTGCTCGAGGTCATCGGCCGCGCCGGCTTCGTGCAGAAGGACTCGCCGGCTGCCGAGCTCGCCGGCTCCATCGAGAAGGCCTTCCGTGGCGCACCGGTCCGCACCTTCGGGGGCGGCTCCAACGAGGTGCAGCGCGAGATCCTCGCCCAGACGGCCCTGGGCCTCCCCCGAACCAAGCGCTAGGAGCGAACGACCATGGACTTCACCCCCACCGAGGAGCAGCAGGCCGTCCAGGGCCTCGCGGCCCAGCTCTGCGCCACCGCGACCCACCCCGGGCTCGGCGTCGAGGGGTTCGACACCGACCTGTGGGCCAAGCTCGCCGAGGCCGGCCTGCTCGGCCTCACCGTCAGCGAGGACCTCGGCGGTGGCGGCCTGCCGCTGGCGGTCGCTGCGGCCGTGGCCGAGGAGTGCGGGCGGTCCGCCGCGCGCGTGCCCGCCGTACCCGTCCTCGCGGCGACGCCGCTGCTCACCGACGCCGCCCTCGTGGCCCGCGTCCTGGACGGGTCGACCCTGGTCGTGCCCGCGCTCGCCGCCGACGGCTGGGGCTCGGGCATCACTGCCGAACCGGCGGGCGAGGCCTGGTCGCTGTCCGGCACGCAGGTCGCCGTGGCCTGGGCCCGCGAGGCGGCGTACGCCGTGGTCGCTGCCCGCACGACCGACGACGAGCTGCTCGTGCTGCTCGACCTCTCGACGGACGGCGTGAGCCTGCAGGACGAGGTCGTGAGCTCCCTGGAGCCGCACGCGTCGATCACGCTGTCCGGCGCGCGCGCCACCACCCTCGCCACCGGCCGCGCGGCTGTCGAGGACGCGATCGCCCGCCTGACCCTGCTGCACTGCGCCTTCGCGGTCGGCGTCGCCGAGCAGTCGCTGGCCATCGCCGCCAAGCACGTCTCGACCCGCGAGCAGTTCGGCAAGCCGCTGGCGACCTTCCAGACCATCACCTACCAGGTGGCCGACTGCTGGATCGACGTCGAGGCGATGCGCCTGACGATGCAGCAGGCAGTCTGGCGCCTCGACGAGGGCCAGCCGGCTGCGGAGCAGACCGCCATCGCGGCGTTCTGGGGGGCGGAGGGGGTCCAGCGGGTGACGAGCAAGGCCGTCCACCTGCACGGCGGGCTCGGTGTCGACGTGAGCTACGAGCTGCACAAGTGGTTCCTGCTCGGCAAGGTCGTCGAGCTCACGCTCGGCGGGGCGCAGCGGTCCCTGGAGGGGCTCGGCGCGCTCCTCGCCGCCCGGTGACGTTCGAGCGCTGGTTCCCCAGCGACCCGGAGCCGTCGCCCAGGCGCCTGCGCAAGCACGCCCTTGCCGACGAGCTGCGCGGCCTGATCGGCGACCTCGTCATGCTCGACGTGGAGTCCGCCGACGACGCCGCCCTCGCGGAGCTGGAGGAGCGGATCTCCCTGGCGCGCACAACGATCTCGGCGATGCCGGACGTGCGCGAGGTGGGCCTGCACGGGTCGCCGCATGACGCGTCCCTGTTCGAGCGGTCACCGCTGTCCGGGCGGTCCAACCCACTGGCTGCCCCGCTGGTGCTGGAGTTCGTCGGCCAGGAGACGTTCGGGCGGGCGACGTACGGCGACGCCTACGAGGGCCCACCGGGGCTGGTGCACGGGGGCTACGTCATCTCCGCCTTCGACGACCTGCTGGGGGTGGCGCAGGCCGCCTCGGGGGTCGCGGGCTTCACCGGCACGCTGTCGGTCAAGCTCCTCGGCGGTACGCCGTTGCACCGGGAGATCTCCTACGCCGCAGGGGTGAGTGACGTGAGCGGGCGCAAGGTGACGGCCTGGGGCACCGCGACACTGGACGGTGTCGTGCTCGCCGAGGCCACGGGCATCTTCATCGAGCCACGCGGCGGCCACCCCGGTCTGATCCAGCGCGGCCTGAGCGAGGGAGCGCAGGCGGGCTAGAGCCGCCAGGTCGACGGGCGTCGGGCCAAGAGGCCCAGCGGGATGGCGATGATGAGGACCCCTGAGCCCGCGATCACCGCGGGGACGCCGAACGTCTCGGCGAGTGCCCCACCGGCCAGGGTGCCGACGATGTTCGCGCCCCAGGTGAGCATCAGCGTCCCCATCACCCGGCCGTGGTAGGCGGCATCGGTGATGCGCAGCAGCAGCGTGCGCATGAGCACCTGCTGCAGCCCGTTGCCCGCCCCCGCAAGCGTCAGCGCCAGGAAGGCCACGACGACCGATCCGGTCAGTCCGTAGACGATGACCCCGAGACCCCAGGCGAAGGTCGCGGCGTAGTAGAGGGCTCCCTCGTGCCTTGGACTGCCCGACCGCAGGGCCAGCAGGATGGAGGGCGGGACGCTGCCCAGCCCGACGGCTGCGGACAGCACCGCCAGCTGCACCGCGCCCCCGCCGAGCACGTCCTTGTTGACGCTCGGGAGCAGCGCGATGTGGATCCACCCCACGACACCGGTGAGGATCCCGATGCCGGCGACGACCAGGGCGTCGGCGTGCCCACGCAGGTAGCGCAGCCCGTCGACGAGCTCGGCCACCGGCCGCCCCGGCGCCCGCACCGGATGCCCCGACGCCTTGATGCGCAGGAAGACGACGACGCAGAAGGCGTTGGCGAGCGCGAAGAACAGGTACCCCGCCGACTGCCCGGCGACGGCGATGAGGCCGCCCGCGATGAGCGGACCGACGACCCGGGCCACGCCCCCTTGCACCGACCCCAGCGCCGTCGCGCCGGCCACCTGCTCGGGCCGCACGATCTGCGTGACGTACGCCTGCCGCGCAGCGATCTCGAGCACCACCGTGGCACCGGTGAGGAAGCACAGGACGAGCAGTCCGACGTACCCGAGCAGTCCGCTGAACGTCAGCGCAGACAGCACCAGCGCGACGACGGCGGACGCTCCCCGGCACGCGATGACCGTCGTACGCCGGTCCCGTGCGTCGGCGAGCACGCCCGAGGGCAGCGCCAGCAGGAACATCGGCGTGAAGTAGGCGACCGAGACCAGCGAGATGAGGAACGGCGAGTCGGTCAGCGCCTTTGCCGAGAACCCCATCGAGACGAGGAACGCCCAGATGCCCAAGGCGAAGGAGGTCGACCCGAGCCAGTAGTTGCGGTAGTCCGGCGTCGCCAGCAGCTCCAGCGCCAGGGCGCGTTCGCGGGGAGGTGGCGGCACGGCACGGGTGGGGCTCGGCACGGCGCTCCTGACGGGAGGGATGAGAACAGGTTCTAGCACTGGCGCCCCTGGCGCAACGGGTAGAACGTGTTCCATACTGAGGACGTCGGGCAGCGGAGCCCGCGGACGGAGGCACAGACAGCGTGGAGACTCGCGAGCACGTCTACATCGGCGGGGAGTTCGTCAAGAGCACGGGCACCGGGACGATCGAGGTCGTCAGCCCCCACACCGAGCAGGTGATCGCGCGGGTCCCGGACGGCACCGAGGGCGACATCGACCGCGCCGTCGCCGCAGCCCGGACCGCGTTCGAGGGCGAGTGGGCCACGACCACACCCGCCGAGCGCGCGGAGTACCTCACCAAGCTGTCTCAGCTGATCCAGAGCCGCATGGACCTGTGGGCCGGGACGATCAGCCAGGAGATGGGCTCGCCGTTCTCGTTCAGCCAGATGGGCCAGATCTTCGCCAGCACGATGGTGCTCGACTACTACGCCGGCCTCGCCGGCAGCTACCACTTCGAGGAGGTGCGCAACGGGATCATGGGCCCGGTCCTCGTCCGCCGGGAGCCGGTCGGGGTGTGCGCCGCCATCGTCCCGTGGAACGTCCCGCTGTTCACCACCGTGCTCAAGCTCGGCCCGGCCCTGCTGGCCGGCTGCACCGTCGTCCTCAAGCCCTCGCCGGAGACGCCGCTCGACGCCTACCTGCTGGCGGAGGCCTGCGAGGAGATCGGCCTGCCCAAGGGCGTGCTCAACATCGTCGTCGCCGGCCGTGAGGTCGGCGCCTACCTGGTCGCCCACCCGGGCATCGACAAGGTCGGCTTCACCGGATCGACCGCGGCCGGCAAGGCCATCGCACAGTCCGCGGGCGCCTCCCTCAAGCGCGTCACCCTCGAGCTCGGTGGCAAGAGCGCCTCCATCTTCCTGCCCGACGCCGACCTCGCGGTCGCCGTTCCCCAGGCCCTCGGCTCGGGCTTCATGAACAACGGACAGGCCTGCGTCGCGCAGACCCGGATCCTCGTGAGCCGCGACCGCTATGCCGAGACCGTCGACGCCCTTGCCGAGTGGACCTCCTCGCAGGTCGTCGGCGACCCGATGGACCCGGCCACGCAGATCGGACCGCTGGTCGCCTCGCGCCAGCGCGACCGCGTCGAGGGCTACATCAAGATCGCCCAGGAGGACGGCGGCAAGATCGCCGTCGGCGGCGGCCGCCCGGCCTCGCAGAGCACCGGCTGGTACGTCGAGCCGACTCTCGTGATCGACGTCGAGGCAGGCCACCGCATCGCGCAGGAGGAGGTCTTCGGACCCGTCGTGTCGGTCCTGGCCTACGACAGCCCCGAGGACGCCGTACGCATCGCGAACAACAGCGACTTCGGACTGTCGGGCACGGTCTTCACCGCGGACGTCGCGGCCGGCATCGACATCGCCCGCAAGGTCCGCACCGGCACCTACACGATCAACTCCTTCGCCCTGGAGTTCGCCGCCCCGTTCGGTGGTTTCAAGCAGAGCGGCGTCGGGCGCGAGCTCGGCCCGGAGGGGCTGGCCGCCTACCTGGAGAGCAAGTCGATCTCGCTGCCCGCCGGCACCGAGGTTCCCGGCGTGCCCGTCGTATGACCGCTGAGACGACCACCGGCGAGGTCCTCGCCGGTGTCGACCTCACCGGTCGCACAGCACTGGTCACCGGCGCCTCGGCGGGGCTCGGCGTCGAGACGGTCCGGGCGCTGCAGGCCGCCGGCTGCGAGGTCGTCGGCGCGGTCCGTGACCTCGACAAGGGGCACGCTGCCCTGTCCGCGGCCGGCGCCGACTGCGACCTGGTGCAGGTCGACCTGGCCGACCTGACCAGCGTCCGCACGGGGGCGGAGGACGCCGCACAACGCCTGCCGCGCATCGACTTCCTCATCAACAACGCCGGCATCATGGCGTGCCCGCTGATGCGGACGGCGCAGGGCTTCGAGATGCAGCTCGGCACCAACCACCTCGGTCACTTCGTGTGGACCAACGCCCTGGTGCCGCAGCTCGCTGCGGGCTCGCGCATCGTCAACCTGTCCAGCCGAGGGCACTTCCGCTCGCCGTTCCGCTGGGACGACCCGCACTTTCGCGACGAGTCCACCTACGAGAAGTGGAAGGCCTACGGGCAGAGCAAGACGGCGAACATCCTGTTCAGTGTCGAGCTCGACCAGCGCCTGTCCGGCCAGGGGATCCATGCCTACTCCCTGCACCCCGGGGTCATCATGACCGAGCTGTCCCGGCACCTCACGCAGGAGGACGCCGAGGGCCTCGCCAAGGTGCTGCCGACGTTCAAGAGCGTCGAGCAGGGCGCGGCGACGACGGTCTACGCGTGCGTCGCGCCCGACCTGCCCGGGGGGAGCTACCTCGAGGACTGCCACGTCGCGGGGCCGGGCGACACCGCGACGATGGAGGGCGTGATGCCCTACGCCGTCGACCCCGAGCAGGCGGCACGCCTGTGGGCGTGGTCGGAGGAGCAGACCGCCTGAGCGGTCGGGTCCGCCGGCAGTCTCAGGGCGTGCGGCCGGTGAAGGCGAGCAGTCGGGTCTGCGCGTCGGCGTCGGCCGGGACCGGCACGCGCGGCCCGAACTGGCCGGACTGGCGCATGGCGTCGTCCATCTGCCCACCGGCCTCGGGAAGGCCGGCGGCAAAGGCCGCGCACTCGTCAGCGTCGAGCGTCTCGTCCTGACCCGTCGCCCGGGCGAGGTCCCAGGTGTGCACCAGCAGGTCCATCGGCCCGGTCATGGCGATGAGCTGCTCGAGGGTCATCGTGCCGGCCATCGTCGACGTCTCGGTCGCGAGCGCCCCTGGGTCGGCGAGCAGGTCACGCACGAACGCGTCCACGGCCCGCCACGCGGCCAGCGGCTCGACGTCCGACGACGGGACCTCCGGAGCGGGCCGACCGAGGGCTCCGGCGTAGAGGCCAGGCATCCACGAGGTGACATGGCCGACGACGTCGCGCGCCACCCAGCCCTCGCACGGCGCCGGGGCCTCCCAGTCGACGGTGCCGGCGACGCGCGCCTCGAACGCCGTGGCGATGCGCGCCCAGCGGTCGGCGAGCGCGCTCACTCGGCGTCCGGGTTCGGCGGCAGCGCGGCCGTGCGCTCGGTGTCGGTCTCGATCGGACCGGTCTTCATCGAGCCTCCCGGCGCGCCGAGCGGGGCGTCACGACCCGGCAGCACCTCGTAGAAGAACACCTTGTTGTCCTCCTTGTCGTCCATCTTCTCCGCCGGGACCGTGCGGTCCGGGTAGATGGCGTCGACGGGACACACCGGCTCGCAGGCACCGCAGTCGATGCACTCCTTGGGCTGGATGTAGAGCTTGCGGTCGCCCTCGTAGATGCAGTCGACCGGGCACTCCTCGATGCACGACATGTCCTTGATGTCGACACAGGACGAGGTGATCACGTACGTCATGCGGGGGCGCCTTCCACCTGCTCGGTCGAGTGGCCAGGGAACACCGTGGCCTGCGGGTCGATCACGGTAGCGGCGTTGTTCACCGCTGTCGCAGCCTCCCCGAAGCCCACCGAGATGAGGCGGACCTTGCCCGGGTACTCCGTGATGTCGCCGGCGGCGAACACCCGGGGGAGGTTGGTCGCCATGGTGGTGTCGACCAGGATGTGACGCTCCTGCACCGCGAGTCCCCAGGCCTCCAGCGGCGTGATGTCGGCGGTGAAGCCCAGAGCCGCGACGATCGCGTCGCAGGGGAGCTCGCGGACGTCCTTGGTCTTCGGGTCGCGCACCGTGATCCCGGTCAGGTGCTCCCCACCCTGGATCGACAGCGGCGCGTACGGCGTCAGCACCTCGACCGACGAGGCACGCATCAGCGACACCGAGTGCGAGTGCGCCCGGAACTCGTCGCGACGGTGCACGAGGGTGACGGACTCGGCGACGCCCTCCAGCCCGAGCGCCCAGTCGACGGCGCTGTCGCCACCGCCGACGATCACGACGTGCTTGCCGGCGTACGGCAGGTAGGTCGGCACGATGTACTCCAGCCCGCGTCCGACCCAGGCGTCACCACCGGGCAGGGGGCGCGGGTTGAAGGTCCCGATGCCGCCGGTGACGACCACCGCTCTGGCCGACACCTTGGTCCCGGACTCGAGACCGATGACCACGTGGTCGCCCTTGTCGGCGTACGAGATCGCCTGGTGGCCGAGCAGGTAGTGGGGGGTGAAGGGCGCCGCCTGCATGACGAGGTTCTCGACCAGCTCCTTGCCCTTGACCGCAGGGAAACCAGCGATGTCGAAGATGAGCTTCTCGGGGTAGAGCGCGGTGACCTGTCCCCCGGCCTCCGACAGCGAGTCGACGACCGCGACGGACAGCCCCCGGAAACCGGCGTAGTAGGCGCCGTAGAGCCCGGCGGGACCGGCCCCGACAACGAGCAGGTCGACCTCGACGTCCGCCACTTCCACCCCTGTTCCCTCGAGGAGGAACATGTTACAGATCGGGCGCACAGGCTCCGTCGAGGGCAGCGACCGCAGCCCCGCCGAGCACCCGGACACCGACGCCGATCGCGCGCTCGTCGACGTCGAAGTGCCCCTGGTGCAGGTCGACCGTCCGGGCCTCCGGGCCCTTCACCCCGAGCCGGGCCATGGTGCCGGGCACGTGGTGGAGGTACCACGCGAAGTCCTCGCCCCCCAGTGACTGCACCGTCGGGACCCCGGCCCCAGGACCGAGCTCGTCCTGCACGACCTGAGCCAGCAGCGCGGTCATGAGGGGGTCGTTGTCGACGGGCGGCACCCCTCGCGTGTAGCTCACCGAAGCGGTCGCGCCGAACGGGGCGACCAGCTCCGGGACCAGGCGCGCCACCAGGTCGGGGAGCAGCTCCCAGGCGTGCCGGTCGAGAGCACGGACCGTTCCGGCCAGTTCCGCGGCCCGGGGGATCGCGTTCGGCGCGCGGCCGGCTGCGATCCGACCCCAGACCAGACAGACGCCGGCGCGGGGGTCGACCAGGCGCGACAGGGCGGCCGGCAGCCCTGTGGCCAGGGTCGCGAGGGCATGCACGAGGTCGACGGTGTTCTGGGGCCGGGAGGTGTGGCCGCCCGGTCCGGACAGGCGCACCTCGAGCTGGTCGGCCGCCGACGTGAGCGGTCCCGAACGCAGCCCCAGGTGACCGATCTCCAGAGACGGGTCGCAGTGCAGGGCGAACACGGCCGTGACGCCCTCCATCCACCCCTGGTCGATCACGGCGAGAGCACCGCCGGGCATGAGCTCCTCCGCCGGCTGGAACACCAGCCGCACCGTGCCGGGCAGGGCGCGCCCAGCGAGGGCGAGGCCCGCACCGAGGACGACGGCGGTGTGCACGTCGTGTCCGCAGGCGTGGCAGACGCCGGGGAAGACCGACCGGTAGTCCACGTCCTTGAGATCCTCCAGCGGCAGGGCGTCGAGGTCGGCGCGCAGCGCCACGACGGGACCGCCGCTGCCGATGTCGCAGACCAGGCCGGTGCCGCCCTCGAGCACGGTCGGCGACAGCCCGGCAGCCGTCAGTCGCGCCGAGACGAGGGCCGTGGCACGGCTCTCCTGCCAGCCCAGCTCCGGATGGGCGTGAAGCTCCCGGCGTACGGCGATCAGGTCGGCCTCGTGGTGGGCCAGCCAGTCTCCGATCCAGGACCTCACGACGGGCGCCCCGCAGCGAACTCCGCCAGCAGGCTGTCGACCACGGCCGTCAGGTCGCCGCCGTGCGCCTGCGCCACCGCCCGCTGCCTCTCGCTCGAGGAGCCCCGCTCGACCAGCTGCGGCACCCGGTCGAGCTCCTCGACACAACCCAGTCGTTCGGCGATCGGACGCAGCTCGGCCGCCAGCTCCAGCAGGGCGTCGCGCACGGGGACCTGACTGTCGTCCTCGCGGATGATGACGGCCTCGAGGCCGTACCTCACGGCCCGCCACTTGTTCTCCCGGACCACCCACTCGCGTGGGCTGGGGAGGGTGAACCCACGGTCGAGGTAGGTGTCGAGGGAGTCCACCAGGCACTGGGACAGCGCCGCCACCGCGCCCACCTCGTACAGCGTCGGCAGGCCGTCGCAGATGCGGAGCTCGACCGTCCCGAAGTCCGGGTGCGGCCGGATGTCCCACCAGACCTCCTTGATGGAGCGGATGGTGCCGGTCGAGATCAGGGTGCCCATGTAGTCCTCGAACGCCGCCCAGTCGGGCAGGGCGAACGGCAGCCCCGCCGTCGGCAGGCTCTCGAAGACCTTCGAGCGCGCCGAGGCCAGGCCGGTGTCGAACCCCTGCCAGTACGGCGACGAGGTGGACAGGGCCAGCAGGTGCGGCAGGTAGGCGGTGAGGGCGTTGACGATGGGCATCGCCTTGTCCGGCGACCGGACGCCGACATGGACGTGCACGCCGAAGATCTGCAGCCTCCGGGCCAGCCACTGCATGTCCCCGATGAGCTGGGCGTAGCGCGGGTCCGGGCTGACCTGCTGGGTGTTCCAGTGCGTGACGGGGTGGGTCCCGGCGCACATCAGCGCGAGTCCCCGCTGGTCCAGGAGGGGGCGCAGGGCGTCGATGCTCCCCTGGAGGTCCGCGGTGGCCTCCTTCACCGTCGCGCAGACCCCGGTGACGACCTCGAGCGTGGACTCAAGGAGCTCGTGCTTGACGGACGGGTGCTCCTCACCCTCCGCCAGCTCAGGCGACAGCTCACGCAGCACCTCGGACGCGCCGGGCGCCAGCGCACGGGTCTCGGGGTCCACGAGCATGAGCTCCCACTCGATGCCGAGGCTGGAGGTCGGCGAGGACGCGAACGGGATCTCCACGTGGTCGCCCTACCCCGACGGCACCCTGGCAAGCAGCCGGACATGATCGGAGTAGATGCCGTCGACCCGCCGGCGCAGCGCCAGGTGCAGACCGAGCAGGTTGTTGACGTCCCAGGCAAAGGCCCGCAGTCCCGCATCGTGCACGACCCGCACCAGACGGGCTGACCACCGACCGTGCCGCAGGTTGACCGCGTCGACACCGGCGTCTGCCAAGCGGCGTACGGCGGCGGTGGGACCGAGCAGGGCCTCGCGCCACCGCAGGTCGCACACCAGGCGGACGTCCGGGTCGAGCGCGCGCCAACGCACGCACGAACCCGCGCCTCCGCACAGCCACAGCCGACGGAGGTCGAAGTCCGCGTCCCGGCAGACCGCGAGGGTGGCCTCCGCGGCGCCAGGGCCCTTCATGTCCAGGGACAGGTCGAAGTCGGTGCCGCAGGCGGCGAACAGCCCGCGCAGCGACAGCGGGTGGTCGCGCACCGTGTGCGGCGCACCGTGGTGCAGCACCGGCTCACCGGTGGCGTCCAGCCACACGTCGGACTCCAGCCCGTTCGCACCGGCAGCCAGCGCCTTGGTGAAGGCCTCGAGCGAGTTCTCCGGGGCGTCGGCCATCCCTCCCCGGTGGGCAAAGCCGAGGACCCTAGGAGGCGGGTTCGTCATCGTGGACGGGCTGCTGCTGCGGCTCGGCCGCCCAGGTGGTGGTCAGCGACCGCGCGACGTGGAAGCGGTCGACCTCGTCGAGCCGGACGTTGCGGCGCAGCAGGGGGGCAGCGACGGCGACTGCAGCCAGGGCAAGAGCAGCGATGACGGCGTACAGGAGCACGGTGAATCGTCCCTTCGGACCAGGTGGTCCCCCCATGGACGGGCACGAGTCTAGAAGAACTCCTGAGGTGAGTAGACGCCCCACACCTCGCGCAGGGCATTGCTCACCTCGCCGACCGTCGCAAGAGCCCGCAGCGCATCCTTGAGCGGGTAGAGCACGTTGTCCGTCCCCGACGCGGCCTTCTTGACCGCCTGCAGGGCGGTGTCGACGGCCGCTTGGTCACGGCGGGCGCGCAGGTCCTTGAGCCGTTGGCGCTGGTCCACCTCGATCTGCGGGTCGACCCGCAGCGGGTCGTACTTCTCCTCCGTCTGCGCCTGGAACTTGTTGAGCCCCACGACGATCCGCTCGCCGCTGTCGATGCCCAGCGCCACCTGGTAGGCGCTCTTCTCGATCTCGCTCTTCTGGAAGCCGACCTCGATCGCCGCGACCGCACCGCCCAGCTCCTCGACCTTGGCCATCAGCTCGCGGGCGCCCTTCTCCACTTCGTCGGTCATCGCCTCGACGACGTAGGAGCCGGCGAACGGGTCGACGGTGGCCGTGACATCTGTCTCGTAGGCCAGGACCTGCTGCGTCCGGAGCGCGAGCGTGGCGGCCTTCACGGTCGGCAGCGCGATCGCCTCGTCGAAGGAGTTGGTGTGCAGCGACTGGGTGCCACCGAGCACCGCAGCAAGCCCCTGGATCGCGACCCGGACCAGGTTGACCTCAGGCTGCTGGGCCGTGAGCTGGACGCCCGCGGTCTGGGTGTGGAAGCGCAGCATGAGCGACTTCGGGTCCTTGGCACCGAACTCGTCGCGCATGACCTGCGCCCAGATGCGACGGGCGGCGCGGAACTTCGCCACCTCCTCGAGCAGGGTCGTGCGCGAGACGAAGAAGAAGGCCAGGCGGGGGGCGAAGTCGTCGACGTCCTGCCCGCTCTCGACCGCGGCACGGACGTACTCGATGCCGTCGGCGAGCGTGAAGGCGATCTCCTGCGTGGGCGTCGCCCCTGCCTCCGCCATGTGGTAGCCGGAGATCGAGATGGTGTTCCACTTCGGGATCTCGGCCCGGCAGTACTCGAAGATGTTCGTGATCAGCCGCAGCGACTGCTTCGGCGGGTAGATGTAGGTGCCTCGGGCGATGTACTCCTTGAGCACGTCGTTCTGGATGGTCCCCGTGATCGCGGAGCCGGGGATGCCGTTCTCCTCCGCCACCAGCTGGTACATCAGCAGCAGGACGGCAGCGGGGGCGTTGATCGTCATCGAGGTCGAGACCTGGTCGAGGGGGATCTGGTCGAACAGCACCCGCATGTCCTCGAGGCTGTCGATCGCGACGCCGACCTTGCCGACCTCGCCGCTCGCGACCGGGTCGTCGCTGTCGTAGCCCATCTGCGTCGGGAGGTCGAAGGCCACGCTCAGACCACCCGTGCCCTGCGCGACGAGGTGGCGGTAGCGCTCGTTGCTCTCCTTCGCCGTACCGAAGCCGGCGTACTGGCGCATGGTCCACGGCCGGCCGGTGTACATGCTCGGGTAGACACCGCGAGTGAACGGAAACGCGCCGGGCGCCCCCAGCCGCTCGTCCAGGCCAGGGGCCAGGTCGTCGGCGGTGTAGAGCGGCTCGATCCCGAACCCGGACTCCGACTCGCGCGTCATGCTGGTGCTCCTTCTCGAGGCTCTGCTGTCCCGAGACTACGGAGCCGACCCCAGGGCACCGGCACCCGGTCCGCCGCAGGGGTGATCACCCTCACACCGCCCGAGTCGCTGCCGGCGACCCGCGTCACTAGCATGACCGCATGGCTTCCTCGACCAGGCGTGCCCCTGCGGGGACGCTCTATCGAGGGCGCGAGGGCATGTGGTCCTGGGTGGCCCATCGCGTCACCGGCGTCCTCATCTTCTTCTTCCTGTTCGCGCACGTGCTCGACACCGCTCTGGTCCGGGTGTCGCCCGACGACTACGACCGCGTCATCGACACCTACAAGACACCGATCGTCAACCTCATGGAGCTCGGGCTCGTGGGCGCTGTGCTCTACCACGCGCTCAACGGCCTGCGGATCATGGCGATCGACTTCTGGGAGAAGGGCCCGCGCTACCAGAAGCAGATGACCTTCGCGGTCGTCGCCGTAGTCCTCGTGGTGATGGTGCCGGGTGCCTACTTCATGCTCGAGCACACCGTGCGCGAGATGTTCGGGAGCACAGCGTGACCACCACCGCCGAGCCCACCGCCGAGCCCACCGCCGAGCCCACCGCCGAGCCCGTCGTCATCGAGGCGCCGCGCGCCCGCCGCACCCGCCACGGCAAGGGCTCCCGCTCGAACTTCGAGATGTACAGCTGGATCTTCATGCGCATGAGCGGGCTGCTGCTCGTCGTGCTGGTGCTCGGGCACCTGCTGATCATGAACATCCTCGACGGCGGCGTGCAGCGCATCAACTTCGGCTTCGTCGCGGGACGCTGGGCCTCGCCGTTCTGGCGCACCTGGGACCTCATGCAGCTGTGGCTCGCCGAGCTGCACGGCACGAACGGCCTGCGCACCGTCATCAACGACTACGCCGTCCGCGACACCACGCGGTTCTGGCTGAAGATGCTGCTCTACACCTCGGCCTTCCTGGTCCTGGTCCTGGGGACGCTGGTCATCTTCACCTTCGACCCCAACATCAGGTAGGTCACGCGCATGGTGCAGTTCCACACCTATGACACGGTCATCGTGGGCGCCGGCGGCGCCGGGATGCGCGCGGCGCTGGAAGCCGGCAAGCGCTCCCGCACGGCGGTCCTCACCAAGCTCTACCCGACGCGCTCCCACACGGGGGCGGCGCAGGGCGGCATGTGCGCCGCGCTCGCCAACGTCGAGGAGGACAACTGGGAGTGGCACACCTTCGACACCATCAAGGGCGGCGACTACCTCGTCGACCAGGACGCCGCCGAGGTGATGTGCAAGGAGGCCATCGACGCGGTCCTCGACCTCGAGAAGATGGGCCTGCCGTTCAACCGCACGCCGGAAGGGCGCATCGACCAGCGCCGCTTCGGCGGTCACACCCGCAACCACGGCGAGGCCGCCGTACGCCGCTCGTGCTTCGCGGCGGACCGCACCGGCCACATGATCCTCCAGACGCTGTTCCAGCAGTGCGTCAAGGAGGGCATCGAGTTCTACAACGAGTTCTACGTGCTCGACCTGCTGATCAACGAGGGCGTCACCGCGGGCGTCGTCGCCTACGAGCTGTCGACCGGCGAGATCCACGTCTTCCGGGCCAAGGCGGTGCTGTTCGCCACCGGCGGGTTCGGCAAGGTCTTCAAGGTCACGTCCAACGCGCACACGCTCACCGGCGACGGCATGGGCATCGTGTTCCGGCGCGGGATCCCGCTGGAGGACATGGAGTTCTACCAGTTCCACCCGACCGGCATCTGGAAGATGGGGATCCTGCTCACCGAGGGCGCGCGCGGTGAGGGCGGCATCCTGCGCAACAAGGACGGCGAGCGCTTCATGGAGCGCTACGCCCCGACCATCAAGGACCTCGCGCCCCGCGACATGGTCGCCAGGGCCATCTACACCGAGATCCGCGCGGGCCGCGGCTGCGGTCCGGCCGGTGACCACGTGTTCCTCGACCTGACGCACCTGCCGCCGGAGCAGCTCGACGCGAAGCTGCCCGACATCACGGAGTTCGCCCGCACCTACCTCGGCATCGAGCCCTACACGGACCCGATCCCGATCCAGCCCACCGCGCACTACGCGATGGGTGGCATCCCCACCAACATCGACGGTCAGGTGCTGCGCAACAACACCGACGTCATCCCCGGGCTGTTCGCCGCGGGTGAGGTCGCGTGCGTGTCCGTGCACGGCGCGAACCGGCTGGGGACCAACTCCCTGCTCGACATCAACGTCTTCGGCCGCCGGGGTGGCCTGTCCGCCGCCGCCTACGCCGACAGTGCCGAGCACGTCGAGCTGCCCCCCAACCCGGCCGCCGACGTCGAGGCGCTGCTGCAGCGCATGCGCGACGGCGGCGGGACCGAGAACGTCGCCGCGATCCGGTCTGCCTTGCAGGAGACGATGGACACGAACGCCTCCGTCTACCGCACGGAGGCGACGCTCAAGCAGGCAGAGGTCGACATCGCCGCCCTGAAGCAGCGCTACGTCAGCGTCGGCGTGAGCGACCGGGGCAAGCGCTACAACACCGAGCTGCTCGAGGCCGTCGAGCTCGGGTTCCTGCTCGACCTGGCGCAGGTGCTCGTCGTGTCGGCGCTGGCCCGCAACGAGTCGCGCGGCGGGCACTTCCGCGAGGACCACCCGCACCGAGACGACGTCAACTTCATGCGCCACACGATGGCCTACCAGGACGGCACAGGCCCCGACGCCGGTGTGCGCCTGGACTACAAGCCGGTCGTGCAGACGCGCTACCAGCCGATGGAGCGGAAGTACTGATGACCCTCACCCAGGACGCCGCTCCCACCGAGGTGCCGGACGTGGCCGAGCACCTGCGCACCGTCACGCTGAAGATCCGCCGCTTCGACCCCGAGGTGAGCCCCGACGCGAACTGGCAGGAGTTCGACGTCCCTGTCGAGAAGGGTGACCGCCTGCTCGACGCGCTGCACCACGTCAAGTGGTACCTCGACGGGTCCGTGACCTTCCGCCGCTCCTGCGCGCACGGCGTCTGCGGGTCCGACGCGATGCGCATCAACGGCGTGAACCGCCTGGCGTGCAAGGTCCTCGTCAAGGACCTCATCGGGGCCGGCGACGGGACCATCACCGTGGAGCCGATCAAGGGCCTCCCGGTGATGAAGGATCTCGTCGTCGACATGGAGCCGTTCTTCGACGCCTTCAAGGCCATCAAGCCGTTCCTGATCACGAACGGCAACGAGCCGACCCGTGAGCGCCTGCAGAGCGCCGAGGACCGGGAGCGGTTCGACGACACCACCAAGTGCATCATGTGCGCCGCGTGCACGACCTCGTGCCCGGTGTTCTGGAACGACGAGGCGTACTTCGGTCCGCAGGCGATCGTCATGGCGCACCGGTTCATCTTCGACAGCCGTGACGAGGGCGCCGACGAGCGCCTGGAGATCCTCAACGAGAAGGAGGGCGTGTGGCGCTGCCGCACGACCTTCAACTGCACCGATGCCTGCCCCCGGGGCATCCAGGTGACGAAGGCCATCCAAGAGGTCAAGCGGGCGCTCATCTTCCGCAAGGTGTGACGCGCCGGTGGGGCTCCGGCAGGTCTCAGGCAGGTCTCAGGCAGGTACCGTGGTCGCCATCATGCGGACCCCTGCCGGCCTTCGGGCCCGACCCGGCCTGCTCCTGCCCCCTCTCCTGATCACCCTGCTGGTCAGTACGACGACCCCGGTCGCCGCCGAGTCGGCCGCTGCCATCGGCGGCTCGTCACTCGCCACCCGGGGAGTCGTGGCCGCCGCCGGCGCGCGTCCCCTTCCCGCGACGACGGCCGCGGGCTGGCTGGTCGCGGACCTCGACAGCGGGGAGGTCCTCGCGGCCAAGGACCCCCACGGACGGTTCGCACCCGCGAGCACGCTCAAGACGCTCACCGCCCTGACGCTGATCCCCCGACTGGACCCCCACGTGCAGGTGCAGCCGACCTGGGACGACGTCAACGTCGAGGGCTCACGGGTGGGCCTGGTCAACACCGTGCGCTACCCGATCTCGCAGCTGTTCACCGCGATGCTGGTCGTCTCCGGCAACGATGCGGCCAACGCCCTGGCGACGGCGAACGGCGGTCTGGCGACGACCGTCGCGCAGATGAACGCGGAGGCCGCGCGCATCCAGGCGATGGACACCCACGCAGCGACCCCCAACGGCCTGGACGCCCCGGGTCAGCTCAGCTCGCCGTACGACCTGGCGCTGGTGGCGCGCGCGGGGATGCAGCTCCCGGCGTTCCGCGACTACGTGAAGATCAAGCACGCGAAGATCCGCGGGCCGAAGGGCACCATCGCGATCAGCACGCACGACAAGCTGCTCTACAACTACGACGGTGCGATCGGCATCAAGAACGGCTACACGAACGCCGCGCGGGCGTCGTTCGTCGGAGCGGCGACCCGCGGCGGTCACACGCTGGTCGTCACGCTGATGAAGACCAACCCGAGGTACTGGCCGGAGGCTGCCGCGCTGCTGGACTGGGGCTTCGACGCCACCGCCCGTCGAGCGGAGCCCGTCGGTCAGCTCGTCGACCCGGTCCCGGACCCTGCAGCCAGTCCGCCGCCGACGACAACGACCCGACCAGCGCGACCGGCCGCAGCGGTGCGCGAGGCCCAGGGCGGCCAGCTCCCGCTCGTCCCTGCGGGACTGGTGGTCGCCGGACTGGCCGTCCTCGGCCTGGGCGTACGACGGACCCGGCGCCGCCCCCGCAAGATGAGCCTGCCGCCGATCTGACCCGTCACCGGGAGCGGCGGGTCACCGACCGCACCGCACGGGCCAACGCGGCGAGGAGCGCAACCCCGCCGAAGCCGCGGAGCACCCGGGCGGCGAGGACCACCTGACGCGCGCCCTTGAGTGGTGTGTCGTGGGCCGGCAGGTCCGGAGCCGCGGCGGGGTCCGGCGGCGGTGGGGGTTCGCGACGGGACCAGGAGCGATCCGGACCGCCCTCGCTGCGCTGCAGTGCCTCCCGCAGCGGAGTGGGCGCACCGCCCTGCTGCATCGTGAGGTCGGTCCCGACGTACTCCTGGGGGATCCCCGCCTTCCGGGCCGACTCCGGGTCCGCCGTCCCCGAGGGCGCCACGTCGCTGTCGTACGGCGCCGTCACGACGAAGGCCGCCGTGACGAGGATCAGGCGGGACACGAGGTTGAGGAACAGCAGCAGCCCGACCACCACGGCGAACGTGCCGTAGGTCGCCTCTCCCTTGGTGGTGGTGCGGCCGATGTAGAAGGCCCCGCCGAGCTTGAGGAGCTCGAACCCGACGGCGCCGAAGACCGCTCCGCGGACTACCTGACGCAGCGGGCTGCGCGCCTTGGAGAAGCGGAGGAACAGGTAGAGGAAGATGCCCATGTCCACGAGGAAGCCCAGGACGTAGCTGAGCCCGATGGTGAGCGCCTTCGCCCCCGTGGTCTCGGAGAGCCCCAGCAGGCTGAGCACCGACGCGGTGGTGGCGGTCGCGGCGCCGCTGACCACCACCGACGCGGCGACGACGGCGAACAGGCCGACCAGGGCGACGATGTCGCGGACCTTCGTCACGACGATGTTGCCGACGTTGACGTTCTGGTGCCAGATGGTGCGGATGGCGGTGCGCAGCGCGTTGATCCACCCCAGGCCGGACAGCAAGGTGCCGGCGAGCCCGACCAGACCTGCCTTGCCGGCGTTGCTCTGCACGACGTCCCCGACGGCCTTCGCCGTGTCCACGCCGAGATAGGGACGCAGACCACTGGTCACCTGGGTGCCGGCGTCGTCGCCCAGGGCTCGGCTGACGACGAAGACCGCGATGAGCAGGATCGGGAACAGCGACAGGAACCAGTAGAACGTCACGGAGGACGCCAGGCGGTCGCCGGCGTCTGCCTGGTAGCGGCCGAGGGCGCGGACGACGTGGTCCAGCAGCGGTCGGCGGGCGCGCGCAGCGGCGAACAGGGCGGCCGGGGACGTCATGGGCTCCTGCCTACCCCACCTCGAGGTCAGGAAGCACGGGACCGGGCAGCGCTGCGTGGAACGGGAAGTCCCGCTGCGGCCGCCACACGCCGTCCCGTCCTCGCTCGAACATCGTGAAGCCCCACACCCGGAAGCGCGCGTCGTAGCCGGCCAGCTCGGCGAAGGCGAGGTCGAGGACCTCCTCGGGTCGCTCGTGGGCGACCGTGACGTGGGGGTGGTACGGGAAGCTGACCTCGCGCATGAGGGGGCCAGAGCGCACGTCCTGCTCGAGCCGTTCGCACTCGCCGATCCCCTGCGCGAGGGGGACGAACACGACCGGCGAGATGGGCCGGAAGGTCCCCGATCCGCGCAGGTGCATGACAAACGGCTCGTGGCGCTCCGCGACGTCCTGCAGGTGCTCCTCCACCTCGACCAGGTCGTCGGTGTGCAGGGCCGTCGGCGGGAGCAGGGTGACGTGCGGCGGGATCGCCCGCGCGAACGCATCGCCGAGGCGCTCGCGCCAGCCCTGGAGCTCTGAGGTGTACGGCTCGGGCAGCCCGATGGCCACGCCGATGTCGCGCCGGCTCATCAGCCCGGCGCCAGCAGGCCGATCCGGTCCCGGACCTGGTCCATGGTGGCGGCAGCGACCTCCCTGGCCCGGGAGGCCCCGTCCCGCAGCACCTCGTCGAGGTACGCCGGATCGGCCATCAGCGCGGCGAAGCGGGTGCGCACCGGCGCGAACATCTCGAGGACCGCTGCGGCGACGTCGGCCTTGAAGTCGCCGTACCCCTTGCCGCTGTAGGACGTCTCGAGCTCCTCGACCGGCTGACCGGTGGCGACGGCGAGGATCGTGAGCAGGTTGGAGATGCCGGGCTTGTTCTCGACGTCGTAGACCACCTCACGGCCGGTGTCGGTGACCGCGCTCTTGACCTTCTTGGTGGTGGCCTTGTCGTCCTCGATCACCCACAGCGTGCCGGGGCCGCCCTTGCTGGTGCTCATCTTGGCGGTGGGGTCCTGCAGGTCCTTGATGCGCTCGGCGCTCTTCTGGACGTAGGGGTCCGGGATGGTGAAGGTGTCGCCGTAGCGGGTGTTGAAGCGCTGGGCGAGGTCGCGGGTGAGCTCGAGGTGCTGGCGCTGGTCCTCGCCGACGGGAACGGCGTTCGCCTGGTAGAGCAGGATGTCGGCGGCCTGCAGGATCGGGTAGTTGAACAGCCCGACGTTGCCGCCGCCCTTCTCCTTGAACTGCGTCATCCGGCTGGCCTCCCCGAAACCGGTGAGGCACGACAGGACCCAGGCGAGCTCGGTGTGCTCGCGCACGTGGCTCTGCGCGAACAGCGCGCTCCGGGACGGGTCGACGCCCATGGCGAGCAGCTCGGCGACGAGCTTGCGGGTGCGCTCACGCAGCTCCTGCGGTTCCGGGGTGCGGGTGAGCGAGTGCAGGTCGGCGAGGAAGAAGAAGCACTCGTTCTCGTCCTGCATCCCCGCCCAGTGCCGGACCGCGCCGAGGTAGTTGCCGAGGTGCTTGCCCTCGCCGGTCGGCTGGATCCCTGAGAGCACGCGACGCCTGGACATGCGGTCATCCTAGGTTTGTCGGTGTGTACGACGTCGCGGTGGTCGGGGCGGGGCCCGCCGGTGCCGCGGCTGCCCTGTCCGCGCTGCGGTCGCGCCCAGGCGCTCGGGTGCTGCTGGTCGACCGCGCCGACTTCCCCCGCGACAAGTCCTGCGGGGACGGGGTGGCGCCGCACGCCCTGGACGAGCTGGCCCGGCTCGGCGTGTCCTCGGTGCTCGACGACCGCGTGCCGGTGGGGCGCATGCGCCTGGTGTCACCCCGGGGGGTCGATGCCGTGGCTGCTCTGCAGCGGCCCACCGTCGTCGTGCCGAGGACGGTGCTGGACGCACGTCTGGTGGAGGCTGCGGTCGCCCGCGGGGCCGAGCTCGTCCGGCACACCGTCCGCGCGCTGTCGTTCCGCGACGACCACGTGGTGATCGACGACGCGTTCGCGGCGCGGGTGGTCATCGGGGCAGACGGTGCCAACGGCGTGGTCCGTCGCGCCGTGGGGGTCGAACGCCAGGACCCCACGACCGTGGCGGTCGCCGTGCGCGGCTACTGCGCGTCGCCCGGTGGTCTCCCGGAGCAGGTGATCGTCATGGACGGTCGGGACTGGCCGGCGTACGCGTGGCGGTTCGACGCCGGGGACGGCACCTCGAACGTCGGCTTCGGCATGCTGCTGCCGTCCTTGCGGGCGTCCACTCACCCTCGGCGGGTGCTCGAGGAGCGGCTGGTGCAGCTCCTGCCCTCCGCAGCGGGAGCGGACCGACTGCGTTCGCACCACCTCCCCCTGTCGACAGGTCGGCCGCGGCTCCCGGACGGTCGGGTGCTGCTCGTCGGAGATGCGGCGTCGCTGGTGAACCCGCTGACCGGCGAGGGGATCTTCTACGCGCTGCTCAGCGGTCGTCTCGCGGGCGTGGCGTCCGTCGCCGGGACGCGGGCGGGTGCTGCCTATCGCGACGTCCTGCACCGCGAGCTCGGTCGGCACCTGCGGCACACCACCGCGCTGTCGCGGCTGACGGCGTCCCCGCGGGTGCTGGACGCCGGGGTGCGGGCCGCTGCGCGCTCGGTGGACGCGATGGACGCTCTGGTGGAGGTCGGCCTCGGCCGCGGGCTCATCACCGCCCCGCTGGTCCGCGCACTCGGCTCCGAGGTGATCAGCAGGCTCCGCCGTACCTCCTGACCGCTGCCGGTTGTCTCGTTTCCCCAGCACGCGGGTTGCTGGGAAACGAGAGAAGGGGGGAGGTGGGGGGGCGGTCAGGCGCGCAGGACCTGCGCGACGACGTCGACCTCGGCGACCACGAGGCTCTCCACGTGCTCGGCGATGAAGGACTCGGCCTTGCCGCCGATCAACGGGACCGACACCTTCACCTCGCCGGCGATCTCGTGCCGGTTGCCCGAGGCGAGGGGGCTGAGCACCTGGGTCCCGCGGATGCGCGCCGGCGTACCGGTGATCTCGGCGGTCCAGTCGCAGCGCCGTACGCCGTCCTGCGCGGCGTGCCACGCATCGGTGGTCACCACCCGCGGGTCCGCGGGGAGGAACTTCTGCAGGAACGACGGGATGCCGGCGGGCAGGCGACGCGACAGCACGAGCGTCACGCCCCCGTCCGGCAGGACCTCCCGGCGTACGACCGTCGAGTCGTCGTTCAGCGCGGCAGCCAGCTGGTCGGCCCAGTCGGCTCCGGACAGGACCTCGAAGACCTGCTCGACGGTGAACTCACTGTCGGTCGCGTGGGAGAACCGCTTGCCCACGTCAGCCGACCAGGCCGCGCAGGACCTCCGCCTCCTGGGCGGTGATCTTCTCGGTGAGTCCGACGACGACGCCTTCGGCCTTGCCACCGACCAGCGGGATGGACACCTTCGCGGTGCCCTGCACGACGTAGGCGCACCCCGTAGCGGTGGGCTCCAGCCGCATCGTGCCGTCGACCTTGGCCGGCGACCCGGCTGTGTCGGTCGTCCACGTGCCGGAGCGGACACCGTCGACAGCCGGTCCCCAGGTGTCGGTCTGCTTCACCCGGCCGCCGGCCGGGAGGAACTTGGTGAGGAAGCCAGGGATGCCGTCCGGCATGTTCCGGTCGATCACCTGGGTGACCGCCCCGCCGTCACCCTCGGTGCGCGAGACCAGAGCACTGCCGTCGTTGAGCTGTGCCGCCTTCGCGGGCGCCCAGCCCTCTCCGGAGATGGCGGCGTAGGCGGTCTCCACGTCGGCGGGGATGTCGTAGCGGACCTTGATCGTGCCGGCCATGCGGGCTCCTGTCAGGACGTGGTGACGGGGTCGTTCTCGGACTCGGACTCGTGGACGATCGGCGTGACACGGACCCGGCTGACCCGGCGACCGTCGAGCTCGGTCACCTCGAGCCGGTGACCGTCGGCCTCGATGGCCTCCCCGCTGCGCGGCAGGTGCCCCAGCGACGCCATGACGAAGCCGGCGAGCGTCTCGTACGGGCCCTCGGGCAGGCGTACGCCGGTCTGCTCGTGCACCTCGTCGAGGTTGAGCAGCCCATCCGCCTCGATCTCGCCGCCGCGAAAGCGCAGCGCCTCGTCGCCGGGGGCGTCGTACTCGTCGCGGATGTCGCCGATGACCTCCTCGATGAGGTCCTCGAGGGTGACGATGCCGGCAGTACCGCCGTACTCGTCGACGACCATCGCCAGGTGGTGGCCCTCTCGGCGCATCTCGCTCAGCGACGGAAGGACCCTCTTGGTGCCGGGCATCAGCTTCACCTCGCGGACCACGTCACCGACCTTGGTGGTGCGGGCCTTCGCCACCGGCATCATCAGGTCGCGCACGTGCACGAAGCCGAGGATGTCGTCCTGGCTCGAGCGGGACACCGGGTAGCGGGAGTGCGGGAACTGCGCGGTGAGCTTCGCGGCGCGGGCGACGGTGATCGACCCGTCGAGGAACTCCACCTCGGTACGGGGGATCATCACCTCGCGCAGCTGCCGCTCCCCCGCGGCGAAGACCTCGTCGATGAGCTTGCGCTCGTCCTTGGTGAGCGACTCGTGGGCGGCGACGAGACCGCGCAGCTCCTCCTCGGAGATGGAGTCGCGGGCGGCGCTCGGGTCGCCACCGACGAGTCGGACGAGCACGTCGGTCGTCTTGGACAGGAACCAGATCACCGGCCGGCTGATGCGCGCGAACCGGTCGACCACCGGGGCGAGCAGCAGGGCCGTGCCCTGGGGTCGCTGCAGGGCCAGCCGCTTGGGCGCGAGCTCACCGACGGTGATGGCGACGTAGGAGATGCACAGGGTGATGGTGATGAGGGAGACGAGCTCGGAGACGCCCTGCGACAGGCCTGCCTCTTCGAGCTTGGGCGCGAGGTGGCTGGACAGGCGGGCCTCGCCGAACGCCGCGGACAGGAACCCTGCAGCCGTCACGCCGATCTGCACGGCGGCGAGGAACCGGTTGGGGTTGTCGGTCAGGGACGCGACCCGGCGACCACGCTTGCCCTGGTCCGAGATGCCCTTGATCTGGCTGTCGCGCAGGGAGACCAGCGCGATCTCACTGGCGACGAACACGCCGCCCATGAGGATGAGGGCCATGATCAGGCCGATGCTCAGGAGCACGTCGTTCACGGCGCGCCTCCGTCGAGGGGACGCGCCGACCTACTGGGGGGGTGATCCACGTGCACCAGCCTAATCGGACACCCGCCCTCGACCTCCCTCCTGTGGTGCACGGGTCGCGGCGCGCCCACGACGGCGCGCACGCTCACGCCACGACGAGTGAGGGCCACCGACCGCGCACGGGAGGAGGGAGGTCGGGACGGGCGGGTCAGAACGAGGCGAGGGCGGCGTTGAACGTCTCGCTCGGGCGCATGACCGCGTCGGTCTTGGCCTTGTCCACGTAGTAGTAGCCGCCGATGTCCGCCGGTTTGCCCTGGACGGCGAGCAGCTCGGCCGTGATGGTGGCCTCCTGGTCGGCCAGCGTCTGCGCCAGACCGGCGAACAGCGCCGCCGCCTCGGTGTCGTCGGTCTGCGACGCCAGGGCCTGCGCCCAGTAGAGCGCGAGGTAGAAGTGGCTGCCCCGGTTGTCGATCTGACCGACCTTGCGGGCGGGGCTCTTGTTCTCCTCGAGCACCCGCCCGGTGGCCTGGTCGAGCGTCCGACCGAGCAGCGCGGCCCGCGCGTTGCCGGTCTTCTCCCCGAGGAACTCGAAGGAGACCGCGAGCGCGAGGAACTCCCCGAGGCTGTCCCAGCGCAGGTAGTCCTCCTTCACCAGCTGCTGCACGTGCTTGGGGGCGGACCCGCCGGCACCGGTCTCGAACAACCCGCCCCCGGCCATGAGCGGCACGATGGACAGCATCTTGGCGCTGGTCCCGAGCTCGAGGATCGGGAACAGGTCGGTGAGGTAGTCGCGCAGCACGTTGCCCGTGACGCTGATGGTGTCCTCGCCCTTGGCGGCGCGCTCGAGGGTGTAGCGGGTCGCCGCAGCGACGTCGAGGAACTCCAGGGTCAGGCCGTCGGTGTCGAGCGTCGACAGGACCGCACGCACCTTCTTCAGCACCTCGGCGTCGTGCGCGCGGGTCTCGTCGAGCCAGAACACCGCAGGGACGCCGGTCGCGCGCGCGCGGGAGACCGCGAGCTGCACCCAGTCGGTGATGGGCGCGTCCTTGGTCTGGCACGCGCGGAAGATGTCACCGGCCTCGACGGCCTGGCTCAGCACGACGTCCCCGGCGGCGTTGACCACCTGCACCGTCCCGGCCGCACCGATCTCGAAGGTCTTGTCGTGGCTGCCGTACTCCTCCGCCTTCTGCGCCATGAGGCCGACGTTCGGTGTGGTCCCCATGGTGGTGGGGTCGAACGCGCCGTGCAGGCGGCAGAAGTCGATCGTCTCCGCGTAGAGCGGCGCATAGGAGCTGTCCGGGATCACGTACAGCGTGTCCTGCAGCTGGTCCTGCGCGTTCCACATCTGCCCGCTCGACCGGATGGCGGCGGGCATCGAGGCGTCGATGATGACGTCGCTCGGCACGTGCAGGTTCGTGATGCCCTTGCTCGAGTCGACCTGGGCGAGCGCGGGGCCGGTCTCGTAGGTCGAGGTCAGTGCGCTCTCGATCGCGGAGCGCTTGTCCGCCGGGAGCTTGTCGAGTGCCGACAGCACGGCAGCGAGCCCGTCGTTGGGGTTGGCACCCACGGACGCCAGGTCCTCGCCGTACGTCGAGAAGACGTCCGCGAAGAACACCTTCACCACGTGACCGAAGATGATCGGGTCGGAGACCTTCATCATCGTGGCCTTGAGGTGCACGCTGAACAGCACCCCGTCGGCCTTGGCCGCTGCGACCTGCTCGGCGAGGAACGCCTGCAGCGCTGCCTTCCGCATGACGGCGGCGTCGACGATCTCACCCGCCTGCACGGGGAGCTTCTCCTTGAGCACCGTGGTGCCCTCGGCCGTGACGAGCTCGATCCGCAGGGTGTCCGCGGCGGCCATCGTGGTCGAGGTCTCGGAGTGCCGGAAGTCCCCGTCGGCCATGGTGACGACGCGGGACTTCGAGTCGGACGACCACGCGCCCATGGAGTGCGGGTGCTTCTTGGCGTAGCCCTTGACCGACAGCGGCGCGCGGCGGTCGGAGTTGCCCTCGCGCAGCACCGGGTTGACCGCGCTGCCCTTGACGGCGTCGAACGCCGCGAGAACCTCCGGGTCTCCGCCGTCCTCCGGGTAGTCGGGGACGGCGAAGCCCGCGGCCTGCAGCTCGGCGACCGCGGCCTTGAGCTGCGGGATCGACGCGCTCACGTTGGGGAGCTTGATGATGTTCGCCTCGGGCGTCTTCGCCAGCTCACCCAGCTCGGCCAGGGAGTCCGGGACCAGGCCGAACGCCGCGAGGATGCGCCCGGCGAGGGAGATGTCGCGCGTCTCGACGTCGACACCCGCCTTGCCGGCGTACGCCTCGATGATGGGGAGCAGGGAGTGGGTGGCGAGCGCCGGAGCCTCGTCGGTGTAGGTGTAGATGATCTTCATCAGAGCAGACCCAGCTCGCGGACGGCGTCGCGCTCCTCGGACAGCTCGGCGACCGACGCGTCGATCTTGCTGCGGCTGAAGTCGTTGATCTCGACGCCCTGGATGATCTCCCACTCGCCGTTCACGGCGCGGCAGGGGAAGGAGCTGATGAGGCCCTCCGGCACGCCGTAGGAGCCGTCGGACGCGACCGAGGAGGAGGTCCAGTCGGTGCCGTTGACCCAGTCGTAGACGTGGTCGATCGCCGCGTTGGCCGCCGACGCCGCCGACGAGGCGCCGCGGGCCTCGATGATCGCCGCGCCGCGCTTGGCGACGGTCGGGATGAACGTGTCCTTGAGCCACTCCTCCTCGACCAGGGTGGCGGCGGAGACGCCACCCACCTGCGCGGTGTAGAGGTCGGGGTACTGCGTGGCGGAGTGGTTGCCCCAGATGGTCATCTGCGTGATGTCGCCCACCGGGACGCTCAGCTTGGACGACAGCTGCGACAGGGCGCGGTTGTGGTCCAGCCGGGTCATCGCGGTGAAGCGGGAGGCAGGGACGTCGGGGGCGTTCTGCTGCGCGATCAGCGCGTTGGTGTTGGCCGGGTTGCCGACGACGAGGACCTTGATGTCGCTCGCCGCGTGCTCGTTGATGGCCTTGCCCTGCGGGCCGAAGATGCTGCCGTTCGCGCTGAGCAGGTCGCCGCGCTCCATGCCCGGGCCGCGGGGACGCGCGCCGACGAGCAGGCCGACGTTGGCCCCGTCGAAGGCGGTCTTGAGGTCGTCGGTGATGTCGATCCCGGTCAGCAGCGGGAAGGCGCAGTCGTCGAGCTCCATCGCCGTGCCCTCGGCGCCCTTGAGCGCGGGGGTGATCTCCAGCAGGCGCAGGCGGACGGGGGTGTCCGGGCCGAGCAGGTGCCCGCTGGCGATCCGGAACAGCAGGGCGTAGCCGATCTGGCCCGCTGCGCCGGTGACGGTGACGTTGACAGGTGCCTTGCTGGCCATTGCGGCTCCGCTTCCTCGAGGACTTCCACGTGGACTTCCACGGGGACTTCCACGCAGACCTCCACGTGGACTCAGCAACAGCCTAGGAGGTGCCCGAGGGGCGTCAGGTCAACGCGTGACCGGGATGGTGTTCGCCAGCGCGACGACCGTCAGACCGAGGGCCAGCAGCACCGCGGCGTCGACGGTCCGCGACCGGACGACGAGCAGTCCGGCCTGCCGCTGCGGGAGGGTCAGGCGCAGCGCGGCGCCCAGGCACAGCGCGACGCCGACGATCGCGCTGCCCACTCGCCAGTGCCCGAGGAGCGCGGCCCACGCGATGCCGGCAGCGACGACGGCGCTCACGGCCAGCAGCGGCAGCGCGTGGCTTCCCTCGGCGGGCTCGGGGGTCACGGGTTGGTCGTCCCCGGTCGGGGCGCGGGGGGCTGCTCACCACGGAGCACCGCCACGGCGAGGTCGGCCTGAGCAGCCCGCACCAGCACGTGGTCGGTCGTGAAGGCCGCCATCGAGGTGAACGGGATCTGCGCGTCCGCCAGCCGCGTGGCGACGTCCGCGAGGAAGCCCACCTGCTCCCACGGCAGCGGTCCGGCGAACGTGATGCGACGCCAGCCCACCTCGACCTCCACCGGCTCGTCGTACGACGGAAGGGCTGCTTCGGAGACCACCAGGGTCACCTCGGAGCCGTCCTCGACGAGGCCGAAGAAGCCCTCCGGGAAGGCGCTGGGGCGCCAGCCGGCCGGCCACCGGGCGACCGCGAGGTGGGTGGGGTCGAGCTCAGGACGCAGGTCCTCGCGCGCGCCCGCTGCCCGCTCCGAGGTCATGGTGGGGAGCCTATCGGGGGTGTGGGACCTGACCTCAGGGGTAGGTGAAACATGACAGTTGCGCGACAGCACGAGCCACTGAGAGACCTGAGAACGGACCTGAGAACGAACCTGAACGAACGAGGAGGCACGCCTGTGGACACGCCCCACCTCCGCCTGGAGGAGACCGGCGAGACGTTCCCGATCACGCGCGACGTGACGACGGTCGGGCGCGGCGAAGGCGTGGACATCCGCCTGCGCGACGCCAGTGTCTCGACGCTGCACGCCGAGGTGGTCAAGCGCGGTCCGTACCTCTACGTCTCGGACCTCGGCTTGTCGGTGAACGGCACCCGCGTGAACGGTCGGCCCGTCGGCAAGCGGGTGCTGCTCGAGGGTGACGTGCTCTCGTTCGGCACGGCCCGCACCCGGGTCGGTGGCCTGGGCGTCCCCGCGGCCGACGACACCGTCGAGCTGCGACGCATCTCCGCCCCCGACCTCACCCGTCGCGAGCTCGAGGTCCTCACCGCGCTGTGCCGGCCAGCCCTGCAGGAGGACGCGTTCGTCGCCCCGGCCAGTGCCCACGACATCGCGGACGAGCTCGTCGTGACGGAGGCCGCGGTCAAGCAGCACCTGCTCCGGCTCTACCAGAAGTTCCGCATCGCCGAGGGCGTGAACCGGCGGGCGCGACTGGCGAACGAGGTGATCAGCGCCGGCATCGTGCGGCCGCTCCCCGAGGCCGTCGCCGCCGACGTCCCGCGGGCCGGCTAGCTCAGACCCGCGCGGCGTTCGGCGGCCTCGACGCAGTTCTTGAACAGCATCGCCACGGTCGTCGGACCGACGCCTCCCACCCGGGGGGTGATCGCTCCGGCGACCTCGTTGCACGCCTCGTCGACGTCCGGCAGCAGCTTCTTGCCCTCGTAGCGCACGCCACCGCCGATCACCGTCGCCCCGGGGGTGAGGTGCTCGGGCTGCAGGATGTACGGCACCCCGACCGCGGCGATGACGACCTCGGCGCGGCGGGTGTAGTCGGCCCAGTTCGGCACGCCGGTGTGCACGACGGTCACGGCCGCGTTCGCCGTCGCCCGCTTCTGACTCAGCAGGAGCGCGAGCGGCCGACCGAGGGTCGTCCCCCGCCCGAGGATGCACACCTCGCGACCCGCCACCGGGATCTCGTAGTGCGCGAGCAGGGCCTCGATCCCGGCCGGCGTGCACGGGACCGGTCCCGGCATCGACAGGGCGAGCCGGCCCATGTTGACCGGGTGCAGTCCGTCGACGTCCTTGTCCGGGTCCATCTCCAGCAGCGCTGCCTCGAAGTCGACCTGCGGCGGGGTTGGGTGCTGGACCAGCATGGCGTCGCAGCTGTCGTCCTCGTTGAGCCGGCGGATGGCCGCCACGACGTCCGCGGTGGTTGCCGAGCCCGGCAGCCGCTCGTGCGGGCTGGCGAACCCGAGCTCGGTCGCCTTCGCCATCTTCATGCCGACGTAGCCGGCACTCGCTGAGTCGTCTCCGACCAGGACCGTGCCGAGGCCGGGTGTGCGCCCGGCGGCCTTCAGGCGGGCGATCCGCGGGAGCAGGTCGGCGAAGACCGCCTCCGCGACAGGGGCTCCGGGCAGCAGGCGGGCAGACATGCGCGGCAGCCTAGTCTCGGGCGGGTGAGACCCCCCACCGGCCTGCTGCTCGCCTACCGCCTGCTCGGCTGGCGGGTGGGTCCGGCGTACGCCGAGTGGGTGCACGAGGACCTGACCCGTCGCGGCTGGGCGCTGCGCCAGGGACTCCCGGTCGTCGCCGGTGTGCTCGTCGCCGGGACAGCGGTGTTCCTCGCCGTCGGTGCCGACCTGTCGCGGCTCTACGCCCTGGTGTTCGTGCTCGCCGCCGGGGGGTTGTTCCTGCGCGGGACGATGCGCGACCGGGCCCTGCGGCTGCAGGGCCTCGACGCGAGCGGCGACGTGCTGGCCGACGCCAACTGGTACAACGACGACAGCGCGCGCCGACGCCGCAACCTGCTGGGTGCGGCGTCGACGGTGCTGCTGGTCGGCGCCGCCCTGGTGATCCTGGCGGTCCGCTCCCAGACCTGAGCGGCTAGTGGAAGAAGTGCCGCGTGCCGGTGAGGTAGAGCGAGACGCCCGCTTCCTCGCAGGCGGCGATGGTCTCCTCGTCGCGCACCGACCCACCGGGCTGGACGATGGCGGAGACACCGGCGTCGAGGAGCACCTGCGGGCCGTCGGGGAACGGGAAGAACGCGTCCGAGGCCGCCACGGCACCGCGTGCCCGGTCACCGGCGCGCGACACGGCCAGGCGGCACGAGTCGACGCGGTTGACCTGGCCCATGCCGATGCCGACCGTCGCGCCGCCGGAGGCGAGCAGGATCGCGTTGGACTTGACCGCGCGCACCGCGCGCCAGGCGAACTCCAGGTCCGCCAGGTCGGCCACCGCGGGACCGGCAGCGAGCGTCCACGCGGAAGGGTCGTCACCCGGTGCGGTCACGGCGTCGAACTCCTGCAGCAGCACGCCGCCGCAGATGTGCCGGACGTCGAGCCCACCGGGGTGACCGGTCGTCTGGAGCACCCGGATCGACGGCTTGCGGGACAGGATCTCGACGGCGCCCGCTTCGTACGACGGCGCGACGATGACCTCGGTGAAGATCTCCGCGACCTGCTCGGCCATCGCGACCGACACCTCGGCGTTCACGGCGATGACACCGCCGAACGCCGACACCGAGTCGCAGGCGTGCGCCTTGCGGTGCGCCTCCGCGACATCGGCGCCGGTGGCGATGCCGCACGGGTTGGCGTGCTTGATGATCGCGACGGTCGTGCCCGAGAAGTCGTTCGCCGCACGCAGGGCCGCGTCGGTGTCGACGTAGTTGTTGTAGGACATCGCCTTGCCGTGGTGCTGCGTCGCGGTGGCGAGCGAGTCGGTCATCCCGTTCGTGTACAGCGCCGCCTTCTGGTGCGGGTTCTCGCCGTACCGCAGCACCTCCGACCGTGAGTACGTCGCTCCCATGAAGGACGGGAAGCCGTCCTGCGCATCGCTTCCGTCGTACGCGCTGGCGAACCAGGAGGCGACGGCCACGTCGTACGCCGCAGTGTGCTGGAAGGCCTTCGACGCGAGTGCGCGGCGCTGCTCGAAGGTGAACCCCCCAGCCTCCACCGCCTCGAGCACGTCGGCGTACGACGCGGGGTCGACGACCACGGCGACGCTGGGGTGGTTCTTGGCCGCGGCGCGGACCATGGTCGGCCCACCGATGTCGATCTGCTCGACGCACTCGTCCGGGGCGGCGCCGGACGCGACGGTGTCGGTGAACGGGTAGAGGTTCACGATGACCAGGTCGAACGGCTCGACCCCGAGATCGGCCAGCTGGCTGACGTGGTCGGGCAGGCGACGGTCGGCGAGGATCCCGGCGTGCACCTTCGGGTGCAGCGTCTTGACCCGGCCGTCGAGGCACTCGGGGAAGCCGGTCAGCTCGTCGACGGCGGTGACGGTCACGCCGGCTTCGCGCAGCTTCGCGGCGGTGGAGCCGGTGCTGACCACCTCGACACCGGCCTTCGCCAGCCCGCGCCCGAGCTCCTCGAGCCCGGTCTTGTCGTAGACGCTCACGAGGGCGCGCTTCACGGGAACCTTCATCCGATGGTGACCTTTCGTCCGTTGATGGTGAAGCCCTCACGGGCCATGCGCCCGACGGCGTCGACGAGGGTCGCCCGCTCCGCCGTCTTGATCCGCTCGTGCAGGGTGTCCTCGGTGTCGTCGTCGAGGACGGGGACGGCAGCCTGGGCGATGATCGGTCCCGTGTCGACGCCGCCGTCCACGACGAACAGCGTGCAGCCGGTGACCTTCACGCCGTACGCCAAGGCGTCGGCGGCGCCGTGCATCCCGGGGAACGACGGAAGCAGGGCCGGGTGGGTGTTGACGTACCGGCCGCCGAAGCGGGCGAGGAACGCCGCCCCGGCGAGCTTCATGAAGCCGGCGCTGATGACCAGGTCGGGGGCGTGCGCCGCGACGTCGTCGGCGAACGCCGCGTCCCACTGATCGCGCGTGGCGGAGTCGGCGACCTTGCGCACGAAGGTCGGGATGCCACGGTCGAGCGCCCGCTTCTCCCCGACGGTGCCTTCTCGGTCCGCGCCGACGGCGACGACCTGCGCACCCCAGGCGGGGTCGTCGGAGGCGTCGAGCAGCGCCTGCAGGTTCGTCCCGGCCCCGGAGACGAGGACGACGAGGCGGGCGGTCAGCGGGGCCTCCGAAAGGGCGGTGGTCGGTGCGCGCACGGGCGCGCCGCGCCAGCGTACCGGCGTGGGTCCCCCTCGCTCGGCGCGTCCAGGACCACCATGCCCGGGACGAGGAGGTCATCGATGACGCAACCCCCCGACCCGAACGAGGGCTGGAACGCGCCCCAGCAGCCCAGCGACCCGTTCGCGCCACCGCCTGAGGGAGGCACTCCCCCTCCGCCGCCCGCCCAGCCTGCCGGCTACGGACCGCCACCGGGATACCCGCCGCCGAACTACGGCCCTCCCGGGTACGGCCAGCAGCCCGCCTACGGCTACCCCGCGCCGACTGCCGGCACGAACACCCTGGCCATCATCGCCCTCGTCGCGTCGTTCTTCTGCTCTCCCGCGGGGCTCGTCATGGGCTTCATCGCACGCGGTCAGATCAAGCAGTCCGGCCAGGGCGGGAGCGGGATCGCGCTCGCCGCCATCATCATCAGCGCCGTCAGCATCGTCGTGGGCGTGCTCGCCTTCGGCAGCCTCGTGCTCATCGGCAGCTCGGTGCAGACCGCGCCCTGACCGCAGCGCTGGCCCCCCGACAGACCGTCACGGCCCGACGCGGGCTCGTGGTGGTCACCGCCGCCGTGCTCCTCGCGACGGTGCACCTGCCCGGGCGTCCGCGCACGTTCTGCCTGTTACGCGGCGCGACCGGGATCCCCTGCCCGTTCTGCGGCGGGACGACCTCGCTCGTCGCGCTCGGTCGGGGGGACGTCATCGGGGCCCTGCGCGCCTCGCCGCTGCTGGTGACCGCCCTCGCCGGCTGGCTGGTCGCGCCCCTTCATCGGGTGCAGCGCCTGCCGGGCCGGTGGCACGCAGCCGCGGTCGTCACGCTGCTGGTGTGCGCCGAGCTGTGGCAGCTCGGGCGGTTCGGCTACCTCTGAGCTGCGTTACCGCGGGGCCCGTCGTGCGGCGGACCAGTAGGTGACGGCAGCGGTCGCGGCTGCGACGACAGCGACCTCCACGAGGACCGCGAGGCCGACCTGCCACGGCGACGGTCCGACGTCGGCCAGCCGACCGCCGCCGAGCGGTCCCCCGGACAGCCAGGCCAGCGCCGCCATCGTCAGACCGGCGACCGGCCCGGCGAGCGCTGCCTGACCCGCTGCTGCCTTCCAGGTCGACGTGGCAAGCCGGCGCGTGGTGATCCGACCCGCCAGCAGACCTGCCACGAGGGGGACCAGCAGCACCGCCGCTGTCAGCGCGAGCGGGACGTCCGTGCCCGGCAGGGCCGCCAGCAGCGGCAGCGCAGGGACGGCGCCGAGGTCGGTGCCGAACGGCGTCAGCGACGTACCGACCCCGACAGCCAGACCGGGGCCGGCCACGAACGCCGCGCCCCACAGGACCGCGTTGGGGACCAGCGCCAGCGACAGCAGGAGGAGGGCAACGCCGCCCACCAGGCCAGGGTCGGTGGCGCTGGTCAGCGCGCTGACGCGACCGGCATGCGCCGCCAGCGAGCCGCCGACGACCAGCGAGCCGGCAGCGACGTAGACCGCGCAGGAGGCGAGGCCAGCCACGACCGCGAGGCGCACCCGGGCGGGGAACCGGAGCACCTGGCGGTGCAGCCGGGTCTCGCGCGCCACACCCGAACCCGCCCCCACGACCGCGACCAGGAAGGCCGACACGAGCGACCACCCCGGTCGGGGGGCGACCGCGTCCGTGCTGCACAGGGCCGCGAGGAACGCCGCGCCGGTGGCGTAGGGGAAGGCCGTCGCGACGACCAGGCGGGTCGCCGCTCGTAGGTCGCGCGGGGAGGTCGTCGTCGCGGCGTGCCGACCCGCGCGGTGCAGCAGCGCGAGCGGGACGAGCATCAGCCCGAGGGGGGTCAGACCCACGGCCCCGCCGGGCACGGTCAGCCGCGCCCCGTGGGCGAGCAGCCAGAGCTGACCGGCCGACCGGGTGGCGTCGCCCGCGCCGGAGCCGGAGCGCGCATCGGCCGCCCAGGCCAGCAGGACCGGGATCGCCAGGGCCACCAGACCGGCGCCGAGGGCCCAGGTCGCGGACAGCGCACCCGGCGCGAGCATGGACGGTCGCGAGGTCCGCCCGGAGGGGCGCGGGGTGGGGGGAGTGAGCGGACGGCGCTCGGTGGTCTGCGTCATGGCAGTCCCGACTGTCCCAGTGGTCCCAGCCCGATCACAGTTCCCACGCCGTACGGCGCTAGCGGACCTGGCCCCACGCGTGCTGGGTACGCCCGTGCTCCTCGACACGCAGGCACGGCAGGTTGACCAGGTCCCGGAACACCTCGACGTCCAGCGACGCCGCACCACGGACTCCCGCGGGCACGACCACGTGCGCCGTCACGGTGCCGTCCGCCTCGCTGAGGGCGCTGTCGTAGGCACCCCAGCCCTTGCCCGTCAGACTGACCAGAACCTGCACGTCGCCGGCCCCGACCTGGGCGGCGGTGCCGTCGGCGCGCACCACGTCGACGGCGACCTCGAGCGGCCGACCCGCACGCAACGTCGACGGCGCGGCAGGCAGGTGGGCAGTCAGGGTCTCGACCTGCCGCGTGTCGCAGCGCACCTCGGCGTGCGCGGGCGCACCGCAGACCGTCAGGAGCAGCCCGAGCACGAGCAGGCGCAAGGGGATCACGGGCCGAGACTTCGACGGACCGGACCCCGATCCCTGCCCGGCTGCCGCAGCGAGGCAGGAGGTCGCCGTCCGAGGGCGAACAGTGCCGGGACACCCGCTGACTGGAGGAACCCGTGCGCAGGCAGGTCCTGGCCCTCGTGGCCGCGACGGCAGTCGCCGTTCCGCTCGTGACCAGCGCGTCGGCCGCCCCGTCGAAGAACCCGCTCACCGGCTACCCCGTCCCCGCGGTCACCGGTAGGCAGCTCGCCGACGCGACCATCGCCTTCGGTTCGACGTACGTCGGGAGGGTGACCGGCACGGTGCAGCAGCTGTCCGCGCGCGACCACCTGGTCGCGGAACTCAGGGCACTGGGCTACGCGGTGAAGGTCGAGTCCTACAAGGGCGTGCTGCAGGCGGTCACGGCGACGAAGAAGGGCAGCAAGGTCCCCGGCGAGCTCATCGTCATGGGCGGTCACTTCGACACGCTCCCGCAGTCGATCGAGGGCACCTACGACAACGGCAGCGGCACCAACCTCGTGCTCGGGCTGGCCCGGTCGTTCGCCAAGGTGAAGACGCAGCGGACGCTGGTGTTCAGCTTCTACAACGGCGAGGAGGAGGGCGCACTGGCCTCCGGGGAGCAGGCGAGTGCCTACGCCGCGGCGGGCAAGAAGGTGAAGGCGTACCTCGGCTTCGACATGGTCGGGATCGCCTGGCCGGTCGGCGGTGCGACCACGGACAAGAACTGCCTGTGCATCTGGCGGGGCGCGACGGACCCTGCCCTCGACCTGCTGCTCGCCGACGTGAACTACGGCTTCCTCAAGCTCCCGCAGGGAAAGCAGAAGGTGAGCATCGAGGGGCGCAACGTCCGCAACAGCGACGAGGCGTCGTGGGCAGACGCCGGCTTCCGCACGATGCGGTGGGGCGGGATGCGCAAGGCCGCGGACTATCCGCAGTACCACATGCCGCAGGACAACGCCGCAACGATCGACAGCGTCGCCGGGGGGCGCACGTACTTCGAGCAAGGCCTGCGCAACACCCTGCTGTCGGCCTACTACACCGCCGCTGCCGTCGACCTCGGGAAGTAGCCCTTCCGACCGGCGTGCCAACCCTCCGAGGGTGCACGGCGTCGTCCCTCTCACACACCTTGGGAGGACGCCATGAAGGCTCTGCTCGCGACGACGACCTGCACGATCACCGCCACCTGTCTCGCTGCCGCCGTGGTGGTGACGACGGGTGGGACAGCCCGTGCGGGCGACTGCTCGACCCGGTGGGGATCGCAACCGAAGGTCGTGCGCACGACGACGCACGGCGCGCTCGCCGGTGTCCGCGCCGGACGCCACTCCTGCTATGACCGGCTGGTCCTCGACCTCGACCGCAACGGTGTCGGGTGGTCCGTGCGCTACGTCGACGCGGTCCGCGACCAGGGCCGAGGCGCCGTCGTACCGCTCAAGGGCGGTGCGTTCCTGGAGGTCGTCGACCAGTCGCAGGTGGCCCGCCGCCTCCGCTTGCCGGACGTGAGCGGGTTCCGCACGTTCCGCCAGGTCGCCGACGGCGGCAGCTTCGAGGGCTACACCACGCTGGGGCTGGGCGTCCGCGCCCGGCTGCCGTTCCAGGTCACGACGGCCGACGACAGGCTGGTGATCGACGTCGCGCACCACTGGTAGGCAGCTTTCACTGCGACCCGGCTCTCACTGCAACCGCCCGGATCTCACTGCAACCGTCCGGCGCTCACTGCAACCGCCCGGCGCTCCCGTGCGTGTCCCCACCGTGATGACCCCTTACGAGACGATGCGTCGGTGACCGACTTCGACGCGTTCTACGCCTCGACGGCACCGGCGCTCGTGCGCGTGGTCCACGGGCTCACCGGCGACCTCGCCGAGGCGCAGGACTGCGTGCAGGAGGCGTATGCCCGCGCCTGGCAGCGGTGGAGCACCGTCAGCACGTACGACCTCCCTGCAGCATGGGTGCGCCAGGTGGCGTGCCGCTTGGCGATCAGCCGGTTCCGCCGAGCCCGCGCGGGCGTCGGCCTCCTGCGGCGCCAGGGGCCGCCCCGCGACGTGCCGGACATCGAGCCGACACACGTCGCGCTGGTGACTGCGCTGCGGCAGATCCCGGAGGTGCAGCGGGTCGCGATCGTGCTGCACCACATCGCCGATCTCTCCGTGGAGGAGGTCGCTCGGGAGACCGATGCCCCCACCGGGACGGTGAAGGCCCGGCTGTCCCGCGGCCGCGCCGCGCTCGCCCTCCTGCTGTCCGACTCCCCCCTCGACCAAGGAGCTGCCCGTGGCTGACGACCTGCCCGACCTGCTCGCCTCGCTGCGCACCGGACCCGTTCCCCCGCTCGCGCCGTCGGCGCTGGTGAAGGCACGCGGCGAGCAGCGCCGCCGCCGTACCCGCACGGCGTCCGGCGCCGCCGCCCTCGCGCTCGTCCTCGGGGGTGCGGGGATCGCGAGCGCCGTGGTGGACCGCGACGACCGCGCCACGCTGCGGCCGGCCGCCACGCTCGACCCCACCACAGCGCCGGTGGCCGACCTGCTGCTGTCCCTCGACACGATCCAGCGCACCGAGCCGGGAAACTGGCAGTCCCCCGACACTGCGGCCGCTCTCCCCCTGCTCGACCCCTGCCCGGGCGGCACCGACTACCCCCGCGACGCCGACCGCGTCGACACGGCCACGACGTCCTACCAGTGGAGCCGTGAGGGCGGCGGCGCGTCGGTCGACCAGACCGTCGCGCGGTACCGCGACGAGGCGACAGCGGCAGACGCGGCAGCCGGCTACGAGCGGGCGGTCACCAGGTGTCCCGGCAGCCTGGGCACCGGCGGTCAGCGCAGCTTTGCGGTCGTGTCCACCACCGACACCGACGGGGCGCAGACGCGCGTCATCCGGGCCGCTTCGGGCTGCGACGTCTGCTACGCCAGCTACTACGCCGTCCAGCAGCTGGGCGACCTGGTCAGCGTTCTCAGCATGGCGCACGGCGAGGACGGGGACCCGGGGATCGCGTCGATCGAGCCCTACCTGCCGGAGGTCGTGACGTCTCTGCGTCACCCGACCGTCCGCCCCGCCACGGACTGGCCGCGGCCGGTCTCGCTGGACTCCGCCTCCGAGGTGTGGGCGGTGTACGTCGACCTGCGCGCCACCCCTTCCGCAGGCTACGAGCCGCCCGCCGACGCGAACGTCCGGGCAGTGGCGCACGGCTACCTGCTCAGCAGCGGGGACATCGCCTGCGACCGCGGCGCCCCGGAGGCGTTCGACACCGCCTCGACAGGCATGTCGGGCACGGCGGTCCACTTCGCCAGCGAGACCGACGCCCGCGCCTTCGCGGACTCGTGGTCGAAGGACGGCGGCACGGTCGTCCACACCGCCGAGGGTGCGGTGACGTTCTCGACGAGGATGGGCTGCAACGACTAGCCCGAGGTACGACGACGGCCCCTGCTCCGGACCGGAGCAGGGGCCGTTCGACGTACTGGGCGCAGCTAGAGGGCGCGCATGATCTCGCGCATGAGCTCGGCGGTGGCGGACGGCGTCTTGCCGACCTTCACACCGGCCGCCTCGAGGGCCTCCTGCTTGGCCTGCGCGGTCCCGGAGGAGCCGGAGACGATGGCGCCGGCGTGGCCCATCGTCTTGCCCTCGGGCGCAGTGAAGCCGGCGACGTAGCCGACGACCGGCTTGGTGACGTTTGCCTTGATGTAGTCGGCAGCGCGCTCCTCGGCGTCGCCGCCGATCTCGCCGATCATCACGATCGCGACCGTCTCGGGGTCGTTCTGGAATGCCTCGAGGCAGTCGATGTGCGTGGTGCCGATGACCGGGTCGCCACCGATGCCGACGGCGGTCGTGAAGCCGAACTCCCGCAGCTCGTACATCATCTGGTAGGTCAGCGTGCCGGACTTCGAGACCAGCCCGATCTTGCCGGGGGTCGGCGCGATCGTCGCCGGGATGATGCCGGCGTTGGACTGACCGGGGCTGATCAGGCCGGGGCAGTTCGGCCCGATGATGCGGGTCTTCTTGCCCTGGGCGTACTGCCAGAAGTAGGCGGAGTCCTGCACCGGGATGCCCTCGGTGATGACGACGGCCAGCCCGATCTCGGCGTCGATCGCCTCGATGACGGCGGCCTTGGCGAACGCCGGCGGGACGAACAGCACCGACACGTCGGCGCCGGTCTTCTCCATCGCCTCGGCGACGGTCGCGAAGACGGGGATCCCGTCCACATCACTGCCGGCCTTCTTCGGGTTGACGCCACCGACGACGTTGGTGCCGGAAGCGACCATGCGACGGGTGTGCTTGGTGCCCTCGGAGCCGGTGATGCCCTGGACGATGACCTTGGACTCGGACGTCAGAAAGATGGCCATTACGCGGAAGCCCCTGCCAGCTCGGCGGCCTTGTCGGCCGCGCCGTCCATGGTGTCGACGACCGTGACGAGCGGGTGCGCCGCCTCGGCCAGGATGCGGTGGCCCTCCTCGACGTTGTTGCCGTCGAGGCGGACGACCAGCGGCTTGCTGGCCGCCGAGCCGAGCATCTCCAGTGCCTGCACGATGCCGTTGGCGACCGCGTCGCAGGAGGTGATGCCGCCGAAGACGTTGACGAAGACGCTGCGCACGTCCTTGTCCGAGAGGATGATCTCCAGCCCGTCGGCCATGACCTGCGCCGAGGCGCCGCCACCGATGTCGAGGAAGTTCGCGGGCTTGACCCCGCCGTGCTTCTCCCCGGCGTACGCGACGACGTCGAGGGTGCTCATGACGAGACCGGCGCCGTTGCCGATGATGCCGACCTGTCCGTCGAGCTTCACGTAGTTGAGGTCCTTGGCCTTCGCGCGGCCCTCGAGGTCGTCGTCAGCCACGACATCGGCGTAGGTGTCGAAGACGTCCTTGTGCCGGAACTCGGCGTTGCCGTCGAGCGTGACCTTGCCGTCGAGCGCCAGGATCTGGCCCTCGGGCGTGCGGACCAGCGGGTTGACCTCGACGAGGGTCGCCTCCTCGTTGACGAAGACGTCCCAGAGCTTCTGCAGCACGTCGATGACCTGGTCACGCACGTCCGCGGGGAAGCCGGCGGCGTCGGCGATCTCGGCGGCCTTCGCGGCGTCACAGCCGACGATGGCGTCGACCTGGACGCGGGCGAGGGCCTCGGGACGCTCGACCGCGAGCTCCTCGATCTCCATGCCGCCCTCGACGCTCGCCATGGCAAGGTAGGTGCGGTTGGCCCGGTCGAGCAGGAAGGAGACGTAGTACTCCTTGTCGATGTCCGACGCTTCGGTGACGAGGACCTTCAGGACCGGCAGGTCCTTGATCGTGAGCTTGAGGATGTCCGCAGCGCGCGCCTCGGCCTCGTCGGCGGTGGGGCAGTACTTCACGCCACCGGCCTTGCCGCGGCCGCCGGCCTTCACCTGCGCCTTGACCATGACGGCCTTGCCGATCTTCTCGGCAGCGGCGCGCGCGTCGGCGGGGTTGTCCACGGTCTCGCCGGCGAACACCGGCACCCCGTGCTTGGCGAAGAGCTCCTTCGCCTGGTACTCCATGAGGTCCACGAGGGGTCCTGTCCTGTCGGCGTCGGGTCGGCCCGAGGGCCGGTGAGTTGTCGGCGCAGCGTATCTGTGATGACCGTTCGGTTACGAAGTGGGATCCGTCACGTCACACTGGCGTCATGCCCCGCCGTCTGCTCGCTGCCGCCGCCTTCTCCGCGCTCCTCCTCCCGGCGATCGTCCCCACTGCCGCTCACGCGGAGGTCGTCACCCCCTCACCAGGAACGCACGCCTTCGTCACGACCGATGCGCTCGTCCCCGTGCTCGACGGACCGGCCAACACCCACAAGGTGACCATCGACACCCGGCTGTACGTCCCGGACAACGCGACGGCGAAGACCCCCCAACCGGCAGTCCTCATCACCCACGGCTTCGGGCTGTCGAAGACCGCAGCCGAGGTCGTGGCCAACGCGACCTTCCTCGCCCGGCACGGCTACGTCGTCCTGACCTACACCGCCCAGGGCTTCGGGAAGTCCACCGGGTGCGTCACGCTGCAGTCGCGGACCTACGACGTGAAGGACGCCCAGCAGCTCATCACCAAGGTGCTCGAACCGCTCCCGGGCGTGAAGAAGGACAGCAAGGGCGCCGTCGTCGGCACCGTCGGTGGCTCGTACGGCGGGGGAATCCAGGCCCCGCTCGCCGAGACCGACAGCCGCATCCGCGCGATCGTCCCGGGCCGGACGTGGAGCACGCTGCAGTACTCCCTGGACCCCAACAACTACGTCGTCCCCGGCGACCCGACCGGCTTCACGCACACCCTCAACACCCAGGGCGTGTTCAAGCAGCAGTGGACGTCACTGTTCTTCGCGAGCGGCAACGCCAACCCGGTCGGCGGCATCCCGCCGTCGCAGAACACGGCCGGCACCTGCCCGCAGGACAAGCTCACCAGCGGCGATCCGGCGACGACGCTCAGCGTCCCCTGCCTGGGCTTCCCGACCGCCGTCTGCGTGACCTACGCCGACCTGTCCCTCACCGGTGACTCCACCGCTGACGACCGGGCGCTCATCGCCGATGCCGCCGCCACCACCGAGATCGGCAAGCTCCGCGTCCCGACGCTGCTGGTCCAGGGCCAGAGCGACACCCTGTTCAACCTCAACGACGCCGTCTCGACGTACCTCTCGCTGAAGAGGCAGGGGACGCCGGTACAGCTGATCTGGAACTCCGGCGGGCACGGCGGTTACGGCTCCGCGGTCGGCGAGTGCGAGGTGTACGGCGGCGGCACGGGTGGTGCGGACTACAAGGGCCTCGACTCCTGCTACCTGCCGCTGCGGACGCTGGACTTCTTCGACCGCTGGCTGCGCGGAAAGCCCAGCACCGCACCGGAGTTCACCTACTTCCGCGACTGGGCGCCGCCCGTCACCTCCGGCCCCACCACGCAGTACGGCGAGGCGCCGGCGTTCCCGATCCCGGGCACGACGACGTTCACGTTGTCGGGCTCCGGCGACCTGGTGACCCATGGCGCCGTGGCCGGCAGCGCGGTGTTCGCCAACCCACCTGGAGGTCTGCCGGCAGCGTTCACCGAGGTCTCGAACTTCACCGGGCCGGGCAACAGCCCCTCGGCAGGTGCCCTCCCACCGACGGAGCTCCCCGGGCAGCACGTCGACTTCGTCAGCCCCGCCTTCGCGGTCGACACCGACTCGGTCGGCATCCCGAGCGCCACCCTGCGGCTGTCGCACGTGGCGCCGAGCGACCTGGTGCTGTTCGGCAAGGTCTACGACGTCGCGCCGGACGGGTCGGCGACGCTGATCCACCGCCTCATCGCACCCGCGCGCATCCCGTCCGCGGCGCTCACGAAGCCAGTGACGGTGAAGCTCCTGGGCTTTGCGCACCGCTTCGCCGCCGGGCACAAGGTGCGGCTGACCCTGGCCGCGACAGACCTGACGTCGTACAACAACAAGCTCCCGGACGTCATCACCGTGACGACCGGACCGGGGTCCACCTTCACCCTGAACACCCGCGCGAAGGCGGCACCGGCCGTCGCCCCGCCCGTGGTGAAGCCACCGATCGTCACGCCGCCGACCGGACCGACGACGCCGACCCTGCCCGTGACCGGTCCCGGGTCCACCGCACCTGCTGCGCTGGTGCTGCTGCTCGGCGGCGCCCTGCTCGCCGTACGCCGGCGGCAGCGCGTGTGACCGGAGGCACTCGCGGGGATCACACCTGCTGGCCCACCCACTCGTTGAGCGCAACAGTTCCGCAACCCTGACCCGACGGAGACCTGTGAACAACCGCCCCGCCCTTGCCCTCGCCCTGCTCGTCACTGCCCCGCTGCTCGGGCTCGGTCTCTCCTCCGCCGACGCCGCAGCCCCGGCCGTCACGAAGAAGTCGTTGAAGATCACGACGACGGTGGCCAGCGAGGACGCGCTCGGCGCGCCGGCGACCTGCGTCGTCGACGCGGACCTCTACACGCCCGCGGGCGTCGACAAGGCCCACCCGGCGCCGGCGATCCTCACCACCAACGGCTTCGGCGGCAGCAAGCTCGACCAGGCCGGCCTCGGTGCGGCGTACGCCGCGAAGGGCTACGTCGTCCTGTCCTACTCCGGCCTCGGCTTCGGCTCCGACGCCTCGGTGCCAGGTAGCGGATCGGGCTGCAAGATCACGCTCGACGACCGCGAGCACGACGGCGCTGCGGGCAAGCAGCTCATCGACTTCCTCGGCGGGATCAAGAAGGCCGACGACGGCACCGTCGTCGACTACGTCACCAAGGACGCCGTCGGCCACGACGGCAAGGTCCACCCCGGCGACGTGCGCGTCGGCATGGTCGGCGGCTCGTACGGCGGGCAGATCCAGTTCGCCGTTGCCGGCGTCGACCCGCGGCTGGACACGATCATCCCGCTCATCACCTGGAACGACCTGGCGTACTCCCTCGCGCCCAACAACACCTCCCTGCCGGCCAGCAGCGTCAGCTACACCACCCCCGGCACCGAGAAGATCGACTGGACCACGCTGTTCTTCGGTGTCGGGATCGCCGACGGACTTCAGGCCACCGTCGCGACGACCGACCCGACCCGCCTCGGCCCGTGCCCGAACTTCGCCGACCAGGCGTGCGTCGCCAAGGCGCAGATGGACGCGCTCGGCTACCCGACCGCGGACACCATCGCCTTTGCGCGCAACGCGTCCGTCGGCTCCTACCTCGACGACATCCGCATCCCGACCCTGCTCGGGCAGGGGCAGGCCGACACGCTGTTCAACCTGCAGGAGGCCACCGCCACCTACACCGCGCTCAAGGCCCGCAAGGTGCCGGTGAAGATGATCTGGCAGCAGTGGGGCCACAGCCACGGGCCGGTCCCTGGCGAGTTCGACCTCGACCACCCGGACGCCAACTACGAGGGCCGTGTCATCACCCAGTGGTTCGACCACTACCTCATGGACAAGGGCCCGGCCCCGGCGCTCGACTTCAGCTACTACCGCCCGTGGCTCGACAAGGGCAACGCCGCCGTCGCCTTCGCCAGCGCACCGGCGTACCCGCTGCCGGGCACGACGACGCTGTACGGCTCGGGCTCCACGCTCGTCAAGTCGCGCAGCAAGATCGTCGCCGGGTCAGCCACCATTGCCGTCCCTGCGGGCGGGGTGCCCCTGAGCTACACCGAGACCTCCGCGCTCGACCAGAGCCAGCCGGTGCGCGACCTTCCGGGCGCCACGACGTCGCTGTCCTACGGGCCGCTCGCGGCCGATCTCGACGTCGTGGGCATCCCGACCGCCACCCTGCAGCTGAGCTCTTCCACCGCGGCGGTGACGCAGGCCGGCGGACCCGGCGGGATGCTGGTCGCCTTCGTGAAGCTCTACGACGTCGCGCCCGACGGCACCATCACCCTGCCGAACCGGCTCATCGCGCCGATCCGCGTCGCCGACATCACCAAGCCCGTGCAGGTGTCGCTGCCCGGCATCGCCCACCAGTTCGCCAAGGGCCACACGCTCAAGCTCGTCGTCTCGCTGTCGGACGCGGCCTACAAGGGGAACTCCCTCGCCCAGACGCTCACCCTGAGCACCTCGGCCGCCGCACCCACGACCCTCACGCTGCCTGGCGCTGCTGTGGTCGCCCGCCCGGCCGCTCCGGCGGCTCCCAGCGCGCCGGTCCCGCCGGCCGCCCCGAAGCCCGCCACCGGCCCGAGCCTGCCCACGACCGGCGGGGCACCGGCCCTGGCGGCGCTGTCGCTCGCCGTGCTCGGCGGCGCGCTGCTGCTCCGCCGCCGCCGCGCCTGACCCTGAGGGGGGCTCAGACGGTGGAGCCCACGTTCTGACGGACCCACTCGACGATCGCATTGGGCGAGGCACCGGCGGTGAAGATCTTCGTCACACCGGCGGCCTCCAGCACCGGGATGTCGTCCTCGGGGATGATCCCGCCGCCGAACACGACCACGTCGTCCGCGCCGCGCTCGCGCAGCAGCTCGACGACGCGCGGCATGAGGGTGAGGTGCGCGCCGGACAGGATGGACATCCCGACGCAGTCAGCGTCCTCCTGGATCGTCGTCTCCACGATCTGCTCGGGCGTCTGGTGCAGGCCGGTGTAGATGACCTCCATGCCTGCGTCACGCAGGGCCCTGGCGACGACCTTGGCGCCGCGGTCGTGACCGTCCAGGCCGGGCTTGGCGACGACGACGCGGATGCGCTCACTCATGGTGGGAGAGTACGCGCCTGTGACTGACGACGGCCCCACCCCCCGCCCCCCGGACTGGCGCGACGCCGTCCTCGCCGGCGCCACGGTCCTCGACGTGCGGCTGGCGCACCGCAATCCCGGCCACTGGCAGGGGTACGACGCTCGCCCCGCCGTCCGGGCCTACCGGCTGCGTGGTGCGCCGGGGCAGCCGGCACCTGTCGCGCTCGCGTGGGACTTCTCGGTCCAGGGCGGGTCGTTCAGCGAGGACGACGCGACCGTGTTCAGCAAGGCGGTGCAGCACGCGATCAGCGAGCGCGTACCCCTGGTGACGCTGGTGCGCACCGGCGGGACCCGCCTGCAGGAGGGCATGGCTGCCCTGGTCGGGATCCCGCGGGCCCGGGTGGCGCTGCTGCGCCTGGCCGACGCCGGACTGCCGCACCTGTCGGTCGCCGACGCACCCACGACCGGCGGCGTGTGGATCTCCGTGGTCGCCGCCGCGGATGTCCGCGTCGCGGTGGAGGGCGCCACCGTCGGGTTCGCCGGCCCCCGCGTCGTGGAGGCCCTGACCGGCCAGCTGCCGGGCCGGGACAGCCACACCGCGAGCAGCGCCTTCGCCGCGGGGTTGGTCGACGCCGTGCTGCCGAAGGACGAAGTGGGCACGTGGCTGGCCGGTGCCCTGCGCACCCTCGCGCCGGCGCAGCCCTGGACCGGGGCGGAGCCCGCCGCGCAGCCGCGACCGGAGCAGACCAGCGGCTGGGAACAGGTGCAGCGCTCCCGCCGACGCAGTCGCTCTGGGCGGGACCTGCTCGACCTGCTGCTGACCGACCCGGTCCACCTGCAGGGCCGGTCCGGTGACGCGACCGTCGCCGCGCGCCTCGGACGGCTCGACGGGCACCCCGTCGTCGGGGTCGCTCTGGCGGCCGAGCTCGGCGGCAAGCCCACGCCGGACGGCTACCGGCTCGCGGCGCGTGCCTACCGGCTGGCTGGACGCCTGGGCCTGCCGGTGCTCAGCCTCGTCGACACCCCCGGAGCGGACCCGAGCCCGGCGGCCGAGCGCGACGGCATCGCCCCGGCGATGGGCGAGGCGCTCGACGCACTGCTCACCTGCCCCACGCCCACGCTCGCCCTCGTCCACGGCGAGGGCGGCTCAGGAGGCGCCCTCGCCGCATGCGTCACAGACCGGGTGCTGATCACCGCCGACGCCTACTTCGCGCCGATGGGGCCGGAGGGTGCCACGGCGGCGCTGCGCCGCCCCGCGCAGGAGTGCGCCGATCGGATGCGCATCACGCCCGCAGACCTGATCGACCTCGGCTTCGCCGACGCTCTGGTCGACCCCCTCGACCGCACTGCGACGGCCGCGCACCTGGCAGGGCTCGCGCAGCACGACCCCGCCGTACGCCGCGAGGAGCGGCTTTCGCGGTGGTCTGCCCCGCTTCCAGGTCACTGTTCTGTGACAACGGGTGTGGCGGACGTCACTCAGGGGCAAGGGGCTGGCTAAGGTCGTGCCCGCGACCCTGTTGCCGTGAGGTGACGGACCCCTGACCCGGCGAGGAGCCACGGTGCTCGACCCTCGGCCCCATCTGAAGGACGCAGCGGACGTCACCCGCCGCGGTGTGCGCACTGTGCTGTCCCCGTCCGGCGTGCGGGGGACGGCCACCGAACTGGCGTGGATCACGGCGCACGGTGCGCTCTACCCGCTCGGGCTCACGGCAGAGCGGCGCCGCGACAAGGCCCGCGACGAGCTTGACCGGTTCACCCTCTCCGACCTGCCGGCCGCTCAGCGGGGACTGCTGATGGGCGACATCGTGGCGGCCGGCACCCCGATCATCCTGGTGCACGGTTTGGTCGACAACCGCTCGATCTTCACCCTGCTTCGACGCGCGCTGCGACGCCGTGGCTTCGGCCGGGTGATGACGCTCAACTACAGCCCGCTCACGCAGGACGTCCGCTCGGTCGCGCTGCGCCTGCAGGAGCTGGTGGAGCGGACCTGCGCGGAGACCGGGTACGAACGGGTGCACGTCGTCGGTCACTCGCTCGGCGGTCTCGTCGCCCGCTACTACGTCCAGCGCCTGGGCGGCGACGCCCGCGTCCACACGCTCTGCACCCTGGGCTCGCCGCACGCAGGCACCCGTGCCGCGCACCTGATCCCGCAGCGCCTGGTCCGGCAGCTGCGGCCGGCCTCGGACGTCATGACCGAGCTGGCCCAGCCGGCCCCGGGGTGCCGCACCCGGTTCGTCGCGTTCTGGAGCGACCTGGACCAGCTCATCGTCCCGAAGCAGTCCGCCCGCATCGACCACCCCGACCTGCTGGCGCGCAACGTCCTGCTGCGCGGCGTCGGCCACATGTCACTGCCCATCGACGGGCGGGTCGTGCGGGAGATCGCGTCGTTGCTCGCGCACCTGGACGAGGACGGATCCCTCGTCACCGCTGGGGTCACGTCGATCGACGCGGCGCCCGTGCCGCTCTCCTCCCTCGGCAACCAGCAGGACGTGATCGCCCGGACCGGGTTCCGGCGCCTCCGGCGCCTCGCCACCTGACGCCGAGCGGTACGCCGACTGCGAAGTGGCGCTAGTCACTTCGGGCTACCAGGGGGTAGCGCGCCGCCGGACACTTCGATAACGTCGTGGTAACGGACCACCCTCGCAAGGGGTGGTCGCTGCGTGTTCACCCAGCCTCATGCAGCCCGCCCGACACCGGAGTACCCCTGTGCCGCACGCCGACGACGCCGCGCTCGACGCCGCCAGCATCCCGACCAGCCCCCCCGCCAGCACCCCGTCCCCTGACCGGTCGCCACGCCTGGTGCGTGCGCTCCTGGTCGGCGCCTGCGGCGTCGGTCTGGTCGGCGTCGGGCTGGGCAGCGGACCCGCGACCAGCACCGCCGGCAGCACGACGAGCACCCTGTCGATCACCACCGCCGCGAGCACCACCGCAGCAGGCTCCAGCCTGCTCGCCGAGGCCGTCCCGCACGGCGCACCCATGCTGCTGGCCCCCGCTCCCGCGCGCAGCACCGCCCCGCGCGCCACCCGCAGCCGGCCCGCGCCGAAGAAGAAGCCTGCGGCGTCCACCGGCAAGAAGGCCGCTTTCGTCGGCGGCTGGGTGCGCCCGTCGTACGCCGGGGTCGTCAGCTCCTACGGCATGCGGTGGGGCCGGATGCACAAGGGCGTCGACTTCGGTGCGGGCTACGGTGCCTCGATCCGGGCCGTCGGTGACGGCGTGGTCGTCGGCACCGGCTACCAGGGCTCCGAGAGCGGCTACGGGATCATCACGATCATCCGGCACAGCAACGGCTACTACAGCGCCTACGCCCACCAGTCGCGCGACGTCGTCAGCGTCGGCCAGAAGGTGCACCGCGGCGACGTGATCGGCTACGTCGGGAGCACCGGTCACTCGACCGGCGCCCACCTGCACTTCGAGATCCGCACCAGCATGCACGGCGGGCAGGTCAACCCGCTGACCTACCTGCGCAAGCACGGCGTCCGGGTCTAGCGCTCCGTCGCCCGCCCACGAGGGCGTCGCAGCGCGACCGGTGCGGTCCAACGCCACGGACCTGTTGCCGCGCGCGGCGGTGCAGTCGGCTCCGTGAGCGTGGGCGGCGCCACCCCCGGCGGAGCGACGGTCGTCGCCGCCACGCCGGGCTGCGGGACGTCGTCGTCCAGCATGTTCTGCAGGAGCGTGTCGCCGGTGCCCCTCGCCGAGACCGATCTCGCCGTACGCCGTGCGGCCGGTGCCGTTGGTCGAAGGGCGGGCACCCGATCTACGACGTGCCCGTGGACTACGCCTCCTGCGTACGGCGGCGCCAGAGAACCAGACCGACCAGGCCGGCGCCGAGGGCCGACAGCGCCACCGGGAGACCGGTGACCGGCAGGTTGGGGGTCGTCGGCGCGCTCGGTCCGGACGGCTTCGTGGCCGGCTTCGTGACCGGCCTGTTCACGGCAGGGGTGGCGTCGTACACGTCCGGTCCGAACGGGGCCAGCCCGGCCATGCCGGCGTAGCCGAGGTGACCCGCCCCGTCGCTGCCCGGGATCGTCGGCGTCGCGCCGATGCGGAACACGTCCTCCATGGACCGCAGGAACGAGTAGTGGTTGTAGGGCACGTCGCTGACCGTGCCGGGCTTCACGTAGTTCTTGCTCAGGACGATGGTGCCGATCCGGCCGCCGCCGGGGCCGACCTGGCCGGGCAGCGGGGTGTTCGGGCCCGCGGGCTCGCCGCAGCAGCTCGTCGCGCCGGCGGGCGTGCCGATGTCACCTGACTCGTCCAACGTCACGATGATCATGCCGTCCTGCTGGTAGGCCGGGCTGGCCTGGATCATCGGCACGATGACCTTGAGGAACTGGTCGGCGGCGTAGAGCCCGCCCTGGTTGTCCTTGCCGCCGAAGTTCTTCCCCGCACACGTCGCGTCGTGCGCGTCGTCGCAGAGGTTCGGCGTGATGAAGTTGAAGTTGCGCGTAGTCGCGATGCTCTTCAGGTCCGTCGCCAGGTCCGTGGCCTTCGCGGCCTCGCCTGTCGTCTGCTTGAGCAGGGGCACGATGTGGGCCTTGCAGGACGCCACGTCGTCGATCACGGAGTGGAAGTACAGGAACGGGTTGTGCCGCGCGGCGTACTGGTCCTTGGCGGTCGCGGACTGCGTGGTGTCCTGCTGCGCGCGGGGGTCGGGCACGAGCGTCGTGACCGACGGGTCGATGGGCTGGCCCTGGTAGACCGGGCGACCGCAGAGCGCCTCCTCGCGGGTGGGGTCCAGCCCCATGTCCTGCATGTAGCCGCGCCAGCTCAAGCCCTTCTGCTCGAGCTGGTCGGCGAGGGTCTTCACGACCGCCGGGTAGACGCAGCCCTGACCGACGACCTGCCCGTCGCTGGTGAGCGGGTTCGCCGCACCGCCGATGACGTCGGTGTAGGTCTGGCAGTCGGCCTGGGTGTCGATGTTCGGCGCCTGGCCGGACAGCTCGGAGATGTAGTTGTCCAGGCTGAAGTGACCGGTCCCGTAGTACTGCCGCAGGAGCTTGCCCTGGCTGGGCAGCGTCTTCCACAGGTAGGTGTTGGTGTTGTCGACGAACGCCTGGTCGAAGCTCTTGTTCTCCAGCTCGATCACCCACACGTGCTTGATCGGTGGCGGCGTGAAGCCGACGGCGGCCGTGGCGGGCCGGCCGAGCGCGGCGAGCGGGAGGGCGGCAAGGGCGGCCAGGGCGGCGAGGCGCCTCACGCCTCCACCCGGAAGTCCCAGAGGGCCGCGGGGCGCGTCGCACCGGGCGGGGTCATCAGCAGCTCACCGTGCCCTTCGACGAACGGGGCCGCCCAGGTGGCGACCAGCGGGTGACCGGGGGTGACGGTCGTGGTGGTCAGCGAGCCGGCCGTTGCCTCGTGCGTCACGATCGCACCGCCATCGACCTGGTCGGCGATGGCGAGCAGGCGGAAGTCCGCGGGGGCGATGGTGGCGGTCCCCCGCAGCGCGGTCACCGAGACGGTGAAGGTCGCGACGTAGTGGTGCAACGCACCGGCGGTGCGCTGGCCGAACAGGGTGCCCGCGCCCGTCGCGGGGCCGTTGACCTTCACGCGGACCAGGCCGGTGGGGAGTGTCAGGTCCACGCTGTCGCCGGCGACCAGCACGCGGTCGGCGTGCACGTCGCGCACGGGAGCGACGTCGGCCGGGACCGGGGCGGCGGCGGTGGACAGGGTGGCGTGGGTGGCCGGGCTGCTGCCGCAGGCCGACAGGGCGAGCGGCAGCGCGAGCGCGGCGAGCAGGGTGGGTTTCACCCTCCTATGGTCGCGGTACGGCGACCACGTGGCCACCTGCGCTGCACAGTGTTCACGCAAGGTTCGCCCGATGGATGACGACGACCTGGCTCGCCGTGATCACCGCCGCCACCACCAGAGCCACCACCAGAGCCACCACCAGCGTCAGCCGGTCGTCGCGCGCCTCCACGACCAGGAACGCAGCAGACCCCCGGTGAACGGATACGCGGGGGTCCCAGGGGAGGCCGCGAAGGACCCGCGCGTATCCGTTCGTCGGGGAAGCCCGGAGCTAGAGCCGCTCGACAGGGGCGTAGCGCAGCAGCAGCCACTTCGCCCCCGTCCCCGGGCCGAAGTCGACCTCGGCCTGCGCGGAGTCTCCGGCGCCGCGCGTGGCGGTGACGGTGCCGAGACCGAACGCGTCGTGGTTGACCCGGTCGCCGACCTCGAGGTTCGGGATGGGGCGCAGGCCCGGCGCCGTGCGCGCCCGGGACGCCGAGCCGCCGTAGCTGCCGCCGGCCTGCACGCGGTCGGCCGCCCGCGACAGGGCCGGCGTGCTGGCCACGGTGGACGCGAGCCGGCGCCAGTCCAGGACGTGCTCGGGCACCTCGTCGAGGAACCGGCTCGCCGGGTTGTAGGAGGTCTGGCCCCACGCGGACCGCTGGTGCGCCCGCGAGAGGTAGAGCTTCTCGCGAGCACGGGTGATCCCGACGTAGGCCAGGCGACGCTCCTCCTGCAGCTCCACGGCATCGCCGAGGGTGCGCAGGTGCGGGAAGACGCCGTCCTCGAGACCGGTGAGGAACACGACGGGGTACTCCAGGCCCTTCGCGGCGTGCAGCGTCATCAGCGTGACGACCCCGCCGGTGCCGTCGGCGTCGGGGATCTGGTCGGCGTCGGCGACGAGCGACACCTGCTCCATGAACTCCATGACGCCGCCGTCGGGCACCCGCTCCTCGAACTCGCGGGCCACGCCCACCAGCTCGGACAGGTTCTCGATCCGCGACTCGTCCTGCGGGTCGATCGACTCGCTCAGCTCCTTGAGGTAGCCCGTGCGGTCGAGCACCGCCTCGAGCACCTCGGCCGGCGGCATGTTGCCCTCGACCAGCGCCCGCAGCTCGTCCATGAGGGTGGCGAACTCCTGCACCGACTTCGCGCTGCGCGGCGCCATGCCCGGGACCTCCGCGCACCGCGACAGCGCCTGGGCGAACGGGATGCGCTCACGGCTGGCGAACGCCTCGAGGCACGCCTCCGCACGGTCGCCGATGCCCCGCCTCGGGGTGTTGAGGATGCGGCGCAGCGACACGGTGTCGGCCGGGTTGGACAGCACCCGCAGGTAGGCGAGGGCGTCCCGGACCTCCTTGCGCTCGTAGAAGCGCACACCCCCGACGACGCGGTAGGGCAGGCCGACCCGGATGAAGACCTCCTCGAACACCCGCGACTGCGCGTTCGTGCGGTAGAACACCGCCACCTGCGACGGCTGGGTTCCGGCGTCGACGAGCGTGTCGACCTCCTCCGCCACGAACGCCGCCTCGTCGTGCTCGTTGTCGGCGACGTACCCCACGATGAGGTCACCGTCGCCGGCATCGGTCCACAGCCGCTTCTCCTGCCGCCCCTCGTTGCGCGAGATGACGGCGTTGGCGGCGGTGAGGATGCGCTGGGTGGAGCGGTAGTTCTGCTCGAGCTTCACGACGGCGGCCTCGGGGTAGTCGACCTCGAAGTCCATGATGTTGCGGATGTCGGCGCCCCGGAAGGCGTAGATGCTCTGGTCGGCGTCACCGACGACGCACAGCTCCGCCGCGGGCAGCTCCAGACCGACCGGGGCCGTGAGCTCCTTCACCAACTGGTACTGCGCGTGGTTGGTGTCCTGGTACTCGTCGACCAGCACGTGCCGGAAGCGCCGGCGGTAGTGCTCAGCGGTGTCCGGGAAGGCCTGCAGCAGTGCGACCGTCGTCATGATGAGGTCGTCGAAGTCCATCGCGTTCGCCTCGCGCAGGCGCTGCTGGTAGAGCGTGTAGACCTGCGCGCGGGTCTTCTCGTGGTCGTTGGTCGCCTTGCTCGCGGCGTCCTCCCAGTCGATCAGCTCGTTCTTCAGGTCGCTGATCTGGTTGCTCATCGCCCGCGCCGGGAAGCGCTTGGGGTCGAGGTCGAGGTCGCGGCAGACCAGCGTCATCAGCCGCTGGGCGTCGGCCTGGTCGTAGATGCTGAACGTCGTCGTGAAGCCGAGCTTCTTGGCCTCGGCCCGCAGGATCCGCACGCACGCGCTGTGGAACGTGCTGACCCACATCACCTTCGCCCGGCCACCGACCAGCGCGGCGACGCGCTCCTTCATCTCGCCCGCGGCCTTGTTGGTGAAGGTGATCGCGAGCACCGCGCCGGGCTGCACCTCCCGTGCAGCGAGCAGGTAGGCGATGCGCGTGGTCAGCACCTTGGTCTTGCCGCTGCCGGCACCCGCGACGATGAGCAGTGGGCTGCCCTCGTGCACCACCGCCTGGCGCTGCTGCGGGTTGAGCCCCTCGAGCAGCCGAGCAGCCTGGGGGCTCAGCACGGGCGTCTCGAACGGCAGGGTCGACATCGGCTCCAGCCTACGTTCGGCCCCCGACACCCGTCCCCCTCGCGACCTCCCTCCTCTCGTGCACGGTCAGGGGCACCCATCGCGGCGCGAGTGAGCGTGGGACGGCTCCATGACCCGCTCCCGACCGCGCACCTGGGGAGGGAAGATCAGTCGCGGGGTGGCTGCTCGGCCAGGAAGCGCTCGAGCTCGGCGCCGAGCTCGTCGGCCGTCGGCAGGTCCGACTCGGTGATCTCGCCCGCGAGCAGGGACTGACCGCGACCGCGCACGAACGCGTCGTACTGCGCCTCGAGCTGGTGCACGACCTCCGCCACCTCGGGCGCCGACGCCACCTGCTCGTCCAACGCCACCCGCGTCGCCTCCGCCGCCTCGTCGAGCGCGTCCACGGGCAGGTTCAGGTCACCGCACCGCACGACCTCCCGCACCAGCTGCGCGGCGGCGGCGGGGTAGGCGGTCTGCGACACGTAGTGCGGCACGTGCACCGCGAACCCCAGGGCCTCGAACCCGGCCTCCCCCAGCTTCAGCTCCAGCAGGTGACCGGCGCTGCCGGGCACCTGCACCGTCTCCACCCACGACTCGTACCCCTCGACCAGCTCGCGGGGCGTTCCGTGCGCGATGACACCCACCGGTCGGGTGTGCGGCAGCCCCATCGGGATGGCGTTCAGCCCGATGCTGCGCTTGACGCCCAGCAGCCGGCACAGCTGCTCGACCGCGGCGGTGAACCGCTCCCACTGCACGTCCGGCTCCGGCCCCGCGAGCAGCAGGAACGGCTTGCCGTCGCTGTCCTTCACCAGGTGGATCGCCAGCTCGGGGGTGTCGTAGGACTCCCAGTGGTCCTTGGCGAAGACCATGACCGGCCGCCGCGCCCGGTAGTCGAACAGCTGGTCGTGGTCGAACCGCACCAGCACCCGGTGCTCGAGCGTCTCGAGCAGGTGGTCGACCGCGAGCTTGCGCGCCCCGCCCGCGTCGATGAACCCCTCCAGCGCCTGCACCAGCACCACCCCGCTCAGGTCGGGGCGGTCGGGCTCCAGGTCGTAGAGGTCGGTCGGGTCGAGCTTGCGCATGTCGTCCATCCTTGCGTACGGCGGGAGCGAGCGTCCCTGTTCGGCCGCTCCGGGAACAACCGCGACCCCTGGCGTGTCCCTTCCCGTATGACGTCTGCCGCCGCCGAGACCCGCACCGAGCCCACCGTCGAGCGCGCCCTCGTCGTCGTGGCCCACCCGGACGACGTCGACTTCGGCGCCGGCGGGACCATCGCGACCTGGACCGAGGCCGGCATCGAGGTGACCTACCTGCTGTGCACGAACGGTGACGCCGGTGGCTTCGACCCCGCGGTCCCCCGTGCCGACATCGCCGGGATCCGGCAGGACGAGCAGCGCGCCGCGGCCAAGGCCGTCGGCGTGGAGGACGTGCGCTTCCTCGGCTACCCCGACGGGCAGCTCATCCCGAGCTGGGACCTGCGGCGCGACATCAGCCGGGTCATCCGCCAGGTGCGGCCTCAGCGGCTGATGATGCAGAGCCCGGAGATCAACTGGGAGCGGATCGCCGCGTCCCACCCGGACCACCGGGCCAGCGGCGAGGCCACGCTGTGCGCGGTCTACCCCGACGCACGCAACCCCTTCACGCACACCTCCCTGCTGCAGGACGAGGGCCTCGAGGCGTGGAGCGTCCACGACGTGTGGGTGATGGCCGCGGGTGAGGGCGCGAACCGCTGGGTCGACGTGACCGACACGTTCGCGCGCAAGGTCGAGGCGCTGCGGGCCCATGAGAGCCAGACCGCCCACATGCCCGACCTCGAGGGGATGCTCCGCGGGTGGCTGGGCGCCAACGCCGTCGCCGGCGGCCTCGGGGACGGTCGGCTCGCCGAGTCCTTCCGGGTGATCACCGTCCCCTAGTCAGCGTTCCTCAGTCAGCGCTCGTGCAGGCCCTGCCGACCGCCTGCCGACAGACCCGGGGCGAGCAGGAGCAGCACACCGGGCACGACCCAGCACAGCACGGCAGCGGGCAGGTACAGCACCGCGGGCAGCCCACCGTGGACGGCGTACGCCAGCAGGAGCCCGAGCGCCGGGCCTGCGGCGGACACCAGGCCCCAGCGCAGCGTGGCGTAGCCGCGCCGCTCGGCCAGCTCCACGCCGACGACGAACGGGACGACGGTCAGCACCGCCCCCACCGCGCACAACACGACGACCAGCACGGTCAGGGACAGCAGCGACAGCAGCACGTCAACCAAGGGGCACCCCGATCTCGAGGACAGCGGACACCAGCAGGCCCAGCACCAGCAGCCCTCCGGCGCGGGAGGTGTGCACGAAGCAGATCGCGGCGAACCACAGCGGCCACACGGGGAACCCCGGCGGCGGCTCGGCAGGCTTGTCGGCCCTCAGGGCACCGACGACCTTGCGCGCGGTGGGCAGGTACACCAGCACGACCAGCGACGGCCAGGGCAGCGCCCCGACAGCGACCGCAGCAGCCACCGTCACGTAGAAGCCCAGCACCATCCCGATCGTGAGCCGTCGCGCCCGCGCCTCCCCGAGGATCACCGGGATCGTGCGGGTCCCCGTCGGCTCGTCGTACGGGATCTTGTCGATGTGCTTGCCCATCAGCACGGTGGTGCAGAGCACGCCGTACGGGACCGACGCGACCCAGACCTGCCACGGGAGGTCCCCGGTGGCGGAGAAGTACGTCCCCGCCACCATCAGGGGTCCCCACGTGAGGAACACGTCGGGCTCGCCGAGCCCGTGCTTCTTCAGCCGCAGCGGCGGGGCGGTGTAGGCGTAGGACAGCGCGAAGCCCCCCACGGCGAACGCCACCACCGGCCAGCCCCGCTCGGCGGCCAGCACGCACATGATCACGACGTCCGCGGCGGTGCAGCCGACGATCGCCAGCAGCAGCTGGCGGCGGGTCACCAGACCCGAAAGGATCGGGTGCGGGGCGTAGAGCGCCCGCGGGTAGGCGTCGGTGTCGAGCCCCACGTCGGTGTCCGACAGGTCGTTCATGAGGTTGTTGCCGGTGTGCGCGAGCAGGATCCCCACCAGCGCGAGGGCGAACATCCACCCCGAGAACCCCCCAGCGCGTACGGCGAGCAGGCCGGCCACCAGCCCGGCGAACAGCGTCATCGGCAGCACCGCGGCGCGCGTCACCACCACCCACCGGGTGACCACGTCCAGGGACGCGATCGGCCGGTCCGGCGGAGGGTTGGTCGTGCGCAGGGCGTAGACGACCGCGCCGAAGCGCCCGGTCCCGGGGGGCGCCAGCAGGCGGCTCTCGCTCACCGCGTGACAGTAACGCCCGGGGAGCACGGGAACCGAGACGCAGATCACGGCAGGACCCGTCACCGATCCGTCGAACCCCTCGTTGTCCTCGCTGCAGGACCGGGCACCGCGCCCTCATGACCCAGGAGACCTCGTTGCCCCAGCGCCTGCCCCGCCTGCTGCTCGCTGTCGGACTGACCGCCGCTCTCGCGCTCGCCGCCGGCAGTGCGTCCGGCGCCGCCAAGGGCGGCAACACCTACGGCAACTACCCCGCGCCGACCAACCTCGGGGGCAGTGCCGGCGAGCCGTCGCTCGGCGTGAACTGGAAGACCGGCGCAGCGTTCCTGCAGGCCGGCCTGACCACGGCCAAGGCCGACTTCAGCAGCGGCAACGAGCCGACGTGGAGCGACGTCAGCAGCGTCAACACCTCGCTGATCTCGCTCGACGCGATCGCCGCCAGCGACAACGCGACCGGGCGCTTCTTCGTCTCCCAGCTCGTCGCGGCCGGCAGCCTGATGGCCTACACCGACGACGACGGCAAGACCTGGAACACCAGCCAGGGCTCGGGTACCCCCGCCGGCGCGGACCACCAGACCGTCGGTGTCGGCCCCTACCCGAAGGAGTCGCTCGCCCAGCCGCTCACGGCCTACCCGAACGCCGTCTACTACTGCTCGCAGGAGATCGGGACTGCGCTGTGCGCCCGCTCCGACACCGGCGGCGCGACCTTCGGCGCCGGCGTCCCGACGTACAGCCTCGCCGACTGCGGGGGGCTGCACGGGCACGTCCGGGTCGCCCCGGACGGCACGGTCTACCTGCCCAACAAGAACTGCGGCGGCAAGCAGGCCGTGGTCGTGTCCAGCGACGCCGGCACCACCTGGGCGGTCCGCACGATCCCCGGCTCGACGAACAGCACGAGCGACCCGTCGGTGGCCAGCGGGCGCGACGGGACGACGTACGCGTCGTTCGCCAACAAGGACGGCTCGATGAAGGTTGCCGTCAGCACCAGCCAGGGCCGCACCTGGACCGCGCCGTACGACCTGGGAGCGCAGGTGGGTGTCGTGAACGCGGCGTTCCCCGAGACGATCGCCGGGGACGGCAACCGGGCCGCCGTGGCGTTCCTCGGGACGAGGACCGAGGGCAACGCGCAGAACCAGTACTTCGGCCAGGACAGCGACCACCAGGTCTACGAGGGCGCCGAGTGGCACCTGTACGTCGCGACGACGTACGACCGCGGGGCGTCCTGGAAGACCGTCGACCTCACGCCGAAGGACCCGGTGCAGCGCGGCCGGATCTGCCAGGGCGGGACGACGTGCGCCGGTGGGGACCGCAACCTGCTCGACTTCATGGACATCGGTGTCGACCGCCAGGGCCGGGTGCTCGTGGCGTGGCCCGACGGCTGCACCGGCACCTGCGTCAGCTCGAAGGTCGTTGCGCTCAACACCCACTCCGCCCAGGGGGTCCTGAGCCGCCAGACCTCCGGGCCGGGGCTGTTCGCCACCCCGCCGAAGGCCTGAACCGCCCTGCGGCAGGTGGCGGTCGGTGGGTGAGCGTGCCCCCCGGCCGGCTCCCGCGCTGGCTCGAGGGGTTCGCCGAGCGCCACGGCGCGACCACGGCTGAGTCCTCCGCTCAGGAGGTCGTCCTCACGGGCAGCGACGGCGCGCAGGCGTTCGTCGAGGTCCCGTTCGCGCCGCTGGTCGGTGACCTCCCCGGTGATCTGGTCGAGCACGTGCAGCGCGAGCGCCGGATCGGGGTCCTGCTGGTGCGCAAGGGTGGCCACGCCGCCGGCGTGTTCGTCGGCGACGCACTGCAGAGCTCCAAGGTCGGCTCCCGGCACGTCCAGGGGCGTACGGCGGCAGGGGGCTGGAGCCAGCAGCGCTTCGCCCGTCGGCGCGCGGGTCAGGCCGCCGTCGCGTCGGAGGCTGCCGCCGACGTCGCGGTCCGCGTCCTGCTCGACCAGCGGCTCGACGCCGTCGTCACGGGCGGGGAGCGGTCCGCCGTGGCGGCGGTGCTCGCCGACCGGCGACTCGCGCCGCTCCTCCCGCTGGTGCAGCCCCGGTTGCTGGACGTGCCCGACCCGCGGCTGAAGGTGCTGCAGGCTGTGCCGTTCCGGGACGTGTGGATCCGCGTGCTGGACCCCGTCAGCCCCTGAGCGAGCGGCGGCGGCGAAGGGCCACCGCCGACCCCAGCAGCACGACGGAGACCAGCGCCAGCCCGGCCGGTGCTCCGGTCGCGGCGAGCGCACCTGGTGCTGCGGTCGGCGTCACCGGCGGGACGGCTGTGGGAGTGCGGACCGGAGGGACGACCTTGGTCGGGGCGGTCGCTCCCGCCGTACCGATCACGGCGACCCAGGTCGTCTGGTGGTGCAGCGTCGTCGCGGACGGCGGGTCAGGGGCCTCGGCGGTGGCGCTCGGGGCGTAGGACTCCGAGCGCACGACGTAGGTGAGGTCCCCGGCCGTCGCGACCTGGTCGTAGTCGCCCTGGAACAGGCCGCCGCGGGAGAACGCGCCGAACCTGGTGTCACTCGGCGCGAGGTCCACCTTCAGCGGCGTGCCGAAGGTGAGCCCGTGGTCGTGCGAGCGCGCGAGGTAGGTGTCGACATCGGTGCTGTAGGTCGTCACGTCCGACGAGGACGTCTCCTGGCGCTGGCGCCAGATGACGTCGACGGTGCCGTCCTTGTGGACCGCGACCGAGGGGTTGTAGTGGTCGAGGTTGTCGGCCTTGGCGCCGGTGTTGACGCGCACCGGCGCGCTCCAGGTGATGCCGTCGTCGGAGTAGCTCAGCACCGCGTCGTTGGCGGCGTCCGTGCGGTACATCGCGTCCTCCCAGACGACGTAGCGTCGCCCGGTCCTGGGATCGGCGTCCGCCGCGAGCAGTGACCCCGCGCGCTGGTGGCGCACGGGGTTGCCGTTGAACTGGTGCACCGTCGCGACGAGGGCCGGCGGCAACGGCGCGCCCGACGGGATCGTGCCGGCACCGGCGAACGTCGCGGAGGTGACCTTGCTGATGCCACCCACGGCCTCCGCGAGCTCGTCCCCCGGCGCCGCGGTGACGGCGGGCGGCGCGACGTCGGCCATGAAGGCGACGAACAGGTCACCGTTGGGCAGCACGACGGGGAACGAGCCGATGCCCTGTGCCCCGTAGACGTTCGGCGTGTAGACCGGCGAGGCGGGCACCCACGTCTTGCCCTGGTCGTCGGAGTACTTCGCGATGACGCCCGCGACGCGGTCCCACACGACGTAGACGCGGCCGTGGTGGTGCCCCGTCTCGGTGCCGTTGTCGACGACCACCCAGTTCTTGTCGTTGAGGCCGCCCCCGGGGTCGTCCTGCACGACCGTGACCGGCCCCCAGGTCCTGCCACCGTCGGTGCTGGTGTTGTTGACGATCGCGCTCTCCAGGCCCTGCCCGGAGGAGTCGTTGAAGATCAGCGAGCTGAAGTAGACGGTGTTGTCCGGTCCGAAGGCGATCACCGCGTCGGACCCGCGGTCGAACGTCCCGCCGTGCCCGGCGGTCAGCCCGGGGATGATCCCGTTGGTCCAGGTCTTGCCGCCGTCGAAGGTCGTGGCGTAGCCGTTCGTGGCGTCCCCACCAGCGTCGACCCGCCCCACCTGGAAGCCGATGACGGCGTTCAGCGGGTTGTTCGGGTTCACCGCGACGGACGGCTCGATCGTGGTGTCGGCCTGCTCCGGCCCGACGTGCTTGGCCAGCGCGTCGAAGCCGGCGAGGTGGTCGCGCAGCAGGACCGGATCGCCCGGCCTCGCCGTGGCCGCCTGGCTCGGCACGCCCAGCAGGGGGAGCGCAAGGAGGGGGACGAGCAGAGCAGCAGCGCGCCTCATGCGCGTCCTTTCGCCATACGACGGTGAGCGGTCCGGAAGGGAGCACAGCACAGCACACGGCGATGTCCTTCAGGTTTCAGGATCGCCCGATCTGTCCCAGCTTGCCGGCCATCCCCCCGGCCGCGCGCAGCGCCGCCCCCGGCTCGAACGGTGCGGGGGTCGCGGTCTTGTAGGCCGCCTTGGCCTCCTCGACCGCGCCGAGCAGCAGCGACGCGGGCGTCACGGACGGCGGCCAGAGGTAGAGCGACATCGAGCCCGGGATGGTGTTGACCTCGTTGACGTGCAGCACGTCGTCCACGAGCAGGAAGTCCAGTCGCCCCAAGCCGCGCAGGCCACAGACCTCGACGACCGCAGCCGTGAGCCGCTCGGCCTCCTTGGTCACCGCCTCCGGCACCTGTGCGGGCAGCTCGCGCGGCGCCGCGACCAGCCCGTCGGTCTGGAGGTACTTCTGCCCGTAGGAGTAGATCCCCTCAGCGGCCGCCGGCGCGAGCGGCTTCTCCAGCAGGGACGTCTGCAGCGACGGGTGGGTGGCGTAGGCCATGTTGAGGTCGACGGCGCCCCGGGTGAACGGCTCGAGGACCGCGCCCTGCCGCAGGTGCACGGAGGTCTTGGCCAGCGCCTGCGCGGTCGCGAGGTCCTCGACCACCTCGATGCCGATCGACGAGCCGCCGAAGCGGGGCTTCACGATGTACGGCCCGTCGAAGGGCACGTCGGCACCGAGTGCGACGCGGGGCAGGGTCGGGATGCCGTTCGCCTGGAGCACCGCGCCGAAGGCGAGCTTGTCCATGCCGAGCGAGGCGATGGGCGCCGGGCCGCCGGACAGCGGGATGCCGAGCTGGTCGAACACGCCGTTCAGCCCGCCGTTCTCCCCAGACCCGCCGTGGCAGCAGTTCAGCGCGGCGTCGACGTCCAGCGCCTTCGCGCCGCCCAGACCCTTCTTGGGAGTCTGGAATCCGACGCCGAGCACCGCCTCCAGTTTGGTCGACCCCTTGGGCGCGCCCTCGAGGAAGTCCTTGGCCTCCGCCGACGGGGGGCACTGCACCCAGTCGCCGGTGCGCGTCCAGTACAGCGGCAGCACGTCGTGGCCGGCGTCGCGCAGCACCCGCTCGGCGAGGAGCCCGGTCAGGATCGAGATGTCGTGCTCGGGGGACGGACCCCCGAAGACGATGGCGAGCAAGGAGGCTCCTCTGACGGGTAGTGGTCTACGGGTAGTGGTCGGGAAGATCGTTCTCGAACAGTACGACGTCCCCACGCGCGGACCGCTGCTCGACGAGCGCCACGGCGGCCTGGCGCGTCGGGACGCTGACGACCTCGGTCTGGCCCCCTGTGCCCCCGGCGCGCAGCGCCGAACCGTTCGTGCGGCCGATCACCACGAGCGTCGCCGCGCCGGCCTCGCGCACCGCGGCGCCGAGCTCGGTGTTGCGCCGGGCCTGGACGCTGCCGAGCTCGACCATGCCCGGGGTCACGACGTGCACCCGGCCGCCGGACCGGCCCGCGAGCACGCTGGCCCGCCGGATGCCCTCGGCGGCCCCCGCGGGGTTGGAGTTGTAGGTGTCGTCGAGGATCCAGCTGCCACCGTCCTGAGCCAGCGGCTCCAGCCGGTGCGCGACGGTCGGGAGCGACGCAAGACGCGTCAGCAGCAGTGCCGGGTCGTCGCCCAGCGCCACCGCCGCGCCGACGGCGCACGCCGCGTTGGACGGGTGCACCGACTCGGGCAGCGACACCGGTCCCAGGTCAGTGCCCGCGACGTGCAGGTGCCCGGCGACGATCGCCACGTCGGCAGTGGGATCCGTGATGGAGCAGCGGAGGACCCGCTTCCCCTGCTGCGTCAGGGATTGCGCCAACCCCACCAGCAGGTCGTCGTCGGTGTTGAGCACGACGGTCCCGGCCTTGACGGTGATCTCGGACTTCGCGGCGAGCACTCCTTCGCGCGACTTCATCCGCTGCAGGTGGACCTCACCGATCGCGGTGATCATGGCGATGTCGGGAGGGAACACCTCGCACAGGCCGGCGATCTCGCCCGCGCCGTAGGTGCCCATCTCGGCGATGAACACCTCGGTCCCCGGCACGAGCCCGTCGTTCACCGCCCGTGACAGGCCCATGGCGTTGTTGAACGACGCCGGGCTGGCGAGCACGGTGTGCGTCTGCGAGAGCAGGTGCGCGAGGTAGTTCTTGGTCGTGGTCTTGCCGTAGGAGCCGGTGATCGCCACGACGGTGGGTCGGACCTTCGCCACCTTCGCGCGCGCCTGCTCCAGGAAGGTGCGCGACAGCCGCTTCTCCACCGGCGAGACCGCGAGCAGGGCGAGGTCGACGAGCGTCGACAGGAACAGCGACGTGCAGGCGGCCAGCGCCGGGCCCCACGGCGCCAGCAGGACGAACAGCACGCCGAGCACCACCGACAGCCGACGGACCCGCGGCGTCCACGCGAGCTTCGAGGTCCGCCCGCGGTAGGGCAGTCCCACCGGGGTGGCCTGCGCCAGGGCGGCGGACGCGACGTACCACCAGGGGCTCACGAGCACGCCGAGGGCATAGAGGCCGACGACCGGCAGCAGCAGGGCGAGCGACAGCCGGGACCGGGACAGCCACAGCTGGTCGGTCCAGCTCACCGACCCGGGCAGGTAGTGCTCGCGCTGGGCGACCCGCAGCCAGCGGGGGGCACCGGCGACCGCGCACAGGACGCAGAGCAGCGAGATCACAGGCGCTCCTTGAGCAGCGCGACCAGAGCCGGGTCCAGCAGGTGCCCGCTCGTCTCCGACACGGTGAGGGTCGCCTGCGGCAGCAGGGCCGCCGCCTCACCGGCCATGGAGAGCGGAGCGGCGGTGTCCCGCGCGCCCCAGACGAGCTCGACGGGGCAGGTGATGGCGGGCAGCAGGTCGCGGTAGTCCTCGTTGACCAGGCGCACGAGCGTGTCGCGCATGACGCCCTGCGCCGCGCGGTAGTCCGCACTCCCCCGGGCACGCCGCTGCTGCTCCATCTTCTCGTCCGACAGCAGACCCAGCGCGTTGGCCCGCTTCGCGAGGCGGAACGCCAGCGGCGCCTTCCCGGAGGACGCCTGCTTGAGCAGGGGTACGCCGGTGAGCACGACCCGGTCGACCAGCGTCGGCCAGCCGGCTGCCAGGTGCACCGCCACGCGCCCGCCGAAGGAGTGACCCGCGAGCGTCCAGCCGCCGTCGCTCAGCAGCGGCGCGAGCAGCGACGCGTAGTCCCTCGACCCCCACGCCTCGGGCGGCTCGGGGGAGGCGCCGAAGCCCGGCAGGTCGACGGCCAGCGCGGGGGCGGAGAGCGCGGGCAGCCAGTCGGCACGGGTGCGGCCCCAGCCGTGCAGGGCCAGGACCTTGGGGTTCTCCCCCGTGCGCTCGGCGAGCACGGCACCGTCGAGCAGGGCGGTCAGGGCCACCGCTCAGCCGCCGCGCTTCTTCGCGTTGGCGACCAGTCGGGCGTAGACCTCGGAGAGCTCGAGCCCGGCGCTGGTGACAGCCAGCGGGAAGGTCGACGTCTCGGTGAGGCCCGGGGTGACCGCAGCCTCGAGCACCATCGGCGTACCGTCGGCCGCGACGATGATGTCGACCCGCGACAGGTCGCGGAGCCCGAGCAGCACGTGCACCTGACGGGCGATCTCGCGCACCGCCGGGACGTCGATCCGGTCGTCGCCGTCGGGCAGCGAGGTGTAGCGCACGTCGCTGCTCGCGTCGTACCTCGCCTGGTAGTCGTACGGCGTGCCGGGGGGCGTCTCGATGAGCATCGGGGCCAGGGCCTGCGGTCCGTCGCCGAGGTCGAGGACCGGGACCGTGACCTCGTGGCCGGCGACGTGCGCCTCGAGCAGGACGTCCGTGGCGTAGGCGAAGGCCTGCACCAGCGCGCCGGGCAGCTCGGCCTCGGTGCGCACCACGGAGACACCCAGGGCGGACCCACCGGTGACCGGCTTCACGACCAGCGGCAGGCCGATGACCCGGTCCACCAGGTGGTAGAGGTTCTGCGGCCCGACCTCGCGGAAGATGGTGCTCGGCAGCGTGACCCACGCGGGCGTCGGGAGGCCCGCCTCGACCATGCGCGTCTTGGCGATGGCCTTGTCGTAGGCCGCCCGGCAGGCGCCGGCGGTGGAGCCGACGTACGGCAGGCCGGCGAGCTCGAGCAGGGCCTGCACGGTGCCGTTCTCGCCGCTGCCGCCGTGCAGCGTCACGAACGCGACGTCGGCCCCGCGGTCCTCCAGCAGGCTGACGAACCGCTCGTCGACGTCCCAGTGGTCGACGTCGAGACCGGCCTTGACCAGCTGCTCGGCCAGGCGGCGCCCGGACCGCACCGAGACGTCCCGCTCGTGGGAGAGCCCGCCGGAGATGACCGCCACCTGGTGCACGGCGGCAAGGCTAGTGGGTCGCGGGCACCACGAGGGCGTCCGTACGACGACGCTGCTCGGTCGCGGCCAGCATCAGGCACGGGACGAGCGACAGCGCCGTGAGCGCAGCGACCAGGCCGAACGTCATCCCGAAGTCCGCGGTCCGCTCCAGCACCACGACGAACAGGGCAGTCCCCAACGACCCACCGACCCGCTGCAGCACGAACAGCTGCGCGCTCGCGTCCGCGCTCGACCGCGCCTCGATCGAGGCCAGCGCCGCCGCCATGAGCGGCATGCCGCACAGCCCCACCCCGACGCCGCGCACCAGCATCACCACGACGAGGAACGCGTAGGACGTGTCGTCGTCCAGCCAGGCGAACGGCACGGTCGCGATCGCCACGATCGCCGTACCGACGGACGCGACGCGACCTCCGCCGTAGAGGTCGGTGAGGCGACCTGCCTTGCGCATCACGAGCACCACACCGACGGCGGTCGGGGCGACGAGCAGGCCGGTCGTGGTCGCGGACTCGTGCCGGACGCCCTGCAGGTAGAGCGGCAGCAGGATCAGCGCCCCCAGGCTGATCGCACCGTTGACGAACGAGGCGAACGACGCCAGCGAGTAGGTCCGGTCGTGGAACAGCCGCAGGTCCAGCAGCGGGTGCTCGCGCCCGAGCCCGTGCCGCACGAAGGCGCTCAGCAGACCCACGCCGACGAGCACGGGGACCAGCGTGGCGCTGCGCACCAGCGCCGCCGTCCCCGCGACCTCCGACAGGCCGTAGATGACCAGCCCGAGCCCTACCGACCCCAGCAGCAGCCCCGTCACGTCCAGCCGGTACGTCGGTTGGCCGGTGTCATGGGGCAGCAGCCGCAGGGCCAGGACCAGCGCGACGACGCCGATGGGGACGTTGATGAGGAAGACGGCGCGCCAGCTCACGTGCTCGAGCAGGAAGCCACCGACGGTCGGTCCGACGACGGGCGCCAGGACCGTCGGGACGCCGAGCACGCCCATGACCCGGCCGAGGTTCTGCCGACCGGCAGCGCCGACGATGATCGACTGGCCCACCGGCAGCAGCAGCCCTCCCCCGGCCCCCTGGAAGACCCGCGCGACGATCAGGCTGGTGCTGTCCCAGGCCAGCCCGCAGGCCACCGAGCCCAGGGTGAACAGCACCAGCGAGACGAGGTACAGCCGGCGGGTGCCGATCCGCCTGCTGGCCCAGCCGGCGGCGGGAGTGACCGCAGCGATGGCGAGCAGGTAGGCGGTGACGATCCAGGAGATCGTCGGAAGGCTGGTGTCCAGGGCGCGGGCAAGGGGGTCGAGCGCGACGTTCACGATCGTGGTGTCCAGGACCGACATGACCGTCCCGAGGACGGTCACCGTGCCGATGCGCCAGACCACCGGGTCGATGGTCGGCGTGGTCACCGCAGAACTGTAACGCGTTCTAGTTCGTCGGGTCAGGTCGGCACCGGGGCGGCCGCCAGCGTGCGGGGCTTCCTGCGCGCCACGGCCACGCCGGCCAGGGCGAGCGCACCGCCGAGGTAGGCGACCGTGGGCGGCTGCTCGTCGAGGAAGACCAGCCCCAGCACGATGGTGATCGGGGGGACGAGGTAGGTGGTCACCCCGAGGCGGGCAGCGCTCATGTGGTGGAGGGCGAACGCGAACGTCGTGAACGCGATCGCCGTCGGGAACACCCCCAGGTAGACGACCCACGCGACCGAGGACGCGGAGGCGTGCGAGGTGTCACGGACCAGCTGTCCGGCGAAGGGCAGGCACGCGATCGCCCCGACGGTGCAGGCCAGCCAGGTCACGTGCACCGGCAGCAGCCGCGCCACCAGGGGCTTCTGCAGGATCAGGCTGATGGAGTAGGCCAGCGCCGCGACCATGCACAGGACGACGCCGAGCACGTCGCGGTCGGCGTGGGAGGCGTTGGACAGCCCGATGACCGCGACGCCGGAGAAGGCCAGCGCCAGCCCCAGGGCCAGCGGCCCCGTGAACCGCTCGCTCAGGAAGAGGGCTGCGAGCACCGCGATCAGCACGGGCGAGACCTGGATCAGCATCGAGGCAGTGCCCGCGTCCACGAGCCGCTCGCCCTCGTTCAGCGCGACGTTGTAGACGCCGAACCAGAGCACGCCGATGGTCACGATCGAGACCCACTCCCGGCCGGTCGGCCGCGGTACGCCCCTGCCGAGCGCGACCACGCCGAGGCAGACCGCCCCGATGAGCAGCCGGCCGAGCGAGAGCGCGCCCGGCGAAAAGTCGGAGCCGAGGTGCCGGATCGCCACGAACGCCGAGGACCAGAGCAGCAGCGTCACGGCAATGGCAGCGACCGGGAGCCACGACACCGGCTCGGCATGTCGAATCGATGACGGAGGGTGAACACGGCCACGCGATGGGGTAGGCATCGGCGCATGATGCTCCCTGCCGCCGACGACGAGCTCGCCGACCCCGTCCTGCCGACCTACGCCCTGTTCGCCCGGTTCCGCCAGCAGGCAGCCGACGAGCCCACCGCGGTGCGGGCGGTCGTCGAGCGCCTGACCGCGGCCGAGGAGCCCTTCCACGAGGTCGAGGTGGAACGCGTCGAGGACGGCGGACTGCACCTCATCGTGGTGCGCTTCGTGCTGGTGTCGGTCGACGGCGAGACCGCGGTCAACGGACTGCACGCGACCTTGGTGGCTGCCGGGCTCGAGCCCGACGAGGTGTGGCTGGACCGCCAGGTCGCCTGAGCAGCGGCCGGGCGTCCGGGGCTCAGTCTCCGGAGGGCCCGCGGCGACGCCGCAGGAACAGGCCGCCGCCGAGCAGCACCAGCGCGAGGGCAGCCAGCAGCGGGGCGCCGCCGGTCGCGGCGAGCGCCGGCTTCGTGACCGGGGTGGTCGGCGGCGTGACGACCGGCGGGACGGGCGTCACCGGCTTGGTCACCGGGGTCTTGACCACCGGCGCAGCCGCGGAGGCGTAGAGCAGCGGACCGCCGGTCTGGCGGGCCACCATCGAGATCGCGCCTTTGCTGCCGCTCTTCACGTCGGTGTTGCAGGCCGCGGCGCAGCCGTCGGAGTACGCCACGAGGACGCGGCCGATCTTGTCCACCGTGATGTCGTTGAAGTCCAGCAGGTTGCGCTGCTTGCACAGGTTGGTGTCCGCGACGTTCTTGTTGGACGTGCCCTGCAGCGAGATGCAGCCTCGCTGCACCGGGTCCTTCGGCGTGACGTCCACGGTCGTCCAGGTCGCGCCGTTGTTGAGCGTCGTGGACACGTAGAGGTGCCACTCGCCGACGAAACCGTTGTGCTGGGTGTCACCGATGCCCGGCGTACCGAGGAAGGAGAACGCCGCGCGACCGGCGTCGCCGGCGATCATCTCGGCGAACTGCACGTTGTGCAGCCCCAGGGGAGTGCTGACGTCGTACGGCTTGCTCCAGGTCTTCGCGTGGTTCGTGGAGACGCTCACCATCGCCTTGGTCTGGGTGGCGAGGGTGGTCTCGGTGGGGTTGATGCCGTCGACCCAGCCGAAGAAGACGTTGCTCTTCTTGTCGAACGCGACCGACGGGTCGCCCTGGTCGGGGTTGTGCGCTCCGGGCACCGGTCGGACGTCCCAGGTGGTGCCGTGGTCCTCGGAGACGACCACCGCAGGGGCGCCGCCGAAGAACTCGGAGTTGGTGAGGTTGTTGGGCGTGGGGACGCCGCCGCAGCCCTTGTTGGGCAGGTAGACGATGCCGTCCGGGGCGACGCGCAGGTGCCCGTGGATGGCCGAGCAGGCGCCGCCGAGCGGGTCGGGGGCGCCGTTCGTCGTCACGGTCGCCGCGTTGTAGGCGACCTGGCTGAACGGGAAGGTCACGCCCCCGTCGTCGCTCCGGGCGCAGGTGCCCTGGTAGCCGTTCTGCGCGCAGTAGTACACGGCGTTCGGGTAGCCGGTCAGCCCAGCGGTGGGAGGTGCCCCCTCGGTGCGGTAGGGGCCGGAGCCGACCGTCTGGTGGTCCACGGCGGTCGCGGGACCGCAGCCGGAGGAGGGGTTCCACGTCTTCCCGGCGTCGTCGCTGTAGCTCAGGATGCTGCACGCCAGGTAGAGCTGGCTGCTGAACGACCGACCGGTCTTCTGGTCGGTGAACCCGATCGGGTCCAGCGAGGTGATCGCGTTCGGGTCCGAGACATCGACCGAGCCGATCAGCCGGTCCTTGGCGTCCCAGGTCATGCGCGCCGTCGTCGTCCCGGCGGTGAAGATCGCCGCGTCGGCCTTGAGGTCGTAGCCGATCGACGGCTCCCCGCTGTTGAACCCGACGGCGTAGGTCTTGTACGTCGGAGCCGTCGCCGCCTGGGAGGAGCTGACGAAGGGGGCCGCAGCGACCGCGGCGAGGGCCGCGACGAGCAGGAGGGGACGGGTGGGACGGCGCACGGGGGGCTCCAGGTCGGCAGGGGGGACGCGGGGTCGAGGGGTCCGGCTCAGGTGTTCGCCGTACCGCTGCTGTTTCCTGCCGGGCTGCGGGCGCGGGTCGCTAGGGTCACCGGATGACGCGCGGGCCCCTGTTGGTCATCGGCGGTGCCGAGGACAAGACCGGTGCCCGCCGGGTCCTCGCGCGGTTCGTGGCCCTCGCAGGCGGGTCAGAGGCGCGGATCGCCGTCATCGCGACCGCGTCCGCGCTCGGCGACGAGATCATCGACGCCTACCGGGATGCGTTCGGCGCACTGGGGGTGACGGACATCACGGCCCCCCGACCGCGCACCCGGGCCGAGGCTGTCGACCCGGACCTGGTGGCGCAGGTCGACGCCTCGACCGGGGTGTTCATGACCGGCGGCAACCAGGGAAAGCTCAGCGGCGTCGTCACCGGCACGCCGTTCGGCGCCGCCATCCGTGCCGCCCACGAGCGCGGCGCGGTCGTCGGGGGGACCTCGGCCGGAGCCAGCGTGCAGAGCGAGCACATGATGGCCTTCGGCCGGGAGGGGTCCACCCCGAAGCTGCGGATGGCGCAGATGTCGGCCGGGCTCGGCCTGCTGCCCGACCTGGTGATCGACCAGCACTTCGACCAGCGCGGTCGCTACGGCCGCCTGCTGACCCTCGTGTCGCACGCGCCGCACCTGCTGGGCATGGGCGTCGACGAGGACACCGCCGCGCTGGTCACCGACGGGCACCTGCTCGAGGTCGTCGGGCGCGGGGCGGTGACGCTCTTCGATGGCGCTGCCATGACCTCCAACGTCGACACCGCGAGCGGGAACAGCCCGCTGCTGGTGTCCGGAGTGGTCCTGCACTCCCTGCCCGCCGGGGCGCGCTTCGACCTCACCAGCCGCCGGCTGCTGCCGGGCCTCGGCGGGACCCCCGACGACCTGCGACCTCCCCCGCCGCAGACCCGCGCCAGCCGGCGCATCCAGGCGGAGGGCGTCCACGGCGACGTCCGACCCCGCCCGCTCCGCCTCTCCGAATGAGCAGCAGCTCCGCCTCCCCGAACGGCCAGCAACAAGGAGCACCCCATGGCCCAGCCCTCCCCCGACCTGCGCGTGCTGTCGACGCGGGTGTACCGCGGCCCGAACTACTGGAGCTACGGCCCTGCCGTGCACCTGCAGGTCGACCTGGGGGTGCTCGAGGAGTTCCCCACCAACCTGCTCCCCGGCTTCACGGATGCGCTGCTGCGGCTGCTGCCCGGCGTGGGCGACCACTCCTGCTCGCGGCGCAAGAGCGGCGGTTTCGCCGAACGGCTGCACGAGGGGACCTGGCTGGGTCATGTCTCGGAGCACATCGCCCTGGAGCTGCAGCGCCAGACCGGCGCCGAGGTCTCCCGCGGTAAGACCCGCTCCACCGCCGGACGCCCCGGTGTCTACGACGTCATCTACTCCTTCGCGGACGAGACCGTCGGGGTCGCGGCCGGCGAGCTCGCCGTACGCCTGGTCAACCACCTGGTGCAGGCAGAAGACGGGTTCGAGCCGACGGAGGAGATCGAGGGGCTCGTCCGCCTCGCGCAGCGCGCGGCCTTCGGGCCCTCGACGCAGTCGTTGGTCGACGAAGCCGTGTCCCGGGACATCCCGTGGATGCGGCTGAACAGCGGGTCGCTGGTGCAGCTGGGACAGGGCGTCCACGCCCAGCGCATCCGCGCCACCATGACCTCGCAGACCGGGTCGCTCGCCGTCGACATCGCCGGCGACAAGGAGATGACGCTCCAGCTGCTGGCCGCGGCCGGCCTGCCGGTCCCCCAGTCCAAGGCGGTGCGCACGCTCGAGGGGGCGATCGAGGTGGCTCGCCGCATCGGCTACCCCGTCGTGGTGAAGCCGGCGGACGGCAACCACGGGCGCGGGGTCGGCCTCAACCTGCAGGACGAGGCGGCGCTGACGAAGGCCTACGACCTGGCGAAGGAGGAGTCCCGGCGTGGCTGGGTGGTCGTCGAGTCCTACCTGGTGGGCAACGACTACCGGTTCCTCGTCGTCGGCGGGCGCATGGTCGCGGCGGCCGAGCGCGTGCCGGCGCACGTGGTCGGGGACGGCACGCACACCGTCGCCGAGCTCGTCGACATCACCAACAGCGACCCGCGCCGCGGCGTCGGCCACGAGAAGGTGCTGACCCGGATCACCCTCGACGACGCCGCCGACGAGGTGCTGACCGGTCAGGGCTTCTCGCGTGACAGCGTGCTGCCGCAGGGCCAGATGGTGAAGCTGACCCTGACCGGGAACATGAGCACCGGTGGCATCTCGATCGACCGGACGATGGACGCCCACCCCGACAACGTGGAGATCGCGGAGGAGGCGGCCCGCGTCGTCGGACTCGACGTCGCGGGCATCGACTTCATGGCCGTCGACATCACCGAACCGGTGCGCGAGGTCGGCGGCGGCATCGTGGAGGTCAACGCCGCTCCGGGCTTCCGCATGCACACCCACCCGACGATCGGCGAGCCGCAGTACGTCGCGAAGCCGGTCATCGACCTGCTGTTCCCACCCGGTGCCCCGTCGCGGATCCCGATCATCGCGATCACCGGGACCAACGGGAAGACCACGACCTCACGGATGGTCGCGCACATCTTCAAGGGGCTCGGCCGCAAGGTCGGCATGACCTCCACCGACGGCATCGTCATCGACGAGCGGCTGGTCATCCGCGCAGACGCCTCCGGTCCCAAGAGCGCGCGCATGGTGCTGCAGAACCCCCGCGTCGACTTCGCGGTGTTCGAGGTGGCCCGTGGCGGGCTGCTGCGCGAGGGCCTGGGCTACGAGCGCAACGACGTCGCGGTCGTGCTCAACGTCGCGCCCGACCACCTCGGTCTCGGCGGGATCGACACGATCGAGCAGCTCGCGGCGGTGAAGCAGGTCATCGTCGAGGCCGTGCCGCGCAACGGGTTCGCGGTCCTGAACGCCGACGACCCGCTGGTCGCGAAGATGGCCCGCTCCTGCAGCGGTGACGTGGTGTGGTTCACCATGTCGGCGCCCGGTAGTGCCGAGTGGACGCGGGTCGACGACCACTGCCGCCGCGGCGGCCGGGCGGTCGTCCTCGAGCACGGCGACCTCGGGGACATGATCGTCATCAAGCACGGCCGCCGGTCGATGCAGCTGGCGTGGACCCACCTGCTGCCCGCCACCTTCGGCGGCAAGGCCGTCATGAACGTGCAGAACGCGATGGCCGCCGCCGGTGCGGCGTTCGCCGCGGGCGCTCCGTTGCACGACATCCGTCAGGGCCTGCGCACCTTCAGCACGTCGTACTACCTCGCTCCGGGCCGGCTCAACATGACCGAGATCGACGGCATCACCGTCGTGGTCGACTACGCCCACAACGCCGCCGGCCTGCGCCTGCTCGGCGACTTCGTGGACAAGCTCTCCGAGCACTCCCCTGACGACCTGATGCGCCATCGCCGGATCGGGGTCATCGCCACAGCCGGCGACCGGCGCGACGAGGACCTTCGCGAGCTCGGCGAGGTCGCTGCCCAGCACTTCGACATCATGGTGGTGCGCGAGGACAAGCGCCTGCGAGGTCGTGAGGCGGGGGACGCGGCCGCGCTCATCGTGGAGGGCGCCGGTCGAGGGGGCCGCGTGCAGGCGGTCGAGACAGTGCTCGACGAGATCGAGGCGACCCGCCGGGCCCTCGACCTGGCCAGTGCCGGCGACCTCGTCGTCATCTGCGTCGACAGCCACGCCGCGGTCTGGTCGGAGATCCAGGAGCGCTCGCACCGGGCGCAGGCCGGCACCCGCGCCGACCTCACGGGCGACCCCGACCTGTAGGAAACCGCTTGCCGCACCTCGTAGCGTGAACGGGTGCTCACCGTCCTGCGCCGCCGCGACTTCCGCCTGCTGTTCGTGGGTCAGTCGCTGTCCACGGTCGGCGACGCCCTCGTCATGGTGGCGATCGCGCTCTACGTCACCCGGCTGACCGGGAACCCCTCCGACGTCGGTCGCGTGCTGACGTCGTACGCCGCTCCGCTGGTGCTCTTCGTGCTGTTCGGCGGTGTGCTCGCCGACCGGCTGCCCCGGCAGAAGGTGATGATCGCCAGCGATGTCGTGCGGGCTGTCCTGCACGGCACGCTGGCCGTGCTCATCGCGACGGGGGCGGTGCGGGTCTGGCACATGGTCGTGATCGGGATCCTGTTCGGCTGTGCCGAGGCGTTCTTCCGTCCGGCCTACACCGGCTTGCTCCCGCAGACCGTGCCGGAGTCCGACATCCAGAGCGCGCAGGCGTTGACCGGCGCGGCGCGCGAGGTGGCCGAGATCGTCTCGCCCGCGCTCGCCACCGCGCTGGTGCTCGGGGTCGGCGGCGCCTGGGCGTTCGGGCTCGACGCCGCCACCTTCGTCGTCTCCGCGCTGCTGCTGCTGCGCGTGCAGGCTCGTGACCGCGGCGGGTCGACCGCCCCGACGTCCGTGGTCAGCGAGCTGCGCGAGGGGTTCCACGCCGTCCGGGAGCGGGCGTGGGTCTGGGCGACGATCATGGCGTTCTCGGTGGCGCTGATGACCGCGCTCGCGCCCTTCTTCGTGCTCGGCGCCTCCATCGCGCGCGACGTCTACGACAGCGAGGCGGTGTTCGGCTTCGTCAACGTCGCCTGGGGGCTGGGGACGGTCACCGGCGCCATCGTCGGGTCGCGGTGGAAGCCCCTGCGGCCGATGCGGGCCGGGATGACGGCCGCCGTCCCCTGGCCGCTCGCGATCGCGCTCTACGGCTCGGGCGCACCGCTGCCGCTGGTCTACATCGGCATGATCGCAGCCGGGCTCGGGATCGGGCTGTTCGCCGTCTGGTGGGAGACCGCGCTGGCCACCCGCATCCCGCCGCAGCTGCTGTCGCGGGTGTCGGCGTGGGACTGGATGGGGTCGCTGCTCCTGCTCCCCCTCGGCTACCTGCTGACCGGTCCGGTGGCGAAGGCGTACGGCGACGTGGAGGTGCTCGTCGTGGGCGGACTCCTCGGCGGGCTGGCGTGCGCGCTCGGGCTGCTGCCCCGGTCCACGCGGGAGCTCACCCGGCTCGAGGAGGAGCCGGTCGACCCACCGGCCCTCACCGACCTGCTTCCGGTGGGCGTCGACGGGGCAGACTGGAGGAGTGCCTGAGGGAGACGCGGTCTGGCGAGCAGCCCGACGGATGCACGGTCACCTGGCCGGGAAGACGCTGGCGCGCAGTGACTTTCGCGTCCCGGCATGGGCGACGGTCGACCTTGCAGGGCAGCAGGTGCTGGAGTTCGTCAGCGTCGGCAAGCACCTGCTGACCCGCTTCTCCGGCGGGACCACCCTGCACACCCACCTGCTCATGGACGGGTCGTGGACGACGACGGGACCGGGCAAGCACCTGCGCCGGGACTTCCAGGACGAGGTGCGGGTCGCTCTGCACACGACCGAGGGCACGACCGGCTGGGCACTGCGGATGCAGGTCGTCGACCTGGTCGCCACCGACGACGAGGCGTCGGTCGTGGGGCACCTCGGGCCCGACCTGCTCGGCGACTGGGACGCCGACGAGGCGGTGCGGCGGCTGTCGGCCGACCCGGAGCGACCGCTGGTGGAGGCGCTGCTCGACCAGAAGAACCTGGCGGGGCTCGGCAACTGCTGGGCAGTGGAGCTGTGCTTCCTGCGCGGCGCCAGCCCGTGGACACCGGTGGGTGAGGTCGACCTCCCGGCCACCGTGTCGCTCGCCCGACGACTGCTGCTGCACGGCGCGGAGCACTCCGGCATGGTCACCACCGGGGACACCCGCAGAGGCATGACCCACTGGGTCTACGGGCGCGCCGAGCGACCGTGCCGTCGCTGCGGGACCCCCATCGGCTACCGCGACCTGGTGGCGGGAGCGCCGTACGGCCGGGAGACCTGGTGGTGCCCCCGCTGCCAGCCCGGGCCCTCCCCGTCCCTGGAGGAGCGCCCGACCCGGCCGGGCTTCCGGCGCGGCGTCAACGAGGAGTCGTTCGGCTCGCGCTCCCGTCGGCTGAACGGTGCGGCCGGTCTGACCCGTGCCCGCCCGCCGCGCCGCTGAGCTCAGGCGCGGGCGGCAAGGACGCGGTCGCGCACCTGCTCCGCCGTCATGCGCAGACCACCGGCGGCACGGAGGACGTCCTCGCACGGCACCCGGTCCTGGTGGCACATGAGCGCCACGACGTCCCCCGGCTTGCGCCCGAGCAGTGCCGCCGTGAGGGCCGTCACCTCGTCGTCGTACGACGGGACGTCACCGGCACCCGCCCGCAGGAGCGCGACCAGCTCCTCCGCCGTCCGCCCCCGCAGGTAGCGGTCCTTCACCGCGATGACGACCTCGTCCGACCCGTGCCGCGCGAGGTGCCCGAGCTCGACGAGCTGCTCGTCGAGACGGTCGCCGGCCGCGCCCAGGACCGTGACGACGCGGGAGCCGGGCAGCCGGAGCCCGTGGACCACCGACAGCAGCGCGACGAGCCCGTCCTCGTTGTGCGCGAGGTCGAGCGACACCACGCACCCGTCGACGTCCCAGAGGTTCATCCGGCCCAGGTTGTCCTCCGCCGAGAAGGTGCGCAGCCCCTCCACCACAGCCTCACGCGGCAGGCCGATCGCCAGCCCTGCGGCGGCCGCCGCGAGGGCGTTGGCGACGTCGTGACGAGACAGTCCGGACAGCGTCATGGGCACGTCCGCCAACGCGACCAGCGGCTCCACCATCCCGCTCTCCCCCAGCAGCGTGACGGTGTCGTCGAGCACGGTCATCGCACGTCCGTGGGAGTCCAGTGCGGTCCGAACCCCCGGCGCGTCCGGGTCGAGCGAGAACGCCCACAGCCGACCCTTCGAGGTCATGGCGAGCACCCGCGGGTCCTGGGCGTTGCACACGAACCAGCCGCCTTCGCGCGTCAGCCGCGGGACGATCGCCTTCACCTCGGCGAGGTCGTCGACGGTGTGGATCCCTTGCAGGCCAAGGTGATCCGCGGCCACGTTCGTCACGACCGACACGTCGTTGTGCAGGGCACCAGCACCCCGCAGCAGCAGTCCGCCGCGCGCGGTCTCCAGCACCGCGAGCTGCACCCGCTTGTCCTCGAGCACGCGACCCGCTCCGCCGTACCCGCTCCAGTCGCCCTCCTCGACGGCGACGCCGTCGATGAAGACGCCGTCGGTGGACGACCACCCGGTGACGTTGCCGGCACACCGTGACATGTGCGCGACGAGTCGGGTGGTCGTCGTCTTGCCGTTGGTACCCGTCACGGCCACGACCGGGATGCGCGGGCGCGGGGTCGAGGGCGGCGGGCCCGGCTCGACAGCGGCGAGCGACGGGGTGCCGCCCTCCAGCGCCTCGGCCAGCGCGACCCCCAGCGCACGGGCGAGCTCGCGCCGGCGCCAGGGGAACGCCACGGTGAGCTGCTCGGGCTCGGGACCCGGGCGGGCCCGCACCGCCAACCGCGAGACGCCGGCGGTCGCGGCGAGCTCACGCGTCGTACGCACCAGACGCCGGGCCAGCCGCCGCGTCTCGAGCTCGCCGAGGCCGGGGACGGACAGCACGACCTTGCAGGCAGCGCGGGAGAAGTAGAGGTTCGGGCCGTCCAGGAGACGCAGCTCCACCAGGCTCGCGGGGGCGTCGTCGGGCCGGTGCGGCATCTGCAGAACCTACTAGCGTGACGCCGTGGACCCTGCTGCCTCCCTCGCCTCCCTCCAGCAGGCCGTCGAGGCCCGCCGCCCCCTGTTCCTCACCGACCTGCAGCGACTGGTCGACCTCGACTGCGGCTCCTACGACAAGGCCGGCGTCGACACCGCCGGCCGCATCGTCGAGGCGCGGCTGCTGGACGACGGGTGGAAGGTCGAGCGCCTGCCGCACGACGTGTACGGCGACACGCTCGTCGCGACGATCGACGGCGGCGCCCCCGGTCAGGTCGTGCTCCTGGCGCACCTCGACACCGTCTTCGAGGCGGGTACTGCGGCCGCGCGCCCTTTCCGGATCGACGGGGACATCGCCTACGGCCCGGGGGTGACCGACTGCAAGGCGGGTGTGCTCGCCGGGGTGAACGCCGTGGCGGCCTTGGCCGGTCGGCCGTTCCCCCGCGTGACGTTCCTGCTCACCCCGGACGAGGAGATCGGCAGTCCCTCGAGCCGCGGTCACATCGAGGCCTACGCCGCGGGTGCCGACGCCGCGTTCTGCCTGGAGTGCGCGCGCGCCAACGGTGACATCGTCGTGGCCCGCAAGGGCGTGGTGGACCTCGTCGTGGACATCGAGGGCCGGGCCGCCCACGCCGGCATCGAGCCCGAGAAGGGCGTCAACGCAGCCCTGGACGCGGCCCTGACCACCGTCGCCCTCCAGGAGCTCAACGGGCGGACGCCCGGTGTCACCGTCAACGTCGGCGTGATCCAGGCGGGGAGCCGTCCCAACATCGTCTGCCCCAGCGCGCGGCTGGAGGTGGACGTGCGTGCGGTGGAGCTCGCGACGTTCCAGGACGCCGTCGCCGAGGTGGAGCGGGTCGCCCTGCAGGTGCGGGTCCCTGGCGCCGCGAAGACGGTCACCCGGACCGCAGCACACGCGCCGATGGAGCCGACCGCGGCGGCGCACGCCCTGGCCGACCGCGCCCTGGCGATCGCCGCCGGGCTCGGCATCCGCACCGCCGCCTGCGCGACCGGCGGCGCCGCCGACGCCAACACCACCAGCGCGCTCGGCGTGCCCACCCTGGACGGACTCGGACCCGTCGGCGGCAACGACCACGCACCGACGGAGTACCTCGACCTGAGCACCCTCACGCCGCGCACCACGTTGCTGGCAGCGCTCATCGAGAGCGTGGGCCAGCCGGCCGGCTGAGTCAGCCGCAGCCGGGGTGCGGGCTCGGGTCCTGCAAGGAGATCAGCGTGCAGTAGGTCGCCTGCGACACCTTCCAGGTGCCGCCCTGCCGGACCGCGACGCCCTGCGCTCCGGGCAGCAGCTTCGTGCCGCCCTTGCCGATCAGGTCGTAGGTCACGTCCGCGCTGTCACCGAGCACGTTCGCCGTCAGGAGCTTGGCGCTCAGGTCGGCCGCGGCAGGGTCCTTGGCGGACTTCGTGAGCTCGGCAGTGAACTTCTCGCCGTTCTCCAGCAGGGCCGTGTGGGCCTCGACCGTGCCCTTCGGGTTGAAGAACCCCTCGTAAGCAGCAGCGATGCCGGCGAAGTCCTCGGCGCTGGCGGGAGTGGCCGTCGCGGCGACCGTCGGAGTCGAGCTGGGGGCGGCGGTCCCCCCGGAGCTGCCGCCGCAACCGGTGAGGCTGAGGGCGAGCAGACAGCAGGTGGCAAGGACGCGTCGTCGGGTCATGACCGCATGGGATGCTGCCGGAGGGCCAGGCGTCAACGACCAGAAGTGACCATCTTGGCCTCAGGCAGAATCGGGACGTGCTCCTGAGATCTGCTGCCCCGGAAGACGTCGAGGCCCTCGTGGCCCTGGTGGAGTCGGCCTACCGCGGCGACACCGCCCGGCTCGGCTGGACCCACGAGGCCGACCTGCTGGACGGGCAGCGGACCGACCCGGACGAGGTGCGCCAGACTCTCCCGCACCTCACCGTCGCAGAGGACGCAGGCGAGGTGGTCGCCTGCTGCGCCCTGGTGCCACGGGACGGCTACGGCTACTTCGGCATGTTCGCCGTACGCCCGGGGCTGCAGGGGTCGGGGGTGGGCTCGCTGCTGCTCGCCGACGCCGAGCGGCGCGCCGTGGCGCAGGGCCTGTCCCGCGTCGACATGACGGTGCTGTCCGGTCGCACCGAGCTCATCGCCTACTACGTGCGACGTGGGTACGTCGAGACCGGTGCGCGGGAGCCGTTCCCTTACGGCGACGAGCGCTTCGGGCGTCCCCGCACCGACGACCTGGAGTTCTGCGTCCTGTCGAAGCCGGTCTAGTCCCGGCCGACGTGGGCGTCGAGCCAGTCGACGATCGGTGTCATCGCCTTCAGCAGCGACAGCACCTGCGCCTTCGCCTTGGGTGTCGCCAGCCACTCCGGGCTGCCGACCTCCTTGCTCACCGTCAGCGTCTTGTGGCGCAGCAGGTCCGCGCGAGGGTGCTCCTTGGGGTAGCCAGCCGGAACACGCACGAGCGCCTCGCCGCCGATGACGAATCCCTTCTTCGCCAAGGCATCTCGCGCCGTACCGAGCGTGGTCCCCGAGAGGTCATCCGCCACGGCGCGGCGCAACCGGTCCACCTGGGCCGTGGTGGCCTCCCAGTACCCCGCCGCGACGAACAGACCAGCCGCCGACACCTGCACGTACCGCGAGGACTCGGTGAACCACACCCCCTGCGCGGTCTTGTAGGGCGTCTTGTCCTTGCTGAAGCGGACGTCCCGGTAGGGCCGGAACAGCTTCGCGGGTCCGAGCACACTGGCGGTCTCCGCCGCGAACGCCTCGAGGGGCGCGCGCACGGCGTCGTCGTACACGCCCTTGTGGGCGGTCCAGAACGCCTTGGAGTTGTCGGCCTCGAGGTCCTCGTAGAAGTCCAGGGCCGCAAGGGGGATACCGGTGAAGGTCACGACGTCAGTATCTGCGTACGCCGACTTCGACGATCACACCTGGGCTGGGGTCCCGCGGCGACCGCGCCTGAGCACGACGGCCCCGACGGCAACACCCACGAACAGGAGCAGGACGGCGTACGGCGCCTCGGGGATGTCCGCCGACGGACCCTCCACGTAGGGCAGGGCGTCACCGGGCTGGACCGTGTCGCCCTGTCCCGCCACCCCGTCGCTGCCGTGATAGGTGTTCGAGAAGTACGGCGCCCCCAGGCAGGGACGGGACACGAAGCCGTCCGGCCGCAGGAAGTTGCTCTTCATGACGCGTCCGCAGGCGGACCGACGGGCGAACTCGTGCGGGTCCTGGCCCACCGACGGCGGCGTGTTCGTCACGGGCGGCGCCGGGGTGCCGCCGGGGTTGCCCGAGCTCAGCGCACCGCTGTCGAAGTACACGATGGCGCTGCCGTCGTAGGGGTAGCTGGCGATCCGCGTCGCTCCCCAGACCGGGGTGACGTCGGGAGAACGACCGGGCTCCAACGGCGTGGGGTCGACCGCGGCACCGGCGCTGCGAGCCGCGGTGTCTGCCGTGATGTTCGCGACCTGGTGGTCACCGAACGAGACCTGGTACATGACCCGGTGCGGCGGTGTGTTGGGCAACGGCGCGTCCGTGAGGGAGTTGACGTATCCGTTGGGATCCGAGCGGTCCCAGAGGATCTGGATCACGGAGAACAGCAGCGGGCGCTCGAGCTCGCTCGGGTAGGCGGTGTAGAGCGGCACGGAGTAGAGCGTGAAGTCCTGGCTCCGGGTGAGCAGCACCGAGTAGTTGATGCCGGGGACACCGAGCACACCGCGGTCGATGTCCGGCGCCACGGCGAGCACCGCACCGCCGTAGATGCCGCCCTGGCTGTTGCCGTCGTAGTAGGCCCGCGTCGTGTCGATGAAGGGGGTCAGGCCCTGACCCTTGTCGACCTGGAACGCAGCGTCGGTCCCCAGGCCGGCTGGGTGGATCATCAGCCGCGCGAGGTAGAGGAAGTTCAGCTCGCCCTGCTGCACGTGGTCGGTCAGGGCCGGGAAGCGGTCCATGTCCAGCAGCGCCTGAGCCGCCGTGCTGACGTCGACCGTGGCCATCCCCTCCCAGTCCGCCGCGCAGTACATGAAGCCGTGCTCCTGGATCATGTCCTGCACCTGGCCCTGGCCCACCTCCCCCTGCCCCCCGAACAGGCCGTGCCCGTAGAGGGAGGGGCGCACCTTCTCGAGCGCCGTCGAGGTGAAGACCCGCTGCGGGATCTTGCAGGTGAAGGTGGCCTTGGAGACGTTGCCGGGGATCTGCAGCGGGGTCGTCTGGTCGGTGTCGGTGGGGGCGAAGGCGAACGAGCCGCCCGGTGCGCAGTTCGGGGTGGTCATGTAGCAGGGCACGGTGAACGTGCCCTGCACCGTGCGACCCACCTTGTCGGTCGGGTTGGTGGAGTCGGTGACCGAGGTGACGGTGAAGGCCGGGGCGGTTCCCTGCACCACCCGGTCCGCCATCGTGGTGTCACCGAGCTGGGCGAACGCGTCGTCCCGCAGGTGCAACAGCCGCCCTGCGATGTTGCGCGAGCTGGCGACGGTGAAGTCCCACGCCTGGTACAGGTCCGCCCGTGCGAACCCTGCCTCGCTGAGCACGGGGAAGACGTCGCGGTTCAGGTGCTCCCGGCGGCTGTCCGGCGCGTTGACCGGGTCGCTCGTCCCGTCCCGGTACGCGGCGAAGCCGGAGGTGGCCGGGAGGACCGCGCCGGCCTTGTCCTTCAGAAAGCGCATGCCGACGACGTACCGGTGGCCGTTCAGCAGGTTCTTGGACGGGTGGATGAGCACGTTGACGTTCGCGGTGTTGGTCGGCCGGGCGGCGGGAGCCGGGTTCGGTGCGCCCTCGTCAGCCGCCGCGGCGGTCGTGGGCAGCGGCCCCAGGGGGTTGACGTCGATCTCGGTCCAGATCGGCCAGCGCTGACCGGTCTGCACGTCGAGGAGCACGATCGGAGCGGCCGGGTCGAGGTAGCGGGCCATGTCGGTGATCGGAGCAGCACCCGTGGCGGCGAGAGCCGCCGGGTCGTCCAGGCCGGGGACCTTCACCACGATCACCGAACCCGGCGAGAAGCCGTCGCTGGCCGCGTAGGGCAGCGGGCTGATCGGCTTGCCGGCGGCGTCCTTCGGCATCCCCGCAACCGGGAGGTTCAGGCGACGGGCAGCGCCGGTGCCCGTCGTGAACAGGTCGTTCGGGAACGGCAGCATGCACGCCGAGCCGTCGGCTCCGGCGGTCCGGTCCTCGAGCACCGTCCGGTCGCAGCCGGTCGGGTTCAGCGGGTCGGGAAAGGGGGTCGCCAGCGGGGCGTCGTTCGGACGCGGCTCGGCATCACGCGCCGTCGCCGGGGCGTCCACGGCACTGCGCGTGATCGCTGTGGTGGGCACGGCGAGCGCTGCGGTCGAGCCCGCCAGGACAGTCGCGACCAAGGCCGCGAGGAACACACTGGGACGACCGCGCACGGACACTCCTCAAAGAACGAGGCGTACGTCGGCACGCCGGTGCGCGGGTTCCCGCGGCTCGGGCACACTATGGCAGAAACCCGGGCGAAACGGAACACAGTTCCGCTGCCTGTGTTCCTGCCTCAGGTGGCGTGCAGCCAGGTCCGCAGCGCGGCCCTACTCGGGCTGGTTGCGCGTCGTCCCGCCGACGCGGAACGGCTCGGTGACGCCGGCGTACATCAGGTGCGCGACCAGCCCCTGAGCCGCGTGCGGCAGGTTGTGGCAGTGGTCCATCCAGATGCCGGGGTTGTCCGCCACGAAGGCCAGCTCGTACGACGTACCGCTCGCCACGTCCAGCGAGTCCACCCACCAGGGACTGCCGGTCGACGGCGTGCCGTTGCGGGCGAGGACGACGGCGTGGTGACCGTGCAGGTGCATCGGGTGGGCCACGCCGCTGTGGTTGTCGATCCGGACCCGGACCACGTCACCCTCGTCGACGAGGAACATCGGCACGTCCGGGAACAGGTGCCCGTTGATCGACCACCACACGCCCGGCCGTCCCCGCACGAACCCGGGTCGGCGCCCCAGGGAGTACCGGAAGCGCCGGTCGGCCCGGTCAGGGTCGAAGCCCAAGGGAGCTGGGCTCCCGTAGCTGAGCAGGTCGAGCACGTCCGCGGGCTGAGGTGCCACCGGTGCTCGGCTGCCGAGCACGAGCGCGCTGGCCCCACCGAGCTCCAGTCGCGCGGGAGCGGTCAGCTCCAGGTCTGCGCGAGCGCCGGCAGTGAGCCGGAACTGCTTGCCCAGCACGGGAGTGGGCGCGTTCAGCTCCCGCCCGTCCACCGCCAGCACCCGGTACGGCGACGAGCTCCACAGCGGGGTCACCCCGTTGTCGGTGTTGACCACGCGCACCCGGACTCTGCTGCCGTCGGGGACGGGCACGGTCACCGCACCAGGAGCCCCGTTCACCGTGGGGATGCCGTCGTAGACGTGCAGCACCGCGAGCTGCTCCTCGACCCCGGCGATGCGGTGCCGCGGGGTCACGACGAGGGCACCGAACAGGCCGCGCTGGACCTGCCGGTGCGACACCTGGTGCGAGTGGTACCAGAACGTGCCCGCCGTGGCGGCGACGAAGCGGTAGACGAAGCTGCCGCCGACCGGGACCGCGTCCTGGGTCACCCCCGCGACACCGTCGGCAGCGTTGGGCACCTCGACCCCGTGCCAGTGCAGGGTCACCCCGTCGGGCACGGAGCGGTTGACCAGCCGGACCTCGACCAGCTGGTCCTGCACGACGCGCAGGACCGGTCCAGGGGACGTCCCGTTGACCGTGTACCCGTCCACCTCCCGGCCTCCGGACAGGCGAAAGGTCTCCTTGCGAGCGGTCAGCGTCACCCGCACGTCTGCGGTGCGGTCCGGGTCGGCGACCAGGGCATCCACGGCGCGGTCACCCGGCATGGCCATGCCCATCGCCGCCGGTCCACCCCCGGTGTCGACGTACCCCATGTCCATCACGGAGTACGACCCAGGGACCCGGCTCGCCTGCCAGAGCCAGAGCAGCGGCGCGACGAGCGCGACCGTCGCCGTGACCGCGAGCACGCGTCGCCCGCGGTGCCGCCTCACCTCAGGCAGAGACGGGAACCGGCGCGTCGGCGGTGAGGTGCGCGGCCCGCCAGGCCATCACGAGGATGGCGAAGGCGTTGAGCGCATGCAGCGGTCCGAGGTAGGGGACGCCGTGGCCCGCGAGACCGAGGGCCACCTGCACGACGACGAGACCGACCAGGACGGCCGCCGACCGGGTGCCGTTCGGGATCTTGGCGAAGAAGGAGACGACGAGCAGGAGCAGCACGAGCAACGGGATGACCATCGTGCCGTTGATGCCGTGGATCGCGAACCCTCCGACGCCGCTGAACTCCGGCCCGTTGTCAGCGTCCAGGACCTGCTTGTTGAGCACCCCTCCGTCGTCCTCGATCCACTTGCCCAGGCCGAACAGTGCATAGGCGATGGCCATCGCCTGGACCACCACCTCCACCGACAGCAGGTACGCCAATGCCGTGAACGCCTTCTTCATGACCATCCCCCTAGACGTCGTGCACGAGGCGGGGTCATGGCCGGACGCCCACGTTGTGGCACACCACGAGGGCGCCGTCAAGCAGCGCTCGCAGGACGGAAGGCTCAGGACGGGAGGCCGCAGGACGTCGGTCCGGCGCGCCGTCCCGTGCGGAACGCCGACACCCGCTGCGCACCCGTCCCGTGCTCGTACTCCGCCGGCGGGAGCGGGTCCTCCCCCACGTCGTCCCCGCCCTCGCGCACGGCCCGCTCGTACGCGCCAGCCGCCGTGGCCTCACCGCGCGTCGCGACGTACGCCCCGGCCAGGCAGTCGGCCTGCAGCTCGTAGCGGACGCTGTCGCTGCGCAGCCCCTTGGCGTCGTCGCCGGCGTCCACGTCCAGGAAGGCCTGTACGGCGTGCCCGTACTCGTGGGCCAGCAGGTACACCTGTGCGGCCTCCCGGCGAACCCGCGGCAGGTCCGCCAGGTCGTCGAGGTCCACCTGCTGCACGTAGATCGTGGTGTCTTCGTCGCAGTAGAAGCTCCCCTCGTCCTGCGCAGCCGTGCCGCAGCGGGTCTTGGCGTCGCCATCCACCGTGCGCACCCTCGGCGCCTTCGTGACGTCCTGCGGGAACGTCCTGCGCCAGTACGCCGTCAGGTCGGCGACCACCCCGGCCACCGTGACAGGCGGCGACGGCGACCCGAGGACGGACGGGGTCAGGACGGCCTCCGGTCCCGGGTCGCTGCCGGTGGTGCAGGCTGCCCCGAGGAGTACGGCGAGAAGGAGCGCCCGACGTCGGACCTCTGTGGTGATCGGTCGCACCCGCACATGCTACGAACCGCTCCCTCACAGGCACGGGTGAACGCCTCGATCCCGTCGTGATCGCGCCGTCAGCCGACGAGCGACTCCAGTACGACGACCGAGTCGTCGGTGGGTGGCAGCGCGGCGATGTCGGCGGCGATGCGGTCGGACCCGGGCGGCCGTTGACCGATCAGGTCGCGCACGGCGTCCGCGACCCGGCCCGTCAGGTCCGGTCCGGGGTCCACCCGTCTGCCGGTGCCGGTTGCCTCGACCCGCTCTGCGTTGTCCGGCTGGTCCGCGAACAGTGGGACGGCGACGATCGGCACGCCGGCGGTGAGGGCCCCGAGCGTGCTGCCCGCTCCTGCGTGGCAGACGAGGACGCGGGCCCGGGCGAGCACCTGCGCCTGATCCACCCAGCGCTCCACCGTGAGGTCGCCTTCGAGGCCGGCGAGCGCGCCGGGCTCCACGTCGGCGCCGGTCGAGACGAGCACGGGGAGGCCACCGGCCAGCGCCCCCTCGACGACCTCCCGCAGGAGGGGGACGAAGAACGGCAGGGAGTGCGCCTCGCTGCCGAGCGTCACGTAGACCAGGTCTCCCGCTGCCCCGGAGGGGGCCAGGTCGGGGTCGCGGTACCGGTGGATCTCGTCGTCGACCGCCGACGGGACGTCGAAGGCGGCGGGGAACAGCGACAGTCCCGGGGATCTCAGGGCCGCGAGCGCGTTCTCGTCCGGGTCCAGGCCCAGGCCCTCTCGGATCGCCGCGATCCCCGCCGACATCGCCACGACGTACGCCGTGTTCCTCAGCGAGGGGTTGACGGCCATCTTCGGGATCCCCTCGGCCTCGGCGACGAGCCGGACCGCGATCTCGGCGCTCTCGTGGAGCACCAGGTCAGGCCGGAACGCCGCGACGGCCTCCTTGGCTCCAGGCAGGGCGTACGTCGTGTTGAGCCGCCCGAAGATCTCGGATCCGAACAGGTGCGTGGCCTCGTCGTCCGACAGGGTGGGCAGCGCACCGAGGACCGCGAGACGGTCGGGATGGTCACCGGCCACGCCCGCGAAGGGCAGGAAGGACAGACCCTCCCGCTCGACCATCGTCCGGGCCTCGGTGGGCGCGGCACAGGCGAGCTCGTGCCCCGCGCGCGACAGGGCTCGGGCGAACGGCAACAGCGGCCGGAAGTGTCCAGCCCCGGACGTGGTGGACAGCAGCACGCGCACGGCGAACCCCCAGGTGCTCGATCCGGACACGATGACAGACCTCGCGCTTCGCGACCAGAGCTTTCCGAGACCGTCCCGGCTGGGTCGAGCCTGCCTTGCCCGTCAGAGCGGGTGGCTCACTCCCACTCGATGGTGCCGGGGGGCTTGCTGGTCACGTCGAGCACGACGCGGTTGACCTCGCGGACCTCGTTGGTGATCCGGGTGGAGATGCGGGCGAGGACGTCGTACGGCACGCGCGACCAGTCGGCGGTCATGGCGTCCTCGCTGGACACCGGGCGCAATACGACGGGGTGGCCGTAGGTCCGACCGTCGCCCTGCACGCCGACGGACCGCACGTCGGCGAGCAGCACCACCGGGCACTGCCAGATGTCGCGGTCGAGCCCCGCCTTCGACAGCTCCTCGCGGGCGATCGCGTCGGCCTCGCGCAGCAGCTCGAGCCGGTCGCGGGTGACCTCGCCGATGATGCGGATGCCCAGGCCGGGGCCAGGGAACGGCTGGCGCCAGACGATCTCCTCCGGCAGCCCGAGCTCGAGCCCGACGGCCCGCACCTCGTCCTTGAACAGCGCGCGCAGCGGCTCCACCAGGGCAAACTGCAGGTCGTCCGGCAGGCCACCGACGTTGTGGTGGCTCTTGATGTTGGACGTCCCCGCGCCTCCCCCGGACTCGACGACGTCGGGGTAGAGCGTCCCCTGCACGAGGAAGTCGACCGGCTCGTCGGCACTGATCTCGCGGGCAGCCTGCTCGAAGGCGCGGATGAACTCCCGCCCGATCGCCTTGCGCTTGTCCTCGGGATCGGTGACACCCGCGAGCGCGGCGAGGAAGCGGTCGACCTCGTCGGCGACGTGCAGCTTCACGCCGGTGGAGGCGACGAAGTCCTTCTCGACCTGCTCGGCCTCGCCCTTGCGCAGCAGGCCGTGGTCGACGAACACGCAGGTCAGCTGGTCGCCGACCGCGCGCTGCACGAGCGCCGCAGCGACGGCCGAGTCGACCCCGCCGGACAGCCCGCAGATCACGCGTCCTGAGCCGACCTGCGCACGGATGAGCGCGACCTGCTCCTCGACGACGTTGGTCATCGTCCACGTCGGGCGGCACCCCGCGGCCTCGAGCAGGAACGCGCGCAGCACCGCCTGACCGTGCTCGCTGTGCAGGACCTCGGGGTGGAACTGCACGCCGTACAGGCCGGCCTCGACGTTCTCGAACGCCGCGACGGGCGTGGCCTCCGTGGTCGCGGTGACGGTGAAGCCGGGCGGGGCCTGCGCGACCGAGTCACCGTGCGACATCCACACCGACTGCTGCTCGGGCAAGCCACCGAACAGCGCACCGGGAGTCGCCACCGTCAGGGCGGTGCGGCCGTACTCCGCCGTACCCGTCTGCGCGACGACGCCACCGAGCGCCTTGGCCATCGCCTGGTGGCCGTAGCAGATGCCGAACGTCGGGACGCCGGTGTCGAAGAAGCCCGCCGGCACCTGGGGGGCACCCTCGGCGTACACCGACGACGGTCCCCCGGACAGGATGACCGCCTTGGGCTTGCGGGCGCGGATCTCGTCGGCCGTGATCGTGTGCGGCACGATCTCGCTGTAGACGCGGCACTCCCGCACCCGACGGGCGATCAGCTGGGCGTACTGCGCGCCGAAGTCGACGACGAGGACGGTGTCGAAATCAGCGTCAGTCACCCCGGGAAGTCTAGGGGCTGACCGCAGACGGCAGACTGCGACGGCGTGGACCCTCTCGCCCGGCAGCGCGCCGCCACGGTGGCGGTCTGGCGCGCCGATGTCGGCGTGCGTCCAGCCGGCGACTGGGCCGATCTCGGCGGCCTGGCTGTCCACACCTCCGGCCTGCCGGTGCGCTACTGGAACGGCGCGCACCTCACCTCACCGGAGGGCCTCCAGCGGCTGCCCGAGGCAGCGACGTGGTTCGCCGACCGGAACATGCCCTGGGGCCTGCTCGTGCCCTCCGAGCTCGACCTGGCGGTGGGCCTCCCCCTGCTGTTCGAGCAGCAGGTGATGCTCCGCGGGCTCGCCGACCTGCCATCGGTACCGCCCCTGGACCTCCGCTGGGGTCACAGCGACGACGTCGTCCACGTGCAGACCGAGGCCTTCGGCGACGAGAACCTGCGCGAGTTCCTGGGCGCCAAGACGCTGCTGGCGGGGTGCGCCGTCGTCACGGCGTACGACGCCGACCGGCCGGTCGCGACGGCGCGGGTGATCTGCGTCGACGGTGTCGCGGCGGTCTACGGCGTCGGCACGGTCGCCTCCCACCGGCGACGCGGCCTGGGCAGGGCCCTGACGCTTGCCGTGCTCCACGAAGGGCTCCGCCGCGGCTGCGACCTCGCCTGCCTCAACCCGAGCCAGCAGGGGTACGGCGTCTACGCGTCGCTCGGCTTCGCCGACGCACCCCCGTGGCGGATCTACGCCGGCGCGTAGACCTGCATCCGCGGCAGCAGCGGCTGCACCAGCGGTCCGATGAGCAGCGCGTAGGCGACGGTCGCGACGCCGAAGGTGCCGCCGAGTGCGAAGCCTGCGGCGACCACCGTGATCTCGATGCCCGTGCGCACCAGGCGGACCGACCCACCGGTGCGGCGCACCAGACCGGTCATCAGCCCGTCGCGCGGACCCGGGCCGAGGTGGACGCCGATGTAGGCGGCGGTGGCCACGGCGTTGAGGCCGATCCCGGCGGCGACGAGGGTGCCGCGCAGGGCGAGCCCGTGCTCAGCAGGCAGGACGCTCAGCGCTGCGTCGACCGCGACACCGATGACGACGACGTTGCTGATGGTGCCGAGGCCGGGCCGCTGGCGCAGCGGGATCCAGCCGAGGAGCACCAGTGCACCGACGGTGATCGTGACGGTGCCGAGCGACCAGCCGATCCGGTGGGAGATGCCCTGGTGCAGGACGTCCCACGGCATGACACCGAGGTCCGAGCGCACGAGCAACGCCATCGAGATGCCGTACAGGACGAGCCCGACGTACAGCTGGACCAGCCGACGGGGCAGCTGCCGACGGGGGAGGGTGCGCGTCACCGCACCATCATCAGGCCCGGGCTGGCCGGAGCACGTCAGCTGATGCGGAAGGTCTTGTCGGTCGCGGCGTTGTCGAAGTTGCCCTCGCTGAAAAAGGCTCCCGCGCCGAGGATGCCGAACACGGGGTCGTTCTGCGAGGCATGAGCGGTGATCTCGCTGAGGAGAGCGCCGGCCTTGAACTCCTCCGACAGGGCTGACAGCGGCAGGTCCCAGGTGACCGTGCTGCCCGACACGGTCGGTGGGGCGTCGTACAGCGTGGCCGTCGAGCCGGTCTCGTCCTCCGGCGAGCCGCACTCGGTGAACAGCCCGCCCTCGGACAGGCTGCTGCCCGGGGTGTAGGTGAAGTTGGCGTAGCCACAGCCCTGGACGTCGACATCGACCTCGTAGGCCGCACCCGAGACGGCGGAGAACTCCCCCGCGATGGTCATGCTGACGACCAGCGACTTCGGGGTGTACGTCGTCTTCTTGCCCGCCCTCGTCGTCACCCCCTTGGTGGTGAGGGTGACGGCGGTGATGTCGTAGGCCTTCTGGGTACCCAGCGCGTCACCCGCGGGGTCGCTGAACGACAGCTTCGCGGGAGACGCACCTGCGGAGGCCGATCCGACGAGGCCGAGGACGCCGAGACCGGCGGCGGCAAGAGCGAGGCGGGTCGTGGTGGTGCGCATGGTTCTCCTGGCGGTCGGGGAGGACGAGGGCGACAGCTGGGAGAGCGTCAGGCGATCTTGTAGGTGGCGTCCGAGCTGACGACGTCGCTGGCACCGTCAGCACCGAGGAACGCCGGGCCGAACTCTCCGGTAACGGGGTCGACGATGCCGACGTAACCGACGAGCCCGCTGATCGCGTTGCCGGCCTTGAAGCCCGCGACCGAGCCGAGCGGGAGGGTGAACGTGACCGTGGTGTCGGTGCTGGTGACCTCGGCATTCGTGAAGTCGACGGAGTCGTCGTCCGCGCAGGAACCGAAGGCCGAGCCGTCGAGGAGCGCGGAACCCGGGCTGGTGTAGAAGTAGAAGTCGCCGCAACCGGCGACCGTCCCCTCGACGTTGTACTGCAGGCTGCTGGTGGCACCCACCTTGCCGGACGTCTCCACGGCGACGACGAGCGCAGCAGGCTTGTAGGCCTTACCGGTGCCGGTCCCGGTGGTCGACCAGGTCATCTTCACGAGGTCGTCACCAGGCTGGCCGAACGAGTCGCCCGCGGGGTCGGTGATGACGAGCGGCTTGGCGCCGACTGACGGCGTACCGGCGGAGGCGGAGCCGACGAGGCCGATCACGGCGAGGCCGGCGGCGGCGAGGGCGGTACGAGCGACGGTGACGCGCATGCTGGGATCCCCTGAAGGTTGGTGGCGGGCTGGGTCGTGCTGCCGTTCCCTGACAAGGTTCGACGCGACGGTGCGCCGTTCCTGCCTCTTCAACGCCCCCAAGATCAGAAGGTGACGGACCCGCTCAGGAGAACGTGCCGAGCCCCTGCGCCCGCTGGAGGTCCTTGCCCTCGGTCCGCATCGCCGGAGCGACCATGACCTCGACCTTCTGGAACTCCTTGATCGAGGAGTAGCCGGTGATCGCCATCGCCCGTCGCAGCGCGCCGAAGATGTTGCTCCCGCCGTCGTCGCTGGACGCCGGGCCGAGCAGCACCTCCTCGAGCGTGCCGACCGGCTCCGTCCGCACCCGGGTGCCACGGGGCAGGACGGGGTGGTGCGACGCGTGGCCCCAGTGCCAGCCGCGACCGGGCGACTCGGCCGCTCGGGCCAGCGGCGAGCCCATCATCACCGCGTCGGCGCCCATGGCGATGGCCTTCGCGACGTCCCCGCCCGTGCGCATCCCGCCGTTGGCGATGACGTGGACGTAGCGGCCGCCCGACTCGTCGAGGTAGTCCCGGCGCGCCCCTGCGGCGTCGGCGATGGACGTCGCCATCGGCACACCGACCCCGAGCACGGCGCGGGTGGTGTTGGCCTGCCCAGGTCCGACGCCGACGAGGATGCCGGCCGCTCCGGTGCGCATGAGGTGCAGCGCGCTCTGGTACGTCGCACACCCGCCGACGATGACCGGGACGTCCAGCTCGGCGATGAAGCGCTTGAGGTTCAGCGGCTCCGACCGTGAGGACACGTGCTCCGCGGAGACGACGGTCCCCTGGATGACGAACAGGTCGACGCCCGCGTCGATGACGGTCTGCGCGAACTGCACGGTGCGCTGCGGGGTCAGGGACGCCGCCACCGTCACCCCGCTGTCGCGGATCTGCTTGACCCGCGCCGTGATGAGGTCGGCCTTGATCGGCTCGCTGTAGATCTCGCGCATCCGGTCCACGGCAGTCTCCGGCGGCAGCGACGCGATCTCCTCGAGGATCGGCTCGGGGTCGTCGTACCTCGTCCAGACTCCCTCGAGGTCCAGCACGCCGACCCCGCCGAGCCGCCCGAGGGCGACCGCCGTGTCGGGGCTGACGACGCCGTCCATGGGCGAGGCCATCAGCGGCAGCTCGAAGCGGTAGGCGTCGATCTCCCAAGCCAGCGAGACGTCCTCCGGGTCGCGGGTGCGCCGCGACGGGACGATCGCGATGTCGTCGAAGCCGTACGCCCGGCGGGCGCTCTTGCCGATCCCGATCTCCACCTGCTCGACCATGTCCCGGCCCTCCTAGTTCCCGCTGTAGTTGGGCGCTTCGACGGTCATCTGGATGTCGTGGGGGTGCGACTCCTTCAGACCGGCGGCGGTGATGCGGACGAAGCGTCCCTTGTCCTGCAGCTCGGGGATGGTCGCCGCGCCGACGTAGTACATCGACTGCCGCAGCCCACCGATGAGCTGGTGCGCGACGGCCGCCAGCGGTCCGCGGTAGGGCACCTGCCCCTCGACGCCCTCGGGGATCAGCGCGTCGTCGCTCGAGACGTCTGCCTGGGAGTAGCGGTCCTTGGAGTAGGACTTCTTGCTGCCTCGCGAGGACATCGCCCCCAGCGAGCCCATGCCTCGGTAGGTCTTGAACTGCTTGCCGTTGGTGAACACCAGCTCACCGGGGCTCTCCTCGACGCCCGCCAGCAGGCTGCCGAGCATGACCGTGTCCGCCCCGGCCACCAGGGCCTTGGCGATGTCGCCGGAGTACTGCAGGCCGCCGTCACCGATCACCGGGACGCCTGCCGGCTTGCACGCCAGCGCGGCGTCGTAGATCGCCGTGACCTGCGGGACGCCCACGCCGGCGACGACGCGGGTGGTGCAGATCGACCCCGGTCCGACCCCGACCTTCACGCCGTCGGCCCCGGCATCGACCAGCGCCTGGGCGCCGGCGCGCGTCGCGACGTTGCCGCCGATGATGTCGACGTGCGCGGCCGCGGAGTCGTGCTTGAGCTGGGCGATCATGTCCAGCACGCCGCGGCCGTGGCCCTGGGCGACGTCGACGACGATGGCGTCGACGCCGGCCTCGACGAGGGCCATCGCGCGCTTGAAGGCATCGCCGTGGAAGCCGATCGCGGCGGCCACCCGCAGCCGACCGTCCGCGTCCTTGGTCGCGAGGGGGTACTGCCCGGTCTTGACGAAGTCCTTCACCGTGATGAGGCCCTTGAGCCGGCCCGAGCCGTCCACCAGCGGGAGCTTCTCGATCTTGTTGCTCTGCAGCAGGCGCAGCGCCTCGTCGTTGCTCACCCCGACCGGTGCGGTGACCAGCGGCATCTTCGTCATCACGTCGCGCACGAGCCGGGTGGTGTCGCTCTCGAAGCGCGTGTCGCGGTTGGTGACGATGCCCAGCAGCACGCCGTCGGCGTCCACGACGGGCAGGCCGCTGATGCGGTAGCGCCCGCACATCCGGTCGACGTCGGCGAGCGAGTCCTCGGGCGAGCAGGTGACCGGGTTCGTGACCATGCCGGCCTCGGACCGCTTCACCAGGTCGACCTGGGCGGCCTGGTCCTCGACCGAGAGGTTGCGGTGCAGCACGCCGATGCCGCCCTGGCGCGCCATCGCGATGGCCATGCGCGCCTCGGTGACGGTGTCCATCGCCGAGGACAGCAGCGGGATGTTCAGCGTGATGCGCTGGCTCAGGCGCGTCGCGGTCACCGCGTCGGCGGGGTTGACCTCGCTGTAGCCGGGCAGCAGCAGGACGTCGTCGTAGGTGAGACCGATGGGCGCCAACAGGCCCCCGAAGGTGTCGTTGTCGTGGGGGTCCATGCGCGTGCTCCCGGCTGCCGGAGGAAGCACACCACCCTACCCCCGCGCACCAGCCTCACGACGTACGGCGGGCCGGGGCTGCTCGGGTCAGGAGACCAGACCTCGGCGGAACCCGAGCGCCACGGCCTGGGCCCGGTCGTTGACCCCGAGCTTGCGGAACAGCCGCCGGGCGTGCGTCTTGACGGTGTCCTCGGACAGGTAGAGCTCGCGCCCGATGGCGCCGTTGGACTTGCCCTGGGACATGCCGGTGAGGACCTGCAGCTCGCGCTGGGTGAGCTGCGCCTGCGGGGGTCCCGAGCGTGCCGGTTCCCGGCTGCTCAGCGCGCGGCGCAGGGACGGCTCGACGAGGTCCGCGCCGTCGAGCGCGTGCGCCACGGCGGCGCACAGCTCCTCGTGCGACACGTCCTTGAGCAGGTAGCCACGCGCCCCGGACGTGACCGCGGCCGCGACCTGGTCCCGGTCGTCGGCGGCGGTGAGCATGATGACCTTGGCCTCGGGGTGGGCTGCGACCAGACGACGCGTGGCCTCCAGCCCGCCGAGGCCGGGCATCCGGACGTCCATCAGCACGAGGTCAGGGTGCTCGTGGGGGTAGCGGGCGAGAACCTCCTCGCCGGACGCCGCTGTCTCGACCTTGTCGACACCCGGGACCCCCGCGACGAACTGCCGGAGCCCCTCACGCACGATGCGGTGGTCGTCGCAGATCAGAACGCTTGTCATGCCAGGGTCCTTGCGTCGTCGCCCCGGGGGGCAGGTGGGGACAGCACGAGCCGGAGCCGGCCCGCCGAGGCGGAGAGGTCACAGCCGAGCGCGCGTGCGCGGCGCACCCAACGGTCAGGTGAGGTCAGGGGGACGCCGCCGTCGATCGTGACGACGACGGAGCTGCCCTCGAGCCGCAGGGCGACGCGCACGTGCTCCTCACCGGACAGCGACTGGACCAGGCGGTAGGCGAGGACAGCCGGCGACCCGCTGAGGTCGGTCTCCCCCAGCACGGTCAGCGTCGGGGCGCCCCGCTCGACGAGCTGCGCGCTGAGCTGCTCGAGGGCGCTGAGCAGTCCGTGCTCGCCCCGGGGACGCAACGCCCACAGCGACCGGCGCAGGGCGACCAGGCCCTCCTGCACCGCGTCGCGCACCAGCGAGGGGTCTGCGCCGCGGGCGGCGGCATCGGCGGCGTACCTCGCGACGACGAGCGCCTGCACCGGGCCGTCGTGCAGGCCGTCGGCGATCTCGTCGAGCCCCTCCTCGGCATCGTCCAGCAGTCGGGCGGCCGAGGTCGCGGGCGTCAGGGCCAGTCCGATGATCGCGGCGGCGGCGCGCAGCACCGTCAGCTGGGACGGCCGGGCGCCCAGCACGGTGAGCGTGCCACCGCGCAGGGGGAGCTCCACGGAGGCGGCCGGCAGCGGGAGGGTGCGCATGCTGGGAACGGCGTGCAGCGCCTCGCCCCCGACACCGAGCAGGTCACCGTCGGCGCCGCGGACGACCGCGGTGCTCACCCCCAGCCCGGTGACGAGCAGGTCCAGGGCGACCGGCAGGGCGGCCCGGCAGGTCAGGGCCTCACCGAGCTGGGCGAGCAGCAGGCACGGGTCGTCGGTCGACCGGGTACCGGTCGTCCCGACGCCGTCACCGACCTGCCTCACCCGTGCTCCTGACCATGGTCTGACTGCACCGGGCGCCCGGGCACCGTGCCCACGCGTCCACCGCTGCTGCTGGTCTCTTCGGCAGTCCGCGGCGTCGACGTGAGCGGTTCACCCGCTTCTGACCCGTCCGGGCCACCCCGCATGGCCCACCCGGCAGGGTGAGCATGGTCCCCCGGACGGGTGACGTCCCGGGTCAGGTCCCGGCCGGGTCCTGTCAGCCCTCGAGCAGGGCGGCCACGTCCGGCCGGGCCAGCCACTCGCTGCGCACCCCCGGCGGCAGGTCGCCGGCGATGGCCAGCACCGCCGATCGGGCCGCGGCCAGGCTCTTGGCGCTCTCCGCGGCGTCCGCTCCGGACTCGGCCAGCAGCGCCCCCAGCAGCGCCCGGGACGGCCAGACCAGGGGAAGGCAGCCCAGCGACTCCGCGAAGGTCGCGGAGCGGCGCAACGAGGTCACCGCCCCCTCGTCTCCTGACGACACCTGCGCCAGCCCCTGGAGCAACAGGCCCTTGGCGACGTGCCGGGGAGCCCGGTTGTCCTCGGCGCGCTGCACGGCCGCTGCCGCGCAGACCGCCGCCTGCTCGCTGTCCCCCTCGAGCAGGGCCACCTCGGCGCGGGCCCAGTCCAGGCGCACGCGCTGCCGCCACCACTCGCCGCCGCGCCCGGGCAGGACCGCCTCCGCTTCCGCCAACCGGCGGGCCGCCTCGTCACCCTCGTCGAGCCCCACCGCGTCGGAGGCCAGGCCGAGGAGCGCGTCGAACGCAGCCTCACCGGTCGCGTCGGTGAGCTCGAGGGCCCGCTCGTCCGCACTACGGGCCACCGCATGCCGGCCGAGCTGGCGGTGGATGCTCGCGATCGTGGCGCTGGACAGGCTGCCGAACAGCCGCCCCTCGGCGGGGGCTCCCTCAGCGCTCCCGGCTTCGACCAGCGGCGCCAGGACGGTCAGCGCTCCGCCGTACCTGCCTCCCGCGCCGAGCGCCACACCCAGCAGCCACGCCGCCGCCGCCATCTCCGCCACCAGCCCCTGGGACCGGGCGAGCGCGACGGCCTGCTCGAGCGCGCCGACGGCGTCGGACGGCTTGCCGTGGAAGGTCGCCTGCTCGCCGCTGGCCAGCAGGGCAGGCAGATCAGCCGGCAGGTCGGCGGAGGGGTCGCGGCTCACCCCGAGGACGCTAGTGCCTGTCCGGTCGTCGCCTGGCCCAGCAGGTCCACCGCGTGGCTGAGCGTGTCGGCTCGCACCACCGACACGGGCAGGTCGGTGGGCCACCCGGCTCCACCCGCGACGAGCACCGCCGCCGGCCGCTGCACCGGCAACCGAGCGAGCACCCCGGGGTCTGCGGTGGCACGGATCTGGGACCACACGAACACCGCCGACGGCCCGGTGCGGGCCACTGCCGCCGACAGGGCCTGCTCGGGGACCGAGGCGCCGAGCACCCGGCTGCCCAGCCCACGCTCCGCCAAGGCCGCCGAGAGGGCGTGCAGCGGGAGCGTGTGCTGGTCGTCGGGAGCACAGGCGAGCAGGGGCGCCCTGGGCGGGACCGGCAGGCGCGGCACCTGTCGACTCAGCGACTGCGTGATGCAGTCGCTGAGCAGGTGCTCGACCTCCACGCCCTCGCCGGTCTGCGCCCAGTGCCGCCCCACCGCGACGAGCAGGGGGACGACCACCGCGTCCCAGGTCTGCAGCACGCCGTACCGCTCGAGCTGGTCGAGCACGCCCGCACAGACCCCGTCGGCGTCGAGCGCCCTCGCCGCGCGTCCCAGCCCGCGTACGACGTCATCGGCGCCGGGGAGCGGCAGGACGCGCCCGCCGGGCCGGTCGGGCAGCCGCCCGTCCGGAGCGGGGAACTGCACCTCGGCCCCCGCACCGGCCGTGAAGCCCTCGTCGAGCACCTGCCGGGCCGCGTCCGCGGGTGTGGCGCCTGCGACGATGAGCCGGCGCATCTGCTGCAGCCTGGCCAGGTCCTGCGTGGAGTACCGGCGGTGACTCCCCGCGCTGTGCTCGGTCGGCCCGACGCCGTACCGCCGGTCCCAGGTCCGCAGGGTGCCCGGGGCCAGTCCGAGCTGCCGGGCCACCGCCGCGACGGTGAGATGGGCCGGCGGCGGCGGGTCGCTGGTCACCCGCCTCAGGATGGGGGGGTGCGACCTGTGCCACAACTCGAGGAGCGAGGATTGAACAACTCGTGAAACGGTTATACGCTCCTGGCAGGTACCCCTCCTGACCCCGAGGACCGCTCATGACCGACATCTCACGCCTCCCCGGCCCCGCGCTCGACCACTGGGAGTGGCAGGTGCACGGAGCGTGCCGCGACGTCGACACCGAAGCGTTCTTCCACCCGGACGGTGAGCGCGGGCCGTCTCGCTCCGGTCGCGAGGCCGCGGCCAAGGCCGTCTGCGCGGCCTGCCCGGTGATCGCCCAGTGCCGGGCGCACGCCCTGGCCGCCCGCGAGCCCTACGGCGTGTGGGGTGGGCTGTCCGAGGCCGACCGGGAGCAGATCCTCGGCACCGGGCGGCACCTGCAGGTCGCCGGGTAGCCCCTGTCGCCTCGACAGGCTCAAGAACCGGGTCACTCCGGTCGATTCCTGACGATGTCACCCGGTATCGGGACGACACCGTACAGTTGTGTGGTCCGCGTCACTGGCAAGGTGACGGGTCGTTGTTCGCCGTGACGCCCCCGAGTCACGACACACCCAGGAGTCCCACCGGTGCCCTTCCCGCCCAGCACTCCCCGGACCACGCCCAGCACCCCCCGCAGCACCTCCCTTAGCGGCCCCCTGCTCGCCCTCGCTGTGGTCGGTGCGCTGCTCGCCGGCTGCAACAGCGGCGCCCCGACCCGCACGAGCGAGTCGCTGACCGCGACGTCGGAGCAGTCCCCGCCGGCCGCCCCCGAGGTGGCTGCGGTGGCGACCGACCGCGTCATGCTCCCCGCGATGCGCGGCGTCCCGCTTCGACCAGACGTCCTGCTCAGCGGCAGCAAGCCCCTCGGCGCCAAGGAGCTGCACGAGGTCCGCGCCCTCGCTCCCAACGCGGTCGCGTTCGCCTCCGGCACCGTCCACGTCAAGGGCAAGCCGGTCCGGGTCGCCAGCGTCGACCCGGCCTCCTTCCGCCGCTTCGCGGCCAAGGGCACCGCCGAGTCGACCGCGGTGTGGCAGAGCATCGCCGACGGCGGTGTCGCTGCCTCGCACGACCTGGCCAAGCGGCTGCACCTGGCCCTCGGCAGCGAGGTGCTCGTCGTGGGGAAGTCCCGCTTCCCGATGCGACTGGGCGCGCTCGCCACCACCGGCGTCCCCGGTACCGACCTGGTCGTGTCCATCGAGACCGGCAAGGCCCTGGGCCTCGGCGCACCGACCGCCGTCGTGCTCAACGCCGGATCCACCGACCCGATCAGCCTCGCGTCGAAGGTCCGCAAACTCGCCGGGACGTCCGCCGACGTCGACCTGCTGACCCCACCGGCGGCCAACCCGGTCGCGTTCCTCACCGGCAGCAAGGCAGCCAAGGCCTTCGGCGCCTTCTCCTACAGCTACTTCCCCGACGGCACGATCCAGCCGGACCGCGCCTGGGTGAGCAACAACATCGTCACCGCGACCGTCCCGATCCTGGGGCGCGTCACCTGCCACCGGCTGATGGTGCCGCAGCTGCGCGGCGCCCTGCAGGACGTCGTCAACGCCGGCCTCGCGTCGTCGCTGCACACCTACGACGGCTGCTACGTCCCGCGCTTCATCGAGCGCAACCCCTCGCACGCGATCTCCCTGCACACCTGGGGCATCGCCATCGACCTCGACGCGTCCACCAACTACCGGGGCATCAAGGGCACGATGGACCCGCAGGTCGTGCAGATCTTCAAGCGCTGGGGCTTCCGCTGGGGCGGCGACTGGAGCTACTCCGACCCGATGCACTTCGAGATCGGCGCCCTGCTCACCTCCTGAGCACGCCCCCCCGTCCATGATCAACGGAATCGGCGTACACAGCTTCCGCCCGAAATCTGTGTACGGCGACTCCGATGATCAACGGCTGGGCTGGGCGTAGCCCCCGCGAGCACGCCCCGCGTGGGTACGACGTACCTGCTGCGCGTACGACGGAAGGGCTGCCCCCTGAGTGGGGACAGCCCTTCCGGCGTACTGCGATGTGACTAGTGGGCGTGGCCGTGACCCCCACCGGCAGCGTGGCCGGCGTCCTCTTCCGGCTTGTCGGCGACGAGCGTCTCGGTGGTCAGCAGCATGCTGGCGATCGAGGCGGCGTTGCGGACGGCGGAGCGGGTGACCTTCACCGGGTCGACGATGCCGGCCTTGACCAGGTCGACGTACTCACCGGTGGCGGCGTTGAGGCCCGTCGTCTTCGACCCCGACTCGCGGGTGCGGTTGACGGCGACGCGACCCTCGAGGCCGGCGTTCTCGGCGATCCAGCGGGCCGGCTCGTCGAGGGCGGTGCGCACGATCTGCACGCCGACCTTCTCGTCGCCCTCGAGGCCCAGGAAGTCGTCGAGCACGGAGGCAGCGTGGACGAGCGCCGCGCCACCGCCGGGGACGATGCCCTCCTCAACTGCCGCGCGGGTCGCCGAGATGGCGTCCTCGAGGCGGTGCTTGCGCTCCTTGAGCTCCACCTCGGTGTGGGCACCGACCTTGATGACACCCACGCCGCCGGCGAGCTTCGCCAGGCGCTCCTGGAGCTTCTCCTTGTCCCAGTCGGAGTCGGAGTTCTCGATCTCCTGCTTGATCTGGGACACGCGGCCGGCCACGTCCTCCTTGGACCCGCCACCGTCGACGAGCGTGGTCGTGTCCTTGGTGACCGTGACGGTGCGGACGGTGCCGAGCACCTCGAGGCCGACCTGGTCGAGCTTGAGGCCGACCTCGGCGCTGACGACCTGGCCACCGGTGAGGATGGCGATGTCCTGCAGCATGGCCTTGCGGCGGTCCCCGAAGCCGGGGGCCTTCACCGCGACGACCTTGAGGGTCTTGCGGATGCTGTTGACGACCAGCGTCGAGAGCGCCTCACCGTCGAGGTCCTCGGCGACGATCAGCAGCGGCTTGCCGGACTGGACGACCTTCTCCAGCAGCGGCAGCAGCTCGGCGATCGCCGAGATCTTGCTGTTGTTGATGAGGACGTAGGCGTCCGTGAGGTCCGACTCCATGCGCTCGGGGTCGGTCACGAAGTAGGGGCTGATGTAGCCCTTGTCGAACTGCATCCCCTCGGTGAGCTCGAGCTCGAAGCCGGTGGTGTTGCTCTCCTCGACGGTGATGACGCCGTCCTTGCCGACCTTGTCCATCGCCTCGGCGACGAGCTCGCCGACGCGGGGGTCCTGCGCGGAGATGGCGGCGACGGCGGCGATCTCGGCCGGCGTCTCGATCGGGGTGGCGGCCTTCAGCAGCGCCTCGGACACGGCCTCGACGGCCTTGTCGATGCCGACCTTGATGCCCATCGGGTTCGCACCGGCCGACACGGCCTTCAGGCCCTGGTGGACCATGGCCTGGCCGAGCACGGTCGCGGTGGTGGTGCCGTCACCGGCGACGTCGTTCGTCTTGGTGGCCACCTCCTTGGCGAGCTGCGCGCCCATGTTCTCGAGGTGGTCCTCGAGCTCGATCTCACGGGCGATGGTCACGCCGTCGTTGGTGATGGTGGGACCGCCGTACGCCTTGCCGATGACCACGTTGCGGCCCTTCGGGCCGAGCGTCACCTTCACGGCGTTGGCGAGGGTGTCGACGCCGCGCTCGAGCGAGCGACGGGCTTCTTCGGAGAACTGCAGGGTCTTGCTCAAGAGGTGTCCTTCCAGACAGTCAGGTCAGCGCAGGGGAAAAGGCGACGCCCCGGGCCCCGCAGGGGGTATCCGGGGCGTCGCACGCAAGCAGTGCTTACTTCTCGATGACCGCGAGGACGTCGCGGGCCGAGAGCACGAGGTACTCCTCGCCGTTGTACTTCACCTCGGTGCCGCCGTACTTGCTGTAGAGCACACGGTCACCGACGGTGACGTCGAGCGGGACGCGCGCGCCGTCCTCGAAACGGCCCGGGCCGACAGCCAGGACGGTGCCCTCCTGGGGCTTCTCCTTGGCGGTGTCGGGGATGACGATGCCGGACGCGGTGGTCGTCTCGGCCTCGACCGCCTGGACCACGATGCGGTCCTCGAGCGGCTTGATGGCGACCTTGTTCAGGGTGGCCGTAGTGGTCACTTCGGGTTCCTTTCAGGGAACTGCTCAGTTGAGGGGTGGTCGCGCAGCCTGCCGTCGCGGGGGTCAGGCTGTGCTCTCGTTGGCACTCTAACCCCTTGAGTGCTAGCCGTGCAACACCGCCCCGGACTCAGCGCACGACCAGCTCCACGGGCATGGCGCTGTCCGCCGGGAGGTCGAGCGGCGAGGCCGGGACGCCGGTCGCGACCAGCCGCTCACCCAGGGCTGCCACCATCGCCCCGTTGTCGGTGCAGAGCCCCGGCCGGGGCACGCGCAGCACGATCCCGGCCGCGTCGCAGCGCTCCTGCGCGAGCGCGCGCAGTCGGGAGTTCGCCGCCACGCCACCGCCGATGAGCAGGTGCCCGACGCCCTGCTCCGAGCACGCGCGCACCGCCTTGCGCGTGAGCACGTCGACGACCGCCTCCTGGAACGACGCGCACACGTCCGGAACCGGCACCGGCCCCTCGTGCCGCTCCACCCAGCGGGCCACCGCGGTCTTCAGCCCCGAGAACGACACGTCGAGGCCGTCGTTCATCATCGCGCGGGGGAACGGGATGCTCGCGGTCCCCGAGCGCGCCTCGCGGTCGACCAGCGGCCCACCCGGGAAGCCCAGGCCCAGCAACCGGGCGACCTTGTCGAACGCCTCGCCCGCGGCGTCGTCGACCGTCTGGCCCAGCGGCACGAGCGAGCGCGTGACGTCGTCCACGAGCAGCAACGACGAGTGACCGCCGGACACCAGCATCGCCACGCACGGCTCCGGCAGCGGCCCGTGCTCGAGGACGTCCACAGCCACGTGCGCCGCGAGGTGGTTCACGCCGAACAGCGGGAGGTCGAGGGCGACGGCGTAGGACTTGGCGGCCGCCACGCCGACGAGCAGCGCGCCGGCCAGTCCCGGCCCGGCGGTGACGGCGATCGCGTCGAGGTCACGCAGCCCGACACCGGCGGTCGCCAGCGCGCGCTGGACCGTCGGGACCATCGCCTCCAGGTGGGCGCGGGAGGCGACCTCGGGGACGACGCCGCCGAAGCGCCGGTGCTCGTCGACGGAGGACGCGACCTCGTCCGCGAGCAGGACACCGTCGCGGACGATGCCCACACCGGTCTCGTCGCACGACGTCTCGATCCCCAGCACCAGCGGCACGGCTCGACCCTAGCCGCGGCGCATGACCCAGGCGTCGAGCCCAGGTCCGTAGTAGCCGCGGCGCACGCCCTCCTTGACGAACCCGTGCGCGGCGTAGAGCCGCTGCGCCGGGGTGTTGTCCGCCCGCACCTCGAGCAGCACCTGCGTGTGCCGGCGCCGCTCCGCCTCGGCGAGCAGGTCCTGCAGCAGCAGCGTCCCCAGACCTCTCCCCTGGTACGACGGCGCCACCGCCATGGTCTGCACGAACGCCTCGTCCGGGTAGTCGCACAGTCCGGCGTAACCGACGAGGTCGAGACCGTCGAGCAGCACGACGTAGTGCCGGGTCTCGACCTGACCGAGCTCGGACCAGAAGTGGTAGGCGGTCCACGGCTCCGGACCGAACAGCGCCCGCTCGAGGGGCAGGACCTGCTCGACGTGCCACCAGCGGAACCGCTCGACCGTCACCACGACAGCGGCTCGGTGACGGTGCGCCCGTGCCGCAGGTCGACGCGGTGCAGCAGGTCGCCGGCCCGCAGGTGGACCTCGCCGTCGAGCACACCGAGCCACTGCGCGCCCGCGACCTCGTCGCTCTCCCAGGCCAGCCCTTGGCCGTCGTACGCCGCGAGCACGTGGTCGTCGAGCAGCAGGGCCTGCCCGTCGACCGGCTCGAACAGCCGGGTTCCCGGGCGGTCGATGCGGCTCCACGCGTCCGGGTCGCGGGCATCCACCAGGTACGGCGATCCCCCTGCTGCCACGAAGACGGTGTGCGGGTCCGGCCACGAGGCGACGACGGACAGCCGCCCGGGCACGTTGTCGCTGGCGAACACTCCGGTCCACGCGTCGCCGACGCGGGGGGTGAGGCGCAGCCAGACCCCGTCGCTGCCCCCGTCACGCCGGGCGCCGGGGTAGTAGACGACCGTCGGCACCCGACCGCGCACGTTGCGCTCGTGCTCGGCGTCCCAGTCCCGGGGGAACGCGTCGAGCCACAGCCCTCCGGGTCCCGGCGCGCTCACCGGACCGCCATCTCCTGCGCGTCGGGGCGGCGGAGGTACAGCGGGGTCAGCGGCAGCGCCTCGGCACCGGGCCGGAGGGCGGTCTGCGCCAGCACCGCCAGGGACGGGTAGCGCGGCAGGTCCTCCGTGGCGAGCCCGTGCAGCAGGGCGCCGTCGCCCACGACCCGACGCCCCTGCACCCTCTCTGCGGCGACCGACGGCGTGGTGACGTGCGGACCGTCGACGCGCACCGCCGTCCCGTCGTACACCGCCCAGTAGACCTCCTTGCGGCGCGCGTCCGTCATGACCACGGTGTTCGGCGCCGCGAGCCCGTCGAGGGAGCAGACGCCACGGACCGGCAGCCCCCGCGCCTCGGCGAAGACTGCAGCCGTGACGATGCCCACCCGCAGGCCGGTGAACGGGCCGGGCCCCACGCCGACGACGACGACCTGCGGGTCACCCGAGGCGAGCACCTCGCGCAGACCGACGGCGAGAAGCTCGCCGTGGCGACGCCCGTCCACCACGACGCGCTCGGCCACGACGGTCCCGCCGTCTGCCGCGACCTCCACCAGCCCGACGGAGACCGCGGGCGTGGAGGTGTCGAGGACGAGCGCGAGCATCCGCGCTACTGCTGGGTCTCCCCGGCCGGCTTCGAGGTCGAGAAGACCGCGACGTCCCAGCGCGAGGCAGCATCCGCCGTCACCGTGACGGTGTAGGTCACGGCGGCCTTGAGGTTGTCGGAGGTCTCGCTGACCAGCTCGGAGTACTGCTCCGCGTCGCCGTCGCACGCGATCGACTGGAACGCACCGGAGTCCGGCTTGGTCTCGAGCTTGACGTTGCCGTTGCCGAGGCAGCCGACGACCGAGCCGAGGTGCTGCCCGGCCGGCACGGTCACGGTGAACGTGGCCGTCCGCTTCGCCGCGTCGTCGCGGTTGTCGGCGCCGCCGATCTTGCCGATGACGGGCTCGATCGTGACGGCCGGGATCTTGCTCGCATCCGTGGGGAACGGCGTACCCGTCGCCTCGGGGAGGTTCTTCTCCACGCAGTCGGCGGACACCGAGGTCGCGCCGAAGTCACACGTGGACGTGGGGCTCGGCGTCGGGCCGGTGGCGCCGCTGCTGCTGCCGGAGCAGCCGGTCAGCGCCAGGACAGCAGCCGAGGCGAGGAGCAGGGCGGGGCGAGGCGACCTGGACAGCGGGTTACTCCTTGTAGTGCGCGACGAGCTCGCGCTTGAGGACCTTGCCGGACGGCCCGAGGGGCAGGGCGTCGGCGAAGATGACCCTCCGAGGGTACTTGTACGACGCCAGCTGGCCCTTGCTCCAGGCGACGATCTCCTGCTCCGAGGCCTCGCCCCCCGCCGGGTCGAGGACGACCACGGCGCACACCTCCTCGCCGTACTGCGGGTCGGGCAGCCCGATCACGGCGACCTGACCGATGCTCGGGTGGCGCAGCAGGACCTCCTCCACGTCGCGCGGGTACACGTTGTAGCCGCCGCGGATGACCATGTCCTTCTTGCGGTCGACGATCCGGATGTAGCCCTCGTCGTCCTTGGTCCCGAGGTCGCCGGTGCGGAACCAGCCGTCGACGATGGCTGCCGCGGTCGCCTCGGGCTTGTTGAGGTAGCCCTTGAAGATGTTGTGGCCGCGGATGACGATCTCGCCGAGCTCACCGTTCGGCAGCAGCTCGATGGCGTCGTCGACCTCGGCCTTCGCGACCTCGACGTCCACGCCCCAGATCGTCTTGCCGACCGTGCCCGGCATCGGCTCGAAGCCCATCTGGTTGAACGTCGCGACCGGCGAGGTCTCGGTCAGGCCGTAGCCCTCGAGGATCTTGGTGCCGAACACCTCGGTGAACGACTCCAGCACCGCCAGCGGCAGCGCGGCTCCACCGGACAGGGCCGACTTCAGCTGCGGGCGGGCGGTGGAGGTCTTCGCGGCCTCGAGCAGCCCGACGTACATCGTCGGGACGCCCATGAAGATCGTGCACTTCTCGCTGACCAGCAGGTCGAGAGCCTGGGCCCCGTCGAACCGCGGCAGCAGGACGACCGTCGCCCCGACGTAGAAGGCTGTGTTCATGCAGCAGGTCTGGCCGAAGGTGTGGAACAGCGGCAGGCAGCCGAGCACGACGTCGGTCTCGTCGATGTCGAAGGAGTGCTGGGCACTCACCATGACGTTCATCGTGACGTTCAGGTGCGTGAGCTCCGCACCCTTGGGCTTGCCGGTGGTCCCCGAGGTGTAGAGGATCACTGCGGTGTCCTCGGGTTCGCGCGGGGTTACCGACTCGATCGGGGTCGCCGACAGGGCGAGGGTGTCGATGCGGGTGATGCTCGCGTCGCCCCCGTCCATGACGGCGAGGACCGGCACGCCGGCGAGCTCGGCGCCCTTCGCGCCCTCGCCGAGCAGCGGCGCGGCGCAGACCAGCGCCTTCGCGCCGGAGTCGGTGAGGACGTACTCGATCTCCTCCGCCTTCAGCAGGGCGTGGACGGGTACGGCGACCGCGCCGAGCGCGAGGGTCCCGAAGTAGGCCAGCGGGAAGTGCGGCGTGTTGGGGATGAGCAGGGCCACCTTGTCCCCCGGACCGATGCCGTTCTCCCGGAGCACGGCGGCGTACTGCCTGGCGTGCGCCCACAGCTGCGCGTAGGTCAGCCGCAGGTCCCCGAGGACCACGGCGTCCCGGTCGGGGTGACGGACGGCGGACTCCGCCAGGATGGTGGCGATCGTCAGGGACACGTGGCTCTCCTCAAGGGGGCGGCTCAGCTCAGGTCAGGTCGGCTGGGGTTCGGACGATCATGTCGTGAGTCCGCCGTCGGCGCGACCCTGCTCGGTCCACCGGGGTCCGACTCCGGTGACGGTCACGGTGCGGCGGTCGTCGTCGTGCCGTTGGAGGCGGACGTCCAGGTGACTGTCGGACAGCTGCTCCACGACTCCCTCGCCCCACTCCACGACGACGACCGACCGCTCGAGCTCGGCGTCGAGGTCCAGGTCGTCGAGGTCGAAGCGCCCGGCGTCGCGCAGGCGGTAGGCATCGACGTGCACCAGCGGCAGCGGCCCCGTGTGCACCCGGGCGATGACGAAGGTCGGGCTGGTGACGCGCCCCGTGACCCCGAGCCCCTCGCCGATGCCCTGGGTCAGCGCGGTCTTGCCCGCCCCGAGCGGGCCCGTGAGCACGACCAGGTCGCCGGCCTGCAGCGTCCGGGCGAGCTCGCGACCGAACGCGCGGGTGTCCTCGACGGTGGCGAGCACGGTGCTCACGCGACCAGCTCCGCGGCGCGGGCGAGGTCCAGGCGCAGCAGCCGCATCGGCTCCCCGTCCGGTCCCCCACGCAGGGCCGCCGCCGGGTGGTACGTCGGGAGCACCTGCAGCCCGTCGACCTCGTGCACCGATCCGCGGACCGCTGCGAGGGTCAGCCGCGGCTGCGCGAGGAACCACGCCGCGCTGGTCAGGCCGAGGGTCACGACCAGCCGGGGGGCGACGGCCACCAGCTGGGCGGCAGTCCACGGTCGGCAGTGCGCCACCTCCTCGCGGGTGGGGACGCGGTTGGCGGGCGGGCGGCACTTGACGGTGTTGAGCACCGCCACGGTCTCGCGCGCAAGACCCGCCTCGACCAGGAGCCGGTCGAGCAGCTGGCCACTGCGCCCGACGAACGGCCGTCCGGTCTGGTCCTCCTGCGCCCCGGGTGCCTCGCCGACCAGGAGCAGCCTCGCGCCCGGTGGGGTGTCCCCGACGACGACCTGCGTGCGGGTCGCGACGAGCTCGGGGCAGCGGGTGCAGGACCGGATCTGCTCGTCCAGCCGGGTCATCGCAGCGCCCGGCGCACCAGCGCCCGCAGCTGGGTGGTGACGACCTCGTGCCGCTCGAGCATGACCATGTGCCCCGCGCCCTCGACCACGACCAGCCGCGCGCTGGGTACGGCGGCAGCGATGTCGCGGCTGTGGTCGACCGGCGTGATCTTGTCCTCGCTGCCGACCAGCACCAGCGTCTCGACCTGCTCCAGCACCGGGAGCGCGTCGAGTCGGTCGTGGTCGAGGAAGGTGTCGTAGAACTCCGCGATGACGTCGACCGGAGTGTCGGCGGTCATCTTCTCGACCATCTCGACCTGCGCCGGGCTGACCGCCCCGGTCCCGAACGCCGCACGCCGGCTGGCGACGAACGCCAGGTCGGTGCCGAGCCGCCGGCCGCTCTCGAACAGCTGAGGGCGCCCGCGCATCTCGCGCGTGACGTAGGGCAGCACCCGCTTGGTGACGCGGGTCATCGCGGCGGGCAGCCCGAAGGTCACCTCCGCCAGCCGGCCAGGTGACGTCCCGATCAGCGCCACCCCCACGACCCGGTCACCGAACAGGTCCGGCCGCTGCGCCGCAAGGGACATGATCGTCATGCCGCCCATGGAGTGACCGACGAGGATCACCGGCCCGCTGGGCACGCACGCGGTGAGCACCGAGAGCAGGTCGCGACCGAGCTGGTCGATGGTGGAGTGCGCCGCACTGCTGCGTCCGCTCCGGCCGTGCGAGCGCTGGTCCCACAGCACCAGCCGCAGCTGGTCCGACGCCAGCGCCAGCCGCTGGTAGTGCCAGACCGCGAGCTGGTTGGTGTAGCCGTGGCACAGCACCACCGTGGCCGGCGCGTTGCTCGGACCGACCTCCTCGACGTGCAGCGGCACCCCGTCGTCCGCGACGACGCGCCGCGTCCGGTCAGCCGTGAGCCGGAAGAACGCCTGCCCCGCCTCGGGGTCCGGACCGGACCGCGTCCGACCGACGACCCGTCGCTCGGCGGCCAGCCCGACCGCCGCGCCGAGGGCGACGGCACCGACGACACCACCGAGCAGGCCCGCCGTACGCCCTCTGCTCATGACGCACCGCCGGTGTGGACCCGAGGCACGCGGGCGCCGATGCGGGTGACGATCTCGTAGTCGATCGTGTCGAGCGCCTGGGCCCAGTCCTGCGCCGTCGGCTCCCCGTCATCACCCGGTCCGAACACGACGACGTCGTCACCGACCTCGACGGCGTCGTCGCCGACGTCGAGCACGACCTGGTCCATGGACACCGTCCCGGCGATGCGGCGACGACGCCCGCCGAGCCACAGCTCACCGGTGTTGGTGGCAGCCCGGGGGATGCCGTCGCCGTACCCCAGGGGGACGAGGGCGAGCGTCGTCTCCCGCTCGGTGATGTGGCGATGGAGGTAGCTCACGCCGGAGCCCGCGGGCACGCGCTTGGTCAGCACCACCTGCGAGCGCAGTGTCATCGCCGGGCGCAGCCCGAGGGCGCGGGCATCTGCGACCTGGGGCACCGGGGACAGTCCGTAGACCGCCACCCCCGGGCGCACGAGGTCGTAGTGCGTCGACGGGTCGAGCAGCGTCGCCGCGGAGTTGGCGAGGTGGCGCACCTGCGGCCGCAACCCGGCTCGTCCGGCGACCTCGAGCGCGTCGGCGAAGACGTGCGCCTGCCGGTTGTTCACCGGGTGGTCCGGACCGCCGTCGGCGAACGCGACGTGGCTCCACACGCCCACCACCTCCACCCCCTCGGTGCGTACGGCGGCAGCGCAGAGCGCGGGCCAGTCCGCCGGGGTGGCCCCGCTGCGACACAGACCGGTGTCCGCCTTGAGGTGCACCCGCGCGGGCTGGTCGGTCGCAGCGGCGGCGGCCCGCGCGAGCTGCGCGAGGTCGGCCACGCCGAGGTCGACCCCCGCTGCCACCGCGGGCGCGAGGTCCTCCGTCGGCGCGTGCAGCCAGGCGAGCACCGGGACGTCGACGCCACCGGCGCGCAGCGCCAGTGCCTCCTCGAGGAAGGCGACCCCGAGCCACGCCGCACCGCCGCGCACCGCCGCGTGCGCGCTGGGGACGAGTCCGTGCCCGTAGGCGTCGGCCTTCACCACAGCCATCACCTGCGCCGACCCGGCGTGCTCGCGCAGCACCCCGACGTTGTGCGCGATGGCATCGAGGTCGACGACCGCCGCCGACCGCAACCCGCCCGTCACCGCAGCGACCGTACGGCGGACGGCCACGCCTCGAGCAGCAGGCTGGCGCTCGTCGACGCGCCGTCCGCGGACAGCGCACCGGCGACGCCGTGCAGCCACGCCCCGACGCTGCCGGCGTCCAGCGGGTGGAGCCCCTGGGCCAGCAGCGCACCCACGCCACCAGACAGGACGTCGCCCGACCCGGCCGTCGCAAGCACCGCGGAGCCCGTGGTGTTGATCCGGGCAGGGCCGTCGGGTCCGACGACCACCGTGGCGTCGCCCTTGAGGAGCACGTGCACGCCGAGGCGCTCGGCCAGGGCGCGCGCAGCACCGATGCGGTCGTCCCCGACCGGCGAGCCGAAGCGGGCGAACTCGCGGTCGTGCGGCGTGAGCAGCGTCGGCGCCGTACGCCGGGTCAGCCAGTCCTCGTGCTCCGCCACGATCGTGAGCGCGTCCGCGTCGACGAGGACGGGCAGGTCCTGGTCGAGCACGTGCTCGACGGTCGCGAGGTCGTCGGTGCCCAGTCCCGGCCCCACGACCCAGGCCTGCACCCGCCCGGCGTCGGACAGGTCGTCGGTGACCACTGTCTCGGGCCAGCGCGCGCGCACCGCGTCGGCGGCAGAGCCTGCGTAGCGGACCATGCCGGCACCGGCGCGCACGCCCGAGCCGACCGCGAGGACAGCAGCGCCCGGGTAGGTGCGTGAGCCGGCGGCGACCCCGAGGACGCCGCGGCTGTACTTGTCGCTCACCCGGTCGGCCGACGGGAGGAGCGCGCGCACGTCGGCGGCAGTGAGGGCCTCGACCGACGCCCGGGGCAGGTCGAGACCGATGTCCACGACGACGAGGTCACCGACGTGGTCACGCGCGATCAGCAGCCCGGGCTTCGCCGCGCCGAAGGTCACCGTGACGTCTGCCCGGACCGCTCCGTCGTGCACCTGACCGGTGTCGGCATCGACCCCGCTCGGGACGTCGCACGCGACCACCAGCCGGCCGTGCAGGTCCGGCACGTCGACCGGCCCGCGACCCCCGATGCCCACCAGCCCGTCGACGACCACCTCGGCGCCGGCGAGGGCCGACAGGTCGCCCGTGCGGCCGCCCGCCGCGACGAACGCGTCGAAGGCGTGCCTCACCGGTTCGCCACGAAGGACGGCGACGACAGCCGCCCCACGGCGCGCCAGCCACGCCCCGGCGTACAGCGCGTCGGCGCCGTTGTTGCCCTTGCCCACCAGCAGGACCACCCGCGCGCCGTACGTGCTGGGGAGCCGCCGGCTGACCTCGACGGCCAGCGCCGTGGCGGCGCGCGCCATGAGCGGCACGCCTGCGTCGAGCAGGGGCTGCTCCGCTGCGCGGACCTCAGCGACGGTGTGCGCCTGCAGCACCCGGCCCCCCGGCTCAGGTCTCGGCGACGACGAAGGCCGTGGCGATGCCCGCGTCGTGCGTGATCGACAGGTGCCAGCGGGTGATGCCCATCCGGGTGGCCAGCTCCGCCGCGCGACCGCTGACCACGAGGACGGGCTTGCCGTTCTCCTCGTTGGTCACCTCGGCCTCGGTCCAGTCGAGTCCCGGCGCGCCGAGCACCTTCGCCGCGGCCTCCTTCGCGGCGTAGCGGCCGGCGAGGGACTCGATGCGCTCCGCCTCCTGCTCCGCGGGGGTGAACAGCCGTCCCAGCAGCGCGGGGGTGCGCTCGAGCGACTTGGCCAGTCGGGCCACCTCGACGACGTCGACCCCGATGCCCACGATCATTCGACGGTCACCGACTTGGCGAGGTTGCGCGGCTGGTCGACGTCCAGTCCGCGCGCACGGGCGATCTCCGCCGACAGCACCTGCAGGGGCACGATCATCAGCAGCGGGGTGAGCAGCGACTTGGTGTCCGGGATGCGGATCACCGTGTCGGCGTACGGCGTGACCGTCTCGTCGCCGTCGGTCGCGATGACGATGGTGCGCGCGCCCCTGGCCCGCACCTCCTGGATGTTGTTGACCAGCTTGGCCTGCAGCGCGTGGCGGGGGGCGAGCACCACGACCGGCGTGCCCTGCTCGATCAGCGCGATCGGACCGTGCTTGATCTCCCCGGCGGGGAAGCCCTCGGCGCCGATGTAGGCGAGCTCCTTGAGCTTCAGCGCGCCCTCGAGCGCCATGGGGAACCCGACGTGCCGCCCGAGGAACAGCACGCGCTGCTCGCCGGCCAGCGACCGGGCGAGCTCACGCACCGGCTCCATGCGCGAGAGCACCTCGGCGATGAGGTCGGGGGTCTCCTGCAGGTCGGCGAGGTGGGCGCGCACCTCGTCCGGGTCGCGCGTGCCGCGCACCTGCGCGAGGTAGAGACCGACGACGTAGACCGCGGCGAGCTGCGCGATGACCGCCTTGGTGGATGCGACCGCGACCTCGGGACCGCCGCGGGTGTAGAGCACCGCGTCGCTCTCACGGCTGACCGTCGAGCCGACCGTGTTGGTGATGGCGAGGACCCACGCGCGCTGCGCGCGGGCGTGCCGAAGGGCCTCGAGCGTGTCGGCCGTCTCACCGCTCTGGCTGATGGCGATGACCAGGGTCGAGCGCCCGACCACGGGGTCGCGGTAGCGGAACTCCGAGGCCATCTCGACGTGCACGGGCAGGCGGCACCAGCGCTCGATGGCGTACTTCCCCACCAGCCCTGAGTGGTACGACGAGCCGCACGCGATGATGACGACCTGCTCGATGCCGCGGATGTCCTCGTCGCTCATCGCGAGCTCGTCGAGGTGCAGCAGGCCCTCCGCCGTCAGGCGACCACCGAGGGTCTCGCGGACGGCGTCCGGCTGCTCCTCGATCTCCTTGAGCATGAAGAACTCGTGGCCGCCCTTCTCGGCGGCGTCGGTGTCCCAGTCGACGTGGTAGGTCTCGCCCTCGGCCGGCGTCCCGGCGAGGTCGGTGATCACGACGCCCTCGCGGCGCAGCTCGACGACCTGGTCCTGGTCGACGGCGCGGGCCGTGCGGGTGTGGCTGATGAAGGCCGTCACGTCCGAGCCGAGGAAGTTCTCGCCCTCACCGAGCCCCACGACGAGCGGCAGGTTGCGGCGCGCCGCGACGATCAGGTCGGGCTGGTCCTGGTGCGTGACCACGAGGACGAACGACCCCTCGAGGTCGCGGCAGATCGACCGGACGGTGGCGGCAAGGTCGCCGCCGTGCTCGGCGTAGCGCTCCTCCACCAGGTGCGCGACGACCTCGGTGTCGGTCTCGGAGCGGCGCTGGTGCCCGCGCTCCTCGAGCCCGCGCACCAGCTCCTCGAAGTTCTCGATGGTCCCGTTGTGCACGACGGCGACGCTGCCCGCGCAGTCGGTGTGCGGGTGGGCGTTGCGGTCGGTCGGTGCACCGTGGGTGGCCCACCGGGTGTGGCCGATCCCGAGGGTCCCGGGCAGTGCGCGCTCACCGAGCTCCTTCTCGAGGTTGGCCAGCTTGCCGGCCTTGCGCTCGACCGCCAGGTCACCGTCCGGGGACAGCACCGCGACCCCGGCGCTGTCGTAGCCGCGGTACTCCAGTCGCCGCAACCCGGTCAGCACGACCTCCAGGGCCTGCTGCTGTCCGACGTACCCCACGATCCCGCACATGCGGGCAAGGCTATCCCGCGGCCTGCGCGGCGAGCGCCCGACACAGGTCGTCGTGCTGCTCGAGCAGGACCCGGCGCAGTCCCGGTGCGAGGTCGGCGCGCTCGAGCAGCCACGCCACCCGGTCCGCCACGTCCTGCTCGATCACGGTCGAGGGGAACAGGTGGAGGCTCAGCGACCCGGCCAGCTGCGGGGACAGCCGCTCCCACAGCCCCGGCACCGCCTCGAGGTAGGCCTCGACGTACGGCGCGAGCAGGTCCCGCTGACGGTGCTGCCAGAACGCCTGGCCCATGGCGCGGACCTGCGCGTTCGTGGCGGTCCCCGTGACGAGCGCGTCCCAGCTGCGGGCCTTGGAGGCGGCGTCGGGGAGGGCGGCCAGCGCCGCCTCCGCCCGGAGCTGCCCGCTCGCGGTCCGGTCCTGCGCCAGCTCCTCGGCGATGTCCTGCTCGGTCACCGCACCGAGCACCGCGGCGCTGCGCAGCACGTGCCAGCGCAGCTCCCGGTCGACGACCAGGCCCTCCGGCACACGGGTCCCGTCGAGCAGCCCGCGCAGTGCGTCCGGGTCGGCGGCGGCGCTGACGGCGGCGCGTACCCGCTCCAGCTGCAGGTCGCTTCCCGGCGCCACCGCCGCCGCCCAGCACGCCTGCGCGACCTGCGCCAGCAGGTCCTCGTGCTCCGCGGGCGACGCGAAGCAGGACGCCGAGCGGACGGCCTGCCCGAGCAGCGTCTCGACCAGGGCGGGGTCCTGCTCGACGACGACCCCGGCGAGGACGGCGGCCACGTGGTCGCGCGCCGGGAGCTCGCCGTCGCGCACCGCGTCCCACAGGGCGCCCCAGCACAGGGCCCTCGCGAGGGGGTCCCCGAGGTCGGCCAGCCGGCTCCGCACCGTCGTGAGCGACCGCTCGTCAAAACGCAGCTTGGCGAAGGTCAGGTCGCCGTCGTTGACGAGCACCAGGTCCGCTGGCCCCACGCCCGGCACGGGGGTACGGCGTCCGCGCACCTCGACCCGGTGGCGCTCGCGCAGCACCAGGCCGGTCGCTGCCTGGTCGTAGCAGCCGACCTGCACCACGTGGTCGCGCAGGTGCTCGCCCTCCTGCTCGACGACCAGCCCGGTCGCGTCCCAGACCGGGCGCAGCGTGTTCACCCCGCTGGTCGCCAGCCAGCTCTCGGCCCACGACGCGAGGTCACGACCGCTGGTCGCCTCGAGCTCGACCAGCAGGTCACGCAGGTCGGTGTTGGCGTAGGCGTGCCGCGCGAGGTAGGCGCGCAGGCCGTCGAAGAACGCCTCCTCGCCCACGAACGCGACGAGCTGCCGCAGCACCGACGCGCCCTTGGCGTAGGAGATGCCGTCGAAGTTGAGCAGGGCGGCGCGGTTGTCGGACACCGGACCGTCGACCGGGTGGGTCGTCGGCAGCTGGTCCGCGCGGTAGCCCCACGCCTTGCGCCCCAGGCAGAAGTCGGCCCACGCGCCGTCGAAGCGGGTTGCCGCGTCGGTCGTGTCGACGCCCATGAACTCCGCGAACGACTCGTTGAGCCAGATGCCGTCCCACCAGCGCATCGTGACCAGGTCGCCGAACCACATGTGCGCCATCTCGTGCGCGATGACCTGAGCCCGCAGGCGCTTGTTCCCCTCGGTCGTGCGCGAGCGGTGGAGGAACAGCTCGTCGTTGAAGGTGACCATGCCGGGGTTCTCCATCGCCCCGGCGTTGAACTCCGGGACGAAGACCTGGTCGTAGGTGTCGCCGAACGGGTAGCGCGAGCCGAACACCCGCTGCTGGTGGGCGAAGCAGTCGCGGGTGACGGCGAGCAGCTCCTCGCTGTCCAGGACGTCGCGCAGCGAGGCGCGGCACCACAGGCCGAGCTCGATCCCGTCGTACCACTCGGTGACGCCGTGCCACGGTCCGGCCGCGAGGGTCACCATGTACGTCGAGAGCGGGAGCGACGGGGCGAAGACGTGCACCCCGTCGATCACCGTGGCGCGCGTGTTGGACCGCACCAGATGACCCTCGGGGGCGCGCACCCGGAGCGAGACGGGGGCCTTCAGGTCAGGCTGGTCGAAGCAGGCGAAGAAGCGCTGGGCATCGTCGAGGAACGCCTGGGCGTAGACGTAGACCTGCTGGTCGACCGGGTCGACGAACCGGTGCAGCCCCTCGCCGCTGCGGGTGTAGGCGCAGGTCGCGGTGACCACGGCGACGTGCTCGCCGCCGAGGTCGTCGAGGACGAACCGGTTGCCCGTCAGCGCGATCGGTCGGCCGTCGAGGGTCGCCTCCAGGACCTGCGCGCAGTCGAGCTCGAGGAAGGTCTGCGCGCCCGGCGTCGCACTGAAGCGCACCGTGCTGGTCGACCGGAACGTCGTCGGATCCGTCGTGAGGTCGAGCTCGAGGTCATAGCTGGTGACCTCGACGACGGCCGACCGGGCGACCGCTTCACCCCGCGTCAGGTTGCGCATCAGCGCACCCTAGGACCTGTCGAGCAGGTCCGTGGGTCAGCGCTTGCCGACGACCATCTTCGGCCCTGAGGTCTGCATCATCGCGACGCCGTCGCGCGAGTCCGAGGCACCGTGCTCGCCGCTCGCCGAGGAGAAGCCGGCGACCCGCGACGTGCTGCAGGACGACAGCTTCGTGCACGTGTCGGTCGCGGTGGCCCAGACGGTGCCGGTGGCGTCGGGCGCGACGACGACGTCGAGGAAGTCGTACATCCGGCCGCAGCGACCGTCGCAGTCACCTCGGTGGATCGGGTCGGACAGTCCGCCCGGGTTCGCCACGACCGACAGGAACGTCGGGTCCTTGGCGAGCGCGTCGACCGACTCGACGACGTAGCTGAACCACGGCCGGGTGATGTCTCCGTCGTCCTTCGACAGCGTGCCGGGGAAGGTGATCGCGATGCGGCCCGCGGTCCCGGCGTCGATCGACGGGAAGTCGACCGCCTGGACACCGGGCGGGGCGATCATCCGGGGCGTGCTCCACGACTGACCGTGGTCCTTCGAGACGCTGAGGTAGGGCAGCTTGTAGGTGTCGTCGTACCAGACGTAGTAGAGGTTGTCGGCGGCGTCGACGGCCAGTGAGCTCTGCACGCCCTGCGCCCCGATGGCCGCGCTGCCCTCGACGCCGACGACCGAGCGTTGCCAGGTCGTCCCGCCGTCGCTGGAGATCGCGAGCTCTGGCGCACCGCAGAACCCTCGGGGCAGGAAGACCCGCCCGGCGGAGTCCGTCACGCCGTGGCCGTGGAGACCGCCGCAGAACGGCACGCCGTTGGCTGCCTGCGGGTCGGCCGGCGGGTAGGCCGGGGTGCCGGTGTTCTGGAAGGTCTTCCCGCCGTCGAGGCTGCGGGCGCACCAGGAGCCGTCGATCTGGTTCACGCAGTAGTAGACGGCCTTGGGGAAGGCCGGGTCGGTGCTGACCAGCCCCAGGGGGAGCGCCCCGGTGAACAGGGTCTGGTGGTCGTTGGCGCCGAACCCGCTGATCGCGGCGCCGTACGTCCAGGTCTTGCCCTGGTCGTCGGAGTAGGACAGGTAGGAGCCGGCGAGCGTGAGGTCGATGTTGAAGACGCGACCGAGGTCGGGGTCGACATAGACGTACGGGTCCTGGGTCAGCGGGTGACCATCGGTCGCGGTGCCGGGCAGGACGGGGGGCTGCACGGAGGTCCAGGTCTTGTTCCTGTCGGCGGAGCGCAGGATGACCGTGCGGGGCTCGTTCTTGCCACTCGGGTTGGCCGGCACCGCGTCGAACGCCGCGGCGACGAAGAACGCTGCGCCCTTCTTGTCGACGCCGATGGTCGGCTCGGCGGCGCCGCGCCCGACGTAGGTGCTGCGGAAGGCGAGCTTCTCACCCCGGTAGGCGATGGCCTTGTTGGCAGGCTTGGTCTTGGGCTGCCGGGTGAACGTCTGGCCGTGGTAGGCCGCGAACGCGTCGCCGCTGAGCTGACGGTCCGCGCCCGGCAGGGAGCGGAAGGCCACCTTGACGGTGCTCGCCCCGACGGCGAAGTACGGCGCGAGGCGGATCTCGTAGGAGCCGTGGGCGTTGGGGATCGTCATGACGTGCGGGTCACCGGTCCACTCCGACGCGGCGGCCAGCACCCCCGCCGGCGTGTAGGCGTAGCCGTAGAAGCTGTCGGGGACGGTGATCTCCACGCCGCCGTGGCGCGCCTTCCAGTACGACGCCGGGACGTCCACCGTGAGGCTGTAGTGGTCGCACACCGTGTCCGTCGGGTCTTCGCTGGCCGGCGGGCAGGCGACCCCCTCGATCCCGGCGAGACCGAACACCGAGCCGTACTGCGTGCTGGTGGCGTAGCTCAGCGACGCCTTCGCGGGACCGACGTGGCCGGCGGACGGGGTGGCCGCCTGGGCGGACAGCATCGCCACGGACAGGCCCACGACGGGCAGCAGGGCGAGCAGGGCACGACGGCGTGGCACAGGGGAGCTCCAGGGGGATGCAGGTGCCTGGAGAGTTCGACGCCGACCCTCGAGTTCCTGCCGCAGACGGGCGTCTCAGCCCACGCGCACGCTCGCGGCGACGCTCGGCACGCCCTGGGCGTCGAGCGCGAAGAGCATCCACGCACCGGGCACCAGCACGCCGGGGTCCGCCGGCAGCTGCAGGGTGCTGGTGGTGCCTGCCCGGGCGAGAACCGGCAACGAGACCCGCCGCTGGTCGGTGTCGACCGAGTGCGTCGAGGTGGACCGACGGATCAGGGCGTACGACGACACCGGCCGGTCGGTCGTCACGCTGATGCTCTGCCCGACCGCTGCCACCGTGGGCGCGCCCGTGACCACCGGACGGGTGGCCTCGTGCCCGTCGAGAGCCGGCGGGGTGAACACCTGCACGTCCGGGTGGTTGGTGTCGCAGTCGCCGCAGAGGCCACCGCCACCGACGAGGACGCGGGCGTCCGGGAGCAGCACGGCGAAGGAGTGGTAGGTGCGCGGGATCGCCATGGGCGCGAGCTCGGTGAAGGTCCGCGTCGCCGGGTCGAACAGCTCCGGGCGCATCGCGGCAGTCGCGTCGGTGAAGATCTTCGCGTACGCCTGCCCTCCCACGACGAGGACCGTGCCGTCCGGCAGGACCACGCTGCTGGCGAACGAGCGCGCGCTGTGCATCCGCGGCAGCGTCGTGATCGTCGGCTCGGGACCGGCCGTCAGGTCGATGAGGTGGGCGGCGTCCGTGGCCACCGCGTCGCTGTAGTCGGGCGCGCCCCCGACGGTGAGGATCTTGCCTGTGTCGTACATCGCCGCAGCACCGTTCATGGTGTCCTGCGTGCCGCGCGTCCCGGTGCGGGTCCAGCTCCCGTCGCCGTCCGTGCCGTACCACCCGACGGCACGGCTCGGACCGGCGTGGAACACCCGGTTGCCGGTCCACGCGAACAACCACGCGTGGTTGTCGGCGCGGTAGGTCCCGGCCCTGTCCGCCGTCACGACGGGCGCGACGGGGGCGCCCGGCAGCACCCGCGTGCCCGTCGGGGTCCACAGCTCGCCGTTCTTGCTGGTGCTGGCCGTCACCCCGTCGTCCCACGAGCCGCCGAGGACGAAGACCTTGCCGTTGCCCAGCGTCGCGGCGCTCTGGTAGCCCCGGGGCACCGCCATCGGGAGGCCACTGCTCCAGCTTTCCGTGCCTGCGTCGTACAGGCTGGTCTTGTCGTCGCTCGACCCGCCCTGCACGAGCAGCCGCCCGTCGGGGAGAAACGCGATGCCCGGGCAGAACATGTCGTGCCCGGTCTCGCTGACCGTCCGCGCGCTGACCGCACCGGTGACCGGGTCGAAGAGCGCCGTCTCGGTCTGACCCGACTCGCCGTACCCGAACACGTCGCCGCGGTACGACGACCAGGTGAGCACCCGCCCCGTGGGCAGCACCGCAGCGGCGGCGGGGACGAGCGGCAGGTTCACCGGCGCGGACCAGCGACCGGTGCCCGCGGCGGGGACGGCGGTGCTGAGGACGTCGATCTCGGCAGCGCTGGTCCACGGACCGCGACCGCCTGCCTCGGACAGCGCCGTCAGCCGCAGGTAGCGCGCCTGGGTGGGCGGGAACGGCAAGGTGCGCACCGCGTCGGTGTCGGCCAGGGTGCCCGTCGCCACGGGGTCGCCCCAGGTGACCCCGTCCACCGACACCCCGATCGCGTAGTCACCGAGCCGACCGTTGCTGCCTGTGACGGCCGTCCGGGGGGTGTAGACCAGTCCGCTCATGAGGCGGAGGGCCTTGGTGTCGATCGTCAGGGTGTGCGGGAGCACCTCCGCGCCGTCCTGCCACCGGGTGTGCCACAGCGTCGCGCGGTCCCCGTCCAGGACGTTGCTCGCGCGCCCGTCCTCGCCGGCCTGCTCCTCGCTGTCGGCCGTCGCCGTCCACGTGCTTCGCGGCGGCAGGCCGGTCGGGGTCGGGGTCGGGGTGGCGGTGGGGGTTGGGGTGGGGGTCGGGGTGGGGGTAGCGGTCGGGGTGGGGGTGGGAGTCGGAGCGGGCGTGCTGCTCAGGTCGATCTCACCGGCACTGCTCCACGGTCCCCGGCCGCCGGCCTCGCTCCGCGCGACCAGGCGCACCCATCGGGCGGTGACCGCCGGGAACGTCACCGTCTTCACCGACGCCGTGTCCGCGAAGGTGCCGCTGGCTGCGCGGGACCAGGCCGCTCCGTCCGGGGAGGTCTCGACGACGTACGCGCCGATCCGACCGTTGGGGCTGCTGCTGGGCCGCGGCGTGTAGACGAGGGCGGTGATCGAGCGAAGCGCGCGGGTGTCGAGGGTGAGGGTGTGCGGCAAGGCGTCGCCCGCCGCCTGCCACCGGCTGTGCCAGATCGTCGCCGGGTCGCCGTCCAGGACGTTGGCAGCGGCGCCGTTCTCCCCCGCCAGCTCCTGGCTGTCTGCCGTGGCGACCCACTCGTTCCGCGGCGGCAGCGGCTCAGCCGTGGCGTTGGCGGTGGGGCTGGGGCTGGCGGCGGGAACGACCAGACCGATCTCCGCCGCGCTGGTCCACGGACCACGACCACCAGCCTCCGTGAGCGCCACCAGCCGCACGTAGCGCACGGTGACGGACCCGAAGACGATCGTCCTGGTCTCCGAGGTGTCGGCGAGCGTGCCGGTCGTCGCGACCGCCCACGTGGTCCCGTCCAGGGAGGTCTCGATGCGGTAGCCGCCGACGTTGCCGTTGCGTCCGCTGGCGGCGGGCCGCGGGACGTACGTCAGCCCGGCGACCGGCTGCGCCACGTGCATGTCGACGGTGAGGGTGTGCGGCAGCGCGTCGTTCGCGGCCTGCCAGCGGGTGTGCCAGATGGTCAGCGGGTCGCCATCGAGGACGTGGGCGGCGGCGCCGTCCTCACCGACCAGCTCCTGGCTGTCAGCCGTGACCGTCCAGCCGGCGCGCGAGCCGGTCGGTGCTGTCGGGGCTCCGACCGCCGTCCGCACGGGAGACACCAGCGCGCCCAGGACCAGCGCGAGCCCGAGGGTGCCGGCGACGAGCGCGGCCCGGCGTCGTCCGCCGTACCCCTCGCGCCGCACCACCGTCCACCCCCCCCTGTGTCGCCCCATCCTCCCGCACCACGGCCGAAAAAGGGGCAGAACGTCGGGTCAGCGCGCGACGACCTCGGCGAGCCGCTCGGCGACCTGCTGGGCCTGCGCCTCACTCGGCGCCTCGACCATGACGCGGACCAGCGCCTCGGTGCCGGACGGGCGCAGCAGCACCCGCCCGTCTCCGTTCAGGTCCTGCTCCTCGCGGGCCACGGCCTCGAGCACGTCGGGCGCCTGGGCCCGTGCGCGATCCGCCCGGACGTTCACGAGCACCTGGGGCAGGAGGCGTACGACGTCAGCGAGGTCCGCGACGGACGTCCCGGTGCGCGCCATCCGGTCCATCACCTGCAGCGCCGTGAGCAGGCCGTCACCGGTCGTGGCGTGATCCCTCAGGACGACGTGTCCGCTCTGCTCCCCGCCGAGCCGGTGGTCGCCGGCCAGCATCGCCTCGAGGACGTAGCGGTCCCCCACGGCGGTGGTGACGACCTCGATGCCCGCCGCCCCCATGGCCTGGTGCAGGCCGAGGTTGCTCATGACCGTGGCCACCAGGACCTGGGCTCCCGGCAGGCCGGCGTCACGGCGGGCGAGCGCGAGCAGACCGAGCACCTGGTCGCCGTTGAGCACCCGACCAGCCGCGTCCACGACGATGCACCGGTCGGCATCGCCGTCGTGGGCGATGCCGAGGTCGGCACCGAGCGCCACGACCGCTGCCGCCAGCGACTGGGGGTGGGTGGCGCCGCAGGCCTCGTTGATGAGCGACCCGTTGGCCTCGCAGTGGATCGCGGTCACCCGCGCGCCCGCGCGCCGGTAGGCCTCCGGAGCAAGGCGGGACGCCGCGCCCTGGGCCCCGTCGACGACGACGTGCAGGCTGCTCAACGAGCCCACGCTCGCGCACAGGTCAGCGAGGTAGGCCTCGACCCGCTGGGGCCGGTTGTCGGCGTTCGACCGGCCGACCCCGAGACCGGACGGGCGGGTCCAGGGCGCGCCGAGGGCCTGCTCGAGGGCGTCCTCCTCGGCATCGGTGAGCTTGCGGCCACCGCGTGCGAAGAGCTTGAGCCCGTTGTCCTGGACCGGGTTGTGCGAGGCCGTGATGGCCAGCCCGAGGACCGCCTCCCAGCGGTGCGTGGCATGGGCGACCAGTGGCGTCGGCACGACCCCGAGCCGGGTGACGTCGCAGCCGGCGCTGGTGAACCCGGCGACGGCCGCCGCCTCGAGCATCTCGCCCGACGGGCGGGTGTCCCGACCGATGACGACGACCGGCCGCTGCCCCGGCGGGGCCAGGGCGACGGCCGCAGCCCCCGCCGCACCGGTCAGGCGCAGGGCCAGGTCGGGGGTCAGGACGTCACCGTTCGCGAGCCCCCGGATGCCGTCGGTCCCGAACAGCCGTGCCATCGACGTCCCTCCAGACATGCCGCCAGACATGCCACGAGGCGGCCCCCCGAAGGGAAGCCGCCTCGCGGCAGAGTACGAAGAACTAGCGCTTGCTGTACTGCGGCGCCTTGCGGGCCTTCTTCAGGCCGTACTTCTTGCGCTCCTTGATCCGCGAGTCACGGGTCAGGAAGCCCTCTTTCTTGAGGGCGGGGCGGTCGTCGGGCTCGATCTCGATGAGCGCGCGGGCGATCGCCAGGCGCAGGGCACCGGCCTGGCCCGAGATGCCGCCGCCGTGCAGGCGGGCGATGACGTCGTACTGCTCGGTCTTCTCGAGCGTGGCGAAGGGCTCGTTGATGGCCTGCTGGTGCACCTTGTTCGGGAAGTAGTTCTCGAGGGTGCGGCCGTTCAGCTTGTAGTTGCCGGTGCCGGGGATGAGGCGGACGCGGACGATGGCCTCCTTGCGGCGGCCAACGGTCTGGATGAGCTCGGCGGTCACTGGGAAACCTGCGTGATCTCGAAGGGCACCGGCGCCTGCGCCTGGTGCGGGTGGGTGGGGCCGGCGTAGACCTTCAGCTTGGAGAGCATCTGACGGCCGAGGGTGTTGTGCGGGAGCATGCCCTTGATCGCCTTCTCGATGATCCGCTCGGGGCGGGTCGCGAGGACGTCGGCGTAGGACGTGCTGGTCAGACCACCCGGGTAGCCGGAGTGGCGGTGGACGCGGCTCTGCGCGGCCTTGTTGCCGGTCATGACGATCTTGCCGGCGTTGATGACGACGACGAAATCACCGGTGTCGAGGTGCGGCGCGTAGTACGGCTTGTGCTTGCCGCGCAGGAGGATGGCGGCCTGGCTCGCCAGACGGCCGAGCACGACGTCGCTCGCGTCGATGACGTGCCACTGACGGGTCACGTCAGACGGCTTGGGCTGATACGTGCGCACGGCTCTGCTCTTCTCTACCTGGCTGTGTGACTGATGTCTTGGTGACGGGTGTCTTGGTGACTGCTGTCTTGGGTGCTCTCAGGCGCGCGTCAACCAGGCGCGCCGCGCAACAGCAGATGACGATACCCGAGAGCCCGTCCGGCCTGCAAAGCCCACCCTCCTGCCGTGACCGGATACCCGCGGGTCCCGCACGCCCCCTCCACCCACCCGCGCGTATCCGTTCGCGCGGGAGGGGGGTCAGGTGCGGAGCATCTCGAGCAGGTCGCGGCCGTCGATCCCGCCGCCGGTGGTGCGGCCGCCGGTCTCGACGAACCCCAGGCGGAGGTACGCCGCCCGCGCGGGGGCGTTGTCGACGTGCACGTCCAGCCGCAGCGGGGCCGGTGCGCACCAGGCCGACACCGCGTCGACAAGGACGTCCAGCACGCCCTGCCCCCGCGCCGCCGGTCGCACGTAGACCCCGAACAGCGTCGGTCCGGCATCGCCCACGAACCCGCCCGCCATCCCGACCGGCTCGTCCCCGACGTACGCCAGGAGCCGCAGGCCTGGCCGGGCCCAGCGCTGGTCCCACTCCGCGTCGGACAGGAGTACGGCGTCCGCGTAGAGCTCGCCGAAGCCGATGGGGGTGTCCGCGAGTCCCTCGAGGCGCAGCGGCTTCCACACCCGCCAGTCGGTGACCGCCTCGACGCGCACGTCAGCGGGCACGGACGACCCGTCCCTCGTCCCACACCGGCTCGTCGGACTCGTAGACGTCACCGGAGGACCCGAAGACCAGGAACCGGTCGAAGCCGCGCGCGAACCACCGGTCGTGCGTCACGGCCATGACCGTGCCGTCGAAGGCCTGCAGCCCCTCCTCCAGCGCCTCGGCGGAGGCGAGGTCGAGGTTGTCGGTCGGCTCGTCGAGCAGCAGCAGGGTGGCACCGCCGAGCTCGAGCAGCAGCACCTGGAACCGCGCCTGCTGACCGCCCGACAGCGAGTCGAAGGCCTGGTCGCACTGGTCCTGCAGCTCGTAGCGGCGCAGCGCACCGATCGCCTGACCGCGCTCCATCCCGCGCCGCGCGCCCTCCCCGCGGTGCAGCACCTCGGTGAGCGTCCTGCCGTAGAGCTCGGGCGCCTCGTGCGTCTGCGCGAACCAGCCGGCGACGACGCGTGCGCCGAGCCGAGCCACGCCGGTGTGGGCGACCTCCTGACCGGCGAGCAGCCGCAGGAAGTGCGACTTGCCCGACCCGTTCGAGCCCAGCACCGCCACCCGCTCGCCGTAGAACACCTCGAGGTCGAACGGCTTCATCAGTCCCGTGAGCTCGAGCCGCTCACACGTCACCGCCCGCACCCCGGTGCGCCCACCGCGCAGCTTCATCGTCACCTTCTGGTCGACGACCTGCTCGGCCGGCGGTCCGGCCTCGAGGAACTTCTCGTAGCGCGTCTGCATGGCGGAGTAGCGCGAGGCCATGTCCGGGCTGATCTTCGCCTGCTCGCGCAGCTTGAGCACCAGCGCCTTGAGGCGGGCGTTCTCCTCGTCCCAGCGCTTGTGCAGCTCAGCCAGTCGCTCGCGGCGCGCCTGCCGCGCCTCGGCGTACGACGCGAAGCCGGCGCCGTGGACCCACGCACCGTGCGCCTCGATCGTGACGACGCGCGTCGCGACGTTGTGCAGCATCTCCCGGTCGTGCGTGACGAACAGGACCGTCTTGTTGGACTCGGCGAGCGCCGCCTCGAGCCAGCGCTTGCCGGGGACGTCGAGGTAGTTGTCCGGTTCGTCCAGCAGCAGCACCTGCTCCGGACCGCGCAGCAGCGCCTCCAGCGCCAGCCGCTTCTGCTCCCCACCGGACAGCGTGTGCAGCTTGCGGTACATCGCCTTGTCGTAGGGCATGCCGAGCGCCGCCATCGTGCAGACGTCCCAGGTCACCTCGGCGTCGTAGCCGTGCGCGTCGCCCCAGTCGGCCAGCGCCTGGGCGTAGCGCATCTGGTTCTTCTCGGTGTCGTCCTCCATCATCGCCAGCTCGGCCCTCTCCAGCGCCCGCCCGGCCTCGCGCACCCCGGGGGCCGCGAGGTCGAGCAGCAGGTCGCGGACCTCGGTCTCGTCGCGGATGGAGCCGATGAACTGCCGCATGACCCCGAGACCACCGTCCCGGGCGACCGCGCCGTCGCTGGGCACCAGGTCGCCGGCGATGATCTTGAGCAGCGTCGTCTTGCCCGTGCCGTTGGCGCCGACGAGAGCGGTCTTGGTGCCGTCGCCGACCCGGAAGGACGCGTCGGCGAACAGCACGCGCCCGTCCGGCAGGACGTAGCTCAGTGACTGGCAGTCGACGTACCCCATGGCACCAGTGTCGCCGTACGACGCCGGCGCGCGCGACGGGTTTGCTCAGCCGGTCACCCGCCCGGCAGCGGGACCGCCCAGTAGTCCTCGCCGGCCTCGCGCTGGAAGCCCACGGACGTGTACAGCCCGAGTGCCCCTTCGTTCTGCGTCTCCACCTCGAGGGTGACGCGCGCGCAGCCCTGGGCGCGCAGCAACCGGCAGGAGCGCTCGAGGACGTCGCGCCCGATCCCCCGGCCCTGGTGCTCGGGCAGCACGGCGAAGCCGTAGACCCCGCCCGTCTGTCCGTGCACGCTCAGCCGCAGCGTCCCCACGACGCTCTCCCGCTCGACGATCACATACGTCGTGTCGCCGTCCCGGTCGAGCACCCGGTCGCCCGGGTCGTGACCGAAGGCCGTGGTGAGCACCGTGCGGACCGCCTCCCTGTCCCCCACCTCCGCAGGCCGCAGGAGGACGGCGGTGTCGCGGTCCGGCCCGTCCGGCGTCGCGCCCAGGACGAGGAAGTGCTCGGCGTGGTCGAACGTCGCGCCCCTGCTGGCGGCGAAGCCCCGGCCCGCGTCGCTGCCGGCGGGCGTGACGAGCAGCGCTCGGGCGTACCCGCTGGAGGCGTGACCGAGCACCGCTTCCAGGAGCGCGGACGCGATGCCGGTACGACGCCGGTCCGATGCCACCATGCCGGCGACCTCGCAGTCCGGCGGGCCGAACGCGTAGAGACCGGCGAACCCGACCAGCCGCTCCCCCTCCCACCAGAGCGCGTCCTGCGCGCGGTCCGGCTCACGCGACTCCAGCACCGCGTGCTCGAGCTTCAGCCGGCCACCGTCGTGCGCGACGACCTCGGATTCGAGTCGGCGGATGGCGGCGAGGGAGCGGGCGTCGAGGCCACGGGAAACGGTCAGCACCAAGCCATGGTCTCCCCTTGTGTCAACCAGGTTCGAGGCCGTGAGGAGGGCACGGGGCTGCACCCCGGACGGGGAAGGGGAGCGGGGCACTGATCCGGTGCGGCGCCGACGTCGGCCCGTCACGACCGCAGGTTGCGGGTGACCTCCTGGCGGGCCAGCAGCTCGCCGTCGGGGGGGTACTCCACCTGCTCCAGCGTCAGCCCGTGCGGCGGCGCGACGACGATGCCGGACTCCCGCGCGGTGAGAGAGAGCCGGGAGGTGGGCCAGTCGACCTCACGGCGGCCTTCGCCGACGGAGATCAGCGCCCCCATGAGCGACCGGACCATCGAGTGGCAGAAGGCGTCCGCCTGCACCGTGGCTTCCAGGACCCCGTCGTGCGTGCGCTCCCAGTCCAGTCGCAGGAGGGTACGGCGGGTCGTCGCGCCCTCACGCCGCTTGCAGTAGGCCGCGAAGTCGTGGAAGCCGACCAGCCCCTCCGACGCCGAAACGAGCCGGACCAGGTCCAGGGTGCGCGGGTGGACCACGGTGTCGTGTCGACGCAGCGGGTCGACGGCCTCGGGCGCGTCGGCCAGGCGGTACCGGTAGGTGCGCGACACCCCGCTGAACCGCGCGTCGAAGCCCGCTGGTGCGCGGGTGACCCGGCGGACGGCGATGTCGCGCGGCAGGGTGCCGTTCAGGCGCCGCAGCAGCAGGGGATCATCGGCGAGGGAGCCCGGGGCGTCGAGGTGGGCCACCTGCCCCCGGGCGTGCACGCCCGCGTCCGTGCGTCCGGCGACGGTGAGGCGGGGCAGGTCGGAGCGTCGGCTGATGCGGGCGAGAGCAGCCTCGAGCTCGCCCTGGACGGTGCGCTGGTCGCGCTGCGCCGCCCAGCCGGCGAAGTCGGTGCCGTCGTAGGACAGGTCGATCCGCACGCGGGTGTCACACGGCGCGAGCCCGCCCTCCCCGACAGGGAGTGCGGGCTCGGCCACGACGTGCGGGGTGCGGGGAACGGCTACTTCTCGTCCTCGGTGGGGGCGTCCTCGGCAGGGGCGTCCTCGGCAGGGGTGTCCTCGGTGGGGGCGTCCTCAGCGAACAGGTCCTCCTGCACGGGCGCCTCGGCCTGGGGCGCCTCCGCAGCAACGGCCTCCGTGGCCCCAGCCTGGGGAGCCTGGGGAGCCTCCGTCTCGGAAGCGGCGTCGGCCAGCTCGGCCTCGGCGACGACGGCCGCCGCGGTGGGCGACTCGTTCTTCAGGTCCTCGGCCGCCTCGCGGGTGGCGCCGGTCGGGGCCTTGGACGGCGCGACCTTGGTGCCGCGGGCGCGCTCGGCCTCACCGACGGCCTGCTGCGCGACGGTCAGCGCCTCGACCAGCTCGATGATGGCCATCGGCGCGTTGTCGCCCTTGCGCGGTCCGACCTTCACGATGCGGGTGTAGCCACCGGGACGGTTCTCGTAGCGCGGGCCGATCTCGTCGAACAGCACGTGCACGACGCTCTTGTCGCGCAGGCGCTTGAGCACCTGGCGGCGGGCGTGCAGGTCCCCGCGCTTGGCGAAGGTGATGAGGTGCTCGGCGTACGGGCGGAGCCGCTTGGCCTTCGCCTCGGTGGTCTGGATGCGACCGTGCTCGAACAGCGACGTCGCGAGGTTGGCGAGCATGAGGCGCTCGTGCGCCGGGCTGCCGCCCATGCGCGGACCCTTGGTGGGCGTGGGCATACCGATCTCCTCAGAGGCGGGAGGCTGAGACAGCCCTCCGTGGGGGCGATACCGCGGGTGCGGGATCCCTGTCTGGCGTGGTGGGTGCGGTGCTGCGTGCGGCCGGTACGGCGGAAGGCGAGCCCCCCGCCGTACCGGGTCGTGCTAGAGCTGCTCGGTCTCGGTCCAGGTCGTGTCGTCGTCGCCCGCGGGGGCGACAGCGCCGTCCTCGTCGTCGAACGCGTAGTCGTCGGTGCCGTAGTTCTGGGCCACCTGCGACGGGTCGAACCCGGGGGGCGAGTCCTTCAGGCCCAGGCCCATCTGGTGCAGCTTGACCTTCACCTCGTCGATGGACTTGCTGCCGAAGTTGCGGATGTCGAGCAGGTCCGCCTCCGAGCGGGAGACGAGCTCGCCGACGGTGTGGATGCCCTCGCGCTTGAGGCAGTTGTAGGAGCGGACGGTGAGGTCCATCTCCTCGATCGGCAGCGCCAGGTCGGCCGCCAGCGCGGCGTCGGTCGGCGACGGGCCGATGTCGATGCCCTCAGCCTGCTCGTTGAGCTCCTGCGCGAGGCCGAACAGGCCGACGAGGGTCTTGCCGGCGCTGGCAACAGCGTCCCGGGGGCTCATCGAGTTCTTCGTCTCGATGTCCAGGATCAGCTTGTCGAAGTCGGTGCGCTGCTCGACACGGGTCGCCTCGACCTTGTAGGTCACCTTCAGCACGGGGCTGTAGATGGAGTCGACCGGGATGCGGCCGATCTCCTGACCGGCCTGCTTGTTCTGCACCGAGGAGACGTAGCCGCGACCGCGCTCGACGGTCAGCTCGATCTCCAGGCGGCCCTTGCCGTTGAGCGTGGCCAGGTGCAGGTCGGGGTTGTGCACCTCGACGCCCGCGGGCGGCGCGATGTCGGCTGCGGTGACCGGGCCGGGGCCCTGCTTGCGGAGGTACATCACGACCGGCTCGTCGGACTCCGAGGAGACGACGAGCTCCTTGAGGTTCAGGATGAGGTCGGTGACGTCCTCCTTCACCCCCGGGACGGTGGTGAACTCGTGGAGCACGCCGTCGATGCGGATCGACGTGACGGCAGCACCCGGGATGGAGCTCAGCAGGGTGCGGCGCAGGGAGTTGCCGAGGGTGTAGCCGAAGCCCGGCTCGAGCGGCTCGAGGACGAACCGCGAGCGACGCTCGTTGACCACCTCTTCGGTCAGGGTGGGGCGCTGTGCGATGAGCACGCTGTGTCCTTTCGGGACGGGTCTCGCGACGTCCGCCATATGACGTCACGGGAGGAGTGCGCGAGGTGGCGAGGCCCGCGCGTGTGTGGAGTTGTCTCCGGTCGGACCCGCAGGGAACGGGTCCGACCGGCGGGTGCTTACTTGGAGTAGAGCTCGACGATCAGCTGCTCCTGGACGGGCGTGTCGATGACCTGCCGGCTCGGCAGGTTGTGGACGAGCACGCGCATCTGGGAGGAGATGACCTCCATCCAGGGCGGGCTCGGGCGGTCGCCGGCCGTCTCGCGGGCGATGACGTACGGCGTCAGCTCGCGGCTCTTCGGACGGATCTCGACGATGTCGTTGGCCGTCACGCGGTACGACGGGATGTCGACCTTCTTGCCGTTGACCAGGACGTGTCCGTGGCGCACGGCCTGACGAGCGTGGTCGCGGCTGGTGGCGAACCCGGCGCGGTAGACCACGTTGTCCAGGCGGCTCTCGAGGATGATGAGCAGGTTGTCACCGGTCTTGCCGGACTTGGTGTTCGCCTCCTCGTAGTACCCGCGGAACTGCTTGGCGAGGATCCCGTAGATGCGCGCGCACTTCTGCTTCTCGCGCATCTGCAGGAGGTACTCGGAGTCCTTGGTGCGTCCACGACCGTGGTCGCCCGGGGGGTAGGGGCGGATCTCGATCGGGCACTTCGGGGACTCGCACTTGCTGCCCTTGAGGAACAGCTTCATCTTCTCGCGACGGCAACGGCGGCAGTCGGCTCCGGTGTAACGCGCCATCAGGTCAAACCCTCCGCCGCTTGGGCGGGCGGCAACCGTTGTGGGGAACAGGGGTGACGTCGCTGATAGAACCGACCTCGAGGCCGGCAGCCTGCAGCGAACGGATCGCGGTCTCGCGGCCCGAACCCGGGCCCTTCACGAAGACGTCGACCTTCTTCATGCCGTGCTCCTGCGCCTTGCGGGCCGCGTTCTCGGCGGCCATCTGCGCAGCGAACGGCGTGGACTTGCGCGAGCCCTTGAAGCCGACGTGGCCGGCCGAGGCCCAGCTGATCACGTTGCCCTGCGGGTCGCAGATGCTCACGATCGTGTTGTTGAACGTGCTCTTGATGTGCGCGTGCCCGTGGGCGACGTTCTTCTTCTCCTTGCGACGGATCTTCTTGACCCCGGCGCCGGTACGAGTCTTGGGAGGCATGGTCGATCTCCTACTTCTTGGGCTTCTTCTTGCCGGCGACGGTCTTCTTCGGTCCCTTGCGGGTGCGCGCGTTGGTGTGCGTGCGCTGCCCGTGGACCGGAAGGCCACGACGGTGCCGGATGCCCTGGTAGCAGCCGATCTCGATCTTGCGACGGATGTCCTGGGCGACCTCGCGACGCAGGTCACCCTCGACCTTGTAGTTCGCGTCGATCCAGTCGCGGAGCTTGACCAGGTCGTCCTCGGTCATGTCCTTCACGCGGACGTCTCCGGAGACGCCGGTCTCGGCCAGCGTCTGCTGGGCACGAGTACGGCCGATGCCGTAGATGTAGGTGAGCGCGATCTCCAACCGCTTCTCGCGGGGGAGGTCGACGCCGGCAAGGCGTGCCATCGGGCGGGTCCTGCTTTCTACCCCTGAGGGGCCTGGCGCGGAGGTCGTGCGCGTCCCTCCCCGTCCCGCCCGGGACAGGCCCCGGCCTCCGACCGGGGGTCACCTCGTGGAACTGGGGTGGAGCGTGAGGTGTTGGGCGCGCTGTGCTGTCGTGCTGGGGGTAGGTCCTAGCCCTGACGCTGCTTGTGCCGCGCGGACGAGGAGCAGATCACCATGACGTTGCCGTGACGTCGGATGACGCGGCACTTGTCACAGATCGGCTTGACGCTCGGCTTGACCTTCACAGATCTCTCTTCTGGTGCGTGTGGCTGGCTGGTAGGTGCTGGCGGAACGAACTACTTGTAGCGGTAGACGATGCGCCCACGGGTGAGGTCGTAGGGCGAGAGCTCCACGACGACACGGTCCTCGGGCAGGATGCGGATGTAGTGCTGGCGCATCTTGCCGCTGATGTGGGCGAGGACCTTGTGGCCGTTCTGCAGCTCCACGCGGAACATCGCGTTGGGGAGCGGCTCGACGACTCGGCCCTCAATCTCGATGGCCCCGTCCTTCTTGGGCATGTCCTCCGCTAACCGTCGTACGAATGGGATAGAACTTGTGGTGCTGGTGAATCAGTGAGCCACGGCAGGCACGCGTCCGAGGAGAGCGTCCGTAGACACACCGAAGCGCGCCGGTCACAGCCCGACGTGTCATCGTACGTCATCGCGCCGCGGGCAGTCCAACGGCGACAGGGCGCCAGGGCGTGAGCCCGATCACGCCGCTCGCCTACAGCCGCGAGGCCCCGCCGTCCACGGCGGTGAGCACCCAGGGCCCGTCCGGCGTGACGGCGACGGTGTGCTCCCAGTGTGCGGCCTGCCGGCGGTCGGCGGTCACCACGGTCCACTCGTCCTCGAGCAGGTCGGTCTCCGGGCTGCCGAGGGTCGCCATCGGCTCGACCGCGAGCACGATCCCGATCTCCAGGTCCATCCCCTTGCCCGGTCCTCGCGGCGCCAGGTTGGGGACGTACGGCGGTTCGTGCATGGACCGGCCGATGCCGTGCCCGGTGTAGTCCTCGAGCAGGCCGTACCCGTGCGGTCGCACGACCCCCTCGACCGCTGCGCCGATGTCCGACAGCCGCCCTCCGGGGCGGACGGCGCGCACCGCGGCCCACAGGCTCTGCTCGGTCACGTCGTTGAGCGCGAGCACGTCGGCGTCGCAGGTGCCGACCGGGACGGTGACGGCGGCGTCGCCGTGCCAGCCGTCCACGATCGCCCCGAAGTCGATCGAGCAGAGCTCGCCGTCGACGAGCACGCGGTCACCGGGGATGCCGTGCACGACCTCGGCGCCGACCGACGCGCAGATCACTGCGGGGAACCCGGGGTCGCCGTACCCGAGGAAGCTCGAGGTGGCGCCGTGCCGCTCGAGCACCTGGCGCGCGATCCGGTCCAGGTCGCCGGTGGTGACGCCGGGTCGGATCGCCTCGGTCATGCGCGCGAGCGCCTCGGCCACGACCAGACCCGCTCGGCGCATCACCTGCAGCTGCTCGGGCGTCTTGACCGTCACTCCGCGGGGTCGCCGGCTGCGCAGCCGTCCGCCTCGGGCGCTCACTCGTCGAGGTGGTGGTGCGGGCGCAGCGCGTCGATGGCCCGCTGCGTCACGTCGTCCACCGGCCCGGTCGCGTCGATGCCGACGAGCACGCCGCGGCCGGCGTAGTAGTTGACCAGCGGCGCGGTCTGGGCGTCGTACACGTCCAGCCGGTTGATGATCGTCTCGGCCTTGTCGTCGTCGCGCTGGTAGAGCTCGCCACCGTCGATGTCGCAGACGCCCTCGACCGCGGGCGGGTCGAAGTCGACGTGCCAGATGTGGTTGCACGTCCGGCAGGTACGGCGACCCGACAGGCGCCGGACGACCTCGTCCTTCTCGACGACGAGCTCGAGCACGACGTCGAGCTTGCTACCACCGAGCTCCTGGAGCAGGTCGTCGAGGACCTCGGCCTGCGGGACGGTGCGGGGGAACCCGTCGAGCAGGAAGCCGTGGGTCGCATCGTCCTCGGCCAGCCGGTTGCGGACCATGTCGATCGTGACGTCGTCCGGCACGAGGTCGCCGCGGTCCATGAAGGCCTTCGCCTGCAGCCCCAGCGGCGTCCCCTGGCTGACGTTCGCCCGGAAGATGTCGCCGGTGGAGATCTTCGGGACCGTCAGGTGCTCAGCGATGAACTGCGCCTGGGTCCCCTTGCCGGCGCCCGGAGGCCCGACGAGGACCAGCCGCACTAGCCCTGCTCCCCAAGGGAGGTCACCGCAGGAAGCCCTCGTAGTTGCGCAGCATCAGCTGGCTCTCGATCTGCTTCACGGTCTCCAGCCCGACACCGACCACGATGAGCACCGCGGTGCCCCCGAACGGGATCTGGTTGGCACCGGCGGTGAGGTTGAACAGCACGAGCGGCAGGACCGCGACCAGCCCGAGGTAGAGCGCGCCGAAGCTGGTGATGCGGGACAGGATGTAGTCGAGGTACTCCGCGGTCGCCCGGCCCGGGCGGATCCCCGGCACGAAACCGCCGTACTTCTTCATGTTGTCGGCGACCTCGACCGGGTTGAACGTGATCGCGACGTAGAAGTACGTGAAGAAGACGATCAGCCCGAAGTACAGCGCCAGGTAGAGCGGGTGGTCCCCGCGGGTGAGGTAGCGGTCGACGAAGCGCACGAACGTCGGATCGCTCCAGACGTTGCGCAACAGGCTCGGCAGGTACAGCAGCGAGCTGGCGAAGATGACCGGGATGACACCGGCCTGGTTGACCTTGAGCGGGATGTAGGTGCTGGTGCCGCCGTACATCCGGCGCCCGATCATGCGCTTGGCGTACTGCACCGGGATCCGCCGCTGGGCCTGCTCGACGAACACCACCAGGGTGATGACCACGATCGCCAGCAGGATGACCCCGGTGAGCTTGAACGCACCGTTGGGCTGGTTGAGCAGGTTCCCGCCCTGCGCCGGCATGCTGCTGATGATCGAGGTGAAGATCAGCACGGACATCCCGTTGCCGACGCCGCGGTCGGTGATGAGCTCGCCGAGCCACATGATCACGGCGGTGCCGGCAGTGAGCGTGATGACCAGCACGCTGACCCGCCACAGGGAGTCCTGCGGGATCAGCTTCTCCTGGCAGCTCGGGATCAGGTTGCCGGAGCGGGCGAGGGCCACGATGCCGGTCGACTGCAAGATCGCGAGGGCGACGGTGAGGTAGCGGGTGTACTGCGTCAGCTTCGCCTGACCGGACTGGCCCTCCTCCTTGAGCGCTTCAAGGCGAGGGATGACCACGATGAGCAGCTGCACGATGATCGAGCTCGTGATGTACGGCATGATCCCGAGCGCGAACACGCTCAGCTTGAGGAGCGCGCCGCCGCTGAACAGGTTCACCAGGCCGTAGACGCTGTCGTCCTTGACCGAGTCGAGGCAGGTCTGGATCGCGACGTATGAGACCCCAGGACCCGGGACGACGGAGCCGAGCCGGTAGATGCCGATGATCGCCAGCGTGAAGAGGATCTTCTTGCGCAGGTCCGGCACGCGGAAGGCCCGTCCGAAGGCGGTGAGCACGGATCCTCCGTTGAGTGAGACGGCCTCCGGCCGGTACGGCGGGGCGGGTTCGTGGCAGGGTGCTGGTGGTGGTGCGGTCGCGCTGAGCCTGGCAGGACTGTAACAGCCACGGGCCGCCACGCCCTCCCCGAGGGAAGGGGTGACGGCCCGGGGCCCAGGTACTACAGCGCGGTGGCGGTGCCGCCGGCGGCGGTGATCTTCTCCTTGGCCGACGCGGAGAACGCGTGCGCCGTGACGTCGACCTTCACGGCGATGTCGCCGCCACCGAGGACCTTGACCAGGTTGTTGTCCCGGACCAGGCCCTTCTCGACGAGGTCGTCCACGCCGATGGTGCCGCCCTGCGGGAACCGCTCGACGATCTTGTCCAGGTTCACGACCTGGTACTCGACGCGGAAGCGGTTCTTGAAGCCCTTGAGCTTGGGCAGCCGCATGTGGAGCGGCATCTGCCCGCCCTCGAAGGCCGCCGGCACCTGGTAGCGGGCCTTGGTGCCCTTGGTGCCACGACCGGCGGTCTTGCCCTTGCTCGCCTCACCACGACCGACGCGGGTCTTGGCGGTCTTGGCGCCAGGAGCCGGACGGAGGTGGTGGACCTTCAGCGGTGAACCACTCATGACTACTCGACCTCCTCGACGGACACGAGGTGCGTGACCGTGTTGACCATCCCGCGGATCTCAGGACGGTCCTCCTTGACGACCGTGTCGTTGATCCGCTTCAAGCCGAGCGAGCGCAGGGTGTCGCGCTGGTTCTGCTTGCCGCCGATGCCGGACTTGGTCTGGGTGACCTTGAGACGACCCATGGCTAGCTCCCCGTCTGGACGGGAGCGGCTGCAGCGGTCATCGCTGCGGCGCGCGCCCGGAGCATGGCGGCCGGGGCAACGTCCTCGAGCGGCAGACCACGGCGCGCCGCGATCTCCTCAGGACGCTGCAGGCCCTGGAGGGCCGCCACGGTCGCGTGGACGATGTTGATCGGGTTGGAGGACCCGAGGGACTTGCTGAGCACGTCGTGGATGCCCGCGCACTCGAGCACGGCGCGCACCGGACCACCGGCGATGACACCGGTACCGGGGCTGGCCGGCTTGAGGAGCACCACACCGGCCGCCGCCTCACCCTGGATGGGGTGCGGGATGGTCGAGCCGATCCGCGGGACGCGGAAGAAGTGCTTCTTGGCCTCCTCGACACCCTTCGCGATCGCGGCAGGCACCTCCTTGGCCTTGCCGTAGCCGACGCCGACCTGGCCGTCGCCGTCACCGACGACGACGAGGGCGGTGAAGCTGAAGCGACGACCACCCTTGACGACCTTCGCGACACGGTTGATCGCGACGACGCGCTCGAGGTGCGCGTTCTTCTCGGGGGCGTTGCCGCCCCGACCGCCACGGCCGCCGTCCCGGCCACCGTCGCGGCCGCCTCCGGCCTGACCGCCCTGGGCGGCACCCGTGCCGCCACGGCGCTGCTGTCCGGGCATCAGACGTTCCTCATCTCAGTCTTGCTGGGGGTCACCGGGAAGCCGGTCACAGGAAAAGCGGTCATCAGAAGTCCAGGCCCTTCTCGCGGGCGCTGTCGGCCAGGGCGGCGATGCGTCCGGCGTAGGCGTTGCCACCGCGGTCGAAGACCACGGCGTCGATGCCGGCGGCCTTGGCGCGCTCGGCGACGAGCTCACCGACCTTCTTGGCCTGCTCGGTCTTGTTGCCCTCGCCACCACGGATGGTGGCGTCGAGCGTCGACGCGCTGGCCAGCGTGTGGCCGGCGAGGTCGTCGACGACCTGCGCGAAGATGTGACGCGAGGAGCGCGTCACGACCAGGCGCGGACGGGCCGGCGTACCGGAGACCTTCTTGCGGAGTCGGAAGTGGCGGCGGGCCTTGCCCAACCGGCGCTTCGTGCTGATGTCAGCCATTACTTACCCGTCTTCCCGACCTTGAGCTTGATCTGCTCGCCCTCGTACCGGACACCCTTGCCCTTGTACGGGTCGGGCTTGCGCAGCTTGCGGATGTTGGCGGCAACCTCGCCGACCTTCTGCTTGTCGATGCCCTTGACCACGAACTTCGTGGGCGACTGCACCTCGAACGTGATGCCCTCGGGCGCCAGGACCGGCACCGGGTGGCTGTAGCCGAGTGCGAACTCGAGGTCCGAGCCCTTGGCAGCGACGCGGTACCCGACGCCGCGGATCTCCATGGCCTTCTCGTAGCCGGTGGTGACACCGAGGACCATGTTGTTGACCAGCGTGCGGGTGAGCCCGTGCAGGCTGCGGCTGGCGCGCTCGTCGTCGGGACGCGTGACGACGTAGGTGACACCGCCGGCGCTGTCGTCCGCCTTCTCGATGCGGATGGGGTCGCTGATCGTGTGGGACAGCGTGCCCTTGGGACCCTTCACCGTCACCTGCTGGCCGTCGAGGGTGAGCTCGACGCCGGCCGGGACGGGGATGGGGAGTCGACCGATCCTAGACATGGTGGGACATCCCTTCCGTCTAGTAGACGTAGGCGAGGACTTCCCCACCCACGCCCTTCTTGTTCGCCTGGCGGTCGGTCAGCAGGCCGTTGGACGTCGAGATGATCGCGACACCCAGACCACCGAGGACCTTGGGGAGGTTGCCGGCCTTGGCGTAGACGCGCAGACCGGGCTTGGACACGCGGCGGACACCGGCGATGGAGCGCTCGCGGTTGGGACCGTACTTGAGGTCGATGGTGAGGAGCTTGCCCTTCTCACCGTCCTCGGTCTTCCAACCAGCGATGTAGCCCTCCTGCTGGAGGATCTCCGCGATGTGCGTCTTGAGCTTGCTGTGCGGCATGGTGACGGTGTCGTGGTACGCCGAGTTGGCGTTGCGCACGCGGGTCAGCATGTCCGCGATCGGGTCGGTCATGGTCATGCTGCGGTCCTAAACAGGGAGGTCGTCATCTGTGGCCTGAGGCCTTTCCCGTCCCGGTTCCCGTGCCGTCGAGTGACGGTTCGGGCCTGTGACGAAGAGGGTGCGAGGGTTCGCAGGGTGGACGAGCGGGGTGGCTGACGAGCGGTGGCTACCAGCTGGACTTGGTGATGCCGGGCAGCTCGCCGGCATGCGCCATCTCGCGGAAGCAGATGCGGCACAGCCCGAAGGTGCGCAGCACGGCCCGGGGACGACCGCACCGGTTGCAGCGGGTGTAGCCGCGGACCTTGAACTTCGGCTTGCGGTTGGCCTTCTCGACCAGCGCCTTCTTCGCCATTAGAGCTCCTTGAACGGGAAGCCGAGCGCCTTGAGCAGCGCGCGACCCTCGTCGTCGTTGGTCGCCGTGGTCACCACGGTGATGTCCATGCCGCGGGTGCGGTCGATCTTGTCGACGTCGATCTCGTGGAACATGGACTGCTCGTTGAGGCCGAACGTGTAGTTGCCGTTGCCGTCGAACTGCACCGGCGACAGGCCGCGGAAATCACGGATGCGCGGGAGGGCGAGGGTGACCAGGCGGTCGAGGAACTCCCACATGCGGTCGCCGCGCAGGGTGACCTTGGCGCCGATCGGCATGCCCTCACGCAGCTTGAACTGCGCGATCGACTTGGTCGCGCGACGCAACTGCGGCTTCTGGCCGGTGATGGCCGTCAGGTCGCGCAGCGCGCCGTCGATGAGCTTGGAGTCCTTGGCGGCGTCGCCCACACCCATGTTGACGACGACCTTGACGACGCCGGGGATCTGCATCGCGTTGGAGTAGGAGAACTGCTCCAGCAGAGCGGGCTTGATCTCGGCGCGGTAGCGCGTCTTCAGACGCGGCATCGTGGCCGTGTCGCTCGAGGTGACGGTCATGTCAGATGTCTCCGTTGCAGCGCTTGCAGATGCGGACGCTGTGCGTCTTGCCGCCTGCGTCCGGCTCGCTCCGGCGGTGGCCGATGCGGCTGGGCTTGCCGCAGGACGGGCAGATGACCTGCACGTTGCTGGCGTGGATCGGCGCCTCCTGGTGCACGATCCCGCCCTGCTGCGAGCCACGGGCGGACTGGGTGACCTTGGTGTGCCGGGTGACGCGGTTGACGCCCTCGACGAGCACACGGTTGGTCGCCGGGTCGGCCGAGATGACCTTGCCCTTGGTGTTGAGGTCCTTGCCGGCGATCACCTGCACGGTGTCGCCCTTCTTCACGAACAGTCCAGCCATGTCAGAGCACCTCCGGTGCCAGCGAGATGATCTTCATGAACCGCTTGTCGCGCAGCTCGCGACCGACCGGGCCGAAGATGCGGGTCCCGCGCGGGTCCCCGCCGTCCTTGATGAGCACGGCGGCGTTCTCGTCGAAGCGGATGTAGGAGCCGTCGGGACGACGGCGCTCCTTGACGGTGCGGACGATGACGGCCTTGACCACATCGCCCTTCTTCACGCCGGCACCGGGGATGGCGTCCTTCACGGTGCAGACGATGATGTCGCCGATGCCGGCGTAGCGACGCCCCGAGCCGCCGAGAACGCGGATGCAGAGGACTTCCTTTGCACCCGTGTTGTCGGCGACGCGAAGTCGCGACTCCTGCTGGATCACTGTGTCTCCTGGTGTGAACCCCGTATCCCCTTGGGGGAGGGGACGCGGGCTCGCGGGGCGGGCTGGATCTGTCCAGACCGCGGACTGCTTGGTCGTGCGTACGCGCTGTACCGGCGGGCTACTTGGCCTTCTCGAGGATCTCGACGACGCGCCACCGCTTGGTGGCGGACAGCGGCCGGGTCTCCATGAGCAGGACCCGGTCGCCGACACCGCAGGAGTTCTGCTCGTCGTGCGCCTTGAGCTTGTTCGTCCGGCGGAGGGTCTTCTTGTACAGGGGGTGCTGCACGCGGTCCTCCACGGCGACGACGACGGTCTTGTCCATCTTGTCGCTGACGACCAGGCCCTCGCGGGTCTTGCGGAAGCCGCGGTTCAGCGCGGACTCGGTGGTCGTGGTGCTGGTCTCGGTCACACTCTTGCCCTCGGTCATGCGGCACCGCCCGTACGGACGATCCCGAGCTCGCGCTCACGCATCACGGTGTAGATGCGAGCGATGTCGCGCCGCACGGTCTGCAGACGACGGTTGTTGTCCAGCTGGCCGGTGGCCACCTGGAAGCGGAGGTTGAACAGCTCCTCCTTGGCCTCGCGCAGCGTGACGACGAGCTCCTCGTCGCCCAGCTCGCGCAGGTCGTTCGTCCGGCTGTCGGCCATCAGTGACCCTCCTCCCGAACGACGAAACGGCACTTCATGGGCAGCTTGTGGATGGCGCGGCGCATGGCCTCGCGGGCCAGCGGCTCCGGCGGACCGGCCAGCTCGAACAGGATGCGCCCGGGCTTGACGTTGGCCACCCACCACTCCGGCGAGCCCTTGCCGGAACCCATGCGGGTCTCGGCCGGCTTCTTGGTGAGCGGGCGGTCCGGGTAGATGTTGATCCAGACCTTTCCGCCACGCTTGATGTGGCGCGTCATCGCGATACGGGCCGACTCGATCTGCCGGTTCGTCACGTAAGCGGGCTCGAGAGCCTGGATGCCGTAGGTGCCGAAGGTCAGCTCGGTGCCGCCCTTGGCCGCACCACTGCGGTCAGGGTGGTGCTGCTTGCGGTGCTTGACCCTGCGAGGGATGAGCATGGTCAGGCCTCCGTCTCTGTGGTCGTCTCGGGGCCTGTCTCGGGGCCTGTCTCGGGGCCTGTCTCGGGGCCTGTCTCGGGAACAGCCGTGTCAGCGGCCGACTCGGGCGCGTCGACGATCGCCGTGGGGGTCTCGAGCGGCGTGCCGGCGAGCTGCTCGACCGCCGCGGGCGCAACCTCGGTGCTCGCGGCGTCGTCCTCGGGCGACTCGGCGGCGCGACCGGCCTCGGTACCGCCGGCGGTGGTGCCGGTCGAGCCGGAGCGCGGACCGCGCTTGGCCGGGCGCTCACGACGCTGCTGCCGCAGCGCGGCCTCCTGCGCCTCGCGCTCGGCGCGGGACATGACCTTGTCGCCCTTGTAGATCCAGACCTTCACCCCGATGCGACCGAAGGTCGTGCGGGCCTCGTAGACGCCGTAGTCGATGTCCGCGCGCAGCGTGTGCAGCGGGACGCGACCCTCGCGGTAGAACTCGGAGCGGCTCATCTCGGCACCACCGAGACGACCGGCGCACTGGACCCGGATGCCCTTGACGCCGGGGCTCTTCATGGCCGACTGCATCGACTTGCGCATCGCGCGACGGAAGCTGACGCGGCTCGAGAGCTGCTCGGCCACGCCCTGCGCGACGAGCTGGGCATCGCTCTCGGGGTTCTTGACCTCGAGGATGTTGAGCTGGACCTGCTTGCCGGTCAGCTTCTCCAGGTCGCCACGGATGCGGTCGGCCTCGGCGCCACGGCGACCGATGACGATGCCCGGGCGCGCCGTGTGGATGTCCACGCGGACGCGGTCACGGGTGCGCTCGATCTCCACCTTCGAGATGCCGGCGCGCTCCATGCCCTTGCTCATCATCTTGCGGATCGCGACGTCTTCCTTCACGTACTCCGCGTAGTTCTTGTCTGCGTACCAGCGCGAGGTCCAGTCGGTGGTGATACCGAGCCGGAACCCGTGCGGGTTGACCTTCTGGCCCACTAGAGGGACCCGCCCTTCTTGGAGGAACCCACAGCGACGGTGTCGTCGATGATCGTCTGGACGACCACGGTGATGTGGCTGGTGCGCTTGCGGATGCGGAACGCCCGTCCCTGCGCGCGGGGACGGAAGCGCTTGAGGGTCGGACCCTCGTCGACGTACGCCTGCGCGATGTAGAGGTCGCGACGGTCCAGCGACTTGTTGTTCACCGCGTTGGCGGCCGCGGAGGCGACGACCTTGTAGATCGGCTCGGACGCCGCGTGCGTGTCGAAGCGGAGCACGTCGAGCGCCTGCTCGACGGGCATGCCGCGGACCAGGTCGATGACGCGACGGCACTTCATCGGCGTCATGCGCACGTAGCGCGCGGTGGCGAGGGCAGCGTTCGGCGGCAGGTGCCGCGTCTTGTTCTCAGCCACGACGGGCCCGCCGGTCGTCCTTGATGTGACCCTTGAACGTGCGCGTCGGAGCGAACTCACCGAGCTTGTGGCCGACCATCGACTCGGTCACGAAGACCGGGACGTGCTTGCGGCCGTCGTGCACGGCCAGCGTGTGGCCGAGCATGTCGGGAATGATCGTCGAACGGCGCGACCAGGTCTTGATCACGTTCTTGGTGCCCTTCTCGTTCTGCACGTCCACCTTCTTGAGCAGGTGGTCGTCGACGAAGGGCCCCTTCTTCAGACTGCGAGGCACGGCGGATTCCCCTAGCGCTTCTTGTTGGTCTTGCGGCGGCGGACGATCATGGCGTCACTGGCCTTGCGGCGACGCGTGCGGCCCTCGGGCTTGCCAGCGGGGTTGACCGGGTGGCGGCCACCGCTGGTCTTGCCCTCGCCACCGCCGTGCGGGTGGTCGACCGGGTTCATGGCGACACCACGGACGGAGGGGCGCTTGCCCTTCCAGCGCATGCGGCCGGCCTTGCCCCAGTTGATGTTGCTCTGCTCGGCGTTGCCGACCTCGCCGACCGTCGCGCGGCAGCGGATGTCGACGTTGCGGACCTCACCGGAGGGCATGCGCAGCTGCGCGAAGCGGCCCTCCTTGGCGACGAGCTGGACGCTCGTGCCCGCGGAGCGGGCGATCTTGGCACCGCCACCGGGCCGGAGCTCGATGTTGTGCACCGTCGTACCTGTCGGGATGTTGCGCAGCGGCAGGGCGTTGCCCGGCTTGATGTCGGCGTTGGGGCCGGCCTCGACCATGTCGCCCTGCTTCAGGCCCTTCGGCGCCACGATGTAGCGCTTCTCGCCGTCCGCGTAGTGCAGCAGCGCGATGCGCGCGGTGCGGTTGGGGTCGTACTCGATGTGCGCGACCTTGGCCGGCACGCCGTCCTTGTCGTGACGACGGAAGTCGATGAGGCGGTAGGCGCGCTTGTGGCCACCACCCTGGTGACGGGTGGTGATGCGACCGGTGGAGTTGCGGCCGCCCTTGTTGTGCAGGGGACGGACCAGCGACTTCTCCGGCGTGTCACGCGTGATCTCGGCGAAGTCGGCCACGCTCGAGCCACGACGGCCCGGGGTGGTCGGCTTGTACTTGCGGATGCCCATATCAGTCTTCTCTCAGCTCGTGGGTCCGGCCGCTACGCGACCGGGCCCCCGAAGATCTCGATGGTGCCCTCGCGGAGGGTGACGATCGCGCGCTTGGACGACGCCCGCTGGCCGAAGCCGGCGCGGGTGCGCTTGCGCTTTCCCTTGCGGTTCAGGGTGTTGACGTCCTTGACCTTGACGTCGAACACCTTCTCCACCGCGATCTTGATCTGGGTCTTGTTGGCGCCGGGCGCGACGAGGAAGGTGTACTTGTTGTCGTCGAGCAGCCCGTAGCTCTTCTCGGAGATGACCGGGGCGAGCAGGATGTCGCGCGGGTCGGTCAGGTCGGTACGACCGGAGAACTCGGTGCTCATGCGGAGACCTCCTCGGTGCTCGTGCCGAGGGACGTCGCGGTCGCGCTCGCCTTGACGGCGCGGCCCTTCGGCGGGCCGGCGAGGAACGCCTGGAGGGCCGCCTCGGTGAACACGACGTCGTCGGAGACGAGGACGTCGTAGGTGTTGAGCTGGCCGGGCGAGAGCAGGTGCACGGCCTCGTGGTTGCGCAGCGACTTCCAGGTGAGGGCGTCGGTGCGCTCCGCGATGACGAGCACGTGCTTGCGCTGGCTCAGCGCGGCGAGCATGGTCGTCGCGCTCTTCGTGGACGGGGCGTCGCCACCGGTGAGCGAGTCCACGACGTGGATGCGCTCGTGCGCGAAGCGGTCCGAGAGGGCACCGCGCAGGGCGGCGGCCTTCATCTTCTTCGGGGTCCGCTGGGCGTAGTCACGCGGCTGCGGACCGTGGACCACGCCACCGCCGACGAACTGCGGCGCGCGGGTCGAGCCCTGACGGGCGCGACCGGTGCCCTTCTGGCGGTAGGGCTTGCGCCCACCGCCGCGGACCTCGCCACGCGTCTTGGTCGAGTGG
>CAWASC010000012.1:0-563346 GCA_963784705.1 uncultured Actinomycetota bacterium
TGGCGCACGAGTCCTTCGAGGACGAGACGACAGCGGCGTACATGAACGCGCACTTCGTCAACGTCAAGGTCGACCGAGAAGAGCGCCCGGACGTCGACGCGGTCTACATGGAGGCCCTCCAGGCCATGACCGGTCACGGCGGTTGGCCGATGACGAGCTTCCTCACCCACGACGCGGAGCCCTTCTTCTGCGGCACCTACTGGCCGCCCCAGCAGCGGCAAGGTCTGCCGAGCTTCACCGAGGTGCTCCACGGCGTCGTGCAGACGTGGGAGTCCCGGCGGCAGGACGTGCAGGACGCCGGGCGGGAGATCGTCGGACGGCTGTCCCGCCCCGCACCCGAGGGCTCGCTCGAGATCACCTCAGCCCTGCTCGACAAGGCCTTTGACCAGCTCGCGCGCGGCTACGACGGTGTCCACGGCGGGTTCGGGTCGGCGCCGAAGTTCCCCCCGTCGATGGTGCTGGAGTTCTTGCTGCGCAGGGCAACCCGCACCGGTCAGGGACTGGAGAAGGTCGCCCATACCTGCGAGGCGATGGCGCGCGGCGGGATGTACGACCAGCTCGCCGGCGGGTTTGCGCGCTACTCCGTGGACGGCGCCTGGGTGGTGCCCCACTTCGAGAAGATGCTCTACGACAACGCCCTGCTGCTGCGCGTCTACGTGCACTGGTACCGCGCGACCGGGTCAGCCACCGCCCGCCGCGTCGCGCTCGAGACCGCCGACTTCCTCCTTCGAGACCTGCGTACCGCGGAAGGTGGCTTCGCGTCCGCGCTGGACGCCGACACCAACGGCGTCGAGGGGCTCACCTACGTGTGGACCCCCGAGCAGCTCGTCGAGGTGCTGGGGGACGACGACGGCGCCTGGGCCGCGGAGCAGTTCGAGGTCACGGCGGCAGGCACCTTCGAGCACGGTGCGTCGACGCTACAACGGCTGCTCGAGCCGGACGACGGCGAGCGCTACGAGCGCATCCTCGCCGCGCTGCGGTCGGCCCGCGCCGACCGACCGCAACCCGGGCGGGACGACAAGGTCGTGGCCGCCTGGAACGGCCTGGCCATCGCGGCCCTCGCCGAGGCGGGCATCCTGCTGGACCGACCGGACTACGTCGACGCGGCCGTCGGAGCTGCGGCTCTCGTGCGGGGTCTGCACTGGGTCGACGGGAGGCTGCGCCGGGTCTCGCGCGACGGGGTCGTGGGTCGACATGCGGGGGTGCTCGAGGACTACGCGGACATGAGTGAGGGGTTGCTCGCCCTCTACTGGGCCACCGGCGACCTCGACCAGCTGCGCGGCGCCCACGCCCTGCTCGAGGTGGTGCTGACGCAGTTCGCCGACGGCAGGGGCGGGTTCTTCGACACCGCCGCCGACGCGGAGGCTCTGGTCCGCCGGCCGCAGGACCCCACCGACAACGCGACCCCCAGCGGTGCCGCCGCGGCCGCCGGGGCTCTGCTCACCTACGCCGCGCTCGCCGGCTCGGACCGTCACCGCGCCGCCGCCGAAGCCTGCCTTGGGGGGCTGGCGCAGCTGTTCGGCAAGCACGCGCGGTTCGCCGGGTGGGCCCTCGCGGTCGGCGAGACGCTGCTGGCCGGCCCGGCGGAGGTCGTCGTCCTGGACCGCCCGGACCTGCTCGCGGTGGCCCGTCGGGGCACCTCGCCGGGACTCGTGGTGGCGGTGAACGGCCCCCTCGCCGAGGGTCGACCGGCTGGGGCGGCGTACGTCTGCCGTCGCAGCGTCTGCGAGCTCCCGACCCACGACGCGGAGCGGTTGGCGGAGCAGGTCCTCGCCCGGAAATGACCAGCACCTTCGACCTCCCTCCTCTCCTGCACGCTCGCGCCGGTGCACCTCTGCGCTCGTGAGCGTGCCGGCCTCGGGTGACGCTCGCGGAGCGCGCACCGCAGGAGGGAGGTCGCGGGAGGGGGGTCAGTTTCCGTAGACAGCGAGGCTGATCGCCACGTAGTGGACGGCGAAGGCGGCCAGCGTGCACGCGTGGAACACCTCGTGGAAGCCGAACCAGCGCGGTGAGGGGTTGGGCTTCTTGCGCGCGTAGACCACCGCGCCGACGCTGTAGAAGATCCCTCCGACGAGCATGAGCACGAAGACCGCGACGCCGCCGGCGTCGAGGACCTGCGGGAGAACGGCGAGCGCCACCCATCCGAGCGCCAGGTACAGCACGACGAAGACCCACCGTGGCGGCTGCCGGAAGGCGTTGCGCAGCACGATCCCGGCGATCGCGCCCCCCCACACGACGCCGAAGATCACCCACCGCAACCAGCCGTGAAGAAGGACCAGGCAGAACGGTGTGTACGTCCCGGCGATGAGGACAAAGATCATCGAGTGGTCCAACCGGGCCATGAGCCCGTGCGCCCGCGGCCCCCAGGAACCCCGGTGGTAGGCGGCACTCGTCCCGAACAGCAACGCCACCGACGCGGCGTACACCGAGGCCCCCACCCGCGCGCGTGCGCCCTCGCTCAGGCAGACGATCACGGTGCCGGTGACCAGCGAGATCGCGAACGCGACCTCGTGCAGAACTCCCCGCAGATGCGGCTTCACCGCGTCCTCTACCCGGTGGACGGTCTCGATCAAGGTGTCCAACGCTGGTCCTTCGGGTAGCCGCCTGGTGCGCGATCTCACAGGATGGGGGGTGTTGCAGCAGCGTACGGCGCGGCAGACTGACACGCAGTAGACGAGCAGCAGACGGGCGGCCCCGCCGCAGCACCTGACGCCGCCGCCCCCGACCCTCGATGGAGAGGATCCCATGACCGCCCCCGTCACGGCCACGAGCACCATCCCCGGGCTCGACCAAGCCCCCACCAAGAACGCCGAGCTGGTCGCGTGGGTGCGCGAGATCGCGGAGCTCACGACGCCGGACCGCGTCGAGTGGGCGGACGGGTCGCAGGAGGAGTGGGAGCGCCTCACGGCGCTGCTGGTCGACAACGGCACCTTCGTCAAGCTCGACGAGACCAAGCGCCCCAACAGCTACTACGCGAAGTCCGACCCGACCGATGTCGCCCGGGTCGAGGACCGCACGTTCATCTGCTCCGCGGAGGAGAAGGACGCCGGTCCGACGAACAACTGGATGGACCCCGCGCAGATGCGCGAGACCCTCCGCCCGCTGTTCGCCGGCTGCATGAAGGGCCGGACGATGTACGTCGTCCCGTTCTGCATGGGTCCGCTCGGCAGCAAGATCAGCCAGCTCGGCGTCGAGATCACCGACTCGCCGTACGTCGTGGTCTCCATGCGCATCATGACCCGCATGGGCCAGGCCGCTCTGGACGAGATCGGCGAGAACGGCTTCTTCGTCCCGGCCGTGCACACCGTCGGCGCGCCCCTCGAGGCCGGCGCGACGGACTCCCCGTGGCCGTGCAACGACACCAAGTACATCGTCCACTACCCCGAGACGCGTGAGATCTGGTCCTACGGCTCCGGGTACGGCGGCAACGCGCTGCTCGGCAAGAAGTGCTTCGCGCTCCGCATCGCCAGCGTGATGGCGCGCGACGAGGGCTGGATGGCCGAGCACATGCTCATCCTCAAGCTCACCAACCCGCAGGGCGTCACGAAGTACATCACCGCGGCGTTCCCGAGCGCCTGCGGGAAGACCAACCTCGCGATGCTGCAGCCGACCATCGAGGGCTGGACCGTCGAGACCGTCGGCGACGACATCTGCTGGATGCGCTTCGGTGAGGACGGTCGCCTCTACGCGATCAACCCCGAGGCCGGTTTCTTCGGCGTCGCGCCGGGCACCGGCGAGGACACCAACGCCAACGCCGTGAAGACCTTCTACGGCAACAGCATCTTCACCAACGTCGCGCTGACCGATGACGGCGACGTGTGGTGGGAGGGGCTCACCGAGCAGGCGCCCGCGCACCTGACGGACTGGAAGGGCAACGACTGGACGCCCGCGTCCGAGACGCCCGCGGCGCACCCGAACGCCCGCTTCACCACCCCTGCCGGCCAGTGCCCGACCATCGCGTCGGAGTGGGAGGACCCCAAGGGCGTCCCGATCAGCGCGATCCTGTTCGGGGGCCGGCGCGCCACTGCGGTCCCGCTGGTGACCGAGTCCTTCGACTGGCAGCACGGCGTGTTCATGGGCCTCACGGTGTCGTCCGAGACCACTGCGGCCGCCGCCGGCGCCATCGGGCAGCTGCGCCGCGACCCGTTCGCGATGCTGCCGTTCTGCGGCTACAACATGGGCGACTACGCCGGGCACTGGCTGGAGATCGGCAACGCGACCGACGCGGACAAGCTGCCGAAGATCTACGCCGTCAACTGGTTCCGCAAGGACGAGAACGGCAAGTGGCTGTGGCCCGGCTTCGGCGAGAACAGCCGGGTGCTCAAGTGGATCGTCGACCGGCTCGAGGGTGACGCCGAGGGCGTCGAGACCCCGATCGGCATCGTGCCCGCCAAGGCAGAGCTCGACCTCGCCGGCCTCGACGTCGACGAGCGCGACCTCGACCTCCTGCTGTCGGTGGACACCGAGATCTGGAAGCAGGAGGCCGGCATGCTGCCGGAGTTCTTCGACCAGTTCGGCGACCACATGCCGGCTGCGCTGCGCGACGAGCACGCTGCGCTGGTGAAGCGGCTCGACAGCTAGTCACCGCCGTACGTCGAGGGCCCGCTTCCCGGTCGGAGGCGGGCCCTTGTCGTCCGGGGTCGTTCCGAGCAGGATCCCTTCAAGCATGACGACCCGAGCAGGGAGGTGGCCATGGCGATGGTGGCCTGCGTCGACGGCTCCGTGCTGTCCGTCCTCCCCGTTCCCGCCATCGCCCGCGACGGCGTCCCCTACGAGGTGACGCTGCGCCTGCTGCGCGACGGCGAGGCGTTCGGTGAGGTGGGCGAGCGCTGCGGCTTCTTCCTCGCCGCCTCCGCGGCGCGGGTGCGCGCGGCCCTGGCCGTGGGCGAGGAGTCCCCGCCCAGTTCCCTGGAGCGTGGGGTGCGGGCGTGGGCAGCCGACCGCGCGCAGGACGCAGCGGGGTCGTGGCGCGATCTGCAGAAGTACCTCCCGCGTGACCGTGAGCTGTTCTGCTTCCGCTCGCGGGACCCGGACGACCTGGCCACGGTCGGGGAGCTGCGGGTGACCCTGCAGGTCGAGCGGAGCTGGGTCGCACCGGCCTGGCGGACCACGCCGCTGGCCGTGCTCGAGGCGTGGGGTACGGCGGGACAGGGACTGCGCGCCGTGCTGTCGAGCGAGCAGCTGCTGAGCTTCCTCGAGGCGCTGGTGCAGGAGTTCGCCGACGTCGGTGCGGCCTACTCGCTCGAGGAAGGTGTGCAGGCGGTCCGGCGTCCGGTGAGCTGACCGCCGGACGGATACTCTCAGCGCAGCCGAGCTGGAGGTGACCCGTGGGACTGCGCGACCTCGTCTACACGGCGTACGAGAAGCGGCTGGCCAGGTCACTGACCGCGGGCGGTGCGGTTGTCCCCCGGCACGTCGGCGTCATCCTCGACGGCAACCGCCGGTGGGCGAAGGCCATGGGGGCGACCTCGCACGAGGGACACCAGGCAGGCGCGGACAAGATCGTCGACCTGCTCCGTTGGTGCGACGAGGCCGGCGTCGAGGTCGTCACGCTGTGGTTGCTCAGCACCGACAACCTCGCCCGCCCGGAACCGGAGCTCACTGCCCTTCTGCGCATCATCGAGAACGTCGTCGTCGACCTGGCGCGACCGGAGAACCTCTGGACGCTGAACGTCGTCGGTGCGCTCGACCTCCTGCCGACCGAGACCACCCGTGTGCTCAAGGAGGCCGCGGCAGGGACGGGCGACCGGCCAGGGGTGCTTGTCAACATCGCTGTCTGTTACGGCGGGCGACGGGAGATCGCCGACGCCGTACGGTCCCTGCTCCAGGCGCACGCGGCGCAGGGGACGTCGCTGGAGGAGGTGGCGGAGCTGCTGGACGTCGAGCACATCGCCGAGCACCTCTACACCCGCGGGCAGCCTGACCCGGACCTGATCATCCGCACCAGTGGGGAGCAGCGGCTCGGTGGGTTCCTGCTCTGGCAGAGTGCCCGGTCGGAGTTCTACTTCTGCGAGGCGTACTGGCCGGACTTCCGGCACGTGGACTTCCTGCGCGCCCTGCGCGACTTCGCGAACCGGCAGCGCCGCTTCGGCGCCTGAGCGCGACACCCAGAGTTCACAGGGCGTCACCCGAGGTCGTGCGTGTCGCAACCGCCGTACGTGCCGGAGCAAGCGCATCCTCAAGGGCAGCGGTGGGGCAACCCGTCCCGCTGCTCGGGGAGGCCTACGTGCGCGCACCAGCGTGTGAGGGGGGCCGCGACCCGGCCCTCGCGGTCTGGTCCCGGTCCTGACTGCTGGAGGCCACATGACTGCGACTGCGCTCAAGACGTTCGTGCTCGACACCTCGGTCCTGCTGTCGGACCCGGGCGCGATGGGGCGGTTCGCAGAGCACGAGGTGGTCCTGCCGCTGGTGGTGATCTCCGAGCTCGAGGGCAAGCGTGACCACCCGGAGCTGGGGTGGTTCGCCCGGCAGTCGCTGCACGTCCTGGACGACCTGCGCATCGAGCACGGCCGGCTGGACCAGCCGATCCCGATGGGACAGGGCACCCTGCGGGTCGAGCTCAACCACTCCTCGATGGAGGGACTGCCCGCGGGCTTCCGGGTCGCGGACAACGACAGCCGGATCCTGGCGGTGGCGTTCAACCTGGCGGCCGAGGGTCGTGACGTCGTCCTCGTCAGCAAGGACCTCCCGCTGCGCGTCAAGGCCGCCTCGATCGGGATGAAGGCTCAGGAGTACCGCGCGGAGCTCGCCCGTACGACGGGGTGGAGCGGCATGGACGAGCTGACCGTGGAGGCCGCCGACCTCGATGCGCTGTACGAGACGGGGCGTCTGGACCTGCCGGAGGCCCGGGACCTGCCGACCCACACGGGGCTGGTTCTGCTGTCTGACAGGGGATCTGGTCTCGGTCGCGTCGCGCCGGACAAGTCCGTGCGCCTGGTGCGCGGCGACCGGGACGCCTTCGGGGTGCACGGGCGATCGGCAGAGCAGCGCGTCGCGATCGAGCTGCTGCTCGACCCCGAGGTCGGCATCGTCTCGCTCGGGGGGCGAGCCGGGACGGGGAAGTCTGCGCTCGCCCTGTGCGCCGGACTCGAGTCGGTGCTCGAGCGCCGCGCCCAGAAGAAGGTCGTGGTGTTCCGGCCGCTGTACGCCGTGGGAGGGCAGGAGCTCGGTTACCTGCCCGGTGATGCGTCCGAGAAGATGGGGCCGTGGGCGCAGGCGGTGTTCGACACCCTCGGCGCGCTGGTGCAACCGGAGGTGGTCGAGGAGGTCATGGCGCGTGGCCTGCTCGAGGTGCTGCCGCTGACCCACATCCGCGGGCGGTCGCTGCACGACGCCTTCGTCATCGTCGACGAGGCGCAGTCCCTCGAGCGTGGCGTGCTGCTGACCGTGCTGTCGCGGCTGGGTCAGGGCTCGCGCGTGGTGCTCACCCACGACGTGGCCCAGCGCGACAACCTGCGCGTCGGTCGGCACGACGGCGTCGCCGCGGTCATCGACGCGCTGAAGGGGCACCCGTTGTTCGCCCACATCACCCTGACCCGGTCGGAGCGCTCACCCATCGCGGCGCTCGTCACCGAGATGCTCGAGGACCTGCCCCTCTAGAGCGCCTGCTCGTCGCCGGGAAACCTGGGTGCGCGCGCTCGGCCGCGACTTCCATGATCAACGGAACCCCCCTGCCACGAAGCAGCGCAGATCCTGGCAGGCCGGTTCCGTTGACCATGAACACGGCGGCGTGGGTCGGCGGATCAGCTGTCCTCCGGCGCTGCTCCCACGAGCACGCGGGCGGCGGGCAGGTGCGGTGCGATCAGCGCGACGCCGACTGCTGTCAGGGCGGCGAGCAGGGCCAGCACGCCGAAGACGGCGAGACCACCCACGGCGAGCAGCGAGGTGAGGAGCACGGGAGCGACGAAGCTGCTGACGTTCCACGACATCTGGTACGTCGCCAGGTAGCGACCCCGGAGATGGTCCGGTGCGGCCTCCGCGGACAACGTCGCCATGACCGGGCTCTCCATCAGCTCCCCGACAGTGAGCACAGCGACGCCCAGCAGCACCAGGGCCACGGCCGCTGACCGCGGAGCCGGCGACGCCGCGAGCAGGACAGCGCAGGACGCCATCGAGGTGAGCGCAGCCAGCTGGAGGGCACGAGCCCGACTCATCTGCGCCATCGCTACGACGACCGGCCCTTGGAACACCGCGATCAGCAGGCAGTTGAGGGTGAACCCGACTCCGGGGACCCAGCCGGGGAGGCCGAGGGACTCGACTGCCCAGAGGGGGAAGACGATCGTCAGCGCGAAGCTGCCGGTTGCCGCCGCTACGTTGGTGAGCGCCAGGGCGAGGTACGGCCCGTCAGAGAGAATTGTGCGCCACGGCCCGACCACGCGCTCGGTCGCAGCGGTGCGCCGGCGTGCCGCGGGGTCGCGCAGCAGCAGCAGAGCGGCGGCGGCGAACGTCAGGGCGTTCACGGCGACGATGAGGCGGTACCCCGTGACGCCTCCGGTGCTGATCGCGACGGCTCCGAGCAGGCCGCCCAGCCCGAACCCGGTGTTGCGCAGGGCGCCCAGGAACCCGAACCAGCGCTCCCGCTGGCCGGGCGCGGACACCTCCGTCACCAGGGGGGAGTACGACGCCCAGAAGGCCGTGTTCCCCGCCTGGACGACGATCGCCGTCGCTACCAGAGCGGTCAGCGAGTCGACGAGCAGGTAGCTGGCAAGACCGAGGCCTTGCAGGACGTTGCTGACCACGAGCACCCGGCCGGGGCCCAGTCGGTCGACGAGGGCGCCCAGCGCCGGGCCGAGGGGCAACCGCACCAGCGCCGCGAGCGACAGGCCCAGGCCGACCTGCGGCGTGGACAGCGCCGTGGTGGTCGTGAAGTAGAGCAGCGACACCGGCAGGAACAGACCCGTACCAAGCGCGTCGACGGACAACGCCGCGACCACCGCGCGGTGCGGCCCGACGGTGGGCAGGCCGTGGGCCCTCAGCGGGTCATCCGCAGGACGTCGAGGGCCTCGTCCAGCTGCTGCTGGGTGAGCGCGCCGGAGTCCACGTGCTCCTGGGCGACCTCACGGATGGTCCGGCCCTCGGCCAGGGCGCGCTTGACGATCGTGGCGGAGGTCTCGTACCCGAGGTAGCGGTTCAACGGGGTGACGATGCTGGGGGAGCTCTCGGCGTAGCGGCGCATCCGGTCCACGTCCGCCGTGAGCCCGTCGACGCACCGGTCCGCGAGCAGGCGCGTCACGTTGAGTGAGCAGGATCAGGGACTGCAGCAGGTTGCGACCGATCACCGGGAGCATGACGTTCAGCTCGAGAGTTCCTGCCGCGCCGGCGAAGGCGACCGCGGCGTCGTTGCCGATGACCTGCGCGACGACCTGGCAGACCGCCTCGGGCACGACCGGGTTGACCTTGCCCGGCATGATGCTCGACCCCGGCTGCAGGTCGGGCAGGTGGATCTCGGCGAGGCCGGTCATCGGTCCGGAGGACAGCCAACGCAGGTCGTTGGCGACCTTGTAGAGCCCGACGGCGACAGTGCGCAAGACCCCGGACAGCTCGACGAGCGGATCGCGCGCCCCCTGCGCCTCGAAGTGGTTGCGGGCCTCGGTCAGCGGCAGACCGGTGCGCGAGGCCAGGTCCGCGATCGTCAGCGCGGCGAAACCGGCGGGCGCGTTGATGCCGGTGCCGACCGCCGTACCTCCGAGGGGGAGCTCGCAGACGCGCAGCGAGCGAGGCCTCGACGCGCTCGACGCCGTACCTCATCTGCGCAGCCCAGCCGCCGAGCTCCTGCCCGAAGGTGACCGGCGTGGCGTCCATGAGGTGCGTCCGGCCGGCCTTGACGGTGTCGACGTGCGCGGCCGCCTGGCGCTCGAGCGCGTCCGCAAGGTGCGCAGGGCGGGGACTGCAGGTCCTCGACCACGGCCGTCGCGGCAGCCAGGTGAAGCGCGCTCGGGAACACGTCGTTGCTGCTCTGGCTGGCGTTCACGTGGTCGTTCGGGTGGGTGCCGGACAGGGTGCGACAGCACCTCGTTGACGTTCATGTTGGTGCTGGTGCCGCTCCCGGTTTGGAAGACGTCGACGGGGAAGTGCTCGTCCCGCTCGCCCGGTGCAGCGTCTCGGCCGCCCGCGAGATCTGCTGCCCCTGCTCCGGCGTCAGGACCCCGAGCGCGGCGTTCGCGCGTGCCGCCGCGCCCTTGATCCGCGCAAGCGCGCGGATGATCGTCGCGCTCACCGCTCGCCGCTGATCCCTGGGAAGTTCTCGACGGCCCGTTGCGTCTGCGCCTGCCACAGCGCGTCCGCCGGGACCTGCACGTCGCCCATGCTGTCGTGCTCGGTGCGCCACTGGTCCATGCGACCAGTCTGCCCCGCGAGGGTCGTCAGGCGGTACGGCGGGAGCGGCGGCGCAGGACCAGCGCAGCGATCCCCAGGCCGGCCAACGGGAACAGGACCGCGAACGGCACCTCGGGCACGACGGTCTCCGGCGCCTGCGTGCCGTACGGGTAGGCCAGTGGCTGCAGCGGAGTGATGACGTTCAGCGCGTAGTTCGCCTTCGTCGTGTCGCCGCCGATCCAGTTGGTGGGGGTCGACTCCGGGATGGAGTAGCGCCACTGCTGGCCGTCGACCTCGGTGACCGGAGTGCCTGTCGCCGCGTTGTCGCTGTCCTGCGTCGTGAAGAAGTGGATGCCGTGGCTGGCGAACGCCCCCTGGAACGGCGTCTTCTTCCAGTCCGGCAGGGCCGCGTAGACGGTTGCCGGCAGGTTGCCGCTGTTGCCCGGGTCGCAGACCAGGTCCGAGTAGGTGAGCGTGGGCGGCGCACCGTGCGCCTTCCAGTAGGCGACGTAAGCGTTCTTCGTGGCGGTGTCGCTGCCGGCCTCGCCGGGCAGGACGCGCGTCACGGGGTCGTCACCGGTGCCGTCGTCGAGGCAGGCGTCGTCGCGGTAGTAGGGCACGGCGTCGACGTTGGTCGCGCTGGTCGCGCCCTTGAACTCGAAGACGTAGGCCAGGGCGCCGGCGTCACCCGCACCGGACACCTGCTCGGGGCGGTCGACCGCGGACACGAGGTCGAAGGTCGGGTCGGGCACGTCCACGAAGGCCGGCTGGCCGCTGAGCGGGAGCTTGTCGACCTGGCCGGTGTCGTCGTTGACCCCGTCGATCGGCACGCCGCCCGGCTTGATCGTGTTGTAGTAGCGCGCGGCGACGCCCTTGTTGTAGTCCCAAGAGGTGTAGAGACCGTCCGCGGGGATCGGGTGCACCCGCACGTGGTAGCGGTAGACGTCGGCGTTGCGGTAGTAGGTCTCGGTCTTCGTCACGTTGGTGCCGGAGTCGGCCCCCCACACCTCACGGATCGCGCGGACCGGTCCCTGGCGCCAGCCCAGCAGACCGGCGTTCGCCTCCCAGTTGACCTGCTCGTCCTCGAACCCGACGACGGACACGCTGGAGTCCGGGCTCTGCTGGAACGCCCGGCCCTTCCACCGGTCGATGAGGTCCGGGCCGTAGACGCCGGGCTGACCGGGCTTGGCGACCTGGAAGCCGCGGACCATCCATCGGCCGGAGGCCTTCACCGTGTACCGGTCGGTGGTGACGGTCATCCCGTCACGAGGGAACCGGTCGCTGCTCGTCCGGTCCCCTGCGGCGCTGCACACCTTGCCGGCGAGGTTGGGCCCGTACCCGGTGTTGCTCGAACCGAGCTGCTCGGTGCTGCCCGCAGCGAAGCTGCCCCTGTCGATCCACTCGTCGGCGCTGGCGTCGCGCGTCATCTGCACGTACCCGTTGCTCGCGTCGTACGACGACCCGCCGGCCTTGAGGAACAGGTAGACGTAGCCGACCGCACCCGTCGTGGGGTCGGTGACGGCGACCGTCTGGCCGGAGCTGGTGCCGGTCGGCGCCGCCTGGCCGCTCGGCGCGGCGGGACCGGCATCGCCGGCCTGGAAGGCGATCTCGTCGTCGTTGTCGATCGTCGCGACCGGGTCCTGCATGGCCGCGGTGTAGTCCAGCGGGGTCTCGGTCGTGGTGGGCGAGTAGGAGCCGTTGGCGGTCGCCGCGGAGATCTGGGCGGCGCGCGTGGTCGGGTTCGTGCTGGCGTAGGACGCGGTGCAGTCGCCGAAGATCTTCTTCCAGCTCTCCTCGCCGGTCGCGTGCGCGTCGGGCGCCCACGCGTAGGTGAGCTCCTTGTCGGTGCCGGAGTAGAACGAGAAGCTGGAGTGGCCGTTGGCCAGGAAGTTCGGGAACTTCTGGTCGACCTGGACCGGGATCTCGGTCCAGGTCGAGCCGCTCCAGCGCCAGGCGGTGACCTGGTTGGGGTCGGCGCCGGTCGCCGGCGGGACGACGAGCGTGCCGTTGTGCGCCGACCGCACGCCGTCGCCGCCGGTGTTCTTGCTGGCGCCGGAGGGATAGGGGGCGGACACGCCATCGGCACTCGGGCCTGACCAGGCGGGCAGCTGCGCGCCGGTGAGCACGACGGGGGCGTCGCCGCGCGCGGCCGTGAACACCGGCGTGTCCGCCTGCGCGGTCGAGAGGCCAGTCAGCCCGGTGGCGAGGACGAGCAGTGAGCAGACGCCGGCGGCGCGGTGACGAAGCGTGACGGGCACGAAGGCTCCAGAGCTGGGGCGGCGCACGGGCGACCGCGATCCCGGTTGGGTTCGCCGTTGCTGTCCCATCTCCTGCAACAGACCTGGAACGCGTTCTCGCCCAGCGCTCGTGCTCGTCCGGACGCCGAGCATGATCATCGGAGTCGGCGTACGCAGGATCGGCGCGGATCTGTGGTCGGCGATTCCGTTGACCTGAGGTGCCGGACAGCAGCCCAGCTACGCGCGGGGGGCGCTGGCGATCGTGACGGGGACCGGGCCGGCGTCCGCGTCAGCGGGCCCCTTGCCGGTCTCGGTGAAGAAGTCGTTGCCCTTGTCGTCGACCACGACGAACGCGGGGAAGTCCTCGACCTCGATCTTCCACACCGCCTCCATGCCGAGCTCGGGGTACTCCAGCACCTCGACGTGCTTGATGCAGTCCTGCGCCAGCCGGGCGGCCGGCCCACCGATGGACCCGAGGTAGAAGCCGCCGTGCGCCTTGCAGGCGTCGGTCACCTGCTTCGAGCGGTTCCCCTTCGCCAGCATCACCAGCGACCCGCCGGCGGCCTGGAACCGGTCGACGTAGGAGTCCATCCGCCCCGCCGTCGTCGGTCCGAACGACCCGCTGGCCATGCCCTCGGGGGTCTTGGCCGGCCCGGCGTAGTAGACCGCCATCTCGCGCAGGTAGTCCGGCATCGGGTGACCCTCGTCGAGCAGTGACGCGATCTTGGCGTGCGCGATGTCGCGGGCGACGACGAGCGGCCCGGACAGCGACAGTCGGGTCTTCACCGGGAGCTTCGAGAGGGTCTCCCGGATGGACGCCATCGGCTGGTTGAGGTCGATGCGCACGACCTCTCCGGCAAGCTCCTCCACGTCCGGCAGGTAGTGCGCCGGCTCGGTCTCGAGCTGCTCCAGCCACACCCCCTGCGCGTTGATCTTCGCCCGCGCCTGCCGGTCCGCGCTGCAGCTGACAGCGATCGCCACCGGGCACGACGCGCCATGGCGCGGGAGCCGGACCACCCGCACGTCGTGACAGAAGTACTTCCCGCCGAACTGCGCGCCGATCCCCAGCCGTGCCGTCATCTCGTGCACGGCCAGCTCGAGGTCGAGGTCCCGGAAGCCGTGTCCCACCGCCGACCCGCTCGTCGGCAGGGCGTCGAGGTACTTCGCGCTCGCGTACTTCGCGGTCTTGAGCGCGAACTCCGCCGACGTGCCGCCGATGACGATCGCCAGGTGGTACGGCGGGCAGGCAGCCGTCCCGAGCGAACCCACCTTGTCCTCGAGAAAGCGCATCATCGCCTTCTCGTTGAGGACGGCCTTCGTCTCCTGGTAGAGGTAGCTCTTGTTCGCCGAGCCACCGCCCTTGGCCATGAACAGGAAGTCGTAGGAGTCGTAGGGGCTCGCGTAAAGCTCGATCTGCGCCGGGAGGTTGTTGCCGGTGTTCTTCTCCTCCCACATCGTCAGCGGGGCGAGCTGGGAGTACCTCAGGTTCAGCTGCGTGTAGGCGTCGAAGATGCCGCGCGACAGGTGCTCCTCGTCGTGGCCGTCGGTCAGGACCGACATCCCACGCTTGCCCATGACGATCGCGGTGCCGGTGTCCTGGCACATCGGCAGCACGCCACCCGCAGCGATGTTCGCGTTCTTCAGCAGGTCCAGCGCGACGAACCGGTCGTTGGCCGACGCCTCGGGGTCGTCGAGGATCCGCCGGAGCTGCGCGAGGTGCGCGGGACGGAGCAGGTGTGCGATGTCGCGCATCGCCGTCTTCGCCAGCAGCGACAGCGCGTCGCCGGAGACCTGCAGGAACTCCCGCCCCGCTCCCGAGACGACCGACACGCCCTCGCTGGTGAGCAGGCGGTACGGCGTCTCGTCGGCGCCGAGGGGGAGCAGGTCGGAGTACGCGAACTCAGGCATGCCCACGAGTCTAGGTTTGGGCGCATGCTGCACAGGCTCGGTGTTCGCCGTCAGCTCGCCGACGCCCAGGCGCGCGTCCGGGCCGGCGCGTGGGGCGCCGCCCAGTGCGGCCTCGCGGCTGCGCTGGCCTGGGCGTTCAGCAGTGAGGTCCTGGGGCACACGCGGCCGTTCTTCGCGTCCGTCGCTGCCGTCGTCGCGCTCGGGCTCACCGGCGGCGGTCGCTTGCGTCGTACGGCGGAACTGGCTGCCGGGGTCGCGGTGGGCGTGGCGGTGGGCGATGGCTGGGTGAGCCTATTCGGGCAGGGGATCTGGCAGATCGGTGTCGTGGTGTTCCTCGCGCTGCTCGCGGCGGTGGCGGTCAACGGCGGGGGTCTGGCGGTGAGCCAGGCCGCGGTGCAGGCGGTCTTCGTCGTCGCGCTCCCGCGTACGCCAAACAGCGGTCTCCACCGCTGGCAGGACGCGCTCGTCGGTGGCGTCGCCGCGCTGCTGGTCGCGTCGCTGCTTCCCTCGGACCCGTGGAAGCAGGCGGCGCGGATCCGCGAGCGCTACCTGACCGACCTCGCGGCGGTGCTGCGGGACGCGGCGTCCGCCGTCCGCAGCGGGTCCTCGACGGCGAGCGCGGAGGCTCTCGGACGTGCGAGGAACCTCGAGCCGCTCCTCGCGCGCTGGGAGGACGCCCTGGTGACCGGCCGGGAGACCGTGCGCCTGTCGCCCCTGCGTCGTGCCGACGACCGGGGCGACGCCGTTCTCCTGCCAGGGCTCACCCGCGCCACCCGCAACCTGCGGGTCCTGCTGCGGCGGGTCACGGTCGCGCTGGAGACCGGAGACCCGTTGCCCCGGGAGCTCCCGTCGTTGCTGGAGGACCTGGCGGCGACGTTGGAGCCGTCGACCCCTGGCGCCGAGGCGATCGGTCCGCTGGTGCTGCTGGCGGCACGGCTCGACCCGGCGGAACTCGGGGCCACGTCGCTGTCCAGTCAGGTCGTGGTCGCCCAGCTGCGGGTGGCGATGGTCGACCTGCTCGTGGGGCTGGGCCTGGGGCAGGACCGCGCGCGGGAGGCGCTGCCTACCCTGTCAGGATGAGGTGGATCCTGCTGCTTCGCGCCGTCAACGTCGGGGGCAACAACCGCGTACCGATGAAGGACCTCACCGCCCTGCTGCAAGAGCTCGGCCACACCGAGGTCACGACCTACCTCAACACCGGGAACGCGACCTTCCAGAGCCCGTCCCGCTCACCGAAGAAGCTGGCCCAGCAGGTCGAGGACCTGCTCCGTACGAGGCTCGACGTGGACGTCCGTGCCTGTGTGCGCAAGGACGCAGATCTGCAGGCCGCCCTCGACGCGCTCCCGGACCTGCCGGGCTACGTCGTCGTGAACGTGCTGTTCGACCCGCCCTCACCGTCGGCCTTGAAGGCGTTCCTGCAGACGGACTGGTCACCGGAAGTCGTGCAGGGCAACGACCAGGTTCTCTACATCGGGTTCAAGCAGGCGGGGAAGACCGCACTGACGCAGGCGCGGATCGAGAAGGCCCTGGGCGTGAGCGGCACGGCACGGACCCCGGCGACACTCCGCAAGCTCCTCGCGCAGCCCTGACCCGAGCGGTTCAGAACGCTCCGCCCGATCGGCCGTTGCGGCTGGCCAGCAGCCCGGCGACCGTCGAGATCGCGATCTCCACCGGGGTGTGCGAGCCGATGTCGAGGCCGATGGGTCGGTGCACCCGGGCGATGTCGGCCTCGCTCACTCCCCGAGCCCGCAGGGCGTCGACGTGCGGCGCGGTGTGCCGCAGGCTGCCCATGACACCGACCCAGCGGGTCGGCTGGGCGAGCGCGGCGGCCAGCACGTCGCCGAGCTCCGACCGACCGTGGTCGCAGACGACGACGTCGACGTCGGGGCCAAGAGGCGGCAGCGGCAGTCCGTCGGCGACCGTCACAGGCCAGCCCAGTCGCTGCGCGAGCAGCACCAGCTCCCGGCCCACAGGGGAGTCGAAGACCACGACGAGCCGACGCGGGTCTGGGGGCAGGACCACGTCACCGTGCGCGGCGTCGCAGGCGGCGTCGTGCTCGTGCGTCACAGCGACAGGTCCACGACGACCGGACAGTGGTCCGACGGACCGGTCCCCTTGCGCGCGTCACGGTCGACGTACGCGTCGGAGACCGTCACGGCCTCGTTCGCGTAGACCAGGTCGATGCGCATGCCCTTGTTCTTGTGGAACATCCCGGCCCGGTAGTCGAAGTACGTGTACGGCGTGTCGTACTTGAGCGCACGAGGAACGACGTCGCGCAGGCCGAGAGCGCGCAGGTCGGCCAACGCCGCGCGCTCCGCCGCCGTCACGTGGGTCGAGCCGACGAAGTCCTTGATGTCCCAGACGTCCTCGTCGGTCGGGGCGATGTTGAAGTCGCCCATGACCACGAACGGCCCCGCCGACACCTCGGACGCGAGGGCAGCGCGGAGCGACGAGAGCCACGTGAGCTTGTAGTCGTAGTGCGGGTGGTCGACCGAGCGGCCGTTGGGGACGTAGAGCGACCAGACGCGCAGTCCCCCGCACGTGGCGCCGATCGCCCGCGCCTCGACGACCGGCATCGTCAGCAGTGCGTCGTCCTCGTTGGCGTAGCCCGGTTGCCCCTCGAACGCCGCGGTGACGTCCGCCAGCCCCACGCGCGACAGGATCGCCGTACCGTTCCAGCGTCCGTCGCCGTTGTGTGCCACCTCGTAGCCGAGCGCCTCGACCTCGGCGGAGGGGAAGACCGCGGTCTTCGTCTCCTGCAGCGCGACGACGTCGGGCGCGACGGACTCCAGCCAGTCGAGCAGCCTTGGCAGCCTGGCGGTGACCGAGTTGACGTTCCAGGTGGCGACGCGCACTTAGTTCGCGTGCTCGAAGTCGATCGCGCTGTACGCCGAGAGCTTGGACAGCCGGTGCTCGCTGATGACCCGGCGGATGGTGCCGGACTTCGACCGCATGACCAGCGACTCGGTGGTCGCCCCGCCGCCGCGGTAGCGCACTCCGCGGACCAGCTCACCGTCGGTGATCCCCGTGGCGACGAAGAACACGTTGTCGCTGCGCACCAGGTCGTCGGTGGACAGGACGGCCTCCAGGTCGAGACCGGCGAGGGCGGCGTTCTCGAACTCCGACTTCTTCTGCGGCCACAGCCGTCCCTGGATCACGCCGCCCAGGCACTTCACGGCGCAGGCAGTGATGATGCCCTCCGGGGTGCCGCCGATACCCAGCAGCAGGTCGACACCGGTCCCCTCGGTGCAGGCCATCACCGCTCCGGCGACGTCTCCGTCGGAGATGAACTTGATGCGCGCCCCGGCCTCCCGCACCTCCTGCACCAGGTCCTCGTGACGCGGACGGTCGAGGATGCAGACCGTCACGTCGTCGACGGCGAAGCCCTTGGCCTTGGCGACGGCCTGGATGTTCGCCGCGACGGGTGCGGTGATGTCGACGACGTCGGCAGCCTCGTGGCCGGTGACCAGCTTCTCCATGTAGAACACCGCGGACGGGTCGTACATCGTCCCCCGCTCCGCCACGGCCATCACCGCGATGGCGTTCGGCATCCCCTTGGCCATCAGGGTCGTCCCGTCGATCGGGTCGACGGCGACGTCGCAGTCCGGTCCCTCGCCCGAGCCGACCTGCTCACCGTTGAAGAGCATCGGGGCCTCGTCCTTCTCGCCCTCCCCGATGACGACGACGCCCTTCATCCCGACGGTGCCGATGAGCTGGCGCATCGCGTCGACCGCCGCACCGTCGCCGCCGATCTTGTTGCCGCGACCGACCCAGCGCCCGGCCGCCATCGCGGCGGCCTCCGTCACGCGCACCAGCTCCAGGCTGATGTTGCGGTCAGGTGCTTCGCGGCCCACCGAGAGGGCCTGCGGGACGTCGGGGCTCGTCTGCTGGCTCATGCCCAGACCCTAGTGGGAATCGACGCCCAGTCGCACCAGTCGGACCTCCGTCGCCTTGATCGCCGCCCAGACCGCGCCACCACCGGCGAGGTCGAGGTCGGCCGCGGCCGCCGCGGTCACCTCAGCGACGACCGGTGGCTCGCTGCCCACGGTCACCCGGACCCGTCCCGCGAGCGCCCGGGTCTCCACGACCGCGCCGGTCAGGACGGTCCGCGCCGAACCGTGCGGCGCCGACCTGTGCAACGTCACGGAGGACGGCTCGCACAGGGCGAGCGCGCGCGACCCGGGCGGCAGGGGGTCGGCCACGGTGATCACCGAGCCCCCCACTGCGAGGCCCACGGTGGTCGTGAGTCCCTCCCAGGCGTTCTGGCCGAGCAGGCCGGCGACCCACGGGGTTCGCGGACTCCGCGCGACCTCCGTGGCAGTGCCCTCCTGGACCACCCTGCCCTCCTCGACGACGACCACCCGGTCGGCGAGGGCCACCACGTCCACCGGGTCGTGGGTCACCACGAGCACGGCCGCCGACCCTCTGGTGAGGACCTCGCGCAGCAGGCGACGCATCTCGTCGCGGGTGTCGACCGCCAGCGCGGCGAGGGGCTCGTCGAGCAGCACCAGCGACGGCTCTCCCGCGAGCGCCCGCGCGAGCGCCACCCGCGCCGCCTGGCCGCCGGACAGCTCCGCCGGGCGGCGTCCTGCCAGGTCGCCGACACCGGTGCGGTCCAGCCACACCCGCGCCCTGGCGCGCGCTGCCCTGCGTCGTACGCCCTGGCAGCGCAGGGCGTAGGCGGCGTTGTCGAGCGCGGACAGGTGCGCGAACAGCGGTGCCCCCTGCGGCACCCACCCCACCCCCCGGGCGTACGGCGGGAGGTCGGCGACCTGGCGCTCGCCGACCTCGACCGTCCCCTGTGCAGGGTCCAGGCCCGCGAGGGCGCGCAGGAGCGACGTCTTGCCCGCCCCGTTGGGTCCCACGACCGCGGTGATGGTCCCTGGGTCGACCGACAGCGCCGCGGTGACCCGTGCCGAGCGCAGGTCGGCTCTCACCGCAGCCGTCCGCGCAGCGACAGCACCAGCAGCACGCTGACCGACAGCAGGACGGTCGACAGGGCGTACGCCGCGGCCGGGTCCTCCAGCAGGAGCGCGTAGACCGCCAGGGGAACGGTCTGCGTGCGTCCGGGCAGTGATCCGGCGAAGGTCACGGTCGCCCCGAACTCCCCGAGAGCACGCGCTCCGGCGAGCACCGCTCCCGCGCCGATCGATGGCAGGACGGCCGGCACGGTGACGGTCCAGAACGCCCGCAACGGGCCGGCGCCGAGGGTGGCCGCGACCTCCTCGGCGGCGCCGTCGAGACCGCTGAGCGCGCCCTCGACGATGAGCACCAGGAACGGCAGGGCGACGAACGTCTCGGCCAGCACCACGCCCCACGCCGTGAAGGCAGGGACCGCTCCCGCCTCGACGAGGAAGGGACCGAGCACCCCGCGACGACCGAAGGCGAGCAGCAGCGCCACACCTCCGACGACCGGAGGCAGGACCAGCGGGACGATGACGAGGCCGCGCAGCAGCCGACGGCCGGGCAGGCGACTGCGCGCGAGCGCCCAGGCGAGCGGGACGCCGAGCAGGACCGAGAGCACGGTGGCGGCGACCGCGCACCGCAGGGACAGCCACAGGGCCTGGTGCACCTCGGTGCGGCCGAGCAGCTCCGGCAGTCGAGACCAGGGTGTGCGCTGCAGCAGCGCGACGAGCGGTACGACGAGCAGTAGCCCCCCGACCGCGGCGGGAGCAGCCAGCAGCACGGGGGTGCGCGACCTCACGTGAAGCCCCAGGACTCCATGATCCGGCGCCCGGTCGTGCTCCGGACGAAGCCGATGAACGCGTCCGCGTCATCGGGGTCGTCGATGCCCCTGATCGGTGCGATGGCCAGATCGGTGCTGGTGCCGGCCAGGGTCACCCCGGCGATCCCCTGGGCCGCCACGAGGTCGGTCGCGTAGGCGATCCCAGCGTCCGCCTCGCCCAAACGGACCTTCGTGACCACTCCGGCGACGGAGTCCTCCCGGGACACCGGGGTGACGCGGACCCCTGCCTTGCTCAGAGCGGCATCGGCGGCGCGGCCGGCGGGGACGGTCGGACCGGCCAGCACGACTCGGACTCCGGAGCGCCCGAGGTCCTTGAGCCCCTCGACACCGGCACGGTTGTCCGTCGGCGTGATGAGGGCCAGCGCGTTGTGGGCGAAGACGACGGGCGCGCCGTTCAGCCGGTCCGACAGCGCCCGTGCCGTCGCCAGGTCCGCGGTGGCGATGACGTCGGCGGGGGCGCCCTCGCGGACCTGAGCGGCGAGGGCCTGCGAACCCGCGAACGACACGTCCACCTGCAGGCCGGGGTGGTCGTCCTCGAACGCCTTGGCCATGCCCGTGAACGCCCGGGTCAGCGACGAGGCCGCGAACACGGTGATGGTGCGCTGCGTCGTGCTCGGTGTGCTCGAGCAACCGGTGAGCAGCAGTCCGAGGGCGAGCGCCAGGCCCAGCGCCCGCTTCACCTGTGGCATCTGCGGAGGATAGGACGCGACGTCTGCGAGGCTGTTCTGCGAGGCTGTGTGGTGTGAGCCGCCTCGACCTCGACCCCGCGCAGCTCGGGACCGCGATCTACCCCTGGCTGAACAGCGTGGTGGTCCCCCGGCCGATCGCGTGGGTGTCGTCGAGGTCCGCGGAGGGCATCGACAACCTGGCGCCGCACTCGTTCTTCACCATCGCCGGGATCGACCCCCCGGTGCTCTGCTTCACCTCGGTGGGGGAGAAGGACACACTGCGCAACATCCGGGAGACCGGTGAGTTCGTGGTCTGCCTGTCCCCTGAGTCACTGGTGGAGGAGGTCAACCTGACCGGCACCGACTTCCCGCCCGGCGTCAGCGAGTTCGACGCCGCCGGACTCGAGCGTGAGGCCTCGGCGCTCGTGGTTCCGCCCCGGGTCGCTGGTTCGCCCGTTGCCCTGGAGTGCCGGTTGGTGGACACCAAGGTGTTCGGGATCTGCACGGTGGTCTTCGGCGAGGTCCTGCACCTCGCGGTCGACGAGGCGGTGCTCCGGGATGGACGCCCTGCCATCGACCTGCTCGCACCGATGGCGCGCCTCGGCGCGAACGAGTGGTCCACCATCGGCACCGTGACCTCCCGCCGCCGCATCCCCCACGCCGAGCTGCCGGTATGACGACCTCGACCCGCGCCGTCGGGACGCGCACGGCGCTGCTCGCGGCGGCGCGCTCGGTCTTCGCTGCCTCGGGTTTCGCCGAGGCGTCGATCGCCGACGTCGTGGGTCGAGCGGGCGCGTCGGTCGGCTCGCTCTACCACCACTTCGGGGGCAAGGCCGAGCTCTACCTCGCCCTGTTCGAGGACTACCAGGTCGGGCAGGAGGAGCGAGCGGCTGCCGCGGTCCGGCTCGCGCGGGCGGCGGGAGAGAGTGACCCGATGGCGCTGTTCGTCACCGGCAGCCGTGCCTACCTCAGCGGCTGCTGGGTCGAGCGCGACCTCGCGCGGATGTTCCTCGCCGGCGGAGGGCCACCCGGCTTCGAGATGCTGGCCCGCAAGAGGTACCGCGAGTGGACCCGGCGCAACGCGCTGCTGCTCGGGACCGACACCGACGAGCCCTGGGGAGATGCGCTGGTGCTGGTGCTGACGACGGTCATCAGCGAGGCCGGCCGTGAGGTCGCGGTGTGCGAGGACGAGGACGCCGCGCTCAAGCTGGCTGACCACGTGCTCTCGCTCGTGCGGAAGATGGGCTCATGAGGCTGTTCGACGAGGTCCCTCCCCGACCACCACGCAGCGGTGCGGACTGGGAGCAGCACCGCAAGGCCCGGCAGCCGCACGTCGGCCCGCCGCAGGACGAGGTGGGCGTCCCGGCGATGTCGAGCTTCGTGCTGGCGCGCAGCGACGACGTGGCGATCGCCGTACGCGGGATCACGGCGTTCTCGGACGGTCTGCTGGTGTCGGTCGTCGTGCTGTTCTCCGACGAGCAGCGTCGCGAGAGCCTGGACTGGTCACTCGCGGAGTACAGCCGCAGTCCCGGGCGGTTCCGGCTGGGGATCGAGCTCCCGTCCGGCGCCAAGGCCACGACGGGGACGACGGACGCCCCGGCCGTCGACGCCGGAGATGCGCACGCGGTGCTCGTCCAGCAGGCTTCGACGAGCGGACCGTTGCTGTGGCAGGCGGACTACTGGCTGTGGCCGGTCCCGGAGGAGGGCACGATGGTCGTGGGTTGCTGCTGGCCGGACCGCGGCATCGAGGAGTCGCTGGTCGCGCTGGACACCGAGCCGCTGGTGGAGTCGGCCGCCTCGAGCGGCCCGGTGTGGCGCACATGAGCGCGCACGACGACCTGCTCGCCCGCCGGGCCGACTACCCCGTGCTCGAGCGCAAGACCTACCTCGCCTCCCACACCCTGGGCGCGATGCACCGCGGGACGCGCGAGCGGCTGAACCTGTTCGCCGACCTGTGGGCCGAGCGCGGCGTGGTCGCGTGGGAGGAGTGGGAGCCTGAGGTACGCCGGGTCGGTGACGTCGTGGGTTCGCTGGTGGGTGCTCCCCCCGGGACGACGGTGATGCGGCAGAACGTCGCCGACCTGCTCGGGGACGTGATCAGCGCGCTCGACTGGCGCGGGGACCGCAACCGCGTCGTCACCTCCGACCTCGAGTGGCCGGGCTCGCTGCACACCTGGTCGCAGATCGACCGGTGGGGTGGCGAGGCCGTCGTCGTCCCCGCGGCCGGCATCGAGCTCGACCTCGACGCCATGGTCGCCGCGATCGACGAGCGGACGCTGGTCGTCGAGTGCTCGCACGTGCTGTTCCGCACCTCCACCCTCAATGACGTGCAGCCGCTCATCGACCGGGCGCACGAGGTCGGCGCGCTGGCGGTCGTCGACGGCTACCAGGCAGCGGGCACCGTCCCCGTCGACGTCGTCGCCATGGGCGTCGACGTGTACCTCGGCGGGTCGGTGAAGTACCTGTCCGGCGGTCCCGGCAACGGCTGGATGTACGTCCGACCCGGCTTGGACCTCGAGCCGGTCACCACGGGCTGGTTCGGGCAGCGGGCGCCGTTCGACTTCGACCCGGACAACCACTACGCCGACGGGGTGCGGCGGTTCACCGGCGGCACGCCCGGTGTGCCTGCCCACTACGCCGCCGCCCCGGCGTACGAAGCGCTCGCCGAGATCGGTGTGCGGCGGGTGCGCGAGCGGTCGCAGTCGATGACCCAGCCGCTGCTTGAGTCGGCTCTCGAGCGGGGGTTCACCGTGCGGTCCCCGCACGACCCCGAACGACGGGGCGGGCACGTCACGATCGACCCGGGTGACAGTCAGCGGGTGCACGACGCGCTGCACGCGCAGGGCTTCGTCGTCGACCACCGGCCCGGAGTGGGCATCCGGGTCTCGCCGCACTTCTACAACACCCACGACGAGGCGATGGCCTGCCTCGACGCGATGTCGGCCGCGCTCTCGAGCTAGCGCCGTCGTGCCCACGCGCCGCCGATGGCCCACACTGGAGGGGTGACCGTGTCTGCGCCCCCCAGCCCCCCGGGACCTGCAGCGCCCGCCAAGCCGTCGCGGCGTGGGCGGGAGACGGCGCTGGACATGGTGCGGTCGCTCGGGGTCGTGTTCCTGCTCGTCGTGCCGCTGTGGTTCTTCGGTCAGGCGTCGCCCGGGGACAGCAAGCGCATCCGCCCGGTCGACGCGTCCGAGGCGCTGCGGGCGTTCGCCACGGACACGGGAGCACCGGTTGCCGCCGTACCAGCGGGGTGGGTGACCAACGTCGCGACGTACCGCGGGGGCGTGGTGCGGGTCGGCTTCGTCGAGGGCGACAGCTACGCCGAGTTCACTGCTGGATCCGGTCCGGACTTCCTGGAGACGTACGCCGGGAAGGGCAGCGCCGACGGGACGGTCGACGTCGGTGGGGTCCCCTGGCAGCGCTACTCCTCCACCGACGGCCACGACTCGTTGGTGCGTGAGGTCGCCGGGCAGACGTTGGTCGTCGGTGGTGTCCGCGAGACGTCCACGAACGCCCAGCTCGCCGAGATCGCGGCCACCGTCCGCTAGGAGCTGCAGAGGTCAGCGGCTGGGTTGCGGCAGGTCGCAACCCGTGACCCTCGGGTTGGCGCCCAGGTAGTTCAGTGGCCCCGCGAGCACGGTCACCACGACCGTCCCCGCCTTCGCGCAGTCGCGGTTGTCGCGCTGGAAGTAGTCGCGCTGGTAGGCCGCCAACGCGCCGACGACGAGCCAGATGATGACAGCGAGCGAGACGATTCTCATGACACGTCCCTGCCCGCTCATGCCCCGGGCATGCCTGGTGTCACCCCCGGCACGGTCCACGCCATCGTCGCGCCGCCCAGCACCCGGAAGCCGAAGTCCTCGTAGAGCGGCCGTCCGTCGTCGGTCGCGCGCAGGTCCACGCGGGGGATTCCCTGCTCGCCGAACCACATCATCAGGGCCGCGAAGACCGCCCGTGCATGACCCCGGCGTCGGTGGTCAGGGTCGGTGCTCATCGAGGCGATGTGCCCGCGCCGACCATCCGGTTGCGTCGGACCCGGCAGGTGCTCCTCGAGCCATCCCGCACCGCTCGCGACGACCACTCCGTCGTCCTCGACCACGAACGCCACGAAACCGTCGCCGCCCAGCCGGCGACGCAGGTCGGCCTCGCACCGCGTGCGCCAGGGGTGGTCGTCGGGGCCGGGATCGGTGCCCATGGCGACGTACATGAGGGCGCGCAGCCGAGTCAGCTCCGGCGCGTCGTCAGGCGTCGCGCGCCGTAGGGTAGCCACGTGACCGATCCTGCCAGCCCGTCCTACGAGACCGCCCGCGACGAGCTCGCCGAGGTGGTCCGTCGGCTGGAGGCCGGCGGGACGACGCTGGAGGAGTCGCTCGCCCTGTGGGAGCGCGGCGAGGCCCTCGCGAAGACCTGCCAGGAGTGGCTCGACGGTGCGAAGGCGCGCCTCGACATCGCACTCGGGGAGCGCGGCTAGCCGTTCGTGACGCGCAGCTCGCCCTCGGCGAGGCGCACCCGCAGGGCCTCCCCGTGCACGACGGCCGAGGCGTCCCGGACGACGGCGCCGTCAGCCGTATGCACCACGGCGTAGCCGCGGTCCAGCGTGGCCTGCGGGCTGAGCGCCACGACGCGGGCTCGCGTGTGCGCGAGGTCCTGCAGGGCGTGGGCGAGCCCGTTCGCGGCACAGCGCCGGGCCCGGTCCCGCAGACCCTCGACCGCCGTACGTCGCTCGCCCACCAGGACCTCGGGCTGGGCCAGCACGGGGCGGCTGCGCAGCTGCGCCACGCGGGTGAGCTCACGGTCGACGGTGCCGACGGCGACCCGCCGCGCGCGGTCGCGCAGCAGGGCGATCCGGTGCGACTCCTCCCGCACATCGGGGACGACGCGCTTGCCCGCGTCGGTCGGCGTGGAGCAGCGCACGTCAGCGACCAGGTCCAGCAGGGGCGAGTCCGGCTCGTGGCCGATCGCGCTGACCACGGGAGTGCGGCACCGCGCGACGGCACGCAGCAGGGCCTCGTCGCTGAACGGCAGGAGGTCCTCCACGCTGCCACCGCCGCGCGCCACGATGATCACGTCGACCTTCCCGTCGAGGCGCTGCAGCGCACCGATGCACTGCTCGACCGCGAGGTGCCCCTGCACGGCGACGTTCTCGATCTCGAACCGCACCGCGGGCCAGCGGCGCCGCGCGTTCTCCAGCACGTCGCGCTCAGCGGCCGACTGGCGCCCGGTGACGAGGCCGACCACGCCGGGCAGGAACGGCAGGGGCTTCTTGCGCTCGGGCGCGAACAGCCCCTCCTGTCCGAGCAGCACCTTGAGCCGCTCGATGCGCGCGAGCAGCTCCCCGACGCCCACCGCACGGATCTCCAGGGCCTGCAGGCTCAACGTGCCGCGGCCCAGGTAGAAGTCCGGCTTGCCGTGCACCACCACGCGGGCGCCTTCGGTCAGCTGCACCGCTTCAGCGACGGCGCGCGGGCAGACGACGCTGAGGCTCACGTCGGCCACCGGGTCGCGCAGCGTCAGGAAGCAGGTGGCACCGCGCCCGCCGACCTGCGTGACCTGCCCCTCGACCCACACGCGACCGAGCCGGCCGACCCACTCGGCGATGTGCCGGGAGACGGTACGGACCGGGAGCGGGGCCTCGGGACTGGTCTGCTGCGCCACCCGCCGAACCTAGCGGCTCACGTGGCCAGGCTCTCCGTGGTGAGCTTGGCGATGCGGTTGTCCAGCAGCGTCACGACAGGCAGCCGGTCGGCGTGATCCTTCTCGTACGCGCGCACCTGGGCGAGCTCCTCGATGCTCAGCGACCGCAAGCGGCCACGCAGCGAGCCGAGCGTGAGGTGGTCGTAGTCCGGCAGCGGCAGCGCGTCGTGGGCGGGCGTGGGCGCTGCGATGTCCGCCACGGCGTTCTCCACGACCTCCAGGACGTCGTCGCTGACCGCGGTGTCGTGGCGCTGCGGCTTCGGCTTCGCCTTGGTGGTCGGCTTCTTCTGGGCCGCCCGGTCCAGCAGGTCGCTCACCGTGCCGACCAGGGCCTCGCTGGCCTGCTCGACGGCCTCTTCGACCTGGTCGTAGGGGGCGGCCAGCGGGGTGCCGCTCACGGTCTGCTCGACGGTGTCCTCGACCTGGTCGAAGGAGGTGCCGCGCAGGCGCGCGACCAGCCGCTCTCCGCGACCGGCGAGGTCGTCGTACTCCTTGCGACAGGTCTCGAGGGTGGTGAGGGCGGACGAGACGGCAAGGATCGGGAGCTGCACGACCTTGCCGGGTAGGCGGCGCGCGCGGTCCAGGGCGGTCGGGACGAGGCCGAGCGCGGCGGCGACGGGCGTGGGGACAGAGCTTCGGGTCGGCACGGTGCGGGTTCCTCCGGGTGGGTGGTGTGCTGGGCACGTCCCCAGCAGAGCGGGTCGGTACACCCCCGCGACGTAGCATGGTCAGCATGGACCCGACTGCTGCCCCCTCCGCCAAGCGGGTGCTGCTGGCAGCGCCGCGGGGCTACTGCGCCGGCGTCGACCGGGCCGTCGTGACCGTCGAGAAGGCCCTGGAGCTCTACGGCGCCCCGGTCTACGTCCGCAAGCAGATCGTGCACAACAGCCATGTGGTGAAGACGCTGGAGGACCGCGGCGCCGTCTTCGTCGAGGAGACCGACGAGGTCCCGGAGGGCGCGACCGTGGTGTTCTCCGCGCACGGCGTCGCACCGACGGTGCACGAGGAGGCGGCGCGGCGGTCGCTCAAGACGATCGACGCCACCTGCCCGCTGGTGACCAAGGTGCACCTCGAGGCGCGACGCTTCGCCAAGGACGACTTCGACATCGTGCTCATCGGGCACGAGGGCCACGAGGAGGTCGTCGGCACCACCGGGCAGGCGCCGGAGCGGATCCACCTGGTCGACGGTCCGGAGGAGGCGGCCGGCGTCGAGGTCCGGGACCCCGCGAAGGTCGCCTACCTGTCGCAGACCACCCTGAGCGTCGACGAGACGAACACCACCGTGGACGCGCTGCGGGAGCGGTTCCCCCTGCTCGAGGGTCCGCCGTCGGCGGACATCTGCTATGCCACGTCCAACCGCCAGACGGCGGTCAAGCAGATCGCTGGGGAGTCGGAGCTGGTGCTCGTCGTCGGCTCGACGAACTCCTCCAACTCGGTGCGCTTGGTCGAGGTGGCGCTCGGTGCGGGTGCTGGAGCGGCCTACCTCGTCGACGACGCCTCGCAGGTGCAGGACGCCTGGCTCGACGGGGTCACCACGGTCGGGGTGACCAGCGGTGCGTCGGTGCCCGAGGTGCTGGTGGACGAGGTGTTGCGCTGGCTCGACGGGCACGGATACGGCCCGGCGCAGGAGGTGACCGTCGTTCAGGAGAGCGTGCAGTTCGCGCTGCCGCCTGAGCTGCGGCGCGACCTCAAGGCCGCGGGCCGGTCCTGACCGTCCGCCGGACCAGCGCGATCACCAGCGCGAGCCCGGTCGCGGCGTAGAGGGTCGGGGCGCCGAGGATCAGGGCGCTGACCAGCTCGAGGGCCTGCTGGGTCACGAAGGAACCGGCGACGGCCGTGTTGCCGATCGCTGCGCCGATCAGGGCGAGCACGCAGTAGGTCAGCGGAGGCGCGACGACCGTGGCGAGCAGGTCTTCGCGGTGGGCCAGCAGTGCACCCAGCCCGCTGCCCGTGACGAACAGGACGGCGAAGGCCGTTCCCAGCCCGACGCCGGTGTTCACGTCGACGAACGCGCCGACGAGGCCCAGGGCGAGGGCGAGGGTCACCGCGCCGGTGGCGGTCAAGCCACGACGGTCCGCGACGTGCGCGCCCGCGGGCAGGTGATGGTGCTCGGCCGGCGCTCCGGCTCCAGAGCCGGTGGGCGGCGGCGCTGTCGGGCGCGCGGCTCGGGGGGCGGTCGGGCGTCCGGGGTCCGAAGGGGGCGGGGTGGTCCAGCTGCTCACCCGGCGGACGGTACCCCGTGTCAGCCCGTCTCAGGCAGCGCCACGAGGTGTGGCGCGGAGACGCTCCGCGGCACCTCCTCGACGGGCAGCGGTGTCGGGAGGTCACCGTCGAGCCCGAGCTCGGCCATCCGGCGCGCGCTGGGGAGAACCGTCCGCTCCAGCGAGCCGACCGTCTTGTTGAAGTCCGAGACGGCCGTGCCCAGGGAGCGCCCGAGCTTGTCGACGTGGCCGCCGAAGGTCGCGAGCCGGGAGAACAGCTCCTTGCCCGCGGCATGGACCTCCCGGGCGTTGTCGGCGAGCTGGTGCTGCTGCCAGGAGTAGGCAACCGCGCGAAGGAGCGACAGCAAGGTCGTCGGCGTCGCCAGGTGGACCTTGCGCTCCATCGCGTGCTCGAGCAGCGCCGGGTCAGCCTCGAGCGCCGGAGCGAGGAACGCCTCGCCGGGGACGAAGAGCACGACGAACTCAGGTGTGTGCGGGACCGCGTCCCAGTAGGCCTTGTCGGCGAGTCGGTCGACGTGCTGGCGCAGGTGCCGGGCGTGCGCGGCCATCCGCTCGGCCTGCGTCGCGGCGTCCGGGCTCTCGATGCCCTCGAGGTAGGCGGCCAGGGTCACCTTGGCGTCGACGACCACGCAGCCGCCGCCGGGCAGGTGCACGACCAGGTCCGGCCGCAGCACGCCCTCGGGCGTGGGGAAGCTGCTCTGCTCGCTCACGTCGCAGCGGTCGAGCATGCCCGCGTGCTCCACGACCTTGCGCAGGTGCAGCTCGCCCCACCGGCCCCGCGCCTGCGGCCGTCGCAGGGCGTCGACCAGGGCTCGGGTCTCCTTGCGCAGCTGGTCGGAGCCGAGGGCCACCGTGCTGACCTGCTCGCGCAGCTCCGCTCCCGCGCGGGTCCGCTCGAGCTCGAGGGACTGAAGCTGGTCCTGCACCCGCGCGAGCTGCTGGTGCAGCGGGTCGACGAGCGCGGCCACCGACTGCTGACCCCGCAGCACCTCGAGGTCGGACGTGCGCTGATCCGGCGTACGGCCGGAGAGGACGTAGCCGAGGGCTGCACCGAGGACGAGGCCGAGGACGAGGGCGAGGGCAAGGGCGAGCAGGGTCTCCATGGGAACACGGTTGCGCAGGGGTACGACACTTTCCTGGTGCACCCGGACGAGGTCGTGGCCACCGAGCTGGACGTACGTCGGTTGCTGCGGGCGCGGGTTCCGGGCTGGGCCGACCTCCCGCTGACGCAGGTGGTGCACCACGGGACCGACCACGTGGTGTTCCGGCTCGGGGGCCGACCTCGCTGTGCGACTGCCGCGCATCGGCTGGGCTGTCGACCAGGTCGCGCACGACCAGACCTGGCTCCCGCGGCTGGCGCCCTGGCTGCCGTGCGCGGTGCCGGAGCCGCTGGTCGTCGGGGAGCCGGATGGGCAGCTACCCCTACCCGTGGGCGGTGCATCGCTGGCTGCCCGGGCAGACGCCGCGGACGGTCGAGCCACGAGCTCGCCGAGGGGCTGGCGGCGTTCGTCGTGGCGCTGCGCTCGGTCGATCCCACGGGCGCGCGGGCGAGCTCGCGCGGGGGTCCGCTGCTGCCGCGGGACGAGGACGTCAGGCGCGGCGTGCAGGAGCTCGGGTCCGAGGTGGACGCCCCGGCGGTCCTCGAGGCATGGGAGCGGTCGCTCGCCGCGGCGCCCTGGACCGCCCCGCCGGTGTGGGTCCATGGCGACCTCACCGAGGGCAACGTGCTCGTGGACGGTGATCGGCTGACCGGGGTCATCGACTTCGGGGCCGCTGGTGTCGGTGACCCCGCGATCGACCTGCACCCGGCCTGGACCCTGCTCGACGAGCAGGACAGGGGCGTCTTCCGGCGGGCCGTCGGCGGCGACGAGGACTCGTGGGAGCGCGGTCGGGGCTGGGCGCTGTCCGTTGCGCTGATCGCGTGGCCTTACTACCGGAACTCGAACCCGCCCATGGTGGCTCGCTGCCGACGGATGATCGACGCCGTCCTGACCGCCTAGCCTGGAGGCGGTGAGCCTCTCCCTCGGCATCGTCGGCCTGCCCAACGTCGGCAAGAGCACCCTGTTCAACGCGCTGACGAAGAACAACGTCCTGGCGGCGAACTACCCGTTCGCGACCATCGAGCCCAACGTCGGCGTCGTCGGGGTCCCTGACGCGCGGCTGAAGGTGCTGGCCGGCATCTTCAGCAGCGAGAAGATCTTGCCCGCGACCGTCGACTTCGTGGACATCGCCGGCATCGTCAAGGGCGCCTCCGAGGGAGAGGGCCTGGGCAACAAGTTCCTCGCCAACATCCGTGACTCCGACGCGATCTGCCAGGTCATCCGGGTGTTCAGCGACGACAACGTCGTGCACGTCGACGGCCGGGTCGACCCCGGTGCGGACATCGAGACGATCAACACCGAGCTGATCCTCGCCGACCTGCAGACCATCGAGAAGGCGATCCCGCGGCTCGAGAAGGAGATCCGGCTCAAGAAGGAGCAGATCCCCGTCCTCGAGGAGGTACGCCGGGCCGAGCTCGCCCTGCAGCAGGGCAAGACCGTCTTCGCCGCCGGCCTGGACCGATCGCTGCTGCGCGAGCTGCACCTGCTGACCGCCAAGCCGTTCCTGTACGTGTTCAACCTCGACGAGGCCGGCCTGTCCGACGCCGGACTGCGGTCGTCCCTGGCCGCGCTCGTTGCGCCGGCGGAGGCGGTTTTCCTCGACGCGCAGGTCGAGAGCGAGCTCATCGAGATGTCCGACGAGGACGCCCTCGAGATGCTCCAGTCGATGGGTCAGGAGGAGTCGGGGCTGCACCAGCTCGCGCGCATCGGCTTCGACACCCTCGGGCTGCAGACCTACCTCACGGCCGGTCCGAAGGAGTCGCGGGCGTGGACCATCCGCAAGGGCGCGACGGCACCGGAGGCGGCGGGGGTCATCCACACCGACTTCCAGAAGGGCTTCATCAAGGCCGAGGTCATCGGCTTCGCCGACCTGGTCGAGGCCGGGTCGGTCGCGGCGGCGCGCGCGGCCGGCAAGGCCCGCATCGAGGGCAAGGACTACGTCATGCAGGACGGCGACGTCGTCGAGTTCCGCTTCAACGTGTGATCAGGCATAAAGGCGCAGGTCAGCGGTGTCGCTGAGCCTGGCAGTCCGCAGAAGGTCCGGAACGAGTTGAAGTGTGCCTAGCCCGGTCACTTGGTTGCCGGGAAGCGCGCTGCTAGCACGGGCGCCACAGTCATGTGACTGCCGCAACTGTATGTAACGCCCAGCGGGATGAAAACACCTGAGTGTCCGTATTGGCGATCCTCCTGTAACAGCGTGAAATCGGCCAACGTGGATCACTGCAAAGGTCGGTTGCTGAGCGCCGTCATCAGGAGGATGGTTCCGCGCCACGGCAATGATGCCGCTTTAGGGGGAGTACGCGGTGCGCACCAGAACAAGATTGTTTGCTTCAACCCTGCTGGCCACGGGTGCGACTGTCCTCGCTCAGCTTGCTGCTCCAGCGGCTCTCGCCGCGGCACCGCAGGCTGTGCTGCCGGTTAGCAGCGCGCCCGCCCTGGCGAGCGAGCCGGCCCCTGTTACAGCGGCCGACGGCGAGGTACCTGCGATGCGCACGGCACAGTCGAGAACGTTTCGTGGTGCTCGAGGTACGGACGCGGCGGGGAAGCGCCTTTCAGGTGTCGGGTACACTACGAAAGTTTACTCGGCACCGGTCAACTACCGCGACGAGAGCGGCGACTGGCAAAAGATCGACACCACGATGCGCGCCGTGTCAGGTGGGTGGTCGGGGGCCAACAACGCTGTCGCGGACATGGTGGCACCGTCACTGCTGGGCTTCGGGCTGCAAATCGGCGGTCCTTCTGGTGTCGGCTTCACGCTCCGCGGTGCGGCGAACGTGGCCGGTACCGCCTCAGGGAGTCAGGTCCGCTACCCGGCGGCCTACCCGGGCATCGACGTGATCCAGCGCGCTGTCCAGTCTGGCGTCCAGGAACTGTTCGTCCTCGACGCGACCCGGACCGCCAGGCGAGCTTCACAACCGACGTCGCCCTGCCAACGGGTGCGACCCTTCGGGCTCAAGCTGGCGGTGCCGTGATCGAGCAGGGCGGCTCCGTTACTCGGCAGCATCCCGGCGCCGAGCGCAACCGATGCCAACGGCGCGACGGCGAACAGCGAAGCGACCCTGAACGTGTCGGGCTCCACGGTCACCGTGGCGCATCGATCCTACAGTGGCTGCACAGCCCGGCCCGGGCCTTTCCGGTCGAGTTGGACCCGGACTTCTACGCCTACGGCACCAGCGCCACGATCAAGAGGAACAACGCGACGACGAACTACTGCGGTACGGGGACGACCATCTGCGCCGGCTGGGACAACACCGGCGCATCGAGTCCCGATGCGTGGGACTCGTGAAGTTCCCGAACATCGGCACCACGGTGCCGCCGGACGCCGAGATCATCCGAGACTGTCCGTCGGGGCCCACGTCATCGACCGCCAGCCCCGCCGCGAACCGTCGCCGTGTACCCGCTGACACGCGCCATCGACACCTCGAGCACCGTGACGTGGAACCAGGCCGAGCACCGGGAGTGCCCTGGACGGGCGCCGGAGGTGACTACGACGAGCGCCGAAGGGGACAACCCGCAGAACTGATCAACGCGCATCGACGGCACGAACGTCTACCACGCTCTGGCAGCTGAACCCGCTGACATCGCCCAGAACTGGCTGCGCAAGGCCGTCAGGGAAGCGCCGGCGGGCAGACCGGGTTCATGTTCAAGGTCGCCAACGAGGCCGTGACCAGCAAGATCTGCATGACCGGCAGCACCGACCCGAACAACGGGCCGTTCCTGGAGCTGTACTGGCAGTACCGCACGGGGATCCGCGCAGCGACATGCAGTACTTCGACCACGCGATCAGTGACCACGAGTCCGTGCACGTGAACCTGTCCAACGGCAACCTCGTGGTCACGAGCAAGCGACTTCACCGCGCCCGCCCCAGGCATCCCGGTCAGGGATGCTACCGCACCTGGAACCTCACCCATGCCACGCAGGTCTGGCAGAACGGCTACGGCTGGTTCCAGGCTCCCGGGGAGTCCGGCGACTTCAGCACCACCGACAGCGACGCCTACGCACAGGCTGACGGCACCGCCTTCAAGGACCCGGCGACCCAAGGCGGAACACCGTGGCAGCCCTGGCACCTGAAGGACTACACCTACACCGGAGCGCTGCCTTACGGCGACGACAAAGCCCCACCCGGGGTGCATGCCACCAGTCGGTCGACGCCACGACACGGCAACCGGACCGTCACCGCGCGAAACCAGCCGGGCTCAAGGACTTCATCACGACCGCCAGCAACGGGCAGACCGCGAAGGTGACGGACCGCAACGGCAACGTCATGACGATCAACCACGGCGGCGTCTTCACACCCGTGAACGACACCTACCCGAGCACCGTGGTGGACACGGCCGGGCGGACCTGGACCTACAACCACACCACGGCCAAGCACCGGTTACTACACCACCATCACCGGCCCGATCGTCGGTGGCGTCGACGCCGACGGCGTCCTACACCTACAGCGGGGGGAGCAACTACACCGGCGGCGCAACCGACGGGCAGCTGCTCACCGCGACCGACCCCGCCGGTGGCCAGTCACGACCTACACCTACGACAGCAGCCGCCGCATCACCAAGATCACGAGCCCGGGCGGGCGTCAGGTCACCTTCACCTACTCCGGCGACGGCTACGGCGGCAGCGGCGTCAACAGCCTGACCCTGGTCGAAAACACCAGCACCGGTGCCGGGAAGACGTACTACTTCACCCTCAACCCGTGGACCACCACCGCAGGCGGAGGCACGCACGACGCGATCGTCACCGACCCACATGGACACACCACCACCTACACCCTCGACACCGACGACCAGCTCAAGAAGGTCACGGACGGCCTCGGGCACACCCGGAGCAAGACCTACGGTCCCGACGCCAACGTCACCACCGCCGTCAACGCCCTGGGCACCGGGATCACGAACACCAGCACCTACAGCTACGACAGCGAGAACCGAGCCACCGGCAGTACAGCACCCGACACCGGCATCAGCGGCCTGAGCGCGGCCACCTCCTCGATTACCTACAACCCCTCACCGGGGACGAACCGCGCGCAGCAATGGCAACCAAAAGACAGCACAGACGCCAACGGCAGCGCCAGCGGCTACACCTACGATACCGCTGGCAACCTCACGAGCCTAACCAGCAACCCCGGCGCAGGAGCGGTCACCAAGACCTACACCTACAACCCGCACGCGCCCACCGCCGCCACCTGCGGAGGCAAGCCGGGCCAGGTCTGCACCGCCACCGACGGCCGCAGCAACGTCACCACCTACGCCTACGCCAGCAACGGTGACCTCACCACCGTCACACCGCCAAGCTCGCTGCCGGCACCGACATTCACCTACGACGCGCTGGGACGAACCGCCACCAAGACGGACGGCAAGAGCCAGGTCACTCGCTACACCTACGACCTCATGAATCGGCTGAAGATGATCCAGTACGCCGGGGCAACGACGTGCACAAGCACCGACATCAGCAACAAGCACTGCATCACCTTCAGCTACGACGGTGACGGGAACCAGCTCACCCAGGTGGACGACACCGGCACCGTCAGCTAGACCTACGACACTCTGGGACGGGAAAGCACCCGGAGCCTGCCGCTTACCACGCCCATGACCCTGACATACGACGGTGCCGGGAACCTCCCGACCGACACCGACGGGTCAGGCACCATCACCTACGCCTACGACAACGCCAACGAACTCACCAGCCTGGCCGAGCCCAGCGGATCCTGCACGAGCATGCCGACAGTGCGCTGCACCACCTTCGGCTACAACAACAACGGACAGCGGACAACCACGACCTACCCCACCGCACCGAGCACGACAGTCATGACCGTCACGCCGGACAACAGCGGCCGGGTCACAAGAATCCGCACGCTGACGGGAGCGACCGTCGTGGCCGACTACACCTACGAGTACCGGCGCGACAACTGCACAGGCGGAGCCGTCAAAGAAGGCACCGTTACCACGAAACGGATCGACAATGTCGCAGTGCTGACGACAAGCTACTGCCACGACACCCTCAACCGTCTCACCAGCGCCGTCGAGAAAAACAGCAGCAACGTCACCACCGCCACGTGGAACTACATCTACGACAACGCCGGCAACCGCACAAGCGCCACCGTCGGGGCCAGCACCGTTACCTTCGGCTACAACAACGCGGACGAGCTGACCAGCAAGAACGGCGTGTCCACCGGATGGAGCTACGACAACAACGGCAACGAGACCTCAGGGGTCGGCTCCAGCACCCGCACCGCCGAATCATGGAACAGCCACGAACAACTCACCAGCACCACCGTCGGCGGCACAGCAACCGGCTACACCTACACCGGCCTCGGACAAGGAACACGCCTCACCGCCGGCGCCAACAGCATCCGTAACGGCACCATTGGTATTACGAAGGACACCACAGCGGCGGGCATCGTCGAGTTCTACCGCGACCCCCGCGGCACCCTGATCGCCAACCGGCAAGCCAACATCAGCAACTACTACGTCTTCGACGGGATCGGCAGTGTCATCGCGCTCGTCAGCACTACCGGCGTCAAAGTCAACAGCTACAGCTACGACCCATACGGCATCAGCCGGTCCAAGGCAGAAGCGATTGTTAATCCTTGGCAGTACACAGCGGGGTACCTGGACGACACCACCAGCCTTTATAAGTTCGGGGCCCGTTACTACGACCCCGCCCTCGCGCGCTTCTCCAGCCGCGATCCCAGCGGACAGGAGGCGAACGCATATGCGTACGTTGGTAATAGCCCAGCGAGCTTCGTCGACCCGTCAGGGCTCGATGGCATCAGTTCGGGATTGGGCATCGCTGCAACCGTGACGGGGGCTGCAGGATTGGCCCTCTCATTCACGCCTGCCGCCCCCGTCGGGGCCGCGCTCGACGGGGCGTCTGTGGTGCTCAGCGCTGGTAAAGCTGGCTACGACTGCGGCTCAGGTGAAAACGACTGCACCGAGTCGCTGGTAGGGGCAGGAGTTAGTGCGCTGACCTACGGCCAAGGCGCGTTGGCCGCGGATGTTGGGGCAAAGGCCGCAAGCGCCGTCTTCTCTGGCACCGGACTCTCCTACGATTTCATCGGCTACCTCTAATGTGGACCACGAAGAACCCTCCCCCGTTCAGCCATATTGTGATCGCAGCCGTGATCATCGCAGTCGTGATCATGATTCCAATTTTTTTGTTTGGATCGCGATGACAAACGAGTTTCCAGCCCGTCGCTACCTCATGAATGGGCTCCTGCTTGTCGCCGCAGCGTCATTTGTAGGCGTGGTCGTGTTCGTGTTCGCCAGGTTTTCGTGAGACTAGTGGCTGACGGCGCCCTTTCTGGAGCGTCCGCGCCGGCAGCAGTTGTTGTCCTGATTGTTGGGATCTACGTGGGGTGGTGGCTTCTGCGTAAAGGAAAGTAGCTGGCGTAGATCCCATCTGCTGGGCGCCCCGCTGCTTTCCCCGGTTAGATCTTCGAGCCAGGCCCTGCGGCAGTCGGCTCTCCTTCGGCCTTTTCGTGGTCGTATCGGGGTCTGACGGCTCGCACCGCAGTCGCAGAGTGCGCACGTAGCCCGGCCTCTCGGAGGTCGGATCTACTCGGCGTTTGCCTGAACGAGCGATGCGACGGCGCACATGAGGTAGCTCGCGGCCTGCCGGGTGCGGTCCTCAGCGGTCGACCACAGGTGCGCGTACGTGTTCAGTGTTGTCGTCGCCCGAGCGTGGCCGAGTGCCCGCTGGACGGTGACGACGTCGCAGCCGGCTGCGATGAGTGCGGACGCGTAGAAGTGGCGCAGATCGTGGAGAGTTACCCCACTGACGCCAGCGCGCTTGCAAGCGCCGCGCCACTGATGTCCAACCGTGTTCTGGTGCGGCGGATCGTGGCCCGATTCTGCAAACAGCCATGCGTCGGGCTGATCGCAGGAGTAGCGCTGGATGTGCTGGCCGAGTTGCACGAGCAACTCGTCGGGAAGGTAGACAATCCGCTCGCTTCGGTACTTCGGGCCGCGGATCTCCACCGTGCCGCCACCTGCTCGTTGCACCTGCCGTCGTACACGAAGGCTTCGGTGCAGGAAGTCGATGTCGCCGACCTGAACTGCCGCAGCCTCGCCCAGCCGCAACCCCGGGAAGGCCGCCAAGGAGAACATCGCCACGAACCGCTCGTCGGCGCTGTCGAGTATCGCGCGGACCTGACGGGGTGACGCGACCGTGATCCAGTGCTCCGGCTTGCCGACCCGGGGGAGCGCGAGCCCTTGGCTGGGATCGAGCGCGATGACTCGATCGCGTACGGCACCGCGTAGGACCGCCCGGACGTTGTTGGTGCGAGTGCGAATGGTCCCGGGCTTGAGTCCGGCATCGGTCATGACCTTGACCCACTGCTCGAGGTGGGACCGGCGCAACCGGTTCATCGACACTTCGCTGAAGGTGACGGTCCGAGCGGACAGATCCATGGCCTTCTCCGTCGTGGACTCCCACACCTGCCGGGTCGCCCACTCCCGGTAGAAGCTCGCGAACGTGACGCGGCCGGCCTTGGGGTCGACGTACTGCCCCGTGACGACTGACGCCGTCACCTCGTCGAGCCATCGCTGCGCGTCCTGGCGGCGGCGGAAGTGCCGCGCGTGCTCACGGCCCTCTTCGTCCCGGTAGCGCGCACGCCAGCGACCGTCCTCGCGCTTCGCGACGCTCGTCATGGCAGCTCCCGGGGTGCTCACTCCGGGGTACCGCGTGTAGGAGTCTGTCGACGACCGCGGAGCGAACTTGTGGATAGTCCGGGCGGGGCGCCCCAAGAACGTCCCCAAGTGCCCCAAGGGAGGCGCCCGAGGTGCTTGGGGCATCCGGGGAGATTTTTGGGGCGGTGCCAGAGCGCTGAATTCCGCTCGGTTCGACCGCGCAGCCGCCGTAGCCTCGGCTCGTGACCGCCGACCTCACCCTGAGCTCGCGAGCCGGGGTGCGACGGACGACGTGATGGACGAGGACCTGCCCATGCTCGCGGCGCAGTGGTTGATCGACGGCTGGGACAGCGACCTTCAAGGGACCTCGCTGCGATGTCCCGCAAGGAGGCGCGTGCGGGCGCACGGCGACGGTTGGCAGCGGTACTCGCCTCGCTTGGGTTCGAGCTCCGTCCGAGCGCAACGTCTCCCTGGGAGGAACTGCCGTGGCGGGGCTCTTGGGGGCTCATCGCGTGGGCACGGGACGAGATGGACCGGCGGCTCAGCCCTTACGCAGCTGCGCAGCGGGTGCTCGAGGTCGTCGGCGACGTCCCTGAGCTCTGGGAGCCAGGCCGCGGAGAGCGGCTCATGTCCATGCTGCGGGAGTGGGACGCCCAGCCGGATCGCCGTGACGCCCTGGACGACGACATCCGCGCCCTGCTGCGATCGCTCAAAGCGGACACGGTGCCGCCTCTGCTGGAGGTCCCACCCGTGATCTGACCGTCAACATTTTCAGAGGGCACACACTTGTCTCTCTACGAGGACGTCCGGTTAGCGGGACTCATGCCGGACGTACAGCTATGCCGGTGGGGCAGCCGAAGCGGCCCGCTCCGCGAGCCAGGTCATGAGCAGTGCCTGCTGCCGCGGCCAGGAGTCGACCTGTGCCGGCCGCTTCTGGAGCGATGTGGTGAGCCTGGCCAGCTCGGCGCTGGGACCGTCATCGGCGAGTAGCACCGCGAGGGCCATCTCGTAATAGAGCTCGTAGCTGGCCCTCGGCATGTACCCGAGTGAGCCGGTCCGAAGGCACTCCAGCAGCGCGCTGCGATCGATCAGCGGGACGATCGTGGGCAGCCCGACGTCGTTGAGCTGTTGGGCGAGGGCGATGGCGACCTTCTGGGCTGAGGCTTCGTCATGTACCTCCCAGTCGTGTCGCCAGTCCGGAGGTGGATCAAGTCTGTCCCGCCAAAGGCCGTGGTTCTCCTGGACGACCTTGGACCGTGGCCGACCGAACCGAACGGCATCCCAGTCGAGCCAGGGGTCGGAGGCGACCGCAAGGTTGACGTGAATCCGGGCGCGATCTCGTGTGTTCCAACTTGAGAACTGGATGTTGACCACGGCGACGTCCCCGCGGTCGCCGGTTCGGCGCCAGGTCGGGAACGTTCCCTTGAAGCCGTGGGCGCGCAGCAGCGGGACGACTTGTTCCTTAACGGCTGCACGCAGCTGATCCTGAGCCGTGAACATGAGGCGGAGCGTAGGGCGCCCGGCAGAATCGCAGCTGCTCGAGGAGGGCGAGGCGGCGGGGGCTGATCGCGGCCAAAATGTCACTGACCGTAACGAAAAGGGGCTGGACAGCCTGGCTAGGCTCAACTTCGACGTGTCGAACCCTCCGGGCTACGGTTGAGCCTAGCCAGGCTGCGTCTGGCTGTGACTTGTCACCCTATGGAGTCGAAGCACTTGACAGGCTTGACCTGACCGGGTTGCCTAGACGCAGGGCCGAGAGCGCTGGTTTCTGGCGCGCGCTCGAGTTGACTAGTTTCTGGTCGGCTCGTACTCGGCCCGCTTTTATGTCCTAGGCCTGGCAGGCTGCGGACATGCAGTTGCTCTTTCTCGATGAGTCGGGGACCCACGCTGGGAGTCCCAACCTGGTGATCGGCGGCGTCTCGCTGCACGAGTCCCATCTTGGGGAGGCGACGCGGCGGCTAGATGACCTCATGGCCTCTGCCCTGAGCAGCCGAGGCCTGGTTGCTGCTGACTACGAGTTTCATGCTGCCGAGATGAAAAGCCCGAAGCCGCAGAAGCGAGGCAAGAAGGCCAGCCTTTGGCTTGCGATTGCCGAGAACGACAGGATGGCGCTCCTGGCGGACGCCTACGACATCATCGGCTCCCTGCAATGCACTGAGGGCTGGCACGGTTGCGGCCTCTTCGCCGCAGTTATGGACGCCCGATTTCACGCCGGAGAGCCAGAGCATCAACGTGAGCAGCTGGCCTACGAGACGGTGCTCAACAAGTTTGATGACGCCCTAGATCAGGATCGTCGAGCAAGCCTCGGCATGGTCATCCATGACGAGCGCTTAGTCGCGCAGGACGACATCCAGACATGGACGAGGGAGTGGCAGGAATCCGCCGGACGGGTTGGCCGACTCGAGAAGTTGGCGTTGGTGCCGTTCTTCGCCGATTCACGCGGCAGCCGACTGTTGCAGGTGGCTGACCTCGTCGCGTGGGGACTCCACCGGCACTACACCCACCAGGATGACCGGTGGGTTGATCGAATGTGGCCTGCGTTCCACTTTCGCGACGGACACATGCATGGACTCATCCATCTCACGCCCGAATTCAAGAAGTCCGCCGGGTGTACATGTCGGCCTTGCGCGCGTCGCCGAGGTGGCGACCTCACGCCGATTTGAAACTTCCCGAGCTGAGAGGACATCGGGCATGACCCGGGACGATGCGGCGCGCTTGGCGTTTGAGGACGACGTGCGACGTCTTGTTGGCCGGACTCTTAAAGGTGTCCAGTACTGGGATGTCCACAACTACAGCGACGCGTCGCGAGTGTGGGACTTCGGCAACTGGCACCACGCCGTCATGGGCGTGGAACTGATGACCGACACCGGCCCCTTCACGGTCACCTGGACCAACCGCTTCTTCCCGTACGGAGTTGAGGTTTTCAATCAGGAGATCACCGAGCACCTCGTGCTCAGCGACGAAGGGCCTGAGGGATGGGACGCGGCCGAGTCATCCCGCTGGACAGATCTGATGGGCCATGAAGTGCTTGCCGTCGAGACCTTCTGGGAGCATTTAGAGGTTGGCCCGGCGATTCGCCAGTCCGACAACGTGGAGGTCAGCCCGGCCGAGGACTTCGACGTACCGGTTGCCCTTCGTCTTCAGCTGCAAGGTGGGGACGTGTGGTTCGTCGCCGGCGTCGTGCAGTGGCCGAACGTTGACGACGTCTTCGTCATGGGGGACGAGATCCTGGTCGTGTTCGAGCCAGAGAAGCTCGTGGCGATGGGCTTCCCCGTCGGCACCTTCACCGGTTCACCGGCGTAGCAGCCAGTCCGCAAAAAGTCCGCAACCCAGAGCCCTCAGGACAACTCTCGGCACACCTGGACAGACTGAAACCGCACGTCAGACGTGGTATCGCAGTCGGGCCACGCTCACGGATCCACGCGTGCGACTTTCCGCTTCAACGTCTGATCCAGCGCGTTTGCCCAGGTCAGGGACTTGTTGCCTTGACTTGGGCCGTCTGTGGGCCGTGAGGGTTCGCGATCAGAGCCTCCTTCACTGACATCCTGTTGACATGACCGAGAACGCGAGCGTGCGCCTGGCGCACACGGGGCGGCGCTCGCGCAGGTCGAGCATCGAGATGGATGGCGGGCTGATCACGCTGCGACTTCCGGGAGTGCTCGGCTCACGTCCGTGGTCGATTCCGGCGGCGCAGATCGGCGTGGTCAACCTGCGGAACCTCGACGACGCCGTCGAGCAATTGGATCAAGAGCCGGAGGCGGTCACGGAGGCGGTCACCGTTCCCTACCTCGCGACCAGCGCCCACCCCGGCGGACCGAACATCGCGCTGCTGTTTCGTGGACCGCAGCGAGTGCCTCACCTTCCGAGACTTGGAGGGACGGGTGTCCTATCGGCTCGGGAATCTCGATCACGTCGAGGGCTGTTCCTCGACGGGGTCGGCCTTCGGGCCGAGGATCCAGTTGAGGCAGTCATCGCGGCCATCGCCGAAGGCGCGGAACGAGTGCAGGATCCCCACCTGTGGTTCCGCGACCACCGTGCCACGACCCGGGATCCGAAGGCCCTGGCTGCTGTTGCGGTACATGAACGCCGTTCCCGTGTCGCGGCAGTGATCATGATCGCGTCGGTCCTCCTACTGCTGGGGATGCGTTGGGCAAGCTCGCAGACCGAGAGCTGGTGGCCGTTGCCATTTGCACTGGTCTCCGTGCTTGTGATCTTCGGAGTGCCCATCTGGATGAAGCGCAGGGAACGTCGCCTGAAGGCCATGCTGCGTTCCACTGGGACCGTCACTGATCCGGATTGAGCGATCGGCCCCTTGGTCGAGGGACCAGGGCTTGGGTTTCCGAGAGCAGGGTGCTGGCCGCCTGGCGAGTGCGGTCCTCGGCTGTCGGCCACAGGTGGGCGTACGTGTTCAGCGTGGTGGTTGCCTTCGCATGACCGAGTGCGCGCTGAACGGTGACGACGTCGCAGCCTGCCGCGATGAGGCCTAAGGCGTAGAAGTGGCGGAGGTCGTGGAGAGTCACGCCCTCGACGCCGGCCCGACGACACGCACGGCGCCACTGGTGGCCGACGGTGTTCTGATGGGGCGGGTCGTCCGCGCCGCCGGCGAAGAGCCAGCAGTCGGTCTGGCCAGCAGGGCAGTGGTTGCCTACGTGCTCGTTGAGTAGTTCCGCGAGTCCCGCGGCGAGGTACACCGTTCGCTCGCTGCCGTACTTCGGGGCGCGGATCTCGACCTTGCCCTCGCCAGCACGCTGGACCTGACGTCGTACGTCGAGCGTGAGCGCCTCGTGGTCGATGTCGCCGGCCTTGAGCGCTGCGGCCTCGCCGAGGCGGAGACCCGCGAAGGCGGCCAGTGCGATGAATGCCCGGAACCATGGTTCGGCGTGGTTGATGACGCTCGCGACCTGAGCCGCGGTCGGGAGCGTCATCGAGGCGGCTCGGCGTCGTACTCGTGGAAGGGCGACGTCGTCCGTCGGGTTCTGGACAATGAGGTGCTCGCGCACGGCGGCGCGGAACACGGAGCGGACGTTGGTGAACCGAGTCTTGATCGTTCCCGGCGCGAGGCCGTTAGTGTGCATCCGCTTGACCCACCCCTCGACGTGCGCCCGCCGGATTTCGCGGACGGGCTGAGGCCCGAGGTCGGAGCAGCTCAGGGCGAGGCGCATCGCGCGTTCGGTGTTGCTCTCCCACAGCTGCCGACGGGCCCAGTCGTCAAAGAACTGGCTCAGGGTGATGCGGCCGGCGTCCGGGTCGACGTACGTGCCCTGGAGCTTGGTGGTCTCGACGCTGGCGAGGAAGCGCTCGGCGTCGACCCGCCGGGCGAAGCACTGGGAGCGTTCCTGGCCGCATGGATCGAGGTACCGGGCGCGCCAGCGGCTGCCGTTCCCGTAGCGGGGAGTGCGCACGCGCTGGTTGTCGACGACCTTCTCCCAGCGGTCTTCGATGTGTGCCAGCGTGCTCACCTCCGCTCTTGCTACCGACGCTGACGGCGTGGGCCACGACGTAGCCAGGGAAGGCCACGAAGTTGTGGATGACGGGCGTCAGAGCCGGAGCGGCGGACGCGCCGCCTCGACGGTCCCGGCGGCCACGAAGGCCTCGAGGTCGGACCGCTCGATGCGGATGTGACTGCCGACCCGGTGGAACCTGATGCGGCGTTCGGCGACGAGGCGGCGGATGAACCGCTCGCCGGTGCCGAGGACCTTCGCGGCCTGCGGGACGTTCAGAAGGGTGTCCATGCCCGCGAGCGTCGATCCGGGACGTCCCGAATCGTGTCCCGGATTACGTCCCGGATGACGTCCCGGAGTGGTGGTGCGAGGCGGTTCGCAGGGATGGCAGGCCTATGAGCGCCGCGAGCTCGCGGTCCGGGCTCGTGTGGCGCTTGTACAGCGGACACATAGGAGTCCTGGCCAGGTCGATCGACAGGCTCTGAAAGTCGAGCTCGGGCTCGCCTGCCCGGTGATGCCCGGCCAGGAAGATGAACTCGTTGAGCACCCCGACAAGGCTTCGGCTCGCGGTCTTGGCGGTCACGAGGTCGTCCATCTGGGCCAGCTCTTCGCTGATCCAGGCGGCAGGTACGCCGTGTCCTTCGAGCACCTCAGCCAAGGCGGCCGGGAAGCGAACCAGCAGGCTTCTCGACGGTGAGGCCGGCACGAGCACGGGTAGCAGCGTCGCTTCGCTGACGAACAGCGCGACGTTCGGCCGCCACCGGGCGAGGCTTGCGTACCAGGAGCCCAGCCTCGTCGTCACCGGGTCCGCTTCGCCGGCAGGCTTCGGCGTCCCGACGTGATCGAGGAAGCGCTGGGTTCCGTGGACGACGTACACGCCCGCAGCGTGACATGTCGCTTGGCTGGCGCCGGTCAGCGGCGGGTAACCACGGTCACCCCGGACCAGAGGTCCAACTGTGTGGCTGTCTGGATGAGAGACGCTGGCTCGCCCGACTTGTTGGCCAAGCTTGACCGTCGGCTCTCCTGCGATGCTCTTCCTGGAGGTTTCGAATGTCAGCACGCGACGCTTGGTTCCGGTCGCCAGCTTGGGACCAGGCTGCCCAGGCCGAGTTCGAGCTGCGGCTGGCGCGTGCTCGTGATCACAGTCGCCCCCAATACCTCCGCATCAAGGGACTCGCACTCAGAGAAGCGGGGCTCGCGGATGCTGCGAGGGCCCTCATGGAGCGAGTGCGCACGGAGTACCCGACGTCAATGGATGCGACAAGCGCGCTGGAGCATCTCGCGGACCTTGCTCGCGACGAAGGACGCCTGGATGAGGCTGCCCAGCACTACCAGACGTTGCTGGACGGACGATCCGTCAACGGGACGAGTCAGGCGATGCACGTGTCCCTCGCTGAGGTCATGGTTCGCCAGCGCCGATTCGAGGCAGCTGCTGACGCGCTCCTGCTGAGGCCGGTGAAGGACCTGGGCATGAACCACCTTCTGTTCCGCTGGCACGCGTGCGCTGCCGAGGTAGCAGTGGGCCTCGGTGATCGAGAGGAGGCGATGAGGGCTGCGAGGCGCGCCTTGGATCTGATCGGTGCCCCTGATCAGTTCAGCCGCCACCCGGGAGTAGGTCGCGTCCGATCGGACTCGATCCAGAGTGAGCGGCTTCGGGACCTTGCCGAAGGGCGAGTGAGCGCTTCACCTGGCGGTGACGAGGCGCGCCTTCCGCTCGGTCGCAGGCGGATCGGCCGCCGGCCGCGTTAGCCCGCGTCGTCGAGGACGCGCTCACGTGGAAGTAGGCCACGACACGCGGTCCTTCGGTGCACACGACCACGCTCCCGGGTCTTACGAGCTGGTCGCCCGCGTTCGCGACGATGAGCCAGCGCCCTTCTGCGGGGGAGTTCCAGGCTCCGGCCTCGAAGTTTCGGAGCGCGAAGGAGGCAAGCCCGCTGTCCACTGTCTGTGGCGGAACGTACGCAGTGTGGGCGTAGTCCATCTCGATGGACGGGGTAGGTGGCCCGGCGGACCGCCCGCCCTGCTCGGGCGTCAGCCAGACCACGCTCCCCGTGAAGGGCCAGTTACCGTCCATCTTCACCACATCGCTGATGATGCCCGAGTTGACTGTCGGCCGGTTTCGGCGCGTCTGCTTCGGGCGTGGCGTGAGGGCAATCCCTCCAGGGACGTCGGCCCTTTCGCCTAACATCGACCTCGTGACCGGGCAGCGCGACGAGCTGATGCACCTGATCGAGGGCTTGCCCGACGATCAGGTCGAGACGCTGCTCGCGGAGGCGCGCCGACTGGTGGAGGACAAGCCGAAGGGAACCTGGCCTCCGAAGTTCTTCGGCATGCTCGAGAACGGGCCCACGAACGGATCGTCGCCCGCGTATATCGACTCGGTGCTGTCGCAGGGCTTCGGCAGCGAGCGGTAAGCGATGCTGCGACAACGGCTCATCCGTGACCACCCACGGCCGCCGGCAGACGCGGTCTTGGTCCGGGCGCTCTTCGACGGCGTCCCCGGCGGGCACGCCTTCGATCGCGCCGTACTGATCGCGGACGTTGCCTACAACTTCGAAGTGTTCGGCTACTACGGCCTATCGCTGTGGCTCGTCTCGGACCTGTGGCCGACGGAGCGCTTGCTGTCGGAGAAGACACGCAAGGCGCGACGAGTCGCGCTGTTCTTCGCCGGTGAGCTGCTTGGTCAGGGCCTGGGTCTCGTCCCGTCCGGCAGGGTGCCCCACTACGACGCGACTCACGGGCTCGTGTACGACGTGAGCTACGGAGGCGACCAGAACACGGCTGGAAGCGCTGAGGAACTCGTCGACCGGTTCGTCAGCGCCGCCTACACTCTTGAGATCAACTCGTTCTACGAGCAGGACCCGAGCTGAGAGGAGGCGTTCCGTGATCCAGATCGACATCGATGCCGACCTCAACATGGTCGACGACGACGACCGCAACCTGGCGCCTCTGCCCCGGAAGGCTGCTGGCCTCAAGGTCGGCGGAGTGGCCGTCGCCGGCCGCCCCGGCTTCTGGTCGTGGGTGGTGATCGAGGAGTTGACCAACACCTCGGTCTTCTTCCGTCAGGTGAGCGCTCGCGAGGCGGCTGCTCACGGCGATCTTGCTGTTCCTGCCTCTGCCTGACCTGGGACCAGGATCATGGGCCGTCTGTGGGCCGTCACAGCTCGGCCAACCACGGGGTACTGCGGTCAATGGCGGACAGGTGCCACGCGGCGATTTCCCTTGCTGTGCAGGCACTCTCGCCCCTTGGCCCAGGTCGCGTGGCATCTCCAAAGTCGTGCAGCAACGTTCCGCTTCAACGTCTGAATCGGACCGATAACCGCGGGTCACAGGCCTAGTGGAAGGTCCTGGGCCGTCGCTCTGCAGTCACAGAAAGCAGCCGTAGCGGCCGCCGAAAGCCCGCCGGCCGCCTGCCGGGTCCGGCCCTCGGCGGTCTTGTGGAAGGTATAGCTTCCGAGTGGTAGGTTTGCTTACCGCGCGAAGGGAGCCGCCGTGCACGCCGGATTGCCTCTGCGCTCCATCATCGCGACCATCGACGCCCCGGTCCTGACGGTGCTTGCCGGGACCACGAGGCCTCTGTCCGGCCGTCGTGTCGCGGCACTCGCGGGCGCGAGCCATCCAGCAGTGGGTGCCGTCTTGGCCCGACTGGCAGCGGCGGGCATCGTCACTGCGACTCCGCAGGGTCCGTCGGTGCTGTACGTCGCCAACCGCGACCACCTCGCCTGGCCGGCGATCGAAGCCCTCACCCGGCTGCGCGGCGCTGCGCTGGACCTGATGCGCGACAGCATCGGCTCCTGGCGGATCGCGCCCCGGACTGCGCTGCTGTTCGGGTCGTTCGCCCGTGCTGACGGCGACGACAGCAGCGACATCGACCTGCTTCTCGTACAGCCGAACGCGCCGTCCGGCGCTAGGGCTGCCCAGGGGTGGCAGCAACGGTGGGAGGGCCAGGTCGTCGAGCTGCAGGAACGCGTCCAGCGCGCGACCGGCAACCACCTGCAGGTCCTCGACGAAGACCTCGGCAAGCTCCGGCGGCGCGTGCAGGCGGCCGACCCCATCCTGGACAGCTGGCGGGCTGACGGCCTGGTCCTGGCAGGATCGGCCACCCTCGATCAGATGCTTCTCGAGGCCGTGGCGAAGGAGCGGGTGTGACCCCCCGAGCAGGCGGGCGGGTCACTCCGTGCACTCCCGTCGACGCCCGCGGCTGCCTTGTCCGTCCTGGCCGGGATCGCTGCGGCCGACGCGGCCTGCTGCAGCGCCCTGGGTGAGCGGTCTCGCGGGCAGGACCACCGACAGGCCGAGCAACTGGTCGCCACGGTGCTGCCGCACGGCCCGCAGATGGCCAAGGACCTCAAGCGGTTGCTGGAGCGCAAGGACAACGCCCACTACGGCGTGATCAGCACCACCGAGAAGGAAGCGCGCGACATGCTGGGCTGGGCGAACCGCCTGGTTGGCGACGCGCATCGGGTCCTCGACCGCTGACCGAATACTGGTGCCCGGCTGCGCCCGCGAACCGTCGTTCACACATCCTGGGCCGTCTGTGGGCCGTGAGAGATCGGCCACAGGGGGTAATCATCGGTCAGCGGCGGACCCCCGGAAAACGCATAACCGCAGGTCAGAGGCCCCTTTTTCGCGAATTCTCGCAGGTCAGAGCGTTGCGCGATCTCACGCAGGCGACTTTCCGCTTCAACGTGTAGGCGGGGGAGTCGGTCCGGCCAGATGGCGGCGCACCACCCGACGGCGCAGGGTGGGTGAGGAGGCCACCTCGTAGCCCGCGTCCAGGAACACCTGCAGCAGCCCGACCGAGGCCTCGTCCCAGATCACGGTCTTGCCGGGCGGCGGCTCAGTGGGGTAGCCCTCCAGGACGCGGGCACCGACCTGCTCGCCGTACTCAACGGTGGCGGCGGCCAATTCGTACATCAGCCCCGCCCGGCGGAAGCCCTTGCGCACGACGAAGCAGGTGACCGACCAGACGCCGTCGAGCTCGGGGTCGCTCCGCATCCAGGGCTGCTTGCGGCTCCAGATCCTCGGGTAGTTCGCCCGCGGTTCGACCGCCACCCAGCCCGCCGCCGCGCCGTCGACGTAGCCGATCAGCCCGGACGTCGGTCCTGCTGTGCCGCAGGCGGTCTGCTCCCGCTGCGCGGCGTCCCGCTGCTCCTGGGTGGTGTCGCGCCAGATCCACCCCGGCACCTTCAGCCCTTGGCAGCGGCACCGGCGCGCGCCACCGTTGTCGAACACCACGTCGACGTCTTCGGGCGCCGCCTCGTTGGCCGGGCGCCAGGTGAACTCCGGCACCTCAGTGCTCGCGTTTGATGACGAAGTACGAGCCGCGGATCGTGCCCGCCAGCTTCGACTTCTGACGGGCGAACGTGAAGGACGCGAGCTCGTCGGGGATCTCCATCCCGTCGGAGAGCTTGAAGCCGACGGCGCGCTTGCCCCCGTCGGCGATCGTGTACATCACGTTGATCGCGAGGCCGGAGGCGTAGAACACGTAGGCCATCCGCATGCCGCCGACCTCGAACGCCGTGGCCTCGAGCGGCGGGGACGAGATGACGATGTCGCGCTCCTCCTGCAGTACCCGCGCGACGTACGCGACGGTGTCCTCTGCCTCGTCCGCAGGCTCGACCGTGAACGTGTGGTCGTACTTGTTGCGGTAGTACCGCGCCTCGTTGGCGCGCAGTCCGGCCAGCGCCTCGGCGACGGGCGAAGCCGTCAGGCCCTCGGTGGACACGGTCACGAAGTCGACGATGTGGGGCACGGGCCCTCCAGGTGCACGGGGTCGGGACAGACCTTCGCGCCCATCATGCCCCCCGCGTCACGACTCTGGTGCTCGCGGTTCGCGCCCCCGTAAGGTGACGCATGGCAACGACCCGCTCCGACGCCTCGGCCGGTCCGGACGGACCTCGCGCCGCAGACCTCGCAGCGTTCGACGTCGGTGCCATGGTGCGGCTGGTGGCCGCCGTACGCGGACTGGCCCTGACCTGCTCCTCGGTCGAGGCGTTTGCCCAGCAGGTGTCCGAGCTGCTTTGGGCGCGCTTCTGGTCCGCTGGCGGGTCGCAGACGGCTCTGGTCCGCTTCTACGGGACCACCCGTGCCGACCGACTGCCCTCGCCGGAGCAGGACTACCTGCGCGCCCATGCCGGCCCGGACTGGGCACCCGAGACGACCTGCCTTGCGTTGCTGGGTACGGCGGGGACGCTGCCAGAGTGGAACGACCGTCTCCGATCGCGAGATCACCGCGTTCTGCCGTTGGTGGATGCCGAGCAGATCGCCTCCATGCCGATGATCGCCGCGCTCCTGCAGCAGCTGGGTGTCGACGGTGCCGCCCTCGCCTCCGGTGAGCCGGACGTCCTGCTCAAGTCCACGGACGGCACGTGCCGCATCTTCTACGTCGCGCAGGCAGCGGGAAGTGCACTCGTCCCTGCGCAGGACTTCGTCCGTGACCATGGCATCCGCTCCACCGTCGGCTTCGGCGGGAGCCTGCCCACCGGCGAGGTGTTCGCTGTGGTGATGTTCTGCGGCGTCGACGTCCCCCTCGAGTCAGCCGAGCTCTTCGAGACGGTCGCGCTCGCGATCCGCCTGGCTGCCCTGGACATGCTCGGCCTCCCCCTGTTCGAGGGGCAGCCGGTCGTCCGCTCCGCGCTCACGGCGGACGCGCTCCTGCAGGCCCGGGTCGAGTTGTCCCATGCCTTGCTGGAGGCGCACGAGCGCATCGCGGCGGAGCAGGCCGACCAGGTGCAGGTGGCGCTGCGCGAGGCGCGGTTCGAGGCCCTGCGCGCGACGGGGATGGCCCGGGTGGCCCTGCGCCTCACGGGGATCTCGTCGGTGAACGAGGTGAGCGAGGTCCTGGTGTCCCAGGGGCTCGCAGCCGTGCACGCAGACGGGTTGTCGGTCGCCCTCGTCGACGAGGACGGGCGGCACGTCGACGTCACGGTCTCGAGCGGCTTCAGCGACCGCGTCGCCGCGGCCTATGCCCGGCTCCCTCTGGACGACCGGCTGCCCACCACGCTCTCGGCGCGCACGGGTCAGGTCGTGGTCGTCGAGGACATCGTGGAGGGGGAGCACGCCTTCCCCGACCTCATCGGGGTCGCTCATGACAGCGGTGTGCGCGCGGTCGCGGCCCTGCCGATGTGGGTGGGTGATCGGCTCATGGGGGCGCTCACCTGCACGTGGGACAGGCCCGTGTCGATCGAGCAGGCAGGGCTCGAGCTGATCCAGGCGCTCGCGGCGCAGGCGGCGCAGGCCATCGACCGCTGGAAGCTCATCGAGCGCGAGCGCGCGGCCAGCTCCACCTTGCAGCGCAGCCTGCTGACGGAGCCGCCGGTCCTTCCGCACGCGGACATCGCGGTCCGCTACGTGCCTGCGGTCGACATCGCCCAGGTCGGCGGTGACTGGTTCGACGCCTTCGCCCAGGGACAGGACACCGTGCTGGTCATCGGGGACGTCGTCGGTCACGACACGGCTGCCGCAGCCGCCATGGGCCAGGTGCGTGGCCTGGTCAGGTCCCTGGCCTGGCACACGGCCGGTGACCCCGCCGACGTGCTGTGCGACGTGGACGCCGCCATGCAGTCGCTCGTGTCGGACACGACAGCGACCTGTGTCGTGGCTCGGCTCGAGGGAGGCCGGAGCGAGAAGGAACGGGCGCGGCTGCGATGGTCGAACGCCGGCCATCCGCCTCCCCTTCTGATCACGGCCGACGGTCAGGTGACGGTCCTCGCTGACTCAGGCCATGACCTGCTCCTGGGTGTCGACCCGCGCACGCTGCGCACCGAGCAGGTGGTCGACCTCGTGGTGGGCAGCACTGTGCTCCTGTTCACCGACGGCCTGGTGGAGCGTCGTGGGCAGGACCTCGACGACGGGATCGCCCACCTCGCCCGCGTCGCTGGTGCCTTTGCTGGCGCGCCGGTCCAGCAGCTGTGCGACGCCGTCCTGGAGCAGGTGCTGCTCGGCGCGGAGGACGACGTGGCGCTGCTCGCACTGCGGGTCGGACGCCGCCGCGCGGGTGCCGAACCAGGGTCAGGACCCGAACCGGGCTGCTGACCGCGCCTTGGCCTTCGCCGCCTCCACCTCCCGGTCCTTCGGCGGCGCGGCTGTGACAAGGCTGTCGAGCAGCTGGCGCGAAGCCAGGGAGATGGCAGTGACTGCCGCGTCGAACGCGGCGGTGTTCACGGCTGCCGGTCTCGCCGTACCGCTGATCTTCCGGACGTACTGCAGCGCTGCCTCGTGCACCTCGTGCTCGGTGGCGGGTGGCATGAAGTTGTTGAGCGGCTTGATGCTGCGGCACACGGTCGGGTCCTCGTCAGCGGAGCGCGTCGGCGGCAGCGACCGTGCCGGCGGTCCGGCCTGGCGCGGTCTGGTGGCTCCAGTACATGTTCGTGTGAGCGATCACCAGGTCGGGGGCGGGCGCTCCCCACTGGCTCAGGTCCTCGGTCGTGTGCGCGTCGCTCACCAAGGTGGCGTCGTAGCCGCGGGCGAGGGCGCCGTGGAGGGTGGAGCGGATGCAGGCGTCGGTCTGTGCTCCGGCCACGACCAGGCTCCCGATCTGCCGCTCGGCGAGCACCGCCTCGAGGGTGGTGTCCTCGAAGGAGTCGCCGTACCTCTTGTGCACGACGGGCTCGCCGTCGGTCGCGGGGAGCTCGGGAACGTAGGCCCACTGCTCGCTGCCATGCGGCAGCTCGTCGCTGCAGTGCTGCACCCAGACGACAGGTATGCCGCCAGCACGGGCCCGGTCGACGAGCGAGGCGATGCGGGTGACGACGCCGTCGCGGTCGTGGGTCCCTGCGACGACGCCGTTCTGGACGTCGACGACGAGCAGGGCGGTGTTCGGACGGTCGGTGAGGGTCGTCATGGGTCGCAGGCTAGGCACGCCGGAGATCGTGCGCCAGCGACAGCCCGGTGAGGCATGCCTACCCCTGGCTGGTCGACCGCCACAGGTCGATGTCGCCCTCGACGGCGAACGCGTCGATCTCCGTCAGCTCGGCGTCGGTGAAGTCGAGTCGGTCGAGCGCGCCCACGTTCTGCTCGAGCTGCGTGACGCTGCTCGCCCCGATGACCAGCGACGTCATGCGCTCGTCACGCAACGCCCACGCCAGCGCCATCTGCGCAAGGGTCTGCCCACGACGTACGGCGATCTCGTTGAGGCCCCGGAGCCGGCGGACGTTGTCGTCCGTGAGCTGCCCCTCGTCGAGGCTGGAGTAGCGAGCCATCCGGCTGTCCTCCGGCACGCCGTCGAGGTACTTGTCGGTCAGCAGGCCCTGCGCGAGCGCGGTGAAGCCGATGCAGCCCACGCCCTCGCGACCGAGCACGTCCAGCAGCCCGTCCTCGATCCACCGGTTGAGCATGGAGTACGACGGCTGGTGGATGAGCAGGGGCGTCCCGAGCTCCCGCAGGATGCGCACCGCCTCGGCCGTCCGGGCGTCGCCGTACGAGGAGATGCCGACGTACAGCGCCTTGCCCTGCTGGACCGCCGTGTGCAGCGCCCCCATCGACTCCTCGAGCGGCGTCGTGGTGTCCGGTCGGTGGTGGTAGTAGATGTCGACGTAGTCGACCCCGAGGCGCGCGAGGCTCTGGTCGAGGCTGGCCAGCAGGTACTTGCGCGACCCGCGATCGCCGTACGGGCCCTTCCACATGTCCCAGCCGGCCTTGGTGCTGATCACCAGCTCGTCGCGCAGGCCGCGGAAGTCCTCGCGCAGGATCCGCCCGGCGTTCAGCTCCGCCGAGCCGTACGGCGGGCCGTAGTTGTTGGCCAGGTCGAAGTGCGTGATGCCGAGGTCGAAGGCGCGGTGCATGACCGCCCGCTGGGTCTCCAGGGGGCGGTCGTCACCGAAGTTCCACCAGAAGCCCAGCGACAGCAGAGGAAGATCCAGGCCGCTGCGCCCGCAGCGGCGGTAGGTCATCCGGTCGTAGCGGTCAGGGGCAGGGACATAGGTCATGAGACGAGCCTACGAAGACCGCCTGTCTGGCCTTCTACGAGGCGGCCAGACGTTCCAGCAGGTCGCGCACCCGCACGTCGATCTCGTCCACGATGCGCCGCACGGTCGGGAGGTCCTGGCCCTTGGGGTCGTCGAGGGCCCAGTCCTCGTACGTCGTACCGGGGAACACCGGGCACGTCTCGCCGCAGCCCATCGTGATGACCAGGTCTGCGTGCTCGACGGCGTCGGGCGTCAGCAGCTTCGGTGCCTCGCCGTCGGTCGACAGGCCCCGCTCGTGCAGCACTTCGACAACAGCCGGGTTCAGCGACGGACCGGGCTCGGAGCCGGCGGAGCGCACCTCGACCGTGCCTTTGGCGTAGTGCTCCAGGAGCACCTTGGCAGCCAGCGAGCGCCCCCCGTTGTGGACGCAGGCGAACAGCACCGTGGTCATCGGTTCTCCACGAGGGCGCGGACGTCGCGCGTGGCGACGGTGGGGTAGAGGACGAGGACGGCGCCGACCGCCAGAGCGCCCCCGACGACCTGCATGAGGACGAACACGGGAACGCTGCCGGGGGCGATGCCGGCGAAGGTGTCGCTGAGCATGCGACCGACGGTGATGGCGGGGTTGGCGAAGCTGGTGCTGCTGGTGAACCAGTAGGCAGCCGTGATGTAGGCCCCGACGGCGTAGGCGATCTGGTCCAGCCGGTGCGCCTGGACGAGGGCGAAGATGACGAGCAGCAGGCCGAACGAGGCCACGACCTCGCCGAGCCAGAGGCCTCCGCTGCTGCGCTCGTGGGTGCTCAGGGTGACCGGGTCGAGCTCGAACATGAGGTTCGCGAGGACCGTGCCCAGGCAGCAGCCGAGCACCTGGGCGGCGACGAGCAGCGCAGCGGCTCGGGTGGTCAGCGCCCCGAAGAAGCGCTCGGCCAGGGTCACCAGCGGGTTGAAGGCGGCGGACACCGGCGACAGAGCCAGGATCAGCGCGACGAGCACGGCCCCGGTGATGACTGCGTTCTCCAGCAGCTGCAGCCCGACGTCGTCGGGCGACAGGCGCTGGGCCGCGATGCCGGAGCCGACCACCGTGGCCGCGAGCAGCATGCTCCCCAGGAGCTCGGCGAACGCCTTGCGGGCGAGCACGTCAGCAGCACCCGGGGTCGAGGACGCGGCACAGCGCGTCCAGGGACGCGGGTTGCGGTCGGTACCAGACGTTGGTCCCCTTGCGCGTCCCCTCGACCAGTCCTGCCTCGCGCAGCTGCCGAAGGTGGTGGCTCACCGTGGCCTCGGTCAGCCCCAGCGCTGGAGCGAGGTCACAGGTGCACACGCCCTGCTCCGGTTCGGCCATCAGCATGCTCATCAGCTGCACCCGTACGGGGTCGGCGAGGGCCTTCAACCGCAGGGCGATGGCGAGTGCGTCGTCGGGGTTCAGGACCCCTGCGGCCATCGGGGCGCAGCAGACGGGGGCGCTGGTGTCGAGCAACGGAAGGGCTTTGGGCATGGCTCCATCCTGGCACACGATTCGACGTACGTCGTATGAAGTCTTGACGAACGTCGAACCTTCAGCCAGGCTGTCAGGGCTTAGACGTTCATCGAAGAAAGGGTTCGGCCATGACCATCATCCCCGACACCGGACGGGTGCAGCTCGCCCTCAACGTGGACGACCTCGACAGCGCGATCGCCTTCTACACCAGCCTGTTCGGCACCCCGCCGGCGAAGGTCCGGCCCGGTTACGCGAACTTCGCGGTCGCCTCCCCTCCGCTCAAGCTCGTGCTCCTGGAGAACCCAGGTCAGGGCGGAACGCTCAACCACCTGGGCGTGGAGGTCGCGACCCCCGAAGCCGTCCAGACGGAGATCACCCGGCTCACCGCTGAGGGGATGCTGACGGACGTGGAGGAGAACGCGACCTGCTGCTACGCCACGCAGGACAAGGTCTGGGTCACCGGACCGGGCGGGGAGCGCTGGGAGGTCTACACCGTGCTGGCCGACTCCCCGACCTTCTCGGCCGACCCCGCGCCCGTTCCCGTCGGTGGGAGCGGCCCGGTCTGCTGCTCGTGAGCGAAGGTCCTAGGTTGGCTCCGACAAGGCCGCCAGGACGGAGACCGCATGCCCGCCGACCTCCTCCGTGCGCGTTTGGGCGACGCCGAACCTGGCGCGGACCTGTCGGCGCCTGACCTCGATGACTCCTCCTGGCTCGAGGTCGACGTCCCGGGTGACCTGCACCGGACGCTGCAGGCGGCGGGACGGCTGCCCGTCCTCGACCACGGGCGCAACACCGAGCACGCCGCGTGGGTCGAGGAGCGCGAGTGGTGGTACCGCTTTGCGCTTCCGGAGGCGGCGGGTCCGCGTCGCCTGGTCTGCGAGGGGCTCGACACGTTCGCGACACTGTTTCTCGACGGCACCGTCGTCGCCAGGAGCAGCAACATGTTCCTCCCGGTCGAGGTCGAGGTCCCCTCCGGAGCCCGCGTCCTCGCGATCTGCTTCCACCGTCCGCAGGACCATGCCGACGGGGTGGGGCGGATGCGCAAGGCGCAGTACGGCTACGGCTGGGACTTCGCCCCCCGCCGACCCACTCTCGGCCCGTGGCAGCCGGTGCGGCTCGACGAGGGCGACGGGCCTTCGTCCGTCCGCGTGGTGACGCGGTCGCTCGACCCGCTGCGCGTGGAGGTCACCCTGGTCGGCCCGGCCGGAGTCGCCGACCTCCGTCTGGGCCAGGCCGCGGCCCGCGTCGCGGTCGGTGAGCCGGTCCTGCTCGAGCCCGGACCGCTGGCGCTGTGGTCTCCCGAGACCCCTGTCCTGCACGACCTCACGGTGACGTCCGCGGAGGACGAGGTGACCTACCGCATCGGTGCTCGGACGATCGACCTGGTCCGCGACGACACCACGTTCCGGTTCGTCCTCAACGGCGACGACTACCCCGTGCGCGGCGCCAACTGGGTCCCGGCCGACACCGCTCTCGGTGCGGTGGACCGGGCCCGCGTGACGTCGCTGCTCGAGGCGGCCAAGGACGCCCACATGACGATGATCCGCGTCTGGGGCGGCGGTGTCTACGAGTCGGACCACTTCTACGACGAGTGCGACCGGCTGGGTCTGCTGGTGTGGCAGGACTTCATGTTCGCCTGCGCCGACTACGACGACTCCGACCCCGGCTACGTCGCGCTGGTGCGCGCCGAAGCCCGTCATCACGTGCGCCGCCTGCGCCACCACGCCTCACTCGCGCTGTGGTGCGGCAACAACGAGGTGGAGATGCTCGCGTCCGTCCTCGACTGGTCGAGCGCGTCGCCGGCCCACGAGCTGTTCCACACCGTGCTGGCGGAGGTCGTCGCCGACGAGGACGGCGCGACGCCGTACATCCCGACAAGCCCGACCGGCGGAGACCGGCACTACTGGCAGGTGTGGCACGGACTCCCTGACGCCCCCGCGGACAATGCCGCCTGGGCCCTCGACGGCAGGTACGTCGAACCGGGATCGCCTGCGGCGCAGGAGTTCGCGGCGGTCGCGTCGCCTGACCGCTACGCCGAGGACCTCAGCGGGTTCACCAGCGAGTACGGCCTGTGCGGCGCGCTGTCGTGGCACACCCTCGTGCACTGGACCGACCCGGCGGACCTCGTCCTGGGCCACCCGGCCGTGACGCATCGCGGCCGACCCGGTCGTCTCGGGCCGGTGAACAAACATGACCTGCTGCTCGCCTCGACCGTCGGGATGCCGACGGACCTGCGTGACTGGGTCGAGCTCAGCCAGCTCATGCAGGCCGAGGGGGACAAGGCCGGTGCGGAGCACTACCGGCGACGCTGGCCGGAGTGCGGGGGTTCGCTGGTGTGGCAGCTGAACGACTGCTGGCCGGCGACGAGCTGGGCGCTCATCGATGTCGACGGTCGCCGCAAGGCGGCCTACCACGCGGTGCGGAGGGCCTTCGCCCCGACGCTCGCGTCGTTCGCCCGTAGCGCCGACGGGTGGGAGTTGTGGCTGTCCACGGACGTCGCCTGGGCAGGCGACCTGACCGTCGTGTCCCGGGCGTTCGAGGGTGAGATCCGCTGGCAGCGCAGCCTTTTTGTCGCGGCCGAGGCGTTGAGCAGCCAGCGGCTGGCCGTGCTGGACGATCCCGGTGACCCCCGTCGGTCCTACCTGACGGTCGTGGGGGAGGGCCTGCGCAACCGGCAGCTGCTGGCTCCCTACGTCGCGCTGGAGCGGACGCCCGTCCCCCCGCGGCACGAGGTGACGGTCGAGGACGGCGTCACCACGGTGTCGCTCACGGCCCGTGAGCTGACGCTGCTCGTCGAGGTGTCCACACCGCAGGACTGCTGGTCGGACGCCTTCTTCGACCTCGACCCGGGCCAGACGACAAGCGTGCGGGCCACGGGAGTCGACCCCGCGTCGATCGAGGTCCGCTACCGCTGAGTGGTGACGGTCACGGCGGCCGCAGCGGTGCGTGCGCGCTCGCGGGCCTCGTCGAGGGTGCTGCCCTGCGCGAGCGCCACGCCGAGCCGCCGACCCGGGTGCGACGTCGGCTTCCCGAACAGCCGCACCTGCGCCGTCGGCACGGCCAGCGCCCGCTCCAGGCCGCCGTACGACGGGACGCCGGTGTCCGTGCCGAGGACGACCGCGGAGGCGCTGGGGGTGCTCACCGTGACGTCGTCGAGCCGCACCGGGAGCCCGAGGATCGCTCGCACGTGCAGCGCGAACTCGCTGGTCGGCTGGCTGACCATCGTCACCATGCCGGTGTCGTGCGGGCGGGGCGACACCTCGCTGAACAGCACCTCGTCGGAGGGGGTCACGAACAGCTCGACGCCGAACAGGCCGAAGCCGCCGAGCGCGTCCACCACCTGCACCGCCATCGCGCAGGCCAGGTCGAGGGCCACCTCGCTCATCGGGTGGGGCTGCCAGGACTCGCGGTAGTCGCCGTCGACCTGCACGTGGCCGACCGGCGGGCAGACGGTCACGCCGTCGACGTGCCGGACAGTCAGCAGCGTGATCTCGTAGGCGAAGTCGACGAAGCCCTCGACGATGACCGGCTGCCCCTGCACCCGTGCGTGCTCCCTGGCATAGGCCCACGCCACCGCCGCGTCGCTGTCGGCGGTCACCACCGACTGGCCCTTGCCACTGCTGCTCATCACGGGCTTCACGACACAGGGACGGCCGATCTGCTCGACCGCGTCGAGGAACTCCTGCTCCGACGACGCGAACCGGTAGGGGGACGTCGGCAGCCCCAGCTCCTCCGCCGCCAGACGGCGGATGCCCTCACGGTCCATCGTCAGCCGGGTGGCGCGGGCGGTCGGCACCACCCGCACACCGTCGGCCTCCAGGGCGAGCAGGACGTCTGTCGCGAGGGCCTCGACCTCCGGGACGACCAGGTCCGGCCGGACCTCCTCGACCAGCGCACGCAGGGCGACCGGGTCGGTCATGTCCAGGACCCGGCGGTGCGCGGTCACGCGCATCGCCGGGGCGTCGTCGTACCGGTCGGCCGCCACGACGGTCACGCCCAGCCGGGCCGCCTCGAGGGCGACCTCCCGGCCGAGCTCGCCACTACCGAGCAGGAGGATCGTCGTCACGCGCCCAGGCTGCCAGACCTGAGCCTTCCCCGATGAACTGGAACGCAGTACCCTTCAGCGGAACAAGGAGGTCGTGGTGCGTCGAGCTCTCTCGTGCACGGTGGTGCTGTCCGTCGTGCTGCCCGTCGTGACGCTGCCGGCCGTCGCGTACGCCGGACCCACCGACGCGTCGGGCGAGACCGCCCGGACGCTGACCGTTGATGCCGCAGCGTGGTCCTGGCGCCGGATCGTGCCGCCGGGGCAGCCGGTCGGCGAGCCCTCGAACGTGCCGGCGGGGGGCCTGGCGGTGCAGTTCGACGGCCGGCCCGATGCCCCGCCGGCCAAGGCCACCTACCTGCGCCTGGCGCTCGGCGACCTGCCGGAGGGGACCACCGCCCTGGGCCTCACCCTGGTGCTGCCCCTGGGCGCAGGTCAGGACGGCACCGGCAAGCCACTCGTGGCTTGCTCGCTGCCGTCGCCGTTCGTCGTCGGTGAGGGCGTCGACCCCGCGACGCAGCCGACCGAGGACTGCACCGCTGCGCCGGTCGGCACCTTCGACCCGGTCGGCGAGACCCTCGCCTTCGACCTCACGGCTCAGGCCAAGACCTGGCTCGCCGGCGCGCCGAACAACGGCATCGTGGTGCGACCCGATCCGACGGTGGCCTTCCCGGACGCGACGCCCTACCAGCTGACCTTCACCTCGGCCAAGGCCGTCACGGGCCTGCTGCGTGCCACCCTGCCCGTCACCGCGGCGGTCCCCGACGAGGCTGCGCCCGCTCCGGTCGAGCAGCCCGGGCCCGTCCTGGCGCCCCAGCCCGGCTACGCCAGCGGCCCGGTGGTCTCCGGCCCGGTGGCCGCGCCGATGCCCGTTCCGGCCGCCCCCGCTCAGGTGCCCCCGGCCGTCGCACCCGTTCCCGCCGTACCCTCAGCCGTCGTCCCGGCCGCAGCGCCGACGGTGCTCTCCCGCGCACCGTTCCGGGCCTCGCAGAGCGGTCTGGCCGCGGGCGCGCTGGTGGGTCTGGTCCTGCTCGCGCTCGTCGGGTGGTCCCTGGGGGACAGCGCGTCCCCGCGGGCGTTTGCCCGGGCGGAGCGCCGTCGCCGCGACCGGCTCGGCCTCGGCGCGATCGTGGTGGCGACTCAGCCGAGGCAGATCCGGCAGGGTCGCAAGCCGGTGTCCTCCGCGGTGTCCACGCTGACGTAGTCCTGACCCACCCGGCCGTCGACCAGCCGGCACTCGGGGCGGTGGTAGGCCGCGGCCCCCGCGACGACGAAGCCGTCCGGTGCGGCTGCCAGGTGCGCCCCACCGAAGGCCGCGGTGAGGGCGTCGAGCCGGGCCTCGAGCAGCGCCTCGGAGCGGGCCCGCTCGAGGCGCGTGGTGTGGGCGACGAGCAGCGCGGCGCCGAGCACGACCAGTCCGAGCCCGAGGAAGCCGCCGGAGATCAGGTACGGCAGCTGGGCCCGGACGTCGGTCTGGCCGTCGATGAGCGCGCCGTCACCGGAGATGCCGTACCAGCCGAACCCGATGACCAGCAGGCCCAGCGCCACGACTCCCAGGGCGAGGCGCCCACCGAACAGCCCCACCTCGAACCGAGGCGTACGGCGTGAGCTGGTCGAGCCGTCAGCCGTCAGCTGGTCGCTGGTGGGGGCGGGTGCCTCGGTGGTCATGGGTCCTCCGTGCTCAGGGTGAGCTCCTCTGGGTGAGCTCCTCTGGGTGAGACTGATCCTCCCACGCCACCGGCGGAAATGGAACAGTGTTCCGCCAGCAGGAAGAGTCAGGACGCGCGGTGGCCGAGTCGCTCCGAGGCGTCCCGCGTGTGCTCGAGCAGCAGGGCTGCCGCCTTGTCCGCCTCGTCGCGGAACCGCTCGATCGGACCGCACACGCTGATCACCCCAGCAGGGAGCCCGTCGCGACCGAACACCGGCGCCGCGACCGCGCCGGCGCCCTCCATCCGCTCGCCGAAGGACTGCGCGTAGCCGAGCTCGCGGATGCGGGCGAGCTCCTTGCGAAGTCGCCGGGGATCGATGACGGTCTTGTCGGTGAGGGCGGCGAGTTCGTGGCCGTCGAGGTAGGCGTTGATCTCGGCCTCGGGCAGGTAGGCCAGGAAGGCCTTCGACGACGCGCCGGCGTGCAGCGGGTAGGGCAGACCGAGTGCCACCGACATGCGCACGTCCCGGCTCGGGGTCACCTGGTCGACGTACACCCGGGTGCCGCCGGAGCGCAGCGAGAGCGTTGCGGTCTCGTTGGTCAGCGCGCACAGGTTGGCCATGGCGGTGCGGGCGACCGAGACGATGTCGATCCGGTCCAGGTAGGTCAGGCCGAGGAACAGGATGCGCGGGCCCAGGGAGTAGCGGCGGGTCGTCTCGTCGAGCTCGACGAACCCCTTGGCGCGAAACGACGCGAGGATGCGGTGCACGACGGCCTTCGACAGGCCCAGCGACTGCGCGATCTCCGTGACGCCGAGGCTCGGCGAGCTCGACTCGGCGAACAGCGAGAGCGCATCCAGGGCCCGCTCGATGCCGGCGATGGTCTGTCCGCTGGCGGGCGCAGCCTCGGTCATGGGCATCCTTCGGGAGAGGGTGGGGCCGACCCTAGTCCGTCGTACCGCTCAGCGGAACGCACGTCAGACCTCGAGGTCGCAGACGTGTCGCGCCGCCAGGCGTGGGCGGACCCAGGTGCCGAACTCCTCGTGCACCGGGTGCGACTGGTAGGCCTGCAGGGCCTCGAGGTCCGCGTGCGTCGTGATCAGCCCGAGGTGGGCGCTGACCGTACTGCCCACCACGTCCAGGCCGACGTCGAGCGTGGCGATCTGAGGGATCTGCGCAGGCAGGGCCTCGAGCCGCGTCTTGGCCTCGGGCGCGTCGGCGGGGTCGAGGAACGTCATGAGGACCAGGTGGCGGATCACCGGCGTAGCATAGGTGGAACAGCGTTCCGCTGGAAGAGCGAAGGGTCGGGCCGTGGTCGAGATCGTCGAGGTCGGTCCGAGAGACGGCCTGCAGAACGAGCCGGTTCTGCTGTCCACCGACCAGAAGGTCGAGCTGGTACGCCGAAGCGTTGCTGCCGGGGCGCGGCGCGTCGAGCTCGCGTCGTTCGTGAACCCGCGGCTCGTGCCGCAGATGGCCGACGCCGAGGCGGTGCTCGCGGGGGTCTCCGGCATCGTGGGGCTCGTGACCTCGGGCCTGGTGCTGAACGAGCGCGGGGCGGTGCGCGCCCTGGACACTGCCGTGGACGAGGTCAACGTCGTGGTCGTCAGCACCGACGCTTTCTCCCAGCGCAACAGCGGGATGCCGACCGACGAGGCTGTCGCGATGGCTGGTCGGGTGGCCAAGCTCGTCTCGGCCGAGGGGCGACCAGTTGCCGTGACGCTGGCCGCGGCCTTCGGCTGCCCCTTCTCCGGTGAGGTTGCCGTGGAGCGGGTCGCCGACCTGGCGCGTCAGTGCGCCGTGGACGGGGTCGGCGAGATCGCCCTCGCCGACACCATCGGCGTCGGCGTCCCGCTGCAGGTGCGGGCGTTGGTCGCGGCGGTCCGGGCCGCGGTGCCGGACCACGTGCGGTTGCGCGCGCACTTCCACAACACCCGCAACACCGGTTATGCGAACGCCGTGGCGGCCGTGGACGAGGGGCTCGACGTGCTCGACGCCTCGATGGGCGGCATCGGCGGGTGCCCGTTCGCGCCCAACGCCACGGGCAACATCGCCACAGAGGACCTGGTCTACCTGCTGCACCGCAGCGGTGTCACGACCGGCCTCGACCTCGCGCTGCTGTCCGAGGGCGCGAGGTGGGTGGGGGAGCAGCTCGGCACGACCGTCCCCGGCCTGCTGTCCCGCGCCGGTGACTTCCCGACGGGCTAGAGGTTGGCCCCGGGCTTCCAGAGCCCGAGCAGCGCGGCACCCACCACGCACAACCAGATCGCGGCGACGTAGGGCTGACTGCCGACGATGGAGCGACGCAGGTCCCGCTCCACCTCCGGGGTGCTGCCCGTCGTCATGAGCGCGAGGAAGGCGCCGGTGAAGGGCTTGAGCTGGAACCGGATGCAGACCCCGGCGGCGATCGCCAGGGCGTAGAGGCCGACCTTCGCCCCGAGCCACTTCGGGTTGGTGGTGACGCCGAACGGCTCGTCGGCGAGCAGGGTGTAGCCCGAGGCGCCGAGCAGGCTGGCGATCACCACGAAGCGAGCAGCCAGGTCGAGCTGCTTGACCCGCTTCTGCAGGGGAGAGTCGTGCAGCAGGTGGTCGGCCAGGACGAGGCTGAACCACACCGCCGAGGCGACCCAGACCGCCACGAGGGGCCAGCCGTAGAAGGTGTCGCGGCCGTAGTCGTCGAGCGCCATCAACGTGACGCCGCTCGGCAGGAACAGCACCAGGCACAATCGCGGTGACACGTCGAGCCAGGCCATGATCTTGAGGGCGGTCGCGCGTGCCTCCGTGCCGAGCTCGGGCTTGAGGACGTACCGGCTGGAGTAGAAGACGCCGAGGTCCGCTCCCAGCCAGTAGGTGAGGACCATGACGTGCAGGAGCAGCGCAAAGGCGTAGCCGGTGCTCTCCACGCCGGTCAGCCGCGCTTGAGGTAGGTGCCGGTGAACTCCGACGACACCTTGCCGTCGACGTACACCGGGTTGCCGCGCACCATGGTGGTGACCGGCCAGCCCTTGACCGTCTCGCCCTCGAACGGGCAGTGGTCCTGCGCCGACTGGCAGAGCTCGGTCGTGACGACCTGCTCGAGGTTCATGTCCACGATCGCGACGTCGGCGTCGGCGCCGACCGCGATCGTGCCCTTGCGGCCGTAGAGCCCGAAGGTCTTGGCCGGCTGGGCGCTGACGACCTCCGCGATGCGGGTCAGCGACAGCCCGCGCTTGTGCACGCCCTCGCTGAGCATGACCGGGTAGAGCAGGGCGGTGCCGCCGAAGCCAGGCTGCGCCGGCCAGACCTCGGTGGCGCCGGGTCCGCCCTTCTCGGCCTCCATGCAGCAGGCGTGGTCCGACGCGACCGTCCCGACGTGCCCGAGCTCGAGCGCCTTCCAGAGGGCCTCGTTGTCGCTGCGGGTGCGGATGGGCGGGTTGACCTTGCCGCCGAGACCGCCCTTGGCGTCGAGGGACTCGTGGTCCAGGGCGAGGTGGTGCAGCGTGACCTCGCGGTTCATGTTCATGTGCGGGTAGCGGCGGCCGAGCTCGACGGCGGTGTCCATCGCGACGGCGCTGCTCAGGTGCAGCAGGTTGAGGTTGACCTTGGTGGCGTCGGCGAGGACGCCGGCCTCCTCGATCGCGAGGCGCTCGGTCAGCGGTGGGCGGCCGGCGCTGTACTCCGCGAGGCCGGACAGCGCCGGGTTGGCCTTGGCCCGCTCGATGAACACGCGCATGAGCTCGGCCTGCTCGCAGTGCAGGGAGACGCTCAGGCGCTTGCCCGGGCGGTCGGCCTGGGCGGCGGCGACGGCCTCCATGATCTCCATGAGGTGACCGAGGTCGTAGTTGTCGCTCATCGTGTACGACTTCGCGTCGCTGCTCGACGACGCGAGGTTGAACCCCTTGTAGAACATGTAGTACTTGAAGCTGGTGATGCCCATCTCGTCGACGAGCCAGGGGATCTCGGTGACCTGCTCGGCGGTCATCGGCGCGAGGTGGAAGGCGTAGTCCACCTTGCTGTGACCCGCGACGGTCTCCAGGACCTCCGGGAAGATCTCCCGGTAGGGCCCGGTCTTGTTCAGGTAGTGCTGCCCGGTGCGGAAGTAGCTGATGACGCTCGTGACGCCACCGACCAGCGAGGACGTCGTCTCGCTCTCGGTGTCGGTGGCCAGGTCGCGGTAGATGCCCAGGTGGTAGTGGCTGTCGACCGCGCCGGGCAGGACGACCTTGCCCGAGGCGTCGACGCGGACATCGGTGTCGGCGCGCGAGAGGTCGTCGTCGATCGTCGCGATGCGCCCCCCGCGGATGCCGAGGTCGCCCTTCACCTCGCCCACACCAGGGATCACCAGGGTGCCGCCGGTGACGACGGAGTCGTAGCGGGTGCTCATGCGAGGGCCTCCAGGGCGGTCGTGGCGAGGGGGAGGGCGGCGAGGTCGGTGATGTCGCGCGCCACCTGCTGCGCGGTCCGCTCGTCGAGGAAGCGGGTGGCGTTGGTGAGGAACTTGCCCATGAGCTCGTCCTGGCTCAACGGGCGCCGCGGGCCGCCCCGGTTGTCCAGCACCTTCTCCACGTGCACAGTGCCGTCGTGGAGCGTGACCGTGACGACCGCGGGCAGCGCCATCGGGTAGAGCGCTGCGCACTCCTGCGAGGCGACGACCGTCGTACGGTCCATGAGGGAGAGGTACGACGGGTCGGCGGCGCGCTCGTCGGTGAAGTCGTCGAGCCCCACGCCCAGGCCGCCTCCGCCGTGCAGCGCCGCCGCGAACACGAACGGACCGCTGAACTTCGCGGTGTAGCCCGAGGGTGGGCGGCGCTTGGCCTCGATCGGCTCACCGATCGTGCGCACCGTGGAGGGCGCGACGCCGATCTCGACCGATGCGACGTGCTCGGGACGGATTCCCTTGTCGCGCAGCCGAAGTGCGGCGTCGACGCTGGCGTGCGTGAAGTGGTTGGCGGGGTACGGCTTGTAGTGGATCCCCGCGAGGGCCCACGTCGTCCCCAGGTCGCGGGTGATCTCGTCGGCGTCGAACTCACCGGACAGCCACGCCTGGAAGAACCCGAACCGGCCCTCCAGCACGGTCGGCGGCGCGGTGAAGCCGCGGGCGGCGAGGTCGGCAGCCATGACCCCGGCGTGGGCCGCCCAGCCGCAGTGCATCCGCTTCACGCTGCCACCGTTGCGGTTGGCCTCGAGGACGCCCGACCCCATGGAGACGGACAGCCCCATCGCATCGGCGATCTGGTGCTCCTCGAGTCCGAGCAGCATCGCAGCCGCGGCTGCAGCGCCAACCGCTCCGCAGATGCTGGTCGCGTGCTGTCCGCGCTCGAAGAACGTCGACTGGCCCGACACCCGGTCGTAACCGGCCATGCCGAGCCGGACGCAGACCTCGACGCCGACGGTGACGGCGGCGAGCAGCGCGGCGCCCGAGGCCCTGCCGGCCTGCGCGGCGGCGAGGGCGGCCGGGACGACGCTGGCGCTCGGGTGCAGGACCGACGGCAGGTGCGTGTCGTCGTAGTCCAGCGAGTGCGCGAGCACGCCGTTGACGAAAGCGGCCTGCGCCGCCGGGGCGGTGCCGCCGCCGAGGACGGTGGCGGGGCCGGTGCAGCCCTGGTCCTGCGACCACGCGCGCGCCGCCTGCGAGGTGTCCATGTCGAGCGCGGCGAGAGCCAGGCCCACGATGTCCAGGACGCGTTGGGGCGCAGACGCCTGGATGTCGGCAGGCAGGACGTCGTACGACGTCTTGGCGGCGCACGCCGCGAGCTGCTGGAGCAGGGTCTGCTCAGCCACGCGAGACCACCGCGAGCGGACGGACAGGCGAGCCGGTGGCACCGACGAGCGGGAGCGGCGCGAGGACGAAGGTGAACTCGTGGACCTGCGCCGCCGCGAGCTCCTCGAGCTGCAGGGTCTCCAGGATCCAGATGCCGTGCTCGACGAGCAGGACGCGGTGCGCAGGCAGAGCCGCGTGGCCGGCTCCGGGCTTGAGCTGCTCGAAGGCGATCGTGTCCGCGCCGACGAAGGACGGCTCGAGGGAGGCGAGGTACTTCGCCCCTTCCTCGCTGACGCCGGGGACGCCGCTGTCGTGGCCGAGGTAGGCGGTCCGGTCGTCCCAGTGCTGCCCCCACCCGCTGCGCACGAGCACGACGTCGCCCCGGCGGACCGGCGTGGCCTGCAGCTCTGCGGTGGCGCGCAGGTCGGACGCGGTGATCTCGTAGCCGCCGTCGAGGCGCTCGTGCCCGAGCGCAGCAGCGACGTCGAGCAGGACGCCACGGGCGAGCGTCGGCGGGATGGTCTCGGCTCCGTGCACGGAGAAGCGCCCGCCCACCTGCGCGGCCGTTGCGTCGTACCCGCCGTGCAGCAGGCCCTCGTGCGAGACGTGGCACAGGGCGTCGACGTGGGTGCCGACGTGCGTACCGAGGACGAGCAGGTCGTTCGCCGCGCTGCCGCCGTCGGCGCGCACCATGTCACCGTGGCGCCGGGGGAGGGAGTGCCGGTACTCCGGGTGGTTCGGCGACTGGGGCATGCCGGTCTGCATCGGCCGGGCGAGGTCGTAGACGTGCACCCCACCCTGGACAGCGGCCAGCAGGGCGTCGCGCGGCGGCTCGGTGCTAGCCAACGGTGCCACTCTCCCTCAGCTGCGTGACCTGCGCGGCGGTGTAGCCGAGCTCGCGCAGCACCTCGTCGGTGTCCTCGCCGAGAGCGCGGCCGGCATGCCGGATCTCGCCGGGTGTCTCGGACATGCGGAACAGCACGTTCTGCTGGGTGACCGGTCCGAGGACCGGGTGGGGCACGTCGACGAACACCTCGCGCGCCTGCACGTGCTCGTCGGCGAGCAGGTCGGCGATGTCGTACACCGGGGCGATGGCCGCCTCGGCCGTCGTGAAGGCGTCGATGACCTCGTCGCGGGTGCGCTCGGCGATCCAGTCGGCCACGGCCTCGTCGACCTCGGGGTGCTCGGCCCGGCGTACGCCGCTGGCGAACCAGTCGGTGTCGACCAGCTCCGGCCGGCCCACGAGGTGCATCACCCGTTCGGCGACGCGCGTGGCGCTGGCGCTCACCGCGACCCACGAGCCGTCCTTGGTCCGGTAGGCGTTGCGGGGGGCGTTGTTCCGGCTGCGGTTGCCTTCGCGGCCCTGCGCCACACCGGTCTGCTGGTAGGCCGTGGCCTGTTGGCCGAGCACGGTGATCAGGGGCTCGAGGATGGCGAGGTCGATGACCTGTCCGGTTCCGCCCTTGGCGTCGCGGTGGTAGAGCCCCATGAGGGCGCTCAGGGCGCCGGTCAGTCCGGCGATGGAGTCGGCGAGGCCGAACGGGGGCAGGGTCGGCGGTCCGTCGGGCTCACCGGTGATGGCGGCGAAACCGCTCATCGCCTCTGCCAGCGTGCCGAAGCCGGGGCGTTGCGCGTAGGGACCGTCCTGCCCGAAGCCCGTGACGCGGACGATCACCAGGCCGGGGTTGACCTCGCGGAGGAGGTCCGGTCCCAGTCCCCAGCGCTCGAGCGTGCCTGGGCGGAAGTTCTCGACCAGGACGTCGGCGTCGGCGATCAGCCGCAGGAACACCTCGGTCCCGTCGTGCAGGTCCAGACCGAGGGTGCGCTTGTTGCGCCCGACCATCGTCCACCACAGCCCGACGCCGTCCTTGGACGCGCCGTGGCTGCGCAGCGCGTCTCCGGCACGCGGGTGCTCGACCTTGAGGACATCGGCGCCGAAGTCCCCGAGGAACTGGCAGGCGAGGGGTCCGGCGAGGACCGTGGAGCAGTCGACGACCCGGACTCCGGCGAGCGGACCCGTCACGACGTTCGCCTCCTCCGGCCGAGTGCTGTTCCGACTAGCGGAACGATGTTACGGTGAGCGTACCTACCTCGGGTGAGCGTCGTCAACGCTCCCGAGGCGTGCGAAGGAGAGAGCCTGATGGATCAGGAAGGCGACCTGGCGGCGGACTACGCCGGTGCCGGCTTCGGCGGCCGGCTCGGCTTCGGCAGTCGCTCCGCGCTGGTGGTCGTGGACGTCTGCAGGGCCTACCTCGACCCGAGCTCCCCGCTGTACGCCGGAGTGGAGCAGGCCGCGTCGTCGGTGGGCCGGTTGGTGGCGGGCGCACGCGACAGCGGCGTCCCGGTGCTCTGGACGCGCGTGCGCTTCGACGCCTCGGCGGGACTCGTGTTCCACCGCAAGGTGCCGTCGCTGTCGGTCTTCGCCACGGAGCTGGGTGACTTCCCCGACGGGCTCGGTCCGCGTGAGGACGAGTCCGTCGTGGTGAAGGACCACGCCAGCGCGTTCTTCGGCACCACCCTCGCGGAGGACCTGCGAGCCCTCGGTGTCGACACGGTGGTGCTGTGCGGCTTCTCGACGAGCGGCTGCGTGCGCGCCTCCGGTCTGGACGCGCTGCAGCACGACTTCGTCCCGGTCGTCGTCCGCGAGGCCTGCGGGGACCGTGACGCCCGTCCGCACGAGCAGGCCTTGTTCGACCTCGACCACAAATACGCCGACGTCGTGAGCGAGAGGACTGTTCTGATGCACTGGGCCGGCGCCACCTGAGTCGTGGCGGTGAGCTCATCGAAGTTCTACGAGGGAGCACATGGCTGAGGTGGGTGTGCGCGCGCTCAAGCAGAACGCGTCGGCGGTCGTGGCCCGTTGCACAACTGATCCCTCTCGGCGCTTCGCAACGTCAGCGGCTGGTCGCCTCGGGGCGTGCACGCCCAGCTCGGCGCGCCCTGATCGACCTACCCGCTCCGACGCCGGGACCGAGCGTGAGCGCCGCGGTCGCGGCCGGCCGTGACGAGCAGCGCTACTGATCGTCGCTTTCCTCGATACCTCGGCGCTGGCGAAACTGGTCGTATCGGAGTCGGAGACGGACGCACTGCGAGCCTGGCTCGCCGGGCAGAACCGAACGCTTGTGTCGTGCCATCTGACCCGTACGGACCTGACACGAGCCGTCCGTCAGGTCGCGCCCGACCGCATGCTCGAGGCACACGCTCTTCTCGACGGACTGACCTCCTGACGGTTCCAGCAAGCGTGTTCGCCGCAGCCGGCCGCCTGGACCCGGACGAGTCGATGAGACTGGCGCTCGGCGAGCGTGCGATGGGCACTCATGCTGCGGCACGTCTCGGGAGCATCGTGCTCTCGCGTGCAACGGCCCGGAGGGTTAGGCAGCCTGCAGAAGCTTGCTGGCCGCTTCTTCGAGCACGGACGTCCGCGGGGCTGCGGGCATGGGCGGGGCTGTCGCTGCATAGCTGTGGCCCGTAGGGGTGGTGAGCGTGACCGTGTGGCGGTCACGCCCGGGTTGGGATCGGCCCTGCCATCCCGGGGCCTGACGAGCGTGGTTGCAGCGCTCGCACAGGCCCTGCAGGTTGTCGGCAGTGGTCGGGCCGTCATCGGCCCAGGGTTGGATGTGGTCGACCTGTCGGATCGGGGCGTCGCACCAGGGAGTGCGGCAGGCGTCGTCGCGCAGCCGAACCAGCGAGGCAAGGCCTTCGGGGGCGCATCGGGCTCGGGAGGCCAGCGCGACGAGGCCACCATGGGGACCGGCGTAGAGCTGTCGGACGAACACCCGGGTCTTGGCATCGACGCTGGCGTCGTGAACGAGCTGTCGGACCCAGGGCGCGGGCACCGGCCCCACTCCGGGCAGGTGGCCGGGCGTGTTGTCGTGTCCGAGCAACGTCGCGTCGGTCAGCACGACCTGCAGTGCAAGGTCGCAGGGTCGCTCGTGCGGGTCGCGGCCGGTGCACCTCGCGACGAGCGTGTCGGCCATGACCTGACCCAACCCCCGCGGGTCGCCGTCAGAGACGGCGCTCGTCGCTGCGGCGCGCAGCGAGGCGTAGAGGCTCACCGCGTCGGCGACGGGGAGCAGGGCGGTCACGTACGCCATCGTGTCGGGTGCCGGGCGCATCGAGACGCGGCGCTGTGCGGGTGCTTTCGCTGCGCGCTCGGCGACGGCGGCGACATCGAGCTCGACCGCGAGGCGTCGTGCAGCGGTCTCGACCTGTCGGTCGCCCAGTCCCAGCACGGCAGGGGTGTCTCCTCCGCACAGCCGCCTGTCCACGGTCTGCCGGTCGGCAAGCGCCAGGCAAGCGGTCTCGCGGACCACCAGGGTGGCACGCCACTCGGTCAGCTCCCCGGCCTGCATAAGGGCGAAGGTGTGCGGCAGCTCCCGGTCGAGGATCCCCGCGAGGCCGAGCAACCTTGCCGCACGGTGCGGTGACACCCGACGTGCGAGTGCGACCTCGGCGGCCACGCCCTCACCCTGCCGCGCCAGTGGCACACCGGCGGCCGCCCGCTCTGCCCTGCGGGACCGGTCGAGGTCGACCGCGTCCCGGGCCTGAGCCGCGGCGACCGCGCACCCGATCTGCTCCAGGACGCGCAGGCGGCTGACTCGTTCGGCGTTCGACACGCCGCGCTCGAGACTGGCCAGCTGGGTCACCCAACTCGCCAGTTCATCGACCGAGACGGCTTCGTTCACGCATTCGATTCTACTCAGGAACGGCGCGTCGGCAAGCCTGCTGGTCGACAAAATCCAAGAAAAATCGTCGATGGGGCAGCCAATCTGCGTCCGCCGCCCACTCTCAAGAGCATCGGAGGAACAGGTGGGTACCCGAGTCGGCGAGCCCTCGTCCAGGAGCTCCGCCTTGTCGTACAGAAAGCCGCCGAGGTCGCCTGGGACGACGCCGTTTTGGAGTCGGTGCCTCGTGGTCCGAGCCCCGAACCCCACAGCCGCGGCCGCGGCCGCGATGAGTTCGCCGGCGAGGCGTCCGGCCGTCGTCACCGCCACCCAGAGGCAGCAGCTACGCGATCGTCGTACCGGTAGCGCCGAGGAGGATGACGAGGTGGCGCACGATCAGCTCTGGGGTGAAACGGGGAGGACAAGGGTCGTTGGCTCCACAGGGATGACCACCCGGCCGCGCACCAGCAGCCCGTACCCGAGCACCGCCACGCTCGCGAAGCCGAACAGGGCGAAGGGTGCGGCGGGACGCCAGAGGTCGTACAGCTGGCCACCGACCTCGAGCGCCGTCAAGATGCCGAGGGCGCCGAACGCGGTGAACACGCCGACGACCGACCCGCGAATGGCCGGCGCCGCCTGCTGGCCGATGAGCACGGTGCTGGCGATGACCCCTCCGACCTCGCCGACACCGATGAGCACGGCGCACGCGTACATCCCGGCACCGAGCGGGTCACTGATCAGCAGCGTCGAGGTGTAGCCGACGGCCGAGATCCCGCAGGTGATGAGCAGCGCGTCCACCCGTGGGATGCGGTCGGTGAGCTTGCCGATGAGTGGCGCAGACAGCAGCGCGCAGGTCTGCGCGATCCCGATGACCGCGCCGGCCTTCGCCAGCGCCTGGTTGGAGGTGAGGCCGCGCTCGTTGGTGCCGAAGTCCTGCAACCACAGCGTGAAGAACGTCCCGACGACCGCCAGGTTGCCGCGTGAGAGGAAGGCTGCGGCGTACGCCAGCGAGATCCCTGGGTCCCGCCCGGCACTCAGCCCCTGTCGAAGGAGCACCGGGAGCGCAGGGGCGACCTCGCGGTCCGCCACGTTGCGCGCAGGCAGGTCGCGCCACAGCCATCCAGCCAGCCCCACGCACATCAGCGCCACGACGGCATAGGCGGCCCTGGCGGCGTCGACCTCCGACAGCCCCGCCGACTCGAACGCCTTGGGCAGCGACACCAGTCCGAAGACGGTGAGGACAGCACCGAGGCCGTTCATCACCCCGAGCAGGCCGGCGGCGCGACCACGGGACTCGGGCGCGGAGAAGTCGCTCACGACCGTCGAGATCATTCCCGCTGTTGCCGCGGCGCCCAGGGCGAACACGACCCGGAAGAGCCCGAGCTCGAGGACCGACCCGGCGAAGGGCGCCAGCACCAGGCCGAGCGCGACCAGCAAGAAGCCTCCGGCGAAGACCGGGCGGCGGCCGATGCGGTCGGACAACGAACCGAAGAAGCCGACGGTGAGCAGGATGACGATCTCACCGGCGACGCCGATGTGCCCGCTGGCGCTGCCCTTCTCCCCCTCGGGGACGCCGATCAGCTCGAGCAGCGTGCTCTGCGCGGCGGCGATGAACGTGAACGCGGCCAGACCGAGGAAGCACGCGGCGTAGAAGGCGCGCATGTTCTTGCGCTGGACACCCGCGGCGAGTGTCACGCCCCAGTAGGTGATCACGGGGCGACCTCCGGGGGGACGTCGCGGGCGAACGCCTCCCAGCTCGACAGGATCGGTCCGAGGTCCCAGTCGGTGGGGGCCTCGAGGTGGTCCGGGCAGTCGCGCAGGATCCGCTCCAGCAGCGGGGCAGGTACGTCGTCCAGCCCGCGCCGGCAGGTGCGGCTGAACAACCGCCCGAACAGCAGACCGTCGGCGCCGGTACCCATGCGCATCCACGGCCACCACGGGGACAGGCGTGAGAAGCCCGCACGGAAGTGCGCGGACGGCGCGCTGCTGTCCGACAGCTCCGCGAGTGAGGCGTAGAGCGTGAAGTGCTCGGACGGGTTGATCACCGGACCCGTCGAGGCGGTCGGCCAGCGCACCGGGTCGACCGGGTTGGGGTAGCAGTGGGCGTAGTCCCACTCGAGCAGCACCTCGTCGCCGTACAGCTGCCAGGGCAGGACGAACGGGACGGTGCCGGCGGCGTCGGGGGCGGGCGCGGAGCCTTCGTTCATGAGCGCTTCATCGGTGGCATCACCGACGGTCAGGCGTGGCATCTCGAGCGTGAGCTCTCCGCCGATGCGGTCGTTGAGGAACGGGTAGACCTCGACGCGCCGGCCGGTGAACGGGTTGTCCCAGTGGTCGATGACCGCACCTGTGGCGAGGTCGGTGAAGTAGCCGGTCTCCTTGCCGCGCATCTGCACGTGGCCGTTGTCGAGCAGCCGGCAGACCGTGACGCCGGTGCCGGCGTACCCGAACAGCGGACGCAGGCGCTGCCCCGGCAGGGAGGCGTACATCGTGCCGTGGAACACACCGACCACCGGGTCGGCGAAGCTGCCCCAGAGCTTGCCGAACGCGGCGACGTTGGCTCCTGGGTCCTCGGGGTCGAAGGCGGGCAGCACACCCCCCGGTGCCCGCACTACGACTTGTCGAGCGTCGCGAGCCCGGCGTACCCCCGGCCCTCGACGACGGTCTTGGCGGTGTCGAGGCGGCCGCGGGTCGAGGGGAAGGCCTGGACCAGGCCCATGGCAGCGTCGCGCATCGCCCGACCGAGTGGCCCGTCCATGACCGCGGTGGAGGTGCCGCACATCTGGAAGGACGCCATGACGGTCGCGAACGAGTCGTCGCAGATCGACCCCTTCGAGAGCCGCCAGGTCTTCACGACCTCGGCTTTGGGCTGGACCGGCGGGTCGCTGCTCTCGAGCAGGAGCTGGCGGCGCAGCCACAGGTGGGCGCTTTCCAGCTTCTGCTCGGCCTCCCCGATGAACACCTGGTGCATCGGGCTGGTGGCGAGGGCCTCGCCGGTGTCGGCGAAGGTCAACGTCATGGAGCGGTCGAGGGCGTACTCGTAGGCGCCTCGCGCGACGCCGGCGTAGATGGCGGCGATGGCCACCTGGTTGCCGACCCACGAACCGCGGCTGACCTGGGTTGCCCGGCTGAAGCCGCCCGGGATCGCGAGGGCCAGGTCGTCGGGGACGAACGCCCCGTCGAGCACGATGCCGTGGTTGGCCGACGCGCGCATGCCCAGCCCGTTCCAGACCGCGCGGTTGCGGACGCCGTCCTTGGTGCGGTCGACGAGGAACAGGCACAGCGACTCCATGCCCTCCAGATCCTCGCGTCGGGCGGTCACGAGGTAGTAGTCGGCGGTGCCGGTGAGGCAGCCGAACGACTTCTCCCCGAACAGCTGCCAGCCGCCTTCGACCCGCTTGGCCGTGGTCTGGATGAGGACGTTGGCGTTGCTGGCCTTGACGGCTTCGCTGGCGAAGTTGCCGATCCACAGCCGGTCCCGGCCGAGCCCGTGCAGCACCTTCTCGGCGAAGGCGCGGACGACCGGAACCTCCTCGTCGGTGTACAGACCGGCCTCGATAGCCGCCAGCGGCAGCAGTCCGCGACTGCTCGAGGAGCAGTGGAAGAAGTACGACAGCGCCGTGGAGCCGCAGACCGTCCCGAGGGCGTACGTCGTCGCGGTCAGGTCGCGCAGCCCGCCGCCCATGCCGCCGTACTCCTCGGGCACGACCAGACCGAGCAGGCCCGACTCACGGAACAGGCGTACGTGCGCCTCGGGGAACTCCCCGGCGGCGTCGGCCTCGGCGGCCAGGTCACGGATGGTCGGGAGCACCTCCTCCACCACGGCAGCGCGGGCGCGCTCGGCGTCCGTCAGGTCCTCGATGAGCCGTTCTGCGGTGAGTGCCATGACCGGACTGTATCTGGAACAGTGTTCCGTTGGAAGGGACAGTTGCCCTAGAGTGCGTCTTGCTGATCTTTCGAGGAGGCCCCCATCCCTGCCGTCGACGCTGCCACCTTCCGTGCCGCCCTGGGCCAGTGGCCGACCGGGGTCACGCTCGTCACGACGCTGCACCAGGGAGCGCCGTACGGCGTCACCGCGAGCTCCTTCAGCAGCGTGAGCCTCGACCCGCCTCTCGTCTCGGTCTGCCTGGCCCGCAGTGCTTTTGCCCATGATCTCGTCCGGGATGCCGGGCTGTTCGGCGTCACGATCCTCGGCAAGGACCACGCCGGTCTGGGGATGGCCTTCGCGCGCTATGAGGCGGGTGTCGACCGCTTCGAGGGCAACGACTGGGTCACCGCCGAGACCGGTGCTCCACTGCTCGCGAGTGCGCTCGGCTGGCTCGACTGCCGCGTCGTCCACGCGTACGACGGGGGAGATCACACGATCTTCGTCGGTGAGGTCCTCGCTGCGGACACCCCGCGCACGACGTCACCGTTGCTCTACCACTCGCGCACCTGGGGTCAGTTCGCCGACCAGCTGCCCAACGAGGTGGCCCTGGTCCATCCCGACAGCTCGGATCTCACGGTTGTGGCGGGAGACTCCGGTTCTCTCGGGGCTGCGCTTGCCGCTCTTCAGGGCTCGAGTGAGGTGCAGCGCCGCCCTCGTGTGGTGGTTGAGGGCGCGTTCACCGTGAAGCCGGTCGTGCTCGCCGAGGCCATCGCCCAGCTCGCGGTCCTCGGTCCCGACGAGATCGTGCTCGTGGACGACGGCACCGCCACCCCCGTGCAGGTCCGGGAGGGATGTCGCGAGGCCGTCCTGTCCGTCCGGCCCGTTCACCTGGCTGTCCGCGTCTCCGGGGCAGCCGGTCTCGGGCAGGCCAACCTCCTCACCGCGCTCAAGAGCGGCGTCTCCCGGCTCGACCTCGGCCCCGGCTCGGTCGACCGCGACACCATCGCCCTGCTGGTCGACAGCCTCGACCTCCGACTGCAAGGAGCCTCCGCGTGACCCTGCCCCCGCTGGCCGACCTCGTCGACGGGGAGCAGTCTGCCCCCACCGTGGACCTCGGCACCTGGCTCGAGGACCCCAACACCGGCGAGCGGTCGCAGCCGATGCTCGCCACCGACGACGCGACCCTGGACCGGGCCGTGGCCGCCGCTGCGCGGGTGCACGAGGACGGTTCCTGGTCCGCGCTGCCCGCAGGGGAGCGCGCCGACTGGTTGGACAGGTACGCCGACGCGCTCGCACCACGGTGCGAGGAGGTCTCCCGACGCGAGTCGTTGACGACCGGTGCCCCGATCGCCCAGACCTCCATGCTGTCGTTCATCGTGCACGCCGCCTTCCGCCTCGTCGCGGAGCAGCTGAGGGCAGGCCTGCTCGAGCGGACCTTCGACGGTCCCTCCGGGGACGTCGCCGTGCGCCGGCTGCCCCTCGGGCCCGCCCTGTGCCTGGTGCCGTGGAACGCTCCGGCCCCCATGGCGGCGCACAAGGTCGCGTCCGCCCTCGGCGCCGGCTGCCCGACGATCCTCAAGCCGTCGGAGTTCGCACCGCACGGCTCCGGTGCGCTCGCCGATGCAGCGGAGGAGATCGGCCTTCCGGCTGGTGTGTTCCAGCTCGTGCACGGCGACGTCGGCGCCGGCTCACGTCTGGTCGCTGACCCACGGGTGCGGGCAGTCTCCTTCACCGGCGGTCTCGCCGGGGGCCGAGCCATCGCCGCTGCCTCCGTGGACACCCTACGGCCCACCCAGCTCGAGCTCGGTGGCCACAACCCGCTGCTCGTGCTGCCCGACGCCGACCTCGACCAGGCCGCCGCGGCAGTGGTGGGGCTGATGACGACGCTGAACGGGCAGTGGTGCCGGTCGCTCGGTCGGCTGCTCGTCCCGGCTGGGCTGGAGGAGGACCTGCTCGACCGGGTGCTCGGCCAGCTGGCCGAGGTGCAGCTCGGTCACTCCCTCGACCCGCACAGCGCCATGGGTCCGATCGTTCACAGCGGCCACCTGGCTCATCTGCGCTCGCGCCTCGACGCGCTCGTGGGGCTCGGTGGCAAGGCGCTGTCCGCCACCCCCTTGCCCGCCCTGGCCGGGAACTTCTTGCCCCCCACGCTGGTCACCGGCGTTCGGTCGGAGGACTCGCTGCACGAGGTCTTCGGACCGGTCGCGACGGTGCACCCCTACGCGGACATCGACGAGGCAGTGGCGCTGGCGAACGCGACGCCGTACGGGCTGGAGGCCTACGTCGTCGGGACCGACGAGCCCGCGGCGCTCGCGGTGGCCGGCCGCATCCGGGCAGGCGGCGTCAAGGTCAACGGGGTCTCGCCGCTGTCGCTGCACCTCATGGCTCCGCGCCCGGCCTGGGGCCTGTCCGGCCTGGGCACCGAGGGTACGGCGGAGACCATCACCTTCTTCACCGGCGAGCAGGTCGTGGGTGTGGAGGGCTTCCCGGCGTGACCCGGCGCGACGCGCTGCTCGTCCCGTCGGGCGACGACGTGATCGGTGTCGAGGTCTGCGGTGACGGTCCTGCCGTCGTACTGCTGCACGGCTCCGGCGGCAACAGGGCCACCTGGTTCGGTCAGGTCGTGGACCTCGCGACGTCGTACACGGTGGTGGTCGTCGAGGCGCGTGGGTCGGGCAGGTCGACGGACCTGTCGGACACCGCGGGTCCGATCGCCTGGGCAGCAGACCTCGAGGTCGTGCGCGAGCACCTGAGCCTCGACGCGTGGCACGTGCTGGGTCACTCGTCGGCCGGCTGGACGGCACTGCGCTACGCCCGGCAGTGGCCATTGCGGTGCCTGTCGGTGGTGGCGCTGTCCTCGTTGGCCGGTGTGTTTCCGCCTGCGGCTGCGGCGTTCTGGGAGGAGTTCACCGCAGGGCTGGCCGCGCAGGGCTGGGGCGCGGCCGAGCTGGCCCGCCCGCCGTCACTGACGACCGAGTTCTGTGCGGACCGACCCGACCTGGCCTACCTCTACCAGTGCGTCGGGGCGCTGAACCCGCCGGTGTCCATGACCTCTCCGGCACTGCGCATCCGCGAGGTCGACCTCGCTCTCGAGCCGTTCGACGTCCCGGTCACCTTCGTGACCGGTTCGCGTGACGCGATCGCCCCGGCGGCCGTGGTGCAGGCGTGCGCGGAGGCCGTCGGTGCCGATGTCCGCGTCGTCGAGGGGGCGGGGCACCTGCCGTTCTGGGAGGACGCCGCTACCTTCAACGCCCTCCTGCGGGACCTGCTGGCGCCGCTCTCCTGCTGAGCGGCATCATGTTCCGGTGGAGGCACTCAAGGAGCGGGTACGCCGGCGGTGGAGTGTCTCGTTCTGCTTCTTGGTCGCATCGTGCTTGACCAGCGTGGCGCTCCTGCCGTTGGAGCCCGATCTGGTGCAGGTGCACTGGGGCGGACCGGATGATCGGCCTGAGTACTCGCCGTTGCTGACGAACCTTGCGCTGCCTCTCGTGGCACTCCTTGTGGGCGCGCTGTTGACCGTCGGACGACGGAGACCGTTGGGCTACGACTACACGGGCGTGTTCGTAGCGTTCCTGGCTGCGCTGGTGATCGGGCTCGCTGCGGCCAACCTCGTCGTGTGACCTCAGCGCGGGACGCGCGCTTCGAGGTCGTCTCCCCGTTTCAGCGCCGTGCGAAGACGAGGCGCAGGACGCCGTGGCTACCGGCAGCGCTGGATCACGCCCCGCCGGCCCGTCGCATCTGCCAGGCGTCGGTGACGAGCTCCTCGAGCCGCTCGCTGTCGACGGCGTCGAGGCGCAGCAGGACGTACGGCCACCCGTCGTACCCGGCGGCGGTGAAGAACAGGTCGGGCTCGCCCCTGAGCAGTGCCTGCTTCTCCGCCTCGTCGCCGACGTAGAGGACGGCGACGTCTGTGCGGATCACCCGCTTCTGCCCCGGAAGTCGTTCGGGGTAGGACCAGACGAACCCCTTGCCATCGACCCGGAAGTCGAAGCCGGCACTGTCGACCTCCACGACGCCCGCAAGGGAGAGCGCGATCTCCCGCACGTCCGCCGCGTCCGCCACGGCGGCAACGCTAGCGAGGTCAGCAGATCAGATGTGCAGCGCAGCCGGCAGGCGGGGCAGGGGGAGCGGGGGGTGTGGCCCGCGGTCGAGGCGCCGCCGGCTGCCGGTAGAGCGCGACCAGCCCCGCGTCGTACGACGAGAACAGGACGGCCGGAGCGACGCCGCGCAGCCGGACGGCTGCCCCGCCGCCGGCCTGACCGCGGTCGTTCGCGATCGCCTCGGTGCGGAAGACCCCGGGAGCGGTCTGCCGCAGGACGAACAGGTGCTTGTCGCCGTCGCCGCTGACCGCGAGGTCGGTGTCACCGTCTCCGTCGAGGTCGCCCCAGCCGAACACGCCGGGCGCTCCCTGCTGCTGACCCCCTCCGGTGTCGGCGCGGGAGACGATGCCGGTCGAGATCATCCGGGCGGTCCAGGGCAGGCGCGGGTCGGCACCGGGGGTGAGCAGGTAGACGCCCTCCTTCGCCGTACCGGGCGGACCGCTCGTCGTGTTGGTGTGGTTGGTGCCGACCCAGCCGATGCCGGGCACCTTCGAGAGCTGGATGGCCCCACCGAGGTCGGCGACCATCACGTGCTTCACCCATGCGCCGAAGCCCGGTCCGCCGAGGTGCTCCAACCAGGCGAACGAGCCGTTGCGGCTGAAGTACTGCGCGCTCGCGATGTCCAGGTCGCCGTCCCCGTCGACGTCGGTGACGGTCGGCAGGGAGCCGAGGCCCTCGCCCAGCACGACGGGCGTGCTGCTGAAGCCGCCCTTGATCCCTGGGAAGACCATCGTCGTGGCGGTGCCCGGTGTCTCGCCGACCGTGAGCAGGTCGCGGAGCCCGTCCCCGTCGAGGTCGACGACCTCCGCCTTATGGAAGAACACCGGGTTCCCCACCGTCACCAGGTCGTGCCGCGTCCAGGTCCCACGGGGCTTCTGCTGCCACCACGACAGCGACCCGCACGGCGAGCAGATGAAGAACCCGCCCGGCTCGATGAGGTCGACGAGCCCGTCACCGTCCACATCGGTGAGCGTCGGCTCGTTGGGGAACTGGATCCCGTCGGTCGGACGGATGATGTCCGCGCGCACCCAGCGCTTCCCCTTCAGGGAGTACGACGCGACCGTGCCTCCGGTCGTCGGGCCGAAGCCGGCGACCTTGCCGAAGCTCGTCGCCACGATCTCCGGCTGTCCGTCACCGTCGAGGTCGCCCGCGGTGGAGAAGGCGGCCCCGGGCAGGACACCGACGACTTCTTCCGTCCACGTGGGGTCTGCCCCCGTGGCGAACGCGGGTGCGGTGAGGGCGGCCGTCACCAGGGCCACAGCGATCCGTCTCATGACCACACCTCCTCCAGGAAGGACTCGACGTGCCGGGCGATCTGGTCGCGCACGACAGAGGGGTCACCGGTCGCGGGGGCTTCGAGGTAGCCGCGACCGCTGGTGCCGTCGTACCCGTCACAGAAGGAGTAGTGGTTGGCGCCCTCCACGATCACGACGCGGCAGGGGCGGTCAGGGGGGACGGCGCGGACAGCGGTGAGCTCCATCGGATGACCGCCCGAGTCCCGGCCGGTCTGCGCCTGGGCGATCGCGTCGCCGATCCCGTCCTCCGCACCACCGAGCAGCAGCAGCGGGGGGCCGTCACCGAGCGGCAGGTAGTGGTCCTCGCCGAAGCCCTGGGGCACCTGGGTGCGGGTGTGGCCGCCGTAGGAGAACGCCGGACGTCCGAGCCAGGACGAGCACAGCAGGGCGAGGGTCCCCCCGGCCGAGTGCCCACCGAGCGCGACCCGGGACAGGTCCAGAGACGAGCCGACGTCTGGAACCCGGGGGAGCGCTTCCAGCACGGCGGGCAGGAGCAGCGAGGGGACACGCGAGCCGAAGGTGGCAGGCGTGACCGCACCCAGGTCGACACCGGTGGACAGGCCGGCCCGTCCGCCGAACAGCGGCGCCACCCACTGCCACGTGACGACCGCGACCCCGACAGCAGCCAGTCGCTTCGCCAGCCAGGCGTAGAGCTCCGGCGGGCAGTTGAAGTTCCCTCCGAGAAGCAGCACGGGCAACGACGGCGCAGCGGGCGCGACGATGCCCAGTGCGGCGTCCCCGTCGGCCTGCACCGCGGGGTAGTGCACGACGAGATGCGCTGTGGCGTAGGGGCTCTCGACTCCGGGGACGGTCACCGCGTCGTACACCGCCCGGACCCGCATCAGCCCCAGAGCTCCACGAGCACCCCGCCGGGGGCGACGCAGCGGACCGTGCCGTTCTGCACCTCGCCGACCGACACCCATCCGAGCCCGAGTGCTGCGCCGAGGTCGTCCACCTCGAACACCGGCCAGGCCCGCCCCGCGAGCGCCCGACCGTCGCAGGGCGGCACAACGCGACCCGGGAAGCCGAACAGCTCCAGGCGCATCGGGGACAGTGCCTCGTCGCTCACCATCGCCATGCGAACCGGCACCACCTCGGGCAGTCCCATGATCTCCGCGACCGCCGGGGACTCCAGCGGGACGTCGAACGCGCACGTCAGACCTGCTGCCGCGAAGAACTCCACCGTCTCGCCGACGTCGGGCACCACCCACACCAGGCTGTGCGCCTCGGAGAACTCCGCGTCCGTGGTGGCGAGCCGTGACGGGCGACGGTGGTTGGCCTCGATGAGCACGACCGGCAGATCGTCCGGGCCGGTGAGGCGTGACTGGTGCATGACCAGCGGTCCCAGGTCGATCCGCACGGCTGGCCGGTCACCGATGTCGCGCACGTAGAAGTCGAGGGCAGCAATGCCTCCGTCGTACGGCGCGCGACGTGGTCCGGGCTCGGCGCTCACGACGCGGACCCGACCGCGCTCGGCGCTCGCGAGGTCGACGTGGTCCGGCCCCTCGGCGACGACCCTGAGGTCGAACCCCTGCAGGAAGGTGACCGTCGCTGCGACGTCGCTGGCGCCCACGACGGCACCGATCGGGCTGCCGAGCACAGGCCCTCCTTGACAGGTCGACGACCGAGAGCCGACAGTTTCGCACAAAGGAACGCCGTTCCAAAACACCGAGGAGCTCATCGATGGTCCGCGTGGCCGCTGCCCAGTTCGCGACCGGACCCGACGTGGAGGCCAACCTCGTCACGGTCCTGCGCATGGTCGACCAGGCGGTGGCCGACGGCGCCGAGCTCGTCGTTCTGCCGGAGTTCTGCAACCACCCCAGCTGGTACGCCGACGACGCCCACGCCTGGGAGGTCGCCTGCGACCTCGAAGGTCCCTTCGTCCGTGCCGTCGCCGACAAGGCCCGCGACACCGGCACCTGGGTGATGCTCAACGTCACCGTCCGCCGCGAGGCCGGCCGGATCACCGACACCAACGTCCTGCTCGACGCCTCCGGCGCCCTCGCCGGCACCAGCGACAAGCAGGTGCTCATGGGCGGCGAGCGCCTCCACATCAGCGAGGGGACGCAGCACAGCCCGGTGCTCGACACGCCGTTCGGCCCGGTCGGGCTCTACAGCTGCATGGACGGCGTCATCTTCGAGACCCCGCGGATGCTCGCCGTACGCGGTGCGCACCTGCTGCTGAACAGCCTGAACTCCTTCGCCCTGGACGAGGCGTCGTTGCACGTCCCGGTCCGCGCGGCCGAGAACAAGGTCTGGGTCGTCGCGGCGAACAAGGTCGGCTACCTCATCCCGGACGGCACCCGCGAGCACGTCGCGGCGCAGCTCGGCATCGACCAGGACTGGCTGCAGGGCGCGGGGGAGAGCCAGATCGTCGCCCCCGACGGCACGGTCGTCGCTCTCGCCCCGAGGTACGGCGAGGCGGTCGTCGTGGCCGACATCGACGTCTCCCTGGCCGCGGACAAGCGCCGCCCCGACGGGACTGACGTCATGGCCTCCCGGCGGCCTTCGGTCTACCGGCCGTTGGCCCAGGAGCCCAAGGGGATCAGCGGCCAGCCAGGGCCGATCGAGGTGCTTGCCGCCGTGGTGACCGAGCCCGCCGACATCGGGAAGGCGGTCGCCGACGGGGCGCGGCTGATCGTGCTGCCTGAGCTCGCCCAGACCTCAGACGGCATCACCGACGACCCCGGCGCGCTCGCCGATGCGGCGGACGCCTTCCTGACGGACCTGCGGTGCGACGCGCTCGTCGTCACGACTGTCGTGCGTCGGGTCGGTGACGGCTTCGCGCACGTCGCCGTCGCGGTCGGACCGGACGGGACGCACGAGCAGGTCGCGCTGCACGCCAGCGCCCGGCACCCGTGGGCCACGGTGCTGGCTGAGGAGGTCGCGGTCGTCGCGACGGAGGTGGGCCGGCTCGCCCTCCTGGTCGGAGACGACCTGCTCTACCCCGAGGCGGTCCGCCTCGCGGCGATCGCCGAGGCCGAGGTCGTCGCGGCGCCGTACACCGCCCTGGAGGCCTGGGAGGGGCGCACCGGACTGGTCGAGCGGGCGGCGGAGAACCGCGTCAACCTGGTCGCCGCGAGCCGCGTCACCGAGACCGGGCAGGGGGTCGTCATCGCGGCCCAGCAGGACTTCACGCTGTGGACGCCCTGGGCGCGAGAGTTCGACGGCACCATCAACTACCCCGTCGTGCAGGCCGCTCCGCGCGACGGCGGACCGCTGGTGGCACCGGTGCACCCTGCGGCGACCGCCAACCGCTTCGTCAGTCGGGGCACCGACGTCGTGGACGGCCGGCCGTGGGCGCTTGCCTCGGCCCTGTCCGAAGGGTAAGTTTCGCTCAGTAGACACATGTTCCACTGAGTGAAACAGAGGCAGCCCGTGGCGGAGACGATCAAGTCGGTCGCAGACTTCGTGGCCGAGTCCGGCGAGACGGTCGACGTCACGCCGGCCTACGAGGCGCTCTGGGCGCTGGTCGACGAGCTGCAGCAGAAGGTCGAGAAGCGCTTCACCCTCACCCGCGACGCGAGCACCGAGAAGTACGAGAGCTACAGCGGCGACGGCCCGACGGGCACGATCCGGGGGTACTCCGGTCCGGAGATCGACTGGATGGTCCACTCCTGGATCGCCAACCCGAAGGCGTCGTTCACCAACCTGCACCTGACGATCTGGCTCGGGCCGCAGGTGCGCGTACCGCACTTCGGCCTGGCGTTCGGGACCTTCCCGCAGGTGTGGTGCTACCTCGACTACCTCCCGCGCGCGGACCTGCTGGTCGACCTCGACTACCTCGACACCTACTACGAGCCGCTCAACGCCGAGCACCTCGACGTGCGCTCCCGCCCTGGCATCTCGCCCTTCGTGAGTCACGCCCTGCACGTGCGCGAGTCGCTGACCGACACCGCGCACTGCTGGTCCTGCACCGACCTCGAGCAGTCCCTCGCGCTCACCCGCGAGCTCGCGCACTCCCGGCTCGACCGCTGGCTGCAGTGGGTCGACGAGGCACCCGCCGTGCCCGAGGACGAGCGGCCGGCCCTCCGTGCGCGCGACGAGGCGGTGCGACGGAACATCGCCGAGCGCGACCCCGCCAATGTCATGGGCGTGAAGTACTTCGGCGAGCAGATGACCCAGGACCTGGTGCGGACCCTGTGGGGCGGCGACCGCGCGCTGCCGCGCCCGTGAGTCCCGTGACCGTCCGTGCGGTCCACGCCGCCTGCACCGTCCCGACCAACCAGGCGCCGTACGACACGGTGCACCTGAAGGTCTTCTACCCGGCCGCGCCCACCGGCGACATGGCAGAGAAGATGACCGGCGTTGTCGCCGCCGACACCAGCCGGGCGCCGTACCCGGTCGTGATCTTGTTCAACGGCATCAACGTCAGCGCCGACAGCTACCGCTGGCTCGCCGAGGACCTCGCTGCCCGCGGCTACGCCGCCGTGACGTTCACCTTCGTCGAGGAGGTGTTCGGGACCGGCGTCGCCGTCAGCCCCGGGATCGACGTCGAGATGATCAAGCCCGAGACCTTCGGCTCCGCCCCCAGCGGTACGGCGGTCCAGCCGCTGCTCGACGCGCTCGCCAAGCTCGGCGCTCCCCTGGAGGGCCTGCTCGACCTCGACCGCGTGGCTCTTGGCGGTCACTCCGGCGGCGGGACCGTCGTCCTGCAGTCGGCCAACCCCGCGTGGTTCCCGCAGGTCCGCGCGGTCTTCTCCTACGGCGCGCACGCGATGGCGAGCACGATCCTGGGCTGGCCGATCGGGCACGTCATGGACCTGTCCGACGACGTCGCAGTCCTGCTGGCGACCGGGGAGTACGACGGCGTCATGGCAGCGAGCGCGGTGCGGTACGGCGAGGAGGGTGGCGTCGACCGCATCGACCCCGTCGAGCGCACCTTCGACCGCTCCTTCGCCGGTGGACGCGGCGACGTGCACCACCTGGTGCTCAAGGGCGCCAACCACTTCACCGTCGCGCACCCGCTCGACCTCACCAGCGCCCGGGCCTTCCTCGACGAGCCGCCGACGGCGGACGAGGACGTCGCGCGGGCTGCTCTCGCGGACGCGCTCGCGCTGTTCCTCGACGCGAGCCTGCGGGGCGACACCGCCGCCGCCGCGACCCTCACCAGCTGGACCAGCGCGCCGCCGGACGCGGTGCTGAGCATGCGGAGCAAGTGACATGAGCGCCCTGGACGACCTGCGCGTCATCGAGATGGGTCAGCTGCTGGCGGGCCCGTTCGCCGGTCAGCTGTTCGCGGACTTCGGCGCCGACGTGGTGAAGCTCGAGCCGCCGGGCGTCGGTGACCCGATGCGCGAGTGGGGCCGCGAGAAGCCGCACGGCAAGAGCCTGTGGTGGCCGATCGTCGCGCGCGGCAAACGGTCGGTGACCTGCGACCTGCGCACCCCCGACGGCCAGCAGATCGTCCGCGACCTGGTCGCCCACGCCGACGTGCTCATCGAGAACTTCCGTCCCGGCACCCTTGAGCGCTGGAACCTCAGCCCTGAGGCGCTCTGGGAGATCAACCCCACGCTCGTCATCCTGCGGGTCAGCGGCTTCGGCCAGACAGGCCCGAAGTCGAAGCAGGCGGGGTACGGCTCGATCGGCGAGGCGATGGGCGGCCTGCGCTACGTCATGGGCGAGCCGGACCGCCAGCCCTCGCGGGCCGGCATCTCCATCGGCGACACCCTGGCCGCCATCTTCGCCACTCTCGGTGGGCTGATAGCCCTCCACGCGCGGGAGCGGACCGGCCGCGGCCAGGTGGTTGACTCAGCCATCTACGAGGCCGTCATGGCCGTGATGGAGTCCCTCATCACGGAGTTCGACGTGGTCGGCTACGTCCGTGAGCGCACCGGCGCGATCATCCCCAACGTCGCGCCGTCCAACGTCTACCCCACCGCCGACGGGGTCGGCGTCCTCATCGCCGGCAACCAGGACACGGTGTTCAAGCGGCTCGCGCAGGCCATGGGTCGACCGGAGCTCGGCGACGACCCGCGCTACGCCACGCATGCCGCGCGCGGTGCGACGCAGGAGGAGCTCGACGCCCTCATCGGCGAGTGGACCATCACCCTGGACTCCGCGAAGGTCATGGAGGTCATGGAGGAGTACGGCGTCCCCACCGGGCTGGTCTACCGGGCGAAGGAGATGCTCGAGGACACCCACATCGCCGCACGCGAGGCCATCGTCAAGATCGCCCACCCGATGTTCGGGGACATCCGCATGCAGGGCGCCTTCCCGAAGCTCTCGGACACCCCGGGCGAGGTCCGCTGGGTCGGCCCCGAGCTCGGCGAGCACACCGACGACGTGCTGTCCGGTCTGCTCGGCTACGACGACGCCAAGGTCGCGGAGCTCAAGGCCGCCGGGATCGTCTAGTGCTCGACACGTCGCGGCTGGTCCATGCCCCCGGGGTCGTCGATCCGGTGACGGCGCTGCTCGCGCAGCAGGCCGGCTTTGAGGTGCTCTACCTGTCCGGGGCGGTGGCCAGCGCGGTCGTCCTCGGTCGCGCCGATCTCGGCTTCGTCCACGGCAGTGACATCGCCGCGCTCGCGGCGCGGATCACCTCCGTCGTCGACCTGCCGCTCGTTGCGGACGCCGACACCGGCTACGGCGGCGTGCTCCAGGTCGCGCGTACGGCGGAGGCCTACGCGCGGGCCGGCGTGACCGCCATGCAGCTCGAGGACCAGGTCTCGCCCAAGCGCTGCGGTCACCTCGCCGGCAAGGAGGTCCTGCCGATCGAGGAGGCCGTGGCCAAGGTGCGCGCCGCCGTCGACACCGGCGCCGTCCAGGTCGTGGCGCGCACCGATGCCCTATCGGTGCTGGGCATCGACGAGGCCATCCGTCGAGCCGAGGCGTTCGCCGAAGCCGGCGCGCACCTGGTGTTCGTCGAGGGCGCGACGACCCTGGACGAGCTCGGTCGGGTCAGGCACCCGCAGGTGCTCAACCGCTCCGAGGCAGGGGGCCACGTGCCCCTGCTGTCCGACGAAGCGCTGACTGCCGCAGGAGTCCGGCTGGTCATCCACCCGGTCTCGGTGCTGGTGGCGATGGCGCACGCGGCCCGCTCCACCTACCGCGCGATCGTCGACCACGGCATCGCTTCCGACGTACCCCGTGTGGGGTGGGGCGAGCTGACCGACCTGCTGGGGCAGCGCGACGACCTCGCTCGGGAAGGGAAGTACGTGTGACGCGCGTCCTCGTCGCCGGCGCCGGTCCGGTCGGACTGACGGCCGCGCTGTCGCTCGCCCGCCGCGGCATCCCGGTGACGGTGCTGGAGGCTGGTCCCGACCTCGCCGCCGAGAGCCGGGCGTCCACCTTCCACCCGCCGACGCTCGAGATGCTCGACGACCTCGGGGTCATCGCGCCCCTGCTGGCCACGGGCATCACGTCCACGACCTTCCAGTACCGCGACCGCAGCGGCGGCGAGATCGCGACCCTCGACCTGTCGGTGCTCGCCGGTGACACCGCCCACCCCTACCGGGTGCAGTGCGAGCAGAGCCGCCTCACGCCGATCCTGCGCGACGCGCTGCTCGGCCACGACGGGTGCGAGGTGCTGTTCGACCGCGCGGTCACCGGCGTGACCCAGGACGACAACGGGGTCACGGTGACCGCGGGCGGCGAGGAGCATCGCGGCGACTGGCTGATCGGCTGCGACGGTGCGTCGTCCGCGGTGCGCAAATCGTTGGGGCTGGCGTTCGAGGGCATCACCTACCCGGAGCGCTTCCTCGTCGTGTCCACCTCCGAGGACCTCGAGCAGGTGCTGCCGGGGATCGCGGCGGTCAACTACGTCTTCGACCCGACGGAGTGGCTGGTCCTGCTGCAGACGCCGGACCACTGGCGGGTGCTGTTCCCCACCGACCCGACGTGCTCCGACGACCAGGTGGCGGCGTCGGTGCAGGAGCGCCTGCGGGGCGTCGCCGACCTCGGGCGCGACTGGCAGGTGCTGCACACCTCGCTCTACAACGTGCACCAGCGGGTGGCTGCGTCGTTCCGCGTGGGGCGGGTGCTGCTTGCGGGTGACGCGGCCCACGTGAACAACCCGCTGGGGGGCATGGGGATGAACTCCGGCGTCCACGACGCGGTCGCTCTGTCGGGTGCGCTGGCCGACCTGGTGTACGGCGGGACCGACCGGCTCGACGAGGTCGCCGCGCACCGCCGCTGGGTCGCCACGGACTACGTCAAGGCGCAGACGCACGGGAACTGGGAGATGGTCCGTGAGGCCGACCCGGTGGCCCGCCAGGCGCTGCACGCCTCGTTGCGGGCACGCGCCGCTGACCCTGCCTCGATGCGCGACTACCTGCTGACCACCTCGATGATCGACTCCCTGCGTACCGTCGTCCGGTGATCACGAGGGAGAACCCCGCCCGCCCGTCGGAGGTCGTCGGCTCGGTAGACGTGACCGCGGACGTCGCCGCGGTGGTGGGTCGCGCCGACGAGGCCCAGCAGGCCTGGCGGGCCGTGCCGTTGGCCGAGCGCTGCGCGGCGCTGGCCGCGGCCTTGCCCGCGTGGGAGGCGCGGCTCGACGACCTCGCGGTGCTCCTCGCTCGCGAGACGGGGAAGCCGCGCGCCGACTGCCGCGGCGAGCTCGGCTTCTCCGTCGCCTTCGCGCGCTGGGTCACCGAGAACGCCCCGCGGGTGCTCGCCGACGGTGTGGCCGACGACGCAGCGGGCCGTCTCGCCCTGCGTCGCGTGCCGTACGGCGTCATCGGTGCCGTCACGCCCTGGAACGCCCCCATCATCCTGACCCTGCTCAAGGTCGCTCCGGCTGTCGTGGCCGGGAACGCCGTGGTCGTCAAGCCGTCCCCGCTGGCACCGTTCGCGATCAGCGACGTGCTGCGCCTGCTGGGGGAGGCGCTGCCGCCCGGGCTCGTCGACGTCGTGCACGGCGGCGGGGACGTCGGAGCTGCGCTGCTCGGGGACCCGCTGGTGCGCAAGGTGGCTTTCACCGGTGGCGACGTCGCCGGACGGGCCATCGCCCACGCCGCCGCGGAACGGCTCGTCCCGACGGTGCTCGAGCTGGGCGGCAACGACCCGGCGGTGTTCCTGCACGACGCCGCACTGACCGACGAGGCGATGGACCGGCTGGTGATGGCGTCGTTCGCGACGGCCGGTCAGGTCTGCATGGCGGCCAAGCGCCTCTACGTCCACCGGTCCCTGGCGTCGTCGTTCACCGAGGCCTACCTCGCCGCCGCCGACCGGGTGCTCGTGACGGGCGACCCGTTGGAGGACGGCGTGACGATGGGTCCCGTCGTGACCCGCGAGGCGGCGGACCGGGTCCGGTCGCTGCTCGGTACCGGTGAGCTGCACCCGCTCGGGACGCTGAGGGACCTGGGCGACGGGTACTTCGTCCCGCCGGTCCTGGTCACCGGCCTCACCGACACGGCCCCGCTGGTGGCGACCGAGCAGTTCGGTCCCGCCGTACCTCTGCTCGTCTTCGACGACGAGGACGAGGTCGTGGGGCGCGCCAACGCCGGCGAGCTCGGGCTCGGGGCAAGCGTGTGGTCCGTCGACGAGGACCGCGCCTTCGCCCTCGCGTCGCGGATCGAGGCGGGGTTCGTCTTCGTGAACACCCACAACCGCACGGGCATGTCGCTGCGCGCGCCGTTCGGCGGGGTGAAGGGCAGCGGCTACGGCCGCGAGTACGGCGACGAGGGGTTGCTCGCCTACACGCAGACCTGCGTCACGCACGCTCCGGCGGCGTTCCGAGCCGGCGGTGCCGGGGCAGGCGCGAGCGCCTACCCCGGCGTGTGACGGCTACTTGCCGTAGACGTAGGTGCCGTCGCCGGCAGCTTCGTCGATCTGCGGGACGGTCGCACCACCAGAGATCGAGGTGCCGGCGTAGAACCTGGTGTGGCCGGACAGGCTGGTGATCGCCGTACCGGGCTTGACCGCCGAGGGGATCACCGACGCGGGGACGGTCCAGGTGATGGTCTTGTCCTTGACCGTGACACCGTCGCCGAGCTTGACGGACTCGCTGCTGGACGTCGGGTTCGCGCCCGTGAACCCGGGGCAGTTGTGCTGCAGCGATCCGGTGATGGCGCCATCGACCATGTCGGAGTAGTTCAACCAGAACGTCGAGCAGTCGGCGGTGGCTGTGGTGACGCGGTAGATGGTGTTCTTCGCCGGGGCGCCCGAGAGGGTCATGGTGACGGTGAAGCCGGTCGGCTTGGACTTGGTTCCGTTGGTGACCCAGGCGATGGACACGATGTCGCCGCCGCTGTAGTCCGACGGAGTCGAGGTGCTGGGGACGTCCTCGGTCCCCTGGCCGTTGATCCCGTTGGCGTCACCAGCCGGGTCGGTGATGGTGACTGGCTTGAAGGTGGGCGCGGCGGCGTGAGCAGTGGTCCCGGCGGCCAGGGCGAGGGCGGCAACGGCGACAGCACCGGAACGGACGAGGGTTGAGCGCATGGGAGCTCCTGCGGCTGGGTGGACGTGATGGCTGAGTGTTCGAGGTCACACGCACGTTTCCTGCTGCCACCAGGCACCAGTTTGTGCCGTCCTGACTACTGGTTCGTGGGGTCGGTCCACGGGCCGATGGAGCGGGAGCGGACCGGCTCGATGAAGCGCGGCGCGGCGCTGTGCGGGTAGCCGTCGCCCCAGTTCTGCGGGGTGCCCGACATGCTGACGCTGGCGTCGTCGGTGTACCAGTCGACGAGGTCGCTGTCGGACCGGACGATCCAGGTGCAGCCCAGCTCGGCGTCGGCCGTGAAGTCGCCGTGGCGGATGAGCGCGGGGCGCCAGAAGTACGTGCCCGGCCACATCTTCCCGTAGTTGTAGTCGAAGCCGCCCTCGAGGCAGTACGCCTCCTCGCTGCACGGGTGGTGTGCCAGCGGTTTCTCCACCCAGCCCGGCTTGGCCTTGATGAGGCGGCTGTAGAAGCCGGTCTTCTCGTCGCGGTGCAGCATCTTGATGTAGAGCCCCGGTACCGGCGTCCCGCCGAGGTCGAAGCGCATCGGGCTGCCGTCCTTGACGTCGATCCACGGCATCTCGGCGGTGTTCAGCACGATGAGGCGCTGGTCTTCGCGCACCGAGGACAGGGAGGCGTCTGCCGGCTCGAAGCCCCAGTCGCCGAACTCGCGGAACAGCAGCACCTCGGTGCCGGCGGTGACGGTGATCGGGGGACAGAGCACGCCGATCGGTGTGTGCCAGTAGCCCTCCGGCCCGAGCACCGTGTCGCCGATCGTCACCTGGCCGGACAGCACGAGCCACTCGGTCTCGGCGACGTGCACGCCGGCGGGGCGGGACCAGTCGGTGGTGAAGCGGACCTTGACCGAGGCGGAGCCGTCCTCCTCGTCGTAGGAGAGGTTGCGCTGCTCAGCGGTGCCCGTCGCGTGCGCGAACTCCGCGAGGTGCCAGATCAGGTCGCGCTCGTCCACGAGCTCCACGTGCGGTCGCATGGCATCTCCTTCAGTCGGGTATCCGATGCAGAACGTATCGCTAACATGATTCCAGCACAAGATGTATCGTCAACTCCCGTGACGAGACCTGGACGCCCAGCCGGCCCGACCCCGGAGACCGAGGCTGCGGTGCTCACGGCAGCCCTGGACCTCCTGCTCGCCGAAGGTGCCGGAGCGCTCACCCCGCAGCGGCTGCACCTGGCAACGGGCGTCTCCCGATCGACGGTCTACCGGCACTGGCCCACGGCGCACGCGGTGCTCGAGGCGCTCATCGATGTCGCGCCCACCCCGCGGCAGGAAGCGACGGGCCACCTCGCTCTCGATCTGCACGCCGAGGTCGACGCGCTCTGCAACCGCCTGCGGGACAAGCCGGTGGCGGCCTTCCTGCAGGCCCTCGTCGCAGCAGCCTCCAGCGATCCGGAGGCCGTGCCCCTGCGGCACCGCTACGTCCAGGACCTGCTCGCGCCGTTCCACGCGGTCCTTCGGGAGGCTGGTGTGAGCCGGCAGGAGCGTGACGACGCGGTGAGCGCTATCGCCTCGCCGCTCTTGCTGGACGCCCTGCTGCTCGACCGGCCGACGGCCCGCACCAGGGCGCACCGCACCGTCGACGACGTGCTCGCGCGGCGGGTCAGCGCATGACCAACGCCGTCGGACCCCGCGCGGTCTTCGGAGTCATCGTCCCGAGCACCAACACCGTGGTCGAGCACGACTACTGGTCGGCGCGTGTCCCCGGTGTCGCCTACCGCGCAGGCTCCATGCACATCCCGAACCCCGTCATGAACGACGACGAGGGCTTCGAGGCCCTGCTCGGCCAGATCCGTGCGTCCATCGACACCGCGGTACGTGACGTCCTGACCGCCGAGCCCGACCGGATGGTCATGGGCATGTCCGCGGAGACCTTCTGGGGCGGGGTCGAGGGCAACGCCGCCTTCGAGCAGCGGCTCCGGGACCGGACCGGCCTGCCCGTGACGACCGGGGCGAGCTCCTGCCGCGCTGCTCTCCACGAGCTCGGCTGCCGCCGGATCGCCGTGTTCTCGCCGTACCAGCCGGTGGCCGATCGCGAGGTGGGGCGCTTCTTCACCGAGGCCGGTTTCGTGGTGGAGGCGATCACCGGGCTGCGCTGCCCGACCGCGATGGACATCGCGAAGGTGCCCGACGAGCGGCTGCTCGAGGTCGTCGGCGAGATCGACTCCCCGGACGTCGACGCGATCGTCCAGGTCGGGACGAACCTGTCCTTCGTCGCCCTCGCCGACCGGCTCGAGCAGGTTCTCGACAAGCCGGTCATCGCCATCAACAGCGCCACCCTCTGGCTGGCCCTGCGCGAGCACGGTCTCGATGACCGGGTCGACGGGGCTGGGCAGCTCCTGCGCGACCACTGAGGTGGTCAGGGACCTTGACCCTGCGCGGGTGTTCCGCTTAGCGTGACAGCGTTCCGCTAACGAGGAGAGACGTGTGACGGTCAGCCAAGAGGTCAAGACGATCACCCAGATGCTCGACGAGGCGCCGGATGTCGACGTCCGCGCGAGCTGGCAGTCCCTGTGGGACATCCTCACCGAGCTCAAGGAGCGCATCGCCGCGGAGTTCGACATCGCGCCGCACCCGAGCACCGCCGGCCATGCCTTCTACGAGACCGGCGGGTTCGAGGGCTCGCTCAACGCCTTCACCGGCCCGGAGGCCGAGTGGGTGGTGCACTCCTGGATCGGCAACCGCAGCGCCTCCATCCTGGACATGAACATCACCGTCTGGCTCGGGCCGCACATCGACGCTCCCCACCTGTGCATCGTGTTCGGCACCGTCCCGCACCTGTTCCACTACAGCGACTTCATCGCCCGGCGCGACCTCGCCACCGACCTCGACCACCTGAACCGCTACTACGAGCCGGAGAACGCCGACTACCTCGCGTTCCGCGGCGACGAGCGCTTCACCTGGTCGGTCAGCCACGGCACCTACATGCGCGCGGTCACCTCCCCGGTCGCGCACTCCTACATGGCCGAGCGCACCCCGGAGAACATCGAGGTGCTGAGGGGCTACGTCATGAAGCGCTTCGAGCGCTGGCTGGAGTACGTCCGCACCGCCCCGCCGGTCCCTGAGCAGGAGCGCCCGGCACTGCGTTCCCGCGACCACGAGCTGCGACGCAACTGCTACCAGCTCGACCCCATGAACGCCCTGGCCGCTCGGGCCATGGGCGAGGACACCGTCGCGACGATGGTGGCGCTGCGATCGGGCGAAGCCCAGATGGCCGGTCGGTGATGCGCGTCCTCGTGCTCGGTGCCGGACTCGTCGGACGCGAGCTCGCCCATCGGCTGACCACGCAGGGGCACGAGGTCGTGGCGACCACCACGACCGAGGCGAAGGTGGCCGACCTGCAGCAGGTGGCGACGGAGGTCCACGTCCTTCGGGGCTCGGACACCGATGCGGTCGCGAAGGCCGCGGTGGGCGCCGACGCGGTCGTGGTCTGCGTCGGCCCCGACGCGCGCCGGGCGATGACCCCCGAGGAGCGCGCTGCGACGTACGACGAGGTACTGGTGCAGACGGCCAGGAGCGTGGTGACCGCCGTGCCGTCCGAGGCGCGCATCGTCGCCCTGTCGAGCCTGAGCGTGTACGGCGATGCCGCCGACGGCCTCGAGGTCGTGACCGAGGACGCGCCCCTGACGACCGACGACGACGCCAGTCCCCAGAAGTTCCAGGAGATGGAGCGGATCTACCTCGCGCGCGGCAACGCCGTGGTCTTCCGGTGCTCGGACATCTTCGGTGCGGGCGACCCGCCGATCGCCGACAAGGTGCGCTTCGCCCACACCGCTCTGAAGGGGTCGGTCCCGTTCAGCGCTGACGCGCTGTTCTACCGGGTGCACGTCGACGACGTCCTCGGCGCGATCGAGCACGCCGTCGCTCACGACCTCGAGGGTGTCTACAACCTCACCCACGCCGACGTGCCGGCCAGCAACCGGCAACGCTTCGACACGATCAGCGCGGAGCAGGGGTTGCCCCCGCTGACCTACCGCGACGAGCTGAAGGCGCCGTCGCGTCCGGTCAGCGTGGACCGCCTCGCGGCCACCGGATTCACCACTTCGCACACCCCCGTGGAGCGCTGACATGAAGACCGCCGTCATCACCGGGAGCAGCCGCGGCATCGGCTTCGGCCTGGCGCGGGAGCTCATGCTCCGAGGCACCAACGTCGTCATCACCGGTCGTTCGCAGGAGTCCGTGGACAAGGCGGTGGCCGAGCTCGGCCGCGCCGAGCAGGTGATGGGCGTCGCGTGCAACGTCACCTCCGCCGCCTCCGTGCAGGAGCTGTGGGACGTGAGCACCGCCCGGTTTGGTCGCGTCGACCTCTGGATCAACAACGCCGGGACGACGACCAACCCCCTGCCGCTGTGGGAGGTGACCAGCGACGAGGTCAAGCAGACCGTCGAGACGAACCTGCTCGGCACCGTCTACGGCATGCAGGTCGCGATCCGAGGGATGCTGGCCCAGGGCGGCGGCCAGGTGTTCAACGTGGAGGGCATGGGGTCCAAGGGCGAGATCCAGAAGGGGCTGTTGCCCTACGCCTGCACGAAGGCCGCGGTCGGGTACCTCGACAAGGCGGTGCTCAAGGAGCTCAAGGGGTCGAACGTCCAGGTCATCAGCGTGCGTCCGGGCATCAACGTGACCGAGCACCTCATGCACGGCAGCGAGCACCTCGGTGAGGAGCGCCTCGCCAAGACCAAGAAGGTGTTCAACATCCTCGGCGACCTGCCCGAGACCACCACCCCCTGGCTCGCCGACCAGATCCTCGCCACGACGAAGACGGGCGCGAAGATCGCCTGGCTCACCACACCGAAGATCGCCTGGCGCTTCACCAAGGCGCCCTTCGTCAAGCGCGACCTGTTCGCCGACCAGTGATCCGCTGGGTCCGCGCCGGGCTCTACTTCGCCGTCTGCCTCGTCACCGCAGCCTTGTCCGGGGTGCTCTCCGACGTGGTGCACGCCGTCGGGGATCCTCACCCGCTCGCTGTCGCGGGCTGCCTGGTCCTGGAGGTCGTGGCCTACGGCGTGATCTGGCCGATCGGCACCTACGTGCTGGACCGACCGCGCGACTGGGTGTCGCCGGTGTTCGGCCTGGTCTGGGGCGTCTGCGAGGGGATGCTCCTGCTGTCGGGCTACGTGCTCGTCGAGCAGCTGGGGCTGAGCACCTGGTTGACGGTGGTGCTTGCCTTCGTGCTGCTCTCGGGCTTCCAGGGCGGCTGGCACGCGGCGTACTGGGACCCGAAAATCGCGCCTGACCACAACGTCCCGGCGTGGAACCTGCGCAAGGTGCTGCTCTGCCACGTGCCGAACCTCGCGGCGACGCTGACGTTCTACGCCGTCAGCGGCTCGGCCGTGTGGTTCGTGGCCTTCCAGACAGTCAGCCTGGTCCTGTCGTCGACAGCCATGCGCTTCCCGCGGCCCTCGCGCGCCGTCGAGTGGTCTCCCGCCTGAGCGTCAGAGCCCGAGCCGGTCTGCGGTCGCGACCGTACGACGCGACAACCGCACGACGGCCTCGTCGATCATCCGTCCGCGGTCGTCCAGCGCCACCCCACCGCCGGAGCTGTCCCAGGCGTGGACCGTCGCGCGCGCCTGGGTCACCTCCTCGGGCGAGGGCGTGAACACGGCCTCGATCACGGCCACCTGGTCGGGGTGGATGGCCGACCGAGCGGCGAAGCCGCGTCGGCGCAGGTCCTCCGTCGACGTGCGCAGTCCGTCGAGGTCGCGAACGTCGAGGTGGACCGGACCGGTCGGGCCGGTCTTGCCCGCAGCGGCGGAGGCGATCACGGCCTGGGCACGGATCGGCCCCAGCACGGCCTGCTCGTCGCGCGCGATACCGAGCTCAGCGGCCAGGTCCGCTTCGCCGAGCCCGAGCTGGCGCACCCGGGGGTGCGCGGCCAGCGTCGACAGCTCGAGCACTGCGCTCGCCGTCTCGACGAGGGCAGCCAGGGCAACGGCGGCAGGCAGGACGGCGGCCGCACGGTCGACCCCGGCGAGGTCGGCCTTGGCGAGGACCACCCCGGTGAGCCGGGCGACAGTCGCCAGAGCAGCCAGCTCGTCGGCGGCGCGGGGGCCAGGGTTGATGCGGACCCACACCTCCGGTCCGTCGAGGGGAACGCCGGGCGCCCAGGCGAGCACCGCCGCGAGCGCCTGGTCCTTGCGGTCGGCAGCGACGGCGTCCTCGAGATCGGCGATGAGCGCGTCGCCGGCCCGCTGGACGGCCTTCTCGAGCCGGTCGGGGCGATCGCCCGGGACGTACAGGTAGGAACGGGGGGTCACAGGGTGTCCTTCACAGCGGCGCGGACGACCATTGTCCATTGCGGAACAGAGTTCCGACAAGTGGAACAGAGGGGGTGACGGAGGGGCGACCACCGTTGACAGTGGTGATCTCTGGGCCTAGCGTTCAGAACAGGAACACTGTTCCGTTCAGCGGCACAGACAGGTTCGCCCCCAGCCGGCAGAAAGAGCCCTCTGCATGAAGCGACCGACCCGTCCCGGGTTCTCCCTCACCAGCCGACGCCTGGCGCTGGCCGCCTGCAGCGCGCTGGCCTTGTCCGCGTGCGGCCTGCAGCAGGCCGGTCTGGACGGCACGGTGGCTGGACGTGCGGTGCTGCAGAACGGCGGGTCGTCCGTCGACGGCACCACCGGCGGTGCGCCCGGCGCGACGAACGGCGACGGCAACGGCCTGACGACGGGGGGCGGCTCCGGCACGACCGGGGACGGCTCGACGGGCGGGGGGTCCGGTTCGACGGGCGGAGCCTTCACCGGCTCCACAGGAGGGTCGAGCACCTCGGGGAGCACGGGCACCGTCTCCGGCGGCACCTCGGGCGGCTCCTCGAGCGGGACGTCCGGTGGCTCCACCAGCGGCGGGACCGGCGCGGCGCCGCAGACCCCGGGGCTCCAGGGGGAGCTCACCGTCTCGTACGTGAACGTCACCGGCTTCGACCAGCTCAACGCCTTCCTGCCGGTGAACGTCGCCACGACGGGTGATGCCGTGGCGCAGACCAACGCGCTCGCGTCCTGGGTGAACAGCCACGGGGGCATCGCCGGGCGCAAGCTCAAGACGGTGGTGCACGACTACAACGCCCAGCAGGCGAGCGAGGCCAACGACAACAACCTCTGCAAGGCGATCACGGACACCGACAAGGCCTTCCTCGCCGTCCTGCACGGCCAGATCCACTTCAGCGCCCGCAACTGCTACGCCGCGAAGAAGACCCTCGCCTTCGAGGGCGCGGCCTACGGCTTCGGCCACAACTTCTACAGCGGCCACTCGCCGTACCTCTGGTCCCCGAGCTACGCGAACTACGACCAGACCTCGCGCGCGCTCGTGGAGACCATCAAGGCCAAGAAGTGGCTCGCCGGGGAAACCAAGGTCGGCATCGTTCTCTGGGACGACGAGCCCTACCACGAGGTTGCCGACAAGAGCCTCGCGCCGCTGCTGAAGGCGCTCGGGGTCGAGGTGGTGCAGGCCTCGGTCTCCAACGCCGACATCGGCTCCATCGAGGACGGCATCCACGCCGCCGCGCAGACGATGGTCATCAACCAGGTCGACCACCTGCTGTTCGTCGGATCGGCTCCGCTGCAGCCGTTCTTCGTGCAGCAGAACCAGCAGCAGAGCAGCTTCGTCTACGCGCTGACCAGCTTCGACGTCCCGCGCTACATGGCGGTCAACTTCCCCCGCAACATGGGCGGGGCCATCGGCATCGGCACGTCGCCCGTGGACGACGTGCTCGACGCCCAGCACGCCTTCCCGATGCCCGGGCTCGAGGCGACCTGCCGGGACATCTACAAGGCCGGTGGGGTCACCATCCCCGGCCGCTACCTGGACGGCAAGTTCAACTCCAAGCAGGCCATGTCCTACTGCGAGAGCACCCTGCTGCTCAAGCACGTGGCCGACACCATCCCGAACGACCTGACCGCAGCAGCCTGGACCAAGAAGGCCTACGGCCTGGGCTCGAGCTTCCAAGTGGCGCAGACGTTCTCCACGTCGTTCAGTGCGAACAAGGTGACCGGAGCGACCGTCTACCGCGACCTGGCCTACAACGCCGAGTGCAAGTGCATCACCTACACGTCGGGCAACAAGGCTCTTTCGTGACCGTTCCCGCACTCGACCGCTCCAGGACGGCGTTGACCCTGGCGGCGCTGTTCGTGGTGGCCGGTGGGGTCGCAGTGGCGGCGGGTCCGGCGCCCCTGACCCGCGACGGTGGGTTCGAGGTGCTCTCACCTCGGGACGGCGCCCGCGTACCGGCGTCGTTCGACCTGCGTTGGAGCAGGGCAGGCCGGGCCACGACGTACGCCGTCCTCGTCGATGCCGACGTCCCCGCGCCAGGTGCGTCGGTGGAGCCCGGTGATCGTGTCCTCACGGTCAGCGGGCAGCAGATCGAGCTCTCCCTCGGGCGGGCCAAGACCGGCTCGCCGAGCGCTCGCGCGTTCCACACGGTGACGGTGATCCCCCTCGACGCCGCCGGACGTCGTACCGGCTGGGATGCGGCTGTCGTCCACGTCCGCAACGCCCCGTGAGTGCCCTCTCCCGCGACGCCGGTGCCTCGACCCTCGGCGTGACCGGTGACACCGTCCAGGGCAGTCTCAGCGAGTCCGTCGCCGCCGGCCCCGGCTGGTACCCCCTGGTGGTCCTCGGCGGGGTTGCCGGGGTCGTCCTGGCGCAGGGTGTGTCCCTGCTGCTGGCGCCGGACATCGCCGCGAGTCGTGGCGGGTCGGCGACGTCGGTCGGCGGGGCGATGTTCGCCTGGGTCGGAGGAGCCGTCCTCGGTCTGCCCGTTGCCCTGCGTGCCGCGCTGGGTCGACGGCGGGTCCGTGCTGCAGCCGTCGGGGGTGCGCTGGTGTGCCTCGGTCTGCTCGCCGTCAGCCTCGCCGGCTCCCTCGTCTGGGTGGCCACCGGCGCCGCGCTGGGCGGGATCGGCGCGGTGCTCGTGGGTGCGACCCACCGGGCACTGCTCGCCGACCTCTACCCGCCCTTCGCCCTGACCCACGTGCTCGTCGCCTTCCGGGCCGTGTCGCTCGCGGTCGGTGGTCTCGCCGTCGTCCTCGCCTTCCCCTTCGCCGGTGCGCTGGACCTGACCTGGCGAGCCTCCCTGTTGCTGGTTGCGCTCCTCGCGGCCGTGGTCACCGTCGCGGTCGCTGGTCTCGCGGAGCCCGAGGCCGGGGGGCAGGAGGGCACACGGCTGCGCCGGCTGGCCGGAGCCGAGGAGGTGGAGGTGCAGACCCGGCGTCCGGGCTTCGGTGAGGCTCTTCGGCGCCTCTACGCCATCCCGACTGTCCGTCCGCTGCTGGCCCTCATCGCCGTTCTCGCCTCGGTCGCCTACGGCCTCGTGGTCTTCGGTTCGTACGCGCTCACCGAGAGGGGTGGCCTGGCGTCGGGTGCGACCCCGTGGGTCGTCGTCGGGGCAGCGTTGGCTGGCGCCGCGACTCTGGTCGACCGCGGCGGCCGCGTGGCGGCGCTGCTGCGCACCAGCCCAGCCGGGCTCGCGTCCTGGAGCGCGGTCGTGGTCGCAGTCGGAGGGCTCTCCCTGGCCGTCGTGGGCTTCGCGCCCTGGCCTGCCGTGCAGGTGCTGGCGCTGGTCGTGGCCGTCGCCACCCTCGGACTCGGGCTGGTCGTCGTCGACCGGCTGCTGCTGCTCGTGTCCCCGGTGGAGCTGCGCGGGGTGGCCGGGGCGACCGCCGACACCTACGCCGCCCTGATGGGCGTCGGACTCGGTGGCTCCGTGCTCGCCGCCGTCGACCGTGCCAACGGGCTCGGCGTCGGCCTTGCCGTGCTCGGTGGTGTGGCCGTCGTCGGGGGCTTCGCGCTACGGCTCATCGGGCGGTTGGTAGCCAGTGACATGGAGGCGACGGCGGGCTCCCTCGTCGAGGCGGTGCAGAGCTCGGTCGACCGGTCGCGGGGCGTGCGTCCGCCGCTGCTCACCTGCCGGGGCATCGACTTCTCGTACGGTCCGCTGCAGATCCTGTTCGACGTCGACTTCACCGTCGACGAAGGGGAGATGGTCGCGCTGCTCGGCACCAACGGCGCCGGCAAGTCGACGCTGCTGCGCGTCATCTCGGGCCTCGGCCTGCCCAGTGCAGGCACCGTCCGGTTAGCCGGTGACGACCTGACCTACGCCGAGCCGGGCGAGCGCGTCCGCGCCGGCGTGTGCCAGATCCCCGGCGGCAAGGCGGTCTTCGGGCCCCTCTCGGTGGCGGACAACCTGCGGCTCTACGGCTATGCGCTCGGCCGGGACAAGAAGACCATCGACCGCGGGATCGACGAGGCCTTCGCGACCTTCCCCCGCCTGGCCGAGCGCCGCAACGCCCCGTCGTCGACGATGTCGGGCGGCGAGCAGCAGATGCTTGCCCTGTCCAAGGCGCTCATCCTCAAGCCCCGCCTGCTGCTCATCGACGAGCTCTCCCTCGGGCTGGCGCCCAAGGTGGTCGGGGAGCTGCTGACCCTGGTGCGCAAGATCAACGACACAGGTACGGCGGTCGTGCTGGTCGAGCAGTCGGTCAACGTCGCCCTGTCGCTGGCCGAGCACGCGTACTTCATGGAGAAGGGGCAGGTCCGCTTCGACGGCGCGACCGCCGACCTGCTCGAACGGCCCGACATCCTGCGTTCGGTGTTCCTGTCGGGCGTCGCGGCCGGAGCCGGCGCGTGATCAACCTGTTCGGGCTCGAGCTGCCCTACGCGATCCTGGTGGCCGGTCTCGCCTCAGGCCTGGCCTACGGCCTGCTCGGCGTCGGTCTGGTCCTGGTCTACCGGTCCAGCAAGTTCATCAACTTCGCCCACAGCCAGATCGGGGCCTTCGGAGCCGCGATCATGGCGATCCTCGTGCTCGACGGAGGGTTGCCCTACTGGGTGGCGCTCCCGGTCGGGATGCTCGTCGCAGCGGCCATCGCCTCCTCGATCGAGGTGACCGTGGTGCGACGCCTGGCCAAGGCGCCGCGACTGATGAGCATGGTCGCCACCCTCGGCGTGGGGCAGTTCCTGTTCTTCATGTCCCTGCTGCTCAACTCGAAGGCCACCTCGTCGTCGTTCTTCCCCGTGCCCACAGGCATGCCGACCTTCGAGGTCAACGGCCTGCGCATCGGGGAGGACGCCACCGGCATCCTGATCCTCGCGCCGCTGACCGTGGTGGCCCTCACCGTGTTCTTCCGCCGCAGCCGGATCGGCCTGGCCATCCGTGGTGCGGCGGCCAACCCCGACGCCGCCGCGATGGCCGGCATGTCGCCGCAGCGACTCACCAACCTGTCCTGGTCGCTGGCCGGTGCGGTCGCCTGTCTCACCGCCGCGCTCCTGATCCCGAGCCTCGGCGCTCTCGCGGGGGCCGCGCTCGGGCCGACGCTGCTGCTGCGCGCCCTCGTCGCCGCCGTGGTCGGGCGCATGACCAACCTGACGGTCACGTTCGTCGCCGGCACGCTGATCGGTGTCCTCGACCGGGTCGTGAAGTTCAAGATCCCTGAGCAGATCGGGATCTCCGACCTCGTGCTGCTGGGCGTGGTGCTCATCAGCCTGCTGGCGCAGGGCAAGCCGGGTCGCCGCGAGCAGGAGAAGGGCGCGTGGTTGGCCGTCAAGCCGTGGCCGGCCCTGCCCGAGCAGCTCCAGCAGCTCTGGGTCCTGCGGCGGACCGGTTGGCTGCTCGCCGTACCCTCGCTCGTCGCGGCGGTCCTCGTCGTGTCGCGGCTGGGGTCGGCGGACGCGTCGATCGTCGCGCAGTTCGCCTCCCTCGTCGTCGTGGCGCTGTCGCTGTCGATCCTCACCGGGCTCGGCGGCCAGCTGTCTCTCGGCCAGTTCGCCGTCGCCGGCGCCGGTGCGGTCGCGGCGATCGCCGTCTCGCAGGACACCGACAGCGTCCTGCTGGGGCTCCTGCTCGGCGCGGTCGTCGGCGCTGTCGTGTCCGTGCTCATCGGCATCCCCGCGTTGCGCGTCCAGGGGCTGCTGTTCGCCGTGGCCACCCTGGCGTTCGCGCTGGCGATGCGGGGCTACCTGCTCAAGCTCGACGCGCCGTTCGGCTTCGGTGCCTCGACGATCACCAATGGAGCCCGCGTCTTCGGGCAGAGCATCGACGGCGGCCGGGCGCAGGCCTACGTCGCCCTCGCGGCGCTGGCCCTCGCCCTCTTCGCTGCTGGCAACGTCGCCCGTAGCTCGTTCGGTCGGGTGCTGGTCGCTCTGCGCGACAACGAGGATGCGGCGAGGGCGTTCAGCGTTTCCGCCCCGCGCCGCAAGCTGCAGGCCTATGCGATCGGCGGCGCGCTCGCCGGCCTGGGCGGCAGCGTCTACGCCTTCACCCAGACCGTCGTGTCCGCCGGCAGCTTCCCCGCGGACACGTCCATCGTCATCACGGTGGTGGTCGTCGTCGGTGGCACGGGGCTCATCGCCGGTCCCCTGCTCGGGGTGCTCATCGCCTACCCCACGCTGCTCAACGTCGGACCGGCCACCAACGGCATGATCACGCTCGCCTGGCTGGTGCTGATCCTCTACTACCCCAACGGCATCGCGGGTGTCCTGGCGCCGCTGCGGTCGAGGTACGTCGACCTGGTGGCCCGTCTGTCCGGCGTCGACGCGCAGGCCGCGCGCGAGTCCGCCGATCCGGCCAAGGCCGTGGCTGCACCGACGACAGGGGGGCTGGAGGCGATCACCGCCCGCGTCCCGGCCGCGGACGAGCCGCCGCTGCTCGCCGCCACCGGCCTGATGAAGAGGTACGGCGGGCTCCAGGCCCTGGGCGGGGTCGATCTCTCGGTCCGGCACGGCGAGATCGTCGGCCTCATCGGTCCCAACGGGGCCGGCAAGACCACGCTGTTCGAGTGCCTGTCCGGCTTCGTCAAGGTCGACGAGGGGACCATCCACCTCGCGGAGCGCGACATCACCCGATGGAGCCCGGAGCGCCGCGCGGGCGAGGGTCTCATCCGGTCCTTCCAGGACAGCGCCCTGTTCCCGACGATGACGGTGCTGGACACGGTGATGGTGGCGGGCGAGCGGCGCTACCCGAGCTCTGTGGGCTCGTCCCTGACCGGGCTGTCGCGGGTCGAGCGGCAGCGCCGTGAGCGAGCCCGTGACCTGCTCGCGCTGTTCGGCCTGGAGCGCTACCGCAACACCGAGATCGGCTCGCTCAGCACCGGCACCCGCCGTATCGCCGAGCTCGCCTGCCTGGTCTCGCTCGAGCCGACGCTGCTGCTGCTGGACGAGCCGTCGTCGGGGGTCGCGCAGGCCGAGGTCGAGGCTCTCGGTGCCGTCCTCCGGTCGGTGCGCGACCACCTCGACGCGACGATGATCATCATCGAGCACGACATCCCGCTCGTCTCGTCCCTGTCGGACCGTCTCATCGCGATGGAGACCGGCACGGTCCTTGCCGAGGGCACACCGGAGCACGTCCTCGACGACGACGCCGTCATCGAGTCCTACCTCGGGGGCGACCCCACCGCCGTTCAGCGCACGACCCAACCCGTCCGTGAACTCGTCACTCCCGAGCTTGGAGCCTGATCCCATGCTGAAGAACTTCTGGTACGCCGTCGCCTTCATCGAGGAGATCACCGACAAGCCGACCCGGCTGACCGTCCTCGGTCAGGAGCTGGTGCTGTTCCGTCAGAAGCGCAGCGGCAAGGTCATCGCGATGAGCGACCTGTGCGTGCACCGTGGCGGCGCGTTGTCCGGCGGGTGGCAGGACGACAAGGGCTGCCTGGTCTGTCCCTACCACGGCTGGGAGTACGACGCCGACGGCAAGGTGGTCCGGGTCCCGGCCAACCAGCCCGGTCGGCCGATCCCGAAGAAGGCGCGCGTCGACTCCTACCCGGTGCAGGAGAAGTACCACTTCGTCTGGGTCTTCCTCGGTGACCTGCCCGAAGACGAGCGCCCGCCGATCCCGGACTGGGACGAGCACTTCAACAACCCCGACCTGGCCTACGTGCACGGCGAGTTCCTCTGGCAGGCGAACTACGAGCGGGTGCTGGAGAACGGCGTCGACATCGCCCACACCCCCTGGGTGCACGGAGGCGCGTTCGGCAACCGGGACAAGCCCGAGGTCGAGGAGTACGAGCCAACCATCACCCCGTGGTCGGCCGAGGCCACGACCAAGCAGAACCCGCCGAAGAAGAACGTCAAGGGCATCAAGAAGCTCATCTACCGCAAGGAGGCCAAGGACGTCCTCACCACGACTGCGTGGTACATGCCGAACCTGATCAAGCTGCACGTCCGGCTTCCGATCGGTGAGCTCGTCATCTACGACACCAACATCCCGATCGACGAGAACACGACGCTGACCAAGTGGATCGCCTTCCGGACCTTCTTCACCGGCAGGTGGGCCGACTTCGACGCCAAGCGACGCACGCACGAGATCTTCCTGCAGGACCAGGTGGTCGTGGAGAACCAGCGACCTGAGTTGCTGCCGGCTGACCTGTCGGCCGAGCTGCCCATGCGCAGCGATGCCATGTCGATCGCCTACCGACGTCGCCGCGCCGAGCTCATCGAGATGGGCTGGGGCATCGAGACCGACCGCTTCGTCGGCTCCGGTCCCCGGACCGAAGCCACCGTCATCCCGTCGCCTGCACGGCGGGAAGGCGACTTCAGCCGCGCCTGGGTGATGAAGGAAGTCCCCTCGCGCCTGCCGTCCACCGTCGACCAGGAGGTCTGACCGATGTCCCGTACCACCAGCTCACCCGCCGAGACCCTGTGCCTCGACGCCCTCTCCAGCATCGTCGAGCGCACCGGGCTGCAGGCCGCGGTCGAGCAGCCGCTGACCTCACCGATGTCCCCCGAGCCGGTCGGCGTCCTGCGCACCTGGACCGGCGGCAAGGGCGTCGCCAAGGCCGTCTACTGCGGTCTGGCCGTCGAGGCGATCGGTCTGGACTCGCACATGGTCTTCGCCTTCACCGACACAGACAGCCTCGTCCCCCACTTCACCCTCGACTCGGTCTTCGGCCAAGGCTCCTTCGCCTTCCACCTCGACCTCATCCCGCGCGCCGACATGGGCAGCAACCTCGCCTACGTCAACCAGGTGTACCAGCCCCTGACCGAGGTGTTCGAGGAGGTCGAGCAGCGCGAGGGCCTCACCAAGGCGGCGATCGGACCGCGCCAACGGGCGATCATGAGTCCCTGGATGCTCACGAACCGGGCCAGCGAGGAGGCCTTCCTCGCCATGGCCGGTCCGGTCGCGGCGTACCGCGACCACTGGTTCGGGCTGCTCGACGCCGGGCTGCCTGCCGACCTGGCTGTCGAGCCCGATCTCGCCGGTCGCGACAGCCGCAACCGGGGCGCCCTGTTCAGCCGCGAGGTCGACCCGGTGTGGGACACCATCACCCGTCTCATCGGCGACCAGGCCGAGCAGATCCGTCTGCAGCTGGTGACCAATGACTGAGCAGGTCTCCGATTGGCAGAAGAAGATCGAGGGCCGGTGGTACGGCCGACCCTCCCTGTTCGACGCCGAGGGTAACCACGTCGGGTACGAGTACGTCGACCGGGCGTCCGTGGTCAAGGACGGGGTGACCACCTACTACATGGACACCCAGCTCACCGGTGCGGGTCCGCTGCGCAACCGCTTCGAGCTCGGTGCGCAGTTCGCCTTCGGGGTCGTCGACTCCGACGACAACCGCATCTACACCGGTCCCGACTTCTACGGGACGGGACAGCCGTACGGCACGTTCGTCGACGCGCACTACTACTCGCCGGGCTGGCAGGCAGACCTGCTCACCTGGAACCAGATCCTCCCCGACGGCATCACCCAGGTCTACTCGTCGGTCCTGCATGACGGCTGGGCCGTCTGCGCCGTCTTCAACGGCGTCTACAAGTGCACGAGCGACTACGACACCGACCCCACGGTGAAGGAGTTCATCGACAGCTGGATCGCCGCCGAGACCGAGCGCGGCTCGCGCCCGCAGGTGCTGCCGACGAAGCAGGCTGGCCGGTGGACCGGTGAGTGCGAGGTCGTCGCCGCGGACCGCACGGTGCTGGGCAAGGACCTGGTCACCATCGACCACCAGCCGCTGTCGCTGCGCCGTACCCGCCAGACCGTGACGTGGGACGGACCGCTCGCCAAGAGCTACACCTACGAGCGCTACCGGGACGGAGCCCGCACGCAGTACGACGGGCCGGACGTCTGGGGCAACGCGACCTCCTACGGCAGGGCGCTGTTCACCAGCCAGCACAGCGACAACGGGACCTGGAAGGTGAAGGGCCGGGAGTTCCTGCTCAACGAGCAGCTCGAGCTCGCCGTCGCGTGGGAGCTGTTCGAGGGCGACACCCTCAGCCACGTCGTGCACGGCCTGCTGACGTGGGAGCCGTCGTGAAGGTCGTCGTCGTCACCGGGGGGACGCGGGGCATCGGCAGAGGCCTGGCCAAGGAGTTCCTCGCTCAGGGCTGCCGGGTGGCGATCTGCGGCCGGACCGCAGCAGCCGTCGACACGGCCGTCGCTGAGTTCGGCCACGACGTGGTGGGAGTCGTTGCCGATGTCACCGACCAGGCCGGGATGCAGAAGCTCTGGGACCAGACCGTGGAGTCCTTCGGTCGGGTGGACGTCTGGATCAACAACGCCGGGGTCAGCGCCCCGAGGCAGCCGTTCGTCGCGACGGACCTCGACGACGCGTGGAGCGCGGTCGAGATCAACCTCAAGGGCGTCATGACCGGCTCGCAGGTCGCGCTGCGCGGCTTCACCGCCCAGGGCTCGGGTCAGCTGTGGAACATGGAGGGCTTCGGGAGCGGGGGCCAGAAGGCCGCAGGCATGGCGTCGTACGGCGCCAGCAAGCGCGCGGTCACCTACTTCACGCAGGCGCTGCGGAAGGACCTCAAGGACTCGCCGGTACAGGTCGGGCTGCTGTCGCCGGGCATCGTCGTCACCGATCTGCTGATCGGTGACTACGACGGCGACCCGGAGGGGCTGGCCAAGGCGAAGAAGGTCTTCAACATCCTCGGTGACCGCGTCGAGACCGTGACGCCGTGGCTGGCGGCCCAGGTGCTGGCGACGGACAGGACCGGTGCGCACGTGCAGTGGCTCACCAAGCGCAAGGCGTTCGCGCGGTTCGCCACGGCGTTCCGCACGCGGGACGTGTTCGCGGCGTGAGCGAGGTGGCCACGGTGCCGTTGGCGCTGGACGACCTGGTGCCCGTGGTCCTCGCTGGGGTGGGCGCTCTGTGGCTGGCTCGCGGTGCGGCGCGCAGGGATCCCTCCGTGCAGGGACCGGCCACCCTGGGTGCCCTGCTGATCCTGGTCGGTGGGCTCTGCAAGGCGGGATGGAAGCTCTCGCTCGCGGTCACGGGTGACGACGTCGCCGTGGTCGCCGACCTGTTGTTCGTCTTCCTGGCTCCCGGGTTCGCCCTCCTGACCTGGGCGCTGCTGCGCGCGCGCGGCGCACGGATCCCCTTGGCGGCAGCAGCCGGGGCGAGCGTCGTCGCGGGTGGGCTGGCGGCAGCTGTCACGGCTACGTGGCCCCTGCTCGTGCTGGCCGTGGTGGGGGCGACGGCGACCGGCGTACTTGCTCTGCTGCTCGCCAGGGAGACGGGAGACCTGGTTGCCGCCGGCCTGTTCGGCCTGCAGCTGGCCATGGCCTACGCCCTGGTTCCGTTCGCCGGCTCCGGCCAGTCGCTCGCCCACCAGTGGTGGGAGCAGTCCCTCAACACCGTCGGTCAGGGAGCGCTCGCCCTCGGGGCGTGGCGCCTCCTGCACCCGGCCCGAGTCAGGAGCTACGCATGACCGACGCCCTCGGCTGGCGCAAGAAGTTCGGCGTCATCGCGCCGAGCACCAACACGATCGTGGAACCGGAGTTCTACGGCATGGCGGTGCCCGGCGTGACTGCGCACTTCAGCCGGATCCACATCCGCAACCAGGTCATGGACACCGATGACGGCATGCAGCGCCTGCTCGACCAGATCCGGGCCGAGATCGGCGGGGCCTGCGAGCGCGTCATGACGGCAGAGCCGGACTACATGGTCATGGGCATGAGCGCCGAGACCTTCTGGGACGGCGTCGAGGGCAACCGGGCGTTCATCAAGCAGATCACCGACATCACCGGTCTCCAGGTGGCGACCGGTGCCCAGGCCTGCGAGCGAGCCCTCAACCTCTACGGCGCGAAGAAGATCGGCATCGTCACGCCGTACCAGCCGGTCGGGGACGAGAACGTCGTGAAGTTCTTCACCGAGCTCGGCTTCGAGGTCACCGCGATCAAGGGGCTCAAGTGCCCGACGGCAGTGTCGATCGCCCACGTCACGCAGGACGAGCTCCGGGACGCGATCCTCGAGGTGCAGGCCGACGCCGACGCGGTCGTCCAGTGCGGCACCAACCTGTCGATGGTCACGCTCGCCGACGAAGCCGAGCGCTGGCTGCACAAGCCGGTGATCGCCATCAACGCCGCCACCTGGTGGATGGCCCTGCGCGACAACGGCATCGAGGACAAGGTCTACGGCGCCGGCAACCTGCTGCGGGAGCACTGACATGGGCGCCTTCGTCGCCGGACCGCTCTCGGTGGCCGATGCCTTGGCGTACGACGCCTACAACCTGTCGGTGATGCAGGCCATGCGGCAGCTCGCGGGTGAGGGGAAGCTCCCGAACGTCCACGCGCTCGAGGACTTCCTCGAGCTCTCGGACCGGGTGCGCCGCCAGGTGCGAGCGGATGCTCAGCGCGCGTCCGCAGCCGGCGAGGACTCGTTCGACGTGGCCGTCTCGATGACGGCGGCGGAGCACCGCACCCTGGAGGCGATGGGTCCGACGCTGCAGGTGGTCCTGGAGATCGCGACGATGAGGGGGACCGTGGACAGCCGCCCGCCGGAGGGTGCCTTCCGGCTGATGACGGTGCTGGGCCGCGGTACCTACCGCGACGGGGCTACTGCAGCAGGCTGACGGCGCGCGAGACGACCAGCAGCGACAGGACGAGCGACGACGTCGACTCCAGCGCCATCAGGGCCTTCACCCGCGTGGACAGCGGCATGGTGTCCGTGGGGCTGAAGGCCGAGGAGTTGGTCACGGACACGTAGAGGTAGTCGACCAGCGTCGGCACCCAGTCGTGCTTGTCGCTGCTGCCGCGTGCCACCTCGACGATCGCGTCGTGGTCCTCGTCCTGCGGGAAGCGGAAGTCCGCCGCGGGCAGCTCGTCGCGCGCGGCCTGGGTCCGCGGCACCGGACCACCGCGGTCGAGCTCCCAGTAGACGAGCCCGTAGGCGATGACGTTGGTCAACCAGACCTGCATCGACGCGATCAGCAAGGTCCCCGGGTCCTTCGCCTTGCCGTCCAGCAGCGCCTGCACCAGCAGGACCAGGACCGTCGTGTTCGCGGCGACGAGGAACAGGGCGAGGACGAGGGCGACCGGCCGCGACCAGCGGGTCTGCCGCGTCATGCGGACCGGGTTGACGGCCACGAGCGGGAGGAGCAGCAGCAGCTCCAGCGCCGGAACGACCAGACGCGGGCCAAGGACCAGCCGCGACGGGAGCAGGGACTGGAGCGCCATGGCGACCAGGACCGCGACCACAGCGGGAAGGCGGGCCTCCCCGCGACGGCCGTCCCGGATGCGGCTGCGTGCCATGGGCTCCTCCAGGTCGGGCCGGATGGGCCGGCGTGCCACCCTACGAGCGACAGCACGCCCGCCCGGGGAGGTCAGGCACTCATGTGCACCGTGGTGATCCGCCGCAAACCCGGGCAGCCCCCGCACGTGCTCGCGCTCCGGGACGAGTTGGTGGGTCGGGCCTTCGACGACCCAGGTCGCTGGTGGCCGGACCACCCGGACTGCGTCGGCGGCCGTGATCAGCAGGCCGGCGGCACGTGGTGCGTCACCGATGTCGCGGCGGGTGTCACGGGCCTCGTGCTCAACCGCCCACCGCGGCGCACGGCGGCAGCGGGTGCGCCGTCACGGGGTGTCCTGCCCCTGCTCGCCGTACGGGACGGCGAAAGCTGGTCGGACCACCTGGACCTCGAGGGCATGGCGAGCTTCCGGGTCGTCCTCGTCGAGGGCGAGCGCACGCTGCTGTGGGACTTCGACGGACGCCACCTGACCCGACGCGCGCTCGACGGGGTCACGGAGATGGTGACCTCGGGTGGCGCGGAGGACGGGAAGGCGGCTCGCTACCTCCCGCTGTTCGAGGGGACGCCGGACGAGGACTGGCAGCGCGTCGTCGGCCAGGCCGCGCCGCAGGACGATGCGCGGGCACTCGTCGTCCGGCACCCGGCGACGCTCCCGGACGGTTCCGACGGGGTGTTCGCGACGGTCGCCGCGCAGCACCTGGTCGCCGTACCTGGACGGCTGGAGCTCGCGTGGACGCGTACGCCGTCCTTGGTCCCGTGGACTCCGCTGACGTTCGCGTCCCCCTGCCCCTGACAGGTGCCTCACAGGGACGTGCCAGGTGATCGACACAGACTCCATGAAGGCTCGCCGCATGCCTTCCCTCGCGTTTGCCTCCCATGAGCTGCGCCGCCGCCGCGGCCGCACCCTCACCACCGCGCTCGGCCTCGCGGCCGGTGTCGGGCTGGTGATGTCCATCGTCGGGGTGTCCCAGGGCCTCGACGCGGCGCAGAAGGACGTGCTGTCGCCCCTCCGCTCGGTCGGCACCGACATCCTGGTCACCCGGACCGTGTCCGCGACGCCTACGACCGGCGCGAGCGCGACGCCGACCCCGAGCGCGTCGGCGCAAGGACAAGGTCGGGGCGGTGGCTTCTTCGGTGGCGGCGGAGGCGGGCCCGGCGGCGGAAGCGCCCAGGCCCTTGCCTCCCTCGACGACGCGGACGCGACGGCACTGCTCAACGAGAACAGCTCTGTGATCACTGATTTGTCCAAGCTCGGCAAGGCAGGCACGAAGTTCACGCACGACTTCTTCCTCGCCGGGACGCTCATCACGTTCCCCGACCAGGCTCTGGAGGTGGTCAAGGGGATCAGTGGTGTCACCACGGCCACCGGCGCCCTCACGCTCCAGGCGCAGCACCAGACCGGGACCGTCCCGGAGATCGTCGCCTCGGTCAAGACCGGCGGGGAGACGCTCACCACGACCTCGCGTCCCGCCGACCTGACCGCCGCCGAACAGGCCGCGGTCCAGGCCTGCGTGCAGAAGAACGGCGGCTTCGGTCAGACGACCCCGGGTGTGCGGCCCACCCGAGCCCCGGGTGACACCGGCGCCGACGGTGGCGGTCGCGGGCTCGGCGGCTTCGGGCGGATCCAGACCTGCCTGCCCAAGCGGTTCCAGGAGTACCAGGCGAACGTCGTCACGCCACTGCGCACCATCAACCAGATCGTCAACCCGCCGTCAACCGACACGGCGACCCGCAGCTACACGGCGGCGGGCGTCGACCTGACCTCGCCGGACGCCGGACTCATCACGAGGGCGAATCTGGCCAGCGGCACCTGGTTCACCGGCGACAAGGACGTCCTCGTCAGCACGGCGTACGCCGGCAAGCAGTCGCTCAAGGTCGGGAGCACCCTCCTGGTCAACGGCACCGACTACACCGTGCGCGGTCTGGTCGACCCGACGCTGACCGGCAACAGCGCGGACGTCTACTTCCCACTGCCCACCATGCAGGCGCTGGCGAGCAAGGACGGTCGCGTCAACGAGGTGCTGGTCAAGGTCAAGGACGCGGCGGACGTGGACACGGTGGCCGCACAGATCAAGGCGGCGCTGCCGGGTGCCCAGGTGGTGACCGGCAAGGACGTCGCCGACACCGTCACCGGCAGCCTGCACGATGCGCAGCAGCTCGCCTCCCGCCTCGGCGGAGCGCTCGCCGTGATCGTGCTCCTCGCCGCCTTCGCCATCGCGGTGCTCCTGACCCTGTCGTCCGTGGCCAAGCGGGTCCGGGAGATCGGCACCCTGCGGGCCTTGGGTTGGTCCAAGCGACGGGTCGTGGGACAGCTGCTGACCGAGACGACCGGAATCGCTCTGCTGGGTGGGGTGCTTGGCATCGGGCTCGGCTACCTGGGAGCCACCGCCGTGGAGCAGTTCTCACCCGCACTCACGGCTACCTCCACCGGGGTCGCCGCCGGGTCGTCCACGGTCAGCTCCCTGTTCAACCAGCAGGTCTCGGCCGTGACCCGTGACATCGCGCTCACGGCGCCCATCACCGCCAGCACGATCGTCCTCGGCATGGCCTGTGCCCTCGCGGGTGGTCTGCTCGCGGGTGGCATCGGCGGCTGGAGAGCCGCCCGACTGTCCCCGTCCGTCGCCCTTCGAGACCTCGGCTAGGAGCCGTCATGACCACGAGCACCGAGCCCACGAGCACCCCGCTCCCGATCTACCTCCTCGAGGACGTCGAGCGCCGCTACGAGCGGGGCGGCGCCGTCGTCCACGCGCTCCGAGGCGTCGGGCTCGTGGTGCAGCCGGGCGAGCTGGTGAGCATCGAAGGCCCGAGCGGCTCCGGAAAGAGCACCCTGCTGCAGCTGCTGGGCGCGATGGACACCCCGACGGCCGGGCGCGTCGACTTCGACGGCCAACCGCTGGCCAAGGCGACCGACAAGACCCTCACCGGCCTGCGTCGGGACGCTCTCGGCTTCGTGTTTCAGCAGTTCAACCTCATCCCGACGCTCACTGCGGTCGAGAACGTCGAGATCGCCATGGTCCGACCGCGCGGTGAGCGCCGTACGCGTGCGCTCGAGCTGCTGACCAGCGTGGGGCTCTCGGAACGCGCAGACCACCTGCCCAGTCGCCTGTCCGGCGGAGAGCAGCAGCGCGTGGCCATCGCGAGGGCCTTGGCCAATGACCCCCGCGTCGTGCTCGCGGACGAGCCCACCGGCAACCTGGACTCCACGACGGCCCAGGAGATCATGGACCTGCTCATCGATCTCAACAGCACGAGCGGGGTGACGGTCGTCGTCGTGACCCACGACGACGAGGTCGCCGCGCGGATGAACCGCCGGGTGCGGCTGCGCAGCGGTGAGGTCGTCAGCGACGGCTGAGCGCGTCCGTGGTCACGGCATCGGTCCCGGGAAGTGCTTCGGGGAGACGTCACCGCAGTGGACGCCCTGGTTCAGGCAGCGGTCCACGAGGGTGTCGAGCGTCTTCTGGTCCCAGGCGTTCCAGAAGTCCGCGTGCAGGGTGAGGCCCGAGGTCTCGGCCGAGAGGTAGGACCGGCTGTTGGTCGTGCCCGGCTGGTAGCGGAACGCCAGGGTCAGCTGCGGCAGGCGCACCGGGTGGGCGCTGTCGCAGGTGTCCCCGGTGCCGTAGGACAGGTGGGAGGCGTGGTCGGCGCTGTCGAGGTCGTGTCCGTTCCAGCAGTTCGGGAACACCACCGATCCCTCGAGCAGATCCTCGCGCGGGCAGTCCGGGATGGTCGACTGCTTGGGTACCGTCTGCGTGTCCGGGCTCATGGACCGGCACTGCCAGCCGGCAATCCCCTTGTTCTGCGGGGCCGTCGCGTGGCTGTTGCCGGCGATGACGCGCAGCCCGTGCGGGATCGTCGCCACGGTGCCCAGGGTCCCCACGCGGTAGTACGCGCGCACCAGGTACGGCGTCAGCGCCGTCCCCTTCTCGTCGAACAGCTGGGGGAACCAGTACGCCGCGCGGTCGCGGTCGAGACGGCAGCTCGAGTCCCCGCGATCGAGCGAGTCCTGCGTCGACGCGGCCGTCGTCCCCGTGTTGCCGGCGAAGACGTGCAGGTGGGATCGGCCTGGCTGTCCCGGGTAGACGATCGGGTCGTCACCGGCGATGGAGACGACGTCACACCGCACGTTGAAGTCGACCTGCTGCCGGTACGCCGAAGGGTTGTCCTTGCTCGGGCGGTCGTAGGAGGAGTCCAGGGTGTACGACGGCCCGGGGGAGGGAGAGAGCGCGGCGGGGGCGGCGCTCCTCGTGGGTGCGGGTGCCGGCTCGGGCGTCCGGAGATCAGCAGCGGGAGGGGCCGGCGCACGCGACGGTGACGGCGCCTGGGACGGCACGGGGTGGGCCGCCGGCGCGGCGGTCCGGGACGGGCTGGGCTGGGCTGGGCGTGACGGTGACGGTGACGCGGGACCGCTCGACGGGCGGACCTCGACCACCCGCACGGCGGACACCTTCGCGGTTCGGCTGGTCGCCCGGAAGGCGAGCTCCAGGAACGAACCCGATACCTGCGCGTCGAAGCTCACCCGGGTCGCCCGGTACGGCCCGCCAGCCCGAGCGGCGATGTCCAGGGCGCGGACGCGGACGCGGCCCTGCGCGAGGACGTCGAAGACCCGGCGGGCCGAGGTCGAGGGCTCCGTCTCCGCGAGGTAGAGCGTGGTCCGGTAGCGAGACCCCGGTCGCACCGGGATCCTGCAGCCGGTCACACCCGTCCGCTGCTGCTGGTACAACCGCGGCGTCCGGGTGGCGGCGATGCGGTGCGAGGTGCTGCGGACGACCCCGCCGACGCAGACCCGGTCCGCCTCCCACCGGGCCCCCTGCGGATCGGTCCAGGCGGCCCCGCCCGGCAGCAGGCGGACCGTGCTGAACGTCGCCTCCGCCGCAGACGTGGACAGGAGGGCAGCGGGTGCTGCCAGCGCCACCAGCACCAGGCCGGTCAGGGTGGCGCGATGGCGTCGGAGCAGCAGGCGAGCAGTCAGCATGGTCGAGCCCTTTGGTGGGTACGCGAGGCGAGCCCAGGCGAGACCTCGTCGGGACAACGACGTGGTCACCATCAACGGGACGACGGACAGGAAGATCATCGGCTATCCCCGACCCGGTCTGGAGTCGGATCCCACGATGGATCGCCAGGATGCCCGAATCGTGCTCGTACGTCCGTTGCTGTGCACGGCGACGACGATTGCGCCGGGGGGCTACGTCGCCTGCGCCTGCCGCGCCGGTGCCCGGCGCTCGACCGTGGCGAGATCTGTCCCCTGACCAGTAAGAGGATCGCCATGAAGCCCACGAGAAGGACTCTCGTCGTCATCGGAGGCACTGCGGTCGTGTCCGCCGCGCTCTCCGTCCTGCCCAGCCCCGCCCTTGCCTACGGCGACGGGAGCTTCGCCGGCAGCCTGCTGCGGGGATCTGCCCACGGCGGCACCGTTCGCCTCGGCAACTCCAGCGGAACTGTCGTCAAGGCAGGTCCCATCGCTCAGCAGAGCCTGGGTTGCAACCCGGCGCTGGGGCAGACCGGTTACAAGGACACCGACGGCGCCACCTCTGCCCTGAACTACCTCGGCATCATCACCCTGCCGATCCCCCACGAGGTGAATGCCCTGTCGGCAAAGCAGATCCGCAACAGCGGTTACGCGACCGCCACAGACCTGCAGGCGGACGTGTTCGAGCGCTCGACCTCCTCCGACGTGAACCTGCTGGGTGGGATCGTCACGGCGACGAACGTCGAGGAGTCCGCGCACACTGCGCTGAGCGCCGCGGGATACGCGAGTGACGCGGCGTCGGTGTTCCAGGACCTCGTCGTCGACCCGGACGGCGCCGGACCCACGGATCCCATCGCCATCGCCAACAGCCCTGCGCCGAACACGTCCTACGACCTGCCGGGCATCGGAACAGTCGTGTTCAACGAGCAGGTCCCGAACGCCACAGGCATCACGGCGAACGCCATCCATCTGCACGTGAACGACTTCCGTGGCTTCAGCGGGGACATCTACATCGCCCACGTGGAGACGCTGGTCAGCAAGGCCCCGGCGCGCATCAGCGGGTTCGCCTACGGCACGCAGGCCAAGGCAGCGCCCGTCGCGAGCAGTGGCAAGCAGGCGCTGGTCAACCTGCCGTGCAGCGGCACCGGGGAGAAGGACAAGGTCGTCACGGGTGGCTTCCTGAGCGTCCAGGGAGCGGATCCGGGCAGCAAGCTGATGGCTGCGTCGGCGATCCGGGACACGGTGAACGGCAAGACGAGCAAGAGCTCGCCGTACTCCCGATCCACCTCACGGGTCGAGGCGCTGCGCTTGGTCGTGGACCCGGAGGGTGTGCCGATGGTCAGTGCGGACGCGGTCGAGTCCCGGGCCTACACCTTCGGAGGTTTCGACCGGATCCGGTACGACCAGGACGGGACGAAGGTCTTCTTCCCCGGACTGCGAAGCGTGGGGTCCTTGCAGCTGGTCAACCTCGTCGTGAACGGGAACCCGGTGGCCGTGACCGGCGAGCCGAACCAGACCATCCCCCTGTCGGGCTTGGGTCAGCTCGTCATCAACGAGCAGCGCTGCCGTGACGCCCAGACGGGCGGGACGACCTCCTGCTCCAGCACCTCCGGGTCCGCCGACACGCACTACTCGCAGATCACGGTCACCGGTCTGCACCTGGTCGTCACCGTGCCCGACAACCCGTCCGGCCTCCCAGTCGGCGCCGACGTGCTGATCGCGGTGGCCCACAGCGACCTGAGCTTCTGACCGCCTCGCGAGGGAGGTTACGCGCGAGGGAGGTCAGGGAGGCGGCACGAGGCCGTGGCGTACGGCGTACGCCGCGGCCTCGAGCCGTGAGTGGACCCCGAGCTTCACCAGGACGTTTTGGACGTGCGTGCGCGCTGTGTGCGTGCTGATGAACAGGGCCTTGGCGATGAGCGGCGTCGAGGCGCCCTGCGCCAGCAGGCAGAGCACCTCGGTCTCGCGCTCGGTGAGCCGGCCGCCGGGCCCCTGGGTGGTCCGGGGTGCCGAGCGCTGGGCCAGGTGGCGCACGAGGGCGTCGAGGCGACGGCCGGACAGCACCACCTTGCCCTCCGCGGCGTCCGCCACGGCAGAGATGACCTCGGTCATGTCGGCCTCGAAGGAAAGGAACCCGGCGGCGCCGGCGCTCATGACCTGCGAGAGCAGCTCGGGACTGGGTGCGGCGCTCAGCGCTAGGACGGCGCAGCGGGGCAGGCGTTCGCGCAACTGGCGCAGGATGTCCAGCGGGTCGCAGGTCTGGGGTTCCACGTCCAGGAGCACGACATCGGGCTGGCAGCGGGCCGCCAGGTCGGGAAGTCCGGTCAGGTCCGAGCTGCAGCCGACGACGTCGTACCCACCGCGGTCGATGAGGGCCACCCGGAGGACCGCCGCGAACAGGGGTTGCTCGAGAGCCACCAGGGCGCGGGTCGTGCGCTGGACGACCTGCAGTTCCTGCAGGTCCTGCGGGCGCTCGTCCTGCTGCCAGGGATCGTGCGGCCCGCGCTGCGGCGCCGGCTGGTGAAGCGATCCGGGCTCCTGTGGAGCCGGGATCGACAGGTTCTCCTGCGTCGAAACGGACATGCCGCCCCCCAGTTGCGTCAACGATCTCGAGTACGGGGTCTGGGTGCCCGGAGCGCGATCCTTACCACTGCGCGAAGCCTGCTGTCCATCTGCTGTTCGCCATGCTGAGCGTGGCAATGCGTCAAACGACACATATCCCTGGGCTGAGCGACCTTCCTGAAGATGCTGCAGGCGACGTAGGGGAGATGCCGCCGATGGGTCATCCGCGGGAGGCGGGCCGGGCGCCACATTGGGCGCCATGCCGACCTGCAGAGTCCTCGTCGTGGACGAGCGCCGCCTGCTCGGGACCGTCCTTGCCGAGGTGCTCAGTCGCGACGCCGGCGTGGAGGCGCACGTCCTGCAGGACATCTCCACGTTGGCGGCAGCGCTGACCAGTGGATGGGACGTCATCATCGCGAGCGAGGCGCATGCGCCACGCGTGCTGAGGGCGCGCCCCGAGCAGGCTCGCGTTCTCGTCCTGCTGCACCAGGTGCGCGTGCCGGCTGTGGCGGCCCTGCTCCGACTCGGGGCGGCGGGGGTCTGCAGCCCTCAGGACTCCCCGGAGGACGTGCTCGCCGCGGTCCGACAGGTCGCCGACCAGGGGATGCGCCTCCCCGTGGAGGTGATCAGCCCCGTCCTGCTCGAGCTGGCCCGGCTGCGCAGGGTCGCGGACGAGGCAGGGCGGGTGCTGGAGATGCTCACCGAGCGCGAGCGGGAGGTCCTGGATGCCCTGGGACGCGGGCACGGACGGACAGAGATCGGGCGGGAGCTCGGACTGTCCCCTCACACCGTCCGCACGCACGTGCAGCACCTGCTGGCGAAGCTCTCGCTCCACTCGCAGCTCGAGGCGGCAGCCTTCGCCCGGGAGCTGGGCGCTGCGCTGCTGCCGTCCGCACCGCCGACTCAGGACACCGCGAGGGTGATCGAGCTCGACAGCAGACAGGCCGCTCGTCGTCCCTCGTGCAGCACACGCGGCGTGGACTGAGTCACGCAGATGCAGTAGGCCGTGGGCTGCTCGTCGGATGTCGTCCGCGCTGCCCGCTCGGCAGGGTGCACGACAAGGTCCCGAGCAGGTAGGCAGGAGAGTCGTTGTGAGCGTAGGAACCCTGGTCGAGAACTGGCGCGTCCCGCGAGCCCGCCACGCCACGGCGACCCGGATCCTGTCCAGGGCCCGCGTCCGATCGCTCGCGCTGTCCTTCCCGGTGCTGCTGCTCGGCACCGTCACGGTCGGGGCCGGTCTGCGCCTGGTCGCGCTCGGGTCCCTCGGCTACAACAGCGACGAGGCGGTCTATGCCGGGCAGGCCGCCAGCGTCGCGGGTGACCCGACCCTGTCGCCGTACTTCCCCGTCTTCCGCGCCCACCCCATGCTGTTCCAGACGCTGCTGTCGCTGTTCTACCTCGACGGTGTCTCCGACCTCACCGGTCGGTTGCTCGCTGTGGGCTTCGGCGTCGGGACCATCGTCGTGGTGGCTCTGACGGGATCGCTGCTGTACGGCCGCCGCGTCGGGCTGCTCGCGGCGGCGGTCCTGGCGGTGATGCCCTACCACGTCATCGTCTCGCGTCAGGTGCTGCTGGACGGGCCGATGGCCTTCTTCGCCAGTGTCACGCTCTACCTGGTCGTGCGCTTCAGCGTGACCGGTCGGGCCGCCTGGCTGTACGCCGCCGGTGGCGCCCTGGGGCTGACCTTCCTCGCCAAGGAGACCGGGGCACTCCTGCTCGGTGCCGTCTACGCCTACTTCGCGCTGAGCCGGCAGGTCCGGGTCCGGCTCCGGGACCTGCTGCTCGCCAGCCTGGCCTTCCTCGCCGTGGCCGTGCCGTACCCGCTGTCGCTCGTCTTCAGCGGCAACCGGACCACCGGGTCGAACTTCCTCGCCTGGCAGGTCTTCCGACGCCCCAACCACGGCTACCTGTTCTACCTCACGCATGTTCCGGCGGCGCTGGGACTCGCGGTGGTCGTGCTCGCCCTCGTCGCCCTGGTCCTGGCTCGCCAGCGGTGGACCTGGCGCGAGACGCTGCTCGTCTGCTGGATCGTCGTACCGGTCGTGGTCTTCGAGATCTGGTCGGTCAAGGGCTTCCAGTACCTCCTGCCGATCGCGACGCCGATGGCGCTGCTCGCGGCCCGAGGCATGGTGGAGCTGCCCCGTCGGCTCGTCCTCCCCGAAGCGCGACAGCGTTGGGTCGCCGTCGGCGTCGCCGCGGTCACGCTGGTCACGATGGCGATCCCGTCCTGGCGCACCTCCCACCCGTCCGGTGACAGCTCGTTCCTCGCAGGCTCCGGAGGTGTCCCCGGCGGTCGGGAGGCGGGCACCTGGGTGCGGGAGAACGTGCCCAGTGGCGCCCAGCTGCTGGCGCTCGGACCGTCGATGGCGAACATCGTCCAGTTCTACGGGCACCGCAAGGCGTACGGGCTCTCGGTGAGCTCCAACCCGTTGCACCGCAACCCGACCTACCAACCGGTCGGCAACCCTGACCTGGCGATCCGGACCAACCGCCTGCAGTACGTCGTGTGGGACTCCTACTCCGCCGGCCGCTCGCCGTACTTCTCCGCGCAGCTGATGAGGTACGTCGAGAGGTATCACGGGAGGGCGGTGCACACCCAGACGGTGCCGGTGCACGGCGTCGCCGAGCCGGTCGTCGTGATCTACGAGGTCCGGCCGTGAGCGCCCGACGGGGAGCGTTGGCGGTGGTGCTCCTCACCTCGGCCCTGTGCCTGGCGGCCACCCCGCAGGCGGGACCGGCATCCGGTGCCGCGACGAGGACGACGACGCCCATCGCGCACGTCGTGACGCTGATGCAGGAGAACCACAGCTTCGACAACTACTTCGGCACCTACCCGGGAGCGGACGGCATCCCGGCCGGAACGTGCATGCCGAAGGACCCCCTCGTGCCCGACGCCGGCTGCGTAGCTCCCTACCACTTGGGGGACAAGCCCATCGCGGACCTCGGTCACAACCGGGCGGTCTACGACGCGGAGCTCGCGGGCGGGAAGATGAACGGCTTCGTCAGTGCGTTCACGCGGCAGGGCATCCAGGACCCCACACAGGCGATGGGGCACTACGACGACCGCGACATCCCCTGGTACTGGAACGTGGCGGACAACAACGTCTTGTTCGACCGGCACTTCACCTCCGCCCACGGCGGGAGCATCAGCAACCACATGTTCTGGGTGACAGGACAGGGCGGGCTTGGGTTCCCAGGCCGTGGAGGTGATCCCGAAAGACGGGCTTCGACGTCCCCACCATCTTCGACCGCCTCCAGCAGGCAGGGGTGTCGTGGAAGTTCTACGTGCAGAACTACGACGAGACGATCACCTTCCGCAACCGGGCGCCAGGCGACCGTGGCGCGCAGGTGGTGTGGGTGCCGCTGCTCGCCTTCCCTCGCTACCTCGACGACCCGGAGCTGTTCTCGCACATCGTCCCGATCGAGGAGTACTACCAGGACCTCGCGGACAACACCCTGCCGGCCGTCTCCTACCTCGTGCCCTCGGGAGCGAGTGAGCACCCACCCGGCAGCATCGCCGCCGGCGAGGCCTTCGTGCGCACGCTGGTCACCTCACTGCAGCGCAGCAAGGCGTGGAGCAGCTCGGCCTTCCTGTGGACCTACGACGACTGGGGTGGGTGGTACGACCACGTGCGACCGCCGTCGGTCGACGCCTACGGCTACGGCTTCCGGGCGCCGTTGCTCCTGGTGAGCCCCTATGCGAAGCGGGGCTACATCGACCACAACCAGGCGGACTTCACCTCGCAACTGGCCTTCATCGAGCACAACTGGAGCCTGCCGCCCCTCAGCTCTCGTGATGCCGCTGCGTACCCCCTGGCGGACGCGTTCGACTTCGCCTCCCCGGGGCGTGCCGCAGAGATCCTGCCCACGACGCGAGAGGTCCTGGTGCCACCGCCGCCTCGACGAGCCGTCGTGTACGCGGCCTACTCCGGTGCGGTTGGCGTGTTCGTCCTGATCGTCGCCCTGGCAGCTTGGCGCGGCCGCCGACGAGTTGTTCACCTGCCTGCGGCACATGCTCGCCGGGCGGGCCTGCCGCTCGCGCCAAGGAGGTCCTGATGTTGCGTCGCCGGCTCGTGGAGCTGCTCGCGGTCCTGGCCTGCTCGTCGGCGCTGTCGGGTGTGTCGGGCACTGCCGAGGCCACCTACGTCCGCCCGCTCGAGACGGTCACGTTGGCGACGCTCCCCGCCGTACCGGGCTTTGCGTTCGACTACCACGGCACACGCTTCGTCACGGGCGTTGACGGCACGGTGCAAATTCCCCGGGCCCGGCACGGCCAGAACAACCATGTGACCGTGCGGACGACCACGTTGCAGCTGGGACGCGGGGTGCGGGCCGAGTTCGACCGCTGGTACGCCCTCGAGCGGCTGCAGCAGCACAACGGTCGGACGACGGCTGCCCTGCGGGTCTATTACCCCGTCGAGCTGCGCTTTCAGAACCTCGAAAGGCAGGTCGTCTCGCGGTCCTCGCTCGGCGCGGTCACACTCAAGAGCAGCACCGGCTTCACGGTCGACCTGCCTACGGACACGGGTAGAACGACCCTCCAGGGCTCTCGGGTCGTGCCCGACAACAACGGCCTCCAGGTCAAGCAGCTGTACTTCACCGTCCAGGACGTGGATGTCCAGGGGAACAACGTGGTGAACCGTTCCCAGACGAAGTTCTTCCCTGCCACCGATCACGTGGTCTCAGTGCCTCTGCTGTTCTTCGACGCCACCGTACGTGCTCGAGACGCCTTCTTCGGCTTCGGACTGTCGGGCAAGCTCCACCTGACCTACCCCAACGGGCGGGGCACCGTCCTGCCGCTCGGCGACAACGGCCGCGTCGACCTGCCTGGGCTCGCCCGCGGGCAGTACCACCTCGCGGTCGAAGGCCCAGGCCTCCGGCTGTCGCAGCCCGTCGCGATGTCCCGACGCCAGGACGTCGACCTGAAGGTCTTCACCTGGCTCGACCTCGCGGTCTCCGTCGTGCTCCTGGCCATCGTGGCGGTGGGGCTGCTGTGGTGGGGCAGGGCGACGCATCGCCGTCGGCTGCGTGCCCGACCAGCGCGCGCTTCGCTGCCCAAGCAGCGGCCGCAGCCGGTCCCCGTGCCGGTCGCGGCGCGCGCGCCGGCACCGCCGCTGGCGCATCCACTCCCGTGGACAGTCGGGCCCTTCGTCATCACCGCGCCCGATCGCCCCGAGCTGCGTGAGGCCGGAGAGCGGCGATGACGCCGCGGCGCAGCCGCTCGCGCCTGGCCGCGCTCCTGCTCGCAGCCGTCGCGCTGCTCGGCGCCTCGTCGAGCCCTGCGGGTGCCTCCGCGGGCACTCCGCGCGCCTCGGCCACTGTTGCCCCGAAGCCACCGGTGCTCGCCTACTACTACATCTGGTTCAACCCCACCTCGTGGAACCGCGTCAAGCGGGACCTGCCGCTGCTCGGCAAGTACAGCAGCAGCGAAGCGAGCGTGATGGCAAAGCACATCACGGCGGCCAAGCAGGCAGGGATCACCGGGTTCCTCGTGTCCTGGAAGAGCACCCCGGCCCTGGACGCGCGATTGGCGACCCTCGTGACGGCGGCCCGCGCAGCCGACTTCCACCTGGAGATCGTGTACGAGGGCCTGGACTTCTTCCGCCAGCCACTGCCCGTCGACCGTGTGCAGCACGACCTGGTCGCCTTCAAGGAGCGCTGGGGCAGCGACCCGGTCTTCACGGGCAGCGGCAAGGCCTCGGTCATCTGGGCCGGCACCTGGCGCTTCACGCCCGCGGACGTCGCGAAGGTCGCACGAGCCGTCCGGCCAGGGCTCTCGCTCCTCGCCAGTGAGAAGAACACCGCCCGCTGGTCCGAGCTCGCCGCCCACGTGGACGGGAACGCCTACTACTGGTCATCCGTCGACCCCGACCGCGACGTGAAGGCAGCCGACCGCCTCCGCCAGATGGGGGAGGCCGTCCACGCCACGGGGGGGAGGTGGATCGCGCCGGTGGCACCAGGCTTCGACGCACGGCTGATCGGGGGCACCCGCATGGTCGCGCGGAACGGGGGACAGACGTTGAGACGCGAGTGGTCGGCGGCCATGACATCCGCACCGGACGCCCTAGGGCTGATCAGCTGGAACGAGTTCACCGAGGGGACGTACGTCGAACCCAGTCGGACCTACGGCAGCACGGCGCTCCAGACGGTGGCGGAGCTCACCGGAGGGTCCGGACCGCAGGGGGAGCTCGACTCGTCCGCGCCGTCGGGGAGGAGCAGTGCCGGTCCGTGGCGGTTCCTCGTCATCGCGGCGCTGCTCGCCCTGCTGTTCGCCGCTGCGCTCGTACGCAGCCGTGAGCGCATCAGGAGGCCGATCTGGCGCAGAGCGAGAGTGAGGTTGCCGTGAACCGACGGACCGGTAGGGCAGTCGTCGCCCTCAGCGTGCTGGCCGCCGCAGCGCTGGCCGCCCTCGGGTCTGCACCGGCGAGGGCCACCGGAGTGGGGGAGGGCGACCCGCGGACCTGGGGATACTGGCGGACCGACCTGCACGCGCACTCGGTCACCAGCGGCGACGCCACCGTCGACCCAGGGGTCATCGCGGCCTACGCGAAGGCCGCCGGCTTCAACGCGGTGTTCCTCACCGACCACCAGGCTGCCAGTTACAACCTCATCGGCGGGGTCGTGGCCTCGCACGTGAGCTTCGACGACGACTCCGGGGCCAACCGGCAGTGGAACGACGTCCCCTCCAGCCCGAGCGCGACCCTGTCTGCCGGCCTGTCCACGGAGCATGCCCTCAGTGGCACCAACGGCTACCGCGTCTCCGCCTCCGCTCCCGGCGAGGCGTTCGGCTGGATCAAGCGCGGCCCGAACCTGCGCAGCGGGCAGGTCACCCTGCGGTTCAGCGTCTTCCCGACGCGGATCGACGCCGGGAGCGGTCTGTACGTCTCGATGTCCCTCGGCGGGGACTCCACCGTGCCGAGCCGGGAGAGCGACGGTTACACGACCGCCGGCGGGACCGTGCTGCCCGGACGCAGCACGACGCTCGTGTGGCAGCTCGGCAGCGCCCGCACGGACTCGGACGACGGGACGACCCGCGTCATCACCAGACCACTCGACTACACGCTGAACCAGTGGAACACCTACACGCTCGACATCACGCAGGCGGTGCTCGATGCCTTCCCTGATCCCGCGACCCGCCCCTCGGAGCTCAACGCACTGCTGTTCATGAAGATGGCTGCCGCGAGCTCGGGGGGGACGGCCACCGGCTGGTTCGACTCCTACAACCTCGACGCCGCGAACGCCCCCACCAAGTCCGCGCAGGCCGCGGCCGCTGCGGCAAGTGACTTCGTGGCGCGCAACAACGTCATCAGCAACTGGAACACGCCGACCTTCGCGCTCCTGCCCGGGATGGAGATGGGCGGGAACGACCACGCGCAGCGCCTGAGCTACCCGATCACCGACCCGTCGCAGTGGGAGCAGTTCCCCAAGGGCGTGGAGGGCATCCCCACGGTCCAGGCGTCCGGGTACCCCGCCCAGCTGAACCACCCAGGACTGCCCGGCGGCGTCACCGACGAAGAGGCCCTGACCAACGCGGCGTACGGCGCCGAGGCGATGGAGGCGGTCGAACGCGGCACCAACGACGTGATGATCCGCGACCTCGACGCGATCCTGCACAACGGCGAGCCGCTCGTCGGGACGTGGACCAGCGACAGCCACCGGAACGCGACGTTCGGCCCTGCGACCTTCCTCCAGTCACCTGTCCTGACGCAGGACGAGCTGCTGCACAGCCTGTTCGAGGGGCGCGCGTTCCTCGCCAAGGTCGACTTCCCCGGCCAGGTCAGCTTCGCGCCGGACGACCGCAGCGGGAGCTACCCGTCGCGGTATCCGCTGTACCGGAGTCCCAGTGAGGGCTTGAGCACCCTGCGCCTGCGGATCACGGCCGGTATCCCCGACGGGTCCACCGTGGTGTGGCTGCGCGACGGTGCGGTCGTCCGCAGCGACACCGTGGCGTCGGGGGGCAGCTACGACGGCGCCTTGGTCCTCTCGGTGCCGAGCACGTCCACGCCCGTGCGCGCCGAGGTACGTCGTCCCGACGGGTCCCGGCTGCTGATGACCGAGCCGCTCCTCCTTCGGACGGACGCCGCCCTGCCGCGAGGCATGTCAGCGCACGTCGAGCGAGTCGTCACCCCGAACGGCAAGGGCTACGTCACGGCCAACACGCGCGGGCTCACCGGCCTGGCCTTCGACGCGCCCGCTCAGGTGCTGACCGCCACCCTGTCCAACCCCGCCGGGAGCCGCGTCCTGCAGATCTTCCGCACCGGATCACAGTCCGTGACCGGCGTACAGCGTGACGGCGCAGCAGTACCTCCCGCCTCGACCGCCGCCGCCCTGCTCGCTGCCACGGACGACGCCTGGTTCTTCGACGCCGCCCGGCGTGAGCTGCTGGTGCAGACGACGCAGCCCGACGCGACCGCCCAGGTGGCCGTGCAGCTCGTGCCCGGTTCGGACACCACGGCGCCGTCGACGCCTTCTCCGTTCGACGCCCTGTCGCTCGACGCCCGGCACGTTCGGGTGTCCTGGGGCCAGTCCGACGACGACACGGGGGTCTCGCGCTACGTCCTGCGTCGCAACGGCTCGGTGATCGCTGCCGTGGGCCCGACCGTGACGTCCTACACCGACAACGCCGTGACGCCCGACACCGCCTACAGCTACGCGGTGGAGGCGGAGGACGCGAGCGCCAACGTGTCGCCTGAGGCGTCCGCCGGCGTCCGCACCCAACCCGTCGTCCTCACGTCCCGGTCAGCGCTGGCAGACACCTACGTGAGCAGTGCGGCGCCCGGAAGCAACTACGGCACGGCCAAGTCGATGAAGGCCGACGCGAGCCCACCGGTCACCAGCTACCTGCGCTTCGCGCCTCCGCCGTCGGGCCAACTGCTCCTCGGCGCGAACCTCCGGCTCACCAGCACGGCCAACCTCTCCGGCGGGGTACGGGCGCTCGCCCTGGACAACCACGCCTGGAGCGAGACCGGTCTGACCTGGAACAGCGCCCCACCGGCCGGGCCACAGGTCGGAGCCTCCGGCCCGGTCACGGGCGGGACGACCTTCGGGACGGACGTGACCGGAGCGGTCACCTCCGGAGCGCCGTCGGTCGACCTGGTGGTGAGCAACCCCAGCGTCAGCAACGTCAGCATGTACACCAAGGAGAACGGTACGTCGGTCCCGGCCCTCGTCTACGAGACCTCGACCGTCGCCCCGTCGGCGGGGGACCTGGCCGTGACCACGCCCGAGGACGTCCCGGTGACGTTCGTCCCGCAGGTCGGTGGGGGAAACGGCACCGCGCTCAGCTGCCGGATCGCCTCGTTGCCGGCGAGCGGCACGGTGTGGATCGCCCCTGACTGCAGCAGCGGTCAGTTCGCGCCCGGGCGGGACTTCAACGGCGTCGACCGGTTCGCGTACGAGGTGAGTGACGGCGCCCAACGCGTGCAGGGTCAGGGCGTCATGACCATGACCCCGGTCAACGACGCCCCGACCACGGACGCGGAAATCCTGGGAGCCAGCACGGACGAGGACACCCCCGTGGACGTGGTCCTGCAAGGCACGGATGTGGACGGGGACTGCCCGCTCAGCATCGCCCTCACCTCGCCACCCAGCCACGGCCAGCTCGGACCGATCAGCGGCCTCACCTGCACGGGTGGCAGTGTCAGCGCGACCACGCGGTACACGCCCGACCACGACTTCAACGGGAACGACGCGTTCTCCTTCACCCTGACCGATCCGTCCGGAGCAACGTCCGCCCCGGCCGGCGTGTCGATCACGGTCGCTCCCGTCGACGACCCGCCGGTCGCCTCCGACGTGGCCATCGACACGGCGCCCGGCATGTCGACGCCGTGGACGCCGGCGGTGACGGACGTCGACTCGCCGGGCCTGACCTGCTCCGTGAGCGGGGCTCCGGCGAAGGGCACGATGACCATCGCGACCAACTGCAGCGGAGGTTCGTACACCGCCGGCAGCAGCGCGTCCGGCAGCGACACCGGGGTGTACGCCGTCAGTGACGGCACCTCGACGCGCACCGCTCGGCTGCTGGTCACGATCGGCGGCCCTCCGACGGTGTTCGCGGACGGCTTCGAGGCGGGGAACCTGTCGGCGTGGACCAAGAGCTCGGGGGTCACCGTCCAGGCAGCGGACGCCCGCACCGGCACGTACGCCGCGTTCGTCGACAGCAGGAGCGGCGGCCCGTCGTACCTGCGGGTCGCACTACCGGGGACCCCGACGAACACCCAGACGACCGCGGGCATCAAGGTGACGGCCAACCCGGCCTCCGGCATCACGTCGCTGATGCGCCTCCGCGCGGCGGACGACACCGCGCTGGTCACGTTGTCGTACGACAGCGGGCGACGCCTGAGGCTGCGCAACGAGATCACCAAGACGCTGGTGAACTCGGCCGTGTCGCTCCCGCTGGGCGCGTACGCCGTGGTCGAGCTGCGCATCCTGGCCACGGGCTCGGACGCCAGCATCCAGGTGCTCGTCGACGGGGTCGTCGCGCCCGGGCTGACGACCAGCCCCGACCTGGGCTCCTACCGGGTGGCGACGGTGCAGTTCGGCGACAACGCCCGAGGACCGACGGGAGCCTTCCTGCTCGACGACGTGCGGGTGGCCGCTTCGTGAGGTCGAGCTCGCTGAGGACGGCCCTGGCCGCGGCACTGGCCACGACCGTGACCGCGGCGTGCGCCGGTGCCCCGTCCCGCGTCGAAGACGAGCGACCGGTGCCCGTCGAGGCCGCCCGCCTGGTCTGCCCGCAGCCGACGTCGTCGGCGATCCCCCAGGACCTGCCGTTTGCCGACCGCGAGGTGCTCAACCTGGGCGGCAGCACGTTCGGTCACCGGCTGGTCTACCAGCGCACGACCGCTCGACGGGTGGTCCTGAGCGTCGGAGGCGATCCGCTGGACGCTCTGGAGGACCTCGACATGAACGCTCGGGACATGGTCCTGGGTGGGGTGCAGGTCAGCCTGTCCACGACGCACCTGCAGCCGTTCCTGGCGGTGGTGGAGGTCACGTCAGCGCACCTGCCGGACAGGTGCGGCCCGGTCTTCGTGCTGGCCGAGCGGCTGTCCACGGCGGAGCTGGACCGCGTGCTGCGCACGCTGCGCCTGACACCGCAGACCTGACCACGCAGACCTGACCACGCAGAAGAGCCCCTGACGGGACCAATGCGGTTCCCGTCAGGGGCTCCCTGCCCCCCAGCCGACGCGCCCGTCGTCCGGCTCAGTCGACGATGGCCGGCAGGTCTCGTCCAGCAGGCTCGACCGCCTCGACGCGCTGGTCGGCGAGGAAGGCCTGGATCGCCGTCGCGGTCTGCAGGTCCGAGGGTGCGTCCTGCAGCCCCCCGGCGAGTCCTCCGACCAACGCCGCGATGTCGGCTGCCCAGGTGAAGTCGTCGCTGGACAGCCGCTGACCGCGGATGCCGGCCATGGCTGTGCGGAGGATCTCCACCTCCTGCTGGCGCAGGGTGAGGTAGTCGGCCTCACCGAAGACCAGCGCGGGCGCGAAGTAGCGGAAGGGGGGGAAGCCGTAGGCGTCGTCGGTGTTCTCGATCAGCTCGCGCAGCAGATCGGCCTGCGGGATGTCGGCGCGCCCGTGCGGCCCCCGCTCGATCACGAACAGGTCGCTCACCCGGACCTGCTGCACGACCTCGCAGGGCACCAGCCGACGCACGTCGTACTTCGGTGGCGGGATGACGATCTGGGTGAGCGCGTTGGTCCCCATGATCGGCAGGTTGTGGTCGGCCAGGAAGGTCCCGAACGCGCGGCCCTCCTTGCTGTGCAGTCGGCTCTGCACCCTCAGCCGTCGCCACTCGGCCGCGGTGAGGTCCGTGATGCCCAGCGCCTGGAGCGTGTGCTGCGAGATGGTCAGCGGCTTGGGGAAGCACCGAGCGGTGCCGTCCTGCTCGAGGATCGTCATGTCGTCGGACAGGAACCTCGCTCCGTGCGCGCGCAGCATGGTGAGCACCGTCCCTGTCTTGCCGGTGTCCGTGCGCGCCGACAGCAGCACGCCACGCCCGTTCAGCTCGAGGCAGGCGCTGTGCAGCAGCATGCGTCCGCGGCTGACGGCCTGGAAGCGCAGCAGGGCCTCGATGACGTTGGTGTAGAGCACGTGGGGTGAGCGGGCGAGCAGCGGCCCCGCGGTGACCTCGATCGTGTCGCCGAGGTCGACGCGGAAGTTGGCCCCGAGCCGCCCCAGGTGCTCCTCGTACGCGACGGCAGCCGCCTCACCGACTTGCTGCGTCATACGTGCCCGCCACCGCGGGGCGCCGCCGACGGCGCCGACCCGGATGGCGATGTCGACGTCGCGGCCGACCGTTCCGTTGCGAAACCACTCGAGCTCCTTGAGCGGCACGTCGGATCCCACCGTCGCGAGACCGGGGACGTCGTACCGGTAGGGAAGGTACGGCGGCGTCGACGTCCTGTGCCGCTCCGGACGGTCCACGAGGTCGACGACGACGTCGACGGGTGCACGGCGGGCGGGGCGCTCGGTGGTGGTGGTCATGGGTCCCCCTGATGGGTAGATGAGGCGATCGGTGACGGAGAAGCGACCGGCGAACCCGGCCAGCAGGGTCAGGAAGGTGGCGGTCAGGTAGTTGATGTGCGCGCCCTCGACCAGCAGGGCGAGCAGCGGGAGCCGCAGGAGCAGGACGGTGTTGTTCAGCAGCCACGACCGGGTGAGCCGGCGGAGCCGACCGCCCGGCCCGGCGCGGTCCGCGAAGACCAGGTGCTCGGTGAGCAGCGAGTTCCACAGCGAGGACCCCTGCGTCGCTGCTGTGGCCGCGAGCAGGTAGTGCAGGCCGGCGACCCCCGCCAGGGCGGCGACCAGGGCCAGGTTGACCGCGATGCCGCTCGCTCCGACCAGCCCGAAGGCCAGCGCCCGCGCCCGCGGGGTCGACGCACGCAGACGCAGCAGGCTGCGCGCGAAGCGGGCGCCCTCGCGCCAGGAGGCCTTGCTGTCGCCGCTGTGCCGGTCCGCGAACGCGAAGCCGACCTCGTTCACCCGCAGCGGACCGCTGCGGACGAGCACCTCGACCAGGATCTTGAAGCCGTCGGGGTGCAGTCCCTCGAGGTCCAGTGCCGACCGTCGTACGGCGAAGAAACCGCTCATCGGGTCGCTGGTGCCGCCCAGGCGTCGAGGGAACAGGGCCTTGGCGAGGCCGGTCGCCCCGCCGCTGACGAGGACGCGGCCCCAGCCCGAGAGCCCCCCGCTGCTCCCGTCCTGGACGTGCCGGCTCGCGACGACCACGTCCGCCTGGGAGCCTGCCGCGAGCAGCTGGGGCACCGTCTCGGGCGGGTGCTGGAGGTCGCCGTCCATGACGACGACCCAGGTGGCGTCGCTGTTGCGGAGCCCGGCGAGGACGGCCCCCCCCAGGCCCCCGGACCGCTCGTCGGGTGGGCGATGGAGCAGGCGGACCCGTAGCCCGGGCTCCGTCGCCGCCTGCAGCACTCGTCCAGGCGTCTCGTCGTCGCTGTCGTCGACGAACAGGACCTCGGCGGCGTGACCCGCGAGCGCCGGCCGGAGCCGCCGGAGGAGCGCCTGCACGTTGCCCGCCTCGTTCCGGGTCGGGACCACGACGGTGACGGTCGGCGCGCTCGCGGGCCAGAGCCCGACCTGGTGACCAGCATCTGTCCACTGCATGAACAGCAGGTTCTGCGGAGCGGGCGCACGGGGGACCGCACCGTTGGCGCACGCACCGGTGTCCGTCTGCGCCAGTCGACGGGTACGGCTGCGGTACCAGCCCTACGCCAGCGGCAGGATCCTCTCCACGGGAGGGGCCGTCGCGGGGGCGCCTCGGCAGGCGACGGGCCGATCGGACAGAATGGAGATCACCGAGACCGTGGAGGACGTGTGACCGACGCCAAGCTGGAGACCCCGAGCGGCGTGATCGAGCTCAAGACCGTCGAGGGCACCGAGGCGCCCTCCGGCCTGGACATCAGCAAGCTGCTGGCGACGACGGGCCAGGTGACGCTGGACGTCGGCTTCGTCAACACCGCCAGCTGTCGCAGCGCGATCACCTACATCGACGGGGACGCGGGCATCCTGCGCTACCGCGGCTACCCGATCGAGCAGCTCGCCGAGCACGCGTCCTTCCTCGAGGTGGCCTGGTTGCTCATCTACGGCGAGCTGCCGAGCGACGCCGAGCTCGCGGAGTTCAAGGGCAAGATCCGCAAGCACACGATGCTGCACGAGGACTTCCGGGAGTTCTTCCAGGGCTTCCCGACCGACGCGCACCCGATGGCGGTGCTGTCCAGCGCGGTCAGCGCCCTGTCGACCTTCTACCAGGACAGCCTCGACCCGTTCGACCCCGAGCACGTCGAGTCGTCCACCATCCGGCTGCTCGCCAAGATGCCGACCATCGCGGCGTACGCCCACAAGAAGTCGATCGGGCAGCCGTTCCTCTACCCGGACAACAACCTCGGCTACGTCGACAACTTCCTGCGCATGACCTTCGGGGTCCCGGCGCAGGAGTACGTCGTCAACCCCGTGGCGTCCAAGGCCCTCAACCTGCTGTTCCTGCTGCACGCCGACCACGAGCAGAACTGCTCCACGTCGACGGTCCGCATGGTCGGCTCGAGCAACGCGAACCTCTTCGTGTCGATCAGCGCCGGCGTGAGCGCCCTGTTCGGCCCGCTGCACGGCGGTGCGAACCAGTCCGTGCTCGAGATGCTCGAGGGCATCGCGGCCGACGGCGGTGACGTCGCCCGCTTCGTGCAGCGCGTCAAGGACAAGGAGCCCGGCGTCAAGCTCATGGGCTTCGGGCACCGCGTCTACAAGAACTGGGACCCGCGCGCGGCCATCGTGAAGAAGGTCGCCGCGGACGTCCTCGAGAGCCTCGAGGTGACCGACCCGCTGCTCGACCTCGCCAAGCAGCTCGAGGAGGTGGCGCTGTCCGACGAGTACTTCGTCTCCCGCAAGCTCTACCCGAACGTCGACTTCTACACCGGCGTGATCTACAAGGCGCTGGGCTTCCCGACCGAGATGTTCACGGTCCTGTTCGCGCTCGGCCGCCTGCCGGGCTGGATCGCGCAGTGGCGCGAGATGATCGAGGACCCGGCCACCAAGATCGGCCGCCCGCGGCAGGTCTACACCGGCCCCCCGGCGCGCGACTACGTCCCGGTCACCGGCAGATAGGAACGCGCGGCGGGAAACCCGTGGGGCTCGGGGAGCAGGAGTCGCACGCGGCACGTCGAACAGGCGTGCATGCGACGACGCCTGCTCCCGGTCCTCGCGCTGCTGCTCCCCGTCCTCGTGCCGCTGTCGGCGGTCGCCGACCCCGGTGACGTCGGCGGCTCGATCGTGGCCGGTCCGGGCGGGGCGACGCTCGGCTACACCTCCAAGGTGGCGGTCGAGCCGCAGGGCACGCCGCTGACCTTCTACAACCTCGACCAGCTCGCCCACACCGTCACCGCGGTCGACCGTGACGCCGAGGGCAAGCCGCTGTTCAGCGGGAACGCGCTGCCCGGATCCATCTCCACGGTCAAGGGCGTCGACAGGCTCCGCGCCGGCTCCTACGACTTCTTCTGCTCCTTCCACCCCAACATGAGCGGCACGCTGCTCGTGCAGGGCGGCAACGGGGGCGTGGGTGCCTCGGCGCCACGGTTCGAGCAGCCCCTGCGGATCCCCCGTGAGGTCACGGGCGCCAGCATCGTGCTGAAGGCGGCCCAGGCGGACGTGCAGATCCTCGCCCACCGTCCCAAGACCACGATGCAGACGTACGGCGGCAGCTGGCCCGGTCCGACCATCCGGCGTCCCGTGGGCGCACGCACCACCGTCACGGTCGTCAACGACCTCCCCAGCGCCGTGGGGGAGACCAGCCTGCACCTGCACGGCGACCACCACAGCTCTGCTGATGACGGGCGTCCCGCCGACCAGCTCGTGCCCGTGGGGGGCAAGAAGACCTACACCTTCCCGTTCCGCGAGGAGGGAAAGCCCGAGCGCGCGGCGTTCACCTTCTACCACGACCACCGCATGGACGTGACCGGTCGCAACAACTGGTACGGCCTGCAGGGCATGGTCATCACCGACGACCCCGCGGAGAACAAGCTCGGTCTCCCGACCGGCTCCTACGACCTGCCGCTGCTGGTCGCGGACCGCAGCTTCGACGACGCCGCGCAGCTCACGGACCCGTTCCCGAAGCCGAGTGACCCGCAGTCCGCGACGTCGGGCATCAACGGTCCCTACGCGCCGCCGGGCGACGCCACCACAGGGGCGCTCACCCTGGTGAACGGCCAGTCGCAGCCGTTCGCGAAGGTGTCCACCCACCGGTACCGACTGCGTCTGCTGAACGCGTCAGCCTTCTCGTCGTACGACTTCCGGTTCAACGACGGCCGTCCGATGGTGCAGGTCGGGAACGGCTCAGGACTGCTGCCGCAGTCGGTGGTCCGGACGGACGTGCTGCTCGGACCGGCGGAGCGGGCGGACGTCGTCGTCGACTTCGGGCGCGACCTCGGCAAGAACCTGGTGCTGGAGAGCGTGGCGCGGGTCGACGGGCGCCCCGGCGGGATCGGCACCCCGACGACGCCGGTCATGCAGTTCCGCGTCGGGACGAAGGTCGCCGACAGGTCGCGGGTGCCGACCGCCTTGGTGCCGCTCGCCCCGCTGGCGGTCCCCGCGGTCGCGACCCAGACGTTCGCCTTCGGGCTGCTCGCCGACCCGGCGCGTGGCGGCACCGTGTGGACCATCAACGGCAAGCCGTACGACCACCACCGCGTCGACGCCACCGTGGAGCTCGGCACGGTGCAGCGCTGGCGACTGGTCAACACCAGCAACCTGACGCACTACATCCACCTGCACGAGGAGACCTGGCGCACGATCAGCCGCAACGGCCAGCCACCTCCCCCGTGGGAGGCCGGGTTGCAGGACACCTGGCGCCTGGACCCCGGTGACGTCGTCGAGGTCGCCGCGAAGGTCACGGACTACCTCGGTCCGTTCCTGATCCACTGCCACATGCTCGACCACGAGGACCACGGGATGATGGCCACGTTCAACGTGGTCAAGCCCGGTGGCTCCTCCCTCAGCTCGTCGGCCCTCTCCGGGCAGACGCTCTCCGACATCGCATCCGCGGTCCTGTGCCGCCTGGAGGAACCCACGTGAAGAGCCGAGTGACGCTTCGTCGCGCCGTCGCCGCTGCAACCGCCCTGCTGGCCCTGGGGGCCGTGGGTCTGCAGGCGCAGGCTGCGCCCAAGCCGAAGGTGATCCTCGTCTGCAGCGGGACGGCGGGCTGCCCGCCGGTCCCCAAGGGCACGACGGTCTACCCGAGCATCGCCGTCGGCGTCAGCCACGCGGTCAACGGCGACTGGGTGCTCGTCTGGCCCGGCTACTACCGCGAGGCCGTGTCCATCGCTCCGAAGCAGGGGCTCACCGACGGCCTGCACGTGCGTGGGATGAACCGCAACGGCGTGGTGCTCGACGGCACCAAGGCCGACGGGTCGGGGATCCACGTCAAGAACGTGAACAACACCTGGGTCGAGAACATGTCGGCGCAGCACTACAAGAGCGGGTCGGCGAACGGCTTCTACTGGACCGGCGTCGACGGCTACTGGGGCAACTACCTCACCGCCTACGACAACGGCGACTACGGCATCTACGCCTACGACTCCACGTCCTCCGGCGACACCCCGAGCACGTTCGCGTTCGACTACGGGTCGTGGAACGCCGACAGCGGGATCTACGTCGGTGGCTGCTCGGACTGCCACGCCGTCGTGACCAACAGCCGCGCGTACAAGAACGCCTTGGGCTACTCCGGCACGAACGCCGGTGGCGAGCTGATCCTCATGAACAGCGAGTGGGACCACAACGCGACCGGCCTGCTGCCCAACACCCTCACCAGCGAGCCCGACCCGCCGCAGCGGGGTACGACGATCGTGGGCAACTACATCCACGACAACAACGACACCGACGTGCCCGGTGCGGGCATCACCGGCATCGCGCCCGTTGGCGTCGGCATCGGCATCGCCGGCGGGTGGGACAACATCATCCGGCACAACGTCATCGCCAACCAGAAGCACGCGGGCGTCCTCGTCCAGTGGCTCATCACCCCGCCGGTCAACAACCAGATCGTCTACAACACCTTCAAGAACACCGCCTACGCGGGCGGCCCCGGCGACGCGGACATCGCCATCGACGCGCTGTCGCTGCAGAACTGCATCGAGGGCAACAAGAACGCCGGCAAGCCCGCGACCGTCGACCCGCCGAACTTCATGGGCGCGTCGGACTGCGGGGCCGGCAACCCGTTCCGCAGCAACGTCGGCCGCGGGATCTACACGCCCGGTGACCCGATCGTCGACGTGATGAGCGCGCTGAACGCCGCGGGCATCACCGAGCCCAAGGACTACAAGGGACCCGGCCCGCACCCCGAGGCGCAGCAGACGATGGCCAACCCCTGCAAGGGAGCGCCCGCCAACCCGTGGTGCGCCAAGGGCAAGCCGGTCGTCGCGCCGCCGACCTCCCCGGGTCGCTGACCGACCGGGTCGCCGTCGTCGGGGCCGCGCTCCTGCGGGACGGTCACGTGCTGGCCTCTCGACGCAAGGCGCCGCCCCGACTGGCAGGCGGGTGGGAGTTCGCCGGGGGCAAGGTCGAGCCGGGGGAGAGCGACGAGCAGGCGCTACGGCGCGAGCTGCTCGAGGAGCTCGGCTGCGAAGCGGTGATCGGAGACCGGATCGGCCCGGACCTGCCCATCGGCCACACCGCCGTGCTGCGCGTCTACCTGGCCGAGCTGGTCCGCGGCGAGCCGCTGTTGCGCGACCACGACGCGCACCGCTGGTTGGCCTGGCACGAGCTCGACGACGTAGCCTGGCTGGAGGTCGACGCCCCTGTCGTCGACGCGCTCAGGTCGCTGCTGGCTCCGGCTCGGTGACGTCCGCGACCTGGGCGTCCAGCACGTCGACGAGGACGTCGGCGTCGAGGAGCGCGGTCACCCCGTCGGCACCCGCGCCGATGCTCACCTCGCGCCCGGGCAGCGAGGCATCGGCGACCACCGGCCACGTCGTCGTGGAGCCGAACGGCGTGATGGTCCCCTTGCGATAGCCGGTGCGGGCGAACGCGTCGTCGGCGTCGGGCAACGACAGGCGCTTCACGCCGAGGAGCGCACGCAGCTTCGCCCAGCTGATCCGTCGACCGCCCGGCACCAGCACGAACAGGTAGTCGTCCTCCCCCCGTCGTACGACCAGGGTCTTGACCACCGACGAGACGGGGAGTCCGCGGAGCGCGGCTGCCTCTGCCAGTGACGACACGGGACCGTGCCGCACCACCCGATGAGGCACGGCGGTGAGCGCGCCCAGCGCCCGCTGCTCCGCCTCGCCCGCGCCCATGGTGGCGAGCGTCGCACACGCGCGCACCCGGAGCGCACCCGAGCCGCCGGTAGGCTGGCGCTTGCCGCAGCGCGCGCTCGGCTGCCCCCTGCTGAGCTGGAGAGCCCCCGCATGCCCACCCGTGACGACATCCGCAACGTCGCGATCATCGCCCACGTCGACCACGGCAAGACCACGCTGGTCGACGCGATGCTCCTCCAGTCCGGCGCCTACACCGAGCACCAGCAGGAGGAGGGCGCGGTCCAGGACCGGGTCATGGACTCGATGGACCTCGAGCGGGAGAAGGGCATCACCATCCTCGCGAAGAACACTGCCGTCCGCCGCAAGGACCTGCTCATCAACATCATCGACACCCCAGGTCACGCGGACTTCGGCGGCGAGGTCGAGCGCGGGCTGAGCATGGTCGACGGCGTGGCGCTGCTGGTGGACGCATCGGAGGGGCCGCTGCCGCAGACCCGGTTCGTGCTGCGCAAGGCGCTGCAGCAGAACAAGCCGGTCATCCTCATCATCAACAAGGTCGACCGTCCCGACGCCCGCATCGCCGAGGTCGTCGACGAGACCTACGAGCTGTTCCTCGACCTCGACGCGACCGAGGAGCAGATCGACTTCCCCATCGTCTACTGCCAGGCCAAGACCGGTCAGGCGTCGCTCACCCGCCCGGCGGACGGGACGAGCCCGGACAACGCCGACCTGCAGCCGCTGTTCGACGTCATCAAGAGCACGGTGCCGGCTCCTCACTACGAGGAGGGCATGCCGCTGCAGGCGCACGTCACCAACCTCGACAGCTCGCCGTACCTCGGTCGTCTCGCCTTGCTGCGCATCCACAACGGGTGGATCAAGAAGGGCCAGATGGTCGCCTGGTGCAAGCAGGACGGCACCGTGCAGAACGTCCGCCTCACCGAGCTGCTCGGGACGGAGGCGCTCACGCGCGTCCCGATCGAGTCGGCCGGACCGGGCGACATCGTGGCCATCGCCGGCATCCCCGAGATCACCATCGGCGAGACCCTCGCCGACCCGGAGGACCCGCGTCCACTGCCGCTGATCACGATCGACGAGCCCAGCATCTCGATGACGATCGGCATCAACACCTCCCCGCTCGCCGGCAAGAGCGGCAAGAAGCTCACCGCCCGCCAGGTGAAGGACCGGCTCGACAAGGAGCTCGTCGGCAACGTGTCGATCCGCGTGCAGCCCACCGAGCGCCCCGACACGTGGGAGGTCCAGGGCCGCGGCGAGCTGCAGCTGGCCATCCTCGTCGAGGTCATGCGGCGCGAGGACTTCGAGCTCACGGTCGGCAAGCCGCAGGTCGTGACGCGCATGGTCGACGGCAAGATCCACGAGCCGATGGAGCGGATGACCATCGACTGCCCGTCCGACTACCAGGGCGTGCTGATCCAGCTCATGGCGCTGCGCAAGGGCCGCCTCGAGCAGATGGTCGACCACGGCACCGGCTGGACCCGCATGGAGTACATCGTCCCGGCGCGTGGCCTCATCGGCTTCCGCACGGAGTTCCTCACCGAGACGCGCGGCACCGGACTGCTGCACCACATCCACGAGCGCTACGAGCCCTGGCACGGCGAGATCCGCACCCGCCCGTCGGGCTCGCTCGTCGCCGACCGCAGCGGTCCCACGACCGGGTTCGCGCTCGCGAACCTGCAGGAGCGCGGGACGATGTTCGTCCCGCCCGGCACCGAGGTGTACGAGGGCATGATCGTCGGTGAGAACTCCCGGTCCGACGACATGGACGTCAACGCCACTAAGGAGAAGAAGCTCACCAACATGCGGCAGAGCTCGTCCGACGTCCTCGTGCCGCTGATCCCGCACAAGGAGCTCAGCCTCGAGCAGGCGCTGGAGTTCTGCCGGGAGGACGAGTGCGTCGAGGTGACGCCGGCGAAGGTGCGCATCCGCAAGGTGGTCCTGAACGCCGGCGACCGTCAGCGCAGCCGCGGCAAGCAGGCCAAGGCTGCGCTCGAGAGCTGACCGGAGAGCTCATGGCCAGCTGGGAGGGGCGGCTGCTCGTCGCCACGCCCGAGCTGACCGACGGCCCGTTCCGCCGCACCGTCGTCCAGCTGCTGCAGCACAGTGACAGCGACGGGGCGCTCGGCGTCATCCTCACCCGCCCCACGCTGACCCCGCTCGGGGACGTCCTCCCGGGGTGGGCGCTGCTGGCCCCTGAGCCGGTCTACGTCTTCGACGGGGGGCCGGTCGACGACGACGCCGCGATCTGCCTGGGCCGCGTGGCGCCGGCCGCAGCGCCAGACCCGTCGTACGCCGTCGTGCCGGGTGCGGGGTGGCTGGCGACGGTGGACCTCGACCGCGATGCGGGCGACGCGGTGCAGGAGGTCCGGGTCTTCGCCGGGTACGCCGGCTGGTCGGCCGGCCAGCTGGAGGGCGAGGTCGACGGCGGCACCTGGTGGGTCGTGGACGCCCTGCCCGGCGACGCGTTCACGACGGCGCCCGAGCGCCTGTGGTCGCAGGTGCTCAGGCGCCAGGGCCTACCGCTTGCGCTGGTCGCGACGTGTCCGGTCGACCCCGGCATGAACTAGTCGGGCGGCCAGAGCCGACGGAGCTCGCGGGTGGCGCGCTCGAGCATCGCGGTCACCTGTCGCGCGGCGGCCGAGAGGTCGCGCGGCTCGCCGTCGCGCAGGTCCTGCTCGAGCTCGGCGCAGAACGCGGCCAGCAGGGTCGCCCCGAGCGCCGCGCTGCTCGACTTCAGGGTGTGGGCCACGCGACCCGCGCCCTCGGTGTCCCCGGCGGCCGCGCTGGCGACCAGCGCGGCTGCCTGGTCCGCTGACTCGGCGCAGTAGGTGCTGACCAGCCCGGCGCGGAAGGACGCCGCGCGCTCGCCCAGGCGCTCGGTCATGGCCAGCAGCACGGAGGGGTCGATGTCGGCCGTCGGCTCCGGCGCCTGCGCGACGGGCGGCATCTCCTCCAGGGCTGAGGCGTGGTCACCGGCGATGCGGCGCACCGCGGTGGCGAGGTCCTCGAGCCGGACCGGCTTGGGCAGGTAGTCGTCCATCCCGGCGGCGAAGCACGCCTCCCGGTCCTCCAGCAGCACGGTGGCGGTCATGGCCACGATCCGCGGTTGGTTGTCCGGGGGGACCTCGGCCCGGATGCGGCGGGTGGCCGTCAGGCCGTCCATGACCGGCATCAGCACGTCCATCAGGACCAGGTCGAAGCGCTCTGCGGTGACCGCGGCGAGCGCCTCCGCGCCGTTGGAGACGATCCGTGCCTGCTGCCCCAACCGGTTCAGCAGCAGCGTGGCGACCTTCTGGTTGACCACGTTGTCCTCGGCGACGAGCACCCGGAGCCGGGGAACGTCATGAGGCGTGCGACCTTCGGCCGGCGCGGCGACGGACGCACCGAGGGCGTGCGCGAGCGTCGTGCGGAGCGTGAGCGCCTTCACCGGCTTGGTGAGGTGCACCAGGCGCAGCGCGTCGGTCTCTGCCGGGCGTTGACCCAGCGACGTGAGCAGGATGAGAGGTACGTCGGACCAGCCCTCGAGCCGTCGGAGCACCGTGGCCACGCCCACCCCGTCCAGGTTGGGCATGTGCATGTCCAGGAGCACGACGTCGAACGGACGCGTCCGCAGCGCTGCGCTCTGGATGGACTGCTGGGGGTCCTCTTCCTCCTCCACCGTCATCCCCCACGCCTCGAGCTGACTGCGCAGGATGCGGCGGTTGGTCGGGTTGTCGTCGACGATGAGCGCCGCCTTGCCGGGCAGCTCAGCCGGGGTGACCTTCAGCAGGTCCAGCGCCCCCGAACCCCGGGGCAGCGTCGCCTCGAGGACGAACGTGGAGCCGACGCCGGGAGTGCTCTCGACGGTGAGGCTCCCGTCCATCGCCTGCGCCAGCCGCGCACTGATGGCCAAGCCCAGGCCGGTCCCTCCGTGGGTGCGGGTCGTGCTGGCGTCGACCTGGCTGAACGACTGGAACAGCCGGTGCCGGCGGTCCTCGGGGATGCCGATCCCGGTGTCGCGCACCGCGAAGCGCAGGGGGAAGAGCTCTCCCGCCGGGTCCCCGCTGGAGACGGTGACGACCACCTCGCCCCGATCGGTGAACTTCACGGCGTTGCTGAGCAGGTTGACGAGCACCTGCCGCAGTCGGGTGACGTCACCCTCGACCACGGCGGGCACGAGGGGCTCGATCTGGTAGATCAGCTCGAGGCCCTTGTCGGAGGCCTGGGCCGCGACGAGGTCCAGGGCGGTCTCCACGCAGTCGCGCAGCACGAAGGGCTGGTGCTCCAGCTCCAGGCTGCCCGACTCGATCTTGGAGAAGTCGAGGACGTCGTTGATGATCACCAGGAGGGCGTCGCCCGAGTTGCGGACGGTCTCGGCGTAGTCGCGCTGCTCGTCGTTGAGCGGCGTGTCGAGCAGCAGGCTGGTCATGCCGATCACGGCGTTCATCGGCGTACGGATCTCATGGGACATCGTGGCGAGGAAGGCCGACTTGGCCGCGGTGGCCGTCTCCGCCTCGCGGCGTGCGGCGACGAGGTCCGCCTCGCGTTGCCGGACCAGCGACCGCTCGACCGCCAGGTCGCGGGTCATGTCGTCCAGACCGCGGGCGACCTCCTGCAGCTCGTCAGGACCGTCGGTGGGGGCAGGCCCGACGCGATCGTCGGGCATGCGGCGGATGTGGTCGACGAGGGCCTGCACCGGCGTGACGACCAGGCGCCCGAGCAGTCGTGACTCGCGGCGGACGTAGAGACCGGCGAGGAGCAGGACGAGCAGCTCGACCGCCAGGCTGCCGGTGAGCAGGGCGCGCTGGTCTCGGCGGTCGCGCTGGACCTGCGCGTCCGCGGCCCGCTCGAGGGCCTGCTCCGCGCTGCGGTAGGCGTCGAACAGCGACCTGCCGAGCGTGACAAAGGCGCGGTCGGCGACGGGTCCCGCCCCCGCGTCGACCGCTTCGCCCGCCGTCAGAGCGCGGGCGACCCACTGCTCCTCCCACGCGGCCTGGGCTCGGCTCTCCGCGGCGAGCAGAGGCGCGAAGCCGCGGGAGCCGTCGAAGGCGGCAGCGACCGTGCGTCGACGAGCGGGGTACGCCGCACGCCCCCGGTCGTAGGGATCCAGGACCGTCCGGTCGCCGGTCAGGAGGTAGGCGCGCAGCCCGGTCTCCTGGTCGATCATCGAGAGGTAGCTCAGGCGCACCGACCTGGCCCCATCGGTGTGCCTCTCGACCTGCGGCGTGAGCCGGAACACGAGCAGCGCCAGCACCAGGGCGTTCAGGGCGACGACTGCCGTGAGCGTCAGGAAGGTGGTGCGCGTCAGCCTTGCCACCTGTGCCGTCAGCCGCATCGGGCCAGCCTCCCACGGCCGCGGTCCTAGGGTGGGCGGCGTGTCCGAGACCTCCGCGTCGGCGCCAGCCGCCCCCGCACGCCGGCTGCTCCTGGTGCACGCGCACCCCGACGACGAGACGCTCGGCACCGGGGCGACGATGGCGAAGTACGCCGCAGAAGGCGCCCAGGTCACGTTGGTGACCTGCACGCTCGGCGAGGAGGGTGAGGTCATCCCGGCTGAGCTCGCGTACCTGGCGAGTGACCGCGACGACGACCTCGGGCCCTACCGGATCGGTGAGCTCACCCGCGCCTGCGCGGCCCTCGGCGTCACCGACCACCGCTTCCTCGGCGGCGCGGGCCGCTGGCGCGACAGCGGCATGGTCGGCACCCCCGCCGGGGACCACCCCGCCGCGTTCGCTCGGGCCGACCCGGACCAGGCGGTGCACGCGCTGGTCGAGGTGCTGCGGGCGGTCCGGCCGCAGGTGGTCGTCACCTACGACGCCCGGGGCGGCTACGGCCACCCGGACCACGTCCAGGCCCACCGGGTCACCATGGCGTCGGTCGCCCGGGCGGGCGACCCGTCGTACGAGCCGGCGGCGGGGAGGCCGTGGGAGGTGCAGAAGGTCTACTGGACCGCGGTGGCGCGCAGTGGGCTGGAGGAGGGGCTGGCCCGCCTGCGCGCGGAGGGACCGGCCGAGTTCCGCGTCGTCGCGCACGTCGGGGAGCTGGGCTTCGGCAACGACGACGGCGAGATCACGACCGAGGTCGACGGGAGCCGCTACCTCGGCGCGAAGCTGGCCGCGATGCGCGCCCACGCCACGCAGATCGTGGTCCGGGAGCCGTTCTACGCGCTGTCGGACCTGGTGGGGCACCTCGCGACCGGGACCGAGCAGTTCGTGCTCGCCCACGGTCGCCCGCTGACGGAGCGTGAAACTGACCTGTTCGACGGGCTGGACCTGAGGCTTGATACGCCGAACGGGTGATGTTGGCGGCCCCCAGTAGTCACCGTGCGTGATCGGGGGCAGAGTCGGTGAGGAACGGACAGCGGATGACCTCCCTGTCCGTCTTGCGTTCCTCTTTCCGGCTCCACCCCGTCCACCCCTGTCCGCCTTGTTGCCCCCGAGGAGTTCCTGTGTCCGACCACCATGAGGCCGCTGGACGCTTCGAGGGACTGCTCGGAGCGGGCGCGGCGCTGCTGAACATGCGCGACGCCGATGTCGGGCGCAGCCGCGAGACGGCCCGCCGGAAGCGGTTCGTCACCATCACCAAGGTCGTCTGGCTGCTCGTCGGGGCGATGTTCGTCCGCGGACTCACCAAGGACCCCAACAGCGCGTGGGTCCCCCTGCCGCACGTCGACCCGTTCCTGCTCGTCATCGTGGTGTTCTTCTCCCTCCTCGTCCTGCTCGCCGTCGGGCAGCAGGCGATGACCGGCCGGTCGCCGCACGTCGTCTACCGCGCCGACCAGATCGACACCCGGCTCGCCGACGTGGTCGGCATCGACCCGGTCAAGGACGAGGTCGTCCGCTCGCTGAACCTCTTCCTGGCGCACAAGACCTTCCGGGCGGACATGGGCGGCACCCCGCGGCGGGGCCTGCTGTTCGAGGGCCCCCCCGGTACCGGCAAGACCCACCTCGCGCGGGCCATGGCCGCCGAGGCCGGGGTCCCGTTCCTGTTCGTCAGCGGGACGTCCTTCCAGACCGTCTGGCAGGGGCAGAGCTCGAAGAAGATCCGCAGCTACTTCAAGGCGCTGCGCAAGGCCGCGCGCAAGGAGGGCGGCGCGATCGGCTTCATCGAGGAGATCGACGTCATCGCACAGGCGCGCTCGGGAGTGGCGACGGCCGCGACCCCGCTCCTGGCCGCGGGCTGCTCCGGGACCACGTGCCTGCCTGCGACGTACGCCGCGCCGGCGACCGTCGTCAACGGCTTCAGCGCCGGCGGGGACACCTCCGCGATCATCAACGAGCTGCTGGTGCAGATGCAGTCCTTCGACGCGCTGACCGGTCGTCAGCGGCTGCGCGGCTTCCTGGTCGACAAGGTGAACCTGCTGCTCCCGACGGACCGGCAGCTGACCCGCCCCAAGCCCACCCCGGCCAACATCCTGCTCATCGCAGCCACGAACCGGGCGAGCACGCTCGACCCGGCGCTCCTGCGCCCGGGTCGCTTCGACCGCCGGCTGTCGTTCGAGCTCCCCCCGAAGTCGGGGCGCCGCGCGCTCATCGACTTCTTCCTGGACAAGAAGGCCCACGAGCCGGCTCTCGACACCGACGACGTCCGCGACGCCCTCGCCGCCATCACCATCGGCTACTCCCCGGTCATGATCGAGAACCTCTTCGACGAGGCACTCGTGGGCGCCGTACGGCGGGGAGCCACGCAGATGAGCTACCCCGACGTCGAGCAGGCCCGCCTGTCGATCGAGGTCGGCACCGGTCAACCGGTGGAGTACACCGACCACGAGCGTCGGCTCATCGCCACGCACGAGGCGGGGCACGCCACGATGGCCTACCTCGTGGCGCCGCACCGGCGGCTGGAGATCCTGACCATCATCAAGCGCAAGGGCTCGCTCGGGCTGCTCGCCCACGGCGACCGCGACGACGTCTACACCCGCTCGCGCACCGAGATGGCGGCGCTCATCCAGATCGCCATGGGCGGGCAGTGCGCCGAGCAGCTGTTCTTCGGGGACATCTCGACCGGCCCCGGCGGCGACCTGCTCTACGCCACCAACACCGCGGCCGAGATGATCGGTGCGCACGGCATGGAGGAGAGCCTCATCTCGTTCATGGCGATCCAGAACAGCGGCTTCTCCGACACCAACATCGTCGGGCGTGTCCTGGCCGACCCGCAGGGTCGCGCTGCGACGGAGGCGTTGCTGCAGCAGCACAAGGCCACCGCGCTGGACCTGCTGAACCGCCATCGGCACCTCGTCGAGGCCCTTCGCGACGCGCTCCTCGAGCACGACGAGCTGCTGGGCCGGCAGATCACCGACGTCCTCGACGCCGCGGCGGGCCGTCCGCGGGTCATCGACCTGACCGCGGGGGAGCGCCTGCCCTCGTAGCGGCCAGCCCCTAGGATCGCGCGGTGCGGGTCCTGAGGTTCGGCCTGGTCGTGGTGCTCGCCTGTGAGCTGGCGGTGTGGGAGGCGTTCCTCGTGGGAGCGCGCCCGTGGGGCGTGGCTGTCCCGGTCTCCGCGTTCCTCGCCGTCGTCGGCAACGTCAGCCTCGGTGTCGCCGGTGCCCGTGCGCTCGGGTCGAGGGCAGGCGCCGTCGTCCCAGGCGTGCTGTGGCTCGCGATCGTCCTCGGGCTCGCCTCGAGCCGGCCGGAGGGTGATGTCGTCGTCCCGGACACGCTCCGCGGTCTGTCCTTCCTCTTGCTCGGGACGCTCGCCGCTGCCGGGACGGTCGGCGTCACCGGCGGACGTCCTGGCGCGGGACTCCCGCAGCAGATCGCGCCGGTCCCTACACCTGAGGCCCTCGACGGCCGATGAGCCAGACGTGGAGGACACCCAGGAGCAGGTAGCGGCGTCGACCGAGGTGGTCGTCGTCCGTCTCGGTGGCGGTCGGTTCTGCCTGCCGATGGCCGCCGTCGCCGAAGTGGGGCGTCCGCCGGCCCTGACGCGCGTGCCCGGCGTACCCGCCTGGTTGGCGGGGGTGGCGAACTGGCGCGGCCGCGTGCTGGCCGTGCTGGACCTGCGGCCGCTGCTGACCGTGGAGAACCGGCGCAGCGAGCGGGCCGCGCGGCTCGTCGTGCTGCACCACGCCTCCGTGACCGTCGGGTTGCTCACCGAAGGGGTCGACGGCACCCGCACGCTCACCGAGGACCAGGTGGAGACGTCCCTGGCGCACCTCGCCGGCTCCGCGGCCGACCTGCTCGCCGGTCAGACCACCGACGCGGAGGGCCCTGTCGGGGTGCTCGACCTCGAGGCGGTCTACCGCCTCGCCGAGGCCCTCCCGCGCGCCCGCCGAGCCGGCTGACTACCCACCCCCCGACAGCGCCCGCCCCACAGGAGGAACGCACCACCATGGACTTCTCGATCACGATCGCCCGCGCTGCGGCGGTGATGACCTGGGTCAGCCTGGTCTTCGGCGTGGCGACCGCTGTGCTCATGGACCAGGTCGGCGCCATGCCCGGCGTCGAGGTGCACCTGGTCGCCGTCCTCCTCTGGGCCGTCTTCGGCGCGGCGGTCGCCGGCCTGCTCACGGCGATGCCCACGCTGGCGGTGCACTCGGCCTTCGTGCTGCGCAACATCACGGCGTTCCGGGCGTTCCTGCTCATCTCCGACACGGTCTGGATCACGGCCAACGTGACGCTCACCGGTGGGGTCCGGGGCCCGTTCTGGATCTGCTACCTCGGCGTCGTGCTGTTCGCCGGCGTGTCGATGAAGAGCTGGCAGGCGTTCCTGTTCGGGTTCGCCGCCAGCTGCGGCCTGGTGCTGGCGTCGGCGCTGTCGCACACGCTGGACCGCAACTCGATCGCCGTGATCGTGCTCGTGGGTGGCACCTATCCGCTCGTCGCGTGGTTCAACTCCACACTCTCGGCGGCGGTGTGGGCGTTGCGGCGCCAGGCGCACGCCGACCGCAAGGCCCTGGAGCAGCGGGTCGGCGAGCTGTCGGAGGCCCTGCAGCGCGCGGCCGAGGGCGACCTGGCCGTCGAGTCGCACGTCACCGACGGCTCGCGCGAGATGACGCAGCTCGGGGAGGCGTTCAACCAGACGCTGGGGAACCTGCGGGGGTTGGTGGGTCAGATCCGGGGTGGTGGGGAGCAGATCGCGGCGTCGGCGGGGGAGTTGTTGGCGACGGCGGAGGAGCATGCGGCGTCGGCGACGCAGCAGAGCTCGGCGGTGTCGGAGACGACGAGCACGATCGAGGAGCTGGCGGCGACGGCGGCGCAGATCGCGGAGACGAGTGAGGCGGTGGCGCGGTATGCGGCGGAGACGTTGCGGTATGCCGAGCAGGGTCGGTCGGCGGTGAGTGCGTCGGTGGAGTCGATGGATGCGATTGCGGGTCGGGTGGACTCGATCGCGGCGCGGGCGTTGGGGTTGGGGGAGAAGTCGCACGAGATCGGTCGGATCTTGGATGTGATCGATGATCTGGCGGATCAGACGAACTTGTTGGCGTTGAACGCGGCGATCGAGGCGGCGCGTGCGGGTGAGCACGGTCGTGGGTTTGCGGTGGTGGCGTCGGAGGTGCGGAAGCTGGCGGAGCGGTCGCAGGAGTCGGCGGGGCAGATCCAGGCGTTGGTGGGGGAGATCCAGGCGGAGACGAACGCGACGATCATCGCTTCGGAGGAGGGTGCGAAGGAGGTCAAGGCGGGGACGCAGTTGGCGCGGGGGGTGGTGGATGCGTTGGAGCGGATCTCGGGGATGGTCGATGAGACGACGACGGCGGCGAAGGAGATCAGCATTGCGACGCAGCAGCAGCGCAGTGCCAGTGATCAGGTGGTGAGCGCGATGACGCAGGTGTCGGACGTGTCGCGGCAGTACGCGGTGGGGTCGCGGCAGTCGGCGGCGGCGGCCGCGCAGCTCAACGAGCTCGCCGCGCAACTCCGCAACAGCATCTCCCGGTTCAAGGTCTCCTGAGTCTTCGAGCCGGACGGCTTCAGGTCGGTCCCCGGGTGGTCGACACCCGCTGCAGGTGATCAAGGGGGTACGACCGTGGACAGCAGCTCGTCCGGACGCGTGAGCGTCGTCAACCAGGGCACGTCGCTCATCTTCGCGACGACGTTCCTGGTCGCCGTGACCGTGGACCAAGTGGCCGGCAGCGCGTCGTCGCGGTCGACGCTGCTGTTCAGCCTGCTCGTCGGGATCGGCATCGCCCAGGCGGTCCTCTACGCCGGCTTCGGCGTGCTGCTCGAGCGCTCCCCTGCCCTGGTCAAGCACCGTGCCGCGATCGAGGCCGGCGCCCTGTGGGCCGCGCTCCCGTACGTGAGCTGGCAGGTGTGGGCGACCGGCGGCATCACCCACTCCTACTGGACGCTGTTCGTCCTGCCCTGCGTCATGGGTGGGCTGGCACTCACACGGAGCACCGCCCTGGCCCTGGCCGCGGCCTGTTGCGCGTGTGTCGTCGGGACGACAGCCGCGGCCGGTGAGCTGCAGGCCTCCCAGGCCGGGTCGCTCACCTTCGCCGTACTCCTGCTGCTGACCGTCGGGTGGTACTGCACCTCGATCGGTGGGCGGCTGCACGCCCTGCAGTTCGCGGCGCAGCGCGACCAGTTCGACCTGCAGTCGCGCGTCGCGGAGCTGTCGGAGCAGCTCGGACGCGCGGCCTCCGGGGACCTCAGCGCCACGGTGACGCTCTCGGACGGCAACAGCGCGCTGCGCAGCCTGGCGGTCGCCTTCGACGACACGCTGGGCAGCCTGCGGGGGTTGGTGGGTCAGATCCGGGGTGGTGGGGAGCAGATCGCGGCGTCGGCGGGGGAGTTGTTGGCGACGGCGGAGGAGCATGCGGCGTCGGCGACGCAGCAGAGCTCGGCGGTGTCGGAGACGACGAGCACGATCGAGGAGCTGGCGGCGACGGCGGCGCAGATCGCGGAGACGAGTGAGGCGGTGGCGCGGTATGCGGCGGAGACGTTGCGGTATGCCGAGCAGGGTCGGTCGGCGGTGAGTGCGTCGGTGGAGTCGATGGATGCGATTGCGGGTCGGGTGGACTCGATCGCGGCGCGGGCGTTGGGGTTGGGGGAGAAGTCGCACGAGATCGGTCGGATCTTGGATGTGATCGATGATCTGGCGGATCAGACGAACTTGTTGGCGTTGAACGCGGCGATCGAGGCGGCGCGTGCGGGTGAGCACGGTCGTGGGTTTGCGGTGGTGGCGTCGGAGGTGCGGAAGCTGGCGGAGCGGTCGCAGGAGTCGGCGGGGCAGATCCAGGCGTTGGTGGGGGAGATCCAGGCGGAGACGAACGCGACGATCATCGCTTCGGAGGAGGGTGCGAAGGAGGTCAAGGCGGGGACGCAGTTGGCGCGGGGGGTGGTGGATGCGTTGGAGCGGATCTCGGGGATGGTCGATGAGACGACGACGGCGGCGAAGGAGATCAGCATTGCGACGCAGCAGCAGCGCAGTGCCAGTGATCAGGTGGTGAGCGCGATGACGCAGGTGTCGGACGTGTCGCGGCAGTACGCGGTGGGGTCGCGGCAGTCGGCGGCGGCGGCCGCGCAGCTCAACGAGCTCGCCGCGCAGCTCCGCAACAGCATCTCCGCCTTCGGCTGAGGGCTACAGGAGCAGGGCAGGCGCGCCGACGTGAAGAGCATGCCTGCATGGGGGGACGATCCTGAGCTCCTCGCGACCTTCCGTGCGGAGGTCGAGGAGCGGCTGGCCTCCCTGCAGGGCGGCCTGCTGCAGCTCGAGGAGCACCCGAGCCCCCGGCAGGTCGTGACGCTGCTGTTCCGCGACGCGCACACGGTCAAGGGCAGCGCCCGCATGCTGGGGCTCGAGGGCGTCCTGCACGTGGCCCACACCATGGAGGACTTGCTCGGCGCCCTCCGGGACGGTCGCTTCGCCGTACGCCGGGATCACGTCGACCTGCTGCTGGCCGCCTGCGACGGGATCCAGCGCGCCCTGCCCGGTGAGGGCTCCCTGGACGATGCTGCGCTCGCCCCGCTCGTCGAGGCGCTCACTGCCGCCGTCGGCGGCGCGGAGTCGATCACGGTGCCCGTCCTGTCGCCCGTCGAGGTGCCGGACCAGCCCTCGGCCGCGGACGTCCCGGATGCGCTGCGCAACGACTCGGTGCGGGTCGCGGCGACCAAGGTGTACGACCTGCTGGACGCCGTGGGCGAGGCCGACCTCGGTGCGCGCCGGGTCGAGCAGACGGCCGGCACCCTGCTCGGCCTGGCCGGTGAGCAGTCCCGCTGGGCGACCCAGCTCCGTCAGGCGACCCAGCGACACGGCGCTGCCCTGCCCCCCGACATCGCACTCGCCCTGCACCGGTTGATCGGTGCCAGCGACGACCTCTCCGGAACGGTGCGCGGACTGCGCGAGCTCGTCGAGGGCCACCGCACGGGCATGGCGCTGGTGCGCGACGGCGCCATGGGCCTGGCGATGGTCCCCGTGCGCCGGGTCTTCGCGGCGCTGCCCCGCATCGTGCGCGACGTGGCGCAGGCCACGGGCAAGGACGTCGTCCTGGTGACGGACGGCGAGGACGTCGAGCTGGACAAGCAGGTGCTCGACGGCATCGCCGACGCCCTCAAGCACCTGGTCATCAACGCCGTGGACCACGGGTGCGAGAGCCCTGCGGACCGCGTCGACGCCGGGAAGCCGACCCGCGCGACCGTCCGGGTCAGCGCCCGGAGCGTGGGCGGCACGGTCGTCCTCGAGGTCGCCGACGACGGCGCCGGGGTCGACGAGGACGCCGTACGCGAGAAGGGGGTGCGGCTGGGCATGATCCCCGCGGACAGCCCCCTGTCGGGAACCGGTCTGCTCGCGCTGCTGTTCGCCCCGGCGTTCAGCACCAGCGACACGGTCACCGAGACCTCCGGCCGCGGGGTCGGGCTGGACGTCGTGCGCGGCGCGGTCGAGGACCTGGGCGGGTCGGTCGAGGTGCGTTCCGAGCGCGGGACCGGTACGACGTTCGTGCTGACCCTGCCCGTGACCCTCGGCGTGCTGCGCTGCCTGATCGCGCGCGTCGGTGGCGAGCGCTACGCCGTCCCGGTGCCCGGCGTCGTGGAGTCCCTGTCGCTGCGCGACGCCGAGATGCACTCTCTCGCCGGGGCGCCGGTGGTGCTGCGCCACGGCGTGTCCGTGCCGCTGCTCGACCTCGGCGCCGCGCTCGGGCTGGAGCGCACCGGCGAGGCCGCGCGGGCCGCCCTGGTGGTGCGGCACGCGAACGGCCAGCACCTGGCCTGGGCGGTCGACCGGCTCGAGGGTGAGTCCGAGCTCGTCGTGAAGGACCTCGGTGCCTTCCTCGGCCGGGTGCCGTTCGTGGCGGGCGCGACGATCGATGGTGACGGCAGCGTCGTCTGCCTGCTTGACCTGCGGGAGCTCGCCGACCACGCGGTCGGGGGAGCGGCGTACGTCCTGCCGGCGTCGGCAGCAGGGCCGCGACGTGCGGCGCCGGTCCCCGGCCTGCGCAAGCCTCGGGTGCTCGTGGTGGAGGACTCGGTCGGTGTCCGCGAGCTCGAGCGGGTCATCCTCGAAGGCGCCGGCTACCAGGTGGAGACCGCGGTCGACGGGCTCGACGGCGCCTCGCGGCTGCGGGACGACCCGGCAGACCTGGTGCTGTCCGACGTCGAGATGCCGGGCATGGACGGCTTCGCGCTGACCCGTACCATCCGACGCACGAAGGGCTGGGAGAACGTCCCGGTCGTCATCATGACCAGCCGTGGCGAGGAGCACGCTCGCCAGGCAGGTCTGGAAGCGGGCTGCTCGGCGTACCTGCTCAAGAACGAGTTCGACCAGGAGCAGCTGGTCTCCACCGTGCGAAGGTTGGTCGGCCGGTAGTGGTCGTCGGAGAGGCGGGTTCGTGGCCAGGATCGTGATCGCGGACGACAGCCCCACGCTGCGTCGCATCGTCACCTCGGTGCTCACCAAGGAGGGCCACGACGTCGTCGCCGTGGAGGACGGGATCGAGGCCGTCCAGGCGGTGCTGCGCGAGCAGCCCGACGCCGTCGTGCTCGACGTGCAGATGCCGCGGGTGTCGGGGTTCATCGCCGCCCGGCTGATCAAGGACGACTGGCAGACCGCGGACATCCCCGTCGTCATGCTCACCTCGCTGGACGCCGCCTCCGACCGCTACTGGGCGGGGCAGGCCGGGGTCGACCGCTACCTCACCAAGGACTTCGAGGCACCCGAGCTCGCCGGGACGATCGAGGAGGTCCTGCTCGCGGCCACGGCGGCGCGCGGCGGACGTCCGAGGTTGACGCCGGACGGGCTGGAGCTGTCCGAGGAGGACGTGCTCTCGCGGGTGTGCGACCTGCTGGACCGCAAGCTGTTCGAGTCGTCGGTCGCTCAGTCGGTCATGGCGATCGCCGCCACGGCCAACGGGCTCGAGGCCTCCGTCGCGGCGCTGCTCGGCGTCCTGCAGCGGTTCGTCGGCTACGACCTGGCGGCCGTGATGCTCGGTGCCGAGTCCGCGGCGTACGTCGCGGTCGGCAAGCCCACGGCGCGTGAGCACTACGACAGCTTCCTCGTGCGTGCCGCGGAGGGGCTCGCGTCGTACGGCGGGACGGCGCTGCAGGCGTCCGCGTTGGACGTCCGGTTGGCGCAGGCTGGTGGCACGGTCGTCGACGACGCGGATGAGCTCACGGGCGGCGTGGAGATGGCGACGTTCCTGTCCATGCCGCTGCGTGGGCACGGCGGTGCCGTCGTGGGTGTGCTCGCGCTGTCGTCCGCGGTGAAGCAGGCCTTCGGCGAGACCGCGCTGTCGACGCTGAAGCTCATCGAGGGACCGGCCGCCATCGTGATCGACAACGCCCGCCTCGCCTCGAGCTGATCGCGGAGGTCAGCGCGCGGAGGCGCAGGTGACGCAGCGGGTGGTCGAGGGGCGGGCGGCAAGTCGCTCGCTGCCGATCGGCGCCTGGCACCTCTCGCACCGGCCCCACGCGGGGCTGTCGAGGCGGGCGAGGGCCTCGTCGAGCTCCTGGACGCGCGCCCGGGTCTGCGCGAGGACCGCGATCAGCTGCTGACGCTCGAAGGCGAGCGTCGCTCCCTCGGGGTCGTGCTCGTCGTCGGCGTTGGACCCCTCGGCCGCGGACATCATCGACGCGAGGTCTGCCTCGAGCGCGGCGACGGTGTCCGCCGTGCTCGCCCGCGCCGCGCGCAGCTCAGCCGCGGCCGACATCACGCGCCAGATCGATCCCCAGCAGCCGGTCGGCCCACGCGAAGGTCTCGAACTTGGCGCCGTCCGCGACGCCGGAGTCGGCGGCCAGCGCGTCGAGGACCGCCAGGGCGAGGGGGGTGTCGAGATCCGTGGAGAGCGCGTCGAGCAGTTCCGCGCGGACGGTCTCCACGATCGGCGCCGAGGGGCTCTCGGCCCAGCGCGCGACGGCACCGCGCCAGGTGGTGAGCCGGCGTACCGGGTCGTCGCCGTCGCTGAGGTCGAGGGCGTACGGCGTGGCGAGGATCCGGGCTCGTTCGAGGAGCGGGTCGCCCGTCTTCGGGTGCTGCGGTCCCGCGACGCGACCGGCGAGGTGGACGTCGGCGTCTCCGTGGGCACCCGATGCCGGCGGGTGGACGTTCGCCGCGCCCAGGTCGTCGGGCAGGTCGTCGGGCAGGTCGTCGGGGAGGTCGTCCGCGCCGGAGAGCACGGTCACCCGCCAGCCGGTGAGCTCCGCGGTCCGTCGGAGCACGTCGGCGACGACCCACGTCCTCAGGTCCCGCGCCCCGCACGCGCAGAGCACGAGGTGACCTGGCCGGCGTACGCGCACGGCCTCGACCTGACCGCTGGAGGGGTCGCGGAGGGTGAGCACCCGCCGACAGTACGTCGGGTCAGTTGAGGCGGGCGCGGGCGAGGCGGGCCTGGCGGCGGCTGGCGGCGGCGGCCTCGGCGTCCACGTCCTCGAGCAGGTCGGCGTACTCCTCGAGCACGCGGGCGCCGCGGGTGAACTCGCCGAGCCGGACGAGCAGCTCCCCGCGCTCCTGCCGCAGGTCCAGCGGGTGTCGGGGCAGCAGCAGGCTCAGCTCGTTCGCCCACAACCGGGTGCGCGTCGTCTCGAGCGACCGGGGCGACTGCGCCGCCAGCGCCCGGATGTTCGTGAGCACCCGCAGCAGCAGCTCGGCGGGCGCCAGCACCGGCTCGGCAGGTGCCTCGACGACGCGCCCACCGGCGAACGGGTCGACGACGACGTGCTCATCGAGGGGGTCGCCGATGCAGACCAGCACGTGCCCCGGCCGACCCAGGGCGAAGGCGGGTACGTCGAGACGTGCTGCCACCTCGCACCACACGACGGACAGCAGGATCGGCAGGCCCCGGCCGCGGCGGAGCACCTCGTGCAGCAGCGAGGAGCGCAGGTCGGCGTAGTCCTCGGGAGCCCCGGCGAAACCGGCGCGCTCCCCCAGTGCCTCGCGCAGCGCCTGCGCGACGGACGCCGGGGACCGGTCGTCGAGGACCACGGACGCGGCGAGCCGGTCGAGCACCGCGAGGCTCTCGTCGACGTCGAGGTCGTTCTCCACCTCACCGCCGATGAGCAGGCACGCCACCGCCACGTCGACGGGTTCGCTGTGCAGCACCTCGGCGAACCGCGCGCGGGTCGTCCTGCTCATCGGGAACGGCGCTCGGGGGCCGGGGGGACCCGCTTGGCGGCCACCACATCGTGCTCCTCCACGGTGACCTCGGAGCCGTCGCGCCGTCGTACCGTGACCACCCCGTCCACCCACGACACCAGGTGGCCGAGCACGTCGCCGAGCCCGCCGTCCGGCAGGCGTCGGCGCAGCGAGATCCGCACGTCGCTGTCGCCCGGTCCGACGTCTACCGTGTAGCGGACCCCGGGTGGTCGCTGGGACTCCACGACTGGGAGACTAAGGCCCGCACCCCTCGCGCCCTGGAAGGAACACCTGCAGTGACGTACGTGATCGCCGAGCCCTGCGTCGACGTCAAGGACAAGGCCTGCATCGAGGAGTGCCCCGTCGACTGCATCTACGAGGGCAAGCGCTCGCTCTACATCCACCCCGACGAGTGCGTCGACTGCGGTGCCTGCGAGCCGGTCTGCCCCGTCGAGGCCATCTACTACGAGGACGACACCCCCTCGCAGTGGAAGGACTACTACCGCGCGAACGTCGACTTCTTCACCGAAACGACGACCATCGGCAGCCCGGGTGGCGCGTCGAAGGTCGGCCCGGTCGACCTCGACCACCCGGTCGTCCTCGCCGTACCCCTGGGGAAGAACACCGAGGACGCATGACCGTGCGGGGCTGGGCGGCCACGGCCGGTCTGCCTGAGTTCCCGTGGGACCAGCTCGCGCCGTACGGCGAGCAGGCACGGGCGCACCCGGACGGCATCGTCGACCTCTCCATCGGGACGCCGGTCGACCCGACACCGGCGGTGGTGCAGGAGGCCCTGCGCGCCGCGGCGAACGCGCCGGGCTACCCGCTGACCATCGGCTCACCTGCGCTGCGGGAGTCGCTCGTCGACTGGTCCCGACGGCGTCTCGGAGCGGACGTGGGTGCCGAGCACGTCGTCCCGAGCATCGGCTCCAAGGAGCTGGTGTCGCTGCTGCCGTCGCTGCTCGGGCTGCGCGACTGCCGGGTGCTCATCCCCGCGCTCGCCTACCCGACGTACGACGTCGGTGCGCGGTTGGCGGGGTGCACGCCGGTGCCGACGGCGGACCCGGTGTCGGAGGACCCGCGCGGGGTGGGACTGGTGTGGCTCAACAGTCCCGGGAACCCGCACGGGGAGGTGTGGTCGGCCGAGCGGCTGCGGGCGGTCGTGGAGTGGGCGCGGGCGCACGACGTGCTGGTGGCCAGCGACGAGTGCTACCTCGAGCTGGGCTGGGAGGCCGACCCGGTCAGCGTCCTGCACCCTTCGGTGTGCGGGGAGTCGGTCGACGGGGTCGTGGCGCTGCACTCGCTGTCGAAGCGCTCCAACCTCGCGGGGTACCGCTCGGGCTTCCTGGTCGGCGACGCGGCGATCGTCGGCATGGTGGTGGAGGCGCGCAAGCACATCGGGCTGCTGTGTCCGGCGCCGGTGCAGGCGGCGACGGTCGCGGCGCTCGGCGACGACGCGCACGTGGAGGAGCAGAAGGAGCGGTACCGCGCGCGACGGGCGGTGCTTCGGGTTGCCGTGGAGGGTGCGGGGCTCCGCGTCGAGCACTCGGAGGCGGGCCTGTACCTGTGGGTGACGCGCGACGAGGACTGCTGGGCGACCGTGTCCTGGCTGGCGTCGCTCGGCGTGCTCGCCGCGCCGGGAGCCTTCTACGGGACGGCGGGTGCGCAGCACGTCCGGCTCGCCCTGACCGCCACCGACGAGCGCATCGCCGCCGCCGCCGCCCGCCTGACCTGACCCCATTGCGCGTGAACGGATACGCGGGGGTGGTCCTGGGGGTTTCGCGTGCCCCGCGCGTATCCGTTCACGACGAGGGTGTGGACGAGGTCTCGTCCTCCACAGGGGACTGGGCCGGGGGGCGGCGCACCTGCTTGGGTCGGGCGCATGACGTACACCGAACTGGTCGCCATCGCGCGCACTGTTGCTGGCTTTCCCGTCGTCACCGCGGCCGAGTTGCGGGCGGTGGGGGCGGACACTGAGGCGATCAAGCGGGCACTCGCCCGGCGATGGCAAGCGCCGGTCCGAGGGATCTACGTGGCGAACCGGGATCCTGTCGAGGACCATCTGCTCGCCCTGGTAGCCGTCAAGGCGGGTGCCCCTGGCGCGGTGCTGACCGGGCTCGTCGCGGCGCGGCACCTTGGCCTTCGCTGGGTCCCTGACCTGCCGGGCGCCATGGTCCTCGTCGGCGACGAGGTGCGCCGTCGATCCACGCCAGGTCTCGTGCTCGTACGACGCAGTCAGGAGCACGGACTGCTCAAGACGTCCGACTGGGACGGCGTGCCGGTCGCTCCCGTGTCTCGCGTCGTGGTCGACGCTGCTCGCCAGGTCATCGGGCATCACCGGACAGCCCTTGGCGGTACGTCGACCCCTGGCCGGGCCGCCCTGCTCGAGCGGCGCTGCGTCGGTGAGGTGCGAGGGCTGGTGTTGGGCGCGTTGGCCGACGGGCGGTGCAGCCGCGAGGAGCTGCTCCTCGTCATCGGCTCCGGTTCGGCGCGCGACTCACGCCTGCTGCGCCGGGCGTGCCGCGACGCCGAGCGTGGCGCTGCCTCCCCGCCTGAGGCCGAGGTCGTCGACGGCCTGCTAGCGCTCGGGGTCCCGTTCGCCTGCAACGTTGAGCTCTGGGAGGCAGGTCAGCTGGTGGCGGTCCTGGACATCTGGCTGGTCGGGACAGGCGTCGGCGGCGAGATCGACAGCCTCGAGGCGCACGGCGGCCAGGACCAGCTCGACGCCACGCTGCGGCGACACAACCGGCTGGCCGGCCTCGGTGTGGAGCTCCTGCACGTCACGCCGCGCCGCTACCGGGACGTTCCCGGGGAGTTCCACGCTGCCCTGCTCGCAGCAGCTGATCGACGCCGCGTTGCTGGGCTGGGTGATCCGGCGGGAGTGGAGTTCCGCCCCCGCGGACCAGTTCTGGGCCGGACCCGCCTCGCCGCCTGACCCCCCCCTGCGAGGTGAACGGATACGCGTGGGTCCCCAGACTCCGTTCAACCCACCCGCGCGTATCCGTTCACGGCGGGGTCAGTTGGCGTGGAGGGCGGGGTTGAGCTCGACGGTCTTGCCGGCCCGTGCCTGCGCCCGCACGCGCCCGCTCACGCTGTCGCGCAGGAACAGCAGCCCCGACGACCCGGACAGCGCCGATCCCTTCACCACGCGCCCGTCTCCGAGGGTCACCTTGGTCCCACCGGTGATGTAGCAGCCGGCCTCCACCACGCAGTCGTCACCGAGCGAGATCCCGGTCCCGGCGTTGGCGCCGACCAGGCAGCGCTTGCCGATGCGGATGACCTCGCTCCCCCCGCCGGACAGCGTGCCCATCACCGATGCCCCACCGCCGATGTCCGACCCGTCGTCGACCACGACACCGGCGCTGATGCGCCCCTCCACCATCGACGTCCCGAGGGTGCCGGCGTTGAAGTTCACGAAGCCCTCGTGCATGACGGTCGTCCCCGGGGCGAGGTGCGCGCCGAGCCGCACCCGGTCGGCGTCGGCGATCCGCACGCCGGTGGGCAGGACGTAGTCGACCATCCGCGGGAACTTGTCGACGCTGAGCACCTGCACCGGTCCGCGCCCGCGCATCCGCATTCGGGTGAGCTCGAAGCTGTCGACCGCGCACGGGCCCTGGGTGGTCCACACGACGTTCGTGAGCAGCCCGAACAGGCCGGTCAGGTCGACGCCGTGCGGCGCCACGAGCCGGTGTGACAGCAGGTGCAGACGCAGGTAGGCGTCGCTGGCGTCCACCGGCGCCTCGTCGAGGTCGATGGTCCGCTGCACCACCTCGCGGCGTACCGCCCGCACCTCGTCGGCACCCACGAGCGCCGACAGCCCCTCGGGAGCCGGGGAGGTCTCGCCGAGGGCAGGAGCCGGGTACCACGTGTCGAGGACCTGCCCCTCGCTGGTGATGGTGGCCAGGCCGGTGCCGGAAGCGGTGCGCGTCATGGCCCCAGCCTAAGGACGGCTGGCAGGATGCCGGACATGAACCACCCCGACGGTCGCCTCGACCTGACCGCCGACCCGATCGACCTCACGGCCGCCCTGGTCGACGTCGAGAGCGTCAGCGGCGACGAGCGGCGGCTCGCCGACCTGGTTCACGCCGCCCTCGACGCCCTGCCCCACCTGACCGTCACGCGCGCCGGCAACAACGTCGTCGCCCGCACCGAGCAGGGGCGCGACCGGCGGGTGCTGCTGGCCGGTCACCTCGACACTGTTCCCGTCGCCGACAACCTGCCCAGCAGACGTGACGGCGACCTCCTCCACGGGTGCGGGACCAGCGACATGAAGTCCGGTGACGCGGTGCTGCTCCACCTCGCCGCGACGCTCACCGAACCGTCGTACGACGTGACGTTCGTGCTCTACGACTGCGAGGAGGTGGAGGCCGAGCGCAACGGTCTGGCGACCCTGGTGCGCGACCACCGCGACCTGCTGGACGCCGACCTCGCGATCCTCATGGAGCCCACCGACGGTCAGGTCGAAGCCGGCTGCCAGGGCACGTTGCGGGTCGAGATCCCGCTGTCCGGTCGCCGTGCGCACAGCGCCCGCAGCTGGCTGGGCGTCAACGCGATCCACGCCGTTGCGCCGGTCCTGGCGACCCTGAGCGCCTACACCGCAAGGGAGGTGGACATCGACGGGTGTGTCTACCGCGAGGGGCTGCAGGCGGTCCGCATCGACGGCGGGCACGCCGGCAACGTCGTCCCCGACGCCTGCACCGTCACCGTGAACTTCCGCTTCGCCCCGGACCGCAGCGAACAGCAGGCGCTCGCGCACGTGCGGGAGGTCTTCGCGGGGTACGACGTCACGCTCACCGACTCCAGCGGCGGCGCCCTCCCCGGGCTGACGGCGCCGGCAACCCGGCACTTCGTCGAGGCGGTCGGCGAGAAGCCTGTCGCGAAGTACGGCTGGACCGACGTGGCGCGGTTCAGCGCGCTCGGCATCCCCGCCCTGAACTACGGACCGGGCGACCCCAACCTCGCGCACACCCGCGAGGAGCACGTGGACGTGCGCCAGATCACCCGTGCCACGCAGGTCCTGAGGGCCTATCTGTCGGGATGACCTCGGCGCTTCCCGGGTAGGTGGCCGTTGTCTCTGCTCCGACACAGCCGAAGGGCCACCACATGAACCTCTCCGGAAAGACCGTCGCCTTCCTCGTCGCTCCCGAGGGCATCGAGCAGGTCGAGCTGACCGAGCCGTGGAAGGCCGTCGAGGACGCCGGCGGCACGCCCAAGCTCGTCTCGACCGACAGTGGCGAGGTCCAGGCCTACAACCACCTCGACAAGGGCGACACGTTTCCCGTCGACGACACCCTCGACAGCCTCGGCGAGTACGACGCACTCGTGCTGCCCGGAGGCGTGGCCAACCCGGACTTCCTGCGCACGCAGCCGGCGGCCGTCGCCTTCGCCAAGTCCTTCTTCGACAGCGGCAAGCCGGTCGCGGCGATCTGCCACGCGCCGTGGACGCTCATCGAGGCCGGGGTGCTCGACGGCCGCCGGATGACCAGCTGGCCCTCCCTGCAGACCGACGTCCGCAACGCGGGTGCGGACTGGGTCGACGAGGAGGTCGTGATCGACCTCACCGGCGACTCGCCTCTGGTGACCAGCCGCAACCCCGACGACCTCCCGGCGTTCACCAAGGCGATCGTGGACGTGTTCAGCCGGTAGCGACGGTGCTGGCCTAGGTTGCCAGCATGGACGACGAGAGCAGGCGCGACACCGAGCGCGAGGCCGTGGCCAGCAACGCCGCGGCGCAGGACGGGCCCCACCGGGCAGATCGCCAGGAGGGGCCCGTCCGGCGTCGGGGCCGTCAGGTCCGCCTGACGACGACCGACCAACGGCTGCTCGACAACCGTGGCCCCTCGGACTGGGTGCACACCGACCCGTGGCGGGTGCTGCGCATCCAGTCGGAGTTCGTCGAGGGCTTCGGCATGCTCGCGGAGCTCGGCAAGGCGATCACCGTGTTCGGCTCGGCGCGCACCCACCCGGACGACCCGTTCTACGCCAAGGCCGAGGAGCTCGGGCGCAAGCTCTCCGATGCCGGCTACGCCGTGATCACCGGTGGCGGCCCCGGCATCATGGAGGCCGCCAACAAGGGCTGCCACGACGCGGGCGGTACGTCGGTCGGGCTGGGCATCGAGCTGCCCTTCGAGCAGTCGATGAACGACTGGGTCGACCTCGGCATGGTCTACCGGTACTTCTTCGCGCGGAAGACCTGCTTTCTCAAGTACTCCATCGGCTACGTCGGCTTCCCCGGCGGTTACGGCACCCTCGACGAGATCTTCGAGGCCGTCACGATGATCCAGACCGGCAAGATCACGTCGTTCCCCCTGGTGCTGTTCGGCACCGACTTCTGGCGACCCATGCTGGAGTGGGTCACGGACACCGTGCTCGCCGACGGCAAGATCAGCCCCGCTGACGTGCACCTGTTCCAGCTGACCGACGACGTCGACGAGGTCGTCCACCTGATGAAGGCAGCGGAGGCGGAGAAGTTCGGGTGAGCGCCTTCTGCGTCTTCTGCGCCTCCTCCGAGGCCATCGACCCGTCGTACGTCGATCTCGCGACCCGTGTGGGCACCGAGCTCGCGCGGCGCGGCCACTCGCTGGTCAGCGGCGGTGGTGCCCTGTCGTGCATGGGAGCGGTCGCGAGGGCTGCGCGCGAGGGCGGCGCCCGCACGGTGGGCGTCATCCCGGCGGCCCTGCTCGAGCTCGAGGTCGGTGACCGGGACGCGGACGAGCTGCTCGTCGTCGACGACATGCGCACCCGAAAGGGCTTGATGGACAGCCGTTCCGACGGCTTCCTCGCCCTACCCGGCGGACTGGGGACGTTGGAGGAGCTGACCGAGGTGTGGACGGCGCGCCTGCTCGGCCTGCACGTCAAGCCGGTCGTGGCTCTCGACCTCGACGGGCTCTGGGCGCCGCTGCGAGCCCAGGTGGATCTCATGGTGGACAGGGGCTTCGTACGCCGCGAGGCGGCCGACTCCCTCCAGTGGGCGGGCACCGTCGCGGAGGCGTTCGACCTGCTGGAGGCAGGGGTTTCCCGTCCGCGCCGGATCGTCCCGGCTGTCGAGGAAGCGCTGGAGTCGGAGCTCTGAGCGCGCGGCTCCCCTCTCCGCGGCCGCGGACGTGCGACGATTCCCGGCGTGCTGATCGTCCTGTACCTGCTCGTCGCCGTCGCTGTGCTCTTCGTCGCGGCCGTGGTGGCGACCCGCGACGTGGACGGACTGGCTGAGGCGCTGCCGGACCGGGCGGACGTCGGCCTGCCCCAGGGTGCGGTCCAGCCCGAGGACGTTGCCGAGCTGCGGTTCGGCATGGTGCTCCGCGGCTACCGGATGGCGGAGGTCGACGAGGTCCTCGGGCGGCTCGCGCAGGAGCTCGCCGACCGGGACGTGCGCCTCGGTGAGCTGCAGGCGGCGCTGGCGGACGCCCTCGAGCCGGCCCCCGAGCCGGCCCCCGAGCCTGCACCCGAGCCCGCCCCCGAACCGGTGGTGTCGCCCGAGCCGGTGGAGCGCCCCGAGGCGAGCCGCACCGACGTCCTGCTTCCCGCTGCGTCGCCTGTCACCGTGACCGTGACACCCGCGCCGGCACCGGAGCGGGTGCCGGAGGAGCCGGCCGTCCTGTCGGACCTCGAGGCCCTCCCGCAAGCCCCCCCGGCCGAAGCACCCACCCCGGAAGCCCCCCTCGAGCACGTCCCCGTCCCGGACCCCGTCCCGGACCACGTCCCGGACCACGTCCCGGACCCTGGACCCGACCAGGCTCCCGACGACGACCTGTTCCCCGAGGTGCTGTCCGCCGAGCCCACCGTCCAGGACCTGCCCGACGCCGACGACTCCTGGGAGCAGTCGGTCCCGCCGACTGGCGACGACCCCGCAGCCCCCCGACACTGGGAGGCATGACCGCCACCCTCGTGCTCTCCGTCGACGTCGACGCCCCCCTCGAGCGCACGTGGGCGGCGGCGACCGACTGGGACCGCCAGGGCGAGTGGATGCTCGGGACCCACGTGCGCGGCACAGTGCAGGACGGTCAGGGCGTGGGCGGGGGCATCGAGGCGTTCACCGGCCTGTGGCGCCTGGGCTTCCTGGACACGATGGAGATCACGACGTGGGAGCCGCCGTACCGCTGCCACGTCCTGCACACCGGGCGCGTCGTACGCGGGACGGGGGAGTTCGAGGTCCGACCGCGGGCTGAGGGGCGCAGCACGTTCGTCTGGCGCGAGGACCTCGACCTGCCACTGGGCGTGCTCGGCCGGCTCGGGTGGCCCCTGGTCCGCCCGTTCTTCCGGTACGGCGTCCAGCGGTCGCTGAACGGGTTCGCGCGCTGGGTGGAGGCCGGCGAGCACTCCTGGGCGGCGTAGCCGCTCCTCTACCGACCCTCGAACACCGGCGGGGTCTTGCTGAGGAACGCCGTGACCGCGGCCGCGTGGTCGGACGTGCGACCGGCGATCGTCTGCTGCTCGTCCTCCTTCGCCAGCGCCTCGACCAGGGTGCTGTCCCCGGCGTACCGCACCGAGGACTTGATGCACGCGTAGGCCGCCGTCGGTCCCGCGGCGAGCTTGCGGGCGAGCTCGGTGGCGACCTCCAGCACGCTGTCCGGCGGGACGACCATGTTCACCATGCCCATCTCGAGCGCCTGCTCGGCGGTGAACGGCTCGGCGAGCAGCAGCAGCGCGGTCGCGCGGCCCACGCCGACCAGGCGCGGCAGGGTCCACGACAGCCCTGAGTCGGCGGTCAGCCCGATCCCGGCGAAGGCCGTCGTGTAGCGCGAGCCCGCCGCGGCGATGCGCAGGTCCAGTGCGCAGGCGATCCCGAGGCCCGCGCCGGCGGCCGTGCCGTTGATCGCCGCGATCGTCGGGAAGGGCAGCTCGGACAGGGCCGTCACCAGGGGGTTGTAGTGCTGCGCGACCGTCGACAGCGGCGCTGGGTCGCCGGTCTCCAGCAGCGCAGCGTGCTCCTTGAGGTCCTGGCCGACGCAGAACGCCCTCCCCGTCCCGGTGAGCACCAGGGCGCGCACCCGGTCGTCGCTCGCGACCTGCGCCACGGCCTCGTTCAGGCCCTCCTTGGCCCCGATGGTCAGGGAGTTCATGCCCTCGGGGCGGTTGAGGGTGATGGTGGCGACGCCGTCGACGACGGTGAGCAGGACCGGCTCGGTCATGGCAGGGCTCCAAGGGTGGGAGGGGGTACCCAGCCTTGCAGGCGCCCGGATCGGGCCTTTCCGGCGTCCCGGCTACCACGCCGAGGCGCGCATGCATGAGAATGGACACAAGCACCGCCGGGCCGCACCACGGCACCGGCGCACCTGACTGATGGAGGTACGGCGATGGCGGCCATGAAGCCGCGTACGGGCGACGGTCCGCTCGAGGTGACCAAGGAGGGTCGCGGCATCGTGATGCGCGTGCCGCTCGAAGGCGGTGGGCGCCTGGTCGTGGAGCTCAACGCCGAGGAGGCCACCAGCCTCGGTGACGCGCTCAAGGCTGTCGTCTCCTAGATGGGCGTCTCCTAGCGGTGGCCCTCGGTAACGGCGCCGGTCTCGCGACCCTCACCCTCGTCGGCGCGCCGTCCTCCGCAGAGGTCCTCGCGGTTCCCACCCGTCCTGACGGCGATCTGCCGTCGGTCCTCGGGGACGTCGACGACCTCGGGGTCCTCGCCCGCGAGAAGGCCAAGGGCGAGGCCGGTGAGGTGATCGCCGTACCGACCGCCGAGCGTGTCCTGCTCGTCGGCCTCGGGGACGGCTCGGCCGGCTCGCTCCGCAAGGCGGGCGCGGCGGTCGTGCGTCGGGCCTCGAGTGCGGCGTCGCTGACCCTGGACCTGCGCCTGGTCGACCTCGACGCCTCGGGCTTGCGCGCCCTCGCGGAGGGACTGTTGCTGTCCGGTTACTCCTACACCGAGAAGCCGTCGCCGAAGAAGCGTGCCCTCACCCGCATCTTCGTCGCCGTCGCCGACCCGTCGGCGCTCGACCTCGCTCCGGCGCTGGCTGTCGTCAGTGCCGTCGCCGCCGCTCGTGACCTGGTCAACACCCCGCCGGCGACCAAGTCCCCCGCGTGGCTGGCGAAGCAGGCGGCCGGCCTGCTCACAGGCCTCACCGTCACGGTCCGGGACGACAAGGCCCTGCGGGCCGAGGGCTGGGGCGGGGTCGTCGCCGTGGGGATGGGCTCCTCGCGTCCCCCGCGCGTCGTCGAGGCGACGTACGACGGGGGCGGGTCGACACATGTCGTGCTGGTGGGGAAGGGCATCACCTTCGACACCGGCGGCATCAGCATCAAGCCGACCGCCGGCATGCTCAGCATGAAGATGGACATGGGCGGCTCCGCCGCGGTGTTCGCCACGCTGCGCGCGGTCGCCGACCTGACGCTGCCGATCAAGGTGACGGTGCTCGGCTGCCTTGCGGAGAACATGCCGAACGGAAACGCGCAGCGCCCCTCCGACGTCATCACGCAGTACGGCGGGCGCACCGTAGAGGTCCTCAACACCGACGCCGAGGGGCGGCTGGTGCTGGCCGACGGCATCGCGTACGCCGACCGGGTGCTCAAGGCCGACGTCATCGTCGACATCGCCACCCTGACCGGCGCGATGCCGGTGGCGCTGGGGCAGAAGATCGCGGGGCTGTTCAGCAGCGACGACGCGCTGGCCGCTCAGCTGGTCGAGGCTGCGGAGGCGTCGGGCGAGCGGGTCTGGCGGATGCCGCTGGTCGAGGACTACCGCGCCGGCCTGGAGTCGACGACGGCCGACCTGCGCAACATCGCCGACCCCAAGCTCAAGCAGCAGGGCGGCTCGATCGTCGCGGCGCTGTTCCTGCGCGAGTTCGCCGGCGGGCGGCCGTGGGCGCACCTGGACATCGCCGGACCGGCCTGGGTGGGCGGCGACGACGCCGAGCTCACCAAGGGCGGCACCGGGTACGGCGTCCGGCTGCTCGTGTCCTGGCTCGAAGCGCTGTCGGCGCTGTCGGTGAAGGAGTCGCCGGTGAAGAAGTCGCCGGTGAAGAAGAAGCCCGCCGCGCGCCGGTAGGTCAGGTCGTCGGCGTCAGCACCAGCGCGCGACCGTCGGCGGTCACCGTGACCAGCACCTGCCCGGTCCACACCGGACCGATCCGCACGCGCGTCGGTCGCCCCTCGTCCAGCGGTCCGGCAGGCTCCTCGGTCACCCGGAGCGTGGTCGGGTCCAGCAGGCGGCCGGGACGGCCCGGCTGGTACGGGACCGGGACACGCTCCGCACCAGTAGTGGTGGTCGTCGAGCAGCACAGGTCCTCGAAGAAGCGCAGCACGAGCACCGCCCGCTGACCGGCGGGCAACGACGCGAGCGCCCGGCGTACGTCGGTGCGGTCGGTGTCCTGGTCGGCCACGGACTGCGGGAGCACGCCGAAGGGCACCTCCCCGTGCCAGCGCCGGGACCGCCAGCGCTGGCTCGCCCGCACCAGCGTCGTGCGGGCGTAGGCGTGTGCGGCGGCGGGCTCGCGCAGCCGGGGCCAGGCGGTGTAGGTGCGGACGAGCGCGGTCTGCACGAGGTCCTCGGCGTGGCCGCGGTCGCCGAAGAGCAGGTACGCCGTGTGCAGCAGGCTGCGGTGGCTCGCCCCGACGAACGACGTGAAGTCGCTGTCCCTGCTGCTCGGCCTGCTCACCGACACACCTCCCGTCGCAGGGTAGGAGTCCCCACGGGGCCGGTTCGGTTCCCTAGGCTCCACCTATGGCCGTGCAGCTCGAGATCGTGGACGACGTCCTGGACCTGCGGTTGACCGGCGCACAGGCGGCGCTGTCACTGCGCCGGCGCCTGCGGGTTCCGGTGAGCGCGGTCCGCGGCATCGCCGTGCTGCCTCGTGATCAGGTGCCACGCAGCGGTTTCCGGCTCCCTGGCACCAGCGTCCCCGGTCTGGTGCGGGCCGGCTCGTACCGCGTCGGCGCGAGCCGCGAGCTCTGGTGCGTGGGGCGCGGTCCGGAGCTGCTCGTGGTGCAGCTCGAGCCGGGACAGTCCTACCGGCGGTGGGTGCTCGAGGTCGACGACCCTCAGGCGGACCTCGCACGACTGCGCCCGGTGCTCGGAGCGCTCGTGCTCTAGCCCTGCTTCAGGCAGCCCGGCGGTGGTCACCGTGGCAGCCACTGGTGCCGATCTCGATGCGGTGGGTGGGCCACACGAGGCGGGGGTGGGTGATGGCGTGGTGGTCGGCGGGGGCGTGTCGGGGTGGGGTGGTCCAGGTGTCGGCTTGGGGGTTGGTCCAGGTCACGCTGCCGTCGGGGTGGGGGGTGAGGGTCCAGCCGCCGTGGGTCTTGGCGTTGTGGCAGCGGGGGCTGGCCAGGCCGACGTTGTCCTGGCTGGTGGGGCCGTGGGGGTAGGGCTGCCAGTGCTCCGGGGTGCAGCGGCTTGCGGGCAGTGGCAGCGGCTTGCGGGCATGCTGCAGCCCGGGGCGGTGCATCGTTGGTCGCGTAGGCGGATCAGGTCGGTCAGGGCAGGGCTCGGGTCGTGCTGCGGTTCGGGCTGGTCGTGCAGGGTGCTGGGACGGTGCACGAGGCGGAGCAGGGCGAGCTCGACGCGGAGCTCGGGGGGTGGGGCATCGCGGTGGGCTCGGCTGGCTCGGGGTGGTGGGTCGGGGTCCACGAGGTCGTCGGGTTCGGCGCGTTCGACACTGTCCAGGGCGATCATCCGGCCGGTGTAGCGGTCGGTGCAGGCCTTGCGGAGCTCCGCGGTCGCGAGCAGCTCGCGGGCGTGCGCGCCGGTGACCGGCCCGTAGCCGAGCAGCTGCGCGCCACCGTCACGCAGGTCCAGTGCGGTCTCGACCGGCACCAGGATCACCGCCTGGATCCGCTTGTGCCGGCGCCTGGTCGTCGCCGGGGTCTCGACGGTGCCGCTGTCCCGCACTCCGGCGATGTCCCGGTCGTGCAGGAACGGCAACCACCCGGGGCCTTCACCGTGCAGGTGGGCGAGGGCGAACTCGGGCAGGTGGGTGAACAGGTCCGCCCGCTGCTGATCGGCGCTACGCGGGTCGGTCGCGTCGAACGTCGCGTCGGCGAGCTCCCCCAAGGCGCGCAGGAACATCCCGGCGTCCTCAGCGCTGAGGTCCGCGCCGATCATCGCCCGGCCGTCCTGGCGGGGGCTGTCCCAGACCGCCCGGTCGTCCTTGGCCTTGTTCCGCCGGCGTTCTGCGGCGAGCTCATCGACGCTCAGGATCGCGGCGCGGACCTCCCGGCGGGTGTCACTCGGGGTCATCCCCGCGACCCGCGGCAGGACCCGCCCTTCGACCTGCCGACTCAGCACCGCCCGGGTGTCATCGGGGAGCTCGAGGGTCTCGTGCACGATCACCCGGCCCTGCCCGACGGTCAGCTCCCCAGCCCGCAGGCGTTCCAGGGTCGCCGGGAGGTTCCGGACCAGGTGCTGCGCCAGGCGCATCCGGGTGACGGCGGTCGACTGCGCGACCTGCAACGCCATCGACACCTCCAACGCCAGGTACGGCTTCGCCGGGTCGCTCCGGCCGGTCCACAGGTCCTCCACCGCCGCGAGCGCGATCGCCTGCTCGGCGTAGAGCGTCGCCTCCGCACGGGACAACGCCGACAGAGCAGCGCAGACCTCCCGCTTGGCCTGCGCAGTGGCGATCGACATACCCAGACCCTAGAAGCAAGGTCCGACAAAACCGTGTCCTTTTCGTCGAAAAGACCGTTTCAACGGCGATTTCGCTGATGGCAAAAGTACGACAAATCTTGCGCCAGAGCGCATGGCTCCGTCGTCGGTCCATGAGCTGGCACGCCCCAGGTCCTCGGCGGTGTCGCAGTCCAGCCAGGGCGGCGGCGTGCCGGTCAGCGGCACCTCGACGACGTGCAGCCGGTCCAGGACCGCCATCAGCCGCGCGCCCGAGACCTCGCACGGCAGGGCTGCTCTCAGCGCTGAGGCGCGGTAGACCGCGAGCAGCGGCTGGCGGCGTCCGGTGTCATCGATCGCGACCGCCGCCCCAGATTCCCCGAGCGAAGAGCGCAGCACCTCCACGTCCACCGCCCGCACGAACGGCAGGTCACCGGCGAGGACGGCGACCACCTTGGACCGCCACGGCAGGGCAGGGCAGCCGCCAGGGCAGCCACGGGACCGCCGTACCTCGGGTGCTCGGACAGTCACACCGATCCGGAGCCGAGAGCACTCCCTCCCACGACGACCCGGACCGACGCGCCGGACACCGCCTCCAGCGCGACGTCGAGCAATCGACGACCACCCACCTCCAGCGAGGGCTTGTCCGCCCCGCCGAGCCGACGACCGCGCCCCCCAGCCACGACAACCGCGTCCCACGGGAGGTCCGGTCGCGTCACGGGTGAGTATCCCCGGGCTACGAGGCGACCGGGACCTCGGTCACGACGGCGGCGAGGAGGCCACTGCCGAGGGGGAGCAGGGTCGGGACCAGCCGCGGGTCCTCGCGCACCGACCGGGCGAGCTCGCGCAGGGCGACGGTGTCCGCGTCGCGCGCGCCGGGGTCGGCGACCCGCCCGTCCCGCAGGGCGCCCAGGAACACCACGGCGCCGCCCGGACGGAGCAGGCGCAACGCGGCCTGCAGGTAGTCGCCGTACTCCGTGCGCAGTGCGTCGCACACCACCAGGTCGTAGGCGCCGTCCGACAGCCGGGGCAGCACCTCGAGCGCGCGCCCGGAGATCAGGCGCACGCGCCCCGAGCCGAAGCCTGCCTCGGTGAGGGACTGCCGCGCCAGGCGCTGGTGCTCGGTCTCGGGGTCGATCGTCGTGAGCACGCCGTCAGGGTGCATGCCGCGCAGCAACCACAGCGCCGAGACACCGGCGCCGGTGCCGAGCTCGACGACGGCGCGCGCGCCGGAGACGGCAGCGAGCAGGCGCAACGCCGACCCGGTGGCCGTGTCGACGTAGGGCACGCCGACCTCGGCGGCGCGCGCCTGCGCGACGTGGAGGGCGTCGTCGGACGGCTGCCAGACCTCCAGCCACGCGGCGACAGACGGGGTCGGCTCATCGCTCATGGGCCGAAACCTACTGCGAACCCACCACGTCACCCGTCCGGAAGGGCTCGACGCGCGAACGTCTGGTGAGCGCGCTCCCGGGAACGCCTGACCGGAGCGCCGCGTTGAAGGAGATGACACATGACCCCCAGTGAGCGTCCAGGTACTTCACAGGTTGAGCGAGGCACACTCCACCCCATGAACACGCTGCAGCAGGTCGAGCCGCTCGAGAGCGACTGGGTGCCCCCCACCTGGGACGAGGTCGTGCGCAACCACTCGGCGCGCGTCTACCGTCTCGCGTACCGCCTGACCGGCAACCGGCACGACGCCGAGGACCTCACGCAGGAGGTCTTCGTCCGGGTCTTCCGCTCCCTGTCGAGCTACACCCCCGGCACGTTCGAGGGCTGGCTGCACCGCATCACCACCAACCTGTTCCTCGACCTGGTCCGTCGCCGGGCGCGCATCCGCTTCGACGCACTGCCCGACGACGCCGAGCGCATCCCCGGCCGCGAGCGCAGTCCCCAGCAGGTCTACGACGACGAGCACTTCGACGGGGACGTGCAGGCGGCCCTCGACGCGCTGCCGCCGGACTTCCGCGCCGCCGTCGTGCTCTGCGACCTCGAGGGACTGTCCTATGAGGAGATCGCCGCGACCCTCGGCATCAAGATCGGGACGGTGCGCAGCCGCATCCACCGCGGCCGCTCCCAGCTGCGCGAGGCCCTCGCCCATCGTGCCCCCGGTGCCGTGCCGCACGAGCTCGAGATCGCCCTGTCGTGAGCAGCCACCTCGGCCTCGCCGCCACCGCGTTCGTCGACGGTGAGCTCGACCACGTCCGTCGCGACGAGGTCCTGGCTCATCTGACGCACTGCGAGGGCTGCCGCGCCGAGGTCGAGTCGCTGCGCCGCTTCAAACAGGCTCTCCGCGGGTCGGCGGCGGCGCCCCTGGTCCCCTTCGACCTCACCTCCCGCGTCCTGGCCGCCACGGCCAGTCCGGGGCTGCCGGTGGCCGTCCCGGCCCCGTCGCGCACCCGTCGTCCCGTGCACCCACGGGTCCGACGTACGGCGGTAGGGGGAGCGTTCGTCGCCCTTGGTCTGGGAGGCGCGCTGAGCCTTGCCGGTCCGCCGCCTGCGGGTCCGGTCGCGCCGTTCGACCCGAGCAGCGCCCGGTTCGTCAGCGACCACGGCGCGACCTCGACCGAGGTCCCGCTCACCGAGCTCGACATCGTGTCGGTGGCCAGGACGCTGCCGTGACGCCGCCATGACGCCGCCGTGAGACCGCTGCTGCGCACGCGCCTGCTGCTGCTGCTGGCGGGTACGGGAGCCCTGCTCGCCGGCCTGCCCTCCTCGGCGGTGACGTCGCCCTCCGCCGGCCGGGAGGGCTCGAGCCCGCGCCTGGTGGACGCGCGCGCCCTCACCCTCCTGGAGCGCGCGACGGAGGCCTCCCAGCGACGCAGCTGGAGCGGGGTGCAGCACGTCGTGAGCATCCGCGACGGCCAGCCCACCCTCGCCATGCTCGAGGTGACGCACCGGGCTGGCCGGGGGAGCGCTGTCCACGATCTCGCCCAGGCCTCGAGCCCGGCCGGCGAAGGGTCCGACACGGTGGCCGTGGACGCCGTCGACCCGGGACTGCTGAGCCTGCTGGTCGCCCACTACGACCTCGTCCTCGCAGGGGACGGTGCCTGCGCCGGTCACCAGGCCGACGTCGTGGAGGCACGCCGGCCGGGCGCCTCGGGCGAGGCGGCCGTGGCGGGCCGGTTCTGGATCGACCGGAGCAACGGCCTGGTCCTGCGCCGCGACCTCATGGACGCTTCGGGTGCCGTCGTGCGCAGCGCGGCGTACGTGCGCATCGAGGCCGCCGTACCCGTCCGACCGCTGCTGCTGGCGGCGCAGCAACCGCTGCAGCCGAACGGTGAGGTCCTGGACCTCAGCGGACTCATCGACCTCGAGGAGTCGGGCTGGCCGGTCAGCCTGACCCTGCCCGGCGGGTTGGACCTGTTCCACGCCCGGTGGCACGAGGCCGATCAGGGCGAAGGCGTGCTGCAGACGTCTTACAGCGACGGGCTGTCCACGACGTCGCTGTTCCTCCAGCGGGGCGCGCCCGCCACCGTTCCGCGCGGTACAGCACGACGGGTGGGGAACGGGACGGCTTGGGTGAGCGTCGGTACGCCGGAACGGGTCGTGTGGAGCAGCGGGGGCTTCACCTGGACGCTCGTGTCCGACGCGCCCTCCCAGGTGGTGGACGACGTGGTCCAGGCCCTCCCGCACGCGGCGCCCACCCGACCTCGGGACAGCCTCGGCGGTCGGGTCTGGCGGGGCATGTCCCGCGTCGGCGGGTGGTTGAACCCCTTCAGGTAGGTCCACACTGTCCTGCTGGACGTCCCGCCCGCCCGCTCCCGCCTTGACCCGTCGTTCGGAGGATCCCCGTGCCTGATCAGCCTGCTCCCTGGTGGAGCGATGCCGCTCCGGCGGCGCCGCCACCCGCCACCGAGCCGGTCGACCCGTGGGCGGTCCCCGACCGCACGGGCGCGCTGGCGTGGGGCTACCCCACGGAGCCGCTGGGCGAGGTCGTGGCCGGGCCGGTTCGACGGCCGGCGTGGGTGTTCGGGGCGACGATCCTCGCGACGGCGCTGATCGCCGGCAGCGTCGGGGGCTACCTCGGAGCGCGGAACGCCCCCGACGGCGTCCCTTCCGCGGCTCAGCTGCAGGACGGCGGCGCGACCCTGCCGGCGGTGGTGACGGAGGCCCCGATCGTGCGGCCCGCCACGTCGATCGCCGGCGTCGCCGCCAAGGTGCTGCGCAGCGTCGTGAGCATCGACGTCTCGACGGGGCTGGAGGGCGGCACGGGCTCGGGGGTCGTCCTGCGCAAGGACGGCTACGTCCTCACCAACAACCACGTCGTGGCGTCGGCGGCGAAGACCGGCACCATCACGGTGTCCTTCAACGGAGACGGGGCAGTCGACCTGCCCGCCGACGTCGTCGGCCTCGACCCGGAGACGGATCTGGCGGTCATCAAGGTGCGCGGCTCCGGTCTCACCCTGACACCGGCGGTCCTCGGGAGCTCCGGCACGCTGGTCGTCGGCGACCCCGTCGTCGCGGTCGGTTCCCCCCTGGGTCTTGCCGGCACCGTCACCTCCGGCATCATCAGTGCGCTCAACCGCACCGTGCGGGTCCCCGACGAGGACGGGGGCGCGGGGACCCCGCTGTTCAACGCGATCCAGACCGACGCGGCGATCAACCCCGGCAACTCCGGCGGACCGCTGGTCGACCTCGCGGGTCGGGTCATCGGCATCAACTCCGCCATCGCCACCCTGTCCGGCTCGTCGAGCTCCAGCCAGTCCGGCAGCATCGGCGTCGGCTTCGCCATCCCGGTCGACGAGGCCCGCTCGATCGCCGAGCAGCTCATTCGCACCGGGACGGCGACCCACCCGGTCATCGGCGTCTCGGCCACGACCGTGGGAGCGGACGGCGTCGGCGCCCGGGGCGCGCGCATCGCGCAGCTGCTCCCCGGCGGCGCGGCGGCCAAGAGCGGGCTGGCCGTCGGTGACGTGATCACCAAGGTCGGGGACCGTTCGGTCACCAGCGTCGACACCCTCGTGGTGCGGCTGCGGGAGTACCGCGTCGGCGACACCGTCACCGTCACCTACCTGCGTGGCGGATCCACCAGGACCGCCCGTCTCGTCCTGCAGGACAAGAAGAGCTCGTAGGCCTCGGCCTGCCACAACCACGGAGGAACACAGTGCTCGGAGGGCTCGGCTGGCCGGAGACGGCCGTCATCTTGCTGCTCGCCCTGTTCGTGTTCGGACCCGACCGGTTGCCGGGCATCGCGGCCGACGCGGGCAGGACGCTGCGCAAGCTGCGGATCTACCTCAAGGGCATGCGCGACGACCTGACGACCGAGCTCGGACCCGAGATCGGCTCGCTGGACCTGAACTCCCTGAACCCGCGCGAGTTCGTCCGCAAGCACCTGCTCGAGGACGAGGAGGAGGACGTGCTGGTGGTCGCGGCAGTACCTGCTCGCCGTACGTCCCTGCTGCCGGGGGAAGCCGTCCCGTGGGACCCCGACACGACCTGACTAGCGCCCGGCGGGGGTGAGGCTCAGGGACATGCCCGCGAGCCCGCGAGGCTTGCCGGTGAGCTTGTCGACGACGGTGAGCAGCTCCTTGGCGGCTGCGCTGTCCGGGGCGTCGAGCACGAGCGGGCGCCCGTTGTCGCCGCCCTCGCGCAGGCGCTTGTCGATGGGGATCTGGCCGAGCAGCGGGACCTCGGCGCCGAGCAGTCGGGACAGGCTGTCGGCGACCGCCTGACCGCCGCCGGAGCCGAACACGTCGATGCTCTCGCCGCAGTGCGGGCACGGCAGGTAGCTCATGTTCTCGACCACGCCGGCGATCCGCTGATGGGTCTGCAGGGCGATGGACCCTGCGCGCTCGGCCACCTCCTGCGCCGCGAGCTGAGGGGTCGTGACGACGAGGATCTCGGCGCTCGGGACCAGCTGCGCGACGGAGATGGCGATGTCGCCGGTGCCCGGCGGGAGGTCCATGAGCAGGTAGTCCAGATCGCCCCAGTAGACGTCGGCGAGGAACTGCTGCAGCGCGCGGTGCAGCATCGGCCCGCGCCACACGACCGGGGTGTTGTCCTTGGTGAACATCCCGATGCTGATGACCTTCACGCCGTGGGCGGAGGGCGGCAGGATCATCTGCTCGACCTGCGTCGGGCGGTGCTCGACCCCGAGCATGCGCGGGACGCTGAAGCCGTAGATGTCGGCGTCGACGACGCCGACGCGCAGGCCCCGGGCGGCCATGGCAGCGGCGAGGTTGACCGTGACGCTGGACTTCCCGACGCCGCCTTTGCCGCTCGCGACGGCGAAGACCCGCGTGAGGCTGCCGGGCTGGGCGAACGGGATGTCGCGCTGCGGGTTGTCGCCGCGCAGCAGCGTCTGCAGGGCCTGGCGCTGCTCGGTGCTCATGACGTCGAGCTCGACGACCACGCCGGTGACGCCCGGGAGCGGGGCGATCGCGTCGGTGACCCGCTGCGTGAGGGTGTCCTTCATCGGGCAGCCGCTGATGGTCAGGTAGATCGCGATGCGCGCCGTGCCGTCCGGGTCCACCGTGGCGGACTTGACCATCCCGATCTCGGTGATCGGGCGGCGGATCTCCGGGTCCTCGACGGTGGCGAGCGCGGCGGTGAGCTGGTCCGCCGAGGGAAGGTCAGTGGGGAGCATGTGCCTCAGGTTAGTGGGGCTTTCAGCTGCTCGCCCCCGACCCAGCGGGCGGCGCGGGCTGCAGCAGTGGCTGGAAGGCCCGCCGCGCGGTTCACTTTCCGCATGGGGATGTACGGCGAGGGCGCGCGTGAGCTGCAGGACCAGTTCGACAGCCGGCGCATCGCGGACCGGCTCGAGGCCGTCACCGTGCACGACCACCTCACCGACGGCGACCGGGGTTTCATCGAGAACGCCGCGCAGTTCTTCCTCGCCACGATCGACCCCGACGGCTGGCCCGACGTGTCCTACAAGGGTGGTCGACCGGGGTTCGTGCGGGTGCTCGACCGGACGACCCTGGCGTTCCCGTCCTACGACGGCAACGGCATGTTCCGCAGCCTCGGGGCCATCCTCGCCGAGCCGCGAGTGGCGCTGCTGTTCGTCGACTTCGCCCAGCCGGACCGCATGCGGGTGCAGGGACGGGCGACCGTCTCCCACGATCCCGAGCTGGTCGGGTCGTTCGAGGGCGCGCAGCTCGTGGTCACCGTGGCGGTCGAGCGGGTGTGGCCCAACTGCCCGCGGTACGTCCACCGCAGCGACCTCGTCGAGCTCTCGCCGTACGCGCCGGCGGTGGGCCATCAGCCACCAGAGCCGGAGTGGAAGGCGATGGACATCTTCCGCGACGTCCTCCCCGGAGCGCCGGGCTCCTAGAGGGTCGCCTCGACGTCGGCCCAGGCGGCGTCGGACATGACCGGGCGCGCCCGCGTGAACAGCTCGCGCAGGGCGTCGCCGTACTCGGCCCGGACGTCGGGCGCGTGCTCCACGACGTCGAGCTCGTTGGCGACCGTGAGGTCGACCAGAGGTACGACGTCCGCGCGGTCGAGCGTCACCGACGCTCCGGTGAACCGGTCGGTCCACACGACGAGCGGCTGGTCGAGCTGGCGGTAGAACGGCCGACGGTCGGTGGCTGCGTAGCGGTAGACGAGGTCCTCGACCGGCGCGCCGATCACGTCGCGCAGCAGGTCCCGCTCGGTGAGGTCCAGCAGCGCGGTGTCGAATCCGTCGGTCGAGTAGGCCGCGTGGACGAGCCCGGCAGCGACCAGGTCGGGGTCGGCGCGGTAGGAGGTCAGCCGGTCCGCGACCCGCACCAGGTGGTCGAGCAGCGTGCCGCCGGGGTGCTCGATCGTGTCGGCACCGCGCGAGCGCAGGAGCTCGAGCGGGGTCACCCCAGGGCAGCGATGGCGTCGGCCGTGGCGAGGACGCGGACGGCGATGTCACGGTGCAGGTTCTCGACCATGCGACCGTCGACGGTCACGACCCCGGACCCCGCGCGCTCGGCCTCCTCGAAGGCCGCGATGACCCGGCGGGCGTGGTCGACCTCGGCCTCGGTCGGGGCCCACACCTCGTTGCAGGTCGGGACCTGTCCCGGGTGGATGAGGGTCTTGCCGTCGAAGCCCATCTGCATGCCCTGCAGGCACTCCGCGCGAAAGCCCTCCTCGTCCTTCACGTCGTTGTAGACGCCGTCGAGGATGACCTTGCCCGCCAGGCGCGCGCCGGCGAGGGCAAGGGCGAGGTGTGGCAGGAGCGGACCGCGACCGGGGACCATCGCCGCCCGCAGCTCCTTGACCAGGTCGTTGGTGCCCATCACGAGGGCCGACACGGCCGGGTGGGCGCAGATCTCGCGGATGGCGAACAGCGCCGCCGGCGTCTCCACCATGGCCCAGATCGGCACGTCCCCCGTGATCGCCGCCAGCGCGTCGAGGTGCTCCGGCCCGCTGACCTTGGGGACGACGACCGCGGCCGGTCGGGCAGCGGCAGCGGCGGCCAGGTCCTCGGCGCCCCAGGGGGTGTCGAGGCCGTTGCAGCGGATGGTGAGCACCTTCCCGCCGTACGCACCGGAGGTGGCGGCGGCGACGGCGGCGTCGCGCGCCGCGACCTTCGCGTCGGGGGCGACCGCGTCCTCGAGGTCGAAGATGATCGCGTCGGCAGCGAGCGTCTTGGCCTTCTCCAGCGCCCGCTCGTTGGAGCTGGGCATGTAGAGGACCGACCGCAGGACGCTCACAGGTCGTACGCCGCGGCGAGCTGGGGGTCGCGGGCGGCGAGCGACGTGGCGAGCTCGAGCACGACCTTGCACTGCTTGTACGTCGCGTCGTCCTGCATCTTGCCGTCGAGCATGACCGCGCCGCGGCCGTCCTCGCCCATGGCCTCGACGACGCGTCGCGCCCAGGCGACCTCGTCGGGGTCGGGGGAGAACACCTTCTTGGCGATGTCGATCTGCACCGGGTGCAGCGACCAGGCGCCGACGCAGCCGAGCAGGTAGGCGTTGCGGAACTGGTCCTCGCAAGCGAGCGTGTCCTTGATGTCGCCGAACGGCCCGTAGTAGGCGTAGATCCCGTTCGACGCGCAGGCGTCGACCATCCGGGCGACCGTGTAGTGCCACAGGTCCTGCTGGAAGGTCGCGCGGGGGACGTCCTCCCCGGCGGGGTCCTCGCGCACGAGGTAGCCGGGGTGGCCGCCGCCGACGCGGGTGGTCTTCATCCTGCGGTTGGCGGCGAGGTCGGCCGGCCCGAGGGAGATGCCCTGCATGCGCGGCGAGGCGGCGCAGATCTCCTCGACGTTCGCGACGCCGCGGGCGGTCTCCAGGATGGCGTGCACCTGCAGCGGACGGCTGATCCCGGCCTTCGCCTCGAGCTGGGCGAGCAGCCGGTCGACGTAGTGGATGTCCTCCGGCCCCTCGACCTTCGGCACCATGATGACCTCGAGCACCGACCCGGCCTCGGTGACCAGCGTCGTCAGGTCGTCGAGGATCCAGGGGCTGCCCAGGTCGTTGACGCGGGTCCACAGCGCGGCAGGGCCCTGGTAGGTGTGCGCCACCTTCACCAGGCCCTCGCGCGCCGCCACCTTGTTGTCGGCGGCGATCGCGTCCTCGAGGTTGCCGAGCAGGACATCGACCTTCGTGGCGATGTCCGGGACCTTCGAGACCATCTTCTCGTTCGACGGGTCGAAGAAGTGGATCATCCGCGACGGGGTCCAGGGGATCTCGCGGAGGGGCTCGGGAGCACCGACGGCGAGCGGGCGGAAGAAGTCCTTGGCTGAGCGCACGGCAAAACCCTACCGACACTTGCGCGAACAACTAGCATGGAGGCCGTGACGACGGCGCAGACCCCCACGAGCACCGAGCTCGGTGCCTGGCGCTCGTTCCTGCGCGCCCACGCGCAGCTCACCCGCACGCTCGAGGCCGAGCTCCTCGCCGCGCACGAGCTGCCCCTCCCGTCGTACGACGTCCTGCTGCACCTCGCCGAGGCGCCCGGGCGGCGGCTGCGGATGACCGAGCTCGCCGAGCAGGTGCTGCTGTCCCGCTCCGGTCTGACCCGACTCGTCGACCGGCTCGAGCGCGACGGTCTGGTCGAGCGCGCTGCCTGCCCGAACGACGCCCGCGGCACCCACGCGGTCCTCACCGACGCCGGCCTGGCCCGGTTGCGCGCAGCGGCGCCGACCCACCTGGCCGGCGTGTCCAGGCACGTGCTCGACCGCCTCACCCCGGCTGAGGTGGCGCAGCTCCACACGCTCATGAGCAAGCTCACGGGCGAGAGCGGTGGCGCCGAGGCAGGGTCCTGCGGCGAGGCGCTCTGAGCGAGCGGGGCGCCCGCCGCGTCGTCCTCCGTCGCGGGATCGGCTTCGGAGCGGCGGTCGGCCTGTACGGCGCGTCCTTCGGGGTGGCTGCGGTGTCTGCGGGCCTGTCGGTGCCGCAGGCCTGCGCGCTGTCCCTCCTGACGTTCACCGGCGCCTCGCAGTTCGCGCTCGTCGGCGTGCTGGGCGGCGGAGGGGCCGTGCTCGCGGGGGTGGCCAGCGCCGTGCTCGTGGGCAGCCGCAACGCGTTGTACGGCGTCGTGCTGGCCGAGCGCGTGACGGTGCGCGGGTGGCGACGTCCGGTCGCCGCGCACGTGACCATCGACGAGAGCACCGCGATCGCCACGACGTCGCCACCCGGGTTGGAGGGCGTGGGTTTCTGGTCCACCGGGCTCGCGGTCTTCGGGATGTGGAACCTCGCGACGCTCGCGGGTGCGCTCGGTGCGGGGTCGGTCGACACCACGGCGCTGGGGGTCGACGGCGCGGTCGGTGCGGCGTTCCTCGCGCTGCTGTGGCCGAGGCTGCGCGACGACCCGTGGATCGCCGCGGGTGGCGCCGCGCTCGCGCTGCTCGCCGTACCCCTCACGCCTGCCGGGGTGCCGGTGCTCGTCGCGGCCCTCGCGGTCGGCCCGCGGCTGCTGCGGCGATGATCTGGACCGCGGTGCTCCTGACCTCGGCCGGCTGCTACGGACTGAAGGCCGCCGGGTGGGCGGTGCCCTCGTCGGTCCTCGAGCAGCCCCGGCTGCGGGCCGCGGCGACGCTGCTGCCGACCGCGCTGCTCGCCGCGCTGGTGGTGCTGCAGGTGTTCGGTGACGGGACCAGCCTGCGGCTCGACGCCCGGGTGGCGAGTCTCGCGGTCGGCGCGCTCTGCCTGTGGCGTCGTCTGCCGTTCGTCGTCGTCCTGCTCGCTGCTGCTGCCGCCGCCGCGGTCGTCCGCGCGCTCTGAGCTACGCCAGCAAGCGGCCAAGGGCGCGCAGGCCCTCAGGAGTGCCCGGCCAGTGCCGCTCGAGCACCTCGGGACCCGCGCGCCGCGTCACGGCACGCAGCACCCACAGCACGGCGATGACGTCGTCGGCGTACCCGACGACGGGGATCACGTCAGGGACCAGGTCGAACGGCAGCGCGAGGTAGGCCAGCAGCAGCCAGAGCCGGACGCGGCTACCCCTCGAGAGCTCCTTGGCCCGCGCCAAGCGAGCGAGCAGGCGCAGGACGTCCGGCAGCAACCGGGCGCCCTCGCGCAGCCGCACCCCCTCCGGCGCCGCACGCCACAGCAGGAGGAGCAGGAGCAGCCACGCGACCACCAGCGCTGCCACGGTGCTGACGAGCGCGGTCACATCGAGGCGAGGGCTGCCCGCAGCGCCTGGCAGGCCGGCGACGTCGGGTCGAGGTGCTCGAAGTGGCCGCCGGGCACCCGCTGCAGCGTGCAGTCGCGGGCGACGGCCAGGTAGTCCTCGCTCTGGCTGATCGGGACGATGTCGTCCTCGGTCCCGTGGACCAGCACGGTGCGCACCCCGGACGGCGCGAGCGCCACGGGGTCAGCCACCGCCAACCGCTCCGACGACGCCGACTGCAACAGGGCCTGCACCGCCCCGCTGCCGAGGTGGAGGGCTTCGGCGGTGCGCAGCGACGCCACGGGGGCCTGGGGTACGGCGAGAGCCGGTGCGACGTGGTCACCGGCGCCCGGCGCACCGGGGCTGAGCCGACCGCGGGAGGCCAGCCACAGGGCGAGGTGCCCGCCCGCCGAGTGGCCGACGACCGCGACCCGGTCCCGGTCGACCCGGTCGGCGCGGGCGCCCCGGAACACGTGGTCGTAGCCGGCAGCGGCGTCGGTCAGCGTGGCGGGCCACGCGTCGCTTGAGGGGGCGTAGTCGATGTTCCAGACCAGGTAGCCGCGCCCGGCGAGATCGGCCGCGACGGCGTTCTCGAGGGACAGGTCGTAGTCGGGGCGCCAGTAGCCCCCGTGCACGAGCACGACCGTGGGGAGCAGTCCCTCGGTGGGCGGCACCCACCACTCGCCGTGCTGCCGGCTGGTGTCGCCGTACCGGTCGCGGACGCGCTCGGTCCCGGGCACGACCGTGGGCTTCGGAGCCAACCCGTCGCCACGCGTCGCGGCGGTCACCCCCACCGCGCCGGCGCCGGCGATGCCGAGGAGCGCGAGCACCGTGCGGCGGGACGGACCGGGCATGGCGCGAACCCAACCACAGGTCGGCTACGCAGGATCGGTGGCGGTGAGCAGCGGACGACTGGTGCGACCCAGCAGGGCCAGGACGCGCTCCTCGAGCAGCACCGGCTCGACGGGCTTGGCGAGGAAGTCGTCGGCGCCGGCCTGGCGCGCCTCGCGCTCGACGGCCGGAGACGAGGACCCGGTGAACAGGACCAGGGGGAGGGTGAGGGTCCGTGGATCGCTGCGGACGAGTCGGATGAACTCGACCCCGGACAGGTCGGGCAGCCCGTTGTCGACCAGCACGCCGTCGAAGGGCTGCTCTCCGAGCAGGTTCAGCGCGGCGTCGGACGTCCCGGCGCTGGTCACGTCGGCGGAGCCCGCCAGGGCCGCGGTGACGAACGCGCACACGCTCGGGTCGTCGTCGACCACCAGCAGGCGCGGCAGCGGAGCGGGCGCGTGGACAGGAGTGGGCACGAACCCGCTGACAGGGGTGCGGCACCAGGGACAGGTGCTCCACTCGGGCTCGAGGCGGCGGCTGCACGCGTCGCAGCGGTCGTTGCCGATCGGGGTGCCGTCCCAGGGGCAGCACTCCATGTCGTCGGCCAGGGCGCGCGCACACAGCGGGCAACGGGGACCGCTCACGGCGTCGACGTGGGTGGCGCGGAGGACCTCCTCGTACGTCGTCTCGCCGCGGTGCGCCGCCGCGAGCGCCGAGGCCCGCAGGGTGGTCATGCCGTGCTCACGGGCGGCCTTGCCGATGGCCGCCTCGGTCGGTGTGGACAGAAGTACCTGACGGAGCGCCGCGTTGATGGGCAGCACCTCGAAGATGCCGGTGCGCCCGCGGTAGCCGGTGCCTCCGCAGTCGGCGCAGCCCGCGCCACGTCGAGGGGTGGCGTCGGCGACATCGGCCTCGGTGAGCCCCAGGAGCGACAGGGTGCGCGACGACGGGGTGTAGTCCGCAGCACAGCCGGCGCACGGACGGCGCACGAGCCGCTGGGCGACGACGAGGGTGAGAGACGACGCCACGAGGAACGGCTCGACGCCCATCTCGACCAGGCGGGTGACGGCGGCGACGGCGTCGTTGGTGTGCAGGGTCGTGAGGACCAGGTGACCGGTCAACGACGCCTGCAGGGCGAGCTCGGCGGTCTCCTGGTCACGGACCTCGCCCACGAGGACGATGTCGGGGTCCTGGCGCAGGATGCTGCGCAGCCCGCGGGCGAAGGTCATGCCGGAGCGCTCGTGCACCTGCACCTGCGTGATGCCGGCGACCTGCACCTCGACGGGGTCCTCGAGCGTGACGATGTTGCGGTCCGGCGTGCTCACCTGCTGGATGGCGGCGTAGAGCGTGTTGGTCTTGCCGGAGCCGGTCGGTCCCGTGATGAGGACCAGCCCCTGCGACTGGATGAGGGCGGTGCCGACCTGCTCGAGCTGCGCGGGCGTCATGCCGGTCTTGGACATCAGCGGGACGTTCTCGGCGCGGGGGAGCAGCCGGATGACGACCTTCTCGCCGTGCAACGTCGGCAAGGTCGAGATGCGCGCCTCGACCACCATGCCGTCGACCGTGAGCTTCGCGCGGCCGTCCTGGGGTCGCCGTCGCTCGGCGATGTCCAGGCCCGAGACGATCTTGATACGGCTGACGGCGGCCGCGGTCGCATTGCGGGGAACCGTCATCACGTCGCGCAGGAGACCGTCGACGCGGTAGCGGATCCGCAGCTCGTGCGCCTGCGGCTCGATGTGCACGTCCGAGGCGCGTGCGCGCACGGCGTCCGCGAGGATGACGTCGACGAGCCGGACGATCGGCGCCGCCTCGACCGACTGCTCGCTCGCCTCGTCGGCGTCGCGCTCGACGTCGCCGTCGAGGCCCTCGAACAGGGCGTCGACGCTCCCGGACTCCTCCGACAGCGACCAGGCCCGACCGAGCTGGTCGCGCACCTGGCTCGCCGTCGCGACCACGATGTCCAGGTCGGTGGAGCCGGTGAGCAGCTTGACGTCGTCGAGCGCCAGCACGTTGGTCGGGTCGCTCGTCGCGACCTTCAGCCGCGTCCCGACGCGGTCCAGCACCAGGATGTTGGTGCGCTCGGCGACGGCCCGGGGCAGCAGCCGCACGTGCTCGGGGACGACCATCGTGCGGCCGAGGTCGACCAGGGTGAGGGTGAGCGCTGCGGCGAGGGCAGCAGCCACCTGCTGCTCGGTCGCGAGGCCCATCTGGGTGACCAGCTGGCCGAGCCGAGGACGGGACTCGCCCGGGGGGAGCGCCTGCTGGGCCGCAAGAACCTCCTCGAGCTGCTCGGGGGTCAGGAGGCCCTCGGCCACGAGCACGTCGCCGATCCGTCGCCGCTCGGCGCGGGGGGGCGCCGACGGGCGTCGTGGCGCGCCGGGGCGGGTCATGGGGTCTCCTCGCCGCTGAACGGCTCGCTGAGCGACTTGCTCTGGGTGCTGTCGCCGGCCTCACCGCTCTCGGCCTGTTGGCGTCGCTTCTTTCGCTCTGCCCGCCGCTCGCGCTCCTCGCGCTTGGCGCGGGACTGCTGGTCGTACACCCCCTCGCTGGTCCGCGCCACCACCTCCTCGGTGAGCTCGCGCAGCTGGTCGCGCAGGTAGTCGCGGGTGGCGACCTCACCCAGCGACAGGCGCAGTGAGGCGAGCTCGCGGGTGAGGTACTCCACGTCCGCCTGCAGTCGCTGGTTCTGCCCCCGGTCCTCGTCAAGGGCCACGCGGTCCCGGTCGACCTGACGGTTCTGCGCGAGCAGGATCAGCGGCGCGGCGTACGACGCCTGCAGGCTGAGCAGCAGGGTCAGCAGCGTGTAGTTGAGCCGCTTGGGGTCGAACTGCAGCTCGACCGGGGCGAACGTGTTCCAGGCCAGCCACACGGTCACGAACAGCGTCAGGTAGACCAGGAAGCGGCCGGTGCCGAGGAAGCGGGCAGTCTGCTCCGACACCCGCCCGAACGCCTCGGGGTCGTAGTGGGGGCGCGGGAGACCGGAGCGCGGGACGACCGGCTGGTCCAGCCGCTGGCGACGTCGGGGGGTGGGGCGGCGGGCGTCAGCCACGGCGCGCCCCCCGCCAGTCCTGGGGCAGGACGTGGTCCAGGACGTCGTCGACCGTCACCGCCCCGAGCAGCCGCTGCTCGCTGTCCACGACGGGGACCGCGACGAGGTTGTACGACGCCAGGTGGCGGGTCACGTCGTGCAGCGAGCACGCCGGGTCGATCGGGTCGATGCCCGTGTCGACGCACGCCGAGATGAGGGTGGACGGGGGCTCGCGCAGCAGCCGCTGGAAGTGCGCCGTCCCGAGGTAGCGCCCCGTCGGCGTCTCGTACGGCGGACGCACCACGTAGATCTGGGCGGCCAGGCTCGGGGCCAGGTCGGGGTGCCGGATCCGGGCGAGCGCCTCGGCCACGGTGGTTCCGGCGCCGAGGATGACCGGCTCGCTGGTCATGAGACCGCCGGCGGTGTCGTCGCTGTAGGCGAGCAGCTGGCGGACCGGCGCGGCCTCGTCGGGCTCCATCAGGTCGAGCAGGCGCGCGGCGTCGTCGGGCTGCATCTCGCCGAGCAGGTCTGCGGCGTCGTCGGGCGCCATCGCCTCGAGCACGTCGGCGGCGCGCTCGTCCTCGAGGCCTGCCATGAGCTGCACCTGCTGGTCCTCGGGCATCTCCTCGAGGACGTCGGCCAGGCGCTCGTCGTCGAGGGCTGCTGCGATCTCGCCGCGACGCTTGTCCGACAGGTCGTGCATGACACCGGCCAGGTCAGCCGGCTTGAGCTTCTCGAACACCGCGAGCAGGTTGGCCGCTCCCTGCTCTCCCTCGGGGAGGGAGAAGCCGCTCACCTCGTCCCAGTCCAGGGTCCGCAGCGAACCGCGCCGTCGGCCGGTACGCACGGCGACCTTCGTCACGAACCAGTCGGTGCGCGTCTGCTCCATGGCGACGTCCACCACCGTCAGCTCGGTGCCGTCGGCGAGCTCGGTGACCTTGCGGTCGAGCAGCTCGGTGAGCACCAGCGTCTCGCCCGGTCGCTTGTCGAAGCGCCGCAGGCTGACCGTCCCGGACGCGAGCAGCACCGCGTCGGCCTCGAGGGAGGTCACCCGGCCCATCGGCACGAAGATCTTGCGACGAGCCTGGATCTCCACGAGCAGCCCCAGCGCGCGGGGGGCGTCCTTGCCGATCCGCAGCGTCACGACGACGTCGCGCACCCGGCCGACCTGGTCGCCGTTGGGGTCGAAGACGGGCAGCCCCGCCATGCGCGCGACGAAGACCCGGGAGCCTGTGCTCACCGCTGCACCTCCCGCGCGTCTCCCGTGCCCGATCGGTGACCCGACCCACCGCGCGAGGCTACCGCCGTACCCCGCCTGAGCCCGGGTGCGGCACGATGCGGTTTCGCTGCTCGTCCCCCTCCCACCGCAAGGAGTCTCCGTGACCACGACGCTCGACCGCTTCCGCCTCGACGGCAAGGTCGCCCTCGTCACCGGCGCCTCGTCCGGCCTCGGCGTCGCCATCGCCCAGGGGATGGCGGAGGCGGGAGCGGACGTGGTGCTCGGCGCCCGTCGCGCCGACCGGCTGCAGGACACCAAGCGGCTGGTCGAGGCGGCGGGGCGCCGCGCGATCGCCGTCGAGACCGACGTGACCGACCCGGACCAGTGCACCGCGATGGTCGCCGCGGCCGTCGAGGCCTTCGGCAGGGTCAACGTGCTGGTGAACAACGCGGGCTTCGGCTGGGCCAAGCCGGCGACGAGGGAGACGCCGGAGGAGTTCCGGAAGGTCATCGACGTCAACCTCAACGCGCAGTACTGGATGGCGCAGGCCTTCGGGCGCGCGGCCACCGAGGGCGGGTCGATCATCAACATCTCCAGCGTGCTCGCCATGCGCCCCGGCGGCATCCCGCAGGCGGGGTACGCCGCGTCCAAGGCCGGCCTGCTCGGGCTCACCCGCGACCTCGCCGGCCAGTGGACCGGGCGCAAGGGCATCCGCGTCAACGCGGTGGCACCGGGCTACTTCCCGACCGAGATGACCGACGAGATGGACCCGGCCGAGGGGGAGATGGTCAAGCTGATCACCCCGGCCGGCAGGTACGGCGAGCTGCACGAGGTGGCCGACGCGTGCGTGTTCCTGGCGTCTGCGGCGTCGTCGTACATCACCGGCATCACGCTGCCGGTCGACGGCGGCATGGTGATGCCGTGACGCCGACGGGACCGCTGTCGTACGAGGTCGTGGATGTCTTCACCGACCAGCCCTTCGCCGGCAACCCGCTCGCCGTGGTGCTCGACGCCGAGGGGCTCTCGACCGCGCAGCTGCAGGCGATCGCGCAGGAGTTCAACCTGTCGGAGACGGCGTTCCCGATGCCTGCCCCCGAGGGCGCGACCTACGGCCTGCGCATCTTCACGCCCTCGGTCGAGCTCCCCTTCGCCGGGCACCCGTCCGTCGGTGCGGCGTGGGTGCTGCACCGGCTGGGCCGCATCGCGTCCGGCGCCAACGTGCAGGCCTGCGGTGCGGGACTGCTTCCCGTCGAGGTCAGCGCGGACGGAGCGACTCTCACCGGGGGGACGCCGACGGTCGGACCTGAGCTCGACCCGGGACCGCTGCTGGCTGCCGTCGGGCTCACGGCCGACGACGTCGCCGGTCCGGCGCCGCGTGCGTGCGGCACCGGCATCCCTTGGGTGCTGCTGATGGTGCGGCCCGACGCGCTCGACCGGGTGCGTCCGGACGTGGCCGCGCTGGACCGGATCGACGCCACAGGGGTCAGCGTCGTGTCGTGGGACGGCACGGCCGCCCGCTGTCGCGTCCTGTGCGGAGGGGTCGGGATCGTCGAGGACCCCGCGACCGGGTCCGCCGCGCTGGGGCTGGGGGTCTACCTCGCGACGACCGGCCTGGTCGGCGACGGCGTGACGTCGTACGTCGTCGAGCAGGGCGTGGAGATGGGTCGCCGTTCGGAGCTGCGCTGCTCGGTGTCGGTCGAGAGCGGTCGCGTCGTCGCCACCACGGTCAACGGCTCGGTGGTCCCGGTCGGGCGGGGCGAGATCCGGGTGCCGTGACCGGCCCTCCTCAGGCCGGGCTGCCCCAGCCTGGTGTGACCCGGCCACCGACCCGGGACGCCGGTCTCCTGGTCATCGCGCTGCTGGCCGTGTCCACCTCGGGCCCGCTCATCGCGGCGACGGCCGCCCCCGCGCTCGCCATCGCGTTCTGGCGCAACGCCATGGCAGGAGCCGTGCTGCTGCCCGTGACGCTCGTGCGCAACCGCGCAGAGCTGCGCGGGCTCGACCGCCGCGAAAGGAAGCTCGCGCTGCTGGCGGGCGTGCTGCTCGCCCTGCACTTCGCGACCTGGATCCCGGCGATCGACTACACGTCGGTGGCCAGCGCCACAGCGCTCGTCGCGACACAGCCGGTCTGGTCGGCCCTGCTGGACAAGGCCCGCGGCAAGGCCGTGTCCCGTCAGGTCTGGGTGGGCATCGCCGTGGCGATGAGCGGCGCGCTGCTGCTCACCGGGGCCGACCTCCAGGTGAGCGGCAAGGCCCTGCTCGGTGACGGCTTGGCGATCCTGGGCGGCATGTTCGCGGCGGGGTACATGGTCGCGGGCAGCGAGGTGCGCAAGAGCGTCTCGACGACGACCTACACCGCGCTCTGCTACTCCACGACTGCGGTGCTGCTGCTCGTCGTGTGCCTGGTCGGCGGGCAGGCCCTCTCGGGGTACGACGGTGGCGACTGGCTCAAGCTGCTCGCGCTCACCGCCGGGGCGCAGCTGCTCGGGCACTCGCTGTTCAACGTCGTGCTCCGCACCACCAGCCCAACCGTCGTCAGCCTCTCCATCCTGTTCGAGATCCCCGGGGCGGCGCTCATCGCGGCGCTGTTCGTCGCGGGGCAGCAGATCCCCCTGCTCGCCGTACCGGCAGCGGTGCTGCTCGTGACGGGACTGGCGCTCGTCATCCGCACGACCACGCGCGACGCCACCCCCAGCGTCCCGGTCGAGTGAGGGTTCTCACGCGCCTGCGGTGGCTACCCGCGAGTAGGGGGTGGGAGACTCTGGCGAAACCCTGATCAAGGAGCACACCATGGGACGTCTGGCATCCACCGAGGGCCTGACCGAGATCCAGACCGAGATCCTGTCGACGGTCCGGACCTTCGTGGACAAGGAGATCATCCCCTACGCCACGGACCTCGAGCACAAGGACGAGTTCCCCGAGGCGATCGTCGAGGGCATGAAGGAGATGGGCCTGTTCGGCCTGATGATCCCCGAGGAGTACGGCGGCCTCGGTGAGTCCCTCCTGACCTACGCCCTGGTGGTCGAGGAGATCGCCCGCGGGTGGATGAGCGTCTCCGGCGTCATCAACACCCACTTCATCGTCGCGTACATGCTCAAGCAGCACGGCACCGACGAGCAGAAGAACCGGCTGCTGCCGCTCATGGCGACCGGTGAGCTGCGCGGTGGCTTCTCGATGTCCGAGCCCGGCTGCGGCTCCGACGTCGCCGCCATCAAGAGCCGCGGCGTGCTCGACGGCGACTCCTACGTCCTGGACGGCCAGAAGATGTGGCTGACCAACGGCGCGCGCGCCGGACTCATCGCCACCCTGGTCAAGACCGACGAGGGCGGCGACAGCGTCTACAAGAACATGACGACCTTCCTCGTCGAGAAGGAGCCGGGCTTCGGCGAGACCGCCCAGGGCGTCACGATCCCCGGGAAGATCGACAAGATGGGCTACAAGGGCGTCGAGACGACCGAGATGATCCTCGAGGGCGCGCGGGTGCCGGCGTCGTCGATCCTGGGTGGGGAGGCCGGACGGGGCAAGGGCTTCTACCAGATGATGGACGGCGTCGAGGTGGGTCGCGTCAACGTCGCGGCCCGCGCCTGCGGCATCTCGATCCGCGCCTTCGAGCTCGCGATCCAGTACGCCCAGCAGCGCTCGACCTTCGGCAAGCCCATCGCCCAGCACCAGGCGATCCAGTTCAAGCTCGCGGAGATGGCCACCAAGGTCGAGGCCTCGCACGCCCTGATGGTCAACGCCGCGCGGCTCAAGGACCTCGGCAAGCGCAACGACGTCGAGGCCGGCATGGCCAAGCTGCTCGCGAGTGAGTACTGCGCCGAGATCACCCAGGAGTCCTTCCGCATCCACGGCGGCTACGGCTACTCCAAGGAGTACGAGATCGAGCGCCTCATGCGCGAGGCGCCGTTCCTGCTCATCGGCGAGGGCACGTCCGAGATCCAGAAGACGATCATCAGCCGCGGCCTGATGAAGGACTACCAGCTCAAGGGCTGATCGCTGTCGGCTTGATCAACGGAGCCGGCGTACGCACTTTTTGCTGCTTTGTTGTGTACGGCGGCTCCGTTGATCTTGGGGGGTCGGCGCCCTTCAGGTGGGGGTTGACGGTGCCCCGCGCGAGTGCATCCACTCGGCCTGCGCGGCACGGTGCCGCGCGGGAGCCGAAGGGCAGACACATGACAAGCGTGCGTACGGACGGGCGTCGGAAGGCCGTTGCAGGAGCGGCTGCTGTGGTGGTGCTGGGAGGGGTCGTGACCTGGCAGGGGCTGGCACTTGCCGCTGGCCCGGCCGCTGCGGCTGCGCCGGTGGCAGCGAAGAAGGACACGCCGAAGAGCTCGTTCGGTGTCCTGAAGCTGGACGGGGTCCCTGACTCGAGCGTCGTGCAGGCCTACAGCTGGGGCGTCTCGAACAGCGGCTCGACCCACACAGGTGGGGGCGGGGGCGCCGGGAGGGTCAACGTGCAGGACCTCAGCCTGAGCAAGGGCATCGACGACGCGTCGGTGCCGCTGCTGAGAAACGCGCTCACCGGACGGCACACGGCCAACGGCAGCCTGACGATCTGCGACCCGACCGACTGCGCCAACACCACGACCTTCGTCTACACCCTGCAGGACGTGCTCGTCACGAGCGTGTCCCAGGGGGGTGGGGTGGGCGGAGGCCCGCAGGTGGAGAACGTGACCCTCAACTTCGCCAAGGTGACAGTGACCTTGGGTGCGTCGACCGTCAGCTTCGACGCGGCAGCGAACACCGTCGGCTGACCAGCGCTCAGCAGAGCGGGTTGATCGTGCAGGACGGACGGGTGGGCCGCGTCTTCATGGGCGCGGCCATCCGCGGGCTCTTGGTCGTCCCGATGAAGATCGGCAAGCTGGTCAGGCTCGGCACGCTCTCCGAGATGCCCTTGGTGGTGTCGGCGCCGACGACGAACAGCTTGCCGGCCTTGTCGTAGTTGATCGTGTAGAAGTCGCCCAGGCGCCGGTCGCCGGCAGGGAAGTCCGCGCTGGCGTTGCACGTGGTCCCGGACAGGCAGATCTCGCCGATGTGCACCGGTCCGCCGGAGGCGTTCACGACGGTCCACTTCGAGGGAACGAACTTCTTCGTACCGTTCTTGCAGGTCACGGTGGTGCCGTGCGCGTTCTCGGTCGCGCCGACCATCATCACGAACCGGTCGGCGTGCTTGGCCGTGCGCTGCAGCCAGGCGACGGCGACCTTGCCGTCGTCACCGGCCACGACCCAGGGCCAGAGCATGTCGCCGGCGGGTGCCGGCAGGGTGACCGGCTGACCCCACGACATGGTCTTGCGGGTGAAGGCGTTGAAGGTCACCGTGCCGTCGCCGACGCGCGTGTCCTTCGGGCCGCCGTACCCGCCCGCTGCTGCGCGGTAGACGTTGCCGCCCTTGTCGACGGCGACCGCCCCGAAGAAGTCGACGGTCTTGTCGAGCTTGGCACCGTCGTACGCCTTCCAGGTCTTGCCCTGGTCGGCGGAGATGGTCATGCCCTGCGGGTTGTGCGGGCCGATGAGGCCGTTGGGGTTCTTCGGGTCGATGAACATCTTCGCGTCGGGACCCGCGGCGTTGCCGAAGGACTGCAGTGACCAGGTGATGCCGCCGTCGGCGGTGCGGAAGATCTGCTGACCGGTGTTGACGTAGAGGTAGGCCTCGTCGGCGCGCCCCGCGGTCAGCCAGGGGCGGTCGCCGCTGGTGACCTCGGGGTTGCCGCGGCTGTAGGTCTGGCCGTCGTCCCCGCTGGAGAACACGGCGACGTTGGCCAGGTTGATCTCGGTGTTGTAGATGCGGCCGCCGGCGTCGATGGCGTAGTCGGGGTCGGAGAAGCCGGTCGACGTCGCGCTGTGCGGCCCGAAGCTCTGGCCGGCGATCCCGATGTACTTCCACGTCTTGCCGTTGTCGGTGGAGCGCCAGTTGAGCGTCTGGTTCTCGTAGTTCTGCGCGAGCGACGGCGCACCGAGCGCGATCGACTCCGGGTTCTTGTACAGGTGGGTCGTGCCGCCGTGGGACGAGACGCTGATCGAGCCGTCCTGCGCCACCACGCTCACCGGCTCCCCGCCGGGACGCGAGCTGTCGACGTACACCCGCTTCGCGAAGGCGAGCGGAGGCGCCTTCACCTCGCTGCCGCAGCTGGCGGGGGCGCCCAGGGCGGTGGTCGCCACGGGCAGGCCACCGGCGAGGGCGAAGGCGGTGAGCAGGGCGGTACGGCGGCGCGTCATGGATGCTCCTGGGTGCGGGTGCCTCAGGGGTTCGACGTCCCTGCCCTGACTCCTGCTGGGTAGGTTCGTGCGGGTGGACGGCGAGCAGGTGCTGATGCTGGTCGAGGCGCACCTGGCCGGAGTGCTGGGGCACGACACCGGCCGGGCCGGCGTGAGCTTCCTGGGGACCGAGCGGATCGACGTCCTGCGCTTCGGGCCGGACGACGACGGTCTCACGCGCTATGCCACGGTCGGGATGTCCCGCGCGCCGATGGCCGATCCGGGCGCCGACCTTGTCGCCGCTCACGGTCCCCGGGCCGAGCTCGTCCTGTCGGTGCGCGCGCAGCCGGACACGGTCCTGCGCCGGCTCGCGGCGCTGGCTGCGAGTCCGGCGGTGGAGGGTGTGGTCGTCAGTCCGGGCGCCGGTCTGGACGTCGGCGAGCCGCTGTGGGACGGCGCGCGCTTCACCGCCGTGCTGGTGGGCGAGCCCGGTGGGCTGGTCCCGGACCTTCCCCTGGATTCCGACGAGCCGGTGCGCTTCCTGCCCGTCCTGCCCATGACCCCCAACGAGGCCGCCTGGAAGCGGGTGCACGGCGGCGCGGCGCTGGAGGAGCGCTGGCTGGCCCAGGGCATCGACCTGCGCGACCCGGCTCGCCCCGAGGTAGACCTGCGATGAGGCCCCTCCCGCAGCGATTGCGCGACCAGGCGCTCCAGTGCGCGCACGCCGGGAGCCCGCTCACGGCGGCGCTGCTGGAGGGCGCGGCCTCCGACCTCGAGGCCGGCGGTGTCGTCGCGCGGCTGCTCGGTCCCCTCGCCGACGAGCCGTCGGGCTCGGTGCTGTCCTTGCGCTTCGCCGGCGCCCTCCACCGGCTGGTGCTCACGCGTCAGGCGCCGGAGCTGGCGCTGCACTACCCGAGCGTGGGAGGGACGGCTCCGCCGGAGGGCGTCTGGCCCGTCGCCGAGCGGACGATCCAGGAGCACCTGGACCCGCTGTCCGACCTGGTCACCCGCCCGGTGCAGACCAACGAGGTCGGGCGCTCGGCAGCGCTGTACGGCGCGCTGCTGCTGCTCGGTGGACCGATCCGGCTGCTGGAGATCGGTGCGTCGGCGGGCCTCAACCTCCGGTGTGACGCCTTCGCCTACGACCTCGGCGCCGGCGAGGTGCTCGGCGACCCGCGCAGCGCCGTACGCCTGGAGCGGCCGTGGGAGGGCGACTGGCCGACGGGACCTCCTCCTCAGGTGGTGTCCCGCCACGGCTGCGACCCGGCGCCGATCGACCCGACGACGACCGAGGGGCGGCTGACTCTCACGTCGTACGTCTGGGCGGACCAGCTGCCGCGGTTCGAGCGCCTGCGGGGAGCGCTGCAGGTCGCCGAGGCCGTCCCGGCGACGGTGCGGGAGGCGGGGGCGCTGGAGTTCCTCACCGACGAGCTGTCCACGCCCACGCCGGGGGTCACGACCGTCGTGTGGCACAGCGTCGTCTGGCAGTACGTCGACCCCGCCGAGCGCGCCGCCGTCGACGCCCTGCTGCAGCGGGCGGGCTCGCGGGCCACGGAGGACGCACCGCTCGCCCGGGTGTCGCTCGAGCCCGAGAAGGTCGGCACGGGGAGCTTCACCTTCCGGGTGCACGTCCAGCGCTGGCCAGGTGGCGAGCGGGTGCACGTCGCCGACGCCCTCGGCCACGGTCCGCCGGTCCTGTGGAACGGTGCGAGGATCACTCCGTGAGCACCCTTGTCTACGACGGCGACTGCGCCTTCTGCACGTCGTCGGTGCGCTGGGCCCAACGGCTGCGCCTGCGGGCCGATCAGGTGATCGCCTGGCAGCACGCGGATCTCGCCGTGCTGGGACTCACGCAGGAGCAGTGCGAGCAGGCGTTGCAGTGGGTCGACGGTGACCGCAGGGCCGGCGGACATGAGGCGGTGGCGCGGCTGATGCTCGCCAGCGCCCTGCCCTGGAAGCTCCTCGGCCGGCTGCTGCTGACCCCTCCGCTGTCGTTGCTGGCACGCCGGGCCTACCGCTGGGTGGCGGACCACCGCGGCTCGCTGCCCGGCGGGACCCCCGCCTGTGCGCTCCCCGCAGACCAGCGACCTTCCGCTCTGTAGGTCACCCGCGCCTCGACGACGTCGACGAGCGTGCCCCGCCGCCCAGGACCGCGGGTCCTACCCCGGATCCCAGGTGACCGCGGTCACGCTGGCAGACTCGGTGACCCGAGAACGTGAGGACCTGGAGGAGCAGTGCAGTTCGGCCGCAGCTACGAGGAGTTCGAGGTCGGTGCGGTCTACAAGCACTGGCCAGGCAAGACCGTCACGGAGTACGACGACCACCTGTTCTGCCTGCTGACGATGAACCACCACCCACTGCACCTGGACGCCAACTACGCGACGACGACGCCGCAGGGCAAGAACGTCGTCGTCGGCAACTACGTGTACTCGCTCCTGCTGGGCATGTCGGTCGCCGACGTCTCGGGCAAGGCCATCGCCAACCTCGAGGTCGAGTCGCTCAAGCACGTGTTCCCGACCTTCCACGGCGACACGATCTACGGCCAGACCGAGGTCCTCGACAAGACCGAGAGCAAGAGCAAGGACGATCGCGGCATCGTCTACGTCGAGACCAAGGGCTACAACCAGGACGGCGTCCTGGTCTGCGTCTTCCGTCGCAAGGTGATGGTGCCCAAGAACAGCTACCTCGAGGCCCGCGGTGGAGAGCAGCCGGGCCGTCCGACGCTTCAGGAGTAGCCACACGGGGCACAAGCGGCCCATGACTCTCCTTGTGATCATCGTCGTCGCTCTGATCGCCGCTGCTGCTGTCGTCGCTGCCGGGGGGCTCGACCGGGCCCGCCCGGCGCGTCGTCGCACCACCGTCGTCCGCGACGCCGTGCCCGAGCGCACGGTCGTCCGCGAGCGCACCGTGGTGACCGACACCGACCCGCTGGTCTGACCGCTCCCACCGCTGGGGGCTTGACGGACCCGCTGGCGCAGCGGACCGTCAGGTCATGAGCGCCCCTGTGACGTGCCCGCGATGCTCGGGCGCCCTGCGTGCCCCGGGCCTGATGTCGAGTGACTGGACCTGCGACGTGCACGGGCGCGTGGCGCCGTACCGGCGAGTGTCCGTCGAGGCCCTGGGCACCGTCACCGCTGCGGCCACGGTGCCCGTCTGGAGCCCCCTGCCGCTGCTCCTGGGATGGACGCTCACTGGACTCGGCCGGTGCGGCGACGAGCGCACGGGGGCAACGGCCACGGTCGTGGCGGTGTCTGGTCCGTCACCTCTGGGCGGGCCTGCCGACCTGCTGCTGGTGGCGGAGGAGCCCGGCGTCGGTCTCGGTGCGCGGTTGGCGGGGTTGGACGGCCTCGACCCGGGTGAGTGCGCCGTCGGAGCCCCGGACGCGAAGATCCTGGCCGCGGGACACCCCACCCCCCTGTGGCGGTGCACGGCTGCGGAGGACAGGTCGGCGTTCGTCGGCGAGGCCTCCGGGGTCTGGCTGTGGGCGGTCCTGTGGCCGGCAGCGGCTGAGCTCGTCCTGTTGGAGCACGTCGAGCTGCACGACCTGCGCCACGACGCGCACGCCGCGCTGCAGCTGCCCGTCGGAGCCCCCTGCCCGCGCCTGCCCTGAGCAGCAGCGGCCGCTGCCCTAGCCTTCTGCGCGTGACCCAGCAGATCGACCTCCACACGCACTCGAGCGCCTCCGACGGGACCCTCCCACCGGAGGACCTCGTGCGTACGGCGGGCGAGCTGGGCCTCGACGTCGTCGCGCTCACCGACCACGACACGACGGCGGGCTGGGACCGGGCCGCCGAGGCTCTGCCGGCCGGCCTGCGCCTGGTCCGCGGCGCGGAGATCTCCTGCAAGGCAGGCGACATCAGCCTGCACCTGCTGGCCTACCTGTTCGACCCCACGGACGCGCCGCTGGCGGACGCGCTCACCGCGTTGCGCGAGAGCCGGGCCGGGCGGACCCGACGCATGGTGGACGCGCTGTTCGCCGATGGGCACGACGTCTCCTGGGAGCAGGTGACGGCACTGGCGGACGGGACGGTGGGGCGACCACACGTCGCCCAGGCCCTCGTAGCGCGTGGCCTGGTCCGCTCGGCCGACGAGGCGTTCACGCCCGAGTGGATCGGGACACGCGGGCGGTACTGGGAACCGAAGGCCGACCTCCCGGTGCTCGAGGCCCTGGCCCTCGTCCAGGCTGCTGGTGGGGTCACCGTCTTCGCGCACCCCAAGGCCGAGGCGCGCGGCAGGACCGTGTCCGATGCCGTCATCCGCGAGATGGCGGCGGCCGGCCTCACCGGTCTCGAGGTCGACCACGTCGACCACACCGCTGCGGCGCGGCAGCACCTCAGGGAGCTCGCGGCCGAGCTCGACCTGCTCGTCACCGGCTCGAGCGACTTCCACGGCACGAACAAGACCGTGCCGCTCGGCGCGAACCTGACCGACCCAGGTCAGCTCGAGGCGCTGTGCGCGGCGGCGACGGGGGTGGAGGTGCTGTGAGCTCTGTCATCGACACGGCCCTGTTCGGCGCGGTCTTCGTGACCCTGGCGGTCATCATGGACCCGCTCGGGAACGTCCCCCTGTTCCTCGGCCTCACTGCGGGACGCACGAACAAGAAGCGGCGCCGCCTGGCCGCGCAGGCCGTCCTGGTGTCGCTGTTCGTCATCAGCCTGTTCGCCGTGCTCGGCCAGCAGATCCTGAGCTACCTGGGCATCGGCATCCCGGCGCTGCAGGGCGCGGGCGGGCTGCTGCTGACGATCGTGGCGCTGGAGCTGCTCACCGACAAGCAGGACGACCCGAGCGAGGTCGACAACGTCAACGTGGCGCTCGTCCCTCTCGGCACGCCGTTGCTCGCAGGGCCGGGCGCGATCGTCGCGACCATCGTCTACGTCCAGAAGTCGCACGGCGTCGCCGACCACGTCGCGATCGCCGCGGGCATCGTCGCCGTGCACGTCATCGTCTTCCTGTGCCTGTTCTTCAGCGTGACCATCACCAAGCTCATCCGCGAGTCCGGGATCGTGCTGCTCACCCGCATCTCCGGGCTGCTGCTGTCGGCGATCGCCGTTCAGCTCATGGCCGACGGGGTGAAGGGCTTCATCGCAGCCGGGTGAGCTGCCGGGTGAGGCACCATGGGCTCATGGCCCGTCGTGTCGTGCTCGCCCTGATGGTCGCGCTGTTCGCGCTGGCCCCGTCCGCTGCGTACGCCGAGACGGCTGACCAGGTCGCCGCGGCCTTCCGCAGCAGCCAGGTCTACCAGGCGAAGGGGCTCGACCTCCTCGACGTCGCGAGCGTCACCGCCGAGCTGTCCGGGGGCGACCCGCCGGTCTACGTCGCCGTGCTGCCGGCGTCGTTCGCCTCCTCCGCCGCGCAGGCGGACAGCCGCGCGACAGACATCGGCAAGGCGCTCGGGATCAGTGACGCGGTGGTCCTGGTCATCACCGCCAACAAGCACCTCGGCGCCGGCATGGGCAGCGCTGCGGCAGGCAGGGGGGTCGACGCCGACACCGCTCTGGCCGACGAGCTCGCCACCGACCGGGGTGGGTTCACCAAGGACAACGTCACCGCCTTCGTCCTGTCGTTCAACCAGCGCATCGCCCAGCAGGTGAGCAACGGTGGCGAGGCGTCCGGCAACGGCTCGGGCTTCGGCACGGGCACGGGTACGTCCTCGAGCTCTGGTGGTTCCTCGGGCCTGTGGCTGCTCGGCGGGGTCCTCGCCGCGGGGGGCGTGGGCACGGCCCTGGTCGTGCGCTCCGGTCGGCGGCGACGCGACCGCCTCAACGACGGACTCAAGGCAGAGGTCGAGCAGCTCTACAACCGGCTCGCGAACGACGTGCTGACCCTGGACCCCAAGGACAACGACGTCGCGCGGCAGGCCCTGGCCGACGCGAGCGAGCGCTACAACGCCACGGGAGCGGCGCTCGCCGGTGCGGACACCCCACCGGAGTTCGCTGCCGCCCGACGTACCGCCGTGGAGGGGCTCACGGCGGCGCGCACCGCCCGCACCGCGCTGGGGCTGGACCCCGGGCCGGAGATCCCCCTGGCGTACGACGGCGGACCTCAGCTCACCGAGGACGCCCAGGTGCAGTTCGGCGACCAGACCTACGACGGGTCGCCGACCTACCAGCCCGGACGCAAGCACTACTTCGGCGGTGGCACGGTGAACGGACAGCCGGTCTCCCGAGGGTGGTACTCCGCGCCCTTCTGGGAGCCGTTCCTGCTCGGGTCGATCCTCAGCGGCGGCTTCGGACACGGCGGCGGCTTCGGCATGGCGGCGGCTTCGGGGGAGCCGGGGGAAACGATGCCCAGGACGACGAGCCCCGACGAGGTGGCGACTGGGGTGGCAGCAGCGGTGGCGGTGGCGGCGACTGGGGTGGCAGCAGCGGCGGCGACTGGGGCGGCGGAGGCGGTGGAGGCGGCGGAGGCGGCGGCGGGAACTGGTAGTCGTCGCTACAGCGCGACGACCAGCTCCGGCTCCGTGACCGCGCGCACCTGGTCGACCGTGACACCGGGCGCGAGCTCGCGCAGCACCAGGCCCTCGGGCTCGACGTCGATGACCGCCAGGTCGGTGATGATCCGCTGGATGCACGCCCGGCCGGTGTAGGGCAGCGAGCACTCGCGCACGATCTTCGGCGACCCGTCCTTGGCGGCGTGCTCCATCATCACGATGACGCGCTTGGCGCCGTGGACCAGGTCCATCGCGCCGCCCATGCCCTTGACCATCTTGCCGGGGATCATCCAGTTGGCGAGGTCCCCGCGCTCGCTGACCTGCATCGCACCGAGGATCGCGACGTCGATGTGGCCGCCCCGGATCATCCCGAACGACGCGGCGCTGTCGAAGTAGGAGCCACCCGGCAGCAGCGTCACGGTCTCCTTGCCGGCGTTGATCAGGTCGGCGTCCACGGCGTCCTCGGTCGGGTACGGCCCGACGCCGAGGACGCCGTTCTCGCTCTGCAGCACGACGAACACGTCCTCGGGCACGTAGTTGGGCACCAGCGTCGGCAGGCCGATCCCGAGGTTGACGTACTGCCCGTCCTGCAGCTCCTGCGCCACGCGGGCGGCGAGCTCTTCACGACTGAGCACGGACGGTCCTCCGCTCGATGCGCTTCTCGACGTCGGGCGTGTGCACGACGCGCTGCACGAACACTCCGGGGGTGTGGACGAGGGCCGGGTCGAGCTCGCCGGGCTCGACGAGCTCCTCGACCTCCGCGATGGTGAGGCGACCTGCGGCGGCGCACAGGGGGTTGAAGTTCTGCGCGCTCTTGTCGTAGACGAGGTTGCCGTGCCGGTCGCCGTACCTCGCATGCACCAGGGCGACGTCGCAGACGATGCCGTGCTCGAGGACGTACTCCCGACCGTCGAAAGAGCGCACCTCCTTCGGCTCGCTGGCCAGGGCGATCGAGCCGTCCGGGGAGTAGCGCAGCGGCAGTCCGCCGTCGGCGACCTGCGTGCCCACTCCACCCGGCGTGTAGAACGCGGGGATGCCCGCGCCGCCGGCCCGCAGCCGCTCGGCCAGCGTGCCCTGCGGCACGAGCTCGACCTCGAGCTCGCCGGACAGGAACTGGCGCTCGAACTCCTTGTTCTCCCCGACGTAGGAGCCGGTGGTCTTGCTGATGCGCCCGGCGCGCAGCAGCGAGCCGAGCCCCCAGCCGTCGACCCCGCAGTTGTTGGAGACCGTGCGCAGGTCGTCCACGCCGGCGTCCAGGAGGGCCTCGATGAGGGCCTGCGGGATGCCGCAGAGGCCGAAGCCACCGACGGCGAGGGACGCACCGCTCGGGATGTCCTGCACCGCCTCGGCAGCGCTGCCGACGACCTTGTCCACGCGTGCTCCCCGCTCTCGAGTCCTGCTCGGCGTCTCGGTCCAGACCGTAGCCTGAGAGCGTGCACGTGCCGCAGGTGACCTGCTACCGGCCCGCGCACCCGCTCGACGTGCTGCGCACCCTGGGGCCGCTCGTGCGCGGTCCGGGCGACCGCACCCATCGCCGTACGCCGGACGGTGCCTTCTGGCGCACCACGCGCACGGCCGACGGCGCCGCCACCCTGAGGCTGGTGCAGCGGTCGGGCGAGGTCGGTGTCGAGGCGTGGGGTCCAGGTGCCGAGCGCGCGCTCGCCGCCGTACCGGCGCTGCTGGGGGCAGCGGACGACGACGAGGGCTTCGACCCCCGCCACCCGGTGCTGGTGGAGGCCCGCCGACGGCACCCCGGCGTGCGCCTGCTGAGCACCGGCGCGGTGCTCGAGGCCCTGGTCCCGGCGGTGCTCGAGCAGAAGGTCACCGGCAAGGAGGCGTTCGCGGGCTACCGCACCTTGCTCGGGCAGTACGGCGAGCCGGCCCCCGGACCGGCCCCCGCCGGCATGCGTGTGCCACCGCCTGCCGCGGTGTGGCGGTCGGTCCCCTCCTGGGACTGGCACCGCGCGGCGGTCGACCCGCGCCGGATGCGCACGGTGCTGGCTGCGACCCAGGTGGCCGGCCGGCTGGAGGAGGCGCGGACCATGACGCCGGCCGCGGGGCGCGAGCGGCTGTGCGCCGTGCCGGGCATCGGTGTCTGGACCGCGGCGGAGGTGGCGCAGCGGGCCTGGGGCGACCCGGACGCCGTGAGCGTCGGGGACTTCCATCTCGCCGCCTTCGTGGGCTGGGCGCTGGTCGGCAAGCCGGTCGACGACGACGGCATGCTCGCGCTTCTCGAGCCGTGGTCAGGTCACCGTCAGCGCGTGGTGCGGCTGCTCGGGCTGAGCGGGGCGAGCAAGCCCAGGTTCGGGCCGAGGCTCACGATCCAGGACCACCGGCGCCACTGACGACCTCACGCGACATCACGCTGACATCACGCTGTGCGATCGGGTGGATACTGGGTGCATGGCGTCCCTGAAGCTCGACGACCCTGCCGTCCTGGCGGCGATGCGCTCCTACCTCGCTGCGGTCGACGCGCTCGACAGCGCGACCGACGAGAAGGAGCTCCTGCAGCTGTCCGAGGTGAAGGCCATGGCCGGCCTCCAGCTGCGCAAGCAGCTCAGCCGTGCTGGGCAGGGCTCGCGCGAGGACAGCACCCGCTAGCGGTCGACGACGAACGCGTGGGCCGGGCGCGCTGCCCTGGGCAGCGCGGGGTCCGCGGCGTGACCGACGGCGACGACGCCGAGGGGCTGGCCGTCGACCTCGAGCACGTCGCGCACGACGTCCGGGCAGAACAGGGCGCTGCTCACCCAGGCGCTGCCGAGCCCGAGGGCAGCCAGGTGGACGAGCAGGTTCTGCACCGCGGCCCCGCCCGACACCACGAACATCCGCTCCTCGGCGCTCTGCCGGCGCGGGTCCGGATAGGCGTGCGCCCCGTCGAGCACCAGCAGCGGGACGACCAGGCACGGGGCCGCGCGCAGCACGTCTCCGCGCCGCAGCCGTCGGGCCACCTGCTCGTCGGTGAAGCCGTCCTCCCGCAGGTCCTCGGCCCAGCGGGCCGCCATCGCGTCGAGCAGCGCCGTGCGCCGCTGCTCCACGAGAACGAAGCGCCACGGCGTCGTGTGGTGCGGCGCCGGTGCGGTCACCGCCGCCTCCACCGCCTGCAGCACCAGTGCCCGGTCGACCGGTGCGTCGCGGAAGGACCGGACCGTGCGGCGCAGACCGACGGTCTCCAGGTGCGCCTCCCGGGTGCCCAGCCGGAACATGTCGTCGGCCGACGGACGGGTCAGCGCCGTCGCGGGTCGCCCGTCGTCGTCGTACCTCAGCCCACGTACGACGGCCGCAGCGACGCCGTCCGCCTTGCCCTTCACCAGCTCCGCCGCCGACGCGACCTCGTCGGCCAGCGCGATCTCGGTGACCTCGAGCAGGTGACCGTGCGCGTCCAAGGTCCCGCGCGCGTCGCGTACCGGGGCGATGCCGGCGACGCCGATCGCCTGGTCGGTCTGGCCGACGCGCCACGCCCTGCCCATGGTGTCGCTGATGACCACCGCGACCTGGACGCCCGTCAGCCGCACGAGGTCGTCGCGCAGGGCGCGCGCGGAGGCGTCCGGGTCCAGGGGCAGCAGGGCGATCTCGTCGCCCCGGACGTTGCTGCCGTCGACGCCGGCCGCCGCCATGACGAGGCCGTGCCGGGTCTCGGCGATGGTCGTGGTGCCGCGCCGCGCCACGACGCGCACGGTCTCGTCCTCGACCGCCTGCAGCCGGGTGGCCTCGCGGTCGGTGCCCGCGGGGATCAGCCGGCCCTCCGCCTTGCTGACCACCTTGCTGGTGACGACGACGACATCGCCTGCGGCGTAAGGGAAAGCGTCCGCGAGCAGTTGCGCGAGGTCGTCGCCCGGCCTGATGTCGGGCAGGCCCGTGACCGGGTGGACCTCAAGCAACGGCGTCGGCGAGTGCCAGGGCCGCCCGCACCATCGCGGCCGTCGCGTCGAGGTCGGTCATGAGCAGCGGCACGGCGCGGACCTCCACACCAGGGACCGTGACGCCGTCGTCGGAGGTGTCCACGAGCCACCCGTCCAGCAGGTCGGCGCCGTAGTGCCGGCCCACTGCCTGGGCGCTGGTCTCGACACCGATCGCGGACAGGCAGGCGTCCGCCATGCCCCGCACGGGGGATCCGCCGATGATCGGGCTCACGCCGATGACGGTCTTGGCAGCGAGTGCCTCGCGGACGCCCTTCACCTGAAGCACCGTGCCGATGCTGACGACGGGGTTGCTGGGGGGAAGCAGCACCAGGTCGGCGCCCTCGATGGACTCCAGGACCCCGGGCGCCGGCAGCAGGTCGCCGTGGTGGATCAGCGTGATCGCCTGGGCCGGCAGGGCCGCGCGGTGCTTGATCCACCACTCCTGGAAGTGGATCGCCTTGCGGGCGCCGTCCTCGACGACCGTCACGTGTGTCTCGGCCTGCTGGTCGCTCATCGGCAGCAGCGTCATGCCGGGCTGCCAGCGCTCGCAGAGCGACGCGGTCGCCTCCGACAGGGTGAGGCCGCCGAGCATCAGCTGGGTTCGGCGCAGGTGCGTGGCCAGGTCGCGGTCACCGAGCCCGAACCAGGCGGTGGGCGAGCCGTAGGCAGCGAGCTCCTCCTTGGCCCGCCAGCTCTCGTCCTGACGGCCCCACCCGCGCTCGGTGTCGATCCCGCCGGACAGGGTGTACATCACGGTGTCGAGGTCCGGGCAGATCCGCAGGCCGTACAGCGTGGTGTCGTCGCCGGTGTTCACCACCACCGTGACCTCGGCGTCGGGCAGCGCGTGCCGCACGCCCTGGAGGAAACGAGCCCCGCCGATGCCGCCCGCGAGGGCCGTGATGCGCATGACCCAGAGTCTGTCAGGGCGGCCACGCGTTGCTCTCCCCAGCCCGTGACCGCAGAGCTCTCCACGTAGGGTCAGCAGATGGAGCGCCACCCGGGCATGCAGCGTGCACTGGCGCGTGCCCGGGACGGCAAGAACCTCGACCTCGACGAGGCGACTGTCCTCTTGGGGGCTCGCGGCGGGGACCTGGTCGCCCTGTGCGCGGCGGCCGCACGGGTGCGCGACCAGGGACTGGCCGACGCCGGCCGACCGAGCACGGTGACGTACAGCCGCAAGGTCTTCATCCCGCTGACCCGCCTGTGCCGCGACCGCTGCCACTACTGCACGTTCGCCACCAGCCCGGCCAAGCTCCCCGCGCCGTACCTGTCGATGGACGAGGTGCTCGACATCGCCCGTCAGGGCGCGGCGCTCGGGTGCAAGGAGGCCCTGTTCACCTTGGGCGACCGGCCCGAGGAGCGCTGGCCCGCCGCCCGGCAGTGGCTCGACGAGGCGGGGTACGACGACACGCTCGCCTACGTCCGGGCGGCTGCCATCGCCGTCCTGGAGGAGACCGGTCTGCTGCCGCACCTCAACCCAGGGGTGATGTCCTGGGCCGAGCTGCAACGGCTCAAGCCGGTGGCGCCGAGCATGGGCATGATGCTCGAGACCACCGCGGACGTACCCGCGCACAAGGGATCGCCGGACAAGGTCCCGGCCGTCCGCCTGCGGACGCTGGAGGATGCCGGCCGGCACTCGATCCCTTTCACCACAGGGCTTCTCGTCGGGATCGGCGAGAACGAGCGCGATCGGGCGGAGACCATCTTCGCGATCCGCGGGGCACACCGCCGGCACGGCCACGTGCAGGAGGTCATCGTCCAGAACTTCCGCGCCAAGCCGGACACGGCGATGCGGCACACCGACGACGCCGACCTGGAGTCGTTCCTCGCCACCATCGCCGTGACCCGGCTGGTCATGGGTCCGCGCATGCGCGTGCAGGCACCACCCAACCTCGTCGACCTCGACGAGACCTCGGCGCTGCTGGCTGCCGGCGTCGACGACTGGGGAGGGGTCTCGCCGCTCACGCCGGACCACGTCAACCCGGAGCGGCCCTGGCCGCACCTGGACGACCTGGCTGCCATCAGCGCGGACAGCGGCTACCTGCTGACCGAGCGGCTCACCGCGCACCCGCCGTACCTCGCGGAGCCGTGGCTGGACCCGCGCTTGGCCGCGCACGTCGACGCGCTGCGCAACGACGCCGGTCTGGCGAGCGCCGTCCTGCCCAAGGGCCTGCCGTGGCAGGAACCCGACGGCGGGCTGCAGTCGACCGGTCGCACGGACCTGCACGCGACGGTCGACACCACGGGCCGCACCGACGACCGGCGAAGCGACTTCGACGACGTGTACGGCGACTGGTCGGCGCTCGAGGTCTCCGCGGCACCGCGCCTGGACACCGACGTCGCGGCTGCCCTGCGCAAGCAGCCGGGGACCCTGTCGGAGCAGGACGCCCTGAGCCTGCTGACGGCGGAGGGGGCAGACCTCGAGGCCGTCGTCGCCTGGGCCGACGAGGTCCGTCGCGACACCGTCGGTGACGAGGTCACCTACGTCGTGAACCGGAACGTCAACTTCACCAACGTCTGCTACACCGGCTGTCGCTTCTGCGCTTTTGCCCAGCGCCGCACCGATGCCGACGCGTACAGCCTGTCGTTGGAGGAGGTGGAGCAGCGGGCGCGGGAGGCGTGGGACGTCGGCGCCACCGAGGTGTGCATGCAGGGCGGGATCGACCCGACGCTCCCCGGGTCGGCGTACCTCGACCTCGCCCGCGCCATCAAGGCCGGTGCACCCGACCTGCACCTGCACGCGTACTCCCCGATGGAGGTCGTCAACGGCGCGGCCCGGATGTCGGTGAGCATCAGGGAGTTCCTGCAGGAGGCCAAGGCCGCCGGCGTCGACAGCCTGCCCGGGACGGCAGCCGAGATCCTCGACGACGAGGTCCGCTGGGTCCTCACCAAGGGCAAGCTCCCGACGGCCCAGTGGATCGAGGTCGTGCAGACCGCCCACAGCATCGGTCTGCCGACGACCAGCACGATGATGTACGGCCACGTCGACCACCCCGGCCACTGGGCCGCGCACCTGCTCCTGCTCAAGCGGCTGCAGGAGGAGTCGGGGGGCTTCACGGAGTTCGTCCCCCTTCCGTTCGTGCACACCAACGCCCCGATCTACCTGGCCGGCGTGGCACGTCCCGGGCCGACGGTCCGCGACAACCGCGCGGTGCACGCGGTCGCGCGGCTCGTGCTGCACGGCGCGATCGACCACATCCAGAGCAGCTGGGTGAAGCTCGGCGTGGAGCAGTGCCACGCGGTCCTCGCTGGCGGGGTGGACGACCTCGGCGGCACGCTGATGGAGGAGACCATCAGCCGCATGGCGGGCAGCGCCCACGGAAGCCGCAAGTCGGTCGAGGAGCTCGAGGCAATGGTGACGGCAGCGGGACGCACGCCACGCCAGCGGACCACGACGTACGGCAAGGTCGGCGCGGAGCGGCTCTCGGCTGCCCGGCAGGAGCCGGTCCGGCGGGAGCTCCCGCTGATCGGCTGAGTCACGGCTCGCACGTCCCCGGTTCCGTGGGGTGCCGCGGATAGGCTCCGGCCGTCTCGCCCTGGAGAGGTGTCTGTCGTGGAGCCCAACGTCCTGTCTCGCCGCATCGAGCAGCTTGCTGCGCTCGCCGGCGACGATGCCGAACCCGACGCGCCTGCCGCGACGGGCACGCTGGCGTCCGTACGCGGGGAGATCGGCGGGCTGCGAGCCGACCTCGCGTCGCTGCGCACCGAGCTCGGTGCCGTGCGTGGCGACATCGACGGACTTGCTGGTCGCCTGAGCACGTCGGTCGCTGCCGGTCGCACCGAGACGGGGACCCTGGCCCGCCGCGTGGCCGACCTGGTCAACCGGGTCGACGTCGTCGGCGGCAAGCTCGACGACGTCCGCGAGGACCTGCCGGTGCTCTCCCGTGAGGTCCGGGAGGGGCTCGAGCTCGTCCCGGTGCGGACCGGCGCTCGCCTCGACGAGCTCAGCGGACGTCTCGGCGAGTCGGTCGGGACGCGGGTCGACGCCGTGGCCGCGGAGGTACGCCGCTCGCTCGCTGCCGCGCAGGAGCGCGAGAGCGACTCCAGCGCGGTGACCCAGGGATTGCTGACGCAGACCCGCTCGTCCGTCGAGTCGCGCATGACCGTGGTGGAGGACCGCCTCGCGGCCCTCGCCGAGCGACTCGAGTCGCTGACCCGTGAAGGCCAGAGCAGCCAGCGCGAGCAGCTGCACGGTCTCGGGGAGACCCTCGCCGCCCTCGAGAGCCGGGTCGCGGCGGTCTCGGGCGAGCAGGTCGAGCGGATCGTTGCGCGCCTGCGCGACGTGACCGAGACGCGCCTGGACAGCTTGGCCGGTGTGCTCGCCGACGCCACCCGCAGCCGCAACGAGCAGCTGCGCCGGGAGCTGCTCGACGTCCTCGCGCGAGCCAGTGCGGAGCAGGAGTCGACCCGCAACCAGGTGGCCGTCCTGGTGGACGCCGTCGGCGCCGCCGCGACGCTGCAGGCCGACGCCACGGCAGCGCTCGAAGGTCGCGTCGAAGCCGCGCTGGCGGGTGTGCGCGAGGACATCACCACCGAGCTCGACGACGTGGCCGAGCGGTTGTTCGTGGCGGTGGCCACGCTCGAGCGGGCCGCCGCCGAGGGCGAGCAGGCGGCGCGCGCGCGAGCCGACGCCCTCCAGGGCTCGGTGGATGCCGGGCTCGAGGCGGCGCGCGCCCAGGTGCAGGCCGGTCTGGAGAGCACCCGTACCGCCGTGGCGGAGCAGGTCGGGAGCCTGCGCCCCCGGCTGGACGAGGTCGCGGTCTCCCAGGGCGCGGCGATCGAGCGCGAGACCGCAGCGCGGGCCGAGGTGACCGGAGCGCTGGAGGCCATGCGCGAGCGGGTCGCCATCACCGTGAGCGCGTCGGCGGAGACGGTGCGGTCGGTGCTGGAGGAGTCCACGGCGGCGCACCAGGAGACGGTCCGTGCGCTGCAGGAAGCCCTCGTCGAGAGGCTCGAGGGTCACCACAGCGCCCTGACCGCCCGGGTGGGCGATGCGGCTGCGGCCGTGGCGACCACCGCGGCCGCGACGGAGGACATGGGGGAGCGCCTGGCCTCCGTCGCCACCGGTCAGGACGAGGTACGCCGCACCGTGGAGGCGCTGTCCGGGGACTGGCCGGTGCGGGTCGACGAGGCCGTGGCGGCCGCTCGGGCCACCGCGGAGGCGTCGGTGGAGGTCGTGCGCAGCGACGTACGCGCCCAGCTCGACGTGGTGGCGGCGGAGCTGTCGCGGGCAGCCGCCGGGTTTGACGACGCGCGTGCCCGCCTGGCGGCTGCGGTCGACGACGTCACCGCCCAGGCGGCCCTGCAGCGCGACGACCTCGCGTCGGTCCGGGCAGCGGCGCAGCAGGCTCAACGGGCCGCGGAGGCCGTGACCGCGCTCGTGGCGTCCTCGCCCGCACCGACCAGGGCGACCCCGGGGGCCGTGGCCGCCCAGGCGGAGCCCGCTCCGTCGGCGCAGGCGTCCACGAAGGCGTCCACGCACGCGTCCACGAAGCGGTCCACGAAGCAGCCTGCGGAGCCGAAGACCTCCGAGAAGGCCGGCGAGAAGGCCAGTGAGAAGTCCGGCGAGAAGGCCGGCGACACAGCCCTCGCGAAGGACGCGCCTGCCACGACGTCGCCCGTCACGAAGCCGCCCGCCAAGAAGGCGCCCGCCAAGAAGGCGGCGAAGGCGCCTGCCACGAAGGCCGCGTCGAAGGCGCCTGCCACGAAGGCGCCTGCCACGAAGGCGCCCGCCACGAAGGCGCCGACGAAGACCTCTGACGCGGCGTCGCCGACCGCCCAGCCGACGGTGGCGGTACCCCGCAAGGTCGCCCTGGAGAAGGCCGCTGCGCCCGAGCGCACCCGCGCGCCCGAACGGGCTCGGGTCGACGCGATGCCGGAGGTGCGCAGCCCCGCCGTCGCGCTCGACGCCGCCACGCGCCCTCCCTCCAGCCCGCCCGGCCCACCGGCCACGCCGCCCACCGCACCAGCCACCCCGCCGGCCACCCCACCGGCCGCCCCGCCGGCCGGCGACAGGCCCGCTCGCCGCGGGCTGACCGCCGCCGAGCGGGAGGAGTCCCGTCGGCTGTTCCGGCGCCGCAAGGGGTGACGCAAGGGGTGAGGCAAGCGGCGCCGCAAGGGGTGCCGCAGCAGCGCGGGATCCTCCCAAAACGGGACAGATCGGTCACAGCGGACGCGGGGGCTGGTGCATCTAGCACCCCCAGCCCTTGACGCGCGAGCAGGACACGCATGTAATTCCCTACGTGTCGTTCCCCCGGGCGGCGTTCGCGGACCTGCACCCAGGAACCGGGACGTCCCCCGCGACGCGAGGACGCTGCACGGGCAGCGCCACAACACCGCAGGAGACGTAGATGACCGAGCTGACGTGGCTGGCGGGCACCGGCGTGGGGGATGACGCCGACGGCCTGCTGGCGTGGCAGGACCAGGCGCTGTGCGCCCAGACCGATCCTGAGGCGTTCTTCCCGGAGAAGGGCGGCTCGACCCGCGAGGCCAAGCGCATCTGCGTCGGCTGCGAGGTCAAGCAGGAGTGCCTGGAGTACGCCCTCATGCAGGACGAGCGCTTCGGCATCTGGGGCGGCCTGTCCGAGCGCGAGCGACGCCGGCTCAAGCGCAAGGCGGGCTGAGCCGGAGCGGTCACGCACTAGGCTGACGGCTCCGCCCGACGACGCGCGGGCCACCCGACCGGCCGGCTCGTGCGTCCCTCCGAGCCCGGTCAGACCCCCCTCGATGCCGACCCGCACCCCTTCGCCCGCCACGCCGGACGGGCCGCGTCGACCAGCGCGCGCCCGGACGCCGCGGGCGGCGCCGCGGCGCCTGGCCGACGTCACGGCCGTGCTCGTGGCGCACGACGGCGCGCAGTGGCTGCCCGACGTGATCGCCGCGCTCGCCGCGTCGACCGTGACGCCGACGCGCGTCCTGTGCGTCGACACCGGGAGCCGCGACGGCAGCGCCGACCTGCTCGCCGAGGCGCTCACCGCCTCCGCGCCGGACGACGGCCGCCCCGACGACCGGAACGACCCCCACGGCGTGTTGCAGCTTCCGGTCGACACCGGCTTCGGCGCTGCGGTCGCCACCGCGCTGGCGCAGGACACCGAGCCCGCGACGCGCTGGGTCTGGCTGCTCCACGACGACGTCGCGGTCGAGCCCGACACTCTGGAGCGGTTGCTCGAGCACGCCGAGAGCAGCCCGTCCGCCGCGCTTCTCGGTCCCAAGGTGCGCGACTGGAACGACCCCCGGTACCTCGTCGAGGTCGGCATCACCACCGACGCCGCCGGTCACCGGGAGACCGGCCTGGAGCGCAGGGAGTACGACCAGGGCCAGCACGACGCCGTCCGCGACGTGCTCGCGGTCGGCACCGCTGCCGCTCTCGTACGCAGGGACGCCTGGGACCAGGTCGGGGGCCTGGACCCCGAGCTCGCGGTCTTCCGCGACGACCTGGACCTCGGGTGGAAGCTCAACGCCGCGGGGCACCGCGTCGTCGTCGTCCCCGACGCCCGGGTGCGCCACGCGCGGGCCGCCACGACCGGTCACCGCTCGCTGGACGCCGAGCCCGGACGGGCGACGGGCGTCGACCGCCGCAACGCGCTGTTCGTGCTGCTGGCCCACGCCTCCGCCGTACGCCTGCTGGGGCTGCTGCCGCGGCTGCTGCTCGCGACCGTGCTCCGCTCGCTCGTCCTGCTCCTGTCCCGGCAGGTCGCGGCGGCCGGTGACGAGTGGCGCGCGGTGGTGTCCGTGCTCGGTCGACCGCGTCGGCTGCACGCCGCCCGTCGGCAGCGCGCGTCCACGCGCTCGGTGGCGCAGAGGTCCCTGCGCCCGCTGTTTGCCTCGAGGGGCGTGCGCATCCGGGCGCGCCTGGCCGCGGTCGGTGACTGGCTGGCCAGCGGCAACGCCGCCCCGAGTGCGCTCGGGGGACTCGGTGACCCGGGGCCCGACGGGGACGACGAGTTCGCCGACGGCGACCTCGGCGGTGACGGCCTGCTGCGCCGCCTGCTCGTACGCCCTGGCGTGCTGCTCGTCGCCGGCCTGACCGTGGTGGCCCTCGTCGCCGAGCGGTCCCTTCTGCTCGGGGGACGGCTCTCGGGTGGGGCGCTCCTGCCCGCTCCCGCTGGTGCATCGGCGCTGTGGCGCAGCTACCTCGGCGCGTGGCACGACGTGGGCGTGGGCACGGGACAAGCGAGCCCTCCCGGTACGGCGGCACTGGCTGTGCTGTCGACGCTGATGCTCGGGTCGCCGACTGCCGCCGTGAGCGCGCTGCTGCTCCTGTCCGTGCCGCTCGCCGGGCTGACCGCCTACCTGGCGGCCTGCCGTCTCGTGCGGCACACCGTCCTCCGGCTGTGGGTCGCTGTCACCTGGGCCGTGCTGCCCGTCGCCACGGGGACCATCGCCGCCGGCCGTCTCGACGCGGCCGCGGCGCAGATCGCCCTTCCCCTGCTGGTGCTGGCCGCGGGGCGCCTGCTGACCGACGACCCGCGGGTCGAGGGCTGGTGGCGGGCGTGGGCCCTCGGTCTCGCCCTCGGCGTGACCTGCGCGTTCGCGCCCCTGCTGTGGCCGCTGTCGGCGGCTGTCCTGCTCGCCGGCGCCGGGGCCAACCTGGTCCTCACGGGGGGCCGACGCCGCGCCCTGGCCGCCGTCATCGTCGCGGTCGTCCCCGCCGGTGTGCTGTTCCCGTGGTCGTTCCAGGCCCTGGCTCACCCGAGCATGTTCGTGGGCAGGGTGCAGGTCGCGGAGGCCGGCATCCCCGGGTGGAAGCTGCTCCTGCTCTGGCCGGGTGGACCGGGGGTCCCCGTCGCCCTGCTGACGGTGGGCGTGCTGCTCGCGGGCTTCGCCGGCACGTTGCGCCTGGCCTTCCGTGGCCTGGCCCTGGCCTGTTGGGGGGTCGCGTTCGTCGGCTACGCCGGCGCGCTCCTGCTCAGCCGCGTGACCGTCGACGGCGGCCCGGTCTGGCCTGGACCGGCGCTGCAGGTCGCGGCCCTCGGACTGCTGACCGCGGCCCTGGTCGCGGCGAACGGCGCCCGGACGCGCCTGGCGCGCACGAGCTTCGGTGCGCGCCAGCTGCTGGCTGCTGTCGTCGCCCTCCTGGCCGCTGCTGCGCCCGTGGCGTGCGCCGGGGCGTGGCTGGTGCGCGGGGCGGACGACCCGCTGCGCCGCAGTGACGTCGCGACGCTGCCGGCGTTCGCCCGCGCCGAGCTCGAGGCCAGCCCAGGGCTGCGCGTCCTCGTGCTGGCTGCCCGCGCCGACGGAACCCTCGGCTATGCCCTCGGCACCGGCGACGGCCTCGGCCTGGAGGACGCCGCGTTGCGTTCGTCCGACGCGCAGCGGGCCATGCTCTCCGCGCTGGTGGCTGATCTGGCCTCCCCGCGGGGCAGTGCCGCCGCTGAGGCGCTGGCCACCCGGGCGGTGCGTTACGTCGCCGTACGCCACCCCGACGCCAGCCTCGTCGCCACCTTGGACGCCCAAGCCGGGCTGGTCCGGCGTACGGCGGGAGACACCGACATGTGGCAGGTGGTGGCTCCCTCGGCCCGGCTGAGCGTGCTCCCGCCCGCAACCGCGGCGCGTGCCCTGGCTGGCGACCCGGCCCCGACGGCCGACCTCCTGCGCGCCGGACGACCGCAACCGCTGCCTGCCGGTCGGGAGGGAGCCCGCGCCACTCTCCAGGCTGGTCCGGCGGGGCGGCTGCTGGTGCTGGCGGACGCCGCCGACCCCCGTTGGCGCGCGACCGTGGACGGGCAGTCGCTGAAGCGTGTCACGGCCTGGGGATGGGCGCAGGCGTTCGTCCTCCCCGAGGACGGTGGGGCCTTGCAGGTCAGCTATGACCAGACCCGGCGCCATCTGGGACTGGTCGGTCAGGCGATCGGCCTGACCGCCGTGCTCGTCCTCTCGGCGCCCGGTGCGCGACGACGGCGGGGCCTCGAGGACGACGTGGACGTGGAGGACGAGGACATGGCAGGCCCCCCGCAGCGACGCCTCCCGGTGGCCGCCCTGTGACCGGCCGGTTGCCCCGCGGCGCCGTGGTCGTGGCAGTGCTGCTTCTCGCCGGTGCCCTCGTCGGGGGCGGGACCGTCCCCACCCGCACCTCCCGACAGGCCGACCTGGTGGAGGTCGTCGGTGCGACGGCGGTCTGCCCCGACCTGCGGCAGGCCGCTGACTCGCTGGCCACGCGGGTCAGCGTCGGGGCGGCTCCGCTCCCGGAGGGCCGCAGGTCCAGCGGCGGTGCGGTCGAGGCGCTTCGTCTGTCCGCGAAGGGAAAGCCCGAGCCGGTCGGGGTGACCATGCCCGGCCAGGTCAGCGTCGGTCTGGGCACGAGCCTGAACGGCGACGGGCTGGTCGTCAGCTCCTCGGGCGCCTTGGCCGCGGGACTTGAGGTCGAGCAGGTGACCCGCGGCGAGTCCGGGATCGATCGAGGGCTGGCGGGTCTGCGCTGCGAGGCGCCGCGTACCGACGCCTGGTTCGTGGGAGGCGCGACGCTGATCGGGGACTCGACCGTCCTCGTGCTGGCCAACGTCGACGACACCCCCGCCACGGTCGACGTGACGGTGTTCGCGGCCGCGTCCAAGGAGGGGCCGCCGGACCCGCGGCTGGGGCAGGGCCTCACGATCGCGCCGCACACGCGGCAGGTCGTCGCGCTCGACACCCTCGCCCCCGACCGCAACCAGCTCGTCGTGCACGTGGCCAGTCGCCGGGGTCGCTTCGCCGCCGGGCTGCGCTACGGCAAGCTCGACGGCACCGTGCCCCAGGGCGTCGACTGGGTGCCCATCTCGACGGCGCCGTCGTCGCGGGTCGTCGTCCCGGGCATCCCGCAGGGACCGGGCACCAGGGCCCTCATCGTCGGCAACCCCGGCACGGACGACGTCGTGGTCGACGTCCAGGTGACCACGGTGGACGGCCAGTTCGTGCCCACCAAGCTCAGCGGCGTGACGGTGCCGGCGGGACAGACCACGACGCTGAGGATCGACCCGTTGGCGGCCGACAGCGCGCTGGCGGCGGTCGTCACGAGCACTGGTGGGCCAGTGGTGGCGGGCGGGTTCGTGCAGGACCGGCAGACCGGGGGGATCCGGGAGTTCGCCTTCACCGGAGGCTCCACGTCGCTGTCGGGTCCGGCACTGCTGACCGACCTGGTCATCAACCGGCCGACCGAGAGCACGCTGATCCTGAGCGCTCTGGACGGGGCGGCGTCGGTGGTGATCCGTCCGATCCGCGTGGTCGGCACGCGCGGCGCCCTGCCGACGGCCCGACGGGTCCAGATCCCCGCCGGGCGGACGGTCTCTTACAAGCTCTCGACCCTCTACCCACCCGGCACCGAGACGAAGCTGGCCGTGCAGGTGCGCCCGGACGACGGGTCCGGGCCGGTCTACGCCGCTCGTTACCTGCGCGAGCGCGGCGCCCGGGGGCCGCTCAGCACGCTGCTGGACCTGCAGGGACCGGCCGAGCTCGTCGTCCGCCCGGTCGTCGTGGAGAACCGCTCGCTCGGCTCCTGAGGTCAGGCCGGCGGGTCCACGACGTCGGGGTCGAGCCCGAGCAGCTGCGCCACCTGGTCGACGACCACCTCGTGCACCAGGTCCGCGAGGTCGTGCCGGCCGTGCCCGCGGGCCTCCAGCGGCCGTCGGTAGACCACCACCCGCGCCGGGGCCCCCGCTCCCGCGGGCAGCAGGCGTCCGAGGGGCACCGGCCCCCCGGCGGTCTCGTCGGCCACCACCCCCGCCTCGGACCCCGTCTCCGGCGGCGGGACGTCCTCGACCGCGAACTCCACCTCGCTCAGCTCTGCGGACCACCGGCGCTCGAGCGACGCGATGGCATCGCGTACCAGCTCGTCGAACCGGTCCGATCGTGAGCTCCACACCGGGATCCGGACTCTGCGTCCTGCCACGTCAGCGGTGGGCGGGACCAGGCGCCCCCGCAGCCCGCGACCGTGCCGGTCCCGGCGCCGCCCCGGTCCTGCTGCGCGCTCCGTCCCCTCCGTCACGCGCCCGAGCCTGCCACGTCCGGTGACCTGCGCGGCGCGTCACAGGCCGTTGTGATGGTGGTCAGGCCCGCGGGCGGCTAGCGTCCAGCGGCGTGAGTCCTGTCCGGCGTTGCTCCCGCACTGCCTGCGCGCTGCCTGCTGTCGCGACCCTGACCTACGTCTACGCCGACTCCACCGCGGTGGTCGGTCCGTTGGCGATGTTCGCCGAGCCCCACACCTACGACCTGTGCGAGACGCACGGGCACCGGCTGACCGCTCCCCGAGGCTGGGAGGTCGTGCGCCACGACCCCGACCCGGCGCAGACGCGGGCGCGCTCGAGCGACGACCTCGAGGCGCTCGCCGACGCCGTACGCGAAGCGGCACGTCCGGCCGCAGAGCGGGCCGGAGCCTCCAGGGCGCCGGTCGAGGTCGCGGGGCGCAGGGGGCACCTGCGGGCCGTCCCCACCCCCGGGTGAGCGGCCTCCGCAGTCACCTGACCGTCCCCTTTGTCCGATTTGCCCCGGACACGCCTGATGCTCAAGGGATCTGGCGGTTGCTCCGAAAGGCTCTCAAGACACCCGTCAGCAAGAGCCGGACTGCTCAGGAGACTTCCCCCATGTCGCTCGTGACCACCCCCACCAGCCAGCTCGCCACCTGCGGCACCTGTGCCAGCACCCGGGTCACCCACATCACCATGACCCTGACCGACGGCTCGGTCGTCGACTTCAGCTCCTGCCACGCCTGCGAGACCAAGACGTGGACCGAGGCCGGCACCGGCCTCGACGTCAGCGACGTCCTGCGCAAGGCGCAGAAGATCAAGCCCTGAGCACCAGCCGGTAAGCCGCGGCCGCTAGCCTCGGCAGCGTGACCGAGCCTGAGACGTCCGCACCGAAACCTGACCTGTCGAAACCTGACCTCTCGAAACCTGACCTCTCGAACATCGTCAAGGCGTACGACGTCCGCGGTGTCGTGCCCGACGAGCTGGACCCGCAGATCGCCCGCGCGCTGGGCGCTGCGTTCGCGCGGTTCGTGAAGGCGCCGTGCATCGTGACCGCACGCGACATGCGCGACAGCGGCATCGAGATCAGCACCGCGTTCGCCGAGGGCGTGACCGCGCAGGGCGTGGACGTCGTGGAGTCGGGACTGGGCTCCACCGACCTGCTCTACTACGCCGCCGGGTCGATGGGGATGCCCGGCGCGATGTTCACCGCGAGTCACAACCCTGCCAAGTACAACGGCATCAAGCTCTGCCTGGCCGGTGCCAAGCCGGTGGGGCAGGAGAGCGGCCTGGCGGAGATCCGGGCCGAGGCCGAGCGCTTCCTCGTCGAGGGCATCCCGGTCGAGACGCACGCCGGCACGGTCACCCAGCAGGACGTGCTGGCGGGCTACGCGGCGTACATGAAGCAGCTCGTCCCGGACCTCGAGGGCATCCGCCCGCTGAAGGTCGTCGTGGATGCCGGCAACGGCATGGGCGGCCACACCGTGCCGACCACCTTCGCCGGCCTGCCGCTGGACGTGACCGAGATGTACTTCGCCCTCGACGGCAGCTTCCCCAACCACGAGGCCAACCCGATCGACCCGGAGAACCTGCGCGACCTGCAGGCGCGGGTCCTCGCCGAGGGCGCCGACCTCGGCCTGGCCTTCGACGGCGACGCCGACCGGTGCTTCGTCGTCGACGAGCGTGGCGAGATCGTCAGCCCCTCGACGCTCACCGCCCTCATCGCCGCTCGCGAGCTGAAGCGGGCCCCTGGCTCTGCGGTGATCCACAACCTCATCACCTCGCGCAGCGTGCCCGAGGTCATCGCCGAGCACGGCGGCACGCCGGTGCGCACGCGCGTCGGGCACAGCTTCATCAAGGCCAAGATGGCCGAGCACGACGCGGTCTTCGGCGGCGAGCACTCCGGGCACTTCTACTTCCGCGACTTCTGGAACGCCGACTCCGGCATGCTCGCGGCGCTGCACACGATCGCCGCGCTCGGCCACACCGACGGGCCGCTCTCCGGCCTGCTGTCGACGTACGACCGCTACGCCGCGTCGGGCGAGATCAACAGCACGGTCGACGACCAGACCGCCCGCGTGGCGGCGATCAAGAGCGCGTACGCCGGGAAGCCGATGGACGAGCTCGACGGGCTGACCGTCGACCTTGGCGAGGGAGCGTGGTTCAACGTGCGGGCCTCCAACACCGAGCCGCTGCTGCGCCTGAACGTCGAAGCACCCGCCGCGGGCACCATGGCGGCAGTGCGTGACGAGGTGCTCGCCCTCATCCGCGGCTAGATTGACGGCCATGACGCTTGACGCCGCTCTGCTCGAGATCCTCGCCTGCCCCGACTGCAAGGCGCCGCTGACCCACGACGAGAAGGCCAGCGAGCTGGTGTGCACCGGTTGCGGCCTGGCCTACCCGATCCGCGACGGCATCCCGACCCTGCTCGTCGACGAGGCGCGCAAGCCCTCCTGATGGATCCCGACCTGCTGCTGGACAGCCCGTCGGACCTGCAGACCGCGGACCCGGGCCAGATGCTGCCCGCCGTGGCGTCGGCCGCCGCTCAGGTGCGTGAGGCCGCGGCGCTCAGCATCGAGGCGGGCGTCGAGCGGCTGCGCGACGAGGACCGGCCGCGCGCGGTCGTCGTCCTCGGCATGGGCGGGTCCGGCATCGCCGGTGACGTGCTGGCCGCCGTGGCCGGACCGGCGTGCCCCGTGCCGGTGCTCAGCCACCGCGGCCACGGGCTGCCGACCTGGGTCGGTGCGGCGGACCTGGTGATCGCCGTGTCCTGCAGCGGCAGCACCGAGGAGACCCTCTCCGCCCTGGACGAGGCCGTACGCCGGGGCTGCCGACTGCTCGTGGTCGGCGCTGCGGGTTCGCCGGTGGAGGCGCTGGCCCTGCGGGGACGCGCTCTGTTCGTCCCGGTCACCCAGGGCCGGCAACCCCGTGCCTCGGTGTTCGCTCTGTCGACGCCGCTGGTCGTCGCCGCCGACGCGCTGGGGCTGCTGTAGCTGCAGCCGTGAGGACGTCGAGGCGACCGCGGTGCTGCTCGAGCAGCTCGCCGCCCGCAACCGCCCCGACGCCGACACCGTCCTCAACCCGGGCAAGACGCTGGGGCTGTCGCTGCTCGACCGCGTCCCCGTGGTGTGGGGCAGCTCGCCCCTGGCCGGCGTCGCGGCGTACCGCTTCGCCTGCCAGCTCAACGAGAACGCTCAGGTGCCCGCAGCCTGGGGCGTCCTGCCCGAGGCCGGGCACAACCAGGTCGTCGCGCTCGACGGGCCGTTCGCCGGTGGGCCACGCGACATCTTCGCCGACCCCGACGAGTCGGCAGAGCGCACCCGGATGCACCTGGTGCTGCTGCGCGACACCGAGGAGCACCCGGCCGTCGCGCGCCGCGCCCTCGTCTGTCGCGACCTCGCGCGCCAGCGCGGCGTCGAGGTCAGCGAGCTGCGTCGCGGAGGGGCTCTCGCCGTTCCAGCGGATCGCCTCGCTCATCGCGGTCGGTGACTGGGCCTCGACCTACCTCGCCCTGGCCCAGGGCATCGACCCGACCCCCGTCGAGGCGATCACCGAGCTGAAGGGAGCCCTGAGCCGATGAGCGCTCCCGGCAGTGGCAGCAAGGCGATCCTCGCGGCGCTGGCCGCGAACCTGTCCATCGCGGTGGCGAAGTTCGTCGGCTTCCTGCTGACCAGCTCGTCGTCGATGCTCGCCGAGAGCGTGCACAGCGTGGCCGACTCCGGCAACCAGGTGCTCCTGCTGGTCGGCGGCAAGCGGGCGGCCCGCGAGGCCGACGAGGCGCACCCGTTCGGCTTCGGCCGGGAGCGCTACTTCTACTCGTTCGTCGTCGCGCTGGTGCTGTTCAGCGTCGGGTCGCTGTTCGCGGTCTACGAGGGCATCCACAAGATCGGTCACCCGGAGGACCTCGACACCCCGTCGATCGCGATCGGCATCCTGCTGTTCGCGATCGTCGCGGAGGGCTTCTCGTTCCGCACGGCGATCCGCGAGTCGCGGCCGCTCAAGGGCGAGATGACGTGGGTGCAGTTCATCCGACGGGCCAAGACCCCTGAGCTGCCCGTCGTGCTGCTCGAGGACTTCGCCGCCCTGATCGGGCTGGTGCTCGCGCTCGGCGGCGTCGGCCTGGCGCTGGCCACCGACGACCCGGTCTGGGACGGCATCGGCACCCTGGCCATCGGCATCCTGCTCGGCGTCGTCGCCATCGTGCTGGCGGTCGAGATGAAGGGCCTGCTCATCGGCGAGTCGGCGTCGAAGGCCTCGGTCGTCGCGATCCGCTCGGCGCTGGTCGACGGGACCTCGGTGCTCCGGGTCATCCACCTCAAGACGATGCACCTCGGGCCGGAGGAGCTGCTCGTCGCCGCCAAGATCGCCGTTGCGCCAGGGCTTTCGCTACCCGCCGTCGCTCGCGCCATCGACGAGGCCGAGGTGCGGGTGCGCGCGGTCGAGCCGCTGGCCCGGCAGATGTACCTCGAGCCCGACCTCGACCGTGGCGGGACGCCCTAGAACCGCTTGATCGTCATCCGCGGTCGCATCACGGCGGTCTGCGCGTCGCCGGCCTCGAGGCGGAACACCACCTCGACGTCGAACGACGCCGACCCGCGCTCGGCGAAGCGCTCGCGCACCGGTTGAGGCTCGTCGGCCAGCCGGGCGGTCGCCAGCACCGGCCCGACGGTGAGGGCCTGGTACTCCACCGAGGCGCCCTTGATGAGCGGCACGCCGCCGTCCTGCACCAGGTCGCCGAACGCCTTGAGCAGCAGGGCGAACGCCGCGAGCTCCCCGAGCCCGAACAGCGCGGCGGCGTGCGGACCGCCGAGGTGGTTGTGCAGCTCAGGTCCGGCGTCCAGTCGCAGGACGGCGCGGTCGGTGGTGGCCTCGACGAGGGTCGGCCCGAGGGTGCGCAGGAACCCCTGCCCCTCGGCGAACACGGTCGCGACGTCGATCTCGGGGGCGGTCATGCGCCGTAGTGTGCACCGGGTGAGCGACGTGGCCGACCTGACCCTCGCCGACCAGGGTGCGCGGCGGGTGGCGTGGGCCGAGCGGTCGATGCCGGTGCTGGGCCTGCTGCGCGAGCGCTTCGCGGCGGAGCGCCCGCTGACCGACCTCACCGTCGCCGCCTGCATGCACGTCACCCCGGAGACGGCGGCGCTGGTCCGCACGCTCACCGCCGGAGGCGCTGCCGTGCACCTGGCCGCCAGCAACCCGCTGTCCACCCAGGACGACATCGCCGCTGCGCTCGCCGCCGAGGGGGTCGGGGTGCATGCCCGGCACGGCGTCGACCGGAACGGGTACGCCGGACACCTGCGCGCGGTCCTCGCGGCCAAGCCCCACCTGGTGCTGGACGACGGCTGCGACCTGGTGAGCCTTCTGCACGCCAGCCCCGTCGCTGCGGCGGGGCGTGCAGGCCGGCATCGAGGAGACGACGACCGGTGTGCTGCGGCTGCGGCAGATGGCAGCAGACGGCGCGCTGAAGCTGCCGATGGTCGCGGTGAACGACACCGCGGTGCAGCGCCTGGTCGCCAACCAGCACGGCACCGGGCAGTCGACGCTCGACGCCGTGGTTCGCTCCACCGGTGTGCTGCTCGCCGGCACGACGGTCGTCGTGGCCGGCTACGGGGCGTGCGGCCACGGGATCGCCGACCGGGCACGGGGTCTGGGCGCGCACGTCATCGTCGTCGAGTGCGACCCGGGTCGCGCGCTCGAGGCCGTCCTGGCCGGGCACCGGGTGCTCCCGCTCGTCGACGCGGCCCCGGTCGGCGACGTCTTCGTCACGGCAACGGGCAACCGCGACGTCCTGCGGCCGGAGCACTTCGCGGTGATGAAGGACGGAGCGGTTCTCGCGAACGCCGGTCACTTCGACGTGGAGGTCGACGTGGTCGGGCTGGCCGCGGCGGCCGTCGAGGTGCATCGACGGGTCCGACCGCACGTCGACAGCTACCTGCTGCCCGACGGCCGTCAGCTGCTGCTCGTCGCCGAGGGACGGCTGGCCAACCTCGCCGCTGCCGAGGGGCACCCCGCCTCCGTCATGGACGTGAGCTTCGCCGTACAGGCCCTGACGGTGGAGTGGCTGCACGGGCGGACGCTGAAGCCGGGCGTCCACGACGTACCTCCGGAGATCGACGCGGAGGTGGCGCGCACCAAGCTCGCCGCGATGGGCGTGGTGCTCGAGCCGCTGACCGTGGAGCAGGAGCGCTACCTGTCGACCTGGCGCGCATGAGGGGGACCTACCAGGTCGGCGACCAGGTGGAGTCCTTCTCGGTGGTGGACGGGAGGTACGTCGGGAGCGCGGCGCCGACCGGATCGTCCTCGAGCTCGACACGGGACTGCTCGAGGTGGTCCACGACGGATGGGTCGTCCGGGGTGGTGTCGTCGGTGGCGTGGCCGAGTGGGTGCGCGGTGAGGAACCGGGATCGGCTGCAGCGTCGGGGTTCACGGGCAGCAGCCCGGCGTACGACGTCGCGTTGGCCCGGCACCTCGCGATGGGAGTGGGGGAGCGGCGACGGCTGGCGCTGGTCGAGGTGACGGAGCCGGTCGGCGCGGTGCGCACCGTGCGGCGGGAGTGGGCCCGAGTGGCGTGGGCTGAGCGCGACGTCGAGTGCTACGAGGTCACGGACCCGGACACGGGGGCGGGGTCGGTGCTGCACGTGGCCGGCGACGTGCTGCTCAGCCGTGCGGGGCCGGGTCCGGCCACGCTCGCGACTCTGACATGACCGTGTCAGGGATCACGCCTTGCGACGTGCAGCTCTGACAGAGGCCTGTTAGGCTGATGAGCAATGACGCTCACCATCCACGAGGCCGCGACGACCACAGGCTGGTCGCCGCGCATGCTGCGTTACGTCGAGCAGCTCGGTCTCGTGGAGCCGACCCGGTCCGCGGCGGGGTACCGCCTCTACGGCCCGGCGCAGCTCCAGCGGCTGCGCACCCTGCGGTCGCTGCTCGAGACGCACGGCCTCGAGCTCGGTGACGTCGGCTTCGCCCTGCGCCTGCGCCGCGAGCCGGAGCTCAGCGCGGCTCTCGACGACTGGTTCGACAGCACCCCGACCGCACCGCCCGGCCTGACCGGCCCGGAGACCGAAGCCGACTGGCTGGCCTTCGAGCAGGACAAGCACCAGCACCTGCTCCACCAGTAGCCGACCCACCTCACCTAAGGAACCTCCCATGACCACGCACGACGCTGCACTCTCCTCCCCGCAGGACTTCAGGGTCGCCGACCTGTCCCTGGCCGAGTTCGGCCGCAAGGAGATCCGCCTCGCCGAGCACGAGATGCCGGGCCTGATGGCCATGCGCAAGGAGTTCGGTGAGAGCAAGCCGCTCGCCGGCGCGCGCATCATCGGCTCGCTGCACATGACGATCCAGACCGCGGTGCTCATCGAGACGCTCGTCGAGCTCGGCGCGGAGGTCCGCTGGGTCTCCTGCAACATCTTCTCGACCCAGGACCACGCGGCAGCCGCTGTGGCCGTCGGCCCGAACGGCACCGTCGACGCCCCTGCGGGTGTCCCCGTGTTCGCCTGGAAGGGCGAGACGCTCCCGGAGTACTGGTGGTGCACCGAGCAGGCCGTGGCCTGGCCCGAGGGCAAGGCGCCCAACATGATCCTCGACGACGGTGGCGACGTGACGCTGCTGATCCACAAGGGCGTGCAGTTCGAGGCCGCCGGCGTCGTGCCGAGCGCCGGTCCGGAGGACTCCGAGGAGTACGCCGTCATCCTCGACACCCTGCGCCGCTCGCTCGCCGAGGACCCGCAGCGCTACACCAAGATCGCCGCCGGCATCAAGGGCGTCACCGAGGAGACCACGACCGGCGTCATGCGCCTGTACGAGTTCTTCAAGGCCGGCACGCTGCTGTTCCCGGCCATCAACGTCAACGACTCGGTGACCAAGAGCAAGTTCGACAACCTCTACGGCTGCCGCCACTCCCTCGTCGACGGCATCAACCGCGCGACCGACGTCATGCTCGCCGGCAAGACCGCCGTCGTCTGCGGCTTCGGCGACGTCGGCAAGGGCTCCGCGGAGTCGCTGCGCGCCCAGGGCGCCCGCGTCATCGTCACCGAGATCGACCCGATCTGCGCGCTGCAGGCCTCGATGCAGGGCTACCAGGTCGCGCGCCTCGAGGACGTCATCGGGACGGCTGACGTCTTCATCACGACCACCGGCAACAAGGACATCATCATGGCCGAGGACATGGCCAAGATGAAGCACCAGGCGATCGTCGGCAACATCGGCCACTTCGACAACGAGATCGACGTCGCCGGCCTGACGAAGACCCCCGGCATCGTGCGCAACAACATCAAGCCGCAGGTCGACGAGTGGGTGTTCCCGGACGGCCACAGCATCATCCTGCTCAGCGAGGGACGCCTGCTGAACCTCGGCAACGCGACCGGCCACCCGTCGTTCGTCATGAGCGCGTCGTTCACCAACCAGGTCCTCGCGCAGATCGAGCTGTGGACCAAGACCGAGGACTACCCGCTGGGCGTCTACGTCCTGCCGAAGTTCCTCGACGAGAAGGTCGCGCGCCTGCACCTGGACTCCCTCGGCGTGAAGCTCACCGAGCTGCGCAAGGACCAGGCGGAGTACATCGGCGTCGACGTCAGCGGCCCCTACAAGAGCGACCACTACCGCTACTGATCTTCGCCTGTCCGTCCAGGGCACGTACGCCGGAAGGCCGGTCCCGCTCGTCGGGGCCGGCCTTCCGGGTTGTGACTCGCACAGCGGCGGCGCACAAACCCGAGGGGTTGCACTGTTCCGCTGGCGTTACCGGCGGAGGACCGTCCGGCGCGACATCCCCCACGGACGGAGACCCCGATGCGCCGACTGCTCGTGCCGCTCGCCCTGCTCGCCAGCCTGCTCGCCGTACCCGCAACGACCGCCAGCGCGGCGGGGACGACGGTGCTGGACGCGACGTTCTCCAGCCCCGCGAACGGCTGGGCGAAGGTGGAGCGCTACCACGACACCGACGCGAGCTTCCCGCAGGAGGCGTATCCGCCGGACGGCCGGGGCAACCAGGAGGGGCTGCGCCTGACGTACTTCAACAACGTCACGCAGCCGCGGAGCAACACCTTCCTGCTGTACAGCGCGCCGAAGTGGCAGACCGGCACCAAGGCAACGCCGATCCTTCTCGTGCACGGCGCCAACGACAACGCCGACCGGGAGTGGGCCAACCCGAACGAGACGCCCAGCGGCTGCGGTCAGACCAGCTGTCCGAGCACCGGCCTCATGCAGTACCTCGACACCCGCGGCTACAAGGTCTTCGCGATCGGTTTCCCGCACAAGCAGGGCGACAACCTGGTGCAGGCGCAGCTGGTGGCTGACGCGATCGGCGTCATCAAGGCCAAGCTCGGGGTGACCAAGGTCGACCTGGTCGCGTGGAGCAAGGGCGGCTTCCCGGCGCGCGCCTACGTCAGCAGCGTCAAGCCGAGCTGGGGCCGGGTCTATCAGGGCGACGTCCGCAAGCTGGTGCTGATCGGCAACGCCAACAACGGGCTCGACTACGCCTGGCGGCACGGCGCACCGGGGGCGATCCTCATCTACCCGGAGTGCGGTGGCTCGCTGAACGGGCCGGCGGCGGTGACCAGCTACGTCTGCTACGGCATCACCTACAGCCACACCGAGCTGACCTACACCGGCACCGGATCGCAGAACACCTTCCCGGGGCAGCGACAGATGCTCAAGCGCTGGGACGGCACCTACGGCCTCGATACCGCCACCCAGGACTGGTACACCGTCTACAACGGCGGGTGGGGCTACACGTCCTACAGCCCGGGCATCACGGCAGCGATCAACCAGGGCTCGTTGGTCGACACGATCCGCATCGCCGGGGTCCCGAGCGCCGTGACGTCGTACCTGCTCTGCGGCGGCAACCCCTCGCTGCCCTACGTCTACAACGAGAACACCGGACCCTCGGACGGGCTGGTCTTCCGCGCCTCGTGCGAGAGCACCACCGGCTTCGGCACGGTGGGCGGGGTGACGACGGTGACGGGGGACAACCACCTTCAGCTGGGCTGGGGGAGCACGGAGTCGGCGCAGCTGGTGACCTGGCTGGGCTAGCGTTTGTGGAACTCACAACAATTGGTTGTGAGATTCACCGGGTCGCTGTGCAGGTGACAAGGCATTCTGTGGCGTACTTCACAGGGCACACCCACGTGCCACCACCGCTGCCACCTCGCAGTCACTCAGGAGCAACACCCATGACTCATGCCCGTCGCCAGCGGGTCGCCGCCGGCCTCCTGCTCGCCGTCGGTCTCGCCGCCTGCTCGTCCGCCCCCGCGCCCACCTCGCTCGGCCAGGTCGACGGTGGCACGACGGGCAGCGCGGGGACGACCTCGGGGACCTCCGGCACGACGTCGGGGACCACGGGGACGACGGGAAGCACCCCCGCGGGGGGCACGTCGGCAGGCACCATCACCCCCGGCGGTACGACGGGTGGAACGGGGAGCTCAGGGACATCCGGCGGCGGCACGTCGGGAAGCAGTGGCACCAGCGGGTCGGGCTCGAGCGGCGCCGGTGGTCCCGTCACGAGCGGCGGCTCCGGCACCACCGGCGCCGGGTCAGGGGGCTCGACCGGGGCTGCCCCGACCCGCAGCACGCTGTTCACCCCCGCCGAGGACAAGATCGGCATCACCCCCACGTCGATCACGATGTGCGCGCACGCTGCCCTCACCTACGGCGCGGCGTTCAACACCACCGACGCGGACTTCAACGTCTTCTGGTCCGCAGTCAACGACAACGGCGGGATCTACGGCCGCAAGGTCACCGTCACCTACGAGAACGACAACTACTCGCCCGACACCGCGGTCCAGGCGGCAACCGCGTGCAAGGCCAAGGGCATCTTCATGCTGCTCGGTGGCATCGGGTTCGACCAGATCCCGGCGGTCCGCAACTGGGCCGAGACCAACCACATGCTCTACCTGCACCACACCGCCACCGAGCAGGGCAGCAAGGGGCTGAAGTACTCCTTCACCGAGCTGCCCAGCGTCGAGCGAATGGGCGAGGGCTTCGGCCAGCTGTACCTCAGCACGTTCAAGGGCAAGAAGGTCGGGGTCGTCGAGCGCGACAGCGCCAACTGGAAGCCGGGCGCCGACACCTTCAAGAGCATGCTCGCCGGTCAGGGCCTCAAGCCGGTCGCCGACAACAAGGTCGCGGACAAGAAGCACAACTACACCCAGGACATCCTGGACATGAAGAACGCCGGCGCCGAGGTCGTCTTCCTCTGGGAGAACGCCTTGAACAGCACGGAGTTCATCACCCAGGCGAAGCGGCAGAACTACAGCCCCAACTACCTGATGTTCCCGTTCAACCTCACCTCGCAGACCCTCGACCAGGACGCGATGAGCCCCAAGCTCGACGGCGTCGCGATGTACCCGGCCTACTCCAACGGCGACTACACCGGGCCGTTCTCGAAGTACGCCGACGACGTCAAGCTCTTCGAGGCGCAGTACGCGAAGTACCGCCCGAACGCCGACCTCAAGGGGCTCGGCGGTGACCTGCTGTTCCTCAACTGGACCGCGCAGAAGGCGCTGTATGCCCAGCTGCTCGACTGCGGCAAGGACTGCACCCGCAACCGCTTCGTCGACACGCTGCAGAGCTACAAGAAGGTGCCAACCAGCAGCGCGTGCCTCATCGACTTCACCAAGGGGGACGGCCACCACGGCGCCGAGGCCCTGAACTTCATGCAGACCTACGCCGCGCCCTCCGGGAAGATCAACTGGCGCAACACCCAGGCCTGCGTCGGGCGGCCCTGATGGGTCAGGTCCTCGTCCTCGGTCTCATCGCCGGGGGGATCTACGCGCTGTTCGCGGTCGGCATCGTGCTGGTCTACCGCGGCAGCGGGGTCCTGAACTTCGCGCAGGGCGAGATCGGCACGGCGGCCCTGCTCGCGGCGTACGTCGTCGTCAACGACCTCGGGGCGCCGTGGATCGTCGGGGCGTTGGTCGCGATCGTCGTGGCTGCTGCCCTGGGCGGCGGCTTCGAGTTCCTCGTGGTGCGCCGCATGATCTCCTCCGACCCCGTCTCGACGGCCGTCGCGACCGTCGGCTTCACGCTGGCCCTGGTCTCGCTCGAGATCATCTACGTGGGTGACAGCGGCAAGGTCCTGGACAACCCCTTCACCCGCGGCACTGAGGTCTTCGGCGTGGTCGTCTACCCGCACCAGGTGCTCGCGGTGCTCATCGCGGTCGCGCTCGGCTTCGGGCTGCAGCGCGTGCTCCGCCGTACGGACTTCGGTCTCGGGATCCTCGCCGCAGCGCAAGACCCGGACGCGGTCCGTCTGGTCGGTGTGCCGCTGTCCCGGGTGTCGCTGGTCGTGTGGGGGCTCGGTGGTGCCCTGTCCGGCCTGGCCGCCCTGCTGGCCGAGCCGACCGTCGGCCTGATCACTCCCGGCTTCGCGAGCGAGTTCTTCGTGTTCGGGCTCGCGGCGGCGGTCATCGGTGGCCTCGACTCGCTGCCCGGCGCGGTGCTCGGTGCTCTCGGGCTGGGGATCGCGGAGGCCGTCGAGCAGCGCTACCTGAGCCTCGACGTCCCGGGCGAGCGCTACCTGCTGCTGCTCGCCGCTGTCCTGATCGCCCTGCTGAGCCGCGCCTTCGCACCGGAGCTGCGCAAGCGCTTCGCTCAGCCCGCTCCCGTGCAGGTGACGGCATGACCGCCGTGACCGCCTCCGTGCCGCGTCGCATCAGCCTCCCCGTCCCAGGCATCGTCGTCGCCCTCGTCCTGGTGGCTGTCCTGCCGCCGCTGCTCGGCCGCACTGCGCTGCTGTCGGACGTCAACGCCCTGCGGCTGTGCGCAGCCGCGTCGTTCGCCATCGCCGGTCTGTCGCTCAACGTCCTCACCGGCTACGCCGGGCAGATCAGCCTGGGGCAGTACGCCTTCGTCGGCGTCGGAGCCTTCACCACCGGCATCGTCACGGGCGTCAACGACTTCCGCCTCCCGTGGGTCGTCGGACTGCTGCTGTCGGCGGTCGCCGGCGCGGTCGTCGCCTTCGTGGTGGGCTTGCCGGCGCTGCGGTTGCGCGGGCTCTACCTCGCCGTCGTCACGATCGGCGTCGCCTACGCCGCCTACCAGTCGCTGTTCCGCATCGACGCGATCGGCGGTGGCTCCGCGGGCAAGACCGCTCCCCGCCCGTACGTCGGGACGCACGCCATCGCCAGCAACGCCGACTTCCTGTCCATCGCGCTGGTCGTCCTCGTGCTGGTGTGGCAGATCGACGTCAACCTCACCCGCAGCCGGTTCGGTCGCGCGTTCCAAGCCGTGAAGGCCGACGAGAAGGTCGCGGCGTCGTTCGGCGTCGACGTGGCGCGCACCAAACTGCTCGCGTTCACGCTGTCCGGCGCCATGGCCGGCGTGAGTGGCGCGATCCTCGGTACGGCGTACGGCACCGTCAGTGGCACGCTGTTCAAGTACGAGCAGTCGCTCCTGCTCGTCGTGGTCGTGGTCATCGGTGGTCTGGGCAGCCGGGCCGGCGTCGTCGGGGCGGCGTTCTTCGCCACCCTGCTGCCCAGCGTCCTCATCGCGATCTTCGGCACGGGCATCCGCGGCTACGACCTCGTCCTGAACGGCGCGCTGCTGATGTACACGATCAGCAGGCACCCGACCGGCCTGGCCGGTGCGGTCAGGGAGGCGAGGGAGGACCGGCTGCGCAAGAAGGGCGGCCTGCCGCCCCTTCCGCCGACCCGACCGAGCCTGCCGTCGCTGGGCCGGATGTCTGCCGGTCCCGAACCCCTGAAGGCGCGACCGGGGACCGCGGTGCTCGAGGTGTCGGACGTCAGCGTCCGCTTCGGCGGGCTGCAGGCCGTCGACGGCGCGGGGCTGCGCGTCGACCGCGGCACCATCGTCGGGTTGATGGGTCCGAACGGTGCCGGCAAGACCACGCTGTTCAACGCCGTCACCGGGGCGCTGACCCCGGACAGCGGCCGCGTGTCCTTCCTCGGCGAGGACATCAGCGACCTGCCGGCCCACCTGCGCACGGCCCGCGGCATGGGCCGCACCTTCCAGCTCATCGGCCTGGCCAAGCAGCTGTCGGTCTACGAGAACCTGCTCATGGCGCAGCACCTCGGCGCGCCCTACTCCCTGGCCAGTGCGCTCACCACCATCGGCACCAGTCGGACCCTCGAGCGCGAGCTGCGCGAGCGCGCCGACCAGACGATGGACGGACTCGGGTTCGGGCGGTTCCGCGACACCGTCGTCGGCCGGCTCTCCCACGGCCAGCAGCGCATCGTCGAGATCGGCTGCTGCCTGATCACCAGCCCGGAGCTGGTCATGCTCGACGAGCCCAGTGCCGGCATGAGCCCGGCCGCGGCGGAAGACCTCGCCGCGACCCTGCTGGACATCCGCGACCAGCTCGGCCGGACCGTCCTGCTCATCGAGCACAACATCCCGCTGGTGCTCGGGGTCGCCGACGAGCTCTACGTCATGGACGCCGGTCGCGTCATCGCCGACGGCGAGCCCGTCGAGGTGGTCACCCGCCCCGAGGTGGTCACGGCCTACCTGGGACAGGCGGTGTCGGCATGAGCCTGCTCGAACTGCACGACGTGACGGCCGGCTTCGGCCCGCTGACCGTGCTCCACGGCATCTCCTTCTCGGTGGAGGAGGGAACGATCGCCGGGGTCTTCGGCCTCAACGGCGCCGGCAAGTCGGTGACGATGAAGACGATCGGCGGGACGGTCGCTGCGCGTAGCGGCTCGATCCTGCTCGACGGGCAGGACATCACCCGGCTCTCGCCGGAGAAGCGGGTCGGCCTGGGCCTGGGGCACGTACCTCAGGGGCGACAGGTGTTCCCGCAGCTGACCGTCGAGGAGAACCTGCGCCTGGGGGCCTACACCCTGCGCCGCAAGGACAAGAAGCGCTACGGACCGGCGCTGGACAGCGTCTTCGACCGGTTCCCGGTCCTGAAGGACCGGCGCGACCAGCTCGCGGGAACGATGTCGGGTGGCCAGCAGGCCTCCCTGTCGGTGGCTCGTGCGCTCATCAACGAGCCGCGGCTCATCCTGGTCGACGAGCCGTCGGCCGGCCTGTCCCCGGTCGCCCAGCTCGAGCTGCGTGAGGTGCTCAAGGTCGTCAAGGACAGCGGCGTGACCATGGTGCTCGTCGAGCAGAACATCGCCTTCGGCCTCTCGCTCGTCGACACCGCCAACCTGCTGCAGACCGGCACGGTCGTGCACACCAGCGCCGTGGCAGACCTCGACAACGACACGTTGGCCACGCATCTGGGCATCGGCAAGGTCCTCGCCGGCGCGACCGGTACGGCGCTCGCCGCGCGCAAGGGCGCCTGATGTCCGTGCTGTCCCGGACGGACGCCGGGGTCGCCTGGTACGACGAGGGATCGGGCTCCCCGGTCCTGCTGGTGATGGGGCTGGCCTACCCCGCAGCCGCCTGGTTCCGGCAAGTCCCCGTGCTCGCACAGCAGCACCGGGTGCTCTCGGTCGACAACCGGGGCGCCGGCGCGACCGGCCTGGTCGACGGGGCGCCGTACACCGTCGAGGCCATGACCCAGGACCTGCTCGACGTGCTCGACGCAGCCGGGGTCGACCGCGCCCACGTGGTCGGGATCTCGATGGGTGGGCTGATGGCCCAGGAGCTCGGCCTGACCCACCCAGAACGGGTCCGGTCCCTCACGCTCATGGCCACCCATCCGGGCGCGCGGTCCTGGGTGCTTCCTCAGGACGTCATCGACTTCCTCACCGCACGCGCGGGGATGGAGGCGCAGGAGCGCGGCGAGTTCTCGATCCCGTTCAACTACCACCCGAGCACCGACCGGGTGCTCATCGAGCAGGACTGGTCGGCGCGCGAGGCTGGGACAGCCGGGCCCGAGGGGTACGCCGCGCAGGGCGGGACGGCGCTGTGGGACGGCCATGACCGGCTGCCCGGGCTCCGGCCCCCGACCCTTGTCGTCCACGGTGCGCAGGACCGCCTGGTCGTCCCCGCCAACGGGGAGAAGATCGCGGCGGCCGTTCCCGGCTCCCGGCTCGTCCTCGTCGAGGGGGCGAACCACATCCTCACGACCGACCGCGCCGACGACGTCAACCGGCTGCTGCTGTCCTGGTTCGCGGAGCACGAGGGATGAGCCGCCTGCGCGCGGTCCGCAGCGACGGCGTCGCTGCCATCGCCGAGCGGGTGCTGGCCGATCTCGACGGCGTCGTCGAGCGGATGGGGGTGGCCTACCGCGAGGAGATCGAGGAGTACGCCGCGCTCACGCCTGGTCAGCTCGCCGTCGAGGTGCTGCCGGTGTCGCGGCGGCTGGTCACGACCTTCCTCGCCTGCGTCGTCGAGTCGCGGTCGCTCACCGCCCGGGAGCTCGAGGTGTTCGAGCAGTCCGGCCGGCAGCGCCTGGCGATGGGCATGCCACTGGAGTCGGTGCTGCACGCTTACCGGATCGCCGGGCGCGAGGCGTGGACGGCGATGTGCGCCACCGTCGGCCCGACCGAGACGGTGCTGCTCGCCGACCTGGGCGCCCGCTGGATGGACATCGTCGACCGCACGTCGTCAGCGCTGGCGCAGGCCTACCTCGCGGCCTCGCACGAGCGGCTGCGGCACGTCGACGCCCGACGGCGTGAGCTCGTCGAGGCACTGCTCACCGCGACGGACCCGTCCGAGGTGGCGGCGGTCTCCTTGCGCTTCTCCACGGTGCTCGCGCCCGCCTACGTCCCGGTGCTCGTCGCCGGCCAGGGAGTCGCCGCCGGGATCGACCAGGTCCTGGCCGCTGCACCAGCAGGGACGCTCGGTGGCCACCGCGGTGACCGCGTCCTCCTGCTGGTCCCGCACCGCGCGGACGGGCTCCGGCACCGCCCTGAGCACCTGGCGTGCTGGGGCCGTCCGGCGTCCTGCGGCACCGCGCTGCTGGCAGAGGTGCAGCACGTCGAGCGGCTGCTGCTGACAGCGCTGGCCGAGGGTCGCGTCGAGGGTCACTTCGGTCCGGACGACCTGCTCGTGGAGCAGCTGCTGCTCGGCAACGAGCGCGTGGCTGGAGCCCTGCGCCGACGGGTGCTCGACGCCGTGACCGGACGGGACAGCGGTGGCGTGCTGCTCGCCACCCTGCAGACCTACCTCGACACCGGGTCGATCCCGGAGACCTCGCGGCGAGAGATGGTCCACGCCAACACCGTCGGCTACCGCCTCGGACGCGTCCGCGACCTCACCGGGCTCGACCCGCGGGTCCCGCGCGACGCGGCGCTGCTGGTGCTGGGCCTGGGGCTCCCGGAGGAGGGATCGCCATGACCTACATGGGCAGTCAGCCGCTCACCATCGCCACCATCTTCGACCGCATGCGCACCGTGTACGGCGACAACGTCGTCATCGACGCGCTGCCGACGGGCACCACACGGACCAGCTACCGCGACCTCGCGGACCGCGTGCTCCGGCTGGTCACGGTGCTGCAGGACCTCGGGGTCCGCCCTGGGGACCGCGTCGGGTCGTTCGCCCACAACACCAGCCGGCACGTCGAGCTCTACTACGCCGTACCCCTCGCGGGAGCGGTGCTGCACATGGTCAACATCCGGCTGCACGCCGACCAGCTCGAGCACGTCATCGCCGACGCCGGTGACACCGCGCTGTTCGTCGACGACGACCTGGTGCCCCGGCTGGCTGATCTCTCACTACCGAGCGTGCGGACCTTCGTCCGCCTCGGCAAGGGCGAGACCTCAGGACTACCAGGGCTTCTCGAGGCCGAGGACCTGATCGCCGAGGCAGCGCCGTGTGCCGCTCTCCCGGAGCTGACGGAACAGATGCCGGCGGGGATGTGCCACACCAGCGGCACGACGGGGATGCCGAAGGCGGTCGTCTACACCCACCGGTCGACGTACCTGCATGCCATGGCGGCGTGCATGGTCGACGCGCTGGGGCTGTCCGAGGCGGAGCGGGTCCTGCCGGTCGTCCCGCTGTTCCACGCGTGCGGCTGGGGACTGCCGTACGCCGCGCCCTTCACCGGCGCGGAGCTCGTGCTGGCCGGCAGTGACACCAGTCCGGCCCATCTCGCGCGCGTCATCGACGAGCAGGAGGTGACCTGGGCCGCTGGTGTTCCCACGATCTGGACCGGGCTGCTGCCGCTGGCCGCCGAGCTCCCGTCGCTCAAGGTCCTCGGCGTCGGCGGCTCCGCCACACCCCGGGCCCTGATGGAGGCGTACGACGCTCTGGGCATCTCGATCCTGCAGATCTGGGGGATGACCGAGACCTCCCCGGTCGCTTGCACGTCCCGTCCGCGCCGGCGTCACGTTGGTCTGGACGCCGACTCGCTGCGGGAGGTGCGTGCGCGCACAGGCACCATCTTCGCGGGGCTCGAGGCGCGGATCGTCGACGAGGCAGGCGATCCGCTGCCCTGGGACGGCGAGAGCGTCGGTGAGCTCGAGTGCCGTGGGCCGTGGGTCGCGACCGACTACTGGGGCGGGGCGCCGGAGAAGTTCCACGACGGCTGGTTGCGCACCGGCGACATGGCACGGATGGAGCGGGACGGGTACTTCACGATCGTCGACCGGTCCAAGGACCTGGTGAAGTCCGGCGGTGAGTGGATCTCCAGCGTCGAGCTCGAGGGCGCCTGCCTCGCTCATCCCGCCGTTCGCGAAGCAGCCGTCGTCGGCGTGCGATCGCTGAAGTGGGACGAACGGCCGGTGGTGGTCGCCAGCCTGAACGCGCCGTTGACCTTGGACGAGCTGCGGGAGTTCCTCACCGGACGCATCGCCAAGTGGTGGCTGCCCGACGACCTCGTCGTCGTCGACGAGGTGGCGAAGACGAGCGTCGGGAAGTACGACAAGAAGGTGCTGCGGTCCCAGCTCGCGGACGTGGTCCTGCCGTGAGGAAGCTCCTCGTCCTGCTGCTCCTGCTCGCCCTCGCGCCACTGGCCAGTGCCGATCCCGGCAAGCCGGCGCGCACCCGTCCCCAGAAGGCGGCGGCCGCGAAGTTCGCCGCTGATGTGCCGGTCCTCAAGGACACCGAGTGGGGGTGGCGGGTCGGTGGGTGGGGCGGCATCCGCAAGGGCTACCCCCTCAAGCACGTCCCGGTGATCTTCGTGCACGGCAACAACGTCGACGCCGCCGACTGGTACCCCGTGCGCGACGACTTCCGCGCCGCCGGGTGGACCGACCAGGAGCTGTGGGCCCTGTCCTACGCCGGACTGGGCGGCTCCAACGGCACGGCGCTGTTCACCCCCAACCCACAACGGGATGCCGAGCACCAGGCCGAGGGCAAGGACGGCACGACGTACATCACCGAGGACGACGTCAACGTCCCTGACCTGTACCACTTCATCCACCTCGTGCAGGCCTACACCGGCTCGAAGGAGTTCATCCTCATCGGGCACTCGCTCGGGGTGACCCTGGCCCGCGAGACCCTGCGCGTGCACCGCGAGCTGCGCCCGCTCCTGCGCGCCTTCGTCGGCATCGCCGGCGCCAACCACGGGACGACCTTCTGCCCGCCAGGGTCGGAGGGCAACGTGGTGTCCTGCGACGAGATCGCTGCCGGGACCGCCTGGCTTGCCCGGCTCAACGCCGCCGGCGAGACCTACGGTCCCGCGAAGTGGATGACGGTGTACGACGGCAGCGGTGCGGGTGACCCGGCGTACGTCGGTCCGACCTACGCGCAGTCGCCACGACTGGAGGGTGCGGACAACCGGCAGTTCCCTGGGACCTACCACAACGACCTTCGCCTGGACCCGGCCATCGTCGCGGTCTACCGCGCGTTCGTGGAGAAGTACGCGACGCCGACCGTGGTGAAGCGCCGTACGTCGCCACCGGCGCACGGGACCCGGAGCGGGCCTGCTGGTGGCGGCGGCTGCGCGGCCTTGGGTGCCCGCGCCTGTTGACCTGCACCGGGTGGTGCGTGTCAGGAGCTCGGCGTCACCTCAGTGAGAACCCGTCCAGTGGGAGCCCCCTGAAGACCTGGTGAGGCGTCAGCCGACGCCCACACAACGGTCTGGAGGAAGCCGAGAAAGGCCGTGGCAGCAGCCACGTCGTCGAAGTCCAGGTGCACGTAGATGTAGTGCTCGTCGTCGACGGGCTGGTGCACGCGTGTCCGCCGGACGCCAGCGCTGGCGCGGGCCTCAGCAAAGCGGTTGAAGGCACCAAGCCACGTGGCGAGATCGGTGATCGCGTGCTCGATGTGCAGCGTTGCCATGCTGGCTCCTCTCCACACAACGTCCGCGCACCTGCGCGAAGGGAACCTATCGCCCACGGGGGATGCGTGGTGCGCGCCGTGCTTGCCCGTCCGGCCAGCGGTCGGGCTGCGTGGTGCCAGGTGCTGCTGTCGATCCCGGCCCGGTGGGTGGGGTGGACGAGCGGCGGGTGGGTGAGGGTCCAGCCGCCGCGACGGTGCCGCTGAAGCGCTCTGTGCACTGTGACCACTCGCTGGCGGACGCCCGTCAAGCACTCAGACAGCGAGCCCAGCGAGTCTTCGGGCTCGATTCGCGGCACGCCGCAAACCCGCGAACGGCTGGCGCGGCGCACGCGTTGCGGCCCCGCGTTCCTAGAACGGCGGGTCGTCCGCACCTTGCGTCGGCGGCTCCGGCTCAGGCTCCGGCTTCGGCTCCGCCGACCCTTCGGGGGTGGCGGGGTCGGGCAGTGTCAGTGGTTCGTTCCAGGTGCTGTCGTCGAAGGCCGGCCCGGGTTGGTCGCGGACCAGCCGTGGTGTGGGGAGGTCGGTGTCGTAGGGCAGGGGGGTGGGTGCTTGCCAGACACCGGGGCGTTGGTAGACGTGCCCGAGGGGGCTCTGCCACTGGTGCTGCTGGGTGTCGAGGTCCCGTGCGGTGGCCCAGGTGTGGTGCTTGGCGTGGTGGCAGCGACGGCTCTTGCTGCTGAGGTTCCACGAGGCCGTCGGACCGTCGGGCCACGGGGTCTCGTGGTCGGTGTCGCAGGCCCGCGCGGGCATGCTGCACCCTGGGCCGGTGCACGTCTGGTCGCGCAGCTGGAGGAACTCGCTGAGCCCTCGGGTGGGGTCGTGCCCGGCGAGGGCGTCTTCACGGACGGCGACCGGTTCGAGCAGCGACAGCAGCCGCGCGCGGATCTGCTCGGCGATCACCTGATCACGGTCAGGATCGGCGTCGGGGTCGGCGTCGGGGTCGAACAGCTCCGGTGGCGGCAGGGTCTGCGGGTCCAGGTGCAGCGGGGTTCCGGTGTCGGCGTCGACGAGCAACCGACGCAACCCCGCTGCGGGCAGCAGCAGCCGGGCGCGGTGGGGTGTGACGGGGCCGAGGCCGTCGATCCAGCCGCACCGGTGGTCGGTGTCGATCAGCGTCGTGACCGGGACGTGCACCACGATCGTGCGCGGGTCTCGCACCCGGAGCCCGTGCAGCACCGTCCCGAGGGCCAGGTCCTGCCCGGAGCCGGCCTGTTCGGAGCCGGCCTGCTCGGTGCCAGACAGTTCGGTGCCGACAGCTCCGATGCTGAGTCTGCTGAGTCTGCTGGGTCTGGGCGCGAAGGAGCGCGAGCAGCCGGCCGGGCAGCGCGGCGAACACGTCCGCGCGGCGCTGGTTGCGGGTCCGCTGGACCCCGTGGGTCTGGTCGTAGGCGGCCTGGGCCCGGACGAGCTCCTCGAAGTCCAGGCACCAGCGCTGCCCCACGAGCTGGTCCACGGTGGCCCCGATCTGCGCCATCCCGTCCTCACCGGGCGCGACCCACACGTTCCGGTCGTCCCGGGCCTGCTGCTCACGCTCGCGGACCAGATCAGGATCGAGGTCCACCTCGGTCTGGAGCACGACCGCACGCAGCAGCCGCCGCAGGTCGGTGGTGTTGTCCGCGGCGAGCCGGGCCAGGACCCTGCGCTCGACCTCCGCCGCGACCTCATCGGTGCACCGGCGGGTCAGGCTCAGCAGCAGCTCCACGGTCGGCACGAACACCGCGCCCTGCTCGAGCAGCGCAAGGGTCCCGCGCAGCACCTCCACCAGGCGGCGCGCGTCGCTCAGCTCCGTGGTGGCCCTGGTCTGCCCGATCCTCCCCGTCCCCGCGAGCTCCAGGATCACGTCGTCACGACCACCAGCGGCCTGCTCCCACCGCTCACTCAACGCGTAACGCGCCCGCACCCGACGCGCATAAGCGCGGGCGTAGTCAGCATCCGCGAACCTGACCTCCGCCAGCGCCGCGCGTTGCAAGTCAGGCAGGGCGTAGGCATCGGCAGGTCCGCCTCCGGAGCTGGACTGAGCGCGCATCGAACCTCCCGCCTAGTGAAGGGTCTAATGTATCGACTTCAGATTCGATTTGTCAACCAAAAATCGAGCATTCACAGGGATTTTTCGATCTCACGCGATCTGCTGTCACTGTCAGTTTGCCGCTGTGCACCTGCCGCTCTGAGGGCCCACGCGTCGGGACCTGCGACGTTCTCAAAGGCCCCGTCACGCTGCCACGTCTTGTGGGGGTTTCGGAAAGTAGGCGCTCTCGGAGCGGCTACGTCCTTGCATCGCACGAGATGCGCCGGCCGACTGGGCGATCGGCAAGACATCGGTGCACGTCTCCGCGGTCTTGAGCCGCCGGCCGCAGTCACCAACCACAACCCGGACTGACACCCTGGGCCGCAGGTCTGGGCTTCGGGGCTGGCGGGTGACCGCGGACAGTTCAACATCCCTGTAGGCGGACACGGCTTTTCCCTGCTGGCGGACAGGTGCTCTCCCTGTCCGTGGGCTTTCGGGCCGTCGTGTCGGTCCGTTCCGTGAGGTCCCTCCGGGGCTTGTCTCGAGGTCTCTGACCACGCACGAGCCGGAGCCCCCAAAATTCACAAGGGAGGCGCGAACCCACCCCGCGCCGGCGGCTCCACCGGGCGCGTCGGTTCCACCGGGCGCGTCGGCGCCTCCGGGCGAGCTGCCTCGGCCGCGAGCGGCGGGTTGCGCGGCGACGGTGAAGCCGGGGCAGTCGGCCCGCCGCCGCGAGACAGTGCCCGCTGGCGGCGCTCGGCCAGCACCGCGGACAGGTACGCCCACGCCGGTGTCCCAGCAGGCGCAGCAGGAGTGACGACCTGCGCCACCTGCGTCGCGAGCCGCCGGGCGAGGTCCTCCTGCGCGGCGGGCGTCATCGCCGTACGCCGGGCGAGGTAGGAGCGGACCGCAAGAGCGAGCTCGTCGGGCAGGCGCGACAGGTCGAGGGTCGAGGCCCAACCGAACAGGGGCGGCGGCATCATCACCTCCTGGTCCCGGGGCGCGACCACCCGCTCCTGCACGACCACCGTCCCGGCGGCGAGGTCGCCGAGCCGCTTGCCGGACGGGTGCGCAAGGGACGTGATCACCGCAGCCGAGCCGAGCGTCACCCCGGGCTTCTCGACGACGAAGCCGATGAGCCCTCTGACGAACACCTGCCGGAACGCGACCGGACCGGCGTCGTCCCGGACGACACGCAGACCGAGGGCGAGCTTGCCGAGTGTCCGGCCGCGCCACAGCGTCTCCGACAGCACCGGGTAGGCGAGCCCGGCGAGGGCGTAGGACATCACTGTCAGCGCCGCGATGGCCGCGCCCGAGCTCCCCCCGGCTGTCAAGGTGATGAGCAGGACCAGTCCGACGAACAGGGCCAGTTGCACCGCCCCGTCGATCAGCCCGGCGAGCAGGCGCGAGGCCAGCCCGGCGGTCTGCACGTCGAGCGCGACGGCCTCTCCGGTGACCAAGGGTGTGCTCACCGGCCTAGTGTGCCCTCTCGTGGACCTCGACGCGTTCCTCGCGCAGCACCGGCCGGAGTGGGCCCGGCTCGAGCAGCTCACCGTCCGCGCCCGTCGTCCGCGGCGGATGACCGGAACCGAGGTCGACGAGCTGGTCGAGCTGTACCAGCGCGCGACGACCCACCTGTCGGTCCTGCAGTCCGCCGGCCCCGACCCGGCCGTCCTCGGACGGCTCAGCGCACTGGTGGCCCGGGCGCGTGGCGCGGTCGCCGGGACGCGGCAGTCCGGCTGGAGCGACGTGGCGCGCTTCCTGCGCGTCGACTTCCCGGCCGTGCTCTACCGGACCCGCTGGTGGTGGGGTGCGGTCGCGCTGGCCTTCGTCGTGGTCGCCTTCGGGTGGGGTGCGTACGTCGCCACCCACCCGGCCGTCCAGGACGCCATCGCCACGCCGGACCAGGTCCGTCAGCTCGTGCAGACCGACTTCGAGAGCTACTACTCCTCCGCGCCGGCGCAGGACTTCGCGGCCCGCGTCTTCACCAACAACGCGCTGATCGCCGCGGCGTCCGTGGCCTCCGGGATCCTGCTCGGGATCCCGGTGGTGTTCGTGCAGTACCAGAACGCCGTGAACGTCGGCATCGCCGGCGGGCTGCTCGCGGCCAACGACCGGGCCGGTCTGTTCTTCGGGCTGATCCTCCCGCACGGGCTGCTCGAGCTCACCTCGGTCTTCGTCGCGGGTGGGCTCGGCCTGCGGCTCGGGTGGACCGTCATCAACCCGGGTCGGCGGACCCGCACCCAGGCGCTGGCCGAGGAGGGCCGTGCCCTGGTGGTCGGTGCGATCGGTCTGACGATCATGCTGTTCCTGTCGGGACTCATCGAGGGCTTCGTGACGCCGAGCGGCTTGCCGACCTGGGCCCGCATCGGCATCGGCGCGACCGCGGAGCTGCTGTTCCTGCTGTACGCGCTGGTGCTCGGGAGGCGGGCTCACCTCGCCGGTGCGAGCGGCGACATCGACGAGGACCTGCGCGGCGCCTCGGTCCCCGTGAGCGGATGAGCATTCCTGTGGTGGGGCCGTCCGAGGCGTCGACAGGTTCCGCGAGCAGTGGCTCCCGGACCGGCTGGCGGCGCTCGACGCCAGCGGGCTGCCGACAGTCGTGGACACCTTTGCCAGTGCCCGCGACCTGCAGCGCGCCCACCCCGGCGCTGCTCCGGTGGTGGGCCGGACGACGCAGCTCGCCCTCGTCGCCGCCGTGCTCGTGATCCTCGCTGTGCTCCTTGTCGTGGGCCTCACCGGGTAGCCCGGATCACAGCCGTCCGGCAGCCTTGAGCCCCAGGTAGGCATCGGACACCGCGGAGGAGAAGCTGCTCGGCGGTGCGTCGACGACCTCGACGCCCTGGCGGCGGAGCAGCGCTGTCACCTCACGTCGCTCGGCACGTGCGCGTTCTGCCGAGGCAGCGGCGTAGACCGCATCGAGCTCCCCTCGCCCTCCGGCGAGCTCCTCGACGCGTGGGTCGCCGACCGAGCAGAGCAGCACCGTGTGCCGACTCGTCAACGACGGCAGCACCGGCAGCAAGCCCTCGCGCAGGGCCGGGCCGTCCAGGGAGGTGAACAGCACCAGCAGGGACCGACGGCGGGTACGGCGGAGCACCTCGCCCACCAGCCGGCGGCCGTCGGTCTCGACCAGCGCCGGTTCGAGCGTCGCCGTGACGTCGACCAGCCGGGCCAGCAGGTCGCTGCGCCCCGCGCCCCCAACTGCCCCGCGCACCTCCCGGTCGAGGGCGAGCAGGTCGACCCGGTCACCCGCCCGGGACGCCAGCGCCCCGAGCAGCAGCGCGGCGTCCAGGGCGTGGTCCAGACGGGGTACGTCGCCGACGCGACCGGCGGAGGTCCGTCCGGTGTCGAGCACCAGCAGCAGGTGCCGATCGCGCTCCGGCCGCCAGGTGCGCACCATGACGTCGGACCGGCGGGCGGTGGCGCGCCAGTCGATGGACCGGACGTCATCACCCCCGACGTACTCCCGCAGCGAGTCGAACTCCGTGCCCTGGCCGCGGGTGCGGGCGAGCAGCTGGCCGTCGAGGCGCCGCAGCCGGTCGAGCTTCTCCGGCAGCAGGGTGCGGGAGTGGAACGGCGGCTGCACGCGCACCCGCCAGGGGACCTCGTGCCGGCCCTGGCGCGCAGCGATTCCCAGTGGGCCGGTGCTGCGGACGGTAACCCGGTCGGGCCGGCGGTCCCCTCGACGGGTGGGGAGCAGCGAGGTCGTCAGGACCCGCCGCTCGCCGGCCGGGAGCGTGACGTCGTGGGTGCGAGGCGTCGCTCCCGCCGACGGCACCCAGGCATCGCGCAGCACCCCGCGCAGTCGTCGTCGACCGGTGTTGGTCACGGTCAGGGTGAGGTGGGCCGACGTCCCCAACCGGCAGGCGGTGTCACCGGCCCGCTCCAGCCGCAGCCCTGACACGGGCGCAGCGAGGGTCACGTCGAGCAGCGTCAGCACCAGCAGCACCAGAGCGACGAGCAGCGTCGTACCTCGGCCGGGGTAGAGCACCGCCGGCACGAGGCCGAGCAGGGCCAGCAGCACCGCCCGGCCGGTGAGCGCCACTAGCGCGGGACGGGTACGGCGGACAGCACGCCCTCGAGCACGGCGTCGGTCGTCGAGCCCTCGAGCTCGGCCTCGGGGCGCAGCGAGATGCGGTGCCGCAGGGTCGGTCGAGCCAGCGCCTTCACGTCGTCGGGGGTGACGTAGTCGCGCCCCGACAGCCAGGCCCACGCCTTCGCCGTCGCCAGCAGGGCGGTGGCGCCGCGGGGGGAGGCACCGAGCTGCAGCGACGGGGACTCGCGCGTCGCCCGGCAGATGTCGACGACGTACGCCACGACCTCGGGGGAGACGGTCAGCGCAGCCACGGCGGCGCGTCCGGCGGCGAGGTCGTCGGCGGACGCGACCGGTTGCAGGGCGCTGAGGTCGCGGGGGTCGAAGCCCTGGTCGTGCGCGGTGACGACGCTGATCTCGTCGTCGCGGGTCGGCAGCGGAACGGTGAGCTTCAGCAGGAAGCGGTCGAGCTGCGCCTCGGGCAGGGGGTAGGTGCCTTCGTACTCCACCGGGTTCTGCGTCGCGCAGACCACGAACGGATCGGGCAGCAGCCGTGCCGTGCCGTCGACGGAGACCTGTCGCTCCTCCATCGCCTCGAGCAGCGCCGCCTGCGTCTTCGGCGGCGTGCGGTTGATCTCGTCGGCAAGCAGGAGGTTGGTGAAAACCGGACCCTCGCGGAAGGAGAACGCCGACGAGCGTGCGTCGTAGACCAGGGAGCCGGTGATGTCGCCGGGCATCAGGTCGGGGGTGAACTGGACCCGCTTGCTGTCCAGGGAGAGCGACGCGGCGACGCTGCGCACCAGCAGCGTCTTGGCGACACCCGGCACGCCCTCGAGCAGCACGTGCCCGCGGCACAGCAGCGCGATGACCAGGCCGGTGACCGTTGCGTCCTGCCCGATGACGGCCTTGGCGACCTCGGTGCGCAGCGCCATCAGCGCCTCGCGCGGGTCACTGTCCTTGCTGCGCCTGGCCGCCGTGGCCTTCGCTGCTGTTCCACGGCGTCGTGCTGCTGGAGCCGTCACGAGCCGGCCACCTCCCGGGTCAGGGTGTCGAGATCGTCCGCGAGCCGGACGAGGGCGTTGTCGTCCGACGGGTCCGGACCGTACAGGAGCGCGTCGACCTCGGCGCCCGCGCGACCGGACCGCTCGGCGACCAGCGCGACGAAGGCAGCGCGGTCCGGGTTCGCCCCCGCGCCGAGCCGGGGCGCCAGCCGACCTCGGGCGGCGGCGCGCAGTGAGTCCGCCGCGGTGCCGCGGGCGCCGGCTGCGCGGTACATCCGCCCGCGCCCCTCGGCGGTCTCCGAGGCGCGGACGACGACCGGCAGCGGCTCCGGGACGACCCGGCCCAGTCGGCGGCCCTGCCAGAGCGCGAGGACCAGCACGACGAGCACCAGCAGGAAGCGCGCGCTGCGCACCCAGTCGGGCAGCAGGTCGTCGGCGGACCGCAGCGGGCGCTGGCCGAACTCCGGTCGGTTCACGTCGGGGACGAGCCAGACCAGCCGCGGCGTGCCGGCCAGCAACCCGATGGCCAGCGCCGCGTTCCCGCGCCGGCCGAGCCGGTCGTTGGTGAACAGCGACCGGCTGCCCACGACCACGTTGTCGTCGGGCAGTCCCAGCACGGTGAAGCCGTCGCCGGCCCGGTAGCAGCCCGTGCTGCCGACCGGGCCGGTCACGACCAGTCCGCCGACGTCGACGCGTCCCGCGGCCCGCGCGGCGGGCAGGTCGCAGCCGGGCGAGCGGTCGGTCACGGCCACGGCGTCGACGGGCGTCACGCCCAGGCCGAGATCAGCGAGGGACTGCGGGTCCCCGCCGGCGACCACCAGGCGCCCCGGGGCCGCCGCGATCGCCTGCAGCTCCTCAGGACTGAGCAGCTCGGGGAGGGGCACGAACACCGTGGCGCTCTCCCGCGCGGCAGCCGTCGTGGACGGGACGTCGCCGGTGCGCACCACCTCGATCCCGCGGTCGCGCAGCAGCGTCGCGAGGGCACGGGACCCGCCCGGGTCGTACGCGTCCGGGTCGAGGTTGCCCCCCCGACCGCCCAGGGTGAGGACGGCCACCGCCACGAGCACCAGGACCAGGCCGCCCCCGACGAGCAGCGCCGCGCGGTTGCGGCGCAGGACGACGCGGGGGGTGGGGCTGGTGACGGTCACGCCACCACCAGCCGTGCGCCGGTCACCGCGGCGTCGATCTCCACGAGCACGGCGTACGACGCAGCATCGGCGCTGCGGCCGCCGTACCAGACGTCGTCGAAGACGCCCACGCCCCGTCGCAGGGGGGCAGCGATGGTCGGGACCAGCCGACCGGCCTCGGCAGCCACCTCGTCCGCCGTACGTCCTGGACGGGGGTCGAGCACCCCGCGCTGCTCGAGCTCGCGCACGACGGCTCGCAGCCGCTCCCGCACGGCCTGGGCGTGGTCGCCGCGAGTGGACAGGTCGTCGGCCAGGCGCCGGTGCTCGTCCGCGGTCAGGTCGGAGGCGAGGGAGAACAGGGCGTCCGTGCGCGCCTGGCGCAGGCTCGGCCGCAGCCGGACGAGGACGACCGCGGCCAGCCCCACGACGACCAGCACGAGCAGGAGCACCCCGAGGCGGCCACCGGGCACCGAGGCCGTCGTCTTGTTGAGCAGCTCGATCACGTGCTCGTAGATCCACTGGAGCGCGCGGGTCGTCAGGGACGGTTTCGCCTGCTGGTACGGCGTTCTCGCGAGCTCCCGGCGGGCCTGCTCTCGGGCCTCCTGCGCGCCCGGCAGGTCGCCGACCGCGGCGAGCCGGGACAGGAGCGGGACGAGCAGCAGGGTCACGCGGGCTGGTCACCGCCCGCCGCTGCGGCTTGCAGCGACACGTCGAGGCCCTCCGCGCGCATCCGCCGGTCGACGTACAGCAGAGCGCGCACACCGGCCGAGAAGGGGGTGAGGAACACCGAGGCGATGCCCGCCGCGACCTGCTGGGTGACCAGCAGGCCGGTCCCGTCGCCGGAGTCCGAGCTGATGCTGAGCAGACCGGCGACGATGATCGGCGGAACGGTGAGGATGCCGGCGATGACCGTCGTGATGATGCCGGTCAGGACCAGCGTGCCGAAGACGCGCCACCACGACCCCTTGACCAGGACGGCCGAGCGGCGCAGGGCTGCCCTGACGCCGGTCTTCTCGAGCACCAGAGCGGCAGGGGCGAGGGACAGCCGCGCGTAGAGGTGCACCGACAGCAGCGTGCCGGCGATGCCGAGCGGGATGCCGAGCAGCAGCGTGACCGGACCGCCGATCACCGCGAGCCCCACGGCCACGGCGATGGACAGGAAGATCGGTGCGCCGACGAGCAGGCCGCTCAGCAGCGACACGCCGAGCAGTGCCCACAGCCGAGGGCGGATGGTGCGCCACACCTCCCCCGTCGGGGCCGGCTGGCCCAGGACGGCCTTGCCGACGACGGCGACGAGGGCGCCGGTGAGGAAGATGCCGGCGAAGTAGCCGACCAGCGCACCGGGCGCGCTGCTGACGTTCGCGGTGAACGACTGGGTGGTGCCGTCCGTGGCGTCAGAGGTGCCCGAGGTCTGCAGCAGGCCGTCGCCTGCGGACAGGGCGACGACGAGGGCGACGTTGAGCACGGTGACCACGGCGGCGATGGCAGCCGACAGGCCGAGCGTCGGGCGCGGGTGCCGGCGGACGATCTTGATCGCGCCGTCGAGCAGCTCGCCGAGGGCCAGCGGACGCAGGGGCACGACGCCGGGCTGCGGCGCCCACGCCTTTCCGTACTGAGGTGCGCCGTACTGAGGCGCGCCGTACTGAGGCGCGCCGTACTGGGGTGCGCCGTACTGAGGTGCGCCGTAGTAGGGCACACCACCCGGCGGCTCCTGGCTCGAGGGGCTCGGGGCGCTCGACGGCGGCGGGCTCGCAGGTGGGGTCGGCCCGGAGCCGGGAGCAGCCCACCCGTCGGGGGTGTCGGTCATCGTCCTCCTCGGACAGGGGCGCGGCGGGGCAGGGACGGCGAGCACGCATGCTCGCACGATCGGCCCGTCGGGGTGCGACGATAGGGCCATGCCCGGCCACCTGCCTGATGCCTCGAACGCCCGCGTGCTCGTCGTCGACGACGACCCGGCGCTGGCCGAGATGCTCGGGATCGTCCTGCGCGGGGAGGGCTACGTCCCGGCGTTCGTCGCCGACGGGGACGCTGCCCTGGGGGCCTTCCGCCGCGAGAAGCCCGACGTGGTCCTGCTCGACCTGATGCTCCCGGGGACCGACGGGATCGAGGTCTGCCGGCAGATCCGCGCCGAGAGCGGCGTACCCATCATCATGCTCACCGCCAAGGGTGACACCACCGACGTCGTCCTGGGCCTGGAGAGCGGAGCCGACGACTACGTCGTCAAGCCCTTCAAGCCCAAGGAGCTGGTGGCGCGCGTGCAGGCCCGGCTGCGGTCACGGGACGCCGAGCCGGAGCTGCTGAGCATCGGTCCGCCTTCCGACGCCGTCACCATCGACGTCCCGGGCCACGTGGTGATGCGGGACGACACCCCCATCAGCCTCACCCCGCTGGAGTTCGACCTGCTGCTCGCGCTGGCGCGCCAGCCCAAGAAGGTCTTCACCCGCGAGGTCCTGCTCGAGCAGGTCTGGGGCTACCGGCACGCTGCCGACACCCGGTTGGTCAACGTGCACGTGCAGCGGCTGCGCGCCAAGGTCGAGCGCGACCCCGAGCGTCCGACGCTGGTCGTCACGGTCCGCGGAGTCGGCTACAAGGCAGGGCAGGGCTGACGGTCGGCGGACGGCTCATCGGCGCGCGGACCCGAGCCACGCGCCTGTTCCTGCGTGGGGTCCACCGGTGGCGCCGGTCGCTTCAGGCGCGCGTCGTGTCGACCACGCTGGTCGTCAGCGGCGTCGTCGTCGTGCTGCTCGCGTCACTGCTGCTCGGGCAGGTCGGCCGCGGGCTGGTGAGCGCGAAGACCCGCGTCGCCCTCGTGGAGGCCCAGTCGGGGCTCACCCAGGTCCAGCAGGTCGCCGATGCCGCGGCGGGGGGCACGCCGCAGGCGCTCGAGCAGAAGCTGCAGGGGATCGCCGTCGAGCTCGCGCAGCGAGGCCAGGGCGGGGACCAGTACGACATCGCCCTGGTGCCCTCCAGCGGCGCCGCCAACGTCTTCAAGTCGCCGACCGTCGACGCCACCCGGTTGCCGCCGGCGCTCGACGCGCGGCTCGACACCAGTCAGGGGCTCGCCTACCTCTACCGCGCCGACCGCGGACAGGACCAGCTCGTGGTCGGGGCGAACCTGACGACGATCCTCGGGCAGTACCGGCTCTACTACCTGTTCCCCCTGGACGCGGAGAGCCAGACGCTGTCGCTGGTCCGCCGTACCTCCGCCATCGCGGGGCTGCTGCTCGTCCTGCTGCTCGCCCTCATCGCAGGTCTGGTCGCCCGTCAGGTCGTCCTCCCCGTCCGGATGGCAGCGCGTACGGCGGAGCGACTGGCCGCCGGTCGGCTCGAGGAGCGCATGGCGGTGCGGGGGGAGGACGAGATCGCCCGCCTCGCCTCGACGTTCAACGCGATGGCCGAGACGTTGCAGGCGCAGATCCGTCAGCTCGAGGACCTGTCGCGGGTGCAGCGCCGCTTCGTCTCGGACGTCACCCACGAGCTGCGCACCCCGCTCACGACGGTGCGGATGGCTGCTGACGTCCTGCATGCCGGGCGGGTGGACATGCCCCCCGCGGCAGCCCGGAGCGCCGAGCTGCTGCAGGCCGAGCTCGACCGGTTCGAGGCGCTGCTCGCCGAGCTGCTGGAGATCTCCCGGTACGACGCGGGTGCTGCAGCCCTGGAGGCGGAGCAACTCGACTTGGTGCCCCTGGTGCACCGCGTCCTCGCTGCCGCCCAGCCACTGGCCGACCGCAAGGGCAGCGCCCTGCGGCTGCACAGCACCGGGCCGGTGCTCGCCGAGGTCGACCACGTGCGCATCGAGCGGGTGCTCCGCAACCTCGTGGTCAACGCCGTCGAGCACGGCGAGGGTCGCCCCATCGACGTGACCGTCGCCGCGGGGACAGGGGTGGCCGCCGTGCTCGTCCGCGACCGGGGCGTGGGGCTGCGTCCCGGTGATGCGGGACTGGTGTTCACGCGCTTCTGGCGTGGAGATCCCTCCCGCGCACGCAACACCGGCGGCACCGGCCTCGGTCTGGCGATCGCGCTGGAGGACGCGCGCCTGCACGGGGGGACGCTGCAGGCCTGGGGATCGCCCGGCCAGGGCGCGGCGTTCCGGCTGACGCTGCCCACGACGCCGGGAGGTCCGCTGTCGGACAGCCCGCTTCCGTTGCGACCGGTCGAGGTGGCGACGTGAGGCGCCTGGTCGTCCCGGTGCTGGTGCTGCTGCTCGGCGGGTGCTCGCTGCCGCTCCCGGGCGGCGTGCGGGGGACCGCCGGGGTACAGGCCGAGCCCCAGCGCGACGGCGAGGTGCTGCAGGTGCTGCCGCCAGGGCCGCAGGCCGGGCAGTCGCCGACGCAGGTCGTCGTCGGCTTCCTGCAGGCTCAGGTCAACGCCGACGGCAACCACGCGATCGCCCGCTCGTTCCTCACCACGTCTGCCGCCCAGGCCTGGGACGACGCGGTGCAGGTCCAGGTCTACGACCTCGCCTCGCAGCGGGTCACGGCCGTGCCGGGTGAGAAGGGGCCGGGGTCCGAGGCGGCGGTCACCGTCAGCTCGAAGGTCACCGGCCTGATCGGCAGCGACGGTCACTTCACCCCGCAGTCCCTGGTCACCGAGGAGGACTACCGGCTCGAGCGGGTGAAGGGGGAGTGGCGGTTGTCCTCCGTCCCGTCGGGGCTGCGCCTGACCAGCGCGGACCGAGCCCGGTCCTACCCCCCGTTCACCGTCTACCACGTGGCGCGCTCCGCGGTCGCGGACCAGCGCCGGCTGGTGCCGGAGCGGGTGTTCGTCCCGGCCGGTGCCGGACTCGCCCGTCGGCTGGTCGACCGCTCCCTGCACCGTCCCTCCGGGGCGCTGGCAGACACGGTCGTGGACCGGGGGGAGCTCGCGGTGCGCAGCGTCGGCACCGACAGCGCCGGTGTCGTGACCGTGGACCTCGACGCGTCCGCGACGGCGTTGTCGCCCGCCCTCCGCCAGGGCGTGTCGGCCCAGCTGGTGTGGACCCTGCGCGCGCTCGGGACCGGCTTCAGCGGGCTGCGCCTGCTCGCGGGCGGTCAGCCCCTACGGGTGCCCGGTGAGGACGCGGTGCAGGACGACCAGTCCTGGGCGTCGTACGACCCGAGCGGGCTGAGTGCCTCCCCGCCGTACCTGTACGTCGATCGCCGCCGGCTCAAGGCCTCCGCAGGAGTGGTCCTGCCCACCACCGGGCGCGTCGACGCGGCCGCACTCGACCCGTCGGGGGAGCTGCTCGGGCTGCTCGAGGGCCGGCCCACCGGCCCGGTGACCGTCCGGGTCGGACCCCTCAGCGGACCGCCGTCGGGGACGTCGTACCCGGAGGTCGTGACCGCCCCCGGCCTGGAGTCCCCGACGTTCGGGTCGGGCTGGCGCGGGTTGTGGATGCTGCAGGAGCAGCGGTACGTCGTGCTGCTGCTGACGGGTCGGCCCGCGCTGATGCGCGTGCCGGTGCGCGGCGGACTGCCGGCGGGAGCGGTCACGGCGCTGGCGGTCTCCCGGGACGGCGCCCGGCTGGCCCTCGTCGTCGACGAGCGGCTGTACGTCGGGGTCGTGGTCGGAGCGGGGACGTCGACGCGCGTCCTCGAGCTGACCGCCCTGCTCCCCGGCGCAGAGGTGTCCGATGTGGACTGGGTCACCGGCACGGAGCTGGCCGTCGTCGGCCACGTGGGCGGTGGCGCGGCGCAGCTGCTCCGCCTCGCGGTCGACGGGTCCGGCCTGGAGAACCTCAACACCGCCGGCCGGGTGCCTGAGCACGTGTCCGCCTCCCCGGCGGGGATCCTGTTCACCTCCGGCGGGGCCGTCTACGCCTACACCGGGCGGACGCCGACCAGGATCGCCTCCGGCTCGGCCCCCGCGTATCCCGGCTGAGCTGTCCACAGGCCCGCGAGCGCCCGGGGGCGGGCCGCGGCAGGCTCGGTGGGTGTCCGTGCTCTCCGCCCTCCCCGCTCTCGGCGAGGTCCTGCTCGACCTGGTGCTGCCCCGGACGTGTGAGGGTTGCGCGACACCGGCTCGGGGCCTGTGCCCGTCGTGCGCCGCGTGGTTGAGCGCCCCAGCGCACGGACTGGTCCGCCCGACCCCCTGCCCTCCCGGTCTGCCCCCGGTCGCCACCTGGAGCGCGTACGGCGGCGTCACGCAGCGGCTGCTGCTGGCGCACAAGGAGCGAGGGGCGCTTCGCCTGACCGCTCCGCTCGGTGCCGTCCTCGCCCGGGCCGTGGGCGCCCTGCCGGTCGCGGACCTGTCCTCCTCGGTGCTGCTGTGCCCGGTGCCGAGCAGCCGGGCCGCGGTCCGGGCGCGGGGGCACGACCACGCCCTGCGGCTGGCGCGCGAGGCGGCACGTGCCCGGTCCGTCGCGGGTCACCCGACGCAGGCGGTGTCCCTGCTGCGACCCGCCCGTCGGGTCGCCGACCAGTCCGGCCTCAGCACCCGCGAGCGCGCCGCCAACCTGCAGGGCGCGCTCGTCGCGATCGGCACGGCTCACCCTCCGGACCGGCACCTGCCCGTCGTGATCGTCGACGACGTCATGACGACCGGCGCGACGCTGGTGGAGGCGGCGCGCGCCCTCGGCGCGCACGGGCACCGGGTGGCGGGTGCGGCGGTCGTGGCAGCCACCGTCCGGCGTACCGGTCGGGGGAGGACCTGACCCTTTCGGACGTCACCCCTTCTCCCCGGGACCGAAGGGGGTTACCGTCGGGCACAGGCACCGACAGGTGCCCGCCGGCGTCGCAGTCCAGCGAACAGGAGGTCGGTCCGCCCGCTCAGGCAGCGGGGACGCCAGCACTCCACCGCACACGAGGAGACCGCGTGGACATCGTCGTCAAGGGACGCAACGTCGAGGTTCCGGAGCACTTCCGGCAGCACGTCCAGGACAAGCTCGCCCCGTCCGAACGCCTCGATCCCCGCGTGTACCACGTCGACGTCGAGCTGTTCCACGAGAAGAACCCACGACAGTCCGCGCAGGCGCAGCGGGTCGAGATCACCGTCCGCGGCAAGGGACCGGTGATCCGCGCCGAGGCGTGCGCCGAGACCTTCTACGCCGCCCTGGACGCCGCGACGCTCAAGCTCGAAGCCCGGCTGCGCAAGAGCCACGATCGCCGGCGCGTGCACCACGGACTGCGGACGCCCGCGTCCGCGGGGGAGTTCGCCGCGTCGCTGGCGGCGGAGGACGACGCCGGCGACGTCGCGGTCATGGACCACGAGGGTGACCTGCCGGACGACGACACCGACAGCCTGCTGGTGCGGGACAAGACGCACGAGGCGATCCCCATGACGACCACCGAGGCGCTGCACGAGATGGAGCTGGTCGGCCACGACTTCTTCCTGTTCGCGGACAAGGAGAACGGGCTGCCGAGCGTCGTCTACCGCCGTCACGGCTACGACTACGGCGTCATCCGCCTGTCGGGTGGTCTGTCCGGGGGGTGACACCACCCGTCGTGGCTGGTCACCCTCGGATCACCCGTGCGGGTGATTCGTGGCCTCGGTCAAGGCGTTGAACGGGGCGTTGTGCCGCGCCCGCAGGCCGGGGCGTGCCATGATCGGTGCGCCCCATCCCTCCGGGCTCCTCCCTTCGGGCTAGGCGCCGAGAGTCCGCACACGCTGGAGGTCCCCCTTGAGTGACCAGACCACGGCCGCTCCGACCGCGTTGACGGGGCTGATCCCCGTCGACCCGATCAGGGTCCTCGTCGTCGACGACCACGCCCTGTTCCGTCGTGGCCTGCAGATGGTCCTCGAGCAGGAGCCCGACATCGAGGTGGTCGGTGAGGCGGGCGACGGCGCCGAGGCCGTCGAGCAGGCGGCCGAGATGCTGCCCGACATCGTGCTGATGGACGTCCGCATGCCCAAGCGCGGCGGGATCGACGCGTGCACGGCCATCCACGACGCGGTGCCGTCGGCGAAGATCATCATGCTGACGATCTCCGACGAGGAAGCAGACCTCTACGACGCCATCAAGGCCGGTGCGATGGGCTACCTGCTCAAGGAGATCTCCATCGAGGAGGTCGCCTCCGCGATCCGTGCCGTCAACGGGGGGCAGTCGCTCATCAGCCCGTCGATGGCCAGCAAGCTGCTCACCGAGTTCGCCGCGATGGTCAAGAAGACCGACGAGCGCCAGCAGGTGCCGACGCCGCGCCTGACCGACCGCGAGATGGAGGTCCTCAAGCTCGTCGCCAAGGGCCTGAACAACCGCGACATCGCCAAGCAGCTGTTCATCTCCGAGAACACGGTGAAGAACCACATCCGCAACATCCTGGAGAAGCTGCAGCTGCACTCGCGCATGGAGGCGGTCGTCTACGCGGTCCGCGAGAAGCTCCTCGAGATCACCTGATCCTCGCTGCGCAGGAGAAACCCCGGACGGGTCAGTCGAGGGAACGGCCCTCGGCCCAGCGGCGCAGCTCCCGGCGGTTGGAGAGCTGGAGCTTGCGGAGCACGGCGGAGGCGTGCGTCTCCACCGTCTTGAGCGAGATGAACAGCTCCTCCGCGATCTCCTTGTACGCGTAGCCGCGCGCCAGCAGTCGCAGCACCTCCCGCTCCCGGGCGGTCAACCGGTCGAGCTCCTCGTCGACGACGGGTACGTCGGAGCGGAAGGCGTCGAGCACGAAGCCGGCCAGCCGGGGGGAGAACACCGCGTCCCCCTCGGCCACCCGCTCGACCGCGTCGACCAGGTCGTCGGCGGAGATCGACTTCGTGACGTACCCCCGCGCACCCGCCCGGATGACGGCGATGACGTCCTCCGCCGCGTCGGACACCGACAGGGCGAGGAACCGCGACGGCGCAGAGCATCCGGCGATGACCGCCTGCCCACCGCCGTCGGGCAGGTGCACGTCGAGCAGCACCACCTGCGGCTGCAGCCGATCGACGACGGCGATGGCCTCGGCCACCGTCGCGGCCTCGCCCACCACGTCGACCAGCGCACCGATCTCCGCGCGGACGCCGGTGCGGAACATCCGATGGTCATCGACGAGCACCACAGTGGTCATCGGGGCAGCTCCAACCGGATCTCGGTCCCCTCACCGGGCGCCGACCGGACGGCCGCCGTCCCGCCGTGCCGCTCCATCCGCCCCCGCACCGACCCACTGAGCCCGTGCCGGTCCTCGGGGACCGCGCCCGGGTCGAAGCCCCTGCCGCGGTCCCGCACGAACACCGACACCGACGTCGGCTCGACCTCGCCGTACACGTCGACGAGCGGGGCGCCGGAGTGCCGGGCGGCGTTGAGCACCGCCTCGCGGGTGGCCGCCACCAGGGCCGTGACCCGCTCGTCCAGGGGCAGGTCCCCGACGGCCACGACCTCCACCGGTGTGTGGTGCAGCTCCTCGACCTCCGCCGCGACCGCCTCGAGCGCGGCGGACAGCGTACCGGTGCCGGATCGCCCGGCGTACAGCCACGTGCGCAGCTCGCGCTCCTGGCTGCGCGCGAGCCGGGCCACCTCGGTCGGGGAGGCAGCGGCCTTCTGGATGAGGGTCAGGGTCTGCAGCACCGAGTCGTGCAGGTGCGCCGCCACCTCGGCGCGCTCCTGCGAGCGGATCCGCTCGCGTCGCTCCAGCGCCAGGTCGGTGGCCATGTTGAACCACCAGGGCGACGACAGCAGCACCAGCCCGACGACGACGACCGCGGTCGACAGCAGGCCGGCGCGCGCGACGGCGAGCTGGCCCCGGGAGGCGAGGAACCCGACGAGGCCGCCCACGAGCAGTACGGCGCCGGCGGACAGGCGGACCAGCGCGGTGCGCGTGCCGGTGGCCGAACGCCGCCACCGCTGGCGCTGCGAGGCGTCCGCTTGCTGCCAGACCAGGACGACACCCGCGACGGCGAGCAGCAGGGGGACGGCGGCGACCCCGCCAGGGACCAGCCCCAACGGGAGGAGGACCGCGAAGGCCACCAGCCCGGCGACGACCAGGCCGGCGAGCAGCAGTCGGCCGCGCCGGTCCTCCCGGAGCATCGCCCCGTCGGTCTGCGGGAGGAAGACCCAGAACACGGCGTACAGCGCAACACCCAGGCCACTCGCAGCCACCAGCACCACGAAGCCCAGGCGTACGGCGAGCAGTGGCACTCCGGTGAACGCCGACAGCCCCCCGGCGACCCCACCCAGGACCCGCCCGTCGCCCGCACGCCGCAGGACCGGTCGGGGCAGATCGAGGGCGCTCACCCGTTCAGCATCCCGCGACCGCGCTTTCGCTGTCGTCAGGGCTGGACCCTGACCCGCCTCAGGAGCGGCGACCCCGAGACGAAGACCAGGGTTGCTCCCCGATGTGGCCGACCCGGCCGCGGGCACAGGCTGCAGGACATGACCGAGACCACCTTCCCGACCGACCCGCCCCCGACCGACCCGTCCCCGATCGACCCGCCCCCTACCGCCGCGCCCCGCGCGCCGCGGCTCGAGCGGCCTCGCGAGGCGCCGTTCAAGGGCGTCTGCACCGCGATCGCCCGCGCCACCGGGACCGACGTCCTGCTCTGGCGCGTGCTCGTCGTGGTGCTCACCTTCTTCGGTGGCACGGGCATCGTGTTCTACCTGCTGGGCATCGTCGCGATCCCCCGTGAGGACGAGGAGCGCTCCATCGCCGAGCGCCTGCTGCGCGGACCGGACCGCCGGCTCGGCCGCGGTCAGCTCTGGCCCGTGGTCCTGCTCGCCATCGCCGTCGCTCTGGGGCTCTCCGACCGGGACGGTCTGCTCGCGCTGCTGGTGCTCGGCGGGCTCGGTGCGCTCTGGTGGCGGCAGCGTGGCCCCTCGACGACCGTCCCGGCCGGCCCGTCGATGTGCCCTCCCACGTCCCCTCCCACGTCCCCTCCCACGTCCCCTCCCACGTCCCCTCCCACAGCACCGCCCACGGGACCACGGCCGCCCGGTGCACCTCCCTTGCTGGCGTGGACGCCGCCGCCCCCGCCTCCGCCGCGCCCCCGTTCGCCGTTCGGTGCGCTCACCGCGAGCCTGGCCGGGCTCGCGGCCGCCGTCCTGGTGCTGCTCGACGTCAGCGGAGTGGTGTCGGTCCGCGCGGAGGTCGTCCTGGCCAGCGCGCTCGCCGTGGTGGGCGTCGGGCTGGTGGGGGGAGCGTTCTTCGGCCGCTCATGGGGGCTGGTGATGCTGGCCCTGGTGCTGTCGGTCGCCCTCGGCGCCACCGCGGCCTCGCGACCGGTGCGCGAGGCGGGCCTGGGTGAGCGAACGTGGACCCCCGTCGCCGCGGGCAGCTACCGGCTCGGGCTCGGGGAGGCCACGCTCGACCTGCGCCGGTTCCCCACTCCCAGCGACGGCGACGTGCGGATCACCGCACGGGTCGACGTCGGTCACCTGGTCGTCGAGGTCCCCGCCGGCCTGCCGGTCGAGGTGAGGGCGCACGCCGACATGGGGGAGCTGGTGCTCCCGGTGGACGGCGGGACCCGGAGCGGGAGCGATGTGACGCAGACGCTGTCGTTGAGCGCGGCCGGTGAGCCGCACGTCGTGCTGGACCTCAGCGTCCGCGTCGGTCAGGTGGAGGTGCGTCGTGTCTGAAGAAGCAGAGCGTGAGACCTCAGTGCCGGAGCGCCCGTTGCACGTCCCGACCCTGCTCGCTGGGCTGGTCGCCCTGCTCGTCGCCGGGCTGGCCCTTCTCGACCAGGGTGGTGCGGTCGACGTGTCCGGGACGGTCGTGGCCGCCGGGGTCCTGGTCGCCCTGGCCGCAGCGCTGACCGTCCGTCAGGTCGTCACGCTGTCCGGTCGGCGCCGCCCGCCGGATCCTCCGGCACGCGGCTGAACAGCACCATGTCGCGCGCGGTCCCGTCTCGGTCGAGGCGGGACCGTCGTGCGATGCCCTCCTGGACGAACCCGGCCCTGACCGCAGCGCGCTGCGACCGGAGGTTGTCCACGTCGGCGAGGAGCTCGACGCGGGACAGCCCGAGATCCTCGAGTCCCCACCGCGAGATGAGCGCGGCGCCGCGCCCGGCCACGCCACGCCCGCGGGCCCAGGGAGCGGTCCAGTAGCCGACCTCGCCGTACCCGTGCCGCCGGCCGCCCAGCTTGAGCCCCATCGCCCCGACCAGCTCGCCGGTCGTCGCGTCGGTGACGGCGAGCTCGGCCGCCGTACCCTCCGCCCACGCCGTCGCGATGTACCCGTCGAGGTAGGTCTCCGCGTCGCCGAGGGTGTACGGCGAGGGCACCGGCAGCCACTGGGCGGTCAGCGGGTCGTCGCAGGCGCGCTGGACGTCGGAGGCATCGGCGGAGGTCCACCCGCGGAGCGTGACGACCCCGTCGGTGAGGACCGGCGGCCGGGGCAGGGGGCGGGTGTCGGTCAGGGGGTCGGTCGCGAGCAGTGAGCCGATCCAGTCGTCCACCCGCACGCCGCGCTGCACGAACGACTGGCGCGTCCCGCCCTCGATGGTGAAGCCCGCCTTCTGCGCGACCGCCCGGGAGGCGTGGTTGCCGACGCAGCAGGCCCAGCCGATGCGCACCAGCCCGAGGGCCTCGAACCCCCAGCGGCAGACGGCCGCCACCGCCTCCGAGGTCGCGCCGCGACCGCGGGCCTCAGGCATGGTCCAGTAGGAGATCGTCGCCTCGCCGCGCTCGATGCGCATGAGCCCGACGGAGGCGAGCAGGTCGCCCGTCGTGGCGTCACGCACGGCCCAGTGGGCCGCGGTGCCCGCGTCCCACCACCGGGCAGCGGCGGCGACGAACGCCCGGGCGTGCTCCGCGGTGTACGGCGAGGGAAGGCCGGTGTACCGCGTGACCTCCGGGTCGTTGGCCCCGCGCACGAGGTCGGCTTCGTCGTAGGGCTCCCACGGGCGCAGCTGCACCCGACCTGCGGCGATCTCGACCGGTTCCATGGTGGACCACCTTGCCAGCCCGGCTCCGGCGTCCGCGAGGGGATTGCCGCCTAGGATCGGCAGGAGACCGACAGGTCCGTCTGCTGAGGGAGTCGAGTTCGCGTGGTGTTTTCCAGGATCCTCCGTGCCGGTGAGGGCAAGACCCTCCGACGGCTCAAGGGCATCGCCGACGCCGTGAACGACATCGAGGACGAGGTCAAGCGCCTGACCGACGCCGAGCTGCGCGGGGAGACCGACGTCTTCCGCAAGCGACTGGCCGACGGTGCGACGGTGGACGACATCTGGATCGAGGCGTTCGCGGTCGCCCGCGAGGCGTCCTGGCGCACCCTGGGGCAGCGGCACTTCGACGTGCAGGTCATGGGCGGGGCGGCGCTGCACCTGGGCAACATCGCGGAGATGAAGACAGGCGAGGGCAAGACCCTCACGTGTGTGCTCCCGGCGTACCTCAACGCCCTGGCGGGCAACGGCGTGCACGTCGTGACGGTCAACGACTACCTCGCCCGTCGCGACGCCGAGACGATGGGCCGGGTGCACCACTTCCTGGGCCTCGAGGTCGGCGTCATCCTGGCCAACGAGAGCCCCGAGCAGCGCCGGCCGATGTACGCGTGCGACATCACCTACGGCACCAACAACGAGTTCGGCTTCGACTACCTGCGCGACAACATGGCGTGGAGCAACGGCGAGCTCGTGCAACGCGGACACCACTTCGCGATCGTCGACGAGGTCGACTCGATCCTCATCGACGAGGCGCGCACCCCGCTGATCATCAGCGGGCCGGCTGACATGGCCACCAAGTGGTACCAGGAGTTCGCCCGCATCGTCCCCAAGCTCGTGCGCGACGTCGACTACGAGGTCGACGAGAAGAAGCGCACCGTCGGCATCCTGGAGAGCGGGGTCGAGAAGGTCGAGGACCAGCTCGGCATCGAGAACCTCTACGAGTCGGTGAACACGCCGCTCGTCGGCTACCTCAACAACGCGCTGAAGGCGCAGACGCTCTACAAGAAGGACAAGGACTACGTCGTCACGAACGGCGAGGTGCTCATCGTCGACGAGTTCACCGGCCGCATCCTGGCCGGCCGTCGCTACAACGAGGGCATGCACCAGTCGATCGAGGCGAAGGAGGGCGTCGCGATCAAGGACGAGAACCAGACGCTCGCCACGATCACGCTGCAGAACTACTTCCGCCTCTACGAGAAGCTCTCCGGGATGACCGGTACGGCGTCGACCGAGGCCGCGGAGTTCGACCAGACCTACAAGCTCGGTGTCATCCCGATCCCGACGAACCGGCCGATGCAGCGCGCCGACGACGCCGACGTGGTCTACAAGACCGAGGTCGCGAAGTTCGATGCCGTCGTCGAGGACATCGCCGACAAGCACGAGAACGGCCAGCCGGTGCTCGTGGGGACCGTGTCGGTGGAGAAGAGCGAGTACCTCTCCCAGCAGCTGCGCAAGCGCGGCATCCCGCACGAGGTCCTCAACGCCAAGCAGCACGACCGCGAGGCCGTCATCGTCGCGGAGGCCGGCCGCAAGGGCGCGGTCACCGTGGCCACGAACATGGCCGGCCGCGGCACCGACATCATGCTCGGTGGCAACCCGGAGTTCATCGCGGCGGCAGAGCTGCGCCGACGGGGGCTGTCCCCGGTCGAGACGCCGGAGGAGTACGAAGCCGCGTGGCCCGCCGCGATCGAGACGGCCAAGGCGTCGGTCCAGGCCGAGCACGACGAGGTCGTCGCGGCCGGTGGCCTCTACGTCCTCGGCACCGAGCGGCACGAGTCCCGCCGCATCGACAACCAGCTGCGCGGCCGGTCGGGTCGTCAGGGCGACCCCGGCCTGTCCCGGTTCTACCTCTCGCTCGGCGACGACCTGATGCGGCTGTTCAACGCCGGCGCGGTCGAGTCGATCATGACCCGGCTGAACATCCCCGAGGACATGCCCATCGAGAGCAAGATGGTCTCCCGCGCGATCCGCTCCGCGCAGAGCCAGGTCGAGGCGCAGAACTTCGAGATCCGCAAGAACGTCCTGAAGTACGACGAGGTGCTCAACCGCCAGCGCACGGTCATCTACGACGAGCGCCGCAAGGTCCTGAACGGTGCCGACCTGCACGAGCAGGTGCGCGCCATGGTCGACGACACCGTCGAGAGCTACGTCTACGCCGAGTGCGCCGAGGGCTACCCGGAGGACTGGGACCTCGAGAAGCTCTGGACCGCCCTCAAGACGCTCTACCCCGTCGGCATCCCGCTCGAGGCGGTCGAGGCCGAGCGCGAGGGCCTGTCCGCGGAGTACCTCGCTGAGGAGCTCAAGACCGACGCACAGCAGGCGTACGACGTGCGCGAGGCCTCCCTGGGGGTGGCGCCCACCGGCGAGCCGGTGATGCGCGAGCTCGAGCGGCGGGTGCTGCTGTCGGTCATGGACCGCAAGTGGCGCGAGCACCTCTACGAGATGGACTACCTGCAGGAGGGCATCGGCCTGCGTGCCATGGGCCAGCGCGACCCGCTCGTGGAGTACCAGCGCGAGGGCTTCGACATGTTCACCGCCATGATGGAGGCCATCAAGGAGGAGTCTGTCGGCTTCCTGTTCAACGTCGAGGTGCAGGTCGAGGAGTCGCTCGAGCCGCTCGAGGCGCCCGAGGAGACGCTCATCGCGACGGGTCCGGGCGAGGTCGTCGGTGAGGTGCAGGTCGAGCACCTGCTGCACGACGCCGAGACCACCCCGGTCGACGAGGTGCCGGCGGCGCCCAGCCGACCGCTCACGCAGGCGCAGGAGGTGCCGGCTGCGGCCCCCCTCCCGCCGGTCGACGCTGGGCCCACCTCTGGGCCCACCTCTCGGCCCACCTCTGGACCCACCTCTGGGCCCGCCTTTGAGCGCACCGCTGAGCACGCCGCTGGGCCGGTGGCTGACCTTCCTGCCGAGCCGCCCGCGCCGCCGGTGCAGGCTCAGCCCGTCGCGCAGCAGGATGCCGACGCGCCCGCCCTCGAGGCGCTGTCCGACCCTGCTGCGGACGCGACCACTGCGGACGCGACCACTGCGGACGTAACCACTGAGGACGTGACCACTGAGGACGTGACCACTGCGGACGTGACCACTGAGGACGTGGTGAGTCCGGCGGCACCGCAGCCACCGGTCGAGCTCGCGACCGAGCCGCCGGCTGCGGCGCCCGAGAGCGTGTCGCCCGCCGCCCCCCAGCCGCCTGAGGCGCCGAAGGGCGCGGTGCTGCCGGAGAACTTCGGCCGGCCGGAGCGTCCGAACGCGATGCTCTACTCCGCGCCCAATGCCGAAGGCGGGGTGACGACCACCGGATCCGCGGCGGGCTCAGCCGGCAAGGCAGACCCGCTCACCGGCCAGGTCACCAGCGGTGGTCCGTCGCGCAACGCGCCCTGCCCGTGCGGGTCGGGGCGCAAGTACAAGCGCTGCCACGGCGACCCCAGCAAGCAGTAGTTCCGCCTCGACCCAGCCTCCTACACGCCGACGACGTCGGTCACGCGCCAACGCCCTTCGAACCCCTCGAGGCGAAGGGCCAGTGCCGTCAGGCGGCCGTTGCGGACGACGGTGGCGCACGCCTCGACGACGCCCTCCGGGCGGGTCTGCAGGTGCAGCGACCGGATGGCGCGGGCGTCTGGCCGACTGCCTACCGTCGTACGCGCGCGGCTGATGGCCGGGGCGAGCTCGGCGTAGAGCTCCGGGGTGGTGTCGCGCTGCAGCTGCTTGACGCTCCGGACCCCCGTGAGGGACTCCAGGACCGCGCGCACCACGGCGGCGGCGAAGGTGCGGGCCGGCGGGAGCGACGACGTCGGCGTGCCGTGCGGCGTCAGCCAGGCCTGCACCGCATCGGCGCCCGTGTCGTGCGGCGCGGTCGGTTCGGGGCGGAGCGGACGCGGGACCAGCGTGAGGGTGGGGCGGGGGCCGGGCTCGTCGTCGTACGGCGGGAGGCTGATCGGCGCGGGGAGCACACGGAGCACGGCACTGCGGGCCCGGGCAGGTTCTGCGCCCGGCTGCAGGGGTTGTTCGGCCTGGGCGGGAGCGATCGTCAGGGCGGTCATGGGGTCTCCGGGGTGTGGGGCGGGACGAGGTGGGTGCCGGGGTGAATGAGGTCGGGGTCGTCGCCGATGACGCTGCGGTTGGCCTGCCACCACTTCGGCCACGAGGCGGCGACCTCGGCGGTGCTGGCCGTCGGGCCCAGGGACCGGGCAGCAAGCGACCACAGCGAGTCCCCGGCGGCGACGACGACGTCCGCGAGGCTGGCCGCGGACTGGATCGGCAGGACGGGCGTCGGTGGTCGGGGAGCGGCTGCGGGAGTGGCCGCGGGAGTGGCCGCGGGAGTGGCTGCGGGAGGGGGCTCCACGGGCCAGTCGAGGTCGCCGGGCACCTGCGGCTGCTGCGCGGGTACGGCGGTTGCCGCGGGGGTTGGTGGCGCCGGCAGCGCCAGGGCGCTGCCCGTCGTCCCCAGCAGCACGGTGCCGGCGACGACCGCGCCGGTCATCGCTCGAACCGTTCGGCGTACGGCGTGCGGGGCCATCCGGATGAGTGCGGCATCGATCAGCAGACCCGCGAGCCCCGGCAGTCGCGCGCCGAGGTCGAGCAGCACGACCAGGGCGAGCCACGCCGTTGCGGCCCAGGTGAGCAGCGCGACCACGGCGACCACCGGTCCGAAGGGGTCGGCCGTGGCCTGGTGTTGCGTGTGCTGCAGCACGGAGAAGGCGTGCCACGGCGAGCCGGCGAGCAGCCCGAGGGCCGGCGTCGCGAGCAGCGTCGCCGCGACGTGCTGAGGGGGCAGGGGGTCGTCGGCCATGGCCTGGTCTCTTTCGTCGGCTGATAGTTGCGTTTGCTTGTGTTTGCTTGTGTACAGGGTCGTTCAGGGCAGGTCAAGTCGGGTTGCCCTGTGCTCCCCGGCGCGCAAGGCTGCGGAGCATGCGTTGGGAGCAGCTGTTCGCCGACCTCGAGGCCCAGGCCGATGCCGCCCACACCGCTGAGCTGGCGGCGGAGGTCACCGACCGCACGCGCCGTGAGCAGGGCCTGCTGGGACTGGCCGATCGGCTCCGGGCTGCGGTGGGTGCGCCCCTGGTGCTCGCGCTCGGCGCGGCCGGCACCCTGCGGGGGGACGTGCTCGAGGTCGGCCCGGACTGGCTGCTGCTGGAGGAGACCGGCCGGCGGGACCTGCTGGTGCCGCTGCGGTCCGTCGTCTCCCTCACCGGGGTCGGGGCTCGTAGCGACATCCCTGGCGGCGCGGGTGAGGTGGCTGGGCGGTTGGACCTGCGGTGGGCCCTTCGGGGCCTGGCGCGCAACCGGACGGGGCTGCAGCTCGTCCTGGGGGACGGGTCGGTCCTCGACGGCACGATCGACCGGGTCGGTGCCGACCACCTCGACCTCGCCGAGCACCCGCCGGGCGAGGCGCGCCGCGCGGGGGCGGTCCGGCAGGTCCGGGTGGTCCCGCTGCTCAGCCTGGGCTACGCCCGCTCGGCGTCACCCTGAGCCGGGACGTCTGCTCGGGACGTCTGCTCGGGACGTCTGCTCAGGACGTCTGCTCGGGACGTCTGCTCAGGACTCGGTCAGGTCGCCGTCGCCGCCGAGGGGGTGCGCCGCGACGAAGGCCCTCGTCTCGGCGTAGCAGCGCGCGATGTACTCCTCCAGCGCACTGCTCTCCACCCGCCACTGCCCCCGGCCGCCGATCTTGATCGCCGGCAGCTCGCCGCTGCGCACGAGGGCGTAGGTCTGCGAGGCGGAGATGTTGAGCACCTCGGCGACGTCCGACAGCTGCAAGAACCGAGGTGCGGCCATGGTGTCCCCCTGAGGTCTCGGCTGCCTGGCTGCGGGATGGATGCGGGCCTGCGCGCGGTGTGTCGCAGCCTGCGTTCGCTCCAGTCTGGCACCGGGCGCCTGCGATCGCGCCGGGCTGTCCACAGGTGGGGAGCGAAGCGACCCCTCGGTACGGCACCATGCCTCCGAGCCAGCCAGCCAGCCCAGCCCGTCCAGCCCCGCTCACGACCACCTGAGGGAGCAGCGCCCGTGACCGACGTCCCAGGATCGCCGACCGCGCGCCGGATCGCCGCCCCCACCTGGCTGGACGGGCGGCTCGTCCTGGGCGTGCTGCTCGTCCTGGTCAGCGTGCTGGTCGGCGCCAAGGTCCTGGCCGGGGCGGACACCGCGCAACAGGTCTGGGTGGCCACCCATGACCTCGCCCCCGGCACCGTGCTGGGCGAGGACGACCTGCGGACCGGGCGGGTGCGGCTGTTCGACGCCGGGGCGCAGTACGTCGCAGGAGCGAAGCCGATCGGTTACCTCGTCGTGCGGGAGATCTCGTCCGACGAGCTGCTCCCGCGCCTGTCGGTCACCGGACCCGAGGGCGTCAGCACGACGCGGGAGGTGACCGTGCCTGTCCCGGTGGGGCACCTGCCGCCCGACCTCGACCACGGCGACCGCGTCGACCTCTACGTCACCCCCTCGGACGCCACCGCTCGCCGTACGACGGGGAAGGGGGTCGACCCGTACGCGCCGCGCCTGGTCCTGCGAGCCGTCCCGGTGGCGCGCGTGGTCCGCGCCGGCGGGCTCGGCGCGAGCGGCCAGGACCAGACGGTGGTGCTGAGCATCGCGCCGGCGGACGTCGCGACGGTGGTGCAGGCGCTGGCCGACGGCACCCTGGACCTGGTGCGGGTGCCTCACCTGAGCCGAGCGCTGCCCGCGGTGTCGACCACGACCGGACCGCGGCCCAGTCCGACCACCGCCCCGTGACGCTCGTCCCGGTCCTGACCGCGGTGTCGGACGCGCTCTGGGAGGCGCGGCTGGTCTCGGCGCTCGAGCGGGGTGACCTCGGCGTCGCCGTGGTGCGCCGCTGTGTGGACCTGGCCGACCTGCTGGCTACCGCCGCCACCGGGCAGGCCCGCGCGGTGCTGCTGGCGGCCGACCTGCGCCGACTCGACCGTGATGCGCTCACCCGCCTCGCGGTCGCCGGGGTCGCTGTGGTCGGCCTCGTGCCCCCCGACGACGAGGCCGCGGAGCGACGGCTGCGGCAGCTCGGCGTCGTCCACGTCCTGCCCTCCGATGCGAGCGCCGAGCAGATGTCGTCGGCGGTCATCGACGCGGTGGTCGCCCTGACCCCGACACCGGGGGACCTGAGCGCCCTGTCGGACCCCCGGTCAGCGCTGCCCGAGCCGCCGCAGGGCACCGAGGAGCCGCCCGTCCTCCCGGGGGCGGGACGCGTCGTAGCCGTCTGGGGACCGACCGGAGCACCAGGGCGCACGACCGTTGCCGTCGCGCTGGCCAGCGAGAGCGCCGAGCTCGGGCTCCCCACCCTGCTCGTCGACGCCGACGTGTACGGCGGAGTGGTGGCGCAGGTCCTCGGGTTGCTGGACGAGGCGCCCGGTCTGGCCGCGGCCTGCCGCGCTGCCAACAACGGGACGCTCGACCTCCCGACGCTGACCGGCCTGGCGCGGCAGCTCACGCCGGCGCTGCGCGTGCTGTCCGGCATCGCACGCGCCGACCGCTGGCCCGAGCTGCGGCCGACCGCGCTCGAGGCCGTCCTGTCGCTGGTCAGGTCGCTCGCCGCGGTGACCGTCGTCGACCTGGGCTTCTGCCTGGAGCAGGACGAGGAGCTCAGCTACGACACGATGGCCCCACGGCGCAACGGCGCCACGCTCACGGTCCTCGAGCAGGCCGACACGGTCGTCGTGGTCGGCTCGGCCGATCCGGTCGGGCTGCAGCGGCTGGTCCGAGCGTTGGGGGACCTGCGCGAGACGCTGCCCGGGGTGAGCCCGGTCGTCGTGGTCAACCGGCTGCGGGCCACCGCCATCCCGGGGGACGCGCACAAGGAGGTCCGCCGGGCGCTGCAGCGCTACGCCGGTGTCGAGCAGCTGTGGCTGGTGCCGCAGGACACGGCGGCGCTGGACGATGCGCTCGCCGCGGGCAGGACGTTGACCGAGACCGCAACGACCTCCGATGTCCGGCTGGCGCTGCGGGAGCTCGCGGCCTCGGTCGTCGGCATGCCCGCCCCGGCCCGGAGGCGGGGTCTGTTCCGGCGTTGAGCTGCGGGTCCCCCCCGTCAGGTGCGCTGGAGGTACTTCCCGAGCTCCTGGCGGGCGACGGTGCGCAGGTGCACCTCGTCCGGTCCGTCGGCCAGGCGCAGCGTGCGCATCCCCGCCCACATGGCAGCCAGCGGGAAGTCGTCGCTGACCCCCGCCCCGCCGTGCACCTGGATCGCCCGGTCGATGACGTTGAGCGCCATGCGCGGGGCGATGACCTTGATGGCGGCGATCTCGGTGCGGGCGCCGCGCGCACCGACGTTGTCGATCATCCACGCGGCCTTGAGGGTCAGCAGGCGGGCCTGCTCGATCTCGATGCGCGACTCGGCGATCTGCTCCTGCACCACGCCCTGGCGGGCGAGCTCCTTGCCGAAGGCGACGCGGGAGGCCGCACGCTCGCACATCAGCTTGAGTGCCCGCTCGGCGATCCCGATGGAGCGCATGCAGTGGTGGATGCGTCCCGGCCCCAGCCGCGCCTGGGCGATCATGAAGCCGTCACCCTCGTTGCCGATGAGGTTCGTGGCGGGAACGCGCACGTCGGTGAAGCGCACCTCCCCGTGTCCGTGCTGGTCCTGGTAGCCGAAGACCGGCAGGGCCCGCACGACCTCGACGCCGGGGGTGTCGACAGGAACGAGGATCATCGACTGCTGCCGGTGCACCGACTCGCCCAGGTCGGTCTTGCCCATGACGATCATGATCTTGCAGCGGGGGTCGTTGATGCCGGTGGTCCACCACTTGGTCCCGTTGATGACGTAGTCGTCGCCGTCGCGCTCGATGCGGGTGCTGATGTTCGTCGCGTCCGAGGACGCGACGTCCGGCTCGGTCATGCCGAAGGCCGAGCGGATCTGCCCGTCGAGCAGGGGCTGCAGCCACTGCTGCTTCTGCGAGGGGGTGCCGAACATGTGCAGCACCTCCATGTTGCCGGTGTCCGGGGCAGCGCAGTTCAGGGCTTCGGGTGCGATGTGCACCGACCATCCGGTGAGCTCCGCCAGGGAGGCGTAGTCCAGGTTCGAGAGCCCGGACACGTCGGGCAGGAACAGGTTCCACAGGCCACGCGCCTGCGCCTCGGCCTTCAGCTCCTCCACCACGGGCGGGAGGCTGTGGTCGCCGTACCCCTTGTCGCGGCGGTAGTCCTCGTAGGCCTGCTCGGCCGGGAACACCCGCTCGTCCATGAACGACTGGAGGCGGCCGAGGTACTCCTCAGCCTTGGGTGACAGGGCGAAGTCCACAGTGAGCCTCTCGACGGGGACGGGCAGCAGAACCTTGTCCCGCAGCCTCCCACGCGCGTCCCGCGCCCAGCACACTGCCGGGTCTGTCGCCCCCGTAGGCTGGGTGGGTGCGCATTCCCGACGGTGACCTGGCGCCCGCGCGGCGGCGCCAGTTCGGCGGCAGTTACGGGCGGCGCCGACGACGCAACCAGCAACGCGCCTTCGCGGCGGTCGTGCTCCTGCTCGCCGGCGGCGGCGGTGCCTACCTGCTGCTTCGCCAGGACGACGCCGGCGTCCCGGACCGGCTCGCGCAGCAGCGGCCCAGCGCGTGCCCGAGTGCTGTCCCGGCTCCTGCGGAGCCGGCGCCCGCCGCCGCGCTGCCGCGCCCCCAGCAGGTGCGGGTGCGCCTGCTCAACGGAACCTCGCGCAACGGGCTCGCGAAGGCCATCGGCGACCAGCTCGCTGCGCGCGGCTTCGTCGTCGTGGAGCAGGCCAACGCCCCCGCCGCCCTCGCCGGGCCGTCCCTCGTCGCCTACGCCGCCGGGTCCGCCCCGGCAGCGACCGTCGCGTCGCAGTGGGTGGTGGGGTCGCGCACGGTCGCCGACCCGAAGGTCCCTCGGGGGACGGTGCAGATCACCCTCGGCAGCGGCTTCCGTCGACTGGCGACGCCTGCCGAGGCTGCTGCTGCCGCGGCTCCCAGGACCGCAGCGGTCACGCCGACGTCCACGCCGGCCGGCTGCGCGTCATGACCGACCGGCTGAGCCCGCTCGACGTCACCTTCCTCACCCGCGAGACCCGCCGTACCCCGATGCACGTCGGAGGGGTCGCGATCTTCCAGCCGCCGCAGGACGGGTTCGACCTCGATGACCTGGTGCACCTGATCAGCCAGCGCATCGGGCTGGTGCCTCGCTACCGGCAGAAGGTCCGCGCCGTTCCCGGGCACCTGGCCAACCCGGTGTGGGTCGACGACGAGGACTTCGACGTCGCCTACCACGTACGACGCTCCGCGCTGCCCAAGCCCGGCACCACCGCCCAGCTGGAGGAGTTCGTCGCGCGGGTGCAGAGCCGCGTCCTCGACCGCAGTCGGCCGCTGTGGGAGGTCTACCTCGTCGAGGGCCTCCAGGACGGGCGCGTCGCCGTCGTCACCAAGACCCACCACGCGCTCGTCGACGGGGTCACCTCCGTGGACCTCGGCACCGTCATCCTCGACCCGGACCCGCACGGCAGGGCCGCCGTCGACGACGGCTGGTCGCCCCGTCGCGAGCCGGGCCTGCTGCGCCTGGTCACCGGCGCCGTGACCGACCTCGTCGCGCGTCCCACGGCGGTCCTCGACACCGCGCGCACTGCGGTCGGCGACGTCCGGGCCACCGCCGACCGCGTGGGCTCGCTGGCGGGTACGGCGCTCACCCAGGCGCGGCTGCTGGCCCGACAGGCGCCGCCGACGCCGTTCAACGTCCCCGTGGGGGAGCAGCGCCGCTTCGCGATGGCGGCCACCGACCTCGAGGACTACAAGAAGGTCCGGGCGGCGCACGGCTGCACGGTGCACGACGTCGTCCTCGCCACCGTGTCCGGAGCGCTGCGGACCTGGCTGCTCACCCGCGGCGAGAAGGTCACGCCGACCACGGTGGTCCGGGCGATGGTGCCGCTGTCTGTGCGCAACGACCCGGCCAAGAACGAGCTCGGCAGCCGCGTGACGCCCTACTACGTGGACCTGCCCGTCGGCGAGGGCAGCGCGGTGATGCGGCTGCACCAGGTGAGCTTCGCCTTGCGGGGCCACCAGGACAGCGGGACGAGCGTCGGCGCCGACCACCTGGTCCAGCTGTCCGGGTTCGCTCCCGCCACCATCCACGCCCTGGGCGCACGTGCTGCCAGCGTGCTGACCCGGCGGCTGTTCAACCTGGTCGTCACGAACGTGCCTGGTCCGCAGTTCCCGCTCTACGCCGCGGGCGCGCAGATGCTCGAGATGTACCCCGTCGTCCCCCTGCTGCGTGACCAGGCGCTCGCGATCGGCCTGACGTCGTACGACGGCGGGGTGTTCTTCGGGCTCAACGCCGACCGCGACGCGATGCACGACGTCGACGTGCTCGCCGGCTGCCTGGTGGAGTCGCTGGCCGAGCTGGTGGGAACGGTCTGACCATGCGGAGGGGACTCGTGCTCGGGGCAGGTGGCGTGCTCGGCGCTGCGTGGACGGTCGGGGCGCTCGCGGCGGTCGAGCAGGAGCTCGGCTGGGACGCGCGCGAGGCCGAGGTGCTGATCGGCACCTCTGCCGGGTCGGTGCTCGCCGCCGCGCTCGCCTGCGGCGTCAGCGTCGAGGAGCTCGTCGGCCACCAGCGCGGCCTGCCGGACCCGCGCATCGCCTACGACCTCGACGAGGACTCCGGCGGTCCGCTGCCGCCGTTCCCCCGCCCGGTCATCGGGTCGCCGCGGGGTGCGCTGAGCACCACGCTGCGGCCGTGGCGCACGACCCCCATGGCGGCGCTCGCCACGGTGATGCCGCGAGGGAGGGGCTCGATCGCCGCCATCGGTGACCTCGTCGACGGCCTCCTGCCTGGGGGCGGGTGGGCGCCGCACAAGGCCACGTGGATCGTCGCCATGGACTACGAGAGCGGACGCAGGACGCCGTTCGGCCAGGTCGGACATCCCCTTGCCAACCTGCGCGACGCGGTCATGGCCTCGTGCGCGATCCCTGGCTGGTACGAACCGGTGACCGTCGGGCGGCGGCAGTACGTCGACGGCGGTGTCTGCTCCCCGACCTCGGTCGACCTGCTGGCTCGCCTCGGTCTCGACGAGGTGATCGTGCTGTCGCCCATGGCGTCGCTGTCCTACGACCGGCCCGACTCGGTCACGGCGCGGATCGAGCGGCGCTTCCGGCGGCTGTCGACCAAGCGGGTCGTCGGTGAGGTGAAGAAGGTCGCTGCCCACGGCACCCACGTGCGCCTGCTCGGTCCGGGTGCCGAGGACCTCGCGGTCATCGGCGCGAACATGATGGACCCGCGCCGGCGCCCGGACGTCTTCGAGACCTCGCTGCGTACCAGTGCGGCCGCGCTGCGTGCCTCCGCCGGGCCGGCCGCCGGGCCGGCCGCGCACGAGGCCTGCTGAGGTGCGCGTCTACCTGCCGTCGACCCTCACCGGACTGCGGTCCCTGCTCGACACCGGGTCCCTGGCCGACCCGCCCCTGCCCGGGTACGCCGTCACGCCCGCCCTGCGCGAGTGGTACGTCGAGGGTGACCTCGAGGAGCTCGAGTACGCCGTCCTCTCCCTCGCCGCCGCGGCATCCGTCCGGCTGCTCGACGCCGACCCCGACGCCGTACGACGCAGGGTGGTGGTCGTGGCGGAGGTTGACGATGCCTCGGTGACGCCGGCCGCGCACGTGGACCGGGCCGCGGTCAAGGTGGCCGCGGTCGTCGCCCTCGCGCAGGTGCAGTCCGTGCACGTGGACGACCCCGCGGCGATCGAGGACGTCACCGCCGCCGCGGACGCGGTCATCGAGGCCGACCTCGGTTCCGAGGATGCGGCGTTCGTGGTGGAGCAGGCCCAGGGACACGAGCTGCAGTGGTACGCCACGCAGGAGATCGGTCCCCTGCTCGAGCTCGGCTGAGCACTCGCCCCTCAGGCGGCGCGTGAGTCCTGCTCGACGAGGTCGGCCGTCACCGGGACGAAGGTCGCCTCGGGGAGGGACACGACGGGAGCCCGGCGTGCGTGGCGCCCGCCCGCCGTCTTCGCCCGGGCCGGCTTCGTCCGGGTCGCCGCGTGCTTCGCAGCCGGCTTGTAGCGGCGCAACGGCGGCAGGATCGGGCGGGCGAGGAACCACGCGACGGCGAGGAGCCAAGGCAGCTCGCACGCCCAGACGACCAGGACCGTCTCCTGCGGACCGCTGAACTGCTTCTCGGCGACGAACCTCCCGATCTCGGTGGGCCAGGCCAGCAGGGCGAGGAACGCCGGGGCGAGCGCCACCATCTCCAGCAGGTGCCGCGTGCGGGACCGACCGTCGTGCTGGCGCCCGGTGACCCGGTGCGGCAGCATCGCGCGGCGCAGCGCCGGGAGCCACTCGTCGGGGTAGGTGGCGATCGTCCGCTGCATGACGAAGAAGGCCCCGAGCACCAGCAGCAGGTCGCCGGCGAGCACGACCGGCTCGGGCAACCTCCCGACGACCCCCGGAGCCAGCCGGATCGCCAGCCCCGTGACGGCGAGCGCCAGCGCGCTGCCCTGCAGCAGCTCGACGGCCATCGACCACAGCTCGCGCACCGCGTGCGTCAGGCGCGGGAGGCCACCGGCATCGATGACCTCGTCGTGCTGCCCGTCCGGGCGTCGGGCGACCACCCGCACCTCGACCGGCACGACCTCGTCGGTCGCGACCACCGTGCCCGGACGCCAGGTGCGCAGGCCGTGCCAGCCGGCGCGCACGCTCCGCACCGCCGCCGCCCAGGCGCCGACCGTGGCCCGTGGCGCGAGGAGCACGAGCGCGCACACCACGACGACCAGCCCGATCATGCGCGTGAACGCGACGACCTGCGTCATCGCTGTCCCGCGCGCACGTCAGGGGGGGAGGTCTGCGGCACGCTCCGACTCTACGGCCGCCCGGCGCCCTGCGTCAGGGCTTCCGGCCTGAGGCTGCACCGGGCCGGCCCGGTGCAGTGGCAGCATGGTGGGACCGCCTCGCCCCTGTCGATGGGAGACCCCCGTGCTCGACGCCACGACCGCCGTACCCGTCCCGCTCAACGAGCCGATCCGGCAGTACGCCCCCGGCTCGGCGGAGCGCGCGTCCCTCGAGGCGACGCTGAAGGAGCTCGGCTCGGAGCAGCCGGACCTGACCTGCACCGTCGACGGCGTCAGCGCCCTGGGCACCGGGGAGCGGATCGAGGTCGTCCAGCCGCACCGGCACGCGGCGGTCCTGGGCCTGACGGCGGAGGCCGGCGCGGACCAGTGGCAGGCAGCGGTCGACGCGGCCCTGCGCGCCGCTCCCGCGTGGCGGGAGACGTCGTACGACGACCGCGCTGCGGTCCTGCTGAAGGCCGCCGAGCTGCTCGCCGGTCCGTGGCGCGACACCCTCAACGCCGCGACGATGCTCGGGCAGAGCAAGACGGCGTTCCAGGCCGAGATCGACGCGGCCTGCGAGCTCATCGACTTCCTGCGCTTCAACGTGGCGTTCGGCCGGCGGGTGCTCGAGGAGCAGCCGGTGTCGAGCCCCGGCGTGTGGAACCGCATGGACCACCGACCGCTCGAGGGGTTCGTCCTCGCGATCACACCGTTCAACTTCACCGCCATCGCGGCCAACCTCCCCCTCGCTCCGGCGCTGATGGGCAACACCGTCGTGTGGAAGCCCTCGCCGACCCAGCAGCTCGCGGCGCACCACACCATGCGGCTGCTCGAGGCGGCGGGAATGCCGCCGGGTGTCATCAACCTGGTCACAGGGTTCGGCGCCGCGTCTGCCGTCGCCCTCGAGCACCCGCAGCTCGCGGGGATCCACTTCACCGGGTCGACCGCGACCTTCCAGCACCTCTGGCAGCAGGTCGGCGCGCGCATCGGCAGCTACCGCACCTACCCGCGGCTGGTCGGTGAGACCGGTGGCAAGGACTTCGTCCTCGCGCACGCCTCCGCCGACGTCGCGGCCCTCGAGATCGCTTTGGTACGAGGCGCTTTCGAGTACCAGGGGCAGAAGTGCAGTGCGGCCTCGCGCGCCTATGTCCCGCGCGCGATGTGGGAGGGCGGGCTCCGCGACTCCCTCGCCGAGCGAGTCCGGTCGCTCAGCTACGGCGACGTGACCGACCTGTCGCACTTCGGTGGAGCAGTCATCGACCAGCGCGCGTTCGACCGGCTGGCCGCCGTGGTCCGGGGGGCGGCGGACGACCCGCGCCTCACGGTGCTGGCGGGGGGAGGGGCGGACGACAGCGAGGGCTTCTTCGTCGACCCGACCGTGCTGGTCACCGACGACCCGCGGCACGAGGTGATGACCCGGGAGTACTTCGGACCGGTCCTGGGTGTCCACGTCTACGACGACTGGGCGGACGTGCTCCCGCTGGTCGACTCGTCGGCGCCGTACGCCCTGACGGGCGCGGTGTTCGCGCAGGACCCGTACGCGATCGCCGAGGCGTCGGCTGCGTTGCGCTTCGCGGCCGGCAACTTCTACGTCAACGACAAGCCGACCGGTGCGGTCGTCGGGCAGCAGCCCTTCGGTGGTGCGCGCGCCTCGGGCACCAACGACAAGGCCGGGTCGGTGCTGAACCTCCTGCGGTGGACATCGCCCCGCACCCTGAAGACCACGCTCGTCCCGCCGTACGACCACCGCTACCCCCACATGGGATGACCGGTCCCCTCGACCCGGCTCACGACCCGGACCGCTACGACCCCGACGCGGCACCGGACCCGGCGGCGGCGTCGCTGGACCCGGCTCAGGACCCGGACCGGTTCGACCGCACCCTGCCGCAGATGCTCGGTCCCGGCGCCCACGAGGACGCCCGCGACACCTGGGAGTGGCTCTACGGCCTGCTGGCGGTGCTCGCGTTCCTGGCCGTGGTGAGCCTGCTCATCACCTACCTGTAACGCCCCCCCGGGGCGGCTGGGTAGGGCATGCTGCTGCCCATGGCTGAGCCGCTGGACCGCACGGTTCTCACCGAGCTCGGGGAGCAGGTCGGTCCCGAGAACGTCCACCTCATCGTGGGCGCCCTTCTCGCGGACCTCGACCCCTCGGTCCAGCGCATCAGCCAGGCCCTTGTCGACCGTGACCGCGAGCTGCTGCAGCAGCAGGCGCACCGCCTCAAGGGCGCCGTGGGGTCGTTGGGCGCGCGCGAGCTGTCCGCCCTGCTGCTGCAGGTGCAGACCACCTCCCAGGACGCGACATGGGAGCAGCTGGACGCCCTGGTGGCCTCCGTGCGACGGGCGGCGGCGGAGGTCGCGGCGGCCCTGCACGCAGCGGTCGGCGGCGTTGCTGACCCTGGGTGACCACGTCGCCTGAGGTACCTCTCGCCGAACCGGGCGTCGTGGGGCATCCTGGGCGCACAGCCGAACGGGACGTCACCTAGCGTCATCAGGCGTCGACCGGTCGGCATCACCGGAGACCTCCTGAACGGGGCAGGACATGAGCGGTGACGGCGGGCCCGCCACACCCTCTGACGCGTCCTCCCGTGCGCCGCTGGTCGGAGTGCTCCGCCACCGCGAGTTCGGGGCGCTGTTCACCGCGCACCTGCTGTCGCTGCTCGGTGACCGGCTCGCTGCGGTCGCCATCACCGTGCTCGTCTTCGACCGCTCCGGGTCGGTCCTGGCCGCGGCCGCGGCGTACGCCACCTCGTTGTTGCCGTGGCTGCTCGGCGCTCCGTTCCTCGCCGCCCTCGGCGACCGCTGGTCGCGCCGTCGGGTGATGCTGCTCTGCGACGCCGCCCGCGCCGTCCTCGTGCTCGGCCTGGCCGTCCCCGGCGCCCCGCTGCCGGTGCTGCTCGTGCTGCTCACCGCGGTGGCGTGGCTGGGACCGCCGTTCGAGGCAGCCCGAGCCGCCACGTTGCCGCTCGTGCTGCCGCGGGAGCAGGAGTACGTCGCCGGGAGCGCGCTGACGATGCTCAGCAACCAGGGCAGCCAGGTGCTCGGCCTGGCCGGTGGAGGGCTGCTGCTGCTGTGGGTCAGCACGACGCAGGCGCTGCTCGTCGACTGCGCGACGTTCGTGCTCAGCGGCCTGCTCATCAGGGCGTTCGTCGTCGCCCGCCCGGCGGTGGCCGCAGGGTCCACCGACCTGCCGGTGTCGCTGTGGACCTCCGTCGTCGACGGCGGGCGGCTCACCTTCGGTCAGCCCCTCCTCCGCACCTCCCTGCTGCTGGCCTGGGTGATGGCGGCGCTGACCGTGCTGCCCGAGGGGCTCGCCGTCGCCGCGACCGCACGAACGCACGCCCCCGTCGCCTCCACGGGCATCCTCATGGCCGCGGTCCCCCTCGGGGCAGCGCTGGGCGCGGTCCTGCTCACACGACTGCCTCGCCAGCGGGACCGGCTGGTCCTCCCCGTCGCGGCGTTCGGGCTGCTGTGCCTGGCGGTGAGTGCCGTCGACCTCCCCTGGCCGGCCGTTGCCGTTCTCTGGGTCGGCGTCGGGGTCGGGGCCTCGGTGCAGCTTCCGCTGAGTGCCACGTTCATGCGCGCGGTCCCCGACGCCTTCCGCGGGAGGGCCTTCGGCCTGGCCCAGAGCGGGTTGATGGCGGGGCAGGGCATCGCGCTCGTCCTCGCCGGTGCGCTCGCGCAGTGGCAGGGGCTGGCGCTGCCCCTGCTCCTCGCCGGGGCGACCGGACTGCTGCTCCTGATCCCCCTGGGGCGGTCGTGGTCGCGAGTCCGGGCACTCACCGCGGAGACCTGGTGGCGGCCCTCGTCGGTGGATGCCTGGATCGCCACGGTCGCGGTGCTGGCCTCGGTCGCCGCGACGCTGGAGCTGCTGCTGCTCGACGTCCGGCCGGCGCCGTACCAGCTGCCCGCCTGGGTGCTGGGCGTGGTCTTCGCGGTGACCGGGTCGTACGTCGCCTCCGTGCGCATCGGTCGGCAGGCGCACGTGTTCCAGCTCGACGACCTCCCCCGACTGGTCGGCCTGGTCTTCCTCACGCCGGCGGGACTGCTCGGCGCCCGCGTCCTGGGGGCGTTGGCCGCGCTGGTGGTCGTCCGCCGTCAGCGGGGGCGCAAGCTGGTGTTCAACCTGGCCAGCTTCACGCTGGAGGTGGCGGTCGCCCTCGCGGTGTTCCGGGCTCTGGACCCTGGCGGCATGGGCCCTTCGGTGTGGCCGGCGGCCCTCGCCGCGACTGTCCTGGCCGACCTGGTCTCGGCCTGGACGGTAGGCGTGGTCATCGGGCTCGCCGAGGGGGACCTGCGCGTGCGACGGGTCCTCACCACGGACCGGATGGCCCTCGGTACGGCGCTCGCCGCAGCCACGGTCGGGATGATCGCCGTGACAACCCTGTGGTTCGACCGGCGCTCCGGACTGCTCGTGCTGCTGCTGGTGGGCCTCGGGATGCTGGGCCTGCGCGCCTACGCGCGGTTGGCGGCGGAGGGACAGGCGCAGCGCGACCTGCAGCTGTTCGTGGACGACCTGGGCAACCTCGAGCCGCAGCGACCGTCGTGGGAGGCGTCGTTGCAGCGGGCGCGCGAGCTGCTGGCCGTGGAGCTGCTCGCCGTCTGGCTGGCGCCCGCGCCGGACGCCCCCCTGGTCGGCTGGTTCAGCGTCCGCGCACCCGGCGGGGAGGTCACGGTGACCGCCGAGGACCTCGACCAGCTGAGGCAACAGGGCGCCGCGCCGTCCCTGCGCGGTCGGCTGAGGTCACGCGTCGCGCGTCTGGGGGCGGTCCGGGTCTCCGCTCCCGCACCTGGTGGCCCCCATCGCCGGCGCCGACGCGAAGGCCTGGGACAACGAGCTGGCGCGCCAGGGCGTCGTCGTGGCGGTGGCGCCCCTCGGCGGCCGCCGGAGCTTCACCGACGCCGAGGTCGAGCTGATGGACACGGTCGCCGCGCTCCTCAGTCAAGCGGTACGCCGCGTCGACCAGCGGCACCGGATCCTGCTCGACGCCACGCGCGACAGCCTCACCGGGGTGGCGTCGCTGTCCGACCTGCGCACGCGCGCGACGACCCTGCTGCGCACGGGGGTGCCGGCCGCGGTGCTGATGGTCAACCTGGACCGGCTCCGGGCGGTCAACGACGTGTTCGGCCGACAGACCGGGGATGTGCTGATCGCGACCGCGGCCGAGCGCCTGGGGCGGCTGCTTCCCGAGGGCAGCGTCCTGGGACGGGTCAGTGGGCACCACTTCGCCTGCGTGGTCGCGCTGGAGGAGGCCACCCCCCGCCCCCTGGCGCGCCGCCTGCGCGCTGCGCTCGAGCAGCCCATGCGGACCGAGGGCGTCGAGGCCGAGATCGGGGTGCACATCGGGATCAGCCTCGCGCCCGAGCACGGCGAGGAGATCGACCTGCTCCTGCGTCGCGCCGAGACCGCGGGTGACGCAGCCAAGGACGACCCGTTCGGGGTCGCGGAGTTCGCGCACGACCTCGAGCAGGACGTCGCGCGACCCCTGCGGCTGGTGCGCGACCTCCGCGCCGCGCTGGACCTGCCCGGGCAGCTGAGCATGCACTACCAGCCGAAGCAGTCCCTGCTGACCGGTGAGGTGCTCGGGGTGGAGGCGCTGCTGCGGTGGACGCACCCCGAGCTCGGGAACGTCCCTCCGGACGAGTTCATCGAGCTGGCGGAGAGCACGGGTCTGATCCTCGAGATCACCGACCTGACCCTCGAGCACTCGCTGCGGCAGTCCCGGGACTGGCAGCTCGCTGGGCTGCCCGCGAACGTCGCGGTGAACCTCTCGGCCCGCACGCTCCTGGACAACGACCTGGTCCGCCGGGTCGCTGCGGCCCTCGAGCGGCACCAGGTCCCGCCGGGCGCGCTGACCCTCGAGCTGACCGAGACGAGCGTCATGGCGCAGCCGTTGCGGTCCGTGCTCATGCTCGACGCCCTCAGCGAGCTGGGCGTCCAGCTGTCGATCGACGACTTCGGGTCGGGTTACTCCAACCTCATGTACCTGAGACAGCTGCCCGTGCAGGAGGTGAAGCTCGATCGTGGCTTCCTGAGCACCCTGCCGGGCGAGGCACCCCTTGGCCAGGGGGGCACCCGCGCCTTCGAGTTCCTCCGCCACGCCATCGCGCTCGTGCACTCACTCGGGCTGTACGTCGTCGTCGAGGGCGTGGAGGACGAGATGTCGCTCCAGGCACTCACCGTGCTGGGCGCTGACTCCGCCCAGGGGTACCACCTCTGCCGGCCGCAGTCCGGGCCGGACCTCACCGCGTGGATGTCGGCGCGACTGCAGGAGGGAGACCCGCTCCGTCCGCCGTACGCGCCCTGACCTGTGCCCCTTCCGGGCCTATCCCCAGCTGCTGACGGTCATGGCCTGGCTCCTCTCCCTCGGGCGCCGACCTCGGCGCTCTGCGTGTGCGGCAGTGCACGTAGCGTGCCAGCGTTAGGCCGATCGGCCTAGCGCTTTCGGCCGAATGGCTCACAAGATGGCCCGAAGGGGCCATCTCGCAGGCGGGTGGATGGCGCCTGTGGGTGACATCATCGGGACCATGTCAGCGTCAGCGTCAGCCTCCACGTCAACGTCAACGTCAACGTCGACGTCGTCCACGTCGAGGTCAACGGCGACCGGTATGACCTCCGAGCGACTGGCCGGGCTGCGACGCTGGAACGTGGGCCTCACCGTCCTGCACGCGCTGCAGGCCGTGGTGATCCTGGTGCTGGCGAGCGACTTCGCCATCACCGTGACCACGTCGCTGCCGACTGGCCCGCCCGGCGCGCCGGCACCGGCCCCGGAGGCCGCGTTCGACGTACGCGTGGGCTGGGCGGTGGCGGCGTTCCTGCTGCTCGCAGCCCTCGACCACGGGCTCACCGCCACGGCCGCGCGAGGCGCCTACGAGTCCGACCTGCGCCGCGGCATCAACCGGTTCCGCTGGGTGGAGTACTCCGTGAGCGCGACCGTGATGGTGGTGCTGATCGGCTTCTACTCGGGGGTGACGAGCCTGAACGCCGTCCTGGCGGTCGCCGGTGCCAACGTCGGGATGATCCTGTTCGGCTGGTTGCAGGAGGTGCTCAACCCTCCGGGGCGTGATCGCACGACGATGCTGCCGTTCTGGTTCGGCACGGTCGTGGGCCTCGCTCCGTGGGCGTCGATCGGCCTCAACGTGCTCGGTGCGGACACGGTCCCCGGGTTCGTCTACGGCATCGTCATCTCGCAGTTCCTGCTGTTCTTCAGCTTCGGCGTGAACCAGTGGCTGCAGTACCGCGGCGTCGGTCCCTGGACGGACTACGCGTACGGCGAGAAGGCCTACCTGGTCCTGAGCCTGGTGGCCAAGTCCCTGCTTGCGTGGCAGGTCTTCGGCGGCTCGTTGGCCGGATGAGCCGTTCGTCCTACGCTGGTCCCGGCACGCTCCATCGCGGAGCGGCTCTGACCGCCCCGAGGCTGCCGTGACGACGCTGGACACCGCGCGGCTGCTCGACCTGCTGGACGGCGTGCCGTACGGCGTGGTGGCTTTCGACGGCGACTGGCGCATGCTGTGGGTCAACAGCGCCGGCGCCGCGCTGCTGCGTCGGCCCGCAGAGGACCTGCGCGGCCGGGTCATCTGGGAGGAGTTCCCGGGCTCCGAGCAGACCCTCGTCTACCGCGAGTACCACCGCGCGGTCGCCGAGCAGCGCGAGGTCTCCTTCGAGCTGTTCTACGGTCCGCTCACCGGCTGGTTCGACGTCGCGGCGATCCCCACGGCGGACGGCCTCGTCGCCACCTTCCGCAACATCACCGCGTCGCGACGCCAGCGGTTCCTGCTCGACGGGAGCCGGGAGGCCCTGGCACGCATCGCCGAGGACGCCCCGCTCCGGGAGGTCCTCGACGTGCTGTCGGAGATGGTCGAGAGCCAGTCGACCCACGGTGCCCTCGCCTCGATCCTGCTGCTGGACGAGAGCGGACGGCACCTGGTCCACGGGTCGGCGCCCAGCCTGCCCCGCGACTACAGCCAGGCGATCGACGGGGTGGAGATCGGTCCGGCGGTCGGTTCCTGCGGGACCGCGGCGCACCGCGGCCAGCAGGTGATCGTCGAGGACATCGCCAAGGACCCGCTGTGGCTGGACTACCGGGACCTCGCCGAGGAGGCGGGGCTACGCGCCTGCTGGTCGACGCCGATCCTGTCCGCGACCGGCGCGGTGCTCGGGACCTTCGCCATCTACTACCGCGAGCCCCGGCTGCCCGAGCCCGATGACCGTGAGGTGATCGAGCAGGTCACCCGGACTGCGGCGATCGCGATCCAGCACGACCGCGACCGGTCTGCGCTGCGCGAGGCTGCCGCGGCTGCGCAGGCACTGGCCGCCGCGACGAGGGAGGTCGCGCACGTGCTCCAGGAGAGCCTGCTCACCCTTCCGCCGCGGGTCCCCGGCATCGAGTTCGCGGTGCGCTACCAGGCGGCGGCGGCGACCGCCGAGGTGGGCGGCGACTGGTACGACGCGATCCACCTGCCCGGTGGCCGGGTGGGCCTGTCCATCGGTGACGTCGTGGGTCACGACCTCGCCGCGGCCGCGATCATGGGCCAGCTGCGCAACCTGCTGCGGGCCTGCGCGTGCGAGCCCGACCAGGACCCGGCGCAGGTGCTGCAACGACTCGACCGGCTGATCGACGGCTTGGGCATCACCGAGTTCGCCACGGCGGTCTACGCCGACGTGAGCCGCCCGGTCGCCGGTGGGGCGGCGGTGTCCTTGAGGTGGTCGAACGCCGGTCACCCGGCGCCGGCCCTGCTGCGGCCGGACGGGACGGTGGTGCTGCTGGACGAGGCCGCCGACCTGCCCCTGGGCATCGACCCGGCCGCTGCGCGCCAGGTGCACGAGACCCGGCTCGAGCTCGGCTCGACCCTGGTGCTCTACACCGACGGCCTGGTGGAGCGGCGCGACGAGGCGATCGACGTCACGCAAGGGGAGCTGCTGCAGTGCCTGCGGGAGCACGGGAGCACGCCGATCGAGCAGCTCGCCGACCTGCTGCTCGGGGTGGTGCAGGAGCAGGCCGACGACGTCGCCCTGCTCGCGATCCGGGTGTGAGGCACGCCAAGACTTGACTCGTTCAAGTGCAGGGCTAAGGTGCGACGTATGCCCTCCCGGTCGGACTCCCGCTCCGGCCACGAGCGCGTCCTGCGCGAGGCTGACCTGCGGGTGACCCAGCCTCGGGTGGCGGTGCTCGCTGCCGTCCACGCCCATCCGCACGCGGACACCGACGCGTTGATCCGCGCCGTCCGTGCCGAGCTCCCCGACGTCTCCCACCAGGCGGTCTACGACGTCCTGCGCGTCCTGACCCGCGCGCGCCTGGTCCGTCGCATCGAGCCGGCCGGCTCGGTCGCGCGCTACGAGGCCCGCGTCGGCGACAACCACCACCACGTCGTGTGCCGCGACTGCGGGACGATCGCCGACGTCGACTGCGCGATCGACGCCACGCCCTGCCTGACCGCGTCCGAGGACCACGGCTTCGTCATCGACGAGGCCGAGGTCGTCTACTGGGGCACCTGCCCGACCTGCACCGCCGCCTGACCTGACCGTTCGACCTGACCGTTCGACCTGACCGTTCGACCCTGACCCCCGAGCAACCCGAGAGGAACGTCGTGAGCGAGAGCGAGAACCCGGCCCTGAAGGCCCCCGAGCCCAAGGACACCCGGCCGCGCACCAACAAGGACTGGTGGCCCAACCAGATCGACCTGTCGGTGCTCAACCGGCCGGCCGCCGACTCCGACCCGCTCGGCGCCGACTTCGACTACGCCGCCGCGTTCGCCTCGGTCGACGTCGACGCCCTGAAGGCCGACCTGGTCCAGGTCATGCGCACGTCGCAGGACTGGTGGCCGGCGGACTACGGGCACTACGGCCCGCTGTTCGTGCGCCTCACCTGGCACGCCGCCGGCACCTACCGCACCATCGACGGCCGTGGTGGCGGTGGAGAGGGCGCGCAGCGCTTCGCCCCGCTGAACAGCTGGCCGGACAACGGCAACCTCGACAAGGCCCGGCGGCTGCTGTGGCCGGTCAAGCAGAAGTACGGCAAGAGCGTCTCCTGGGCGGACCTGCTGGTCCTCGCGGGCAACACCGCCATGGAGGACATGGGCTTCACCACCTTCGGTTTCGGCTTCGGCCGCCGGGACATCTGGCAGCCCGAGGAGGTCTTCTGGGGCACGGAGGAGACCTGGGTCGGCGACGAGCGCTACACCAGTGACGGTCCTCTCGACCTCGAGGGCAGCCCGTTCGGTAACGTCACCATGGGCCTCATCTACGTCAACCCCGAGGGACCGCAGGGCAAGCCTGACCCGCTCGCGGCCGCGCACGACATCCGGCTGACCTTCGGCCGCATGGCGATGAACGACGAGGAGACCGTTGCGCTCATCGCCGGTGGTCACACCTTCGGCAAGGCCCACGGCGCGGGGGATCCCTCGCTCGTCGGCACCGAGCCCGAGGGCTGCCCGGTCACCAGCATGGGGCTGGGCTGGAAGAACCAGTTCGGCACCGGCAAGGGCGGCGACACCATCACCTCCGGGCTCGAGGGTGCGTGGACGCCCACGCCGACCACCTGGGACAACTCCTACTGGGACACCCTGTTCGGCTGGGAGTGGGAGCTCACCGAGAGCCCCGCGGGCGCCAAGCAGTGGAAGCCCAAGAACCCCGAGGCGCAGGAGCTCGTGCCGGACGCGCACGACGCCTCCAAGAAGCACCCGCCGATGATGGCGACGACCGACCTCGCCCTCCTGGCCGACCCGGAGTACCGCAAGATCTCCGAGCGCTTCCGCGCCGACCCGCAGGCGTTCTCCGATGCGTTTGCCCGCGCCTGGTACAAGCTGCTCCACCGTGACATGGGCCCGGCCAACCGCCTGCTCGGCCCGTGGGTGCCCGAGCCGCAGATCTGGCAGGACCCGGTCCCGGCCGGCCCGTCGCTGTCCGACGCCGATGTGGCCGAGCTGAAGGCCAAGGTCCTCGACGCCGGCGTCTCGGTCTCGCAGCTCGTCGCGACGGCCTGGGCCGCAGCCTCGAGCTTCCGCAGCACGGACCTGCGCGGTGGCGCCAACGGTGCGCGACTTCGCCTGGCACCGCAGAAGGACTGGGCCGTCAATGCCGGTACGGCGGGGGTCATCACTGCCCTCGAAGGCGTGCAGTCGTCGTACGGCAAGCCGGTGTCGCTGGCGGACCTGATCGTCCTCGGCGGGTGCGCGGCGGTCGAGAAGGCCGCGCGTGACGCCGGCGTCGAGATCACGGTGCCGTTCACGGGCGGCCGCGGTGACGCGACGCAGGAGCAGACCGATGCCGAGTCCTTCGAGGTCCTCGAGCCGCGGGCCGACGGGTTCCGCAACTACCTGCAGCCGGGCAGCAAGCTCTCCCCGGAGACCCTGCTCGTCGAGCGGGCGTACATGTTGAGCCTGACTCCCAAGGAGATGACCGTGCTGGTCGGTGGCCTTCGTGCCCTCGGCGCGGGCGTCTCGTCGCACGGCGTGTTCACGGACAAGGTCGGTGCCCTGACGAACGACTTCTTCGTCAACCTGCTGGCCACGATCCCGGACTGGAAGCCGTCGGCGGGTGACCCCGACGTGTACGAGGCCTCCGTGGACGGGCAGGCGCGGACGGCCACCGGCGTGGACCTCGTCTTCGCCAGCAACTCCATCCTTCGCGGCATCTCCGAGGTGTACGCCGGCAGCGACGCCCAGGAGCAGTTCGTCCGCGACTTCGTCGACGCCTGGGACAAGGTCATGATGCTGGACCGCTTCGACGTGAAGTAGGCCCGACCCGAACGACCAGCACGCGGACGCCCAGGCCGACCGAAAGGTCAGCCTGGGCGTCCGGCGTTGGTGGCCGCTCCTGGGTTGTGCGAGTTCGCCGCTGCCCTGGTCGCGGTGAACTCGCACATCCGCGACCGTCCCGCGAAAGGCGACCGATGGCTCGGCCCGTCCCGTGGCGCAGCTCCACCCGGCGCGGCGTCGGTGGGCTTGTCCACAACCCCTCTAGCCGAGGGGGGCATGGATCTCTAGCCTGTGCGCGGTGACGGGGCTGCAGGCAGTCGAGGACGAGGTGCGCGAGCTGGTCCGCCGCCGGGGGATCGACCCGGTCACCGACCGCGCCACGGTGCGGTCCTTGGTGGACGAAGTCGTCGCCGACTACGACGAGCGATCGCTGACCTCGAATCTTCCGCCGCTGGCAGATCCGCTCCAGGCAGCAAAGGCGGTGTACGACGCGGTCGCGGGGTTCGGTCCGCTGCAACGGCACCTCGACGACCCGCACGTCGAGGAGATCTGGATCAACGAGCCTGGCCGGGTCTTCGTCGCCAAGCGCGGCCGATCGGAGCTGACCACGACGATCCTCGGTGAGGGCGAGGTGCGCGACCTGATCGAGAAGATGCTGAAGGCCACGGGTCGTCGCGTGGACCTCAGCACTCCGTTCGTCGACGCGATGCTGCCGGACGGCAGTCGTCTGCACGTTGTCATCCCGGATGTCACCCGGCGCCACTGGAGCGTCAACATCCGCAAGTTCGTCCTGAGCGCCAACACCCTGGACGAGCTCGTCTCCCTGCAGACGCTGACCCCTCAGGCAGCGCGCTTCCTGGAGGCCGCTGTCGTGGCGGGGCTGAACGTCATCGTCGCCGGCGGAACGCAGGCCGGAAAGACGACCTTGCTGAACTGCCTCGCGGGGGCGATCCCCGGACGGGAACGGGTCATCACCTGCGAGGAGGTCTTCGAGCTGCAGCTCGGGCTTCCGGACGTGGTCGCCATGCAGACCCGCCAGGCGAACCTCGAGGGCACAGGCGAGATCCAGCTGCGTCGTCTGGTCAAGGAGGCCCTGCGCATGCGCCCGGACAGGATCATCGTGGGGGAGGTCCGCGAGCAGGAGTGCCTGGACCTCCTCATCGCGTTGAACAGTGGTCTGCCGGGAATGTGCAGCATCCATGCCAACAGCGCCCGTGAGGCGATCGTGAAGATGTGCACCTTGCCGCTGCTCGCCGGGGAGAACGTCGGGCACAACTTCGTCGTCCCCACCGTCGCCAGCTGCGTGGACATCGTCGTCCACACCGCGAAGGACGGGGCCGGCCATCGCCGGGTGCGTGAGATCGTCGCCGTACCAGGCAGAGTCGAGGGCGACGTCGTCGAGGTCGCGGACCTGTTCGTCACGCGGGGCGGGCGGTTGACGCGGGCGGAGGGCTACCCGCCGCACGCCGAGCGCTTCGAGTGGGCCGGCGTCGACCTGCCCCGGCTGCTGGCGCAGGAGCTGTAGATGGGCGCCCTTCTCGGCCTGTTGTTCGGGCTCGGGGTGTTCATGGTGGTGCGCGCACGCACCGTGCCGCGGCGCCTGCCGACGGCAGGTCGGGGATGGCAGGACCGCAGCCGGGAGCTCCTCGTCCAAGCTGGCATCGAGGGGGTGAGCCCGGGCCAGCTCGTCGGAGCCTCCGTATCGCTCGGACTGGTCGCGTTCGTGCTGGTCCTCGGCACCAGCCGCGTCCTGGTCATCGGCCTGGCTTTCGGCGCGTTCGCCTCCCTGCTTCCCGTGACGCTCGTACGTCGGCGCCGGACCCTGCGCTCCGCAGAGCTGCGGGAGGTCTGGCCGGAGGCGGTCGACAACCTGGCCAGTGGGGTGCGGGCCGGACTCTCCCTGCCTGAGGCGCTGACCCAGCTCGGCGTGCGTGGCCCCGAGCAGCTGCGGTCGGCGTTCACCCGCTTCGGCGAGGACTACCGCGCGACCGGCCGCTTCGCGGACTCGCTCGACCGGCTCAAGGCCAACCTCGCCGACCCCGTCGGAGACCGGGTGGTCGAGGCGCTGCGGATGGCGCGCGAGGTCGGGGGCAACGACCTGGGTCGACTGCTCCGCACCCTCAGCACCTTCCTGAGGGAGGACGCCCGGACGCGCGCCGAGCTCGAGACCCGCCAGGGCTGGACGGTCAACGCCGCACGGTTGGCGCTCGCCGCACCGTGGGTCCTGCTGCTCCTGCTGTCCACGCAGCCGAGCGCGGTCGCGGCCTACAACCAGCCTGCGGGGGCGCTGGTGTTGCTGCTCGGCGGCGGCACCAGCTTCGTGGCCTACCGCGTGATGCTTCGCATCGCGCGGCTGCCCGCCGAGCGCCGGGTGCTCCGGTGAGCGCGTTCGTCGGCGTGGGTCTCGGGGCCGTCGGCGGCGCCGGCCTCTACCTCGCCGTCACCGGGTCGCCGTACCTGCGACGGACCAGCCTGGACGACCGGTTGGCGCCGTACCTGAGGGACGCCCCGCGCCCGTCCCGTCTGCTGGCCCAGCGCCAGGCGCTGACTCCCTTTCCCACCCTCGAGCGGCTGCTCGGTCCGGTCCTCGGTGACCTCGTCCGCGCGGTCGAACGCTGGGTCGGCGGGCTCACCAGTGTCCGGCGTCGGCTGGAGCAGCTCGGCGGGACCATGACGGTGGAGCAGTTCCGCGCGGAGCAGGTGCTCTGGGGTGGGTTCGGACTGGCCGCGGCCCTCGCGATGGGCTTGTTGGCTCTCGTCTCCGGCAGTGGCACCAACCCGGTGGCCCTCCTGCTCAGTGCGGTCCTGTTCACCGTCCTCGGTGTGCTGGGTCGCGACCGCTGGCTGACCCGCCAGGTGACCCAGCGCGAGGAGCGGATGCTCGAGGAGTTCCCGACCGTGGCCGAGCTGCTGGCGCTGGCGGTGACCGCAGGGGAGGGACCGGTCGGGGCCCTGGAGCGGGTCACGAGGATCTCGGCCGGTGAGCTCAGCCGTGAGCTGGCTCGAGCTCTGGCCGATGCCCGGGCCGGCTCGTCGCTCGTTCAGGCCCTCGAGGGCATCGCGGCGAGGACGTCGCTGGCCCCCCTCGCGCGTTTCGTCGACGGCGTGGCCGTGGCGGTGGAGCGGGGCACCCCCCTCGCGGACGTGCTGCGCGCTCAGGCCGTCGACGTCCGCGAGGCCGGCAAGCGTCAGCTGCTCGAGTCGGCGGGGCGCCGCGAGATCGCGATGATGGTGCCGGTGGTGTTCCTGGTGCTCCCAGTGACGGTGCTGTTCGCGCTCTACCCGGGCTTCTACGGCCTGCGCCTGGTCGCCGGCTGACGGCAGGCGCAGGATCACCCGGATGGCTCATCCACAGGTCGTTCCGCCGCCCCCACAGAGCCCCCCGAACCGGCACAATGTGCGCCGTCCACGATGTCTCTCCCGAGAACTGGCAGGCTCATGACCCGCTCTCCGCTCGACGCACTGGTCGCCTTCGTCCACGCGAGGCTGCTCGCCGCCCAGGACGACCCGGACCGCGGCGACATCCCCGGCTGGGTCATGATCACGATCATGACCGCCGGTCTGGTGACTCTCGTCTGGAGCGTGGCGAACACCCAGCTCGAGTCGATCCTGAGGAACGCGCTGAACTCCGTGAAGTCGCCCTGACGTGACGCGTGCGCGCGGCGCAGCCGGCGCAGCAGTGGTCGACGTCGTGCTGGTGATGGTGCTGCTGCTCGGGCTGTTCCTGCTCGTGTTCCAGGTCGGGGTGTTCTTCCACGTTCGCACGGTTGTGGCCTCCGCCGCGGCCGAGGGAGCCAGGTACGGCGCGGCTGCTGACCGCACTCCCGCCGAGGGAGCGGCACGCGCGCAGGCCGCCGTCCGCGATGCGCTCGGCACCCAGGTGAGCGCGGCCATCCGGTGCCTGCCGGCCGCGGGGATGGGGACCGTGGACGTCGGGGGAGCGGACGCCGTCGAGATCGTCTGCCGCGGCCCCGTGCCGATCGTTTTCCTGCCGACCCCGTCCGTCGAGATCGTCGTGAAGGGGCACGCCCTCGAGGAGTCACGGTGACCCGGGATCTCCGCTCCGACGACGGAAACGCCCTGGTCGAGTTCGTCTACCTCTCGATCCTCCTCATGGTGCCGCTGGTCTACGTGCTCATCAGCGTCTTCTTCGTGCAGCGCGCCGCCTTCGGCGCCACGGAGGCCGCGCGGCAGGCGGGGCGGGCGATGGCGCGGGCCGAGACCGTCGAGCAGGGACGCGAGCGCGCGACCGCGGCCGCCACGCTCGCGCTCAAGGACCAGGGGATCGCGCTGAGCCGGCCGGTCCGCGTCGACTGCCTCGGCGGGCCGTGCCTCGCGCCAGGCACCCGCGTGCGCGTCCTCGTCCAGTACGACGTCCACCTGCCCCTGCTCGGCGCGGTCTTCGGCGACGGCCCGCGCGGAACCATCCCGGTGCGCGCCACCCACACCGAGTACGTCGATCGCTTCGTCGAGCCGGCGGACGCACCGCCATGAGACGACGGCAGCGCGACGACGACGGCACGATCCTGCTCCTCACGATCGGTCTGTCCGTCGTGCTGATGCTGCTGGTAGCCGTGGTCGTCGATGTCAGCGCCGTGGTCCTCGCCAAGCGCGCGCTGGTGAATGCCGCCGACGGGGCGGCGCTCGCGGCGGCCCAGCAGCCCGACCGGCGGGCGATCAGTGCGAGCGACGCCGCGCTGGCGACCCGCCTGCCGCTGGACCCTGCGCTGGTGCGGCAGGTGGTCCAGACCTACGAGGACGACGAGCGCTCCGCCCAGGCGGGTCTGGACCTCCAGCCGCGGGTCGACGGCGGGACCGTGGCCGTCGTGGAGGCCTACCGCACGGTGAGCCTGCCGTTCGTCGGGTGGCTGCGCGTCGGGACGGTCCGCCTGCACGCCACCGGACGGGCCCAGTCACCGACGCTGCCCTGAGGTCTTCACGCAACACTCAGGTTGCCCACCTACCGTCAGCCCCGTGACCCCCCGCGTCGTCGTCCTTGCCCTCTTGCTGGTCACCGGCTGCGCGACGTCCACTCCGGGAGCGTCAGCACCTACCGCGGCCCCGTCGAGTGCGACCCCGTCCGCGTCGCCGACCGCCTCACCCACGCCGCCTCCCGATGTGCCCACCACCAAGGTGCTCACGGTCGTCCTGGAGAACCACGGGCAGCAGGCGGCTCTCGACGCCATGCCGAAGCTCGCGGCGCTGGCCGGGGCCTACGGCTCGACGACGGGTTACACCAACCTCGCCCATCCTTCGCTGCCCAACTACCTCGCGATGGCCGGCGGATCCACCTTCGGCGTCACTGATGACCAGGACCCCGACGCGCACCCGATCCCGGGCGGCTCGCTGTTCGACGCGGGTGACGCCAAGGTCTACGCCGACGCGATGACGGAGCCGTGCCAGCTCGCCAACGCCGGCACCTACGCCGTACGCCACAACCCCTGGACCTACTTCCCCGACGGCCGCGCCGCCTGCCAGAAGCGGGACCTGCCCCTCACCGCGCTCGCGGCCGACGTCACCGCCGGGTCCCTCCCGACGGTGGGTCTCGTGGTCCCGGACCTCTGCCACGACGGGCACGACTGCCCCCTGGGCGAGGTCGACGACTGGCTGTCCGACCTCCTGCAGCCGGTCCTCGACGGGCCCGACTACGCCTCGGGTCGGCTCGCGGTCGTGGTCACTTTCGACGAGGTCGAGCACGGTGACGGTCCCCTGCTCACCGTGGTCCTGGCCCCGCGACTGCACGCGACGGTCGTCGACGCGCCCCTCACCCACCTGGCCTGGAACCGCTGGATGACCGACCTGCTCGGCGTACCTGCCTTGCGGGACGCCGCGGGGGCGCCCTCGCTGGGGAAGGCCTTCGGGCTGACCTGAGCCGCCACCGTGAGCCAGCCCCGATAGGCTCTGGGCTCGTGGCTGCCGACCGATCCAACGACCTCAAGGCTCTCGACGCCACCCTGACGAGCATCGAGAAGGTCCTCGACCTGCCGAAGCTGCGCGAGGAGCTCGTCGACCTCGAGGAGCAGGCCGCGATGCCCGGGCTGTGGGACGACCAGGAGAAGGCGCAGCGGATCACCGGACGCATGTCGGTCGTCCAGGCCGACCTCAAGCGCATGGAGTCCTACCGCCAGCGCCTCGAGGACCTCGCGGTCCTCTACGAGATGGCGGCGGAGGAGTCTGACGAGGGCACCGAGGCCGAGGCCGACCGCGAGCTCGCGGCGCTCACCAAGGAGATCGGCAGCTTCGAGGTCCGCACCCTGCTGTCGGGGGAGTACGACGAGCGCCATGCCCTCGTCCAGATCAGCCCAGGTCAGGGCGGGACCGAGGCCCAGGACTGGGCGCTCATGCTCTGGCGCATCTACTACCGCTGGGCGGAGCGGCACGGCTACGAGCTCGACGTCTTCGAGTGGCAGGAGGCCGAGGAGGCGGGCGTCAAGAGCGTCGTCTTCCAGGTCAAGGCGCCCTACGCCTACGGCACCCTCGCGGGTGAGCACGGCGTCCACCGCCTGGTGCGCATCAGCCCGTTCGACAACCAGAACAGGCGTCAGACCACCTTCGCGGCCGTCGACGTCACGCCGGTCGTCGACACCGCCGACTTCGTCGAGGTCGACGAGAAGGACCTGCGCGTCGACGTGTTCCGCTCCTCCGGCCCCGGTGGCCAGGGCGTCAACACCACCGACTCCGCCGTACGCATCACGCACCTGCCGACCAACATCGTCGTGTCGTGCCAGAACGAGCGCTCGCAGATCCAGAACCGCGCCGCGGCGATGGTGGTGCTGCAGACCAAGCTGCTCGAGCGCAAGCGCGAGGAGGAGCTCGCGGAGATGAACGCCATCCGCGGCGACAAGAGCGCCAACGCGATGGGTTCTCAGATCCGCAACTACGTCCTGCACCCGTACCAGATGGTCAAGGACCTGCGCACCGGCGTGGAGACCGCCAACACCCAGGGCGTGCTCGACGGGGAGATCGACGAGCTCGTCGAGGCCATGATCCGCTGGCGTCGCACGTCCGGCGACGACCCCGACGCCTGACCGCAGACGCGCGGGAACCGCGGCCTTCCCTGCTGCGTCCCACCGTCGGTCCACCCTTTCGTGGACCACCAGACGCGGTGAGGGGTGGAGACGATGAGCGGTTGCGTACGTCGGGTCGCCGTCATGACGGGTACGGCGGGACTGGTGCTGCTCGGTCCGGTGGGCGTGAGCACGACGAGCTCGCTGGGATCAGTGGGTTCGCTGGGATCAGTGGGCTCGCTGGGATCAGTGGGCTCGGCCTGGGCCGTCGACGTGCCCGGTGCCGACCCGAGCGCGACGCCCGACCCGAGCGCGACGCCCGACCCCAGCGCTTCGCCCGACCCGAGTGCCGACCCGAGTGCCGACCCGAGCGCCGCGCCGGAGCCGACCGACGCCTCGAGCGACCCCACTCCGGACGCCACGCCGGCGGCGACGGACGAGCCGGTCTCCGACCCGAGCGCCGAGCCGACGGACGCCTGCGGGGTGCGCGATCCCGGCACCACCGACCCGTGTGTCCTCTACGCGACCGGTGGCGGGCTGTCCGGCGGGGCACCGGGGGAGGGCGCAGTCGAGAAGGACGCGACCCCCGAGCTCCCGCACACCGGCGGTCCCGGTGCACCGACAGCCCTGCTCGCGACCGGGTTGTTCGCGGTGGCCGGCCTGAGCCTGCGCGTGGCTCGCCGCCGTACCTGACCCTCCCGCACCGACCCGACACCGCCCGACTCCCCGGTGATCTACCTCCCGTGGCGGCCGGCCACGGCGTGTCGAGCGCACCAAGCGGTAGATCACGGGAAGAAGGGGGTCGGGCTCGGGGGTCGGGCTAGTGGGTCAGGGTGAGCAGGAGGAGCAGCAGGACCAGTGCGGCGAGCAGCAGGGGGCCGGCGGGCAGGGACGGCGTCGTCCGGCGGAGGTACTCCCGCGACGCGCGGCAGGTCGGGCAGCGGCCCTGCTCCACGATCCCGGAGCACGCCGCGCAGAGCAGGTCGTCAGCACTCACGCCAGCAGCTCCTGTCCGGGTCAGGGGGCGGGTCAGTCGTTCCAGCAACACCCTGACAACCCCCGCCAGGGTCCTGATTGTTCCCCACGGCGCGCCCGCCTGCAGCCCGATGCGCACGGTTGGAGCCAACGACCCGACCTACAGTGGGTGGGTGATCCGCCTGGAGAAGGTCGTCAAGCTGTACCCCACGAGCACGCGTCCCGCGCTCGACGGGGTGGATGTCAACATCGAGAAGGGGGAGTTCGTCTTCCTCGTCGGCTCGAGCGGCTCGGGCAAGAGCACGTTCCTCCGCCTGCTGATGAAGGAGGAGACCCCGACCCAGGGGAGCGTCCACGTCGCGGGCAAGGACCTGTCGCGCCTGTCGAGCTGGAAGGTCCCGGCGCTGCGCCGCAGCATCGGCTGTGTGTTCCAGGACTTCCGCCTGCTGCCCAACAAGACCGTCCACCAGAACGTCGCCTTCGCCCTCGAGGTGATCGGCAAGCCCCAGGCGACGATCGACAAGGTGGTCCCGGAGGTCCTCGACCTGGTCGGCCTCGACGGCAAGGCCCAGCGCATGCCCGACGAGCTGTCCGGTGGTGAGCAGCAGCGCGTCGCCGTCGCGCGCGCGTTCGTGAACCGGCCGATGATCCTCATCGCCGACGAACCGACCGGCAACCTCGACCCCAGTACCAGCGTGGGCATCATGAAGCTGCTCGACCGCATCAACCGGACCGGTACGACGGTCGTCATGGCCACCCACGACGCGGCGATCGTCGACTCGATGCGCCGGCGGGTCGTGGAGCTGTCCCAGGGCAAGGTCGTGCGCGACCAGACCCGCGGCGTCTACGGCTACGGCGCATGACCCCCCGCGTGACCCCCACGACACCGAAGGGCGCCTGACCCGTGCGCGCACAGTTCCTGTTCAGCGAGATCCGCGTCGGCCTTCGTCGCAACCTGACGATGACGATCGCGGTCGTCGTGACCATGACGGTCAGCCTGGCGTTCGTCGGCCTCGGCCTGCTGGCCCGCAACCAGGTCAACGTCATGAAGGACTACTGGTTCGACAAGGTCGAGGTGACGGTCTACCTCTGCGGGACGACCAGCACCTCGGCGAACTGCGCGGGCAAGGAGGTCACCCAGGACCAGCGGGTGCAGCTGGAGAAGGACCTCAGGGCGACGCCGCAGGTGGAGAACGTCTTCTACGAGAGCAAGCAGCAGGCCTACGAGCGGTTCAAGCAGCAGTTCAAGGACAGTCCGGACCTCGTGGACAACGTCAGCGCCGACGCGCTGCCGGAGTCCTTCCGGGTGAAGCTGAAGGACCCTGAGCAGTTCGACATCGTCGCGACCGCCTTCCAGGACGAGCCCGGGGTCGACCAGGTCCAGGACCTCAAGAAGCTGCTCGACCCGGTCTTCCGCGTGCTCAACGCCCTGCGCACGATCGCGCTCGTCGTCGCCGGCATCCAGCTCGTCGCTGCGACCCTGCTCATCAGCAACACGATCCGCGTCGCGGCGTTCAGCCGCCGCCGGGAGACCGGCATCATGCGCCTGGTCGGCGCGAGCAACCTCTACATCCAGCTGCCCTTCCTGCTCGAGGGTGCCCTCGCCGGGCTCGTGGGTGGGGTGTTCGCCAGCGGTCTGGTGGCGCTGGGCAAGTACGTCCTGGTCGACAACGTCCTCGCCCCGACCCTGAAGTTCACCAACTTCGTCGGCTGGTCCGACGTGTACGCGGTCATCCCGGTCCTCATCCTCATCGGCGTGGTGCTGTCGAGCGCGGCCTCCTTCGTCACCCTGCGGCGCCACCTGCGGGTGTGACGGGGCGGTGGGTCTCGTGGTACGCATGGTGACGATGTGGTCACTGTGAGACGAACTCCCTCAGCCCGGACGACGTGGCGCCCTGCCCTCACGGCGCTCACGGCGCTCACTGTGCTCACTGTGCTCGTTCCGCTCGCCGCGCCGGCCCGCGCCGAGTCGGTCGACGAGCGGGTCCGCCGTACGCAGGCTGAGCTCGAGGGCTCGAGCGCCCGCGTCCAGCAGGCGGGGGCTGCGCTCACCCGCGCTGCCGCGGAGCTCCCGACTGCCCAGCGCGACGTCAACGTGGCCCGCGACGACCTCGCTCAGGCCCAGGACGTGCTGGCGTCGACCGAGGTCGCCGTCACGCGCGGCGAGGCGGTCCTCCGCTCAGCCGAGCGCCGGGTCGCTGTCGCTGAGGGCCAGATCGCCGCCTCGCAGCTCCAGCTCGGACGGCTCATCCGACGGACCTACCAGCTCGGGCCGATGGTACGGGTCAGGGCCATCGCGGAGAGCGGCCCGGCGACCTTCCTCCAGCGGACGGCCCTCCTGCAGCAGGCGTTCCGCGGCAGCGACGACCTGCTGCAGGCCCTGGCCGTGCAGCGACACGCCCTCGCAGAGGACCAGGCGCAGGCCCAGGACGCGCAGCAGGCACTGGACGCCGTCCGCGACCGCGCCGCCCGGGACGCCGCGCGCGCCTCGACACTGACCGACCGTGCCGAGGCGGCGGCTGCCCGCGTCACCGACCTCGCCCGTGCGCGAGCCCAGGCGCTGCGCGACGCCCGCGATGCCCGGGCTCAGGACCTCGCCGACTACCAGGCCGCGCAGGCCGCCTCCCGCGAGCTCGCCCGCAAGCTCCGGGAGGCCGCGGCCCAGGCGGCGCGCAACTCCGCGCGCCGTGCCGCGAGCACCACCGGCTGGCTGTGGCCGGCCAACGGGCGGCTGACCAGCCGCTACGGCTACCGCACCCACCCCATCTACGGCGACCGGCGCTTCCACGCCGGCATCGACATCGGCGCCGGCTACGGCAGCACGGTCAGCGCGACCCAGGACGGCACCGTCGTCTACGCCGGGCGGGCCAACGGCTACGGCACGCTGGTCCTCATCAGCCACGGGACACGGAACGGCAAGGACATCGCGAGCGGCTACGCGCACATGTCGCAGCTGCTGGTGCACGAGGGGCAGCGGGTCACGAAGGGCCAGACGGTCGGCAAGGTCGGCAACGAGGGCAACTCCACTGGGCCGCACCTGCACTTCGAGGTCCGCCTGGACGGTGACCCCGTCGACCCCCTCGACTACGTCTCGGCTCCCTGAGCAAGCGGCCGGTCGCCCTTAGGATGGGCGGATGCTCCGCCGAACGCTCCTTCGCCGTGGCGCCTTCGCCGTGGCGGGCGTTGCGGCGCTGACCACAGCGTTCGTGCTCGGCGTCGTCGCCGGCGCGGGCAGCACCCCCGACGACAGCGACGCCGGCCACGGCGTGCTGGACGACGCCGCCGACCAGATCGCCGGTTCCTCCCTGCTGCCGGTGGACCGCGGTGCCCTCGACTCCGCGGCGATCAAGGCCATGCTCGCCGCCGCCGGCGACGCCTGGGGCAGCTGGGGCGAGGGCACGGCGGCCAAGGGCTCCTACGCCGGGGTCGGCCTGTGGCTGCGGCACGACGGCACGGACCTGGTGGTCTCGCAGGTCGCGCAGGACAGCCCGGCGCACGACGCCGGTGTCACGGTCGGCGACCTGGTCCTGCGCGTCGACCGACGCGACACCGCCGGCATGTCCCCGTCCGACGTCACGGCGGCCCTGCGCGGCCGTCCGGGCAGCACCGTCACGGTGCTCATCCAGCACGCCGGTGCGTCCCGGGTCCTCACGCTGGTGCGCGCCCGGGTCGCTGCTCTCGAGGTGACGACGACGATGCTCACCCCCCGGGTCGGTCGGATCGCCGTACCTGCCTTCGGGCAGGGCACGGGACGTCAGGTGCGCGACGCGGTGCAGACGCTGGCGGACCGGCACGTCACGGGGATCGTGCTCGACCTGCGCGGCGACCCGGGTGGCCTGCTCGCCGAAGCGGTCGAGACCGCGAGCGCGTTCCTCGACGGCGGTGAGGTCGTGAGCTACGCCCGCCGCGGCGAGCCGGTGAAGCACCTGTCCGCCGAGGGAACGGGCGACACCCGCACCCCGCTGGTCGTGCTCGTCGACGGGGGTACGGCGAGCGCGGCCGAGGTGGTCGCCGGAGCGCTCCAGGACCGTGGCCGAGCAGTCGTCGTCGGCAGCCGCACGTTCGGCAAGGGCTCGGTCCAGGAGCCGCACCTGCTGCCGGACGGCACGGACCTCGCGCTGACCGTCGCGACGTACGCGCTGCCCAGCGGCCGGTCGGTCGAGGGCGTGGGCCTCGAGCCGGACATCGACGTCGAGGGCTCGGCGGCGGAAGCGCGCGCCGTGGAGGTGCTGTCGGGGCTGCTCGCCGACAGCGGGGTCGGACGCGGGTGAGCGCCAGGGGTCCGCAGCCCACCGGTCAGAACAAGCCCGCCAGTGGTCGCGAGATGGGCCGCGGCAAGCTCATCGCGCAGAACAAGAAGGCGCGGCACGACTACGAGGTCCTCGAGACGCACGAGGCCGGCATCGTGCTGACCGGCACCGAGGTCAAGTCGCTGCGCCAGGGACGGGCCAGCCTCATCGACGGCTACGCCGTGATCGAGTCCGGTGAGGCCTGGCTGATGGGCGTCCACATCCCGGAGTACACCGAAGGGACCTGGAACAACCACGCGCCCCGGCGGCAGCGCAAGCTGCTGCTGCACAAGGAGGAGATCATCCGCCTCCAGGTGAAGACCAAGGAGTCGGGCCTGGCCCTGGTGCCTCTTCAGCTGTACTTCAGCGACGGGCACGCGAAGGTCGAGATCGCCCTGGCACGTGGCCGGAAGGCGCACGACAAGCGGCAGGCGATCAGCGAACGCGACTCCAAGCGGGAGATCGCCAAGGCGATGGGTCAGTCGCTCAAGCGCGGGGGCCGTCCGCAGCGTCGACCGTGACCGCGGTGCTGGACGACGCGGGGGTGCCCGCGGTGTGGCGGGCGCTCGGCCTGCCCGGGCTGATCGACGTGCACGTCCACTTCATGCCGCGCCGCGTCATGGACAAGGTCTGGGCCTACTTCGACAGCGCCGGTCCGCTCACGGGCGTCCCGTGGCCGATCGCCTATCGCACCGACGAGGCGGACCGACTGGCGCGGCTGCGCGCGATGGGCGTGCGCGCGTTCTCCTCCCTGGTCTACGCGCACAAGCCGGGGATGTCCGCGTGGCTGAACGCGTGGGCCGCCGACTTCGCCGCGCAGCACGACGACGTGCTCCACACGTTCACCTTCTTCCCGGAGCAGGGCGCGGATCGGGAGGTCGCCGCCCAGCTCGGGGCGGGCGCGCAGATCGGCAAGGCGCACGTCCAGGTCGGCGCGTACGACCCGCGCGACCCGCTGCTCGACCAGGTGTGGGGTGTGCTCGCCGACGCGGGCGTACCCGTGGTCGTGCACTGCGGGTCGGGCCCCGCGCCCGGGCCGTTCACCGGCCCCGGTCCGATGGCCGACGTGCTCGGCCGGCACCCGTCGCTCACCGTCGTGGTCGCCCACCTGGGCATGCCGGAGTACGTCGAGTTCCTCGACCTCGCCGACCGCTACCCGCGGGTGCACCTGGACACCACGATGGCGTTCACCGACTTCGCGGAGCGCACCGCGCCGTTCCCGGTCAGCCTGCGCCCGCGGCTGCTCGACCTCGGGGACCGGATCCTGTTCGGCAGCGACTTCCCGAACACGCCGTACCCGTTCGCGCACCAGGTGGAGGCCCTCCAGCGGCTGGACCTGGGTGACGGCTGGCTGCGCGGGGTGCTCCACGACAACGCTGCGCGCCTGCTCCAGCGCTGACCCGGGGCCGGGACCACCCGATCGGGAGGGGAATCTGGTCACTTCGGGTCATGGATGACTCTGCGTGACGGGTCGAGCACACAGGGGAAGGTTCTCTCCCTGGAGGCATGCTCATGGCCCGCACTGCGCGACGCTCAGCCCGTACGGCGGCAGCACTGACGCTGGCCGGCCTGGTGGCTGCCCTGGTGGGCCCCGCCGCGGTCACCGCCTCTGCCGCTCCGGTGCCGGCCCCAGCACGACCGGCCGGTGGCCTCGACCCGGCCCTCGTGGGCGTCACGACCGCCACGGAGCGCGTGGTCGTCACCGGCACCAGCAGTGCGGCCGCCGCCGCAGCGCTGCGGGCCGCCGGGGCGCACCACCTCCGCGCCCTCCCCATCATCGACGGCTTCGCAGCCCAGGTGTCCTCCAGCGACCTGCCGGCGCTCGCCGCGACCCCCGGCGTGGTCGCGGTGACCAAGGACCGGGCGATCCGCTTCGCGGGCAACGGCTGGGACGCCGCGACATCGGCATCGCCGTACGCCTGGAACACCCAGGCGACGAGCATGTGGGCGGCCGGCAAGCGGGGTGAGGGCGTCACGGTCGCCGTGCTCGACACCGGCGTGAGCACGATCGGTGACCTGTCTGGCCGGCTCATGCCCGGACCCGACCTGTCGGGCGAGAACGACAACACCGTCGACAGCTTCGGCCACGGCACCGTGATGGCCGGCATCATCGGCGGGAGCGGCGCCGCAGCGGGCGCCTCCCCGAAGACCGGCGTCGCCCCCGGCGCGACCGTGCTGAGCGTCAAGCTCGCGGGGCGCAACGGCGCGAGCGACGTCTCCACCGTGCTGGCCGGCCTGTCGTGGGTCGGGGCCTTCAAGGACACCTACGGCATCAAGGTGCTCAACCTGTCCTGGGGCGTCCCGTCCACGCAGGACCCGACCATCGACCCGGTCAACTTCGCCGTGGAGAAGCTGTGGTCGCTGGGCGTCACCGTCGTGGTCGCCGCAGGCAACGCCGGTCCGAGCGCGAGCACGATCCTCAAGCCCGGTGACGACCCGCTGGTGATCACGGTGGCGGCGTACGACGAGAAGGGCAACAGCGCGACGGCCGACGACACCATCCCGGACTGGTCGTCGCAGGGACCCACGGCCCAAGGTCGTGCGAAGCCCGACGTGGTGGCGCCGGGTCGCAGCATCGTCGCGACCCGCTCGCCCGGCTCCTTCATCGAGCAGAGCAACCCCAGCGCCCTCGTCGAGGGTGGCTACATCAAGGGCTCCGGTACGTCGGAGGCGACCGCCGTGGTCTCGGGGCTCGCTGCGCTGCTGCTGCAGGCCCACCCGACGTGGACGCCGGACCAGGTGAAGAGGGCACTGACCTCGACCGCCGTACCGCTGAGCGGGGTGCCGGTTACCCGACAGGGTGCCGGTCGCGTGCAGGTGCAGGCCGCGACGAACGCGCTGCCCGGCCTGCCGCTGCAGCAGGTCCCCGTGGCGCTGGGCACGGGCACGCTCGCAGCGTCCCGCGGTTCCATGACCCCGATGACCATCACCTGCAACGGCCAGCCGGTCGTGCTGGACGGCGAGAACACCAGCTGGTGCGCGCCGTGGAGCAGCGGTGCCTGGACCTCCGGCGCCTGGACGAGTGGCGCGTGGACCAGTGGCGCGTGGACGAGTGGCGCGTGGACCAGCGGTGCCTGGACGAGTGGCGCGTGGACCGGGGCTGCCTGGACCTCCGGTGCGTGGACGAGCGGTGCCTGGACGAGCGGTGCGTGGACGAGCGGTGCCTGGACGAGCGGTGCCTGGACGAGCAACGACTACGGGAGCAGCTCGGACGCGACGCAAGAGCCCGTCGCCCAGGACCAGTCGCCTTTCCTGTCCGCCTTCTTCGGTCCCGGACCGAAGCCGGGTCGCCACCTGCCGGGTGAGGTCACGCAGTTCGTGCCCTGGTCCGGCGCAGGCTTCGGCCGGATCTGACCCCCCCTCCACCCGACCCTTCCGAGAATCAGGACCTCGTTCGTGCCCACCACCGCGCCCCCGACGTCAGGGGCCCCGCGCCGCCTGCGTCTGCTGGTCGGTGGCACCGTCGGCGCAGCCCTCGTGGCCACGGCCACGGCGATCTGGCACGCGCTGCACCAGCCAGCGCTGTCACCCGCGGTGCTGATGCTCCTGCTGGTCGCCGTACCCCTGTCGGAGCGGGCCCTGCTGCACGTGCGCTTCGGTGGTCAGCAGTACTCCTTCACCTGGGGCGAGGCCTGCCTGCTGCTCGGGTTCGTCCTCGCGACACCGTCGTGGTTCGTGCTCCTCGCCGGCCCGCTCGTCTTCATGGTGCACCTGTCCGCCGGGCGCTCCCTGCTCAAGGCCAGCTTCAACGCAGCCTGCTTCGTGGTCGCGTCCGCGTCCGCGGCGCTGCTGCTCGCGGCGCTCGACCAGCCGCCGTACCGGCTGGCGACCGTGCGGGAGGGCGCGGCGCTCGTCCTGGCGGTGACGCTGTTCAGCGTGGTCAGTGCAGTGCTCACCGCGAGTGTCGTCGCGGTCTCGTCGAAGACCTCCGCCCGGTCGGTGCTGGCCGACAGCGGACGGATGTCGCTGGTCGTCTGGGCGGGCAACGTCGGTGGCGCGGGTGCCGTCCTCGCCCTGGCCGAGCGCGGCACGGTGCTGCTGTGGGCGCTCCCGCCACTGCTGCTGGCTGTCGGCGGTGGCTACCGCGCCTACTTGCGCGCCACCACCGAGCGCGAGGCCTGGCAGCAGCTCGAGGCCTCGACCCGGGAGCTGAACCGCCTGGACGAGCACGAGATCGCCCTCGCCGCCCTCACCCGCGCCCGGCTGATGTTCCGCACCCCGGATGTCTCCCTGCTGCTCGACGCGCACGGTGAGCTCCCCGTTCGGGCGTACCTGCTCGACCACCAGGGCAACCTCGTGCGCTGCTCCGGACCGGTGGAGCGGCACGGGTACGCCGCGACGCTGGTGACCGAGGCAACGCACGGGAAGGTCATGGGCGTCGCCGCGCCGCTGCTCGGACCGACGGGCTCGCTGGGGTCCCTGGAGCTCACCTTCGGCGCTCCGGTCGCGCTGACCCGCCGTGAGCGGCAGGTGCTGTCGACCTTCTCGCACGCGGTGTCCACGACCCTGCTGAACGCCTACCTCTACGAGGACATGCGCGCCGAGGCGGCGCGCCAGGCGCACCAGGCCTCGCACGACCCGCTGACCGGGCTGGCCAACCGAAGCCTGCTTGCCACCCGTACGGCGTCCGCGCTCGCCGCGTCCGATCGGGTCACCGGGCTGCTGCTGCTGGACCTCGACCACTTCAAGGAGATCAACGACACCCTCGGTCACGCCGCAGGTGACGTCCTCCTCCAGGAGGTGGCCGCGCGCCTGCGCGCGTCCGTCGGTGAGGGCGCTCTTGTCGCCCGCCTCGGTGGTGACGAGTTCGCCATCCTGCTGACCGGGTTGGACCGTCCGGAGGAAGCGGAGCCGGTCGCTGCGCGGGTCCTCGCGACCCTCGCCCAGCCGGTGGAGTTCGAGGGGCTGCACCTGTCGGTCGAGGCCAGCCTCGGCATCGCGTGCCACCCGATGGACGCCGGTACGGCGGAGGAGCTGTTCCGCCGTTGTGACGTCGCGATGTACCAGGCCAAGAACGAACGCGGTTCGTGGCTGCGCTACGACCCCCTGCGGGACGACTCCTCCGTCCAGCGCCTCGCCCTTGTCGGGGAGCTGCGCGCGGCGCTCGCCGACCAGCTCGTCGTGCACTTCCAGCCGCAGGTCGACCTTGCCACCGGCGACGTGCTCGGCGCCGAGGCGCTCGTCCGCTGGCAGCACCCGGTACGCGGACTGCTGCAGCCCGTGTCGTTCATCGGCGTCGCCGAGCAGTCCGGGCTGGTGCGTCCCTTCACCCTGCGGATCCTCGAGCTCGCCGTCGAGGAGTGCGCGACGTGGCAGACCCCCGGCCGGGAGCTGTCGGTGGCCGTCAACCTCAGCGCCCGCTCGCTGCTGGACCGGCAGCTGCCGGACGACGTCGCCGCGGCTCTTGCCCGGCACAACCTGCCGCCGCACTGCCTCGTGCTCGAGATCACCGAGAACACCGCCACCTCCGAGCTCGAGGTCGTCGAGGAGGTCCTCGGCCGGCTGCGTCGGCTCGGGGTGGAGATCAGCGTCGACGACTTCGGCACCGGGTTCTCCTCGCTCGCGTTCCTGCAGCGCACCGCCGTGCACGAGCTCAAGGTGGACCGGTCGTTCGTCTCCGGGATGCTCGTCAACGACAACGACCTCGCCCTGGTGCGCGCCACCGTCTCCTTGGCGCACTCCCTCGGGGCCCGCGCCGTCGCGGAGGGCGTCGAGTCGCAGGCGCTGCAGGTGGCCCTGGCCTCCATGGGCTGCGACGTCGCGCAGGGCTACCACCTCGGGCGCCCGATGCCGGCCGAGCAGCTGCGCGCACTGCTGCCCGGCGCTCCGGCACCGGCGATCCCCGCGCCCCGCTCCGACGGTGAGCGGCACCTGTCCGCCGTACGCCAGGCCTGAACGATGGGACAACCGGCTGGACCTGTCGGGGTCGCGGCGTAGGCTGGGAGCACACGCACCACGAAGGGGGTGACAGGTCTCGACTCCGGATGTCGGGGCAGGGGAAGCGGGCCGAGGAAGCCGACGATGATCTCGTTAACCACGAAACGTCGGAAAAAAATCAAGCGCCGACAACAGTCCGCGCGCGTACGCCCTCGCTGCCTAGCAGCTAGTGCGTCGCTGTCAGCCTGGGAGAGCCTCCGGCCCAGGACCTGGCATCGCTAGGAGGAACACCGAGCGCTTGCGCCGCAGGGGCGCTCGGTGAGCTACTGCGGCTGAGCCCGTTCCCGGCGTGCTGGTGCGACCGGGAGGGCCGAGAAAAGCACAGCCAGCTGCGCCCGGAGAAGCCCTGTTCTAGCACCGGAGCACCCGGGTTCGATTCCCGGCACCTCCACGAGATCTCGTAGGACGAAGGGCCCGACCACCACGGTCGGGCCCTTCGTGCGTCCTGGGTCGCGGGTGGGCCTACGGTCCTGCGCGTCGGGTCCTTCAGGGCGGACGGGTCGGGAGTGTGCGCCCTCGTCTGCGCAGAGCCAAAACCTTTGCACAGCAGGCGAAAACGCTTGACGCGAGACTCGAATGCAGATACGGTTTCGGGTTAGGAGGTGAGCCGGATGGATGCGTACGACGCCTTGCTGGTGACCTCTGACGTCCCGGAGTGGGTCGACGGGCTGGAGTGCGCGGCGCCGTCGGTGATCCCGTCCTGGGTCCTCGAGCTGGAGGAGCAACGGCATTTCGGGTGCTCCTGCTGTGACCCGGGTGACCTGGCCGACCCGGCGGTTCCCGAGACTGCGGAGTGGTCGGCGCCTGGGGTGACCGGGTTGGGTCCGGTCGAGGCCGGACCGTTGCCGCCACCGAGCCCGGTGGTCGCGGCGCTGCTGCGGGCGGTGGAGCGGGTGGTGGCGGTGCGGCCGTCGCAGGTCGACGCGGCACAGGCGCTGTCGGATGCGCAGGCGCTGTTGCAGGTCGAGCAGCAGCTGCGGGTGCACGACCTGACCCGCCTCGCTGATGTGCACGCCCGCGGGCTGACCGACCTGGTCGGGGCGCGGAGTGTGAAGGCGTGGGTGCGGGAGCACCGGCCCGACGGTGACCCTGGTGATGCGCTGCTCGCGAACCGGCTGCGGACCTTCCCGGTGCCTTGGACGCGGCGGTGCAGGACCGGCGCGTCAGCCTGGGAGCGGCGCGGAAGACGGCGGGGGCGTTACGGACCTGCGGGCCGCACCTGGACCGTGCCGAGGGGCTCATCGACGGGCTCCCGGGTGATCTGGTCCTGAACGCGGTCGTGGGGAACGTCGCGGGGCTGATCTGCCGTGAGCTGCAAGGGCTGCACGACGACGACCCCCGACTGCAGCCCGTCATCGACCGCGCGCAGACCCTGCTGTCGCTCGAGGGGACGCAGGCCGAGCGGTTGGAGCACACGCTGCTGTGGCTCGCCGAAGCCATCGCACCCCGCGCCCTGGCGGGGGCGTTGGACGAGATCGTCGTCGCGGTCCTGCCCAGCCTGCTGGAGGACCGCGCGGAGAAGGGCCACGAACGCCGGGGCCTGTCGATCACCGAGCTCCCGGACGGGCAGGGGTGGCACCTGTGCGGGGACCTGGACCTCGAGTGCGGCGAACGCCTCTGGACCGTCCTGCGCGCCGCCGCAGCCCACGACACCCGCAACCCCGACGACACCGCCGCGTGGGCCGACGCCCGCGAGGCAGGTGCGACGGAGGCGGAGGACGTGTGGGGACCGCTCGGTCAGGCCCTCCAGCACGACGGGATGCTGCCCCACGGCCTGCCGCGCGGACGCAGGAAGCGACTGCACGACGCGTTCTCGAACGCCCTGGAGCGCTACCTCGCCGCCGGCCTCGGCGGGCTTGGTCAGCAAGACCCCCGTGCAGATCCACGTCACGATCCCCGAAGCCACCATCCCCGGCACCACAACCGGACCTGGAGCCGGAACCAGCACCCTGCCCGAGCAACGCCGGCCCGGTGCCCCGCCACCACGGGCCGACAGCGGACGGCTCCTGCCGAGATCGCTGGTCCGCAGGTGGTGGTGCGACAGCCACGTCACCACCGTCGTGCTCAGCCTCGGCGGCAAGGCCCTCCGCACCATCCACTCCCAACGCACCCTCACCGCCGACGAACGACGGGCCCTCGACCTCGAAGGCGCCGGACGGTGCGCCGGCGACGGCTGCTGCCCCGGCGTCCCCGACCCGCTCATCGTCCTACGACCCCATCACGTCCTGGGGTACGCCGAGGACCAGATCACCAGCCTCGACGAGACCCTCAACGTCTGCGACACCCTCCACCACGACCTGCACACCGGAAAGCGCACCGTGCAGCTCCGCGACGGCCGCTGGCTCAACGAGAACGGGTTCACCACCCCCACCCTGCGCGACCTCAACCCGCCCTTCTGATCTGACTGGGTGTGTCCCTCTTGCACAGCCGAGTTGCGTAGGCACCGTGCGAGGCATGTCGTACGCCAGTGACCTGACAGGCGAGCAGTGGGGCCTGCTGCAGCCGGTGTTCAACGCGCCGGGCAAGCGGGGCCGTAAGCACGGCGATGACCTGCGAACCGTGGTGGACGCGATGCTGTACGTCGCCCAGACGGGCTGCAGTGGCGCTACCTCATGGCGTCGTTCGGAACATCGACTCGGGCCTTTGCGCAATTCCCGTCAATGGTCGCGCAATGGCATGTGGGCGCAACCTCTGACGGTGCTGCACGCTGCCGGGCGCCGAGAGGACGGGAGGACGGGAGGACGGAGGAGACACCCTCAACCGCGCGGATCTCGGCATGACCGCGCGGATCGCGGCAGAAGGGGACGTTCACGCTTGTCCAGCCCCTAACAGGCCATTCGGGGGCGCAACGTTCCAACTCCGCGTTGAGGCAAGCTGCCGTGGCAGTGTTCACCCCGAGGCTCCGTCGGACCTGAGCGGTCCCAAAGCAGAAGGTGTCCTGAGGTGACTGGACTCAGAAGGTCACGCGCATCTCGACCAGGATTTCCTCCACATGAGTCTGCAGGTTCTTGACGCTCGATGAGAGTGACAAAGTCGCAGGAATCTTGAGTGAGGCCGCCGCTTTGATCTCACGGCTAGCTTCCGATGCCAGCTTTAGGACGAGCTCCTGGGAAGTCACCCGACTACCTCCTCGGCGGAAGAGATCCAGCAAGCCCCGCATTGTCGTGTCGTCCATGAGCCCATGCTCCTCGAGGAGCTCGGTTGCGGCCGAAACGTCAGGCTCACCCCGTTCGAAGACTGTACGTACGCTGAGTTGCTGTTCAACGGCCTCGCGAAGTTCGCGAGAGGCATCGCCCTTGAAGGTCACTGGCCCTTTTCCGACGCTTAAATTCCCTTCAGACTTTGACGTCGCACTAGCCGTGTCATGCCGACTAGTTGACACCTCCGTCGCGCCCAGTAGTGAACATAGACTCGTGAAGAGGTCGAATTTTCGCAGAGAGAAGACCTTTTCCGCATCCTCAACGGGTACGTAGGAGTCCTCGTACGGGCTCAGCAAGTACATCTGATCGGGCCTCAAGAGGCGGCTGCGCACCAACTTCGAAACGACGCCTCCACCGACGTCACCTCTTGCAGCTGCGTCATAATCGACTACCCAAGTCTCCGCATCCTCGATGAGTTCGGGAGCCGCCCAAGTGGCCTTGTCCGTACTCAGCCTCCCTTAGAGCAACTAGCCGGCGGCGCCCCAGGAGTGATGGCTCATCGCTCATTGCATGGCTCCTGATCCGGACGTCCGTGTCGACTGGATCCACTTGATGAGCCGTGCGAGCAAGGCTAAAAAACCTTGTAGCCGCCTGGCTTTCCCTATCCGACGCTCAGCTGACCGTAGGGTCCGTCGAGCCTCTGCCAAGTCGAAGGTACGGCCCGCCTGGGCAACCGAGGCTGACGCTTCGTCGAGGGCTTGATCCGGCGAGACACCGTTCGCGAACCAGATGGCCACTGGCTCTATCCGGCCCGCGTCGTCACGTTCAGCAGTGGCCACCTCGATCAGTGTGGCGTCGCGCCCCACGGAAATCTCAAGGGAGTATCCAGTCACCGGGCGCGAGCTCATGCGCCAATCACCCACGAACGCTCTGGCATAGGGCATTTCGTCTGGCTCTAGACGCCGCCCGTCCAGCATGATGGCCAGATCGTCGGACCCCACGGGCCGAACCAGGACGAGAAGGCGCTTGGGCTTGACCTCTTTCACAGCTTTTCAGCAACCTCTCGTAGCAACTTGTCGGCCGCATCCTGAGTTGCCAGCGATCCCGAGGCGTAACTGACCTTCGTGAGCCTCTTGATCGCCTCAACCGGGGGCCTAAGGCCCGCTATCTCCAGAACGTCTTGTCCGTACGCTTCCGAGGCCTGCTGGTATTCAGGGTCCTTGTCGCGAAAGCTGAAGACCAGAACCACGGGCGGGCGTTTGTCGGGTTCCAACTCCTGCAACCACAATTTGACCTGCTGTAGATCTCTTCTGCAGCGATCGCGGCCGTGGCCAGCACCCGTTCGAATCATCCTTGATCGAATCAGGTAGAGAATATAGTCGGAGGCGACAACGCGGTTCCGCCACTCGAGCCAGTCGGACGGTTCGCCCCCCATGTCCTTTAGGTCACCAACGTGAAGCGTCGTGCCATTGGTCAACTTGATCGTCCGGCCCTTATAAGTCTTCGACACCACGGTTCGTGCATAGTCGCCCTCGCCCACGATCCCCTGGGCCAAGAGCTTCGTGAAGCTGGTCTTGCCACTCATCGTGTCGCCGATGATCGCTAGGGTCTTGCTCTGTGTCTTGTCCCTCAGCACTTCGCTGAGTGCAACTGCCGCACCGCCAGCGAGAGCCAATCCGATGAGCCACGGGATCGCAGGTATCAAGAACGCCACTTCAGTCGGCCCCAGCCTTCTCGAGAGTTGCCTGCATCATTGCCTACTTCTCGGTCGGCTGGGGACAAGTCCAGGCATCTGCGCACGCCCGCTACTCGGCAGATGAGTGCGCTTCGGTCTCAAGAGGGACACACACAGTAGGGCCTTCGTCTCGCAGCAGCCGAGGCAGGTACGGCGGTCTCGCCGCGAGGCCGCCCACGCCGCTCCCACGTCGTGACTCAAAGGCGCAAGCGCGACGACCCCGGCGCAGCGAAGGTCAGCGGCCGCGTTGCTGAGGTCGAGCAGCCTGCCCGAGAAGGTCTCCGACTTCACGCGGGGGCGCGGGCACGACTTCTTCGATCACGGTCGGGCAACCTCGTCATGCAACCCGGCGCCGTACCCTCGCAGCTATGGCCAGGGTGTACGCCGACCTCACGGGCGAGCTGGGGGAGTGGATCCGCCGGCAGCCCATGTTCTTCGTCGCGACCGCGCCGCTCACCGCCGACGGGCACGTGAACGTGTCCCCGCGCGGCAAGGACAGCCTGTCGCTCCTGGGCCCGACCCGGCTCGGTTGGGTCGATCTCACGGGCAGCGGGGTCGAGACCATCGCGCACCTGCGGGAGAACGGCCGGATCACGGTCATGTGGTGCGCGTTCGAGGGTCCGCCCCGGGTCGTGCGGGTGCACGGTCGCGGCACGGTGCACCTCCCCGGCGAGGAGGCGTACGACGACGTCGTGGCCCGCCACCCGGTCATGCCGAACACCCGCGCGGTCGTCACGGTGGACGCGGCGCGCATCAGCGACGCCTGCGGGTACGGCGTACCGCTCATGGGCTACGAGGGGGAGCGTGACCAGATGGCGAGGTGGAGCGCGGCCAAGGGTCCCGAGGGGATCGCCGCCTACACCGCGCAGCGGAACGCGGTCAGCCTCGACGGGCTCCCCGGTCTGGGCGACTAGGGCCGGCGGGCCAGCGCGAACCGGTGGACCAGCTCGTAGGCGGTGCGCACGGCCAGCACGGCGAGGAACGCGGCGATGAGCACGAACAGCAGCTGGCGGGTGCCGGACAGGTCCGCTGCGGCGTACCCGAATCCGGCCGCCAGGCCGCCCGACCACAGCGTCGTCAGGCTCATCAGCACGATCGCCGCAGCACCGGGTCGCTGCGCCGACGGAGGTGGGTTCACCGCATCAGCGTAGGCCCGACACGCTGGCTCTCAGCCGGTCTCGACGTCGACGACCAGCCGCTCGGGGGAGGACAGCCGGAACACCCGGAACGGCCGCTTCTTGTCCACGCCCAGCAGCACCTGCGCCTGCCCCTCGTAGACCGGGTCGTAGACCAGCTCGCGCACGGCGGTGGTGCCGGGCGTCGTGCGCCGGCGCGCACCGTCGTACTCCTTGACCCCGGTGTCCATGGGGTAGCCGAGGCCGCGCACGAACACGTCGAGCGAGGCCGACCCCTGCAGCGGCACCGCCGCACCCTCGCCCTGGGTGCGCGGGTCCTCGGTCCAGCGGACCAGCCAGCCGACCTCGCCCTTGCCGGCCAGGTCGATGACGATCCGGTCGTACCCCTCGTGCCGGCCCACGCGCAGGTCGGTGATGCCCAGGGCGGTCTCGCTGCCGGCCGGGTCCTGCTCGTCGTCGTTGGTCGAGGTAACGGGAAGCGACGGCGGGGTGGACTCGTCCACCGTGGCCGGCGGGACCGTGGTGGCCACGGTCGGGATCGCGACCGGCGAGCGGGTCACGACAGGTGCCGTGTCGACAGTGGAGGGATCGCCCCCTCCGCACCCGGTGAGCAGGACGACGCTGAGCAGCAGGACCCAGGGCGAGGACGTACGGCGGGGGCTCACCGCCTCAGATAACCCCGCGTAGCCGCGGATGTCACGTACGCCGGACCGGGACGCGCACCCCACGAGATCGGCGTCGGACGGACATGGCACGGTAGAGGGGTGGATCTCTCGGGAGCGCGGGTGCTCGCGCGCGCGGGCCTGCTGTCGCCGGTGCGCCCGGACCGGCTGCTGGGCATGGCGTTGGCGGTGGCGCGCTACGGCCTGACCCCCGCCACCGGTTACGCGGCCGGTGCGGCGCGCCACCCCGACCGGGTCGCACTGGTCGACGACCTCGGCGCGCTGACCTACCGCGAGCTCGACCAGCGGACGGACCGCCTGGCGTCGGAGCTCCAGGCGCGCGGCCTGCGCGTCGGCGCTCCTGTCGGGCTGCTGGCCCGCAACGGCCGGGGGTTCGTCGAGGGGCTGCTCGCGATCAGCAAGGCCGGCGGGGATGTCCTGCTGCTCAACACCGGTTCGGCCGGACCGGCGCTGGCCGGGGTGCTGGACCGCGAGCAGGCGGTCGCGGTGCTGCACGACGAGGAGTTCACCGACCTGCTCGCCCCCGCGCTGCCAGGTCGGCTCGCCCTGACGACCGAGGAGCTCGACCGGCTGGCCGCCACCAGCGACCTGCCGGCACCCGCCAAGACCGGCCACACGACCCGCCTGGTCATCCTCACCAGCGGGACGACGGGCGCCCCCCGTGGCGCGGCCCGCAGCGGCGCGTCCGTCGACGACGCGGTGTCCATGCTGTCCGCGATCCCGCTGCGCGCGGGGGAGACCACGGTCATCGCGAGCCCGGTGTTCCACGCCTGGGGGCTGGGGCACCTGACCATGGCGATGCTGCTCGGGTCGACCGTCGTGCTGCAGCGGACCTTCGACCCTGCCCGCGTGCTCCGTGCCGTCGAGGAGCACCGGGCGAGCGCCCTTGTGGTCGTGCCCGTCATGCTCGACCGCCTGCTCGGCGCCTCGCCCGACGACGTCGACACGTCCTCCCTGCGGGTCATCGCGAGCAGCGGCAGTGCGCTGCCCGGAGCGCTTGCCAGTCGGGTCCTCGAGACGTTCGGTCCCGTGCTCTACAACCTCTACGGCTCGACCGAGGTGGCCTACGCCGCCGTGGCAGGACCGGAGGACCTCCGTACCGATCCCGGCACGGCAGGGCGCGCGCCGTACGGCGTGACGCTGCGCGTCGTCGACGACGCAGGCGTCGACGTCCCTCCCGGCACACCTGGACGCCTGTACGTCGGGAGCGGCATGGCCTTCGCCGGCTACACCGACGGGTCGGACAAGGCGCGGCTCGACGGGCTGGTGGCCACGGGGGACCTGGGCGTGCTGTCACCGGACGGGTTGCTGACGGTCCTCGGCCGCGACGACGACATGGTCGTCATCGGCGGGGAGAACGTCTACCCGGGTCAGGTGGAGGACGCGCTGCTGTCGCACCCCGGCGTGCAGGACGTCGCGGTGACGGCGAGCGACGACCCGGCCTTCGGGGTCCGCCTGATCGCGCACGTGGTCGGCGAGGCCGACGAGGACGCGCTCAAGGCGCTCGTGCGCGAGCAGGTGGCCCGCTTCGCCGTACCCCGGGAGTTCCGGTTCCTCGACGCCCTGCCGCGCAACGCGACCGGCAAGGTGCTGAAGAAGGACCTCGCGTGACGGGGACACGGTGACGGCCCCCGCGCAGCTCGACCAGCCCGCGGTCGACGAGGACCTCGACCGGCCGTGGGTCACGATCGTCTGGAACGACCCGGTCAACCTCATGAGCTACGTCACCCACGTGCTGATGGAGCTGTTCGGGTACAGCCGGGACAAGGCCACGGAGCTGATGCTGCAGGTGCACCACGAGGGAAGGGCAGTCGTGAGCAACGGCTCGCGCGAGCAGATGGAGGCCGATGTGGCGCGGTGTCACAGCAAGGGCCTGTGGGCCACCCTGCAGCAGGACTGACGTGCGGTTCACCCGGCACCGCAAGGGCCTCCGCGCGCAGGTCGACGCCATCGAGGCCCAGGTGATCGCGCAGCTGGCGCGCGAGGTCCTGCAGATCGTCGAGGAGCCGAAGGTCTCCGACGACCCGCTGGCCGCCATGGTCGGGCTGCCGGGCGGCGACGTGCACCCGCCGGACAACCCCGTGCTCGCTCGACTGCTGCCCGACGCCTATGCCGACGACCCGGAGGCGGCGAGCGACTTCCGTCGGTACACCGACGGTGACCTGCGGGCAGGCAAGCGCGCTGATGCGGAGGTCGTGCTGTCGACGCTGGCCCCTCTGACCGACGGTGGGGGACGGCTGGACCTGGACCGCGACCAGGCCGACCGCTGGCTCGGTGCGCTCAACGACATGCGGCTGGCGCTCGGGACGTCCCTCGGGGTGACCGACGACACCGACCCCGACGAGGAGCCCGACTCCGACTCGCCGAGCGACCGCGCCCAGTCGCTGCAGATCTACGGCTGGCTCGGTTGGCTGCAGGAGTCGCTGCTGTCGTGCCTGGAGCCGCGCTCGTCCTGAGCCTGTGGTGGGATCTGAGGCATGCAGGACTCCGTGACGGTGCGCATGAGCGCGACTCCCGACGCCGTGTGGGCGCTGGTCAGCGACATCACCAGGACGGGCGAGTTCAGCCCGGAGACCTTCGAGGCCGAGTGGCTCGACGGCGCCACCGGAGCAGCTGTGGGTGCGCGCTTTCGCGGGCACGTCAACCGCAACAACACAGGCGTGAAGTACTGGACCGTGTGCCGCGTCACGGAGTGCGAGCCGGGTCGGGTCTTCGCTTTCGACGTCCTGGCCGGGTCCAGCGTCGCCAACACCTGGCGCTACGACCTCGCCCCGGTCGAGGGCGGGACGGACGTCACAGAGTCCTTCCGGCTGCCGCCGACGCTGGCCATGCGGTTGTACTGGGCGGCGCTGGGCTGGGCCCGCGGCAGGACCAACCGTGAGGGCATGCGCACCACGTTGGAGCGCATCAAGGCCGTGGTCGAGAAGGGCTGAGGCAGTGCTGCAGATCCCCCGTGTGATGGTCGACCAGGTGCTCGCGCACGCACGACGCGACCACCCGGACGAGTGCTGCGGCGTGATCTCCGCCACGTCCGGTGTGCCCTCGCGGCTGTTCGAGATGGAGAACGCCGAGCGCTCGCCGACGGGGTTCACCTTCGACAGCGCCGAGTGGCTGCGCGTCTACCGCGATCTCGACGACGCCGACGAGGAGCCGTACGTCGTGTACCACTCGCACACGATGACCGAGGCGTACCCCTCCCGCACGGACATCCGCTGGTCGGAGACCGCGGGCTTCCCCTACTGGCTGCTCGTGTCCACCCGGTCGGACCAGGACGAGGTGCGGGCCTTCACGATCTCCGGTGGCGAGGTCACCGAGGTTCCCCTGACCCTCACCTGAGGAATGCACGACCGGCACGGTCGTGTTCACTTGACCAGACGTCTCGCCCGCCCCCGTACTGATCAGGAGCACGCACGCATGTCCATCGAGGTCCGCATCCCGACCATCCTCCGCACCTACACCGGGGGCGAGAAGGCCGTCGAGGCCAAGGGCGACACCCTGCAGGGGCTCATCGACGACCTCGAGAGCCGCCACGCCGGCATCAAGGGGCGCCTCATCACCGACGAGGGCAACCTGCACCGCTTCGTGAACGTCTACGTCAACGACGAGGACGTGCGCTTCCTGGGCTCACTCGAGACCCCGCTCAAGGACGGCGACAGCATCACCGTGCTGCCTGCTGTTGCGGGTGGCTGATCTGTGCGGTTCGACTCGCTGATCGAGTCCGTCGGGCGCACGCCGCTCGTCGGGCTCCCTCGGCTGTCACCGTCGCCCGACGTACGCCTGTGGGCGAAGCTGGAGACGGACAACCCGACCGGCTCGGTGAAGGACCGCGCGGCGCTGTACATGGTCGCCGCCGCCGAGAAGGAGGGGCTCCTGCGCCCCGGCGTGACCGTGCTCGAGCCGACGTCGGGCAACACCGGCATCTCGCTGGCGATGGTCTGCCGCATGCGGGGCTACCGGCTGATCTGCGTCATGCCCGAGAACACCTCGATCGAGCGTCGTCAGCTGCTCACGATGTACGGCGCGGAGATCGTCACGTCGCCCGCTGCGGGTGGGTCGAACCAGGCGGTGGCGGTCGCCAAGCAGCTCGCTGCGGAGAACCCTGACTGGGTGATGCTCTACCAGTACGGCAACCCGGCGAACGCGCTCGCGCACTACGAGACGACCGGCCCGGAGATTCTCGAGGACCTGCCGTCGATCACGCACTTCATCGCCGGGCTCGGGACGACGGGCACGTTGATGGGCACGGGGCGCTTCCTGCGGGAGAACGTGCCGGGCATCCGCATCGTGGCCGCAGAGCCGCGATACGGCGAGCTCGTCTACGGCTTGCGCAACATCGACGAGGGGTTCGTCCCCGAGCTGTACGACGGGTCCGTGCTGTCCTCGCGCTTCTCCGTCGGTCCGCGTGAGGCGCTGCGGCGCACTCGTCAGCTGGTGGAGGAGGAGGGCATCTTCGCCGGGATCTCCACCGGGGCGATCCTGCACGCCGCCTTGGGTGAGGCGATGAAGGCCGTCAAGGCGGGGGAGCGAGCGGACATCGCGTTCGTGGTGTGCGACGGCGGGTGGAAGTACCTGTCGACCGGGGCGTACGCCGGGACGCTGGAGGAGGCGGAGGCCGCCCTCGAAGGCCAGCTCTGGGCGTAGCCGGGAGCGAGCGCAGCGAGCGGCTCGGCGGAGCCCAGCAGTGTGACGAGGGCGTAGCCGGGAGCGAGCGCAGCGAGCGGCTCGGCGGAGCCCAGCAGTGTGACGAGGGCGTAGAGCCCGAGGTCGCGCAGCGACCGAGGGTCGGAGCCCAGCTACCAGCCGCGAAGGAGCGGTCTGGGGCGCCGGAGGTAGCTGCGGTCGAGGGGGGTGGTCCAGCGCAGGCTGCCGTCGTCGGTGCGGGTGACGGTGAAGTAGTGGTGCTTGGCCTGGTGGTGGTGGGTGCACTCGCTGCTGGTGTTGCGGGTGGTGCTGGGTCCTTGGGGCCAGGGCACGAGGTGGTCGCTCTGGCAGTGACGGGCGAGGCGTCGGCATCCTGGGAACGTGCAGGTGAGGTCTCGGGTCTTGATGAACCGGGCCAGCCGTCGGGGGAGGGCGTAGCTGCGGCTGTCCAGGGGGCGCGTGTCGACGGGGGTGCTGGTCAGGCGCGCGTGGGCACGGGTGAGGGCGGTGCTGCTCCAGGTGCTCCAGGTGCTGCGGTCGTGGGGGTCGTGGGGGTCGTCCGCTGCTGTTGGTGGGCAGCCAGCGGGGCAGGTGCTGTCGTCCGGCTCGGGGCGCAGACGCTGGTCGGGTGGGTCGGTGCGGTCGAGGGTGTGGTCGTTCCAGAGCAGGTCGGACTCGGTCGGTGGCTCGGGTTCGGGATGACCGTCGAGATCGGGGTCGGGCCGATCGTCGGGGTCGGGTGGGCCGTCGCCGCCTCCACCTGAGCCACCGCCGCCGGGTCCGCCGTTGGTGTCGCGTCCGTGGGGCGGGAGGGTGAGGTGGACGGTGAGGCGGCGGTCCCGGACCTCGTCCCACGCAGCCCGACCGTGCCCGGCGGGCGTGTGGGTGCGGGCGTGGTGGTGGAGCAGGGCGGTGAGCTGCTGCTCGAGGTTGCTGGTCAGGGTGCTGATGAGCCGTTCGAGCTCGGGGTCGTCCTGGTCCTCCGGGCGGACCTCCGGCGCCGGCTCAGCCTCGAGACCGTCAGGCTGTTCCTGGTGGGTGTGTCCGCAGCCGTGTTGCCGAGCCGCGTCTTCCGAGGTGTCGGCCGGCAGGTCGGGGCGGTGGACGGTGCTGTCGACGCTGAGCAGCGTCCCGTGCTCGTCGACGACGGCCCGGCGCAGCTCGGCCTGGGTGAGGAGCTCGCGGGCCTCTGGGGCGCTGATGAGGCCGAGGCCGGGGATCTCTCCTGGCTCGTCTGCTCCTTCGAGTGTCGCGAGGCTCACGATCACCAGCGCCTGCCACGACCCGGGCTGGACGCGTCCGCAGATGAGGTCCATCAGGGTGTCGAACCTGCGCTGGTCCAGCGTCCGCTCGTCGCCGGGGTGCTTCGGGAGGGCGAGGGTGTCGATGCTCGCCAGGATCATCGCGATCTGGCTGGTCGTGCCGGTGGCCCAGAAGCTCGCGTTGCCTCCCGGGTCGGTCTGATCGGCCCCGACCCGGCGTTCCCGCTTGGCCTTGTCCCACCGCTTGGCTGCCGCGTCCGGGTCCAGCACCATCACCGCGGCGCGGGCGGCCTGCCGCAGCTGATGGGGCGTCCGCGCATCGTGGGCGCCCTGGACGAGGTCGATGACCTGCTCCTGCACCTCACGGGACAGGCCGAGGCCGCAGATGGTGTCGAGCAGCGCATCGGCGTGCCGGATGCTCCAGCCCCCTTGCGACGCGGGGGTGCCGACGCGGGCCATGACGGCGGGGAACGCGTTGTAGAGCTGGGCGTTCTCGATCCACCGCTGCGTCGTCCCCGAGCTCTCCGACAACGCCAGCGCGAGCTCGTCACTGACGTAGTCGCGGTGCCCGATCAGGACGTCCTCGGTCGCGAACGCGTTCAGCTGCACCCGGAGCTCGTGGTCGAGCTGCGCCCGACGGGCGACGAGGTCCTCGATCACGCTCAGGCGTGCGCGTGCCCGCGCGGTGCGGGTCAGCGGCGCAGCGAGCTCGGACATGGCATAAAGACTACTCCGAACCGCCGACAAAATCGGCGGGATGACCTGCTGTGTAGAAGAATTTTGGGTTTCGGGCCTAACAACAAGGTTCTTATTGGGACGGATCAGGATGGGACAACTGGATCTGGATTCCGCTTCCCCCAGCGGGACGCAGTCGGCGGCGCGGGCGACGCCGGCTCCGAAGGGGTGTTGGCGTGCTTGCCGAGGACAAGGTCGATGACGTCCTCGTGTCCCTCGCGGTGCCAGTCCGCGGCCGCAGATCATCTCGAGCAGCGCATCGGCGTGCCGGACGCTCCGCACCCTGGCACGCCGGTGCCCCGACGAGGGTCACGGATCCAGCGGTTGCGGGCCCCCTCACGCATGACGTCCCGCGCCGTACCTGAGCTCGTCCGCCGGCATGCCGGTCCCGACCGCGTTCGGGGCCTAGTGTTGCTCGCGTGACTCGCGACACAGACGCGCCCCTCGGCGTCTTCGACTCCGGCGTGGGTGGTCTGACGGTTGCACGAGCGCTTCTCGACCAGCTTCCGCACGAGCAGCTGCTCTACCTGGGGGACACCGCCCACGGTCCCTACGGCCCGCTGCCCATCGCTGACGTCAGGCGGCACGCCCTCGCGGGCCTGGACGCGCTCGTCGCGCAGGGCGTCAAGGCCCTGGTCATCGCCTGCAACAGCGCGTCCAGCGCGTGCCTTCGCGATGCCAGGGAGCGCTACGACATCCCGGTCGTGGAGGTCATCGCTCCTGCTGTACGCCGGGCGGTGCTCGCCACCCGGAGCGGACGCGTCGGGCTGGTCGCGACGGAGATGACAGTGTCGAGTGGCGCGTACGACGAGGCGTTCTCGGCCGCACCGCAGGTCACCTTGACCAGCGCCGCCGCACCGCGCTTCGTCGACTTCGTCGAGCGGGGAGTCACGAGCGGGCGTCAGCTCCTGCAGCTCGCTACCCACTACCTCGCACCTGTCATCGACGCGGACGTCGACACCCTGGTGCTCGGGTGCACCCACTACCCCCTGCTGACCGGCATGATCAGCTTGGTCGTGGGAGAGGGGGTGACGTTGGTGTCCAGTGCCGAGGAGACGGCGAAGGACGTCTACCGCGTTCTCGTGCGCGAGGAGCTCGAGCGCGACCCGGATGGCCCGCCGCCGCAGCACCGCTTCCTCGCCACCGGCGACGCGGCGTCGTTCGCCAAGGCCGGTCGGCGGTTCCTCGGGCCGGAGATAGGGCAGGTGACCCAGATGGACGGGAGGCAGATGCTGTGCAGCTGACCGTGTTGGGCTGTGCGGGAACGTTCCCGGGACCCGAGTCGCCGTGCTCGTCGTACCTGGTCGAGCACGACGGCTACCGGCTGGTGCTGGACCTCGGTGCCGGGGCGCTCGGCTCCCTGCAGCGGCACTGCGACCTCCGTGACGTCGACGCGCTCTACGTGACGCACCTGCATGCCGATCACTGCATCGACCTGGTCGCCTACTCCTACGCGTTGCGGTTCCACCCGGGGGGCCTCCCCAAGGTGCTGCCAGTGCACGGTCCGGTCGGGACGCGCAGCCGCATCTTCGCGTGCTACGACCAGACCCCCGAGGACGGACTGCTCGACGTCTTCGACTTCCAGGAGCACGGCGCCAAGGCGCTGGAGCTCGGCCCGTTCCGCATCACCGCGGCCGTCGTACGGCACCCGATCGAGAGCCACGGCCTGCGGATCGAGGCCGGGGGTCGGGTCCTGACCTACAGCGCCGACACCGCGGCGTGCCCGCAGCTCGTCGAGCTCGCTCGTGACGCGGACCTGTTCCTGTGCGAGGCCTCGTGGCCCGACGACCCGGACATCCCCGAGGGCATCCACCTCAACGGTCGGGAGGCCGGCGAGCACGCGACCGCGGCGGGCGCCAAGCGCGTCGTGCTCACCCACCTCATCCCGACGTACGACCCGGCCGTGCTGGTCGCGGAGGCGAAGGGGGCGTACGACGGTCCGATGGAGCTGGCGCGGCTCGGCGCCAGCTACACCGTGTGACCTGAGGCAGGAGCTGGTGGCCCCCGCGTCGAACCCTCCGACATGAAGCGACTGCTCCTCGCCCTGACGCTCGCCGCAGGTGCCCTCGGGGCCCCGCAGTCGCAGGCTCTCCCCACGCCCGGGTTCGCGTCCTCGAACATCGAGTTCCTCGGCAACGTGCCGCTGCACGCCGACACCGCGGGTGCCCACTACCGCGACGGCTACCTCTACGTCACGAGTAGCCACGAGCTCACGATCTACGACGCCCGCAACCCCGAGCTGCCCGTCCCGCTGTCGACGTTGCCGATTCCGCAGACGCCGTACTTCGCGGAGGAGGACGTGGACACCAACGGCAAGGTGCTGCTCGTCGGCACGCTCGGGAAGCTGTTCGTCTTCGACGTCCGGGACAAGGCGCACCCCGCGCTGAGCGCGACGCTGGACGGCGGCGACGAGCACACCATCAGCTGCGTCCTCGACTGCACCTGGGGCTACGGCTCGTACGGCGAGATCGTGGACCTCCGTGACCCGGCGACGCCGAAGATGGCGGGGGACTGGACCACTGCGCTCAAGGGCGGTCCGGGCGAGCAGCACGACGTCACGGAGGTGGCGCCCGGGCTGGTGATGACGAGCACGCAGCGCATGTGGCTGCTGGATGCCCGGAAGGACCCGGCGCACCCGAAGGTGATCGCGCAGGGGCAGAACACCGACGACCGGTTCATCCACGCGAACCTGTGGCCGCGCCAGGGCACGGACAAGCTGCTGCTCGTCGGCGGCGAGACAGCCGAGGCCGGTGCGGGTGCAGCGTGCTCGGACCCGCAGGCCGGAGCGTTCATGACCTATGACACGACCGGCTGGGTGCGCTCGAAGACCTTCACCCGGCTCGACTCGTACCGCCCACCGGCGGGGGCGGCGCCGGCCGGGGGCGCGACGTACGAGACCTACTGCTCCCACTGGTTCACGCCCCGTCCCGGCTGGAGGGACGGCGGGGACCTCGCGGTGGGCTGGTACGAGCACGGCACCCGCTTCCTGAGCGTCAGCAAGGCCGGGAAGATCAAGGAGACCGGTTGGTACCTCCCGGTCGCCACGACCTCCTCGGCGGCGTACTGGGTCACCAAGGACCTGGTCTACGTCCTGGACTACCAGCGCGGGCTCGACATCGTCCGGGTTCACGACAAGCCCGTCGCGACGCCGGTCGCGTCCGGTGCCTTCGGGCTCCTGCCGACCCAGCAGCCGGCGCACCCGCGCGTGATGCTGCCAGGCATGCTGCACGGCGGGACGAACGGCGACCGCTGGCGCTGCGGGAACCCCCTCCCCGCCGTCTGACCCGACGATCGGAGGCGCGCTCGCCTAGCCTGACCGGCATGACACGCGAAGACGGCCGCACTCCCGACCAGCTCCGCCAGGTGACGATGACCCGTCGCTGGCTCGACCACGCCGAGGGCTCCTGCCTGGTGGAGTTCGGCAAGACGCGGGTGCTCATCGCCGTCTCGGCGACGGAGGGTGTGCCGCGCTGGCGCAAGGGCTCGGGTCTGGGCTGGATCACCGCGGAGTACGCCATGCTGCCGCGCGCGACGCATGAGCGCTCGGCGCGCGAGTCGGTCAAGGGCAAGCTCGGCGGTCGGACCCACGAGATCAGCCGCCTGGTCGGTCGCTCGCTTCGCGCAGCGGTCGACCTGTCCCTGCTCGGCGAGAACACCCTCGCGGTGGACTGCGACGTGCTCCAGGCCGACGGTGGGCACGCGCACGGCGGCCATCACCGGCGCGTTCGTCGCCCTGTCCGACGCGTGCGCGCACCTGGGCCGTCCGCAGGCCGTCACCCGGTCCATCGCTGCCGTCAGCGTCGGCATCGTCGACGGTGAGCCGCTGCTCGACCTGGCCTACACCGAGGACGTCCGCGCGGAGACGGACATGAACGTCGTGGCGACCGGCGACGGCGACCTCATCGAGGTGCAGGGCACCGCCGAGGGCGCGCCGTTCTCCCGCAAGGAACTCGACGCGCTGCTCGACCTCGCGCTCGCGGGGACCGCCAACCTGTCGGCGCTGCAGAGCGCGGTGCTGGCCCAGCCGCTGTCATGACCCGCGTCCTGCTGGCCACGAAGAACGCAGGGCAAGGTGCGCGAGCTCGAGCGCATCCTGGCGCCGTACGGGCTCGTCGCTCGAGGGGGCGTCCTACGAGCCGGGGCCGGAGACCGGCCGCACGTTCGAGGAGAACGCTCTTGCGAAGGCGCTCGAGGGGGTGGCGCAGACCGGTCTGCCGTCCGTCGCCGACGACAGCGGGCTGACCGTCGACGCGCTGGGCGGCATGCCCGGGGTCCTGTCGGCCCGCTGGGCCGGGTCGGCACGGCGACGACGTCGCGAACCTCGAGCTCGTGCTCGCGCAGCTCGCCGATGTCGAGGAGCGGGGTGCGGCGTTCGTGTGCGCGGCTGCCTACGCGCTGCCGGACGGTCGTGCGGAGGTCGTGCGCGGTGAGCTGCGCGGGGCGCTGCTGCGCGAGGCCCGGGGCGACGGGGGCTTCGGCTACGACCCGATCTTCGTCCCGATCGGGATGTCGGTGACCTCAGCGGAGCTCACGCCGGAGATGAAGGACGCGGTGAGCCATCGCGGACAGGCGTTCCGCGCGCTGGCTCCGCTGCTGGCGGCGGCCCTCGCTGGCGAGGCGGCTGACGGCTCGCCCGAGGGTGACTGAGCCCTGGGTCGCGCCCGAGCCGCCCACGCTCGTGGACGGACCGCTCACCGGCCCGGACCGACCGATCCTCGAGGGCTTTCTCACCTGGCAGCGACACACCCTGCTCCGGCTCTGTGCGGGGCTCACCGCAGAGCAGCTCGTGCTGGCGGCCGTGCCGACGTCGAACCTGACGTTGCTCGGTCTGGTGCGCCACCTGACGAAGGTCGAGCGCATCTGGCTGCTCGAGCGGGTGGGCGGGCAGGACCTTCCGGCGCTGTTCGGGACGGACCTGGGCAAGGATGCCGACCTCGAGGACCTCGACCCGGCACGTGCCCCCGAGGACTTCGCGAGGTACGTCGAGCAGTGCCGCCTCGGGGACGAGCTGGTCGCCTCGCTGCCGCTGGAGCACGCGTTCGACCTGCGAGGTGAGACCTACTCCCTGCGCCTGGTCTACGTGCACCTGATCGCGGAGTACAGCCGGCACAACGGCCACGGTGACCTGATCCGTCAGGCCATCGACGGGACCACCGGCCGCTGAGGGACGGTGGTCGGTCGGGTGGTGAGTGCGAGTCGGTTTGTGCGCGCCGGGGGACTCGAACCCCCACGCCCGAAGGCACCGGCACCTAAAGCCGGCGCGTCTGCCCATTCCGCCAGGCGCGCGTTGGAAACAGCCTAGAGGCGGCGGACCAGCAGGGTGACGGTGGTCAGGGTCCAGTCTCCTGTCAGGAGCCGGGTCGTCGCCACCGAGCAGCTCCTGCTGGCAGACTCAGCCTGGAATCCGTGTCGTGAGGAGGAGTGGGCGTGGCCGTGCACACGCTTGCGCAAGTGCGGTTCGCGGCAGCAGCCTCCCCTGGCCTGGCCGGCGCGTCGCATGTGTCGCGGCGGCTGCAGGCGCGTCTCGCGAGTGGGGACGGGACGGCCGCCGCGGGCCTTCAGGAGGAGTACGCGCGTCAGGCTGCCGGCTGGCTCGAGTGGACCGCGTCACAACCGGACTACCTGGTCCCCTTGGACGACGCGTTGGACAGGGCTGGAATCGGCCGGCCGTCGCTCGTGCTGGAGCTCGGCGGGGGGGCGGGACCAGCGACCGGCCTGATCGAACGACGACTGTCCACGCGCATCGTCGTCATCGACCTCGCGATCGAGATGTTGGCGCTGGCTCGGTCCGGCGCCCACCTGGTCCAGGCGGATGTTCGCGCACTGCCCGTCGCCAGCGCTGCGGTGGACGTGGTTGTAGCGATGAACTCGGTGATTGACTGGCGGGAGGTGCGGCGTGTGCTCCGCCCGCAGGGGCGGGCGCTCGTCGTGAGCAGCTATGGCGAACAGACCCCCCTCTACCACTCCTTGACCGAGGTCATGAAGGGCTGGCCGGGTGCCAGAATCGTGACGGCGAAGGCGGGACACGGGGACTGGTTCTGTCTGCAGGGGGACACATGAGGGCGGCCCTGATCGCGCCCTTTGTCCTGTCGGCCCGCCTGGATCTCGCGGCCTTGCTGCACTCGGACCCGCGGGAGGTGAAACGGAGACTCGCGGCCGCCGAACTGGTCGGGTGGCAGGTGCTGGGAGACCAGTCGGAGACCTCGTCGGCTCTGATCCACGAGCACGAGCCGATCGGCGCGACCCTCGCCCCTCGTCGTCTGCTCTCCGCGCGTGGTGTGCTCGCGTCCCCCTCAGGGCAGCCGTTGTCCGGCGTGGAGCAGGCCGAGCTCTGCCTCGGGGTGCACGGGACGGGATGCCTGGTGCTGTGGGTCGACCCCGTGGGCGAGCTCACGGAGCTCGAGAACGAGGCCTGCCACCTCGTCGCTCCCCTCGCCGGCCTTCTCAACGAGTTCCTGTCCGATCACGCCGGCGGTCTGATCGACAGGAACACAAGTGGCAGGTACCCCGTGAACACCTTCCTGTGGTGGCACCGGGTGCTCCACCCGTCGAGCGATGCGGAGGCCGCCGACGCTCGCCGTCGGCTGTCCGGCTCTCAGCGGACGGACACCGCGGCCGGGGGCGAGCTCGCGGTGGGGGATGGCTGGACCGTGCTCACAGGAGGTGATGACGAGGACCTGGCAGCTGTTGTGCGGGGCATCGTTGACGCTCAGGAGATCTGGACGGCGTGTGAGACGGCGTCACGCGACGTGGTGCTGCAACTCGCCGCACTGCAGGCGGATGGCGTGACCGCGTGGGACACGCTGCGGGGGATCGAGGCTGAAGCCATACGCGTGGCGGAGAGCGAGCAGCTTCGGGCCGCGGTGCTGCAGGACCAGGTCCGATACACCACAGGCCTGCGCCGTGAGTCCGTGGTCCTCGCCTCGCAGGCGTGGAGGATGTCCCTGGCGCTCGAACCGGTCGCGACGCATCTGGCATCCCTGCAGACCGTTCTCGCTCGCCGGATCGACCTCCAGCGCGAAGCCCAGGCCCGACGCCTAGAGGGCGCCTTGTTCGCCTTGGGCGTCCTCACCTCGTTCGGTCTTGCGCTCGCGATCTTCGAGACCGCTGTCGGACCGCCAGAGGAGGCCCACCCGGGACGGGTTGCCGCGGCGGTGCTCGTGGGCCTCGCGGCGCTGCTTGGGGCCTGGCTCGCCCTCCACCTCTACCGGCGCAGGATGCCCTGAGCGGTGCGGGGGTGACGGATCGCGAACACCTACAGCCCGTGGTCCTTGAGCAGCTTCGCCACGTGGCCGGTCGCCTTCACGGCGTAGGACGCCTGCGCGACGACGCCCTTCTCGTCGATCAGGAACGTGGAGCGGATGACGCCGGTGACCGTCTTGCCGTAGAGCTGCTTCTCGCCGTACGCGCCGTAGGCGGTGAGCACGTCCTTGGAGACGTCAGACAGCAGGGGAAAGGTCAGCGCCTCGGCGTCGACGAACTTCTTCAGCTTCTCGGGCTTGTCGGGCGACAGGCCAAGCACGGCGTAGCCCGCGTCGACGAAGCGCTGCAGGTTGTCGCGGAAGTCGCAGGCCTGCTTGGTGCAGCCAGGGGTCATCGCCGCCGGGTAGACGTAGAGCACCACCTTCCGCCCACGGTACGACGAGAGCGCCACGACGTTGCCGTCGGCGTCGGGGAGGGAGAACGCCGGGGCCGGGTCACCGGGGGACAGGCGGGGGGTCTGAGCCATGGCAGGAGCCTAGGCCGCGACGGTCACGCGGTGTCTCGGCGTGGTGGTCGTCCATCCCGACGGTGCGGCGCAGCTGGCGGCCACCGGTGATGGCGAGGACCACGATGAACACGGCGGCGTTGACGAGCACGATCGTCGTTCCGGAGGGGATGTTGATGTCGTAGGACAGGTACATCCCGACGCCACCGCAGATCCCCCCGAGGATGCTGGAGATCCACAGCATCCGGGCGAAGGAGTTGGTCAGCATCCGCGCCACGACGGCCGGGATGACCAGCGTCGCCGCGACCAGGGTGACGCCGATGATGGTCAGCGTCGACAGGATCGCGAGCGACAGGATCGCCATGAGCAGCGCGTCCATCTTCTTCACGTCGACGCCGGACACGTCCGCGACCTCCGGGTCGAAGGTCGCGAACAGGAACCGGCGGTAGAGCACCGTGAAGGCGGTGATCGAGGCGAGCAGCGCGACCAGGAGCAGCACCAGGTCACCGGTGCTCACGCCGAGGATGCTGCCGAACAGCGCCGCGTCGAACGTCGGTCCGCTGTTGCCGTAGACCTTGAGCAGCGCGACCCCGAGGGCGAACGAGGCGGTGGTGATGACGCCGATCGCCGCGTCCGCACCGATGCGGGACCGGCGGGTGACGGAGGTGATGGCCAGCGCCGAGAACAGTCCCCACAACCCCGCGCCGAGGATGATGTTGACCCCGGCCGCCGAGGCCGCGGCGAAGCCGCCGAAGATCGAGTGGGACAGGCCGTGGCCGATGTAGCTCATGCCGCGCAGGGTGATGAACACCCCGATCAGCCCGCACAGCGCACCGGCCATCACCGCAGCCTCCATGCCGTGCACGAAGAAGGCGTACTGGAAGCGGTCGAAGAAGGTGCTCATCACGCGACTCCGGCGGCTGGCGGGTGCGTCGACGACCACCGGCATGCCCAGGTGCTGCAGGACCTCCATGCGCGCGCCGAAGACGCGCTCGAGCACGTCCGGGACGATGACCTCCGAGGGAGGGCCCGCGGCGATGACGCGCTGCTGCAGCGCGATCAGGTGCGGCAGGTGCGAGGCCATGCCGTTGAGGTCGTGGGTGGTCAGCACGATCGCGAGTCCCTCGTGGTTGAGGTCGTCGAGCAGGTGCAGCACCTCGTGCCGGGTGCCGACGTCGACGCCGGACGTCGGCTCGTCCATGAGCAGCAGCTCCGGGCGGCGCACCAGCGCGCGGGCGATGAACATGCGCTGCTGCTGGCCGCCGGACAGCTCGCGGATGTGCCGCTTGCCCAGCTCGCTGATGCCCAGCCGCTCGAGGACGGCGGCGACGTCCGCCTTCTCCTCGCGGTTGGCCCAGGGCGTCAGGCGCTTGCTGGCCCGCGACATGAGCACGCACTCGGCGACCGTGACCGGGAAGTTCCAGTTCACCGTCTCGAGCTGCGGCACGTAGCTCACCGCCGTACCGGGCGCGCGGGTGACGGTCCCGTGCACCGGCTTCGCCGTACCGAGCAGGAGCTTGAGCAGGGTGGTCTTGCCCGAGCCCGACGGCCCGACGATGCCGGTGAACTGCCCGCGCTCGACCGTGACGTCGACGTCGCGGAGCACCGGCGCGCCGCCGTAGGAGAACGAGACGTGGCGTACGTCGACGAGGCTGGTCACTGCGGGTACCTCGCCGTGTCGGTGGTCGACGTCGCTGGTGTCGAGCGCGTCGAGGGCGGCGGTCGTCCCGCCGAGCCCGCGGATCATCGTGCGGTAGTCGTAGCGCATGAGCCCGAGCCACGAGTGCTCGGCCTCGCCGGGCTTGCCGGGCAGGTCGTCGTCGCGCAGCGTGTCCTCGTACCGGGCGCCGGTCTCCTTGCCGATCTGCTCCAGCACCCGCGAGGGGAAGACCTCGGAGCCGAAGATGACCGGCACCTTCTGCGGCCGGATCTGCTCGATCAGGGCGACGATCTCCTTCGGGGTCGGGTCCTCGAAGTTCGACGGCTGGACGGCGCCGATGATGTTCCAGCCGTAGTCCCTGCCGAAGTAGGCGTAGGCGTCGTGGTAGGTCAGCAGTTCCTTCTTGCCGCCCGGGATGGTCGCCTGATCGGTCTTCAGCGCCTCCGACAGCGCGGTGGCCTTTGCTGGTGAAGGCCGTGAGGTTCGCCTGGTAGTAGCTGGCGTTGTCCGGGTCGCGCGCCACGAGGACCTTGGCCGCCTCCTCGGCGTACTTGATCGCGAACAGCGGGTCGGTCCACAGGTGCGGGTTGGGCTTGCCGTCCTTCTTGGGGAAGGAGAAGTCGTAGATGTACTCCGACTCCGGCAGGGACATCGTGCCGAGCTCGACGACCTCACCGCCCCTCTTGAGGTTCTGCTCGGCCAGGTCCGTGGTGGGGTCCTCGAGCTTGAGGCCGTTGATGAACACCACGTCGGCCTTGCTGAGCACCTCGGCCGCGGACGGCGGCGGCTCGAAGGTGTGGCTGTTCACGCCCTCGGGCACGATGCCGGTCACGGTCGCCTTGTCACCGGCGATGTTCGCCACGATCGACGTGATCGGGGCGACGGTCGTCACCACGTTGAGGGCGCTGTCGGTCGAGGCGGACGGGCTGCTGGCACCGCAGGCGGTCAGGAGCAGTCCACCGGCAAGGGCCAGCGGCAGGACACGGGTCAGGGTCACGAAACGACGCTAGTGCCACCAGATCCTTGTTGCAACTCATGTGCAGTACGACCCGGGAGGGAGGTCTGTGCCGTGCGGCGCCCCCGCCTGGGCCATGATGGAGCGCACGACAGGCGCGCACAGGACGCGACAACGAACCGGCCCGCCCGAGGCGAGGTCGCACGAAGCGGGTGAGGAGTCACCGGGTGGTCGACACCGACGGCGAGCAGGTTCCAGGCGAGGGGCGGCCGGCCCGCCCCCTGACCGCGGCGCAGCAACGTGCGGCGCGGATCGCCGCAGAGCGCGCGGCGGCCCGCCCGGCCGACGCCGCGCCGGACGCCGGTGAGGCCACCGCTGTCGACGCGCCGGCGCCCGTGACCGAGTCACTCGCTCCCGAGGTCGCCGAGACCAGTCCGGCCGCCCCCGTGAAGAAGGCCGCGAAGAAGGCGGCGAAGAAGGCCGCCAAGAAGGCCGCCAAGAAGGCCGCCCACGGCCCGACGCAAGCCCCGGCGGAAGCCCCGGCGGAAGCTCCGGCGAAGAAGGCTCCCGCCAAGGCCCCGGCGAAGAAGGCCGCCGCCGCTCTGGCGACGCCACGCCCGGTGGTTGCTGTCCCCGAGACGCCGCACCGTGCCGCGCACCGCAGACCGCCCGCACCGCCCGCGCCCGCACCGCAGGAGCCGCCCGCACCGCCGGTGCGCCCCGCGCCGCGACCGGCTCCGGTCGTCGCCGAGCCGGTGCCTGGCATCCCCATCACGAAGACCCACGTGGCGGGAGCCGTCTCGCTGCTGGTCGTCCTCCTCTGGCTGCGGCGTCGGCGTCGCAACTAGGGATCAGCGGGCGAACAGCTGCTCATCCAGCGTGCGCGTGCAGGCGTCGCGCTCCTGCGCGGTTGTGGCGTCACTCGCGCAGCGGAGGAAGTCCCGGCCGGCGGGGCTCGTCAGGAACCAGACCACCAGGCCGATCGACACCAGCGCGCCCGTCGCTCCCACGAGCAACCCCGCGAGGGCGACCCCGCCGTTGCTCGCCTGGCGACGACGTGCCCGGCGCCGTCCGAGCGCGCCCAGCACGACGGCCGGGACACCCAGCAGCACCCCGGGGAGCACCGCCAGGCAGCCGAGCAGCCCCAGCACCCCGAGGACAAGCGCGGCGGTCCCGAGCCCGTTGCGCGCCGGGCCACGTGTCACGAGCGGCTCGCCGTACAGCGGGGCGCCGTACAGCGGGGCGTCCTGTGGAGGGGCGAACGGGTCGGTCATGCGCCCATCCTGCCCGACACGGCGCCGCGGCCCCGCTCGCCTGTGATGGACTGACGGGGTGCGCCGCTCTGCCCTGACCCGCCGCTGGCTCGCCGGTGCGGTGCTCGTCACCCTCGGCTGGTTGGCGAGCCCCGGTGGGGTGCCGGTCTACGACGGGGTGAGCCAGCCCGACGAGCCCTACCGCTACGTCTCGGCGCCGGCGGGCGCTCCCGTGACCGCGGAGGCTACGACCGCCACGTCCAGGACCCCGGTCAAGGACGGGCTCGGCACCAGCGGGCTGAGTGTCGCGACGGCCGAGGTGGGCCCGCAGTTCTCGCTCTACCTCCCGCCGAGGGCGATGGCGGCCGCGTCCGGCCCGGTCACCGTCACCAGCACGCCCAGGGCGCCGACCGCGCAGCCCCCCGGCGCGACCATCGACGGGAACGTCTACGAGGTGGCGCTCTCGTCGCCGGGAGGCCCGGTGACGCTCACCGACAAGGCGTCCCTGGCGACGGTCTACCTGCGGTCGACCACCGCCAAGCAGCCACCACCGTCGCTGGTCTACCGCGCGTCGCCGACCGGGGCGTGGACCACGCTCAAGACCTCCCGGGGCGGTACGGACTTCTACGTCGCGGCGTTCCCCGGACCGGGGCAGTTCGCGGTCGCGTTCGCCACGGGGTCGTCCGGTGGCCTTCCGGTCCTGCCGCTCGTCGCTGTCGGCATCCTCGTGCTGCTCGTGGTCGTGGTGGTCGTCGTCCGCCTGCGTGCGTCGCCGGGTGACGTCGCGGTCTGACGTGGCCCGGGTCGGCCTGCTGCTGGTCGGGTTCGCGGTCGCCCTCGGACTCCGGATCGTGGCGGGCGGTCCCGACGTGGCGCGCTCGCAGTCGGCAGGGCTGCTGTTCGCCGGGTGCCTGATCGTCCTCAGCGTGGCTGCCGGCGTCCGCGTGCCGCTCACCCGCTCGGCGGTGCTCGTGGGCGTGGCGGGCATCGCTCTGGTGTGCGCGCCGGTCGCCGTCGAGACGCTCGCCACCGTGCGACCGCTGCGCGGCACGCAGGGGTTCCTGCCGTGGGCAGCGGTGGTCACCGTGGTCGCGTCCGCGGAGGAGCTGTTCCTGCGTGGTGCGCTCTACGACGCCACGCTCCGCTGGGGTACGACGGTCGCGATCGGCTCCGGGGCTGTGCTGTTCGCCCTGCTGCACGTCCCGCTGTACGGCTGGCACGTCGTCCCGCTCGACCTCGCCGTCGGCATCGTCCTCGGTGGTCTGCGCCAAGGCACAGGGACCCCGGTGACGCCGGCGATCACCCACGTCGGAGCGGACTGGGTGGGCTGGTTCGTGTCCTGACCGGCCGGTCAGTCCTCGGCCGCGGGCCGCCGCAGCACGAGCACGGTGATGACGAGCAGGACGAGCACCCCACCGATGAGCAGCAGCAGCCGGCCCAGGCGCAGTCCGCCGCTGGTGCTGATGGCTGTCGCGCCGGGCAGCCGGACCACGGCGTAGTCCCCGAGCTCCCGGAAGGGTGTGGCCAGCACGTCCGTGCCGGACCGGTCGGTCTTCTGCTCGACCCAGGGGTCGGTCGGCGTCGCGCGGTGCACGATCACCGGGTCGGGTCGGGTCATCACGTTGGCGCGCAGGAACAGGAACCCCTGGGCGTTGTCGCGGTCGACGGTCGCACCGCCGGTGGCCGTGATCCGGTAGACGTTGCCGTCGAGCTCGCCGCGCGGCGGCGGCGTGTCGCCGGTGAGCGGCGTCGCGGTGACCGTCACGGCGTCGGCGGTGCTGCGCAGCGCGTCGCGACCGAGGTCGAGGATCACCTGCGGCCCGCTCTCGGCGCTGCGCAGCTTCACCGAGGCGGCCCGCCCGCCGGAGACGGTGACCGTGGTGCTCGCGGTCGTCGGCGCGGGCGTCGTGCCCACCGTCCGGTACGGCTCGTCGGGGTTGCCGACCCCGTCGTACACGGGCACCGCGCCAGGGCTGGCAAGGGCGCCGAAGGTCACCAGCGCCAGGCCGGCCCACCACCGGTTCACCGTTCTCACGACGACACCGTCAGGGGCTGCGCGATGAGGAACAGGCTGAACGCGGTGTAGCCCACCATCGCCACCAGCCACGGGTACTCGCTGCGCAGCGCGTGCACCTCGTCGACGGCGCGAGCGGCGAGCTGCCGGTGGGCGAGGACCACGGCCACGACGTGCACGGCGACGATGGCGAGGACGGAGACGTACCAGTAGAGGCTGCTCGGCAGCGGGGTCGGGTGAACGACGAAGTCGGTGTTGCCCTGGCCGAAGCCGGGGTTGGTCACCAGGGCCCCGAGGAGCTGGCCGTTGGTGACGAGGTACTCCAGGTAGTGCGCGACGAGGTACCCGAAGGCGATCGGCACCAGGCTCGGCAGCAGGGCTGCCAGGGCCACGAGCGGACGGGTGGTCCACCCTCCGAGCCGCGCCGACCAGGTCGCGAAGCCGGCGAAGACGGCCAGCACCGCCAGGACCAGCAGCAGCAGCGACACGACGAGGAACACCTTCTCGCCCGCGCTGTCGACGCCCAGCACGGTGCGCTCGTAGCTCGCCCACTGGGGCGTGGCGAGCAGCCCGTCGAAGTTGATGCTGACCAGCAGCAGCAGGACGAAGACGACCCGCCCAGCGCGCACCTCGAACGGGACGTCGAGGCCACCGGCGAAACCGCGTCGTCCCGGCGCTCCGAACCGGAACCAGCCGAGCCGACCCCAGGCGTTGAACAGGGCCGTGAACACCTCGCCCTGTCCGCGCCAGGCCGGGCCGAACAGCAGCCCGAGCACGAACGACACCAGCAGGTACAGCACGAGCGCGGTCCCGACGAACTGCGGTGTCGTCGTGTCGAGCTGGAAGACCAGCTCGCCGAGCACCAGCAGCACGAAGGCGCCGAACGCCGGCCACCAACCCAGCGTCCAGTCCAGCGGACGGGTCCGCGCGAGGACGGCCTTGCGCACGGACGCGCTGTCTCCGGCCCGCGCGGCAGCGGCGAACGGGTTGACCCGCCGCGTCCAGTCACCGAGCAGCCCGCACGACAGCGGCACGGCGATCCAGAAGAACACCCAGAAGAACAAGGGCGCGATGTTGAACGCCTTCTCCTGCGTCCCCACGACGCCGACGACGGCGACGAACAGCGTGAACAGGACCGAGAGCGCACCGGGCAGCGGCGAGCCGGCCTGGAGCGGCACGACGTCCGGGGCGTCCACGCGCTGCGCCGGTCGGGTCTCCCTGCGCAGCGCCACGAGGAACGACAGGGCGACGACGAGCGCGCCGCCGACGACGAACAGCCACAGCGGAATGGGCAGCTCGTACCGCTCCCCGAAGGCGTGCGCCAGCACCAGGTCGCGTCGCTCCGTCACGATCTCCACCCTAGGTCCGGTCACCAGCCCTGGCTGTCGACGCTCCAGCCAGGTCGGTCACACAGCCCGCAGTGCGCCCCGAGCAGGAAGGTGCGGGCTGCCGCGTCGTCGTCGAGGGCCAGGTGCAGCCACTGCACCGCCAGGTCGACGGTGGTGCGCTGCAGCGCCGGGTCGTGCCAGGGGCCGATGTGGCCAGCTGCAGGCTCGTCGACGTGGATCTTCGGCACGGTCGCTGCGTCGTACGCGGCCGTGGTGCTGTCGACCGTCTCGTCGTCCGGACCGCCGCTGAAGAACAGGACGGGGGCGTGCAACCCGCCCACGTCGCCGCCGTTGTCGAACGCGAGGGTGGCGCGCACCCGCGGGTCGCTGCTGGCGGTCAGGGCCTCGGACGCGCCGCAGGACTGCCCCATCATGACCACGCGCGCGGGATCGACGAGATCGGTCACCGGGCTCCCCTGCGCCAGCGCCCAGTCGATGCCCGCGAGCAGAGCCTGCGGTCGCTGCGTCTGCGCTTCGGCCCGCTGCGGGTCGAAGGAACGGCCCACCGCACCGAGCGCGACGATGACGTACCCGCGCGAGGCCAGGTCGCGCAGGAACGCGCGGTGCTCCCCGTTCGTGGTCCGGCAGCCGCCGTTGCCCCACGCGATGACCGGCAGGCGCCTTCCGGTGACCGTCGGCGCGTAGACCGTGTGCTCGGGCAGCCCTGGGTCGCCGTACACCCTGACGGCGTACGGCGCAGAGGGGGTGGGCTCGGTCGTGGCCGGCGTGGTGGGGACGGTGACGGGGGCACCCGAGCTCTGGCAGGCGCCGACCAGCACCAGCGCCGCCAGCGCGGACCGGCCTCTCACAGGAACGCCCCCTCCAGGGCGGCGAGCCCCTCCTCGAGCCCCGCGAGGAGCGTCTGCAGGTGCGGCACGGTACGCCGGCAGCCGGTCAGGCCGAACTGCAGCTCGTCGACGTAGCTGGTGACGGTGATGTTCAGCGCCTGCCCCGCGCTGGGGATGGACAGGGGGTACATCCCGGCCAGACGGGCGCCGTTCCAGTAGAGCGGCTCGCGCGGGCCGGGGACGTTGGAGATGACCAGGTTGAACGGCGGTGGCAGCAGCGGCGGGACCCCGAACACGGTGTTGACCAGCAGCGGTGACATCACACCGGCGGACAGGGCGGTGATCTGCAACGCGGACAGGGGCTGCAGCGCTGCCTTGCCCCGGCGCATCGAGTCGCGCACGTGCAGCATCCGCTCTTCCGGACCGGCCAGGTGCGTGCCCAGGCTGACGAGGATGGTGCCGACGGCGTTGCCCTCGGCCGCGTCGTCCTCCCGGAGGCTGACCGGGGTCATCGCCACGAGGGAGTCGGTCGGGCAGGGCGTCGAGACCGATCAGGTAGTCGCGCAGCGCCGCCGCGCTCATGGCCAGCACCACGTCGTTGACGGTCGCGTCGGCGGCCTTGGCGACCGTCCGGATCCGGCTCAGGCTCCACGCGTCGGCGGCGAACCGGCGACTGCCGGTGATCGGCACGTTGAACATGCTGCGCGGCGCCTGACCGGGCAGCACCGCCCCCTGGGCGGTGAGGGCCTGTCGGGTGATCTCGACCAGCCTCGGCACCAGCGTCGCCGCGTCCCACGCGGCGTGCGCCCCGCCGCTGAGCAGCGCGGCGAGGTCGGTGCCCTCGGACTGCTTGGGGGTTCGGGGCCGCGATGCGAACGGCATCGGCACGTCACGCGCCTCCGGGTCGGTCGACAGGCTGCGCTCGAGCAGGCGCAGCCCGGAGACGCCGTCCATGAGGGCGTGGTGGAGCTTGGTGTAGACCGCGAAGCGGCCGTCGGCGAGGCCCTCGATGAGGTGCATCTCCCACAGCGGGCGCTGGCGGTCGAGCAGGGACCCGTGCAGTCGGCTGGTGAGCGCCAGCAGCTCACGGATGCGACCGGGGTGGGGCAGGGACGAGTGCCGCACGTGGTGCTCGAGATCGATCGCCTCGTCGTCGCGCCAGGCCCACTGCCCCGCGGTCGACAGCCCCCGGTAGGGCCGCTTGCGGAACGTGGGCGCGACGTCGTCCGGGTCGAGCGACACCGCGAGGGCGTGCAGGTCGGCGAGCTGGTCCGGACTGGTGCCCGCGGGGGGCTCGAACAGCTGCAGGCTGCCCACGTGCATGGGCTGCTCGCGGTTCTCCGGCAGCAGGAACATCGCGTCGGCGGGCGCGACGAGGCGCGGGAGCAGGGCCATGAGGCCGTCAGGCTATCGGGGGAGGTGCCGTCCGCGTCGGCGCACCAGCGCCAGTGCCACGCCCAGTACGGCCAGCGCCGCGACGGGAGCGCCGAGCCCGCCGGTCGCGGCCAGACCGCCGCCGCCCGTGGTCGGCGTGGTCGGCGTGGTGGGGGTGCTCGGCGGGACCGCCACCGGCGGCGCGATGACGGGGGTGGACGCGGTCTTGGCACCGACCGTGTAGTCGAGCGCGGGCGCGTTGTCGACCGGGTAGAGGTAGGACTGCACCCGGGCGTCCGGCGCGATGTTCACCAGCGCGTAGGCCACCATGTCCGTGAGCACCGAGCCGTCCTTGGCGGCGATCTCGGTGGGGCGGCCGTTCGCGTCGGGGGGGCCGAGGGTCTTGAGCAGTGACCGTGGCACGTTCATGGTGATCGTGCCCGCGCCGTCCTCGTTCACCTTGCCGGGGACCGGCGTCGCGCCGGGGTAGACGACGATCTTCTCGGCCGTCGGGTCGGCCTGGCCGGACTGCGTGCTCGCCGTCGCGTAGTCGTCGAAGGCGTAGGACCAGCCGGTCAGCGGCGACCACCGGGCGCTCACGCCCGCGGGCTGGTAGCCGTTGTTCCACCGCAGCAGGTACATGACCGACGACCCGCCGGCCGAGCTCGCGGCTGCCTGCTTGTCCGAGGCGGCAAGGCTGGTGACGCGCAGGGTCACGGTGAAGCCGCCGTCGGCGACCGGGTCGCCGCTCTCGAGGCCCACTTCAGGCGTGATCTCCACGGCGGGTTTGCCACTGCGGTCGGCGAGGTCCATCGCGGGCTGGTTCGCGGTCGCGGGCGCCGGGCAGGGGACGCTCGGTGGCAGCGTGCAGAGGTTCCCGTACGGCGACAGCGCATCACCGGCGGGGTCGGAGCTCGAGGTCCGCACGCGGGGGCGCTTCGGCGTGAGGGTGCCGCCCAGCAGGCTCGGGCCGGAGGCCTGGGTCATGACGACGGAGAGGCCGACGTGCCCTTCGGACTCACCGGGCTTCTTCGCCGCGTTGTTGTAGACGATCGACAGGCGGCCGTCGACCGGGTTGAGGTCCATGGCGAAGTAGTCGACCAAGGACCGGTCTCCCATCTGCACGTCGCACAGCGTGCCGTTGAGGCAGATGGAGTCGTAGTGGGTCGGGTGGGACGACGCCTTCACCTGCGCCACGGTCGGGTTGGCGGACAGGGCGTCGAGCGTCATCGAGACGTAGACGTTCCACGCTGCCTTGAAGGTGCCGACGTTGGGGTCGCCTACCTGGTCGGTGCCGTAGAAGCTCACGGCGAAGCGCCCGGGCTCGCCGCTGGCCACGATCCACGGCATGACGGTGGTCTCGATCGGTCCCTGGTTCACGCGGATCTTGCGGTCCTGACCGACGACGACGCTGTCCGCCCCGGTGACGCACTTCGCGAGGTTCGCGCTGGGCACCACCATCACGTAGGAGTCCTGCATCTCCCGTCCGCCCTTCTCGGCGTACGTCACGTAGACGTTGCCCGCCTTGTCGTGGTCGGCGACCACGAACCCGGCGGTGGGGGAGATGCCGGCGTCACCGACGGTGCAGTTGCCCCAGGTCTCGCCGTTGTCCGGCGAGTACGCGAGCTTGATCTTGTTGCCGTCGTCGTACGGGAAGTAGATCTTGGACTGCGCCGGCGTGCCGTTGAGGATCGCCCGCATCGGACCGATGCGGCCACCCGAGGTGCTCACGACCTTGCGCGGGCCGTAGGAGTAGCCGCCGTCCGTGGACTTCTGGACGCTGAAGCCCTCAGCGAGTCCGTTGTAGTTGAGGAACACCGTCTTCGCGTCCGTGAACACCATCCACTGCCGGTCGACCCCCGGGAGGGACTCGGACACGACGGAGCCGTGCAGGGTCTTGCCGGTGTCGTCCGCCGTTCCGGTGCTGAAGTTTGTAAGGGGGCCCAGGCCGGTGTAGGCCCAGGTGTACTGCCCCTTCTCGTTCTTGACCGGCGCGGACGCCAGACCGCAGTCGCCGCCACCCTCACCGGTGGAGATCTGGCCGCGCGGTGCCTGCCCCAGCAGGTGGAACTGGTCGCCTCCGTCGAGGGAGACCTGGGCGTAGTCCGCGATGTTGGAGAAGCCCGAGGGACCACAGGTGTAGATGTGCCCGCCGGGATCGGTGGAGACCTCCGGCTCGCCCTGGTCGCGCTGGAGGTCCGCGGGGACGCTCGCGCTGAAGTCGAGCCCGAACGTCGGGATCTCGGCCGCGGCCGAGGCCGGCGCCGACAGGGGCGACAGCAGCGCCAGTCCGAGGGCGCCGGTGGCGGCGAGGGCGAGCGGGAGGCGGACGGCGGACAGGCGCGGGTGCACGGTGAGGTGCCCTTCTGCTGGGGACGGGTCCCACCCCAGGATGCCCGATGTGCCGGGCGCTGTCAGGGAGCGAGCTGGTCCAGGTCGGAGTGCTCCTGCCCCGACAGCTCCCCGATCCGGGTCATCAGCTCGTCGGTCCAGGCGCGCAGCTCCTCCGCTGTCGCGTCGCGGTCGGCGGTCGTCACCGGCGGCATCGGCGGGCCGAACCGCACCTCGACGCGGTGCGGTCGGGGCAGACGCGCACCAGGCGGGCAGGCCTCGCGCCCACCGATGACGGCGCAGGGGATGACCGGCACCCCGGAGGCAGCGGCCATGCGAGCGACGCCGGTGCGTCCGCGGTTCAGGCGGCCGTCGCGGGTGCGCGTCCCCTCGGGGAACACGCCGACCAGGCGGCCTTCGCCGAGGAGGTGGACGGCGGTGCGCAGGGCCGCGGTCGCCGCGTCGGCACCCTTGCGGTCCACGGGCACCTGCCCGGTGGCGGTGAAGAAGTAGCGCTGGCCCCGGCCGCGAAGCCCCGGGCGGGTGAAGTACTCGATCTTGGCCAGGAAGCTGATGCGCCGCGTCCGGACGACCAGCGGCAGCATCAGCCAGTCGAGGTAGCTGGTGTGGTTGCTGGCGAGCAGCGCCGGGCCGTGCTTCGGGACGTGCCGGACCCCGCGGATGCGCGGGCGGAACATGACCGTCATCACGGGTGTCAGGACGACCTTCATCACCCAGTACAGGTAGCCGCTTCCCAGGTCGGGGGCGAGGGGTTCGAGCGGCGTCGCGGGGGTGCCGGGGGCGGCGCTGCGCACGGTAGGGCCTTCCTGGGATCTGTCCGCTGGGTCGACGGGAGACCATCAGTCTGCGGGACGGCCGTCAAGGGTGCCTCGCCGTTGCGGCATCAGCACCGAAACCTGGCGACAGCGCGGAGGGCGCGCTGTCATGCTCGTGCGGTGAGCACAGACACCACCACGGACCCGGCGCGCGGGCCGTTCCGGCCACTGACGCCCTCTCCGCGTCGAGGTCGGCTCCGCACGCGCTGGGCCCGCACCGTTGCCGTCGTGGTCGTCGCGATGGTCGCCCTGGTCAGCTACGCGCTCGTAGCCCTGGTCCTCGCGGTGCTGCACCGCAACAGCGACCGCGAGGTCTTCCGGGTCGCGGCGATCGCTGCCCTCCCCGCCGGAGTCCTGCGCGTCAGCACCGGTTCACTGACCGGCAACGACGCCTACGCCCTCGGGGACCTGCCCGCCCCGCCCCGGCAGGTCATCGCGAGGTACGCCGGTCCCGGGGATGCCGGGATCACGTGGGAGGAGATCCCCGACTCCCGCGAACCCCTGATCCGCTACTACCTGTCCACCGGCAAGGACCGGCTGCTGACGGTCACCGTCGCGCCGTGCCTGCGCTCCCGGACCACCTGCCCCTCCGGCGGGACGACGGTCACCACCGAGGTGTCGGTCGGCGGCCCGAACTCCTGACGCTGGTCAGGAGGCAGCGCGGAGCAGGGCGTTGTAGAGGGTCAGGCCGGGGCCGAACGCCATGGCCACGACGGGGTCGCCCGCCGCCAGGCCCCTGCGCACCCGGTCCAGGACGAGAAGCACCGTCGCTGACGAGCAGTTGCCGACGTCGCGCAGGACGTCGTACGACGCGGCGACGGCGGTCTCGGGCAGGTCGAGCTCGGCGGCGACGACCTCGACGATCCGGCGGCCGCCGGGGTGGACAGCCCAACCACCGATGTCGGTGACGGCCAGGCCGTGCTGGTCGAGCAGCTCGGTGATGACGGGGTGGGCGTGCCTGGCCAGGACGTCGGGGACGCGGGGCGACAGACCCATCCGGAAGCCCAGGTCGGTGACGTCCCAGGTCATGTGGTCGAGCGTGGTCACGTCCGTGCGTGCGGAGACCTCGAGGAGGTCGAGGCCGGGGAGCCCGGTCGTCGAGGGGGCGACGACGACGGCAGCAGCCGCATCAGCGAACAGGGCGTGGGCCACCACCTGCTCGATCGAGTCGGTGGCCGGCTGCAGGTGCAGGCTGGTCAGCTCGAGGCAGAGCAGGACCGCCGGCTTGCCGCGGGCGACGACGAAGTCGGAGACGGCCCCCAGGCCGGGGATCGCGGCGTAGCAGCCCATGTGGCCGATGTGCAGGCGCTGCACGTCGGGGGACATGCCCAGGTCGCGGGCGAGCAGGATGTCGAGGCCCGGGGTCGCGTAGCCCGTGCACGACACCACGGCGAACAGGCCCACCTCCGAGGCGTCGAGCCCCGCGTCGGACAGCGCCTGCTGGACGGCGGCGTGCCCCAGGGGAGGGGCGACCTCGGCGAAGCGCCGCATGCGGGCGCCGGTACCCCACTGCGACACGTCCTCCCGGCGCGGGTCGACGATGGCGTGCCGGGTGGTGATCCCGGCGGACGCCCAGATCTTGGCGGCGAGCGGGTTGTGGTCGTAGTGCTGGGCGAAGAAGCCGTCCCACACCTCGGCGTGGTCCATGGCAGGTGGCAGGGCCGACCCGTGGCCGATGATCCGTGCGGTGGTCACGCCTTCACTCCTGCTCCTTGGAAAAGTCCTGCGGTGGAGCGGGTGGTGAGCATCCGCACGGAGTCTCGCCTACCCGCCAACCACAGCAGGTAGTCGACGATCGAGGGTCGTAGTCCGTTCAGCGACAGCCGGACCCCGTGGCTCGACGCGAGCGCCAGCAGTTCCGCGCGGTCGACGAACAGGTGGTGGTCGTGCAGTCGCTTGGGCGGACCGGCCGGTATCCGCTCGCCCACGGTGATGGAGGAGAACCGCCCCCACCACGTGCGCGCGATGGTGTCGATCACCAGGGTGCCGCCGGGGCGGAGCACGCGACAGACCTCGGCCACTACAGCAGCGAGGTCTGTGACGTGCTCGAGGATCTCCCCGGCGACGACGACGTCGAACGTGCTGTCCGCGAAGGGCAGGTGGCGTACGTCGGCCCTGGCCGCGTGGACACCGTGGTCGCGCGCCTGGGTGAGCGCCGGCTGGGACAGGTCGACGCCGACATGGGTCCAACCGGTGACGAAGGGCGCGAGCAGCCCGCCGCCGCACGCCACGTCGAGCAGCAGGCCGCCGCCGGGTGGGAGGTGTCGGACGCGCGCCGCGGAGATCCAGGCGAGCATCGCGAAGCCCCCCCGCGGCTTCCACCACTCGTGCGCGAGGTCGTCGTACTGCTGCGGGTCGTTCCGCGGACGCACCGGCTGCATGGCGTTGAACCTACGGGAGGCCAGGACCACGCGGTCCGGCCGCACGAGCAGCGCAGGCGCTCGACCCATCCAGGCAGCGACGGCGGGTGGGGCCGTGACCTCGCGGGCGTCCCATCGCCTGGCCAGGGCGTGGTGCTCCCTTGACCCCGCGCCGCGGGTCACCAGGGCGAAGCCCTGGCCGAGCTGGTCGTCGAAGCCGGGGGGCTGGGGGACCAGCCGGCCGGCGAGGCGGTCGCGGCCGGCGAGCAGACCGTGGCTCAGGGGAGGTGTAGGGCGGTCGAGAACGGCGGCCATGAGTCGCGGCGCGCGGCAGAGCACGGCCAGCGCACGACGACGGACGACGGCGGCGGGGCCCTGACCGCCGGTGAGCGCCCAGCCGACGACGATCGCCTTCCTGATCAACGCCCGGGCGTGCGGCGCCCGTTCGGACTCGTAGCTCTCCAGCGGCTGCTGCATCGCGATCTTCCACGCGAGGTTGGACGCGTCGCGCAAGCCCAGCCCCAGGCCCTGCCCGATGAACGGCGGCGTCTGGTGGGCGGCGTCGCCGAGCAGCACGACCTTGCCCGTCCGCCAGGCAGAGGCGATGCCGGCGCGGAAGGTGTACTCCGCACGGCGCACCACCTCGAGGTCGGGGGAGACCTGCCAAGGATGCAGCAGCGCGTCGAGGTCGACGCTGTCGGCCGTCTCGCCGTCGTGCAGGCGGAACTCCCACCGGTAGCGCTCGTCGCTGACCTGCAGGTACGTCGCGGCCCGCGCCGGGTCGCAGACCTGGTGGACGCCGTCCCAGGTGCCGAGCGGTGTCGGCTGTGTCCCGTCGACGACCAGCCAGCGCTCCTCGAAGCCGAGGTGGCGCCAGCCGATACCTGCCAGTGCCCGCACCGTGCTGCCCGCCCCGTCGCAGCCGAGCAGGTGATCGTGCTCGATGGTGGTGAGGTGGCCGGTGCTGGTGTCGCGCACGGTGCCGTCGAGGCCGACGAGCTCCGTCCCCTCCAGGAGAGTGACGCTCGGTAGGCCGGTGAGTCGGTCACGAAGCAGGCGCTCGAGCTCGGGCTGGTCGAAGAAGTTGGCCGCGGGCCAGCCGTACGGCCCCGAGCCTCGGTCGAACTGCGCCAGGGTGCGGTGCTGGGCGTCGAGCAGCCGGAGGCCTCGCGCAGGTCGGGTGGTCAGGCGCTGCGCGACACCCACCTCCTGCAGGATGCGCATCGCCTCGTCGTCGAGGTGGACCGCCCGTGGCAAGGCGTACGGCGCTGTCCGCCGTTCGATCACCACGCAGGCGATCCCGCGCTGGCCGAGGAGCGCGGCCGCGGTCAGTCCCGTCGGTCCCGCCCCCACGACCAGCACCGTCACCGGACCATCTTGCCCGGGCGGGTGGGCGGACGCGCTCACGGCGTCCGGCAGAGCTCTAGCCGAGAACCGTGCCTGTCGAGTGCTCGTTCCGCGGGCGGTTCCTGCTGAAGGCGGCGAGCTCGACGTCATGGCCGGTGAGCGTCCCAGTCAGCGTTGACCTGCCGTCGATGACGTGCCGCATGATCCGGCCGACGACGGGGGCGTTCTTGAACTGGTTGCCGCTGGTGCCGATGGCGACGAAGAAGCCCTCGCGTTCGGTGCGGTCGTACACCGGCGCCCAGTCCTCGGTGACGTCGTACACACCGGCGATCCCGACCGACCTTCCTGGGACCCCGAGCTCGGGTAGCCGCCGAGCGGCTCGGGTCGCCTGGGCTTCGTACACCGCCTGGCTGGGATGGGGGTTGACGGCATCGGGGTCCTCGATCCACTCGAGCGGGTCACACTCGGGCTCGGTGCCGCCGACGAGCAGACCATCGCCAGGCGTGCCCCGAAAGTAGACGCCGAGGTCGAGGTCTGCGACGCACGGACCGACCCCCTCTCGGTTGAAGCCCCTCGGGGCTGGGAGCAGGTGCACCTCCTGCCGCATAGGGCGGGTCGTGACGGTCCAGTCTTCCCCCACACCGGCCAGGGTGTTGAGGGCGCCCGACCAAGGTCCAGCGGCGTTCACGACGATGGGAGCCGAGATCTCCACACCGTCATCGAGGCGCACGCCCGTGACCGCGTCGTCGCCGAGCAGGTCCGTGACGCGTCGTCCGAACGAGAAGACCGCGCCATACCGCACGGCAGCGTTCGCGAGGTTGACCGCCGCCAGCGCGGGATCGTCGACGAAACCCGCGTCGGGGGTCCAGAGCGCACCCAGGCGGCGGTCGGTGTCCGACCAGAATGCCGGGTCGTCGATGCGCTTGGGCGGGAAGAACCTGCCGGAGTCGATGCCCGGGATACGTCGGCCGAGCTCGTCCGCGTCCCACAGCTCATAGGGGATGCCCGCGCGGTCGAACATGACCAGCACCCGGTCCATCGGCGCGATGTCCACGTCGAGAAAGGCCATGCCGACGCCGTGGAAGCGGGCCATGCCCGCCGGGTCCACGCCACCGAGGTGGTCTGCCCAGTTCTCCCAGCAGCGCTTGGCCTCCCAGGCCGTGGCGACGCCGTCCCAGGTGGAGTAGTTGAAGCGGATCACCGCGCTCGATGCGCTCGTGCTGCCCTGCCCGGGGGCGCCGGCCTTGTCCACCACGGCGACGGACCGGCCCTCGCGCGCCAGTTCCAGCGCGATCGAAGCGCCGATCACGCCAGCTCCCACGATGACAACGTCTGCGGTGTGGTTCATGAGGACGATCTGTTCCTCTCCCTTGGATGTCGTGCCAGGGTGTCGTGCTAGGGCGTTCGAACCCGCACCTGACGCAGCCTCGTGCGCAGCGGTTTCCCGGGACACGCACGTCAGGCTGGATCCGATTGAGGCGCACGTGCTCAGGACATCGGCTTCTGCGGGGTCGTGTACCGGTAGCACGTGCAGGCATCGTGGAAGGCCAGGAGTCGATAGGCCGACGCGCCGTCGTGCGTCCTGCCCGGAGCGGACGTGGACTGGAAGGTCGCCGCTGCCCGGAACGTGTCGCCGAGGGATTCTGCGGCCCGCCTGATGCCCGCCTCATCCGGGGAGGCGCCCGCCTTGAAGGCGTCGCGTAGGAAGTTCCAGTCGTCACAGATCCACGCGCCGATCGCAAGCGTCGTTCCCGTGCTGAAGTCTTGCGCGGACGAGCGAAGGGCCTTGAGGCAGTCTGCGATGCCCGAGGTCGGTACCGACGCCCACGCTGAAGGCGGAAGGTCGATGTAGGGCAACCAGCCGAGCCCCATGGACCCGGACAGCTGATCAGCCGGCAGGTCGATGGCCAGGGTGCCCGGGTACTCCAAAGAACCCAGTTCGTACTTCGGGTGGTACGCCTGGGATTCCGCCGCAGTGGCGAAGTAGATGGGCTGTCCGCCCGGGGCGAAGAACACCCGGTCCACGTGCCTGGAGTTGAAGTCCAGAACGCCAGCGCTGTAGGCGTTGGCCTGCGACTGGTCGGTTGAGGTGTACAGGCCCGTCTCGAGCTTCAGTCCGTGTCGCTGCAGCGCGGGGATGAGGCCCTTGTCCACGACGGAGTGGGCGTCGCTTGTGTCCACGGCGACGACACCCACGACCGACGTCGACGTCAGCCACCCGGCGGACCACAACGCCTCGACGCTGTCGTTCATGAGGCGCGTGTAGTTCGGCACTGCAGGCATGTACAGAGCGCTGGGAAAGCGCTGGAAGAAGTCGCGGGACACCGATTCGTCAGCCGACACGACCGGGACGTGCGCGTCCGCCATGCATGTGTAGAAGCTTTCCGGCAGCAGCGCGACGATGGAGGTGACAGCGACGACCTTTTGGTCCTGCGTGAAGTAGGTGCAGGCGGCCGCCATGGCGGTGTTCGCGTTGGCGACGAAGGCGGTCGCGTCCACGTCGTACTGCACGAGCTGGATCTTGCGACCCCCCATACCGCCGTGAGCGTTGAGATACCCGACGACGGACTTCGTCATCGCCGTCTGGTCTCCCGTCGCGCCCGCGAGGCCCAGGGAGGCCTGGTACTTGCCAGCCTTGTTCAGGGTCAGCGCCCCGATCTTGATCGGGCTGCGGGATGTGGCACCTCCCGTCGTGCTCTGTCCGGGGGAGCCTGTCGTCGCTTCTGGCGACGCGAGACCTCCTGTCGTTGCTCTCGCTCCGGTGGAACCTGTCGTCGCGTCCGCGCCACCGCCTGTGGACGACGACGTGGACGCGCTCGATCCGCCGCCGGACGTGCCGGCGGGTAGCCCGGTGACCAACCCTGTGCCCGTTCCGGACGTCGTCTGGTCTCCGCCGATGCCGCCTGGCCCAGGTTGCGCCTGCACCTGCTGCGACAGGGGAACCGTCGTTCCGCATGCTGCCGTGACGAGGGAGAACGCGAGGAGCAAGAGTGCGAGCCCTCGCGCCCGGCGGTGTCTCGTGGTGTCAGCGGACATGGCAATGCCGCAGGTAGCTCAGGAAGGAGGCCTGAAGGCCGGTGACATGCGTCTGCCCGAGCATCTCGGTGGAGATCACGTGTGAGCGACCTGATGCGTAGAGCTGCTCGAGCACCTGGAGCACGTTCTGCGACAGCCCGCGGTACACCGGCACTGCACCCAGCACCTCGGCTTCATTCAGCGTCACGTGCAGCTTCGCCGCGACGGCCCCAGCATCCAAGGTCGGGAGACCAGCGACGAGTCGGTAGACCAGGCTGTCGGGATGCAGGACGCCTGGGCTGCCGGCACCGACCGTGGAGAATGGCCCAGGCCCTGACAGCCACGCGTACAGCGCGAACAGACCCCCGTAGGAGTATCCGAACAACCCGTGCCCTGACTCAGCGACACGAAGTTTGGCCTGCAGTCGCGGATGCAGTTCCTCGATGAGAAAAGTGAGGAACACGTCGGCCTGTGTGTCCTGCAGTTCCGCGAGGTAGGCGTCCACGTGCTCCTGGGACATCGTTCCCGCGTCGCGAGCGGCCTCGAGGGCGGCGAGGACGTCGGGAGCGGTCGGCTCGCCCGGCGGCACGAGGTCGCGGTTGCGGAGCGTCGCCCAGGCCGCGGCTTCCTCGCCTGCATAGCCGACGCTGACCTGAATGTACGGCGCGATCGACAAATATGGGTCGGACTGCGACACGATGAGCGGGGCAGTCAGCCCGACGGCGAAGTTGCCGTCCAGCACGTACATGAGCGGTAGTGCTTCGTCTCCACTGGCATAGCTTGCGGGGACCGTGACCCACACGCCGTAACGACGACCCGAGCTGGCCTCGAGCTCGAAGTAGTCCGTGTCGGGCAGGCATCCGTTCAGCATGGGGCTCACCGGACGTCCTTGACGATCTCGCCGGCCTTCACGACGACGGCCGCCATCGCCGGATCTGCGAAAACCTTCGCATCGGCAAGCGGGTCCCGCTGCCAGGCAACGAGATCTGCGCGCATCCCGACGGCGACCGACCCGACGGAGTCACCGAGACCGAGGATGTCGGCGTTGACGCTGGTCGCGGACACCAGCGCCTGCATCGGCGATTCCAGCTCGGCGCGCAAGCGCAGCTCCTCACCTCGCGCCTGCTGATCGGGACCGATGAGGTCGGACCCGGACCCGACCCGCAGCCCGGCTGCACGCGCTACCTCGAGCGCGTTCGCCATCTGCTCGCGCACTCCCGTCAGCTTGCTGCGCGTCGCCGGATCGAGGTCCATGGCCTCGGGTCCGGCCATGAGAGCATCAAGAACGGCGAAGGTCGGAACCAGCGCGACGTCACGCTCGGCCATGAGCGCAGCGGTCGGCTCGTCCAAGGACGTTCCGTGCTCGACGCACCGGACGCCCGCCCGGACCGCATGACGGATCCCGGCGTTGTTGTGCGCGTGCACCGTGACGTAGGTGCCGCGCGCGGCCGCCTCCTCGACGGCGACGGCGATCTCCTCGACCGCGAACTGCGTGTCGGACAGACGGTCGTGACCGCCGACGACCCCGCCCGTGACGCAGAGCTTGAGGAAGCTGGCGCCGCGACGAAACGACTCCCGCACGTTCTTGCGGAGCTCGTCCGGGTTCCCCGACATCAGCGACAGCGCGCACAGACCGGGGATGTGATGCCGCTCCCAGAACTCGGTCGGCTCCCACTCGGCGCCGTAGTAGCCGTGCCCGCCGGTCTGGCACTGCACGGGACCGCACGACAGCACACGCGGGCCGCGGACCTTGCCCTTGGCGATGACGTCGACCACGCCGCCGTCGATCCCGCCGGTGTCGCGGACGGTGGTGAAGCCGGCGTCCAGGGCATAGCCGGCGGTGGCGAAGATGTCCGCTGCTAGCTCCGCCGGCGAGATCTGGAAGCCGAACTGCGCGCGGATCGGACTCGACAGCCCGAGGTGCACATGCGCGTCAATCAGTCCCGGCGTCAGCACCATGCCGTCCAGATCGACGGCTTCCGCACCTGCAGGAGCAGTGCCCAGGTCGGTGATGACGCCATCAGTCACGCAGACGTCGCGGGCCACGGGGTCTCGTCCGGTGCCGTCCACGACCGTGCCGTGCACGAACCACACGTGTGCCATGCGACCTCCAGCGGGGTCCTCAACAGTGGTGAGTTGGTTGGGCGGTAACGTACTCAACAGTGTTGAGGTGGTCAAGGGAGGAACCGTGAGGGCACCGATCGGTGAAGGGCGTGACCGGCTGCTCGAGGCACTCTTCGAGGAGTTCGGTGAGAGCGGCCCGAGCCCGAACCTGTCGATGCGACAGGTTGCTCAACGCTTGGACGTTCACCACACGCTCCTGACCTACCACTTCGGCTCACGCCCTGGCCTGCTCGGCGCTGTCCTGTCCGAAGCTCGTCGACGCGACAACCTCGTCATTGCCGCCGCGGACGATCACCTCAGCTTCGAGTCACTGTTCCGCGCGATCTGGCGCTTCTACTCCGACGAGGCGCACAGTGAGCGGCTTCGCGCCTTCTTCCATCTTGCGGGGCTCTCCGTGTACGCCCCCGAGGCGTTCCACGAGTTCGTCGCCGGCCTAGACGACCTGGCGGGGATGCTGGAGGCTGCCGCCTGTCGCGACGGTCTCGAACCGGCGGCTGCAGCGGTGCACAGCCTGTTGGCTGTGTCGTGCTTGCGCGGTCTGCTCCTGCAAGGACTGCTCACGCCCATGGCCGATGTGAACGCCGCTGCTGAGCGCTTCATCGCCACCCTGCAGATGTCGTCACCGTAAGAGTCGCGCGGTCGGCCCAATCCCCACCGGATCTTCACCACGCCGCGCGTCTCCCGGCACATCGGCGTCGGGCGAACCTACGCCCAACCGACGTCATCTTGAGCGTCCGGGACCTCTCCGTCACCGTCGCGAACGCCATCACCGGCGAGATCCTCCGCGGCCTCATCGTCAACGCACGCCTGGACCGCTAGCCCACCGGCCGCACAGAGAAGCAGGCCGAACCTGCAATCCATAGGTTCGACCCATTCCGATGTCGCGAGACATCACAAGCGTGCCCCCGGGGGGATACCAACAACATGGGAACGGCGTCAGGTCCGTGTTGATCTAGCTGGTGAGCTCATCCTGCCTCCTGTCGTCGTTGCTGGTGCTGCCCGGCGGAGCCGTTGAGCCCACTCAACTCGCATGCACATCGAGCGATCTGTGCCGGTGCTTGGACCCGTGGCTCAGGAGGGATTCAGGACGTCCCGGATCGTGTCCCGGACGCCCGGTCGTGTTGCCTCAACGCTGCCTCACCCGTGTTCTGGCTGGGAGCCGAGCAGAACACCTTTAGGGTGCGTTTCGTGGGCGTCACCGTTGAGCAGTTGAGCCGTGAAGCACTCGGGCGCCTTGACGTGCTGCTTGATCGCATCGTTCCCCAGCTCGTGGCGCTCGAGCCTGCGGACTTCTACGCGCCGCAGGGCGAAGCTGACCTCAGAGCGGCAACGCTTGCTGGTCTGGAGCGGGTCCTGCGTGCGCTGGCGGGAGAGACGCTGGATGTGGAGGCCGCACAGGCTGCCGGCCGCAGGCAGGTTCAGCAAGACCTTCCGCTGGAGGGTGTACTTCGTGCCTACCGGGTTGCCGGCCAGACACTGTGGGAGGACTTCGTCACCACCGCTCGGCGCCAACCAGGTTCGGCCGAGGGCCTGCTGGACGGAGCCACCGAGGTGTGGCGGGTCATTGACAGCCTAAGTACGGCGGCGAGCGAGGCGTATCGGATTGAGGAATCTCTGCGACGAGGGCGTGGGGAGCGTGTGAGATCCTCAGTGCTCGCCGCCCTCTTGGACGGCAACGGGGCCGACCCGGAATTCGCCCGCGACAGCGCTCGCGCTCTGAGCTTGTCCCCGGAGAGCTCCTGGATCGTCGTTGTGGCCATGGCATTCGAACCCCACGCGGTGGCCCTTGAGGCCCCCCTTGAAAGACTTCTGGCGCGAGGGATCACGTCGACCTGGCTGAGCACGGGTAGCGCCGAGGTCGGTCTTGTTGACATCGGGTCGGGCAGCCGTTCCGACGTCCGTGGCATCCTGGCCCCTGGGGTCCGCGGGCGAGCTGGCATGAGCGCCACCCGGTCAGACCTTGCTGAGATTCCTATGGCGCGACGGCAAGCTGAATTGGCGGCTCTGTCCGGTCCAGCCGGCCAACGGGAGATTTCCGTCCTCGACGATGACCTTGTCGGGGGATTGGCCGTGGAGAGCACACTTGTCGCCCAAGAGATCTACGACCGGACGGTCGGCGTACTCCTACGCGACGCCGGCACGGACGGACCCATGCTGGTGGCTACCGTAGCCGCCTTTATAAGGGCCGACGGGTCGCTGAACATCGCTGCCGATCGGACCTTCGTACACCGCAACACGATGCTGTATCGGCTCAACAAGGTCGACAAGATCACCGGCACCAAGTTCCGGACCCTGAGCGACCAGGTCCTGTGGTCGATCGGGCTCAAGATTGCTGAAAGCCGCTGAGCTTGCACAGCGACAGGGCTCGCACGTTGTGCGCCACAGCCAGCCAGACGCCCCTACCGTGACCGTATGGCGCAACGACTACGGCAGTGGGGAAACGGACCCCGCACTGCCTTTTTGGTTCACGGCTACACCGACGACGCGGACACCTGGTGGCAAGTCGGCCCCATGCTTGCTCAGCTCGGCTGGACCGTTCTTGCCCCGGACCTTCGAGGTCACGGTCGCAGCGTGCGCCACACGTACTACACCCTCGAGGCGTTCCTGGACGACCTGGTCTCCACAGTGGGTAGTGGCGCAGATCTCGTGGTCGGGCATTCGTTCGGCGCGCTCCTCGCGAATCTCGCCTCCGACCGGATGCGCCCTCAGCGGATGCTTCTCGTCGATCCACCGTGGGGAGAGCTCCCGAACGACCGTGGGCTACCGATCTCCCTGCGGACTGAGTTCGACATCCTGCGCGAGGCACCCCACTGGTGCCGTGAGGACGTAAGAGCTGACTTGAGGTCGAACGCACTTCTGGACCCAGCGGTGACCACGTGGATTGCCGCGAACCCACTTGGTGCGACCTCAGTTCCGGCACCTCCGACAGCACCGACCACGGTGGCCTTCCCCGAATACGGCGCCCTCGTCCCGGCTGATCGACATGCCGAGCTTCGCGAAGCCGGCTTCCTGCTCCAGTCCCTCCCGGACGTCGGTCACGTGCTGCACCGGGATGCGCCCGAGCTCTTCGTCACGCTTTGTGCAGCCGAACGGAGCGGCGACCTGTGCCTTTGTGCCCCGTGTCGTGACGCGGCGTCCTAACGTTTCACCAGCGGCTCGAGGAGGACTCTGATGCATGACGGTTGGGTAGCGCTGCCGATGCACCTCCGACTGCTGGCGCGCATGCTGGCCGTAGCGGGCCGCTACTCGCCCACCGGGTCGGTCGAGGGCATGGCGAGTGCACCGCTGACCGTGCGGCAGCAGGGACGGCCCGCGCGTTGGGCCTGCCGCCCCGGCCCTGAGGGGGTCACCCAGTCCGACCGGCTCGTGCCGACGCGGACCAGCAGGGTTGCCGTGCGGGTGTACCGCGCTGAAGGGACCTCCGAACAACAGCCGGTCTTGCTCTACGCCCACGGTGGCGGCTGGATCATGGGCGGCCTGGACGGCGTCGACCCATTCTGCGCTCGCATTGCAGCCTCCGGCGGGCGTCACAGTCGTCAGCGTCGACTACCGCCTGGCTCCTGAGCACCCCTGGCCCGGCGGGGCTGGAGGACTGCGCCGATGTGTTGGCCTGGCTCAGCGACGAACGGCGCGGAGATCGGCGCCGACGGCGAGCGCGTCGTCGTTGCCGGTGACAGCGCCGGTGCCAACCTCGCTGCGGCTCTCTGCCTGCTGGACAAGTCGGCTCCTGGGCCGCGACTGCTTGCTCAAGTGCTGCTCTACCCGGGTCTCGACGCCACCCTCTCCGGTGCCTTCATGCAGACTTTCACCGGACCAGGCTTGACGCTCGAGGACTGCCGCAGAGCTCGTTGCCTTCTACGTCCCCGAACCGGCCGACCGTGCACACCCGCTGGTATCCCCGCTACTTGCCGAGGACCTGTCCGGCGTCCCGGCTGCCTTCGTGACCACAGCGGGTGCCGACATCCTGGCCGATGACGGCAGGCGCTACGTCGAGAGGCTGCGACGAGGCCGATGTCCCCACCGTGTTCCTGCACCATCCTCGGGCACCTCACGGTTTCCTGGGCTTCGACCGCCTGTGTCCTGCAGCGGGGGAGACCGTCACCGCGGTCCTGTCGTTCCTCGGCGGGCGCCTCACCGATCAGGAACTAACCGCATGAAGAAGCCTCGCCCTCGTCCTCGCGGCAACCCTGTCAGTGGCGGCCTGCGGCAGCACCGTCCAGATCCGTGGGACTGTCGCCTCCGGACTGACCGCCGCCGAGGGTGGAACCGACAGGCCTGGGGGCGCCCGCTACGGGCCCCCCGGAGACTCGGGTGGGACGACGCCGGTCGGAGCGACCGTGGGCGCGACCAGGGGGACTACCCCCGGCCAACGCGGCACGAGCGGCCGGACCCCCTCTGCGGCGCGCCGTCAACCAATGGCGGCGCGATCGCCACCACGCGATCTCCGTCCACCGACCGCTCTCCCCTCACCGTAGGGATGCTGGTCACGACGGCGAGTGGTCTGGACTCCACCGGATACAGCCTCGGCAACACCGTCAACGAGCAGGCGCGTCGACAAGGCCCTCGTCACGCGCCTTCAACGCCCAGGGTGGTCTCGCCGGACACAAGCTCATCGGGGTCTACGCCAAGACAGACACCTTCAGCTCGAGCTGGGAGAGCGACTTCTCCGCTGCCTGCGAGACCTTCACCAATGACAACAAGGTCGAAGGCCGTCCTGGGCTACAGCTTCAACTACTACGCGTCGTTCGAGTCGTGCCTGGCGAAGAAGGGCATCCCACACCTGAGCTCGAGCTTCAACATCCCGAACCGCAAGGAACTCAGTCGCTTTCCTGCGTTCGTCGCTGTCGACGTGCCGACCGTGGAACGACGCGGCCTGGCGAAGGTCGACGGCGCGCTTGCCACGGGCTACCTGACCGCAAGAACAAACTCGGCATCATGGCCGACAACTGCCCGGGTAGTCAGGACTCCCTCAACGACGTCGTGCTCCCGTTCATCAAGCGAGCTGGCCTTCCAGCACCCAAGGTCCAGATCCTCAGCTGCGTCAACGGCTACGCCGACTCCGGCAACTCCGGCGCTCGAGTTGTCGAATGCCGAGCTGGCTTTCGCCTCCGCCGGCATCGATCGGGTGATGATCCACGGCGTCTCCGAAGGGCCGTCGATGGCGCAGTTCACGTAGCGTCGCCGAATCGCAGGGCTACCGCCCCGGCTACATCGTCTCGTCACTGGGAAACCTCGCTCTGAACAACGGGACGATCCAGCCCGCCCAGGCCCGCAACATCCACGGCTTTGGGTGGCTCCCCATGGAGGACGTCGCTGTCGCCGACTACGGCCCACTCAACTCGGCACAGGCTCGTTGCGTGAAGATGCTGAAGTCCCAGGACATCACGCTTTCGGCGACAGCCGACTACGTCTTCGCGTTCCAGATCTGCGAGCCGATGTTCGTCTATGAGGCCGCCCTCTTGCTCAACGGAAATCATGCCGACGCAGCGTCCGTCACCACGGCCATCCGGCAGCTTGGGACCTCGGTCACCAGCGTGACGAACCTCGGCGGGCTCACGCTGTACCAACCCGGGCGCCTGGATGCGATCGTCAAAGCCCGCCCACTGAACTACCAGGACGCCTGCGACTGCTGGCGCTACGACGGGCGCTGCCCGGGAGATCCCCAACTCGTGACCTTCCTCTGGGGGACCGCGACCGCGGCCCACCAGATCGAGGGTGGCAACAGACAACAGCGACTGCTGGACACTCGAGCACGCCCTGGGCACCCCCTTCGTGGAGCAGTGCGGCAGACGCGTGCGGACTCGTTCCAGCGCTACCGCCGAGGACATCGTCGCTCGTCGCCGTCGATGGGGCTCGATCGCGTATCGCTTCAGCCTCGAGTGGAGCCGGATCGAACCCTCACCGCGGATCGTTCTCCACCTCAGGACTCGACCCACTACCGACGGATCATCGACACCTGTCGCGACGCCGGCCTCGCGCCCGTCGTGACGCTGCACCACTTCACCAACCCGAACTGGATGCGCTCAGCACGGCGGCTGGGCAGACCCAAGGTCGGTCGAGCTGGTTCGCGCGCTTCACCGAAGCGGTGCTCCCGCTCCTCGTGGACGTCGATCTCGTGTGCACGATCAACGAGCCCAACGTGCTGTTCAGCGTGGCGCATCTGCTCGGCCCTGTTCCCGTCGAAGTTCCCCCCACGCGGGTCCGCGACCACCTGCTTGCCGCACATCGGTCGCCGTCGACCTGCTGCACAGCGATCGCCCCCGTCGTGCCGGCCTCACCCTGGCGATGCGCGGTTGGACAGCCCTGCCCGGAGGGGAGCACCAGCGCGATGCCCTGCGTTCTGCAGAAGAAGATGTCTGGCTCGCCGGTCTCACCGGTGACTTCCTCGGGGTGCAGACGTACACCCGGGAGCTCGTCGACAGCCGCGGGCATCGTGCCCTCCAGACGGGACCGTGACGACTGACGGGCTGGCGGGTCGCTCCCGATGCGCTCGAAGAGACGTCTGCGTCGTGCCGCTGCGTTGACTGGCCTTCCGCTCATCGTGACCGAGAACGGCATCGCCACCGACGACGACGATCTGCGATCGCCACTACGTCCAGAGGCGCTCATTGCGGTCTGGACCGGCTGCGATCGCGGAGGGCGTTGACGTCCAGGGGTACTTCTACTGGTCACTGCTGGACAACTTCGAGTGGTTCCTCGGCTACCGCCCGCGCTTCGGTCTGGTCTCCGTCGATCGGGAGACTCTTCACGCGCACCCCGAAGGCCTCGGCCGCCTGGTACGCCGGACGAAGTCAAGCCCGCACGCTCGAGAGCGACGAAGGCGACGGGTGCGCCCATCAGGCACGGTCGCGGGGAGTGAACCAGAGCCGCGCCGATCCGGACCGGCATCGCAGGGGCGTCCGGCCCGCGACATCGGGTACTGGCCCCAGCAATCGAGGTGATCCGGTCGCGAGGGTAGATCCAGTCGCCGAGTGGTGCGTTGTTGCAGGACTCCCAGGTCGGCCGTAGTCGCACACGCCCGAGGGAAAGGCGCCCTGGAGGCGCTGCCACTGTGCGGCGGTGAACAGCAGGCCCTGGCTGGCGTGCGCTTCGCGCGAGAGGGGCTGTCAAGGGGCAGACCAGGACGTCGGCACGTGCGGGCATCCCGGCGACCATCCTCGGAAGGCGCTCAGTCGTGGTCGTCGCCTCGCAGAGGGTGCTCGTTGGCAGGATGACGCCCGCTTCGACGCAGGCGTCCCGTGCTTCTGCGGGCTGGTGCGCGCGTGCTTTGGCCTCCAGCGCCCAGGGTCGAGGGTCGCCGTCTGATCGATGACAGCCAGGTGTCCATCAGCGTGAACGTGGCCGTCGACGTCTGAGGAGTCGGTCACACCTGAGGGCAGCGTGCCGGGCTCGTTCCAGAAGACCTGAAGGTCGGTGGAGCCGATGCTTCGTTGCACCCTCGCCCTCAGCGCGTCCCGGTAGACGTTCCGGTGGAGGTCGAAGGTGTCGTCCGTACGCGCGTCGATGCTGGGAGTCCGACCGACGTTGCGTCCGTCGTTAGCTGGCCGGTGAGGTACATCCGTGCCACCCCGGGACGGTCTGCTCGGGTACGAGATGGTTGGTGCTGGTGATCGATCGTCCAGCCTCCGACCTTTTCGTTCAGGTCGACGAACTGCTCCGTGCTGATCGCTCCTGTGACGGCAGCATCGAGTCCCCACTCGACCCCGACGTCGTCCAGGACGCCATTCGCCTTGCCGTCCGGGCGACGTCCGAGGGCAGCGACGTTGAGGTCCTGCAGGGTGCACCGCGTTCCTCCGGGGTTCTTGACGGGGTGGTACATCCACGGTGCGCTGTCGTTTCCACACCCCGTGGTCGGATCCCAGTTGTTGGCGCTGATGCCCGAGGCCGGAGGGAGCGCCGCACACGGGAGCTCGGTGGGAAAGCCGAGAACGGCGGCCCGTTGAGTGTGGTCGAGCCACAGCGTCGCGTTCGCGTCGAAGTAGCCCTCGAGCAGGTCGCAGTCGCTCTTCGTCGTGATGGACGGCGTCCACGCATCGGGAAAGGTGCAGGTGGGTCGCACTCCGTCGAGCAGGCCGGGGTAGTTGTCCGCGAGGGAGTTCTGAGACTCCGACCCACCGGAACAGCCCTCGCCCATGGTGAAGCGGATCGGGCCGTAGCGTCTTGGAGATCTGCTCCTTGACCATGGCGACCGTCTCCGCCGCCACGTTCAGGTTGCACACGTTCCCCATGCTGCTCGTCGTCGCGGAGGCGACGGCGTACCCCCGGGACAGTGCAGTGTCGTTCACGACATCAAGCGGGGACCCTTGGCTGTGTCCCGGCGTGCAGCCCTGGCCAAACAGGTAGAGAAGCTTGCCGTTCCAACCTGGTGGCGGCGCCCACGGCTCCGGTGCCGTTCCCGGGTTCGAGCAGCAGTGCGACGCTGTAGATCCCGCGGTTCAGCGTTCCCGACTCCACCCCGACGACGTAGGGCACGGTACGGCCTTGATCGGTCGTCGTCGTAGCGACGGCCGCAGCGGGAGGCGGCGACGACGGGTCGTAGTCCTGGAAGGTCTGCGTCGCCGCGCTCTTGTAGCGGAAGGTGACCGTCCGGCGCCCGTTGCACTGCGCATCGAGGGCCGGTCCGAGCCCGTTCTCGTCCGTCGTGCAGATCCACGGTTGGACTTGTGGCCCGGAGAGCAGGGGGCCACCGCGAGGGTGAACGGTGATCTCGAGAGAGGCGCGCGTGTCCGCGTTCGAGGCCACCAGCACATGACGACCCAGGGTGAGTCCTGATACCCGGGCAAGGTCACCGTGGCGCTCGATCCGTTGTCGGCCGTCGGCAGTCACCTGCGCGACCTGTCCCGTGAGGCGAACGAGCACCTGGTCGCCGCTCACGAGGTCGGCTCTTGTGCCGACGACGGCAATGCTCGGAGCGGGTAGCTCCCTTGCGTCGACGGGAGCAGCCAGGACCCCCGCTGAAGCCACCAGGGCCAGGAACACGACAGGACGCAGCATGGGACGTTCACGCTAAAGCGCCAGGCCTTACACCGGGCACAGAGTTCTCATGCGAAGTTGGGTCCGATGCACGAAGTCGCCGAGCCGAAACTTGGGGATCGGCAGGCAGCGGGGGAGATTGCCCAGGATCGTCTGGGCCAAGGTTGACTCCGCCGCTCAAGTCGCGGGCCATCAGCGCTTAAGTCGCGCGCAGTGACCCTCGATAGTTGAACTGACCGTTGTCGTACCCGAAGTCGCGCAGGGCACTGACGCCATCATAGGAGCCGGGTTTCCAAGCGATCCCGTGCACCGCCGCAGCATCGAACCCTGAACCCAGGGCCTCGAGTCCCTGCCGCAATCCGGTCGCGGTGAAGGATTGCTGGCGTTCCAGTCCGCCCTGGAGCAGGAAGAACGCGTCGCACTCCACGGCCATGTAGAAGAAGGCCGTCGCATCGCTGGTGTCCCTACCTGCGTCCTTCATGATCTTCCGGCAGGAAGCAGCGGCCGGAGAGATGTCCTTCTGCTCGTTCCCCACGTCGAGGGCGGGCGCCCACCCGACGCCCCGCATGCCGACAAACTGCCGCTCGGGGACAGTCCCGGTGTCGGCAAGAGCCTTGGCGCCGTTCAGGCTCGTGAAACCGTACCGGGGGCGGTACCCCTGGTTCTCCGCCGCAGGCAAGAAGAACAACACGCCGTCCGACTCCTCGATGAGCAGGTGTGTGACGCCGTTGCTTCGGAACCGGAGGACGGCCGACTGCATCTCGGAGCCGATCTGCGACAAGTCGCTGTGGTAGCCAAAGGCGATGTCGACCGGATGGCCGGCGCTGGCCATGGCCCTTTTGGCGAGATTGAGGTATTCAGTGTCGCCGTCGACGTGCAGTACTCCAACCTTGACCGGGGCAACACCCGGCCCTCCGTTGGCGTTGTCCCAAGCGGTGAACCAGGACTGCGCTTGCAGCCGCGTGACCAGCGTCGGGACCAGCCGCTCGAGGGTGAGGGTGTGCGCGCCATACAAGAAGGGCGCGTAGCGGCTGAAGGCACGTGCGTGGTGCGGCACCAGGTCGACGCCGAAGAACGGAGTGCGGTGTTTGGCCATGCACTGGTACATGACGTCGTTGTTGAGCGCCCCCACGATGCTGATGGCTGCGAAGACGCTCTTGTCCTCGGTGAGGCCGTCGCAGGCCGCTTGCGCGGAGGAGGATGGGTTGGCGGTTGCGTCACTGGTCTTGACGTCCTGGTAGGTGACGATGAGCTTGCGGCCGGAGATCCCTCCGCGCGCATTGATGTGCTTGACGAGGGCATCGACCTCGGCCACGTGGTCGCCACCGACCAGGCTCTCGGCCCCGAGGCTCTTGCCTAGCGTCGCGGCGTCCTGACTTGTCACGACCCCAATCGTGATGGAGGACGCGGTCAACCCCCGTCCCGTCGCTGGACCCGCCGAAGATCCGCCTCGCTCGGGAGTGCCGCTGATGCTGGAACCTCCCGTCGCACCGGACGGCCCGATCGTCGCTCCGGAGCCTCCGGTTGTCGGACCGCCACCCCCGCCAGCCAGGCCGCCGTTGGAACCGACGCTCCCGCCACCGGACCCCTGCGCTGGTAGCCCGGGCTGCGACGTGGGGCCATTCCCGCCGGAAGCCGCAAGCCCGTCCCCGGCCTGGGGGGCGCTGGAACCAGTCAGGGGAACGGTGGTTCCGCAGGCTGTCATGGCAAGGGCGGCCAGGGCGGGAAGGAGTCGTTGGCGGCGACTCACCGCGGGGCCTCGACGCAGGCCAGGCGGAGAGCGAGCCGCGCGAACTCTTCTTCGTCGGGGACCTCACCCAGGGCCACTGCCTGCTGCGACATCCCCTGCAGCGCAGCGACGAGCGTCCGGGCGAGCTCATCCGGCGGAATAGCTGTCGGCGCGAACCGCCGAAGACTCAGAACCAGCCGCTCGTGCGACTCGCGCGCGATCGCGCGGGTCCTTTCCAGCAATCTCGGGTCGCGTAGCGCGCTGAGGTACAGCTCCAGCTGAAGTTCGAACGCCTTGCGCGCATCGCCCCGATGCACGCTCCTGGCCCAGCCGCGTGCGTAGCTGTCGACGAAAGTTGCGAGGTCGCGTGCGGGGGAGAGATCCTCGCCGTCGGGGATGTTCCAGTCCGGAAGGAGCACTTCGAGGAACAGCTCGACCTTGCTTCCGAAGATGCTGTACACGGCGCCGGTCGTCAGACCGGCGCGGGTTGCCACCGCACTCAGCGACGCACCGGCGTAGCCGTGTTCCTCCGCGAGCTCCGCCGCCGCCTGGAGCAGGGCAGTGCGGTTGCGCTCGCGCGTCTCAGTGCGGGCTGGCCATGCTCGCAAACTCGTCATCCGTCCTTTGTAGCAGTTTGACAACACGTTGTCATAACGAGTTATATTAACGGATGCGAAGCCAATTCGAACTCCCTGACCTGCGTCGCCTGGCCGTCCACGCATACGGCGATCCGTCCGGAGTGGCGTGCTTCTACCTCCCCGGTACACCGGCGTCCGGCCTTGCCGGCGCCGCCTACCACGACGCAGCGGCAGCGGCAGGCGTGCGTCTGCTTGCCATCGACAAGCCTGGGTACGGCGGCTCCGACCCGCACCCCGGCCGCACCCTGCTCGATCTGGCCGACGACGTCGTACATGTCGCCGACTCTCTGGAGCTGGGGCGGTTTGCCGTCCTCGGGGAGTCCGGGGGCGGTCCGCACGCGTTGGCTGTTGGCAGCCTCGTGCCGGCGCGAGTCAGCGTCCTGCTGGTGACATCCGGCGCCGGCCCCGTGTCCGAGCGGTGGGCTGTAGACGGCATGAAGCCGGCCAACCGGCGCCTGATGGCGCTGGCCCGTCGTGCCCCGTGGGCCTTGCGCGTCCCGATGGCCCTGACGCGTCGAGCCCTGCTGGACCCTGCCCGAAGCCAGCGACTGGTGGCGCGGCAGTTGCAGCACGCACCAGCCGTGGACCGGCGCGTGCTCACCCACCTTGCCGGGCAGTTGGACGTGACAGCCAGCCCCCGAGACGCGCTTCGGGTCAGCGGACGCGCTGCCGCGCAGGAGTTGTCCCTACTCGCACGGCCTTGGGGTTTCGCACTGTCGTCTGTCACCTGCCATGTCGAGCTCTGGCACGGCGTCGAGGACGTCAACGTCCCGTTCGCGGTGGCTGAGCGCCTGGCTGAAGAACTCCCTGATGCGGTCGCGCATGTCGTCGCGGCGGAGGGACACGCGGTCGGCTGGTCGCGGCGAGCGGACCTGTTCGCAGGCGTGGTGCGGGCCGCCAGCGGGGTGCACCCATGAGCCGCCGACTCGTCATGGCCGTGCTCACGCTGTGCCTGGCCGCGGCCGGGCTCACCGCCCCAGCCGGGGCCGCTGGGCTGCCTGCAGCGGCTCCGCCGACCCTGCCGGCTCCGACCTACCAGAGCATCTCGCAGGAAGTGCTCGTCACGATGGACGATGGCGTGCGTCTGGCCGCGACGGTCGCCTTCCCGTCAAAGGATGGTGCCTCGCCCGCCTCGGGACGCTTTCCCGTGGTTCTGTCGATGACGCCCTACGGACGCAATGGCGTGTGCGGCTGCATCTCACCTGCGTTCTTCGCCACCCGGGGGATGGTGGCTGCTGTCGTTGACGTGCGCGGCACCGGTGGGAGCGAAGGTGACCTCGAAGGCAACTTCTTCTCCCCGCGGGAAGCCCGGGACGGCTACCTGCTCGTAGAGCACTTCGGCACGCAGTCGTACAGCTCCGGCAAGGTCGGCATGGCCGGCGCCTCGTACGTCGGTATCACCCAGTACCTCACCGCAGAGCAGCAACCTCCCCACTTGGCCGTCATCGTGCCGCAGGTGGCCATCAGCGACCTGTACCGGGACGGTTTCGCCCACGGTGGCATCGAGAACCTCAGCTTCGACCTGCAATACATCGCCGTACAGGGAGCGCCGGGGACTGCCGGGACCAACACCAGCCCGTACCTCCTTGAAGAGAGCCTGAAGGCGAAACTCGGGCAGTCACCACCGGGCACGATCGCCTTCGACTACCTCGAACGGCCCAATGACGACACCTTCTACCGCAACCGTTCCCCGATCTACCACGCCGACCGCATCCAGGTCCCCGTTCTGGACATCGGCTCGTGGAACGACGGGCTCCTGCGCGGCGAGACCGAGATGTACACGCGCTCTCGCCAAGCGCAAGGGCGTCGAGACCCGGCTGTACATGGACCCCTGCACCCACAAGGGATGCGGAGCGCCGTTCGCGCCGCTGACCAACCCACCGGGCCAGTACGACCTCGCCGCGATCATCTACGAGTTCCTCGCCAAGTACCTCACGGACGCGAAGACCCCCGCGCGGTCCAGCGTCGAGTACTACCTCCAGGCGAAGAACACCTACCTGACCTCCACGACCTGGCCGCCGGCGGGGACGGTGCTCGTCCCGGTTGGCCCTCGAGCCTGGCGCGCTGGTGCCCTACAGCAAGCCAGGCGTGGTGACCACGCAGCAGCTACGTCAGCAACCCGTCCGCCGGTTTCAGCATGGCCTTCAACCGATACGGCACCGTGGCCGCCTCTCCCTACGTTCCGACTGACCAGCGGCTCGAGGGCCCACAGGGACTGACGTTCCGCACCGCCGCTCGGCCAGTGGCGACCCAGATCACTGGCCCGCTGGCCCTACACCTCGTCGCGGCGTCCGATGCCGCAGACACGGATTGGTACGCCAAGGTGTCGGACGTCGCGCCGGACGGCACAGAGACCTTCGTGACCGAGGGAGCCCTGCGGGCATCGCACCGCGCTCTCGACCCCACAAGGAGCACTGCCGCGCGTCCGTACCACACGCACACGAACCCGACGCCCATCGTGCCGGGCGACTTCTACGCCTACGACGTGGAGATCTGGCCAACCGCCTACGAGATCGCCGCAGGCCACAAACTGCAACTGCGCCTCACCTCGAGTGACCTACCGACGCACCTGCCGGGCTCGGTCGTCTTCGACCGAAACAGCCCACAGAACACCCGAATCGAGCTGCTCCCGAACGCGACCAACACCATCCGCATGTCGCAGAGCATTCTGACGGTGCCGATGCTCGGCAGCCCCCTCCCGGCAGAGAAGCCAGCTTCCACCGCCGCGAAGCCGCCGCAAGGAACCGGGGCGCAACCGGCTCTCGCCGCGACCGGCAGGTCCCCCCTCGCGGGCCTACTCGGTGCCATCCTCGTGGTGCTCGCCTTGGCAGGACGACGCCGTGCAGGCCCGTCTGCTGGGAACCCGAGACGTTCAGTTCGCTAAGACTCGCCTTTGTGGGGATTCGGCCCCTGCCGCCGGGGGCTGCAGCGGGTTGGCAGCGTCTTCGCGCCGACCGCATTTCGGATCGATCGGTGCGCAATGGATGGCAGGCTTTCTTGTCCCGTCGCTCCGTGTAGTCATCTGATTACTCTGCGTGCCCCCGGGGGGATACCAACAACATGGGAACGGCGTCAGGTCCGCGTCGATCTCGCTGGTGAGCTCATCCTGCCTCCCGCCGTTGTCGCTGGTGCTGCGCGCCGGAGTCGGTGAGCCGCCCGCTCAGCCGGCCTGCAGAGCGGGAAGAGATTGTGCAGGATTCACGCTGTATCCGGGACGTCCCGGATCGCGTCCCGGATGGTCGCGAGGCGGACTCCCTCATTGTCATGTGGAGGTGACCCTTCGGGACGTGCCGTCAATGACTGGCGATCCACGCCTTGAACATCTGGGCGTAGCGGCCACCGGCACGAAGTAGTTCGTCGTGCGTGCCGGTCTCGGCGACTCCGCCGTCGGCGATGACCACGATGCGGTCGCTCTTCATCGCCGTGGTCAGGCGGTGGGCGATGAGGATCGCCGTGCGGTCCTGCAGGACCGCGTCGAGCGCGCGCTCGACCTGCGTCTCGGATTGCAGGTCCAGGTTCGCCGTCGCCTCGTCGAGGACGAGCACGCGCGGCCCGGTGAGGAACGCGCGGGCCAGCGCCACGAGCTGTCGTTCACCCGCGGACAGCGACCCGCCGCGCTCGCGGACCACGGTGGACAGGCCGTCGGGCAGCCGCTCGACGAGCCCGTCCAGGCCCACCGCGGCGACGGCCCGCACGATCTCGTCCTCGGACGCGCTCGGCCGGCCGAAGGCGATGTTGTCGCGCAGCGTGCCCGCGAACAGGAACGACTCCTGCGGGACGAGGCACACCTGGCGACGCAGTGAGCTGAACGTCAGGTCGCGCACGTCGAGCCCGTCGACGAGCACGCGGCCGCTCGTCGCGTCGTAGAAGCGCAGGGCCAGCTTGGCGAGGGTCGACTTGCCCGCGCCCGTCGGTCCGACGAAGGCGACCGTCTCACCCGGGGCGATCGTGAGGTCGATGCCGCGCAGGACCGGTGCGTCGTCGCCGTACCCGAAGGTCACGTCCTCGAAGCGGATCTCGCCCTGCACCGGCGGCAGGTCGATCGCGTGCGCGTTCTCCCGGACCGTGGGCTGCTCGGCGAGCAGGGCCCTTAGCTTCACCAGGGAGGATCGGCTCTGCTGGTAGACGGTGAACTGCTGGACGAGCATCTGGATCGGTCCGAAGAAGCGGTTGAAGTAGAGGAAGAACGCGACCAGTTCGCCGACGCGCAGGTCGTCGTCGAGCACCATCTGCCCGCCGATGCCCAGCAGCAGCGCCTGGCTGAGCAGCGCGAGCAGCTGCGTGCCCGCGGCGTACGACGAGGAGATCCGGACCGAGTAGGCGTTGGCGTCGCGGTACCGGCCGACGACCGTGCGGTGCCGGACGACGTTGTGCCGGGCCCGGTTGTGCCCGCGGACGACAGCGGCGCCGCGCAGGCTCTCCGACAGGTCGCTGAGCACGGCCGCGGACCCGTCGCGCACCCGCAGGAACGCGACCTCGGAACGACGCCGGAACCACACGGTCGTCACCAGCAGCGGCGGGATGGTCAGGGCGATCATGACGAGCGTCAGCTCGACGTCCATGGTCAGCAGGACAACCGTGATGATGACCATCGTCAGGCCCTGCACGGCGATCTGCGCCAAGCCGTCCTGCAGCAGCACCTGCAGGTTCTCGATGTCGCCGGTCATCCGGGTGAGGACCGTGCCGGCCTTCTCTCGCGTGTAGAAGTCGAGTGAGAGCCGCTGCAGGTGACTGAACACGCGCACCCGCACGTCGTGCATGACGCGGGCGGCCAACCGGCCTGAGACCTGCGCCAGCCAGCGCTGGGACAGCGCCGTGACCAGGACCGAGGCGAGGTAGAGGCCGGAGACGATGGCGACCAGCCGCATGCTGCGCTGCTCGACCATCCCCTCGTCGATGGCGATGGCGACCAGTCGGGGACCGACCTGGTCGGCGACCGAGCTGACCGCGACGAGCAGCACGGCAGCGAGGCCGAGCCGCCAGTGCGCGAAGACCAGCCGCCACAGGGTGAGCGGGTGCTCCGCTGCTCCCTCGGTATAGCGGAAGGAGGTGGTCGGCGACGGAGTCGGCTCGTCGGTGACGAGTGCCTTGACGCGCGTGACCAGCTCGCGGGGTATGTCGGTGTCGACGGGGCTCACGGCAGCAGCTCCAGGTCGGGGGCGCGCAGCGTCGGCACCTCCGGGCCAGTCTCCACGGGCTCATGGGCCGCCACGTGGGCGAGCACCTCGTTGTAGGCGGCGGAGGAGGCGAGCAGCTCGGCGTGCGTCCCCTCGGCGACGACCCGGCCCGCCTCCAGCACGACGACCCGGTCGGCCATGCCGATGGTCGAGAGCCGGTGGGCGACGACCAGGACCGTGCGGTCCGGCAGCGTCTCGGTGAGCGCGTGGTGCACCGCGGCCTCGACCTCGACGTCGAGCGAGCTCGTCGCGTCGTCCAGAACGAGCACCGGGGCGTCGACGAGCAGGGTGCGAGCCAGAGCGATCCGCTGGCGCTGACCGCCGGACAGCGTGTAGCCGCGCTCGCCGACCAGGGTGTCGTAGCCGTCGGCGAGCTGGCTCACGAAGTCGTGCGCTCCCGCCGTACGGGCCGCTGCCTCGACCTGCTCGTGCGTCGCGGTCGGAGCGCCGTAGGCGATGTTGTCGCGGACCGTCGAGGAGAACAGGAACGGCTCCTCCATCGCGACCGACACCGCCGCCCGCAGGCTCGCCTGGGTCACGTCCCGTACGTCGGTGCCGTCGACGGTGATCCGCCCGGACTCGGCGTCGTACGCGCGGGTGAGCAGGCGCGAGACAGTCGACTTGCCGCTCCCGGTCCGGCCGACCAGGGCCACCGTCTCGCCGCGGCGCAGGGTGAGGTCGAAGCCGTCCAGCACCGGTACGCCGGGCAGGTAGCCGAAGCGCACCCCCTCGAAGCGGACCTCCCCGGCGGACACCACGAGCTCGGTCGCGTCGGGCCGGTCGACGACGGTCGGCTGCTCGTCGAGCAGCTCGAAGACGCGACGGGCCGACGCCTTGGCGGTCTGGCCGAACATGATCAGGTGCCCGAGCATCTGGAACGGCCCCTGCAGCAGCGCCACGTAGGCCGCGAACGCGAGGATCGCCCCGACCTGCATCTCGCCGTTCATGACCTTGTGCCCGCCCAGCAGCAGTAGCGACACCATGCCCAGTTGCGACACGTTCTGCACCACAGGTGCGAGCCGCGCGCGGATGTCGGCGAGGCGCTCGTAGGCCCACTGCAGGCGGCCGGCCGAGGAGTGCAGGGCCTGCACCTGCTGGTCCTCGGCCGCGAAGGACTTCACGACGCGTGCCCCGCTGATGCTCTCGTCGACGAGGGTTGCGACGTCGCCGAGCCGGCTCTGGATGAGCCAGGACGCCGGCTGCATCGTCGTCTGCATCCGGTTGCTCGCCCACGCGACGACCGGCAGCGTGGCCATGGTCGCGAGCGCCAGGGTGACGTCGATCGTGAGCATGAAGGCGAAGGCGATCAGCGCGCTCGTGCACTGCACGACGATGAAGGGTGCGTAGGCCAGGTAGAGGTGCACCGAGCGGATGTCGGAGCTCGCCCGGGACATCAGCTGTCCGGACTGGTGCCGGTCGTAGAACGCTGCGGGCATGCGGCTCAGGTGTTGGTAGACCAGGTTGCGCAGGTCGAACTCGAGCGCGTAGGCGATGCGCATGAGAAACAGCCGACCGACCCATCCAGCCAGGCCGGCTCCGGCGCCGAGGAGCGCGGCCTGCCACACGTAGTGCGACAGCGGCATCGTCCGGGCGACGAGTGCCTCGCTGACCGCGTGGTTGAGGACCGTCGGCAGCTGAAGGGCAAGGACCATGGAGGTGAAGGCGGCGAGGATCGAGGTGAGGAACAGAGCCTTGTGGCTGAGGATCAGCGGCAGGGCGCGTCGCAGCCACGAGCGCGTGGCGTCCGGGTGCACCTGGGCCTTCGGCGCGGCGTACGGCGAGGCCGGCGCAGCGGGGACTGGCACCGACCGCGGAGGCGCCGCGGTCGTGGTCACCTGGGCTCCCCGTGCTCGTCGATGATCCGGTCGATGAGGGCCTGCAGCGAGCCGAAGCCGGCGGCGATGTCACGCGCACCCGCCGGCTCCAGGTGTCCGAGCACGCTGCCAAGGCCCGACTCGATCACCTCGTCGGCGTGGTGCAGCAGCTCCCGACCGGCGTCGGTCAGGGCGTGGTTGACGCGACGGCGGTCCTGGGTGTCGTTGACCCGCTCGACGAGGCCGCGCGCGACCAGGCCGTCGGCAACCGTCGTCACGCTCGGCCGGCTCACCGTCAGCTTGTCCGCGAGCACCGAGGCGACCTCGGGGTGGTCCTCGAGCAGCCCGAGCAGGCGGTACTGCGCCAGCGTCAGCTCGTTCTCGGCGAGGACCAGCTCGACCTGCCTGGCCAGCCACGCGACGGTCCGCCCGGTGCCACGCTCGACCCTTACCTGTTTGGTAGCCACATAGTAAGGCTACCGAATAGTTTTGGTTAGGTCAGAGGGGTCGTGGGACCGCGGAAGTGCCCGACGCTCAGCTGTGCGTCCTTCGCCAGGCCGGTCACCTCCATGACGCAGGTGTCGCCGTCGCGCAGGTCGAGGTAGTTCGTGCTGAAGCGCGCCCCGGGCAGGTCGGATGTGACGCGGGTCAGGTAGGCGTAGCCCTGTGCACGAAGCTGCACTGTGGCCCGCCCCTCGGACCTGGCCAGCATCGTCGCCTCGACCGTCGGCGTCACCCCGGCGAGCGCCTCCCGCAATGGGCCGAAGAAGCGGCGGTTGCTCGGGACACGCCCGCCTGCCTCGCTCACCCAGGCGTACTGCTTGGTCGAGGGCAGGTCGCCGGCCCAGACGGCCACGGACGAGTGCGGCGCCGACGTGAGCCGCACGTCCGCACGCTGGAGGACGCCTCCTTGCACTGCTCCGATCTCGACCGCGAGATCGAGGTCCACCGCTGTCCTCCCGGAGTTGGTGACCCACAGCTCCAGCCGCGTGCCCGCGACCTTGAAGCTGGCGAGAACCGGCTGGTAGGCACGCTGGAGGAAGTAGTAGCTGGCCTTGGGCACCAGGTCGTAGTCGAGGACGGACCAGGACAGCCCGGGCCAGCTGTCGTTGTACTGCCACACGAGCGTCCCGCTACAGTGCGGCTGCCGACGTCGGTAGTGCTCGACGCCGAGCTTCAACCCCTCGGCCTGGCAGGCCATCGAGAAGTCGACCAGCTCCACGAGCGTCGTCGGCTCGCCCGTCTCGTAGGCCATGAGGGCGTAGCCCTTGTCCTTCGGGGTGTCCTTGTTGCGCTGGTCGAGCTCGACCGAGCCAAGCGCCAGACTGCCTGGGGGAGTCCAGCGGTTCAGCGTGCTGAGCTCGGGAGCGGCGTGGATGCCGAACTCGCTGATGAACCGTCCGCTGTCGTCCTCGTAGCGCTGGAAGTGCACCTGCTCGCCGCGTGAGGCGAACTCGGTCTGACCGGTGGTGCCGGCATTGATGCCGCCGTGCCATACCTCCCACGCGTGGCGGTCGCCCGCTCCGGTGCCGTTGTGGATCTCGTCCCTGTGGCGCCCCCACGGGCTTCCCGGCCAGTAGGGGGTGTCGGGGTCGTGTGCGGCGACCACGGCTGGAAGGAGCTCGTTGAAGAACGCCCACCCCCAGTCCCCAGCGGGGTCGGAGGTGCCGCTGGTGAGCTCGTGCAGGCCTTGGACCTCGTTCTCGCCGCACCACAGGGCCAGGCTCACGTGGCGGCGCAGCCGCTTCACCTGGTGCGCGGCCTCGAGCCGGATCTCCTCGGACAGGCCCCGTCGGGATCGGCGTAGTCGAAGCAGGCGAACAGGAAGTCCTGCCAGACCAGCACCCCCAGCTCGTCGCAGGCGTCGTAGAAGGCGTCAGGTGCGATCACGCCGCCGCCCCAGACGCGCAGCATCGTCATGCCGCCGTCCTTCGCGAGCTCGACCAGGCTGCGGGCGGTGCTGTCGGGCCAGGAGGCGACGAGCATGGTCGCGGGCACGACGTTGGCCCCGCGCGCGAACGTGGGCTGCCCGTTCAGGACGAAGCGGAACAGCTCGGCGTCCTCGATGGGATCGGGGCTGCGGTCGAGCTCCAGGGTCCTGATCCCGTGGCGGAGCTCGACCACCTCGCCGCCTGCGGTGACCGAGACGGCGTACAGAGCAGGAGAGCCGAGGTCGTGCGTCCACCACAGCTGCACGTCCGTCAGTGCGACGCGCAGGGGCAGCGTTCCCACGGCGGAGGTGACCTCGCCGGTCGGGCTCGTGACGGTGACCGTGACGGGTCCGTCGGCCGTGGCGGAGACCTCCAGCACGGCTGTGCCGGCGGTGACGTCGACGTCCGTCGAACGCACGTGCACGTCGCGGAGCGCCGGTTCGTCGAGGATCAGCGTCACAGGTCCGCTGATGCCACGTGAGGTGACGACAGGGGCGAAGTCCCAGCCCCAGGAGAAGGTCGCCTTGCGGAGGCGGGTCCGCCGAAGCCGCGACGCGAGCTCGGCGTCCGACAGTCCAGGCTGCAGCCGGGGCCGGTCACGTATCTCCGCGATCCGGACCGCCACCTCCTCGTCGGTGACAAGGCCTTCCAGGGGCGGGGGAAAGCGGATGAGCAGCTCGTTCGTCTCGCCGAGGTCGGGCAGCGCGAAGCGGTGCGGACGGTGCTGGTTGCGGGCACTGCCGATCAGGGAGCCGTTGACGTAGACGTCGGCCACGGTGTCGAGGCCGGCGAAGTCGAGATGCGTCGCCCCTGTGCCGTCGAAGCGTGCGCGGTACCACCACGTCGCCTCGTGCACCCAGCCGAGGTCGTGCTCGTTCATGCCGAAGTAGGGGTCCTGGATGCGGCCGGCGGCGAGCAACGACTCGTGCACCCCAGCGGGTACGACGGCCGGTAGCCACTCCGCGTCAGGTCCGGGCTCGCCGCCATCGGTCCAGGCGAGCTCGAAGTCCACCTCTTCCCCCATCAGGAGGCGTTGGCGCGGTCGGGAGCCTGTTGGTCGACCCGGCGCAGGAACTCGAGTGCCGCTGTGTTCGCCTCGTGCTCTGCCGCGATGAAGTAGTTGTGGCCAGCGCCTTCGAAGGTGACCATCTCGCTGTGCGCGATGAGCTCGTGCAGGCGCACGCCCGCCTCATGAGAGACAGCGGCGTCCTCATCGCCGTGCAGGACTAGCGCCGGCATGCGGAGGGCGCGAACCTCGTCTTCCGTGATGGAGTACGCCCCGATGGCGCGGGTCTGTGCGACCGAGGTCCGGATGCGGGTGTTCATGGCTGCGATGACTGCCTGGTCGTGCGCCACCTTCTCAGCCGACGCAGCGGTGCCGTAGGGGAACGGGTTCTCCTTCTTGCTCGCCGTGAGGAGCTTGTAGCACGATCGGCGCCGGTAGGCGCGTGAGCAAGCGCAGGGCGAGGGGGAGGCGCGACACGTCGGGTGTCTTGGCGACGGTGCAGCCGAGCAGCAGCGAGCGGATGCGCTCGGGGTGCTGTCGTGCCATCTCGAGGATGATCCCTCCGCCCATGGAGACGCCGTAGACGTGCGCGCTCTGGACCCCGGCCGAGTCCATCACGGCGAAGGCGTCTCGAGCCATGTCGCCGACGCTGATCTTGCGCATCGGTGTGCTCTGGCCGGTGCCCCGGTTGTCGAAGGTGATCACGCGGTGGTGCTCGGCGAGGGCATCGACGACGGGGTACCACATGCTCGAGCTGTAGGTGTGTCCCATGACGAGGACGATCGGGGTTCCTGCGCCGCGCTCGGTCCAGGAGAGCCGGGCGGATCCGTTGTTTGCAAAGTGCATGGCTGTGCTTCCTTCGGTCAGGACGTCGTGAGCGGCCCGGGCATCGGGACCCACGGCTGGAGCATGCGGAGGGCGAGCTCGGCCTGCGCTGCGGCGACGGACTCGGGCGTGGGGCCTTGCTCCGGGCTCCACCAGTCGACGACGCGCGTGCCCATGGCGATGATCGCCGACACGGTGACGGCCGGGTTGGGCGAGTGGAACACGCCGAGCGCGATGCCTCGGTGGATGACGTCTCGCAGCAGGGTCCCCATGTCGACGCGCAGCACCTCGATGAGCGCGCCTTGCTGATCCGACAGGTGGCGCGACTCGTTGTGGCTGACGCGAGCGAGATCGGGTACGGCCATGTGCGTCAGGGCATTGGCGTGGGCGATGGCGCGGAGCTGGTTCTCGGGCCGCCCGTCGACTTCCAGCATCGCCAAGCGGATGCGGTCGCGCAGCTCCTCGTGACCCATCTTCACGAGCTCGAACAGCAGGTCCTGCTTGGAGCTGACGTGGGCGTAGATCGAGGTGGGGTGCTGGCCGAGCTCCTTGGCGATGTCGCGCACGGAGATGCCGTTGTAGCCCTCACGGCTGAACAGCGCCAGCGCACCCTCCAGCAGCCGGCGCTTCGCAGGGGTGAAGTCGGACCGCTCCGGCAAGTTCGCGCGCACAGATGTACTCATCGCTACGCACCCTACAGTCGTAGGTTTCGCGCGACAAGAGGCGAGGCTCTTGACAATGTTTGCGCGGTTGTTGCAGCATCCTCCTCATCGCCAGCAACCCTACGACCGTTTATAGGAGACGAAGCCGTATGAGCCGAGTCCCGATCACTGACATGACGACCCTGTGCCTGAAGGGCGGGCGGAGCTGATGCGCCGGACTTTGCTCGTCATGGCTGCGCTATGCCTTACGGCCACTGCATGCGGGTCCACCCTCAGCCCCGCGAAGCAGGAGGCCCTGCGAGGAGGGAGTGCGCAGGGTGGCGAAGGCGGCTCCGGGCTCATCCCGTCTGGTGGGGGGTCAGGTGGCGGCGAGGGTGGCACAGGGACGACGGGCTCTGGTGGCACCGGCACGGGCACGGGCTTTGGCGGTGCTGGCAGCACCTCGACCTCGGGCGGCACGTCACTGGGCGGCTCGCCAACGACGGGGTCAGCAGGCAGTACGTCCGGCGGTGGGCCGGGGTCGACGGCAACCTCCGGAGGCGTCGGAGGCCCGCCGGGGTCCTCACGCGTCGACTACACCAAGCCCGCCACGGGCAAGGCGGTGGACGTCGGCATCATGTACATCGCCGACCTCGGCGCTGCGGCGCGCAGTTCGGCGGCGGCGAGCGAGGAGAACAACGAGGCGGTGGACGGTCAGCGCGAGTACATGAAGGCTGCTGTCGACTGGATGAACCGCACGGCGGCCTGGGCGGCCACAAGATCAACCTGCTGTACTACGGCGCGCAGATCGCCGGCTCGAAGACCTTCGAGCAGAACCAGTCCGAGATGTGCGCGATGATGACTGAGGACCACAAGGTGGTCGCAGTCAGTCATCTCCAACATCACGGTCACGAACACCATGGCCTCCTGCATGGAGAAGCCAAGGGCCTCTACGTCACCGACGCCGGCTACTTCAAGAGCGGCGCCGACTGGAATCGACTGAGCTACACCGTCTCGCCCACCGAGGTCGACTCCGAGAAGCTCGGCGCGAGCTGGCGAAGCTGACGATCGCCAAGGGGCTCGCCAAGCGCGGCGACAAGGTCGGCCTCGTCGTCTACGACGCCCCCGGCTTCCGCGCTGCCGAGAGTCAGTACACCAAGGTCGCAGCGGCTGCCGGGATCCAGACCATGCCCTATCTGCTCCCCTATGCCAACTCCACGGCCGAGCTGTCGAACTCGATCGCGGCGGTGCAGTCGGCGGTCCTCGCCTTCCGATCGAGCAGGGGTGAAGACCGTCGTCTCCCTGTCCTCCGGCGGGATGATGGGCTTCTTCGTCGGCAACGCCGACCAGCAGGGCTACTACCCGCGCTACGTCCTCAGCAGCAACGACGGCCCTGTCAACGTCCCGCCAGCGCCAGAAGAACAACCAGCTCAAGGGCGCGATCGCGCTCGGCTACCTCCCCACGGCGGACGTTGACCTGCTGCGCCACCCGAAGCTGTTCAACGACCCCGTCTTCGCAACCTGCCGGGCGATCAACAAGAAGTTTCCCGCGGCGACGCGAGGACCTCGGCAAGTTGGGCATCTCGACAGCGCTTGTGCGCGTCCCTGCTGCTCCTGCAGACCGCGGCGAAGGGCTACGGCGGCAGCGACATCACGGGTACGACGCTGCGCGACGGCCTGCGTAGCCTTGGGACACGCTCCTCCTCTGGAGTGACCTACCGGACCGCGTTCGGGTCGGCAAAGCAGTGGGCCCCGGGCATCTACCGCCCGATGAGCTACCGCGAGGCGCCGAACGAGTTCGTGTACGACGGCAACTCCGTACCCTTCTCGTGATCGACACCCTGACGCCGTGGTCGGGCAACCCGGTGCTCCGCCCTACCGGTGACGGCTGGCAGAGCGCCAACGTCTACAACCCCGCCGCTGTGGTGCACGACGATCGCGTAGTCCTGCTCTACCGCGCTCACGCCCAGGACCGCGTCTCCCGCATCGGCTACGCCGTCAGCGACGACGGGCTGCACTTCGCCGCAGAGCCCGACTCCTGTGCTCGAACCCACGGAGCCGTACGAGGCAGGAGGCTGCGAGGACCCCCGTCTCACCTGCATCGAGGGCGTCTACTACCTGACCTACACCGGCTTCGACGGGCAGTCCGCTCTGCTCTGCCTGGCGACCTCGACGGACCTGCGGCAGCTGGACCAAGCACGGTCCGCTCTTCCCCGACCTCAACACCTGGAAGACCGTGACGTGGGCGAAGGGCGCCCGCAGCCCCGGCCGTGGAACAAGGCCGGCGGCATCGTCCCCGTGCCCGTCGACGGTGCGCTGGCACATGTACGTCGGCGAGGGCGCGATCTACCACGCGACGTCCCGCGACCTGCTGAAGCTGGACAGTCGACGACGAGCCGCTGGTCGAGGGCCGACCGGGCACTTGGGACGCCGACCTGGTCGAGGTCGGTGCGCCGCCAGTCGTCGTGGACGACCAACTGGTGATGCTGGTCAACGGCGCCCGCTTCATCTCGATGGAGAAGGGGCTCGTCGACTACCGGTGCGGCCAGATCGCCTTCGCGCTCGACGACCCGACGCCGGATCGTGCGACCGAACGGACGAGCCGTGGCTGAGGCCAGACGACTCCCGAGGAGAAGGCGGGCCTGGTTCCCAACGTCACGTTCGTCGAGGGTCTGGTGCACTTCCAGGACCGGTGGCTGGCCTACTACGGGCAGAGCGACACGACGACAGGCGTGGCCGTGTCGCCCGCGCGCAGCGCCGCGGCATGACCTGTCCACCTTCGAGCAGGCTGTGCGGGTCCCCGTCCGCAACCTCATGGTGCTGGCTCTTCTGGTCACCCTGTCCGGGTGCGTCCCGCAGGGCCTCGCTTTCCGTGAGGACACACGTTTGACCATCGTCGCTCCTGAGGACCGGAGCACTGTGTCGCTGCCTGTCACGCTGGACTGGGACATCCGCGACTTCCGCGTCGTCGAACCCGGGAGGAGGCCAGGCCCGAACGGGGAGGGGTACTTCGGGGTTTTCGTCGACGTATCACCGGTGCCACCGGGCAAGACAGTTGGCCTGGATCGCCCGGAAGGACCGTCAGTTGCGTGGCGGCGGACGGTTGCCCGAGCGAGGCCTATCTCGCGGAACGTGGCGTGTACGCCACGACCTCGACCAGCTGACGCTCGACAATCTTCTACGACGAGCGGTCGTCAAGGGCGTCGAGCGCCACCGGGCCACGATCGTCCTGCTGGACGCGGGCGGCGCGCGCCTGGGTGAGAGCGCCTTCGAGGTCACGTTCTATGTGAAGAGGAAGGCCCAGTCGTGACCGTCGCCTCGAACAAGCCGCTGCACAAGGCCGAGGATGCCATCGACGTCGACTCTCTCGTCGCGGAGCGTCAGCGGCTGCGCGGCGAGGCCCGCGAGCTGCTGGGTGTCACCGGCGAGCAGGAGGCCCCAAAGCTCAAGACGGTTCTCAAGGATTCAGACGTCGGCTACTACCCGTTGGCTGCTCTCGGTGCGCTGTCCATCGTTGACAGCCTGCAGGGATACGCGTTCACGGTTCTTACTCCAGAGATCTGCCGCAGTCTCGGGATCGGCCTTGGAACGATCACCTTGCTGCTGGTGCTCAAGACGCTGGTCGTCGGCCATCGTGCCGTTGCCGACGGCCGTACTGGTGCAACGCGTACCGCGGCGTGCGATGGTCATCATTACGGGCGCGACCCTCTGGGCGGTGGCCACGCTCTACACGGGCTTCGCGACCGGCACCCTGCTGCTCGCTGCGGTGCTCGTACTGGATGGCCTCAGTACCGGCTCGGCGAACACACTCACGCAGCCGCTGCTCATGGACAGCTACCCGCCTCCGGCGCGCGTACGCGTGTTCTCTTACATCACCGCCATCAACAACTTCGGCAACGTCCTGGCGCCGTTGCTGGTGGCGTTGCTCGCGGGCGTACTCGGTTTCACCTGGCGCGGTGTCTTCCTCGTTTTCGGGATCATGTGCCTTGCGGTTCTGCCCTTACCGCTGCGCCTGCGGGACCCTGGCTTCGGCAAGTTCGACACCGAGCGGGTGCGTAGCGCCGTGCACGAGATCGGGGACGACCTCGCTGAGGACGACGTCAGCCTCGGCTTCTTCGAGATCACCCGTCGGCTGTTCCTCATCCCGACGGTCCGCAAGCTGCTGACGGCGTTCGCCATCTTCGGGATGCTGCTGATCCCGTTCACGACGTTCCTGTCGGTCTACCTCGACGAGACGCTCGACTTCGGCGCCGGCCAGCGAGGTCTGTTTTTCGCGCTGACCTCCGTCGCGTCCATGGTGGCGCTCGCCGTCTACGGCAAGCGCGGCGAAGCGATGTTCCGGAAGAACCCGGGACGCGTCCTCGACGTGGCTGGACTGCAGCTGGCGGTAGGTGTCGTTCTGATCTGCCTCGCCGTGGTCAGCCCGTGGGTCTGGCTGACTCTGTTGCTCTTCACGCTCTCGACCGCCATCGACCGCTGTCCTTGGACCTGCCATGGGCATCGCGCTCCTGTCGATCGTGCCGGCCAACATGCGGCCGCACGCCGGCGCCCTGTACGGCATCTTCCTCGCTGGCGTCGGCGGCGTCGCCGGCGCTGTGCTGCTCGGTGGGGTGCAGAGCCGTTACGGCACTGCTGGAGCGCTGGTCAGCCTGCTGCTGCCCGGGGTCCTCGGAGCGCTCATGCTGCGTCGGCGCCGCCCCGTTCGTGCAGCGAGACATGGACCGGATGATCGACGAGGTGCTCGAGGACGAGCAGCTCAAGCAGGTCAAGGCCTCAGGTGGGCACCTGCCGATGCTGTCCTGCAGGGGCATCGACTTCTCCTACGGCCAGCTGCAGGTGCTGTTCGACGTCGACTTCACCGTCGACGACGGCGAGATGGTCGCGCTGCTCGGCACGAACGGCGCCGGCAAGTCCACGCTGCTCAAGGTCATCAGCGGCATCGGCCTGCCCAGCGCCGGCAACGTCCGCTACCGGGGCCAGGACATCACCTACCTCGACGCCGAGCGGCGCGACCCGGCTCGGCATCACCCAGATCCCCGGAGGACGGGCCGTGTTCGGCCCGCTGACGGTGATCGAGAACCTGCGCGTCGTACGGCTACTCCCTCGGCAAGGAGCGCAAGGACCTCGACGCGCTCATCGACGAGTGCCTCGAGCGCATTCCCGCGGCTTGGCAGAGCGCCGCAACAGCTTGGCCGCCCAGCTCTCCGGGTGGCGAGCAGCAGATGCTCGGCCTGTCCAAGGCCCTCATCATGCGCCCGCGCGTGCTGCGTCATCGACGAGCTCTCCCTCGGCCTGGCGCCGATCATCGTCGGGCAGCTGCTCGACATGGTGCGCCAGCATCAACGCCGACCGGCACGGCCGTCGTCCTCGTCGAGCAGTCGGTCAACATCGCGCCTCAACCTGGTCGAGCACGCCTACTTCATGGAGAAGGGCGAGATGCGCTTCGACGGCCCGGCCCGTGAGCTGCTGGAGCGCGACGACCTGCTGCGCGCGGTCTTCCTCCAGGGTGCGGAGGCGGCCACATGAGCACCGCCACGACCGGCCTCGGATCGTCCCGTTGTGGTGGAGCCGTCGGCACGGCAGTTGCGCGTGCTCGAGGTCCGGCTGTGGGAGTGGCCGTCGCCCTAGTCGTCGCACGGCTCGACCGACTTCGAGACCCCGCTGCCGGTCATCGCGCTCGGCTCGATCATCGGCATCACCTACGGCCTGCTCGCCGTCGGCCTGGTCCTGGTCTACCGGTCGAACCGGATCATCAACTTCGCCCACGGCGAGATCGGTGCCTTCGGCGCGGCCATGTTCGGCCTGCTCGCCGTCAAGTACGGCCTGCCCTACTACCTCGCCCTGCCGCTCGGCACTGCTTGTCGGCGCGGGCACCGGTGCGGCCGCCGAGGTGGGCGTCGTCCGCCGACTGCGCAACGCCCCGAAGCTGATGAGCATCGTGGCGACGCTCGGCATCGGCCAGTTCCTCGTGCTCCTCGGGCTCGTCCTCAACAGCCAGGCCAGTGCAGGCTCGTCTTTCCCGCAGCCGCCTGGGCTCCCGGTCTTCGAGCTCGGTGCGTCTGCGCATTACCGCGGCCTACAGCGGCATGCTCATCTTCGGGCCGATCATCGTCCTGCTGTTGGCCGCCTTCCTGAAGTACAGCCGATTCGGCCTGGCCATCCGGTGCGCCGCGGCCAACCCCGAGGCCGCTCGCATGGCAGCCATCCCCGCGGCTCGAATGTCGGCGCTGAGCTGGGCACTGGCCGGCGGGCTGTCGGCCTTCACCGCAATCCTCACCGCACCCACCCGGGGCTTCTCTTCCGGAGAGACGTTCGGCCCAGGCCTGCTGCTGCGTGCGCTCGCCGCCGCGGTGCTCGCCCGGATGAACAGCCTGCCGCTGGCGCTGGCCGGGGGCATCGGGCTCGGGATCACCGAGCAGCTCCTGCTGTGGAACAGGCCGCAATCAGGTCTGGTCGAAGTCGCGCTCTTCGTCATCATCCTGGTCGTGCTGCTGGTGCAGAAGCAGGTCGGTGGACGCGACGAGGACAAGGGAGCTGGGCCACGGTTCAGGCCCTTCGCCCCATACCGCGTCAGCTCCAAGGCCTGTGGGCGGTCCGGAACCTCGGCTCGATGACGGGCATGGTCGCGCTTGCTGCGGCCGCTGCCCTACCGCTGTTCATCAGCAACAGGAACGCCATCACCATGGTCTCGATCATGGGCTTCGCGGTGGTCGGGCTGTCCGTGGGGATCATCACCGGTCTCGGCGGGCAGTTGTCGCTCGGGCAGTTCGGCATCGCGGCCGTTGGTGCCTGGGCCTCCTACGAGCTGTCTAGCCGTATCGAGCACTTCGAGCTCTCCTTCTTCTACGCCGGGCTCGCAGGTGCCGCCACCTCGCTGGTGATCGGCCTTCCTGCGCTGCGACTACGAGGCCTGTTCTTGGCGGTGACCACGCTGAGCTTCGCTCTCGTCATGCCCGCCTTCCTGCTCCAGCAGTCGTTCGTGTTCGGTGACGGCGTCGACCCGGGAAGGCCCACGATCGGAGACTTCCCCCTCGACACCGCCAGGCGCTACTACTACTTCGCGCTGCCGGTGCTCGTCCTGGCCGTCCTCCTGGCCCGTAACGTGCGCGCTGGTGGCTTCGGGCGTCTGCTGGTGGCCGTGCGCGACAACGAGGACGCGGCACGCGCCTTCACCGTGCGCGCCTCACTCGTGAAGACCCAGGGCTTCCTGCTCGCGGGCTTCATTGCAGGCGTCGGCGGCGCGCTGTACGGACATGCGCTCTCCCGGCTGGGGTCGTCCACGTTCCCCACCAGCATCAGCATCGCGGTCGTGGTGATGGCGGTCATCGGTGGGCTGTCCCTGCTGTCGGGGCCTATCCTCGGTGCGCTGTTCCTGATCGGCGTACCAGCCTTCGTGCCGCTGGACTCCGCTGGCCTGGCCGCAAGCGCCCTCGGCCAGTTGCTCATCATCATGTACCTGCCCGCCGGTCTGGGCGGGCTGGTCGAGCCGCTCCGGGACCGGATCGTGAAGCGGCTCGGACGGCGGGCCGGCCTCGATGTGGACGCCGCGTACGGTGAGGTGGCCACCGCGGCGGGCTCCACCGGCGCGGTACGAGCGCGCGATCGCGTGCCGCCTGTGCCCGCGCCCGAGCGCCTCCGTCCCCCAGGGTCGACACTGCTCCGCGCAGAGGGTCTTGTGAAGAGCTTCGGCGGTGTGCGAGCGGTGCGCGGTGTCAGCCTCGAGGTGCGTGCGGGTGAGACCGTCGGACTGATCGGGCCGAACGGCGCCGGCAAGACCACGACCTTCGAGCTGCTCGGCGGGTTCACGCGGGCAGATGAGGGATGGGTGCTTTTCGAAGGGCAGGACGTCACACCCCTCGGCCCAGAGGCCCGCGGCAACCTGGGCATGATCCGGTCCTTCCAAGACGCTGCCCTCTTCCCAACCCTCACCGTGGAAGAGACCGTGCGTCTGTCGCTCGAGCGTCTCTATCCCACGCGCTTCCTTCCCTCGGTGATCGGCCTCCCGGGCAACGAGCGCCAGAAGGGGCTCCTCGTCGAGGAACTGCTCGACTTCATGGGCCTGATCAGTTACCGCGCCTCGCAGATCCAGCAGCTCTCCACCGGCACAAGGCGCATCACCGAGATCGCCTGTCTGATCGCCCTGCAGCCGACGCTGCTGCTCCTGGACGAGCCGAGCTCAGGTGTCGCGCAGCGTGAGACGGAAGCCCTGGGGCAGCTCCTGATCGATCTCAAGGAGCAGCTGAAGCTGTCCCTTCTCATCATCGAGCACGACATCCCGTTGGTCATGCGTCTCAGTGATCGCATCGTCGCGATGGCGGATGGTGAGGTCATCGCGGCCGGGACCCCAGACATCGTGCGCAACGACCCGGCGGTGATCGAGGCCTACCTGGGCGGGAACATCGAGGCGATCGAGCGATCCGGAGCGGCTCCGGCGCCTCGCCGGGCGCACGCTGCGGCCGCATCTCCTCACGTTCTGGAGGTGCCAGGTGTCGGTCCCGCACGTACCGCGGCACTGCTGAAGGCCTTTGGGAGCCTCGACGCCGTCCGCCAGGCGACACCCGAGGAGATCGCGGCGCTCCGCGGCTTTGGACCTGGCACCGCCCGTCGCGTGCTGGAACGCGCTGAAATGACCGCGGCCCCGTGCTGCCCGCCGTCGCTATGCCCACAACCCACCCCGGATCATCTCGAGACACGCAGCAGACACCCTGCAGGAGGACACATGACGACAGTGGACGACCACCCGGACCTCCTCGGAGCCCACACCTCTCAGCGGCCACCGACAAGCAGGTTCGCCGCACTGCGCCCGCTGTCACCGACCCCGACCTACGTGGGGATCGCCCTCGTGGCCATCGGGTTCCTCATCATCGCCGTGGCCTGGGGCAAGGTGGCCGGGGAGTCCGCCGTGGCCCTGCAGCTCCCCTACATCCTGTCGGGTGGCGTGTGTGGCCTGGCGACCGTGATGGTGGGCTGCACGGTCGTCAGCGTCGCAGCGCGCCGGCGTGACGCCGCGCTGCGAGAGCAGCAGACGCACCTGTTCGTCGACGCGGTGCAGGAGCTGAGCGCTGCCCTCGACCCCGACAGCCGCCGGCGGTGACCGAGCTCTGGCGGATGCTGCGCGATCCACGCGTCTCGACCGCGCTCATGCTGAGCGGTCTGTCGCTGGTGGGGCTCATCGCCGCCTATCTCGGCTACCGGGGCATCGCGGCAGAGAGCGCCATCCCCTTGCAGGTGCCCTACCTGATCAGCGGGGCCGTCTTCGGTATCGGAGCCGTGGGGACTGGCTTGGCGCTGCTGGTCGTTCACATCGACCGCTGCGAAGCCGCGCAAGAGCGGCAAGAGATGGCGCAGCTCCAGCGCTCCGTGCTGCGCGTATTGCGCTCGGTTTCGGCCGAGCAGCAGAGCGGCCGGGTCACGTGACCATGAACGAGATCAGCCTCACGCGCTTCGAGCTCACCTCGACCAGCGGGCCGAAACCGGGTCCCGACGCGACATTGGCTCTCGGTGCAGGCACCGGTGGGGGTGCACGAAGCGCTCCTGTCGCAAGGCCTCATCGAGCACCCCTACCGCGGGACGGCCGAGCACGATCTCGAGGAGGTGGAGGCGGCCACTTGGTGGTACCGCGCACGCTTCCCCGGCGAGGAGGGGACGCGCACGACGCTGCGGTTCGACTGCTTGGAACACCTGCGCTATCGCTTGCGCAGGGCGCAGGACCTATGCGGCATCGACCTGGACGACCCCGACGTGCATGCTGGCGCGTCTGATCCTGCCTCGCCCCGTTCCCGCTACTGCGCCCGCATGAGCGAACCGTTGCGTGTAGGCCTTGTCGGTGCCGGCCCTTGGGCGGAGCTGACGACCGCCCCGCTGCTGGCCGGGGGCCCCGAGACGGTGCTGGTCGGGGTCTGGGCACGCCGTCTCGAGGCGGCGCAGTCGCTCGCGGATCAGTATGGAGCAGCTGCCCTCACCGACTACGAGGCGCTGCTGGACGTGTGCGATGCCGTCGCCTTCGCCGTACCGCCGGAGGTCCAGGGCCGGATGGCGCTTCAGGCGGCCCGTAGTGGCAAGCACGTGCTCCTCGACAAGCCTGTCGCCGACAGTCTCGCCGCTGCGCGGGAGCTCGCGGCGGCTGTCGACGAGGAGGGCGTGAGCAGTGTCGTGCTGCTGAGCCTGTCCTTCAGCGCGGCCGTCCGACAGTTCGCCGCCTCGCTCGAACGGGTGGAGCTCGCCGGCGCCGACTACGAGAACATCTCCTCGGCATTCCTGGCTGGCCCTTTCTCGCAGTCACCGTGGCGGCACAACGGGGGAGTGGTGCCCGACGTCGGCCCGCATGTCGTGGACCTGATGATGACGTTGCTCGGCCCGGTCGTTGACGCTCGCGTGGAGTCCGCGCACGGGCTCTCGCGCCTGAGCCTCACGCACCGGGACGGCGCCTTCTCGCACGCCATCCTGGGTGCCCACCACACGGGGCCGGGAGCGCACCGACTGCGGGCCTACGGCCCGGCGACAGTCCAGGATTGCGACTGGGGAGTTCCGGACGAGGACCGTTGGGGACGGGTGCGGCGGGAGTTCGCGCAAGCAGTCACCACGGGAACCGCACATTCCTCTGACGTTCATCGCGGTCTGGAGCTCCAGCGGGTGCTGGCCCTCGCGCTGACCTAGATCGTCCAGCCTCCCGCTGTTGCGGTGCGCTGCTAGGGGCGGCCGGTGAGCCAGCCCCGCTCATACCGGCCTGATAGAGCCGGCGAACGAAATGTTGGTTCAGGATTCGCCTTTGGTCTGGCACGTCCCAGATCGAGTCCCGGACCCCAGATCTACCTGGCCACCCTCGCCCTCGTCGACCGGTGTGACGCCGTCTTGGTGGGCCACTGCAGCGTCCTCGTCACCGTGCATAACGAGAGCCGGCGTACGCGAATGCTGACTGGGCCCTCCGGACCTAGCAGTGCTGTGGTGACTCAAGGACTTCGAGCTGATGGGAACTCGACGTGCCTCGGCCGCGTCATGGCCGAGTGCCGCTGCGAGCCCGGCCACGGGTGCCCCCTACGCGTGACTGCTCCCATCAGCCGACCGCCACTGCGAGGGTCGTGTCGGCCTGGCCGTAGTAGGCGAGCCACTCGTCGCGGAAGCGCACGAGCCCCTGCACGAAGGTCACGTTGGCGACGAGGCCGACCTGGTCCTCGCGCGTCGTGGGCGCGAGCCACGGCTCGGCGGTGGCGGCGTACAGCGTCCCGGGGTCGTCGACGTGGACGGCGATCTGGCCGCACGAGTAGCGCACGTCGCGCGTCGCGAGGTCCCGGACGCGCATCGCGTTGGTGAGGAAGACCAGCAGGCCGTCGTCGGTCTCGACCGGCGGCGCGCCGATCTCGACGAGGTCGGCGTCGAAGCGCCCCGGCGTCGGGCGGTGCAGCGGGTGCTCCTCGTCCGTGACGGGCGTCCAGGTGCGCAGGTCGTCGCTGGTCGCGGCGTAGATGGCGCCCTCGCCGAACCACATCCAGCACCGGCCGCCGAGCGGGCGGGGGTGGATGACACCGGCCTTGTTCCACGGCCGGCGCTCGCGCAGCTGCGACCGCCAGGCGAGGTCGCCCAGGTGTCGAAGTCGCCGATGACATCGGGCCGTGCTTGGTCCAGGTGCGGAGGTCGGTCGACGTGGCCAGGCACAGCAGCGCGCTGATGCCGTCGAAGCCCGTGTAGGTCAGGTGCCACACGCCGTCGATCAGGGCCAGCCGCGGGTCCTCGCACCCCTTGGCCTCGTAGTCGTGCTCGGGCTCCAGCACCGGGTCGGCCTCGCGGGCGAAGTGCCGGCCGTCGTCGCTGGTGGCGATGCCGATGCGGCTGACCAGGTCGTCACCGTGCGCGCGGTAGAGCAGCACGACCCGGTCGTCGACGACGGCCGCGGCCGGGTTGTAGAGGTTCGCCGACTCCCAGGTCGACCCCTGCGGGCGCAGGACGGGGTTGCCGTCGTACGGCGTGAAGGGGCCGAGCGGGAAGGTGGCGGGTCTGTCCACGAGGGTTAGGGTGCGGGGAAGGTCAGCGTCGGGCCGCTGTAGGCGGGGCACGAGCACGTGTCGTTCCACGTCATGAGGCGGTACTGCGAGGCGCCAGCGTGCTTGGCCGGGGTGAGGTTCGGTGCCGAATCCCAGCGCGGACGGGTGGCGGGTGCCGAGGGCCAGCAACCCGTCGCGGAGGGGTCTGCGGCGATGATCGTCCGTCGGGTTGGCCTTGGCCGCCTCGTAGAACGCAGGACGGCCTCGCAGGTGAGCATGGCGATCTCCACTGGCTCGCTGCCGCTCGTGATGACGCCGCCCTTCTTCTGGATGTCGTAGCACCGCGCGTAGGTCGCGCTGTAGGCCGGGCGTGCCGGGCGGGGCGGTGTCGCCGTAGTCCGAGACGGGCTGCCAGCCCACCGACACCGAGCTGCGCAGCGCGCGCTCGTACGTCGCGCCGTCGGCTGCTCCCGGCTTGTCCATCGAGCTGAGGACGTAGCGCGGGTAGTAGTTCTGCCCGTTCGCGGACTGGAGGAAGAAGGCCGCGCAGCCCGCGCACAGGAACGTGACCGTCTTCACGCCCTGCGCCGCCATCTTCAGCTGCGCCGACTGGACGACGCTGACCGAGTTCCCGATGTCGGATGTCGAAGCCGGCGGCGGGATCGTGTAGCGGACGATGTTGATGCCGGCAGCGGCCATGATCGGCTTGAAGTAGCGGTCGTAGGCCCGGTCGTACTCCGGGACCTCGTACTGCAGCAGGCCGACGGTGCCGCCGGACTTCTCGAAGCCCTTGCCGACGATCAGCTGGGCGAGGGTCTTGGCCAGCACCGAGGACGTAACCTCGTTGGGAGAGACGACGAGCGGCGTGGCGGCGTAGTTCTGCTCGTCGTGCAGCGTGTTGGAGCAGGTGAGGAACAGCGGCGCCGGCGCGGTTCATGCAGTTGTCCATGTTCGGGTTGGCGCCGATGCCGATGTTGCTCGCGGCGACCACCTTGTCGTCCTGCGTGTACTTCTGGCACAGCCGCTGGTACTGCGCGTCGTAGGACTCCTGGCTCGTCGCCGAGACCTCCTCGATCTTGGCGTCGAGCGGGTGCCCGTTGAGTCCGCCGTTGCGGTTGACCCAGGCGACGGCCGAGCGGATGGCGGCCGCTTGGTCGACGTCCTCGCCTGCTGCGCCGAAGGCGGCGAAGAAGGCGGCGGCGTCGGGCACCGTAGTGAAGCCGATCTTGACCGGCGTGGCCTTGCCACCGACCGAGCCGGCACCGACCGGGCTCCGCCCACCCGTGCCTCCGGTGCGAGGTCCCGGAACGGCCAGCGCCCGTCGTACCGCCACCGCTGGCGACGCCACCCGCGATGCCAGCGCCACGGCTGCCCACGACCGCGCCACCGCTGCCCACGACCGCGCCATCGGTTCCAGGACCAGCCGAGCCGCCGTCCGTGGCCGGGAAGCCAGCTCCGGCGTCGACCCCGCTCGCCGTGCCCGCAGCCTGCTGCGAGGTCAGGGGCACCGTGGTGCCGCAGGCCGTTGCGAGCAGGCTGACGCCGACCGCCACCAAGAGGACTCGTCGCATCGCTCGTGCTCCTTATGAACGCTTGTGCATAGATGTGCGGGCAGGCAAGATGGTGATGCACAGCGGGAAACACTGTCAAGAGCTGGCGGCAACACATAGTCGTACTCACGACCGTTCAGGGGGGTCCATGACCGTACACGTCACTGCAGGTCGACCGAGTGGGCAGCACGTCGGTGCTGACCCTGGACCGACCCGAGGTGCTCAACGCTCTCGATGACCGCATGCTCGACGAGCTGACGACGCGTTCACTCAGCTCGACGACGATCCCGGCGTCCGGGTCGTCGTCCTCACAGGCTCCTGGTCGCGGCTTCTGCTCTGGGCTCGACCTGGCCGTGGCCACGTCACTGGACGAGATTCGGTCCCGTCCTTCTACGACCGGCAGCGTCGGATCAGCCGACGCTCACCCGTCCGCGGACGATGCGCACCCCAGTCATCGCCGCCGTCAACGGCCCCGCGAGCGGCGGCGGCCTGGCGCTGGCTCTGGCGTGCGACCTCCGCATCGCGGCGCCGGACGCGTTCTCGGCGTCGCCTTCGTGAAGCATCGGCTTGTCCGGGTGCGACGTCGGGGTCTCCTGGCTCTTGCCTCGCCTCGTCGGGACTGGGCCTCGCGTCCGAACATGATGCTCACCGGACGCCACGTCCCGAGCGGAGGAGGCCAGCGCGCATCGGCCTGGTGAACGCTGGTGTGCCCTGTCGCCAGACCTGCGCGAGCAGGCTCTCGCCAGAGGTCGCCAGGCAGATCGCCGACAACAGTCCCTTCGGCGTCGACCATGACAAAGGAAGGGCTTCAGCTCGCCGTCGACGCGCCTCCTTGCAGCGGCCGTGGCGCTGGAGAACCGCAACCAGGCCCTCGCCGAGTCGGACAGCTGACTACCGCGAGGCAGTCGAGCGCCTTCACGATCCGACGCACGCCGGACTTCACCGGACGATGACAGGAGAAGACGATGAACGCAGATGTCCGTGTCGCCGGCGTCGGCATGGCGCAGTTCGTCACGCCGAAGGCCGGGAAGCCGTACGAGGAGCTGGCGCGGAGGCGATCCGGGCGGCGCTCGAGCGACAGCGGGGTCCGCCTTGGAGGACGTCGGTCAGGCCTTCGCCTCCTACGTCTACGGCGACTCGACCTGCGGCCAGGCGGCGCTGTACGGCGTCGGCATGACCGGGCTCCCGGTCGTCAACGTGAACAACAACTGCTCCAGTGGCTCCTCCGCCCTGTTCCTGGCCAGGCAGGCCGTCGCCAGCGGCGACGGTCGACGTCGCCCTGGCGTTCGGGTTCGAGCAGATGCAGCCGGCGCCCTCGTCGAGCAGTGGGCGGACCGCACCAGCCCCCTCGGCGCGGGCCCTCGACCGGCACGACCGAACTCCACGGGCACCGAGCGCCGACGCCCCGATGGCCGCGCAGCTTCTTCGGCGCGGCCGGCCTGGCCCACATGGAGCGAGTTCGGCACATCCGCCGAGACCTTCGCGAAGATCGCCGTCAAGGCGCGACGCGCACGCCGCGCACAACCCCTACGCCGTCTTCCGCGACCCGTGACGGTCGAGGAGGTCTCGCGTCTCCGCAGGTCTACGGACCGCTGACCCGGCTGCAGTGCTGCCCGCCGACCAGCGGCGGCGCTGCGGTGGTCCTGGTTAGCGCGGAGTACGCGCAGGCGAACGGGCTCGACGGCGGCGGTGCGCGATCGCCGGGCAGGCGCTCGCGACGGACACGCCGTCGACCTTCACCGGCGACATGCGCCACGTCGTCGGCTACGAGCTGACGGCAACGCCGCGGCAAGCGCGCTACGCCCAGGCGGGCATCGGCCCCGAGGACATCCCGGTCGTCGAGCTGCACGACTGCTTCACCACGAACGAGCTGATCTCCTACGAGGCCCTCGGCCTGACGCCCGCGGGCACCGCGGAGAAGTTTGTCGCGGACGGCGACAACACCTACGGAGGACAGGTGGTGACCAATCCTTCTGGTGGGCTGCTGTCCAAGGGTCATCCGCTCGGCGCAACAGGTCTTGCGCAGTGTGCTGAGCTGACCTGGCAGCTGCGCGGAGACGGCCGGCGACCGACAGGTCGAGGGCGCCAACGTCGCCCTGCAGCACAACATCGGCCTAGGTTCTGCTGCTGTCGTCACCGTCTACCAGCGCGTCGACGCGTGAGGGCAGAGGGACCTCAAGGAGGGGTCGGGGACAGAGAGCGCCTCGTCGCGTTCGCGGAGAAGGCCTGGCTACCGGTCGGCTTCGGGTACCTGCTCAGCGACGGCACCCTCGACCCGCACCGCCCGCTCGAGACGTGGATCAATGCCCGCATGACCCATGTCTTCAGCCTCGAGGTGCTTGCCGGCAACGCGCGCGCGGAGGCCTTCGCCCGACACGGCGTGGAGGCCCTGCAGGGCGTGCTGCGTGACGACGTGCACGGGGGATGGTTCAGCGAGGTCCCGGGCGATGGTCGCAAGTCGGCCTACCAGCACGCGTTTGTCGTCCTGGCCGGAGCCTCCGCGAGCCACGCCGGCATCTCAGGAGGACGCGAGCTGCTGCGCGACGCCCTCGACGTCTGGCAGACGCGCTTCTGGGACGACGGCGACCAGGCGGCGGTCGACGAGTGGGACCGGTCGTGGGACACCTGCGCCGACTACCGGGGCGCGAACGCGAACATGCACGGCGTCGAAGCCATGCTTGCCGCAGCCGACGCCGTCGAGCAGCCGGATCGAGGCCGCCTGCTCGAGCAGTGTCTGCAGGTCACCCGGCGGATCGTCCACGAGGAGGCAGGGCGGCGCGGCTGGCGCCTGCCTGAGCACTTCACGTCGGACTGGGCCGCTGATCTCGACCACAACCGCGACCGACCTGCCGATCCGTTCCAGCCGTACGGGGTCACCGTCGGGCACCAGTTCGAGTGGTCCCGCCTGGCCATCCACCTGCACCAGGCCTTGGGTCGCTCAGCGCCAGGCTGGCTGCTCGAGGACGCCCGCAGCCTGTTCGACGCGGCCCGCTCGCGTGGCTCGTCTCGCGACCCCGGTGGCGGCTTTGTCTACACGCTCGGCTGGGACGACCAGCCCGTCGTCGCGACGCGGGTCCACTGGGTCCTCGCAGAAGCGATCGCCGCCGCGGCCGTGCTCGCGAAGCGGTTCCCCAGTGAGGACCACCTCAGCCTGCACGCCCAATGGACGCAGGTCGCGGCCCAGGCCTTCGCGGACCACCGGACGGGGAACTGGCATCACGAACTGACCGCTGACGGATCTCCTGCGTACACGATCTGGTCGGGGCAGCCTGACGTGTACCACGTCTACCAGGCGCTGCTGCTGAGCAAGGTCCCGCTTGCGGGCAGCCTCGCGGCGTCAATGCTCGCCGGGCCGACCTGAGTTCAAGGCCCGCTTTACAGGGGAGGGCTCGTCGCCTCGTGCGAACTCCTTGTGAACACTTGTGCATAGACGTGCGGCCGGGCAAGATGGAGAGGCAGATCGTGAAATGCAGTCAAGCGCTGACAGAAACATGACGGTCTATGCACGGACGTTCAGGGGGACGACATCGTGAAGACGCTCGAGCGCGCAACGCTCCCTGAGCGCCCAGAGCTCTCATCCGCGCGGCGGAGGCTCTTCGAGACCGCCCTCGCCCTGTTCAGCCGGGACGGCTACAACGGCGTATCAGTGCGCGACATCGTCGGCGAGCTCGGCCAGCAGCCGACCGCGATCTACGCCCACGTCAGCAGCAAGCAGGAGCTGCTGTTCGAGTTGGTCAAGATGGGCCACGAGGAGCTGCGCGACCGCATCCGCACGGCCGTCCTCGACGCCAGCAACGATCCTGTGGACCAGCTGCGGGCCGTCGCGTACGCCAACGCGATGACCCATCTGACCGTCCCCGACCTCGCCCGCGTCTGCCACCAGGAGTACGGCAACCTCTCGCCCGAGCAGGGTGCCGTGATCGACGTGCTGCGCGCCGACCTCGGGTCCCTGCTGCGCGACGTCGTCGCCCGTGGCGTCAGGTCCGGAGCCTTCGCCCCCCCTGAGCCGGCCGTGGCGATGTACGCCGTGACCGCCATGGGGACGCGCGTCACCGACTGGTGGACGCCCGGTCACCCGCTGGACCGGGAAGCCGTCGCGTCGGCGCAGGCCGACCTCGCCGTCCGGATGCTCCGCGCATGAGGGCCCCGGCCACGGCGACCGACCTCGAGCTGACCTGGACCGGCGGCAGTGCGCCCGCTGTCGACGCGCGCTGGTTGCCGGCGGTCGTCCCGGGTGGGGTGCACGAGAGCCTGCTCGCCGCCGGGCTGCTCGAAGACCCCTACGTGGGCCTGAACGAGCTCGACCTCGGTTGGGTGCACGACGCCACGTGGTGGTACCGCGGGGCCGTCGCCGGGCCGGGGATCCTGCGGATGCCGGGTCTCGACGGCGTGGCCGAGGTGCACCTGGACGGTGAGCCGGTGGCGACCTTCCGCAACGCCCACCGGACCCACGAGCTGTCGGTGCCGCCGGGCGAGCATGCGCTGCTGCTGCGCTTCCCCCCGTTGCTCACCGAGCCGCTCGACCCCGAGCTCGAGCAGCGCCAGGCCGAGGTCCTCGCCGCGCGGCAGAGCCAGGTGCGCCCGCAGGACCCGCCGCTGCCGCAGGCGGAGGTGGACCTGCGCGTCCGCCGGCCCCAGCTGCGCAAGGCGACCTTCTCGTGGGGCTGGGACTTCGCCCCGGTTGTGACCTCGAGGGGCGTGAGCGCACCGGTCACCGTCGTCACGCATGAGCCGCTCGCCGAACTGCGGGTGCGTCCGACCGACGTCGACGTCACGGCCCGCACCGCGAGCCTGGTCGTCAGCGGTCGGGCCCGGGGGGACGTGCGCGTGGAGGTCACCGCGCCCGACGGCCGCGTCGTGACCGCCGAGGCTGCAGGCGACTTCGAGGTGTGGCTGCCGCTCACCGACGTTGCGCTGTGGTGGACGCACGACCTTGGGACCCCTGCCCTGTACGACGTCGCCGTCGTCGTCGACGGTGGGCGCACCACGGTCCGGACGGGGTTGCGCACCCTCGAGCTGGACCGCAGCGAGGACCCGGCCGAGGGCGGTTGCCGGTTCCGCTTCCTGCTCAACGGGCAGCCGGTGTTCGCCCGAGGCGCCAACTGGGTTCCCCCGTCCATGCTTGTCGGCTCTGTGTCCGACTCCACGACCCGCCGGCTGGTCGAGCTCTCCGTCGAGGGCGGCATGAACTGCCTGCGCGTCTGGGGCGGCGGAGTCCTGCCCGGCGTGGCGTTCTACGACGCCTGCGACGAGTTGGGGGTCCTGGTCTGGCAGGACTTCCTGTTCGCCTGCTACGACTACCCCGACCCGCAGGGCCACCTCGCCGCGGAGACGCGGCTCGAGGCAGCCGAGCAGGTGCAGCGACTGCGCGGCCGCGCGTGCCTGGCCCTGTGGTGTGGCGAGAACGAGGTCCAGGGCCTGCACGAGATCAGCACGGGCAGCGCCGAGCGGGGCGACTGGGGCTGGTCGCTGTTCAACGAGCTGCTGCCCGCGATCGTCGCGGCCCACGACCCGGACACGCCGTACTGGCCGGGCAGCCCCTGGAGCGCGCTGGGCTTCCTCAACGGGACCCAGGACGGCGACCGACACGCGTGGGAGGTCTGGCACGGCCTCGACGTCGGGGCCGGCGGGCCCACCGACTACCCCTCCAGGGCGGAGGCGCTGCACTTCTCCCGCTACGAGCACGACCGAGGGCGCTTCATCAGCGAGTTCGGCCTCCACGCTGCGCCGGAGCGGGCCACGCTGGAGCGCTGGGCCGGACCGCTCGAGCTCGACAGCCCGGAGCTGGCGCACCGCAACAAGGACACCCCGCCGGACAAGGCGTTCCTGCTCATGGAGGCGGAGACCGGTCTACCGACGACGCTGCAGGAGTACGTCGACTTCTCCATGGCCTGCCAGGCCGAAGGGCTCAAGCTCGGCGTCGAGCACTACCGCCGCCGCCAGCCGCACTGCAACGGCACGCTCGTGTGGCAACTCAACGACAGCTGGCCCGGCCTGTCGTGGTCGGTGGTCGACTTCGACCTCGTCCCGAAGCACGGCTACTGGGCCCTCCAGCGCGCCTTCGCCCCGGTCGTCGCCTCGTTCCGCGTCGACGGCGAGGTGCTCGAGCTGTGGGTCACCAGCTCCACCCTCGAGCCGGTCGACCTGCAGCTCACGGTCGACGTCGGGCCGCTCACTGGTCTGGGCGAGCGCACCCAGATCTCCTGCACGGCAAGCGGTCTGTCGTCCGCACCTGTCTGGCGGGGCACGGTGGTGCACGGCTCGCAGGTCGCCTCCGTGGTCGACGCGCACGACCGGGTACCGGCCAACCGCCGCTTCCTCGCCCGGCTCAAGGACCTGCCCGTCCGCGACGGTCGGGTCACCGCGAAGGTCGTGCGCGACGATTCCACCGCGCAGGTGGTGCTGACGGCCCGCGGGTACGCCTACCAGGCGGCGGTCCTCTGCGACACCCCCGGCGCCCGCTTCTCCACCAACTACCTCGACCTGCGCGACGGCCAGGCGGCCGTCGTCGATGTGACCCACCTGCCACCCGCAGCCCGGTTGAGCGTGAGCTCGTACGGCCAGCACCCACAGGAGATCTGACATGCCCTTCGCGACCAATGGTTCAGCCCGGATCTTCTGGGAGGAGCGGGGTGCAGGCACCCCGCTGCTGCTCGTCATGGGGCACACCTACCCCAGTGCCATGTGGTACGCCGCCGTCGACGTGCTCGCGCAGCACCACCGCGTGCTCATCTTCGACAACCGCGGCACCGGTCAGAGCTCGGCGGCACGTCGATTCACCGTCGGTGACATGGCCCGGGACGCCTTCGCTGTCCTGGACGCGGCGGGTGTCGACGCCGCGCACGCCTATGGCGTGTCCATGGGAGGCGGCATCGTCCTGGAGATGGCCCGCCAGCGGCCCGAGCGCGTCCGCTCCCTCGTCCTGGGCTGCACCATGGCGAAGACCCCCGACGTCGCGCGCATGCCCGCGTACCTCCGCCCGCTGCTCCACCTCCCGGCCCCCGTGATCTTCCGCCTGCTCAAGGCCATGAGCAAGCGGCCCTCGGGAGACAGCTCCGAGGGCTCCCGCGCGGACGCGACGAAGGTCGCCGAGTGGCAGCAGGTCCTCGCCGCCAACCCGACCGCTCTCAAGACGTCGGTCGAGCAGAGCAAGGCCATCAACGCCTACGCGATCGGCACCGACGAGGTCCGTGCCCTGCGCATGCCGGCGCTCGTCGTCCACGGTGACGAGGACCAGGCAGTGGCCTACGAGGCCGGCAAGGCGCTGCACGGACTCATCGCCCACAGCGAGATGCTCACCATCCCGGGCGCGGGCCACAACTTCTTCCTGGCGGCCGCCGACGAGGTCAACGCCGCGGTCTTGGACTTTATCGGACGCGTTGACGCCGACGAGTCCGTCACGGTCTAATGGCCGTCTCCTTCGCCGCTGCTCTTCGGGTGCTCGCCGCCGACGACCCGTCGGCGCCAGCCGTCACCGACGACGACGGCACGATGACGCGTGCGGAGCTCGACGCCACCAGCGACGCCTGGGCCCGCTCAATGCTGGCCCGTGGCGCAGGGCAGGGCGACATCGTCAGCATCTGCCTCCCGAGCGACCGTGGCGTCCTCACCGCCGCGGTCGCCGCGTGGAAGATCGGCGCCACACCGCAGCCGCTGTCGCCGAAGCTCCCCGGGCACGAACTGGAGGAGATCGTCGAGGTCACGCAGCCGTCCCTCGTGCTGACCGCCGAGACCTGGGTGCCAAAGGACAGCGACCTCCCCCTGCCCGACGCCGTCGCGCCTTCCTGGAAGGCGCCCACGTCCGGCGGCAGCACCGGTCGGCCGAAGGTCATCGTGAGCACCACGCCGTCGGACGTCGACCGCACCGAACCGCTCGCGGCGGCGCTGCGCGTGCGGCCGAGCGAGATCAGCCTGGTCCCGGCTCCGCTGAACCACAACGCGCCCTTCCTCGCGGCGAGCCTGACGCTGCTGCAGGGCGGGCACGTGGTGCTCATGGGGCGGTTCGACGCCGTTCGCGCACTGGAGCTGGTACGCGAGCATGCCGTCACCTGGGTGTACGCCGTGCCGACCATCATGAGCCGCATTGCCAAGCTTCCGGACGACGTGCTCGACGGGGCCGACCTGTCGTCGGTGCGCACGTTGTTCCACATGGCCGCCCCGTGCCCGGACCACCTCAAGCAGTGGTGGATCGACCGCCTCGGCGGCGACGCGGTGTGGGAGCTGTACGCCGGGACGGAGTCGCAGGCCGTCACCCTCATCAGCGGTACCGAGTGGCTCAGCCACCGCGGATCGGTGGGTCGCTGCCTCATCGGTGAGATCGTCGTGCAGGACGAGGACGGCAACGTCCTGCCGGCCGGCGAGGTCGGGGAGGTCTGGATGCGCTCTGCCGAGCCGACGTACCGCTACCTCGGGGGCACGGCCCGGGTCCGCGACGGCTGGGAGTCGCTCGGCGACATGGGTCGCATGGACGAGGACGGCTACCTCTACCTGTCCGACCGCAAGACCGACATGGTCCTTGTCGGGGGCGTCAACGTGTACCCCGCGGAGGTCGAGGCCGCCCTTGACGCACACCCGGCCGTCGCCACGAGCTGCGTCGTCGGTCTCCCGGACGAGGAGATGGGCAGCCGGTTGCACGCCGTCGTGCAGCTGACCAGCGAGGTCGGGGACGAAGAGCTGCAGGCGTTCCTGGCCGCCCGGCTGGCCCCGCACAAGCGCCCGCGCAGCATCGAGCAGGTAGACGAACCGTTGCGCGACGAGGCCGGCAAGGTGCGCCGGTCCGCCGTCCGCGAGGCTCGCCTGTCCGGCGGGACGGAGCCGTGATGCGTTCGACCGGGCCGGCGCAGGTGCTCTGGCGAGGCCGAGCGCCGCGCCGCGCGGACTTCTTCGACCGAGAGAGAGTCGTCCCCATGAAGGGTCTGGCAGTGGCTGTTCTCGCTCACTCCGCAACCCTCTGAGGTCACGTGCTCAACGAACACCGAACGCGGCTCTGGATTCGACCGACTCCACAGCCACGTGGCGGACGTGGCGGAGGCCTTGCGGCTCCTTGCAGAAGCGCAGACGTGCCTGCCTGAGGAGGGTCCGGGAGCAGAGCCTGCGCGACTCCCTGGCGGCTCAGGAGCTCCAGCTCACGCCCGATGAGGTGGCTTACCTGACTGGCGACGTCGGGGCTCGCTGCGCAGCCTCAGACAGCAATCACATCGGCGACGACCAGAGGTTTGACCGCTCGGCCGCGCGCCGCCCGTGTATGGAGTCCGCACTCGAAGCGCTACAAGAGGGGGTCCCGGCTCGCGTCCCGTGACTATGTGTAGTCGAACGATTACTCTGAGTGCCCCCGGCAGGATTCGAACCTGCGCTTCTTCCTCCGGAGGGAAGCACTCTATCCCCTGAGCTACGGGGGCTCGGGCGTGGCCGAGGCTAGCAGGATCTCGGCGTGCGGGAGAGCCGCGGAACTTTGCGGGTGCACGCCTCGGGAACCGGGTGGGCGACCCGCAAAGTTGGAGGAGGAGTGCGGCGGCCGGCCCACGCGTGGTGGGTCGCTGGGCCGCGCGGCACCACGACGAGCGCGGGAGTGTGTAGGTTCCCCCACGTGCCAGCCAGCCTCGGTCGCGTCCTCGTCGTGGACGACGACGACGTCATCCGCCAGCTCATCACGGTCAACCTCGAGCTCGAGGGGTTCGAGGTGACGACGGCCTTCGACGGTCAGGACTGCCTGGACAAGGTCAAGCAGGTCCAGCCTGCGGTGATCACGCTCGACATCATGATGCCGCGGATGGACGGCTGGGAGGCGGCGAGCCGCCTGCGCGCCGACCCCGAGACGGCAGACGTCAAGGTCGTGCTCCTGTCCGCCCGCGCGCAGGAGGCCGACCTCGAGCGCGGGACGCGCATCGGGGTCGACGCCTACCTCACCAAGCCGTTCGACCCCGACGAGCTCATCGCGACGGTGCGACGGCTCGCCGGTCTCCCGGAGGTCTAACCCGCCGGCGTCGGGGTCGGTGTCGGAGTCGGCGGCGCCACGCTCGGGTCGGAGGACGGGGCGGTGGTGCTCGACACGGCGGGCGCCGCGGCGAAGTCCTTCTCCGCCTGGGCAGCAGTGGCCGTCGTACCGCTGCAGGCACTGCCACGCTCCGGGGCCTGCGGTCCTGCGGTGAACAGGTCGAGGAAGGTCTTGATGCGCGTGTCGGTGACCGACTGGACGAACAGCTGCTCGCCCCACGCCTGCAGGCTGACCGGGGCCTTCAGGCCGGGGTAGGGGCTGAGCATCCGGTACGGGTCCCCGTCGACGAGCGCCTTGAGCTTCGCGACGTCGGCGGCCGGCAGGGACGGCTGGTAGGTGACCCACACGGCGCCGTGCTCGAGGGAGTGCACCGCGTGCTCCGGGGCCACCGCCTCGGTGTAGACCTGGCACGACTGCGGGATGTCGTTGTGGTCTCCACCGTCCGGCGGCGTCGTGGCCTGGTCCGGGTAGGTGATGTGCTTGCCCGTGACGTGGTTGCGCGTCAGGTCCTTGGTGTTGACGAGGCCGTTGATCTGCGACTGGGCGTACTTGAGGCTGCTGGTGTCGCCGACGCCGGTGTTCTGCACGGCGTAGAACAAGATCCCGCCCAGGAACACGACGAGCACGGCGACGCCGGCCACCATCCCCGTCGGGAACGGCTTCTTCACGGGAGCAGGCTTGCGGCCCCGGGCTCGGGCGACCGGGTCGTTGCGCTTGGCCATCAAGGTGGGGTCCGTCCAGGTTCCGGGAGTGTTCGGCGCGCAGATAGTAGGTGGCCAGCCACCTGTAGCCTCGGAGCGTGACTCCGGAAGAGCTCCAGCAGGCCGTGCGCGCGGTGGTGGCTGCCACTGTGGACAACGGCGAGCTGAGCGTCCCGGTTCCTGATGTCGTGGTCGTCGAACGGCCCAAGAACCGCGACCACGGGGACTACGCGACCAACGTCGCCCTCACCCTCGCCAAGGCCGCCGGCAAGCCCCCGCGGGAGGTCGCGCAGCTGCTCGCGACCCGGCTCGAGCAGGTCGACGGCATCGACACGGTCGAGATCGCCGGCCCCGGCTTCCTCAACGTCCGGCTCGCAGGCGCAGCGCTGAGCCAGGTCATCGCGCAGGTCCTCACCGCAGGGGCGGCGTACGGCGGGAACGACCGCGCGGCCGGGCAGAGCATCAACCTCGAGTTCGTCAGCGCCAACCCGACCGGACCGATCCACATCGGCGGCGTGCGGTGGGCGGCCGTCGGTGACGCCCTCGCGCGGCTGCTGCAGGCCAGCGGCGCGAAGGTCACCCGGGAGTACTACTTCAACGACCACGGCGCGCAGATCGACCGGTTCGCCCGCTCCCTGCTCGCTGCGGCGAAGGGCGAGCCCGCGCCCGAGGACGGGTACGGCGGGGCCTACATCGCCGAGATCGCCGCACGCGTCACGACGGCGGTCCCCGACGTGCTCGACCAAGACGACCCGCAGGAGGTCTTCCGCGCCCACGGCGTCGACCTGATGTTCAGCGAGATCAAGGCCTCGCTGCACGACTTCGGCGTCGACTTCGACGTCTACTTCCACGAGAACCACCTGCACGAGAGCGGCGCCGTCGAGCGCGCGATCGAGCGGCTGCGCGCGATGGGTCACATGTACGTCGCCGACGGCGCCGAGTGGCTGCGCACCACGACCTTCGGTGACGACAAGGACCGCGTCGTCGTCAAGAGCGACGGCCAACCGGCGTACATCTCCGGCGATCTGGCGTACTACCTCGACAAGCGCGAGCGGGGCTTCGACCGGGTCATCATCATGCTCGGCGCGGACCACTCCGGCTACGTCGGTCGGCTGATGGCGATGTGCGCCGCGTTCGGCGACACCCCGGGGGTGAACCTCGAGATCCTCATCGGCCAGCTGGTCAACCTCGTGCGCGACGGCGAGCCGGTGCGGATGAGCAAGCGAAACGGCACCGTCATCAGCCTCGAGGACCTCGTCGACGCCATCGGGGTCGACGCCGCGCGCTACGCCCTGGCCCGGTCGAGCGCCGACAGCCAGATCGACCTCGACCTCGACCTGTGGGCGCGCAAGACCAGCGACAACCCGGTCTTCTACGTGCAGTACGCCGCCACCCGCGCGGCCTCGGTCCTGCGCAACGCCAGAGACCTCGGCATCGAGCCCGGCGGTGACCTCGCCTTGCTCACCCATCCCCGCGAGAACGACCTCCTGCTCGCCCTCGCGGAGTTCCCGTCGGTCGTCGCCACCGCCGCCGAGCTGCGCGAGCCGCACCGGGTCGCGCGCTACCTGGAGGAGAAGGTCGCCAAGAGCGCCCAGCGCTTCTGGGACGACTGCCAGGTGCTGCCCAAGGGAGATGCCGAGGTCGAGCCCACGGCTGCCCCCCGGTTGCAGCTGTGGCAGGCGACCCGCGTCGTGCTCGAGAACGGCCTGGGGCTGCTGGGCGTCAGCGCCCCGGAGCGCATGTGACCGCGGTGCTCACCGACCTCGTGCCCGGCGTGTGGCCGCAGACGGCGGTGCGCGTCGACGGCGTCCTGACCCTCGGCGGCCTCGACGTCCGCGACCTCGCCGCGGAGTTCGGCACGCCCCTGCTCGTGCTCGACGAGGACGACCTGCGGGCCCGCTGCCGGGCCTGGCGCGAGGCCTTCGACGGGTGGCCCGGCGGCGCTGACGTGGCCTATGCCGGCAAGGCGTTCCTGTCCAAGGCGGTCGTGCGCATCGTGGCCGAGGAGGGCCTCGGCCTGGACGTCTGCACCGGCGGCGAGCTGGCCGTGGCGCTGGCCGCCGGCTTCCCGCCGGACCGGTTGTTCTTCCACGGCAACAACAAGTCCGTCGCCGAGCTCGAGCGGGCCGTGGCCGCCGGCGTCGGGACGGTGGTCGTCGACTCCTTCGAGGAGATCGTCCGCCTCGCCGCGATCGCCTCGACCGACGCGCCCCAGCGGGTCTACGTCCGGGTCACCCCTGGCGTCGAGGCGCACACCCACGAGTACGTCCAGACCGGTCAGGAGGACCAGAAGTTCGGCTTCTCCCTCGCCAGCGGCGCGGCCGCCGAGGCGGTCCGGCGGATCGTCACCCTGCCCTCGCTGAGCCTTGTCGGGATCCACTGCCACATCGGCAGCCACATCTTCGACACCCACGGGTTCTCGCTCGCCGCCCACCGGATGGTCGGCCTGCTCGCGGCGATCCGCGACGAGCACGGGCGCGAGCTGCCCGAGCTCGACCTCGGTGGCGGGCACGGGATCGCCTACACCGCAGCCGATGACCCGATGAGCACGGCCGACCACGCGGCCGGTCTGCGCGCCATCGTCGAGCGGGAGTGCGCGGCCGCCGGTCTCGCCGTACCCCGCGTCGTGGTGGAGCCGGGACGCGCGGTCGTCGGTCCGACGACGGTCACGCTCTACGAGGTCGGCACCGTCAAGGACCTGCCCGGCCTGCGCACCTACGTCAGCGTCGACGGCGGGATGAGCGACAACATCCGCACCGCGCTGTACGACGCGCGCTACACCGCGCTGCTCGCCAGTCGGACCTCGGGCGCCGAGCCGCGCAACGTCACGCTCTGCGGCAAGCACTGCGAGAGCGGCGACATCGTCGTCCACGACGTGCCCCTGCCCGGCGACCTCGCCCCCGGCGACCTGGTCGCCGTCCCGGCCAGCGGCGCCTACCACCGGTCGATGGCCAGCAACTACAACCACGTCCCGCGGCCGCCCGTGATCGCCGTCAAGGACGGGGTGAGTCGCGTGCTCATCCGCCGCGAGACCGAGGACGACCTGCTCGCACTGGACGTCGGATGAGCCGGCGACTCGCGGTGCTCTTCCTGCTCGCCGTCACGACCGTGCTGGTCGCGATCGGTGTCGTCGCCGCCTCGCTGGGCCCGTGGGTGCTGCCCGGCTACCTGTTCGGCTTGGCGATCCTGCTCGTGCTGCAGGTCCGGCAGGCACGGGCGGCCCGGCGCCGCCTCGAGCAGGCCAAAAACGACGGCCGGACCTGCTCGTGCTGCACCTCGACGGTCTTCGACCCCATCGAGATCCGATGAGCAGGACCCTCAAGGTCGCGCTGCTCGGCTGCGGCACGGTGGGCGCCGAGGTGGTCCGGCTGCTCCAGTCGAGCGCCGACGACCTCACCGCACGCGTCGGGGCGCCGCTGGAGCTCGCCGGGATCGCCGTACGCCGGCTCGGGCGGCGCCGCGACGTCGAGGTCGACGAGGCGCTGTTCACGACCGACGCGGCGGCGCTCGTCGCGCGCGACGACATCGACATCGTCATCGAGGTCATCGGCGGGATCGAGCCGGCGCGTGCCCTGCTGGTGTCGGCGCTGCGGTCCGGCAAGGCCGTCGTCACGGCCAACAAGGCGCTGCTCGCCGAGGACGGCGCGACGCTGCACGCCGCGGCGCTCGAGGGCGGCGCGGACCTCTACTACGAGGCCTCCACCGCCGGGGCGATCCCGATCCTGCGTCCCCTGCGCGAGTCGCTCGTCGGCGACTCGGTCAACCGCGTCATGGGCATCGTCAACGGCACGACCAACTACATCCTCACCCGGATGGACGAGGTCGGCATGGGCTTCCAGGAGGCGCTCGACGAGGCCACCGCCCTGGGGTACGCCGAGGCGGACCCGACGGCCGACGTCGAGGGCTTCGATGCCGCTGCCAAGGCGGCGATCCTCGCCTCGCTGGCCTTCCACACCCGCGTCACCGCCGCCGACGTGCACCGCGAGGGAATCAGCGACGTCACCGCGATGGACGTCGCGAGCGCCAAGGCGATGGGCTGCGTCGTCAAGCTGCTCGCCATCGCCGAGCGCGCCGGTGACGACGGTCGTCCCGGCGTCTCCGTGCGCGTGCACCCCGCGATGATCCCGCGCACGCACCCGCTCGCCAGCGTCCGCGAGGCCTACAACGCCGTGTTCGTCGAGGCCGACAGCGCCGGCCAGCTGATGTTCTACGGCCGCGGAGCCGGTGGTTCGCCGACCGCCAGCGCGGTGCTCGGCGACCTGGTGGCGGTGGCTCGCAACACCCTGTCCGGCGCGCGCGGGGCAGGGGAGTCGTCGTACGCCGACTTGCGGGTCCGGGCCATGGGCGAGGTCGTCACGCGCTACCACATCAGCCTCGACGTCGCGGACAAGGCCGGTGTGCTCGCCTCCGTTGCCAACACCTTCAGCGCGCACGACGTGTCCATCCGGACCGTGCGGCAGGAGGGGCACGGCGACGACGCCTCCCTGGTCGTCGTCACGCACACCGCCACCGATGCTGCGCTGCAGGCCGTGGTCGACGAGCTACGGGGGTCGGACGTCGTCCGTGCGGTCGCCAGCGTGATGAGGGTGGAGGGCACATGACCAGCACGGCAGCACGCGCCGGGTGGCGCGGACTGATCGAGGAGTACCGCGACCGCCTGCCGGTCACCGACGACACCCCGGTGGTCACCCTGCTCGAGGGCGGCACGCCGCTGGTCCCCGCACCGCACCTGTCCGAGCTGACCGGCTGCTCGGTGTGGCTCAAGGTCGAGGGCGCCAACCCGACCGGGTCGTTCAAGGACCGCGGCATGACGATGGCCATCAGCAAGGCGCTCGAGGAGGGCTCGCAGGCCGTCATCTGCGCCTCGACCGGCAACACGTCGGCCTCGGCGGCGGCGTACGCCGCCCGCGCCGGCATGACCTGCGCGGTGCTGGTGCCGGACGGCAAGATCGCCCTCGGCAAGCTCGCGCAGGCGCTCGTCCACGGCGCGCAGCTGCTGCAGGTGCAGGGCAACTTCGACGACTGCCTCGACCTGTGCCGCGACCTGAGCAAGAACTACCCGGTGACGCTGGTCAACAGCGTGAACCCGTTCCGCATCGAGGGGCAGAAGACCGCCGCCTTCGAGATCGTCGACGTGCTCGGGTCGGCGCCGGACGTGCACTGCCTGCCGGTCGGGAACGCCGGCAACATCACGGCCTACTGGAAGGGCTACACGGAGTACACGGGCACCCGCCCCCGGATGCTCGGCTTCCAGGCCGCCGGCGCTGCCCCCATCGTCACCGGGGTGCGCGTCGACTCCCCGTCGACCATCGCGACGGCCATCCGCATCGGCAACCCGGCGTCGTGGAACGAGGCGCTCGCTGCCCGGGACGACAGCGGGGGTGACATCCAGGCGGTGACCGACCGGCAGATCCTCTCGGCGTACCGCCTGCTCGCCCGTCGCGAAGCCGTGTTCGTCGAGCCCGCCTCCGCGGCGTCGGTCGCGGGACTGCTGCAGGCGCGCGAGTCCGGGCACGTGCAGTCCGGCGAGCGCGTCGTCTGCACGGTGACCGGCAACGGCCTGAAGGACCCCGAGTGGGCCATCGCCGGCGCCCCCAAGCCGGTCAAGATCGCCGCCCACGCCGACGCCGCCGCGTCCGCCCTCGGCCTGCGGGCCGTGGTGGTCGACTAGTGCCGAGCTTCCGCGCGGCGCCGGTCCGGGTCCGCGTCCCCGCGACCAGCGCCAACCTCGGCCCGGCCTTCGACAGCGCCGGCCTCGCCCTCTCCCTGTACGACGACGTCATCGTCCGGGTCGCCGACAGCGGTCTCATGGTGGACGTCGCGGGCGAGGGGTCCGACACGCTGCCGCGCAACAAGCGCCACCTGGTCGTCACGTCGCTGCGGGCGGCGTTCGACGCCCTCGGCGGTCAGCCGCGCGGCCTCGAGGTGGTCTGCGCCAACCGCATCCCGCAGTCCCGTGGTCTCGGTAGCTCGTCCGCTGCGATCGTCGCCGCCGTCGTCGCCGCCCGCGCGCTCGTGCTGGGTGGGGAGGAGGCCCTCGACGACGACGCGGCCCTCGCCCTGGCCACCGAGCTCGAGGGGCACCCGGACAACGTCGCGGCCTGCCTGCGCGGCGGCCTGACCTTCGCCTGGACCTCCGCGTCCGGTGTGCGGGTGCACCGGGTGGACGTCGACCCGTCGCTGCGGCCCGTGGCTTTCGTGCCCTCGTCCCGCGCGTCGACGAAGAAGGTGCGGGGACTGCTGCCCGAGACCGTCCCGCACGCCGACGCCGCCGCCAACTCCGCGCGCACCGCCCTGCTGTCGTTCGCCCTGACCGGGGCGCCGCACCTGCTGCATGGACGCGACCGAGGACCGGTTGCACCAGTCCTACCGCGCCGCGGCGATGCCGCGGAGCGCTGCGCTGATCGCCGGGCTGCGCGCAGAAGGCGTCGCGGCGGTCGTCAGCGGGGCCGGACCGACCGTGCTGGCCCTGGCCACGGCGTCGACGGTCGACGCCGTGGCGGCTCGCGCCCCGCGTGGCTGGGAGGTCTTGCCGCTCGCGGTCGAGCCGTCCGGTGCGGCTGTCGTGCCGGTCGCCTGACGCAGCGACCCGGCCAGGGGGAACACGCCGGGGTGAACCTGTGTTGCCGCAGGAGCGGCAGGCTGGTTACGCTGTGCACGCACCGGTCACCCCTTGTGGGGTCGTACCAGCGCGGTGCAGGGCAGTGGTGAACGCGTTGACCGGGCACCCGACCTGCCGTCGACGTGTGAGCGCCCGTCTGCTGACACCCCTTCTCTCCTCGTGGCCCTTCGGGTCCGAGGCCGCCGGCCCCGGCCGGAGCACCCCCTGTCCGCCGTACCCCCGCACCTGCCCTCGGGCACGGGCGGAGGAGTACGACGGCTCACCTGGAGGACCTTTCCTTGACCGACACCACCGACCTGCTCGCCGCGGACAGCGACGCGAGCGGCGACCCGGACTCCGTCCCCAGCGCGCAGCCCACCAGCCAGCCCGTCGCGCGCACCCGTCGGCGCGCGACCGCGCCGGCCGCCGCGCCGAGCGCCACCAGCACGGCGCCGCCGGACGGGGGTGCCGACGCGGCTGCCCCGACGGCTCCGCGGAGCGCGTCCCGGGGCGGCCTGTCGTCGCTGCTCCTGCCTGAGCTGCAGAGCCTCGCTGCCGACCTCGGCATCAGCGGTACCGCCAAGCTCCGCAAGAGCCAGCTGATCGAGGCGATCCAGCAGCACCAGAGCGCCGTACCGGCTGCCGCGCCTGCCGCGTCGGACGCTGCGGAGCCGGAGGCGCGCACCGAAGCCCGCGCCGACCAGACCGACGAGCCCCGCAGCGACGAGCCCCGCCGCGACGACCGCAGCGACGACCGCGGTGACGACCGCGGCGACGACCGCGGCGAGGGCGACGCGGAGCGTGCGCCGGAGCGGCCGAGCCGGGTCGACCGGGGACGTGAGCGCTTCCTCGAGCGCGAGGCCAAGCGGCAGGAGCGCGTCGCCGCGCTCGTCGCCGAGGGCATGAGCCAGGAGGAGGCGACCGCAGCCGTCGCCGCCGAGCGTCCGCAGCGGGACCGTCCCGAGCGACCTGAGCGGGCCCCGCGCCAGGACCGGACCTCGGAGAGCCCGGACCACCAGGACGGCCCGAGCCAGCCTGCCCAGGCCCGCCAGGGCGACGGCCCGCGCGAGGACGACGAGGACGAGTTCGGCAACCGGCGCGGCCGGTTCCGCGAGCGCGGTCGGGGCCGTGGGCGCAACCGCGACCGCTACCCCGGGGCGAACGACGCCGATCCGGTGATCTCCGACGACGACGTCCTGCTGCCCATCGCCGGGATCCTCGACATCCTCGAGAACTACGCCTTCGTGAGGACGAGTGGCTACCTCACCGGCCCGAACGACGTGTACGTGTCGCTGCAGCAGGTCCGCAAGTACGACCTGCGCCGCGGTGACGCCGTCACGGGCGCCGTACGCCAGCTGCGCGAGGGCGAGCAGCGCGGGAAGTACAACGCGCTCGTTCGCCTCGACACCATCAACGGGCTCGACCCGGAGGAGTCCAAGCGGCGGCCGGAGTTCGGGAAGCTGACCCCGCTGTACCCGCAGGAGCGCCTGCGTCTGGAGACCGACTCGACCGCGCTCACCACGCGCGTCATCGACCTGGTGATGCCGGTCGGCAAGGGCCAGCGCGCGCTCATCGTCAGCCCGCCCAAGGCCGGCAAGACGATGGTGATGCAGGCGATCGCGAACGCGATCACGACCAACAACCCCGAGTGCCACCTGATGGTCGTGCTGGTCGACGAGCGGCCTGAAGAGGTCACCGACATGCAGCGCTCGGTCAAGGGCGAGGTCATCGCCTCGACCTTCGACCGGCCGCCGACCGACCACATCACCGTCGCGGAGCTGAGCATCGAGCGGGCCAAGCGACTGGTCGAGCTCGGCAACGACGTCGTGGTGCTGCTCGACTCGATCACCCGCCTCGGTCGTGCGTACAACCTCGGCGCACCGGCCAGCGGACGCATCCTCACCGGTGGGGTGGACTCCGCGGCGCTCTACCCGCCGAAGCGCTTCCTCGGTGCGGCGCGCAACATCGAGAACGGCGGCTCGCTCACCATCTTCGCCACGGCGCTCGTCGAGACCGGGTCCGCGATGGACACGGTGATCTTCGAGGAGTTCAAGGGCACCGGCAACGCCGAGCTCAAGCTCGACCGACGTCTGGCGGACAAGCGGATGTTCCCGGCGATCGACGTGGATGCCTCCGGCACCCGCAAGGAGGAGATCCTCCTCGCGCCCCAGGAGCTCAAGATCGTGCACCAGCTCCGCCGCGTCCTGCACGCCCTGGACACCAGCGCGGCGCTCGAGCTGCTGCTGGAGAAGATGCGGGCGACGCGCAACAACGTGGAGTTCCTCATGCAGATCCAGAAGACCACTGTCCCGAGCGACGACAAGGACCCCCGCTAGCCCTCGTGTGCGGTGAACGGAAACGCGCGGGGGAGCTGGGGGGCGCTGAGGTACCCGCGCGTTTCCGTTCACGTGGGGTGAGGAGGGCGGCGGCGGGGTCTGGCACACTGGTAGGGCTCCCATCCTGGGAGCTCGGCACCGGTTCACGTCCCTCCCGCCCGTACGGCGGGAACGGGCGACCCGGCGGCACCCGGACGGAAGAGGCAGTCATGAAGCAGGGCATCCACCCGAACTACGTCGAGACCAACGTGTCCTGCACGTGTGGCAACGAGTTCACCACCAAGAGCACCTCTGGCACGGAGATCCGCGCCGAGGTCTGCGCCGCCTGCCACCCGTTCTACACGGGCAAGCAGAAGATCCTCGACACCGGTGGCCGTGTGGCCCGGTTCGAGCAGCGCTTCGGTAAGCGCTCCGGCAAGTAGCGACGCAGCGGCGCCCGTTCCCCCAGGGGAGCGGGCGCCGTTCTGCTGTCCGCACACCGGACCCGCCCCCACCCGCCCCTCCAGGAGATCCCCATGGCTGACCCGATCGACGACCTGCTGGCCGAGCACGCACTGCTCGAGCAGAAGCTCGCCGACCCGAGCGTCCACGAGGACCAGGCCCAGGCGCGTGACCTCGGGCGCCGGTACGCCGAGCTCGGTCCCATCGTGGCCGCCGTCACCGAGCGCGACGCCCTCCGCGGGGACCTCGCGGCAGCCCGCGAGCTCGAGATGGCCGACGAGGCCGACGAGATCACCGCGCAGCTCGACGTGCTCGACGCGAAGATCGTGCAGCTGATGATCCCCAAGGACCCGGCCGACGCCAAGGACGTGATCCTCGAGGTCAAGGGTGGTGAGGGCGGCGACGAGGCCGCGCTGTTCGCCGGCGACCTGGTCCGGATGTACACCCGCTACGCCGAGCGCCAGGGCTGGAAGGTCGAGGTCGTCAGCCAGACCGAGGGCGAGATGGGTGGCTTCAAGGACATCCAGCTCGCGGTGAAGTCACGCGACCCGGAGAACCCCGTCTACGGCCGGCTGAAGTTCGAAGGGGGCGTGCACCGCGTGCAGCGGGTGCCCGTCACCGAGTCGCAGGGCCGCATCCACACCAGCGCGGCGGGCGTCCTCGTGCTGCCCGAGGCGGAGGAGGTGGACGTCGAGATCAACCAGAGCGACCTGCGCATCGACGTCTACCGCAGCTCCGGCCCCGGTGGGCAGAGCGTCAACACGACCGACTCCGCCGTCCGCATCACCCACCTGCCCACGGGCGTGCAGGTGGCGATGCAGAACGAGAAGAGCCAGCTGCAGAACAAGGAGGCCGGCATGCGCGTGCTGCGCGCCCGGCTGCTGGCCCTGGCTCTCGAGGAGCAGGCCGCGAAGGACTCCGCCACCCGCGGCAGCCAGATCCGCACCATGGACCGCAGCGAGAAGATCCGCACCTACAACTGGCCGGACAACCGCATCGCCGACCACCGCAGCGGCTACAAGGCCAACAACCTCATGCAGGTCCTCGACGGCGACCTCGACGCGGTCATCCAGTCGATGGTCGACGCCGACAACGCCGAGAAGCTCAAGGGGGAGTAGTGCTGCGACAGGCGATCGCGCAGGCGACCGAGCGGCTGCGCGTGGCCGGGGTCGCCAGCCCCGAGCACGACGCGCGCGCGCTCGCCGTCCACGTCCTCGGTCTGCGCCGACCCAGCGACCTCGCGCTGCACGACAGCATCGACCTGACGGCGTACGGCGACCTGGTGGCCCGCAGGGAGCAGCGGGTGCCGCTGCAGCACCTGACCGGCAGTGTCGGCTTCCGGTGGATCGACCTCGAGGTCGGTCCCGGGGTGTTCGTGCCGCGCCCGGAGACGGAGTCGGTCGTGCAGTGGGCCGTCGACTGGGCCCTCGAGCAGCCGTCCCCGGCACTGACGATGGTCGACCTGTGCACCGGCTCCGGCACCATCGCCTTCGCGCTGGCCAACGAGGTCCCGGGCGCTGTCGTGCACGCCGTCGAGCGTGACCCCGCGGCGCTGGAGTGGGCGCGCCGGAACGCCCGCAACCGGGTGGCCGCCGGCGACCCCGAGGTGACCCTGCACCTCGGCGCGGTGCCCGACTGCCTGCTCGACATGGACGGGAGGTTCGACCTGGTCGCCAGCAACCCGCCGTACGTCGCCGAGACCGAGCGGCACCTGCCGGACCCCGAGGTCGTCGACCACGACCCGGAGATCGCGCTGTTCGCCGGGACCGACGGGCTCGACGTGATCCGCTGGGTCGAGCAGGCGGCGCGGCGGCTGCTCAAGCCCGGCGGCCTGCTGGTGATCGAGCACTCGGACCGGCAGGGCCGGAGCGCGCCCCAGGTGCTGCTCGACGCCGGCGGCTGGAGCGAGGTGCAGGATCACCAGGACCTGACCGGCCGCGACCGGTTCGTGACCGCATGCTGGACCGGAACCCCCACGACAGACAGGACTGCGCCGTGAGCACCACCTACGACTGCCGCACCGAGCACGCTGCCGGCGTCATCGCCGCCGTCTCCGCGCTGCAGCGGGGCTCGCTGGTGGTGCTGCCGACCGACACGGTCTACGGCATCGCCGCCGACGCGTTCTCGGCCGCTGCGGTCGGGGCGCTGCTCGAGGCGAAGGGCCGCGGCCGCGACATGCCGACCCCGGTGCTCGTCCCCGCGCTGCGCACCCTCGACGGGCTGCTCGACAGCGTCCCGCAGGCGGTGCGGCAGCTGGCCGAGGCGTTCTGGCCCGGCCCGCTGACCCTCGTCGTCCACCACGCGCAGACGCTGCAGTGGGACCTCGGGGACACCAAGGGCACGGTCGCGCTGCGCATGCCGCTGGACCCGATCGCCCTGGCGATCCTCGACCAGACCGGACCGCTCGCCGTCAGCAGCGCCAACCGCAGCGGCCTGCCGCCGGCGACGGACGCCGCCGAGGCGGCTCGCCAGCTCGGTACGGCGGTGGACGTCTACCTCGACGGCGGACCCTCCGGGGACCCGGTGCCCTCGACGATCGTCGACCTCACCGGTGAGGTGCCGAAGGTCCTGCGCGCCGGCGCCGTGAGCCTCGAGGAGCTGCAGTCCGTCGTCCCGGACGTCGTGGGACCCACGTGAGCTCCTTTCGCGTCCTGCACGTCTGCACCGGCAACATCTGCCGGTCACCGATGGCGGAGCACCTGATGCGCGCCGGCCTGCGGGACCGGTTGGGACCGGAGGCGGACGCCTTCGAGATCGGCTCGGCCGGCACCTGGGGGCACGCGGGCGCTCCGATGGAGCCGTTCGCGCTCACGACGCTGCAGGGGCTCGGCCACGACGGCTCGGCGTTCCGGGCGCGCGAGCTGACGGCGCCGCTGGTCGAGGGCGCCGACCTGGTGCTCGGGGCGACCCGTGAGCACCGGGCTGCGGCTGTCGTGCTGCACCCGCGGGCGTCGCGCTGGACGTTCACCCTGCGCGAGTTCGACCGTCTGGTGTCGGCGGTCGACCTGGCCGAGATCCCTGCCGGGGACCGGGTGGAGCGCGCGCGGGCCCTGGTGACCGCGGCGGCGGCGCAGCGCGGGCTGGTGCGGCCCGACCGCCCCGAGGACGACGACGTGACTGACCCCTACCAGGGCCCCGAGTCGGGCTTCACGGCCTGCGGAGCGCTGGTGCACCAGTCGCTCCAGCGCATGCTCGACGCCCTGGCCGGCTGACCCCGGCTAGGCTGACCGGACCGCCGCCCACCCCTGCTCGAGGAGCTTGCCGTGACGTTCTGGGGTCCTGACTTCGATGCCCTCCAGCAGACCGACCCGGAGATCGCCGCGGTCGTCGGCGACGAGCTGACCCGCCTGCGCGCTGGTCTGCAGCTCATCGCGAGCGAGAACTTCACCAGCCCCGCGGTCCTCGCCGCGCTCGGCTCCACGCTGAGCAACAAGTACGCCGAGGGCTACCCCGGCAAGCGCTACTACGGCGGGTGCGAGGTCGTCGACGTCGCGGAGCAGCTCGGCATCGACCGGGCCAAGGAGCTGTTCGGCGCCGAGCACGCCAACCTGCAGCCGCACTCCGGCGCCAGCGCGAACATCGCGGTCTACGGCGCGTTCCTCAACCCCGGCGACACGGTGCTGGCGATGTCGCTCCCGCACGGCGGTCACCTCACGCACGGGACGAAGGTGTCCTTCTCCGGCAAGTGGTTCAACGCGGTGCACTACGGCGTTCGGCCGCAGGGCGCCTCCTCGAAGCCTGAGGACATCGACTACGACCAGATGCGCGACCTGGCCCGCGAGCACAAGCCGAAGATGATCATCGCCGGCGGTTCGGCGATCCCGCGGCTCATCGACTTCGCCGCCTTCCGCGAGGTGGCGGACGAGGTCGGCGCGATCCTCATGGTCGACGCGGCGCACTTCATCGGCCTGGTGGCCGGCAAGGCGATCCCGAGCCCGGTGCCCTACGCCGACGTCGTCACGTTCACCACGCACAAGGTCCTGCGCGGCCCGCGCGGCGGGATGCTGGTCTGCAAGGCCGAGCACGCGGCGAAGCTCGACAAGGCCGTCTTCCCGATGATGCAGGGCGGACCGCTCATGCACGCCGTTGCCGCGAAGGCCGTGGCGCTCAAGGAGGCGGCGAGCCCGGCGTACCAGGCCTATGCCAAGCAGGTCATCGCCAACAGCGTCGCGCTCACCGACGCGCTGGCTGCCGAGGGCATGCGCCCGGTCACCGGCGGCACCGACACCCACCTGAGCCTGCTCGACCTGCAGGGCATCGACGTCACGGGCCAGCAGGCCGAGGCGCGCTGCGCCGCTGCGGGCATCGTGCTCAACAAGAACGCCATCCCCTACGACCCGCAGCCGCCGAGCATCGCCTCCGGCATCCGCGTCGGCACGCCCAGCGTCACCACGCAGGGCATGACCGAGGTGGACATGAAGGAGGTCGCGGGGCTGATCGGGCGCGCGGTCCGTGACGAGGACGGCAGCGCTGCGGAGGAGATCCGTCAGGGTGTCGACGCCTTGGTGACCGCGCACCCGGCGTACCCCCGCTAGCGTCCGCTCGTGCGCGAGTACCTGCTCGTCCTGTGCGTCGCCGCCGGGGTCACCTGGCTGCTGACACCGGTGGCGAGGGTGTTCGCGATCCGCATCGGCGCCATGGCGGCCGTTCGTGACCGGGACGTGCACGACACCCCCACCCCCCGCATGGGCGGGCTGGCGATGTACGGCGGCATGTGTGCGGCGTTCGCCGTGGCGCACTCCCTGCCGGCGCTGTCGGCGATCTTCAAGTACTCCGACGTGCAGGCGGTCATCATCGCGGGGGGCGTGATCACGCTGCTCGGGGCCGTCGACGACCGGTTCCAGCTCGACGCGATCACCAAGCTCGCCGGCCAGACGGTCGCCGCCGGTGTCATGGTGCTGCTCGGCCTGCAGGTGCTGACGATCACGCTGCCCGGTGTCGGGGCGGTGAGCCTCGGGCCGGAGGGCGTGGCGATCAGCGTCGTGCTGGTGCTGCTGACCGTCAACGCGGTGAACTTCATCGACGGGCTCGACGGTCTGCTCGCGGGCGTGGGGGCCATCGCGGCGCTGGCGCTGTTCGTGTTCTCCTACTCCCTCGCCAGCGGGCGCGCGACGTTCGGGGTGTCCCAGGAGCGCATCAGTGCGCCCACGCTCATCGCGGTCGTGCTGTGCGGGATGTGCCTGGGCTTCCTGCCGCACAACTTCAACCCGGCGCGGGTGTTCATGGGCGACTCGGGCTCGATGCTCATCGGGCTGATGCTCGCGGCATCGGTGACGTCGCTCACCGGCCAGTTCAACTACAGCAACCTGCCCTCCAAGGCGGCGTTCCCCGTGCTGCTGCCGGTGCTGCTGCCCCTGGCGGTGCTGGCGGTGCCGTTCGTGGACCTGCTGCTGGCGGTGGTCCGCCGGACGCGGGCCGGTCGCAGTCCCTTCGCGCCGGACAAGCTGCACCTGCACCACCGGCTGCTGGAGATCGGGCACAGCCACACCCGAGCGGTGCTCATCATGTACTTCTGGACCGCCCTGCTGGCGTTCTCCCTGGTCGCCGTACCCCTGCTGGGGGCGGTCACCATGGCCGGGATCGCGGGCGGCGTGGCGGTCGTCGGCGCGGTCGTGCTGAGCCTGCCGCGGCTGCGCGCGGCGCGCGAGCCGTGAAGCCGGGACTGCTCGCCCACCGCAACCGCGTTGCCGCCCTGGTGACCCTGGGCGTGGGTGTCGTGTGCGCGCTGGTCTCGTGGGCTGCGGTGGGGTCGACCGGGCCGCTCAGCAGCGCCCTGGGGACCGCGCTGGTGCTGGTGTTCTTCTCCGCCGGGACGCTGCCGTTCCTCGTCGCGGGAGACGGCAGTCGCTCGGCGCTGGCGTTCCTCGTCCTCGGCATGACCTACGTGCTGCGCATCCTGCTCGGCGTCGTGGTCTACGGGCTCGCGGCCAACGCCGACGGCGTGAGCAGCAAGGCCGTGGGGCTCACGGTGATCGCGTGCGCGCTGGCGTGGCTGAACACCCAGGTGCTGCTCGGGCTGTCCCGCAAGCACCAGCCCCTGCTCGACGTCTGACAGGGACGTCCGACAGGGACGCGTGACCCGGGCGCAACGATCCCGAGCACTCCGGTAGGCTTCTGCGCGATGTCCTCCGGTGCTGACAGGAGCCCTCACGACCCCGCGGACCCCGCGGACGACGAGGCTCTTCGACGCGCGAACCAGCGGGCGTCGAACGACGCCTGGGCGGCCACCAGCCTGCTCATCTCGGGCGTCGTGGTGTGGGGCGGCGCCGGCTATCTCGTCAGCGAGTGGCTCGGTTCTCCGCTGTTCACCATGGTCGGCCTGCTGCTCGGGACGGCCACTGCGCTGTACGGCATCTGGTTTCGCTATGGTAGATCCTGATCGCCGCCGGGTACGCACGGTCCGCTTCTCGCGGGTGTGCTGTCTCCGGCGATCGACTCTGGATCTTGTGTGAAGACCTGTCTGAAGACTTGTGTGAAGACCCCCACCCGACCTGAAGGGACGACGTGAGCAGCCTGCTCGTCGCCGCCGCCTCCCGCCTTGCCGAGGGCGCTGCCGAGACCACGGGTGAGTCGGGCTTCATCAGCCCCGGCCCGAACGACTTCGACCTGCCCCCGATCTTCAGCAGCGTCGGCTGGTTCACCAAGCCGGTGCTCATCGTCGCCGTCGCGACGCTGGTCATCTTCGTCTTCTACTACCTGTCCTCGCGCAACGCGAAGGTCGTCCCGGGCAAGCTGCAGTTCGCGGGGGAGTCGCTCTACGGCTTCATCCGCAACGACGTCGCCCTCGACGCCATCGGTCACGAGGGGCTGCGCTTCGCGCCGTACCTCGCGACGCTGTTCAGCTTCATCGCGCTCAACAACCTCGCGGGCATCATCCCGATCGTGCAGTTCCCGGCGACGTCGCACATCGCGTTCCCGCTGGTCCTGGCGGTCATCTCCTGGGCCATCTTCATGTGCCTGGGCATCAAGAAGCACGGGTTCTTCCGGTACTTCAAGGACATGATGTTCCCGCCCGGCATCCCGATCCCGGTCTACTTCCTGCTCGCGCCGATCGAGTTCTTCTCGACCGTGATCGTCCGTCCGATCACGCTGATGCTGCGACTCACGTTCAACATGTTCGCCGGCCACCTGGTGCTGCTGCTGTTCGTCCTCGGCGGGGAGTACCTCCTGAAGGACTACGGCGGCGTGGTCGGCATCGCCGCCGGCTCGGTGTCGCTGTTCGGCAGCATCGTGCTCACCGGCTTCGAGGGCTTCGTGCAGCTGCTGCAGGCCTACGTCTTCACGCTCCTCACCGCGCTCTACATCGGCGGCGCGCTCGCCGACGAGCACTAGCCCCACCCACCCACCCGAGTTTTCAGCACCACCCGAACCCCTGAAAGGGACACAGCAATGGATGGAACGATCAACGGCAGCCTGAACATGATCGGTTACGGCCTCGCCGCCATCGGTCCGGGCGTCGGCATCGGTCTGATCTTCGCCGCGTACATCAGCGGCGTCGCTCGCCAGCCCGAGTCGCGCGGCATGCTGCAGAGCATCGCCATCCTCGGCTTCGCCCTCGCCGAGGCCCTTGCCATCATCGGCATCGGTCTCGCCTTCGCCCTCAAGTAGGCCGGCGTGCTGTCCCTGCAGGGCTCGGTGCAGGCGAGCGAGGACTTCAACCCCCTCCTCCCGCACACCGCCGAGATCATCGTCGGGCTGGTGGCCTTCGGACTGCTGTACTTCCTGCTGTCGCGCACCGTCTTCCCGATGTTCGAGAAGGCGTACGCCGAGCGCACTGCCGCGATCGAGGGCGGCATCGCGAAGGCGGAGGCCGCCCAGGCCGAGGCCAACGCTGCTCTCGAGCAGTACAAGGCGCAGCTCGCCGAGGCGCGGGCGGAGGCCGCGCGCATCCGCGACGAGGCGCGTGAGCAGGGCAAGCAGATCGTGGACCAGCTCACCGCCGAGGCCCGCGACACCGCCGCCCGCATCACCGCCCGCGGTGAGGAGCAGCTCGTCGCCGAGCGGCAGCAGGTCGTGACCGCCGCTGCGTGGCGAGATCGGCCGCCTCGCGGTCGAGCTCGCCGAGCGGGTCGTCGGTGAGTCGCTCGCCGACGAGGAGCGCCAGCGCCGCGTCGTCGACCGGTTCCTCGCCGACCTCGAGCAGCAGCAGGGCTCGGCCTCGGCATCGGGGACGGCCTCCTGATGCACGGCTCCAGCCGCGACGCCCTCCTGTCGGTCCGGGACCGCCTCACCGCCCTGCGCGGTGAGGTGCCCGAGGCCGCCGGCTTCGAGGGCATCGCCGAGGGCCTGCTGTCGGTCGTCCGACTGCTGGACCGCGAGGGCAACCTGCGCCGCACCCTGGGCGACCCCGCCCTCGACGGCACCGCGAAGGCGCAGCTCGTGGACGGGCTGCTCGGCAGCCAGCTCCAGGCGCTGTCGCTCGACCGGGTCAAGGACGTCGTCGCCCAGCGGTGGAGCTCACCGCGCGACCTCGTCGACGCGGTCGAGATCCTCGCCGTCACGGCGCTGTTCTTCGTCGCCGACAGCCGCGGCGAGCTCGACGCCGTCGAGGACGAGCTGTTCCGGTTCGCCCGGACCGTCTCGCGCGAGCCCGAGCTGCGGGCGGTCCTCACCGACCGCGGCCTGGACAACGAGCGCAAGACCGCTCTGCTCGAACGGTCTGCTCGACGGCAAGGTGACCGCCGGCACCAAGCGCATCATCGAGGCGCTCGTGCTCACCCCGCGTGGCCGCACCCTCGAGGACGGGCTCAGCGAGTACGCCGGCCTCGCTGCCGACGTGCGCTCCCGCACCCTCGCCACGGTGACCGCCGCGGTGGCCCTGGACGACACCCAGCGCGGCCGCCTCGCGGCCGCTCTGTCCGCGCAGTTCGGTCACGAGGTCGCGCTGCAGGTCGAGGTCGACCCGCAGGTCATCGGCGGGGTCGTCGTCCGCATCGGTGACGAGGTCATCGACGGCTCCACCCGGCACCGGCTGGCCCAGGCCGGCCGTCGCTTCAGCTAGTCCCGCACCACCCATTCCTTCCCGACGCACGTGTCGTCACCGCAGTCGTCACAGCAGTCGTCACCGCAGTCGTCACCGCACCGCAGACCGTAGAGAGCAGGGGCCATGACAGAGCTCAGCATCCGCCCGGAGGAGATCCGCGACGCGATCGAGCGCTACGTCTCGTCGTACACGCCGGAGACCACCCGCGAGGAGGTCGGGCGGGTCATCGAGACCGGCGACGGCATCGCCCGCGTCGAGGGCCTGCAGGCCACGATGACCAACGAGCTGCTCGAGTTCGAGGGCGGCCTGCTCGGCCTCGCCCTCAACCTCGACGAGCGCGAGATCGGCTGCGTCATCCTCGGTGACCCCGGTGGCATCGAGGAGGGCCAGGAGGTCCGCCGCACCGGCGAGGTGCTCTCCGCGCCCGTCGGCGACGGCTTCCTCGGTCGCGTCGTCGACCCGCTCGGCAACCCGCTCGACGGCAAGGGCGAGATCGTCGCCGAGGGCCGCCGCATCCTCGAGCTGCAGGCACCCACCGTCGTCCAGCGCCAGCCGGTGACCGAGCCGCTGCAGACCGGCATCAAGTCCATCGACGCGATGACCCCGGTCGGTCGCGGCCAGCGCCAGCTCATCATCGGTGACCGCCAGACCGGCAAGACCGCGGTCGCGCTCGACGCGATCATCAACCAGCGCGAGAACTGGAAGAGCGGCGACCCGAAGAAGCAGGTCAAGTGCATCTACGTCGCCATCGGCCAGAAGGGCTCGACGATCGCTGAGCTCGTCGGCCGGCTCGAGGAGACCGGCGCGCTGGAGTACACCACCGTCGTCGCCGCGCCGGCCTCGCAGCCGGCCGGTCTGAAGTACCTCGCGCCCTACACCGGCTCGGCCATCGGCCAGCACTGGATGTACCAGGGCCAGCACGTCCTCATCGTGTTCGACGACCTGAGCAAGCAGGCCGACGCCTACCGCGCCATCTCGCTGCTGCTGCGCCGCCCGCCGGGTCGCGAGGCCTACCCGGGTGACGTCTTCTACCTGCACAGCCGCCTGCTCGAGCGCTGCGCGAAGCTCTCCGACGAGCTCGGTGGCGGCTCGATGACCGGTCTGCCGATCGTCGAGACCAAGGGCAACGACGTCTCGGCGTTCATCCCGACCAACGTCATCTCGATCACCGACGGTCAGATCTTCCTGCAGTCCGACCTGTTCAACTCCGGCGTCCGCCCCGCCATCAACGTCGGCATCTCGGTGTCCCGCGTCGGTGGTAACGCCCAGATCAAGGCGATGAAGTCGGTCTCCGGCCGCCTGCGCCTCGACCTCGCGCAGTACCGCGAGCTGGAGGCCTTCGCCGCCTTCGCCTCTGACCTCGACAAGGCCTCCAAGGCCCAGCTCGACCGCGGCCAGCGCCTGGTGGAGCTGCTCAAGCAGGGCCAGTACTCGCCGTACGCCGTGGAGCGCCAGGTCGTCTCGATCTGGGCCGGCACCACCGGCAAGGTCGACATCGTCCCCGTCGCGGACGTGCGCCGCTTCGAGACCGAGTTCCTCGACTTCGTCGGTCGCACCCAGCAGGGCATCTACGACGCGATCGTGCAGACCGGCAAGCTCGAGGACAGCACGATCGAGCAGCTCGAGAAGGCGGTCGCGGAGTTCGCCAAGCAGTTCCAGACCAGCGACGGCCAGCCGCTGATCAACGAGGCCCCCGTCGAGGCGATGGACAAGGGCGCCGAGGGCCAGGAGAAGATCACGGCCTACCGGTCCGCCGCGAACAACCCCGGCACCCCGGCTGCCTGATGGGTGCCCAGCTCTCGGTCTACCGTCGCCGGATCAAGGCGATGCAGTCGACCAAGAAGATCACCAAGGCGATGGAGCTCATCGCCGCGTCGCGCATCGCCAAGGCGCAGGCCGACGTCAACGCAGCGCGTCCCTACGAGCGTGAGATCACCCGCGTGCTGTCGGCGCTCGCCTCGCAGTCGACGATCGACCACCCGCTGGTGGACGGAGAAGCCCAACCCCTCGCGGGCGGCCATCCTCGTGATTGCCAGCGACCGTGGCCTGGCGGGTGGCTACACCTCCAACGCCATCAAGCAGGCCGAGGCGCTCGCAACGCTCCTCCGCAGCGAGGGCAAGGAGCCGGTGAGCTACCTCATCGGGCGCAAGGCGGTGGCCTACTACAAGTTCCGTGGCCGCGACATGCAGGACAGCTGGACCGGGTTCTCCGAGAAGCCGAGCTACGCCGACGCCAAGGTCGTCGCGGACACCCTCATCGAGGCGTTCGTCCGTCCGACGGAGGACGGCGGGGTCGACGAGATCCACGTCGTGTACACCGAGTACGTCAGCGCGCTCACGCAGGCGCCGGTCGCGGCGCGCGTGCTCCCCCTCGTCGTGGAGTACTCCGACGCCCCCGCGCCCGACGGCCCCCTGCCGCTCTACGAGTTCGAGCCGAGCCCCGACGCCCTGCTCGACGCCCTCCTTCCCCGGTACGTCGAGACGCGGGTGTACGCCGCCCTGCTGGCGTCCGCGGCGTCGGAGTCGGCGTCCCGTCGGCGCGCCATGAAGGCCGCCACGGACAACGCGGAGGACCTCATCAAGTCGCTCACCCGAGCGGCGAACGCGGCCCGTCAGGCCGAGATCACCCAAGAGATCAGCGAGATCGTCGGCGGCGCAAGTGCGCTCGCCTCGTCAGGGAGTGAGTGACCGCAATGACCATCACCGATACAGATGTGACCAGCACGAGTGCCCCCAAGGCGGGTGGCGTCGGTCGTGTCGCGCGCGTCATCGGCCCGGTCGTCGACGTGGAGTTCGCTCCCGACGAGATGCCGGAGGTCTACAACGCGCTGCACGTGGACCGCACGATGGGCGGTGAGACCTTCACCCTGACGCTGGAGGTCGCGCAGCACATCGGCGACAACGTGGTGCGCGCCATCGCGATGCAGCCCACCGACGGCCTCGTCCGCGGCGCCCCCGTCCAGGACACCGGCGAGGCGATCACCGTCCCCGTCGGCGACGTCACCAAGGGCCACGTGTTCAACGCCCTGGGCAAGCCGATGGACGTGTCGGAGGAGTCGCTCAACATCACGACGCGCTGGCCGATCCACCGGCCGAGCCCGGCGTTCGACCAGCTCGAGAACAAGACCGAGATGTTCACCACGGGCATCAAGGTCATCGACCTGCTCGCGCCGTACGTCTCCGGCGGGAAGATCGGCCTGTTCGGCGGTGCCGGCGTCGGCAAGACCGTCATCATCCAGGAGATGATCTACCGCGTCGCCAAGGAGTTCTCCGGCGTCTCGGTGTTCGCCGGTGTCGGTGAGCGCACCCGCGAGGGCAACGACCTGTTCGGTGAGATGACCGAGTCCGGCGTCATCAACGACACCGCGCTGGTCTTCGGTCAGATGGACGAGCCGCCGGGCACCCGCCTGCGCGTCGCCCTGTCCGCCCTGACGATGGCAGAGTACTTCCGCGACGTGCAGAAGCAGGACGTGCTGCTGTTCATCGACAACATCTTCCGCTTCACGCAGGCCGGCTCCGAGGTCTCGACCCTGCTCGGCCGCATGCCGAGCGCCGTCGGCTACCAGCCGACCCTGGCCGACGAGATGGGCGTCCTGCAGGAGCGCATCACCTCGACGCGGGGTCACTCGATCACGTCGCTGCAGGCGATCTACGTGCCCGCCGACGACATCACCGACCCGGCGCCGCACACCGCGTTCACGCACCTCGACGCGACGACCAACCTCAACCGAGCGATCTCCGAGAAGGGGATCTACCCGGCCGTCGACCCGCTCGACAGCACCAGCCGCATCCTGTCCGCGGCGTACCTCGGTGACGACCACTACAACACCGCCCGCGAGGTGCAGCGCATCCTGCAGAAGAACAAGGAGCTGCAGGACATCATCGCCATCCTCGGCATCGACGAGCTGTCGGAGGAGGACAAGGTCCTCGTCAACCGCGCTCGCCGTATCGAGCGCTTCCTGTCGCAGCCGTTCTTCGTCGCCGAGCAGTTCACCGGCCAGAAGGGCAAGTTCGTCCCGCTCGACGAGACGATCGACTCCTTCAAGCGCCTCACCCAGGGCGACTACGACCACATCCCGGAGCAGGCGTTCTTCCTCTGCGGTGGGCTCGAGGACGTCGAGGCCAACGCCAAGAAGCTCGCTGGCTAGCAGCCCGACGTGCCTCGAGAAGGCCGGTCCCCGCGTGGGGACCGGCCTTCTCGCGTCCCGCCCTCGTTCAGGTGACGTCGGTGGAAGCGGCCGTGCGCGTGCCCCGCGCGCGTTACCGTGCGAGGACGGATCTCGTGGGAGGTCTGGTCGTCGAGCGAGGAGTGAGATGGCGGCGCCAGCGCTGGAGCGCACGACCGTCGTCGTCACGGACGACGACGAGAGCCTGCGCCAGCTGCTGGGGATTGTGCTGGCCCGGGCCGGGGACTTCGAGGTCGTCGCCGAGTGCTCGGACGCCGACAGCTGCCTGGAGGCCGTGCTCGCCCACCAGCCCGACGTCCTGCTGCTCGACCTCGGTCTGCCCGGACGGACCGGCCTGGAGGCGCTGCCCGAGCTCCGGCGCAGCTCGCCGGGCAGCGTTCTGTTCGTGCTGTCTGCCCATCCTGCCGAGCGCATGGCCGCGCGCGCCCTCGACCAGGGCGCCGATGCCTACCTGGACAAGGACGAGCTCGTCAGCGGTCTCGTCCCGGCGCTCCGCGACGCATTACGGGCCCGCCGAGAGGCCGTGCCCACGTCGCGCGCCGAGCCCGCCGAGGCGGTCGACCTCGAGCGCTTCGCGGCGACGGCCGCCCACGACCTGCGCCGTCAGCTGCTGGGCGTCGGTGCCTACGCCGACCTTCTCGTCGGGACCGACGCGGTGCGCCAGGACAGCAGCGCCCTCGAGCTGGTCCGCGAGCTGCGGGCCAGCGCCCGGTGCGGCCTGACGCTGATCGACGACCTGCAGGCCTACGCCGACGCGCTCGCGCGCCCCGACCTGCGGGAGAGCGTCGACCTCACCGACCTGGCCCAGCAGGTCGTGCGCACACTGCTCACCAAGCCCCGTCAGGTGGAGGTCGACCTCGCTGACCTCGGGACGGCGACGGGCGACCCGATGCTCCTGCGGCACGTGTTCGTGCACCTGCTCGACAACGCGATGACCTACCGAACCGAGGGGCGTCCCGTCACCGTCCAGGTGCGGCGGGTCGAGCTCGACGGGGGAGTGGCGCTGCAGGTCGACGACGACGGGGTCGGGGTGCCGGAGGCGGATCGGGCACGGGTGCTCCGGGACTTCGAGCGCGGCCGCGCGACGACCGCAACGCCAGGGACCGGGCTCGGCCTGTCCATCTGCCGCCTCGTCGCGGCCAGGTACGGCGGTTCTGTCGTGCTCGGCAGCAGCCCGCAGGGCGGGACCCGGGTGCAGGTCACGCTGCCGCAGGCACTGCGCTGACAGCCCGGTCCCCCGTCCCGGCTAGGATCATCGGCAGGTCGGAAAACCCGACAGCTGCCCCCAGGAGGAACACGTGTCGCTGCACGTCGAGCTCGTCTCGGTCGAGCGCGAGGTCTGGAGCGGTGAGGCCGATTCGGTCGTCGCCCGCACCACGGAGGGGGAGATCGGCGTCCTGCCCGGCCACGCGCCCCTGCTCGGCCAGCTGGCCGAGGGGTATGACGTGCGGATCCTCACCGGCTCCAACGAGATCACTGTCAACGTCTCCGGCGGGTTCCTGTCGGTCACCGACAGCGGCGTGACGATCCTCGCCGAGTCGGCGACGCTGCCCGGCGAGCAGACCTCCGCCTGACTGACGCCCGGCTGATCGCCCGCCCACCGGTACCCGCGACCCTGCCGTCACCGTGCTGACCCTGGAGGCCCTGCTCGGCGTCGTCGCCGTGCTCGCCGCGGGGTTCCTCGGCATCAGCCTGCGCCGCCGTGCGCTCTCGCGCTCCGGCGGGGCGATCGAGCTCTCGCTGCGCCTCAAGCCCGGCTCGCAGGGTCGAGGGTGGGTCCTCGGCGTCGGACGCTTCGTCGGTGACGACCTGCAGTGGTTCCGGGTGTTCAGCCTCAGCCCCCGTCCGCGTCGCACGCTCTCGCGCCGTGACCTGCAGGTGCGTGGTCGCCGTACGCCCGCAGGTCCGGAGGTGCTTGCCCTGCTCAAGGGAGCGGAGGTCGTCGAGCTCGTCCACCGCGGGGAGCGGGTCGAGCTGGCCCTCGACGCCTCGGCGATGACGGGCCTGCTGTCCTGGCTCGAAGCCCGTCCCCCTGGTGCCACGCTGCCCTCGTGACTAGGTTCGGGCCATGAGGCGGATCGTCTACGCGAGCAGGGCCCTGACCGACTTCGACGACAGCGCGCTGCTCACCCTCCTGACGCGGGCCCGCGAGGTGAACGGCGACCACGACGTGACGGGGATGCTCGTGTACGCCTCGCGCAGCTTCCTGCAGCTGTTCGAGGGGGGCGAGGAGCAGGTGGAGGTCGTGTGGGACCGGATCAGGATGGATGACCGGCACTCCCACCTGCGGGTGCTCTACGACGGACCGACGGACACGCGGCTGTTCGCGGAGTGGTCGATGGGCTTCGAGCACCCCGACCACGAGGAGCTCGAGCGCATCCTGCCGGGCTACCGCGCCTCCCTGGAGTACCCGTTCGTCAGCTCGCAGCTGGTCGCCGAGGCGAGCACCGCCGAGACGCTGCTGTCCCTCTACGCGCGGCGGTCCTGAGCCGGGCCCTCGGCGAGCACGCCCCTGACCTCGTCCTCCGTCACGGTGTACGGCGAGAAGCCGCGCATCCACCAGGTGGCGCCCGCCTCGGCGTAGGGACGCGGGTCGGTGTCGTCCTGCGCACCCACGGCGACGTCGAAGCCGTCCCGGACCGGACCCAGGGCAGCGAGCGTCTCGGCGAGCTTGTCCGGGTGGTCGATCTCGATCGGGAACAGGCCGTCGTGCCGCGCCGCGCGCACCAGGGGCTTGCTGCGGCCGTAGCGGACCGCGACCCATACCGGTAGGTGCTCCTGCACAGGCGTCGGACGGGCCGCGAAGCCGTCGGCGGTGTAGTGCTCGCCGCGGTGCGTCATCGGCCCGCCCGACCACGCGGCGCGGAGCACGTCGAGGCCCTCGTCGAGCATCTCGCCCCGCACCCGGTCGTCGAGCTCCTCGCCGGTCGCGGTCAGCTCGCCGGCGCCGTCCCCGCCGATCCCGACCCCGAGGATGACGCGGCCGTCGGAGAGCTGGTCGAGCGTGGCCACCTCCCGCGCGACCTTGACCGGTCGACGGCGCGGGAGCGGCGTGATCATCGGCCCCAGGCGCACCTCGCTGGTCACCATGGCCATCGCGGCGAGCGTCACCCAGGGGTCGGCGATCGCCTCGACGGGGGCGCGGTAGCTGATGTGGTCCCACACGAACACGCCGTCCCAGCCGGCCTCCTCCGCGTCGCTCGCGATCATCGCGGTGACCCGCGGATCGGCGAGCTCGCCGAAGATCGGCAGGAACAGCGCGTGCTTCACCGGGAGCCGCCGGGCTTCCACATCACGTCGCCGCCCGGGTTGGCGGTGCGCGCGAGGATGAACAGCAGGTCGCTCAGCCGGTTGAGGTACAGCGCCGCCTCGCGGTTGGTGCGCTCGGCGTCATGCTCCAGCAGCGTCCAGACCCGCCGCTCCGCCCGGCGTACGACCGTGCGGGCGACGTGGAGCAGAGCGGCGCCGGGCGTCCCACCGGGGAGGATGAAGCTGGAGAGCTTCTCCAACCGCGCGTTGTAGGTGTCGCAGTCGGCTTCCAGGGCCTCGGTGTACGCCGGGAGCACGCGCAGGGGCTCGTAGCCGAGGTCCTCGGTGGTGACGGGGGTGCACAGGTCGGCGCCGACGTCGAACAGGTCGTTCTGGATCCGGGTGAGCGTGGCGACGACGTCCTGCGGGAGCTGCCCCAGCGCGATCGCCACCCCGATCGCGCTGTTCGCCTCGTCGACGTCGGCATAGGCGGCCAGCCGTGGGTCGGTCTTGCGCACCCGGCTCATGTCGCCGAGGGCGGTCGTCCCGTCGTCGCCGGTCCTGGTGTAGATGCGCGTGAGGTGAACGGCCATGGAGTGCAGCCTAGGAGGGTCGAGCGGGACCCCGCTCGGTCAGCCGCACTCCTTCGCTCCGCACAGCAACGGGGCGGCCGGTGCCCTCGTCGCGCCTTGACCGACCTCCCTCCTCGGGTGAACGCTTCGCGGGCTCCTCCGACCGTGGTTCACGCTCAGGCGGTCACGGTGATGCCCACGTCGGCGCGCACGCGAGGAGGGAGGTGCGAGGGAGGCGGGTCGGGCGGGACCCCGCTCGGTCAGCCGCACTCCTTCGCACCGCACAGCAACGGGGCGACCGGGCCCTCGAACATCGGCTGGTCGAGGTTGCCGTTGCCGTCCAGCACCTGCAACCGGTCGGCGGTGGCCCGGGGGTCGCGGTCGAGGAGCACCACGCCGTTGAGCTGGTCCTGTCCGGTGACCGGTGTGAACGGGCCGGTCGCGTCCGCGTCGTAGGACACCTGGCCGGCACCGGGCGCAGGGACGACCACGAGCAGGTCGGTCGTGCTGCCGGGCTGGCTGCCGAGGACGAAGGCAAGCACCGACGGGTCGATCGGGGTCAGCGGGCCGAGGAAGACCTCAGGACCGTTGGTCCCGCCCTCGGCGTAGGCGAAGGAGTGCACCTCGCGGTCGGTCGAGGCCCAGATCTGGCCGACGAGGTAGCGCACGCCCCCGGCAGTCTCGCCGGCGAACAGCACCTTGTAGTTCACCCGCTCAGGCGTGGTGTTCAGCGCAGGAGCGAACGACGTGCGCATCCCGGGGACCAGGGGCAGCTCGTTGCCGCCCCGGGCCTCCCACCTGAGCAGGTTGCGGGGCCGGGCGGAAGAGGATGCGGGCTCGGTGTCGCCCTGGGCGACCTGACGTCCGTCCGATGAGGTCACGGTCCAGTGGATCGCCTGCTCGACGGGCGTGATGCCCACCCCGGGGGCGAGTGGGGCGAAGGTGGCCTGCTCCGAGCCGATGGAGCTGTCCGGTGCGGCCACCACGATCAGGCGGGAGACGCCCTCGTCGCCGGGCTGCTCGACCGACAGGGCGCCGCGGTGCGTGCCGTAGGCCTCGTCCTTGACGAAGTCAGGCCCGGTGGTGGCGTTCTGGACGAAGCCCCAGCGGTCGCCGTCCGGGCCGGAGGCGATGAACACCGCCTCCTCCTGCCCGCTCGGCTCGTAGGTCTGGCCGAACAGCGCGGTCAGGGTGCTGCCGGGGTGCCGGCTCTGCCACGCACGGGCGAAGTCCGCGCGGGCCGCGTCGGACAGGGTGCCCCGGAACGACCACGGCTGGGCGGGGTCGAGTGTCCCGCCCGACGACGTGGTGGCGAACTGGGTCGGCGCGGCACCGCGCCCGCTGTCCCGGTCGAGGACGGTGGGGACGACGAGGACGACTGCGGCGACGGCCAGCGCCGTACCCGTCGCAGCCAGGGCGGTCCGGCGGCGACGCAGCCGCCCGGCCCGCGCCTCGATCCCGGCGAGCGGGTCGGGGGTGGGGTGCACGGCTCCGGCACGGGACCGGAGGGTGGTGCGCAGCTCGTCGTCGAGGGGGCTCATGTCGTCACTCCAGAGGGCAGGATGGTGCGTGGGTCGTCGCGCAGCGAGGCGTCCTGGCGCAGGGTCGCCAGGGCGCGGGAGACGGTGGACTTGACGGTGCCGACCGAGATGCCGAGGACGTCGGCGGTGTCGGCCTCGGTGAGGTCCTCGTAGTAGCGCAGGACCACGGCGGCGCGCTGCTTGCGCGAGAGCCGGTCGAGCGCGGTCCAGAGCGCGTCGTGCAGGTCGGCGTCGGCGAGCGCGTCCCGTCCTGGACGGTCCGGGACCTCGTCGTAGAGCGACTCCGGCTTCTTGCGCCGCCAGAAGCTGGTCTGGGTGGTCACCAGGGTCCGTCGCACGTAGCCGTCGAGAGCGCCCCGGTCGCGGATCCGGTCCCACGCGAGGTAGGTCTTGGCCAGCGCCGTCTGGAGCAGGTCCTCGGCGTCGGCGCGGTTCCCGGTGAGCAGGTACGCCGTACGCAGCAGCGCGGGGGAGCGCGCGACGACGTACTCGCGGAACTCGGTCCGCCCTGCCTGGTCCACGGGTCCTCCAGTTCGATCACGGTCACGGGTCACGGGTCAGGACGACGCCCGTGGCGGAAAGGTTGCGTGCGCGGTCCTAGAGTCCCCTGTCATGGAGCGCTTCGTGGTCACCGGCGGCGCGCGGCTGGTCGGCGAGGTCCAGGTGACGGGCGCGAAGAACAGCGTGCTCAAGCTCATGGCCGCCTCGCTGCTCGCGGAGGGGACGACCACCCTCACCGAGGTGCCGGACATCCTCGACGTGACCATCATGAGCGAGCTGCTGCGTCGCTTGGGCTGCGAGGTCACGGGCGGGGTTGGCCGCGTGCAGATCACCGTCCCCGCGGTGCCCGGCTTCGAGGCGGACTACGACCTGGTACGTCGGATGCGGGCGTCCATCACCGTGCTCGGTCCGCTGCTGGCCCGGTGCGGGCAGGTCAAGGTCGCGCTGCCCGGTGGCGACGCGATCGGGTCGCGGGGGCTGGACATGCACATCGCCGGGCTCGAGCGGCTGGGCGCCACGGCCGCGGTGGAGCACGGCTACCTCGTGGCGAGCGCTCCCCGGCTTGTGGGTGCCCCGATCTGGCTGGACTTCCCGAGCGTCGGGGCCACCGAGACGCTGCTGCTGGCTGCGGTCCTCGCCGAGGGGACGACCACGATCGACAACGCCGCCCGCGAGCCCGACATCGTCGACCTGTGCGAGTTCCTCGTCGCGATGGGCGCGCAGATCAGCGGCGTCGGGACCCCCACGCTCGTCGTCGAGGGGGTCGCCGGTCTGACCCCCGCGACCCACGCGACGCTGCCGGACCGGATCGTCGCCGGGACGTGGGCGGTCGCTGCGTGCCTGACCCGTGGGGACGTGTTCGTCCGCGGAGGCCGGGCCGACCACCTCGAGGTGGCGCTGGACAAGCTCGTGAGCGCGGGGGCCGTGGTGACCCCCGGGCCGGACGGGTTCCGCGTGACGATGGACGAGCGGCCGCGGGCGGTGGACGTCGTCACGTTGCCCTACCCGGGCTTTCCGACCGACCTGCAGCCGATGGTCCTGACCCTCAACGCCGTCGCCGACGGCACGGCGATGGTCACCGAGAACGTCTTCGAGGCGCGGTGGATGTTCGTCAACGAGCTGTCCCGGCTCGGTGCCGACGTGCGCACGGACGGCCACCACGCCGTCGTGCGGGGGCGTGAGCAGCTCTCGGGCGCTCCGGTGACGGCGCACGACATCCGCGCCGGTGCGGCGCTCGTGCTGGCCGGTCTGGTGGCCGACGGCGTGACCGAGGTGCACGAGGTGCACCACATCGACCGCGGCTACGAGGGGTTCGTAGAGTCCTTGGTCGCGCTGGGGGCTGACGTGCGCCGCGAGCAGGGGCCCGACCCGCTGTTCTGAGCGTGCGGGTCGCACCGCCGCGAGGGTCGGGGCGTCGTCCCCTCCGGGTGGCCGTGGGGGACCGGATCCCGACTCTCGGCCGAGCGGGACCCGTTGCCGTGTGGCCGGTCAGGCAGCGCTGACGAGCGCGCGGGCGCGGTCGAGGTCCGTGCGGAAGACGAGCAGCTCGAGCTCGGGCGAGACGTTGGCCCGGATGCCCCCCTCGCGCAGCACCGCCCGCAGCATCTCGGCGTCCTCGGGGGTGCGCACGGTGGTCAGCGGTACGAGCAGGCCGTAGTCACGCGCCGACGCGGCGCGCTCGAGCCGTTGCTGCGTCCGCGCCTGGCGGTCGTCGGTCGAGAACACCCAACGGCACAGCAGGGTGATCAGCCCCATGGCGGCCAGCGCCACGATCGGGCCCAGCAGGAAGTGGTAGCTGTTCACGACGGGCACCTGTGCAGTATCCGCCCTGGCCCGCCTGGGCGCACCCCGCGAGCCCAGGTATCGGGTTGGTGACAGTTCCCTGCGGGTGCGGCGTGGCGGCCCAGGCTCGAGACCCGATCGTGACCACCCTGAGGGCAACCGCACGGCCTCCCGTCACGTCTTCCCTTCGTGACCGGTAGGCCGGCCCGGGAGGCGGACATGCTCGATCCGATCCAGCACGACCTGATCCAGCACGACCCGAACCAGCACGACCCGAACCAGCACGACGTGGTCGCCCTGACCGGGCGCCTCGACATCCACGTGGCAGCGGACGTCCGACTGGCCCTGGCTGACGCCGTGGACAACGGCTCCGGCGAGCTCGTGCTGGACCTGACCGAGCTCGTCGCGGTCGACGCGACCGGCCTGGGGGTCCTGGTCGGCGCGCACCGCCGGGCGCAGCGCGCGGGGCGCACGCTGGTGCTCGAGGCGGTCCCGGACACCGTCGGCCGGCTGCTGCTCGTCACCCGGCTGGACAAGGTGCTCAGCACCCGGCGCGCGCAGGCCAGCTGAGCGTCGTACCTGCCTGGTCTACCGGCAGGTAACACAGATCACGGAGCGCACCTGTGGCCGCCGGCACGACCGTCGATACCCTGCGGGGGACGGAAGGTGCGCGATGAGCGAACGTGACAAGCCCTGGGTGATGCGGACCTATGCCGGTCACAGCACCCCGGCCAAGAGCAACGAGCTCTACCGCACCAACCTGGCCAAGGGTCAGACCGGTCTGAGCGTGGCGTTCGACCTGCCGACGCAGACCGGCTACGACCCGGACAGCGAGCTGGCCAGGGGCGAGGTCGGCAAGGTCGGCGTCCCGGTCAGCCACGTCGGCGACATGCGGGCGCTGTTCGACGGCATCCCGCTCGCCGAGATGAACACCTCGATGACGATCAACGCCACGGCGATGTGGCTGCTGGCGCTCTACGAGGTCGTGGCCGAGGAGCAGGGTGCGACGCCGGCGGCACTCGCGGGGACGACCCAGAACGACATCATCAAGGAGTACCTCTCCCGCGGGACCTACGTCTTCCCGCCCGGGCCGAGCCTGCGGCTGATCACCGACATGGTGGCCTACACCGTGACGGCGATCCCGAAGTGGAACCCGATCAACATCTGCAGCTACCACCTGCAGGAGGCCGGGGCGACGCCGGTGCAGGAGATCTCGTTCGCGCTCGCGACGGCGATCGCCGTCCTCGACAGCGTCCAGGCCAGCGGGCAGGTGCCTGACGAGCGCTTCGGCGAGGTCTGCGCGCGCATCAGCTTCTTCGTCAACGCCGGCGTGCGGTTCGTGGAGGAGATGTGCAAGATGCGCGCCTTCACGCGCCTGTGGGACCAGCTCCTGCTCGAGCGCTACGGCGTGCAGGACGCCAAGCAGCGGCGCTTCCGGTACGGCGTGCAGGTCAACTCCCTCGGGCTCACCGAGGCGCAGCCGGAGAACAACGTCCAGCGCATCGTGCTGGAGATGCTCGGCGTCACCCTGAGCAAGGACGCCCGCGCGCGTGCGGTCCAGCTGCCCGCCTGGAACGAGGCCCTGGGCCTGCCCAGGCCGTGGGACCAGCAGTGGAGCCTGCGGCTGCAGCAGGTGCTCGCCTTCGAGACCGACCTGCTGGAGTACGACGACATCTTCGAGGGCTCGGTGGTCATCGAGGCGAAGGTCGCCGAGCTGTGCGCGGCCGTCACGCGCGAGGTCGACCGGATCCAGGCCCTCGGCGGTGCGGTCGAGGCCGTCGACGACATGAAGACCGCGCTCGTGGCCTCGCACGCCGAGCGCCGGCGCCGGATCGAGGCGGGGGAGGACGTCGTCGTCGGCGTCAACCGCTTCACCACCACCGAGCCCAACCCGCTCACCGCCGACCTGGCCGGCTCGATCCTCACCGTGGACCCCGCGGTCGAGGGACACGCGATCGAGGCGATCCAGGCCTGGCGGGCCGGCCGCGACGCCCAGGCGGTCGAGGACGCCCTGCTGACCCTGCGCGACGCCGCCAAGACCGACGAGAACCTCATGGTCGCCACCTTGGCGTGCGCCCGGGCCGGCGTGACGACCGGCGAGTGGGCCGGCGCGCTGCGCGAGGTGTTCGGGGAGTACCGCGCCCCCACCGGCGTCGCGGGAGCCGTCGTCGGCGTCTCAGACGGTAGGGCGGGCGAGGCCATCGCCGCGGTCCGTGCGCGCGTGAAGCAGACCGGTGAGGACCTCGGGGGACGCCTGCGGCTGCTCGTGGGCAAGCCGGGGCTCGACGGGCACTCCAACGGCGCCGAGCAGATCGCCGTGCGGGCCCGCGACGTGGGCTTCGAGGTCGTCTACCAGGGGATCCGCCTCACGCCTGCCCAGATCGTCGCGGCGGCCGTCGAGGAGGACGTCCACGTCATCGGCCTGTCCATCCTGAGCGGGTCGCACATGGCGGCTGTCCCGACGGTGCTGCAGGGCCTGCGCGACGCGGGTGCCGGCGACGTGCCGGTCATCGTCGGCGGGATCATCCCGGACGGCGACGCCGCCGGTCTGCTCGCCGAGGGCGTGGCCGCGGTGTTCACGCCGAAGGACTTCGACCTGACTGCGGTCATGGGGCGGATCGTCGACGTCGTGCGCGAGGCCAACGCGCTCGCGCCTGACGCCCCCTCACCCCGGACTGACCTGACCTGACCCCGCACTGACCCGGACAGCAGAACGGCCCGCCGGAAAGGGGGCCAACCGGTGGGCCGTGCTGCTCTCGGGGGAGCTGGGGGTGGTGCGCTCGTGCGGGCGGGGCTCAGGCGGACTGGGTGATCGGGATCACGGGGGCCAGCGGCCGCTCGGCGGTCACGTCGAACAGGGCGAGCGCGCCCGCGTCGGCGAGGAGCACGAGGGTGTCGTGGTTGGCGCCGCGGATCTCCAGCGTGCCGTCGTACGCGTCGAGACGGGCGTGCGCGCCCAGCAGGACCTGGACCGCGTCGGGGTGCAGGGAGGGGCAGGTCGACAGGTCCACGACGACGCGTCCGGGCTGCTGCTGGAGCAGGTCGTCGAGGTGGTCCATGAGCAGGGGGAGGTCGGCGGCGTCGACGTCGCCGTGGATCCGGACCTCGCGGAGCGCGGGGGGCCCGGGCTGAACGAGCTGTTGCGGAGCGGTCATCGGGGGGCCTCCTGGAGTCGTTCGCACCACAGTGCCCAGCGCCCAACACAGCCACTCGTCGGTGATGTGTCAGTTGTGCGACAGATGTCCGGGTCGGGCAGCAGGATCGGTCTGCTCGACGGCGAAGTCCCCGCGTGCGCAGCGCTGCTGCGCGGGTCGCTGTGAGGAGAACCAGCCGTGTTCCGTCGTCCCGCCGTCGTGCGTCACCGTGTCCTGCTCGTCCTGCCCCTGGTCGGCGCTCTCGCCGCCCTGGCCGGTCCCGCGGTCGTGCCGGCCCAGGGCGCTCCCCTCGGGCCCTCCGGCCTGCCCGCGGTCCGAGTGACGGTGCCGGCCGGTCAGAGCCCCGTCCACGAGCACGAGGACCCTCTCCCTGCTCTGCCGGACGCGTCTGTCGCCGACCTCGACACCGTGAGCGCCCAGCTCGCCTACGCCAAGCAGGCCGCGGCGCTCCCCCTGGCCGAGAAGGGCCGCACCTGGAAGGGCATCGGCCCGTTCGGGCAGGACGACCCCTCGGACTACCCCACCGGTGCCATCCGGTTCGCCCGTGGTGCGGGCATGGGCGTCGCGGCGGCGGTCGATCCGCGGGACACGAGCGGGCAGACCCTGTTCATCGGAACGATGGGCGGGCTGTGGCACAGCACGGACGGCGGTACGCACTGGCAGGTGCGCGGTGACGGCACGTTCGTGCGCAGCGCCGTCGGGGCGGTCGCGATCGACCCGCAGCGCCCGAACGACGTCTACGTCGGCACCGGCATCGCGCTGGCGACCCTGTCCGGGGACGCCCCTGGCAGCGGCGTCTACGTCTCGCACGACGGCGGCGTGCACTTCACCCGCCCCGCGAAGAACGTCCTGGGGTACGGCGTGAACGCGATCACCCCCACGCCGTCCGGGGTGCTCGTCGGCACCAGCCGTGGCCTCTACGTCTCCACCGACCGGGGTGGGAGCTTCCGCCGGATCGCGCTCCCGACCAACGCCACGCACACGGGCCCGGACATCGGCGCCTACGCCGACTGGGTCACCGCCGTCGTGCGCAACCCGCGGTCGGCCGCCGAGGTCACCGTCGCGGTGGGCCTGCCCTACGGCAAGCGGCCCGGTCCCGACGGCAAGGCCCTGAGCTCCGGCAACGGCCTCTACCGCTCGACGACCGGGGCGACCGGTGCCTTCACCTACCTCCCCGGCGGCGCAGGGCTGACCAACCCGAGCGCGAGCAACGACCCGCTCGGCCGGATCGTGCTGGCCTACGGCAGCGGCGACGAGGTGCCGGTGCTGTGGGCGCTCGTGCAGGACGCGGGCCTGCTCAACAAGCAGCAGCCCGGTGGGCTCGACGTCGTGGGGACGACGACCGGGCGCAGCCTCAACGCGACGAACACGCTGCTCAACGGGCTCTACCGCTCCGACGACGACGGCGCGACGTGGAAGCTCAAGGCGACGCCCTCCTCCCTGGCGGTGAGCCCCAACGAGGGACTGGGCTACTACCCGGCGCTGGGCTACAGCGTCGGTGTGCAGGCCTTCTACAACCTGTGGCTCGCCGTCGACCCGCGCAACTCCTCGCAGGTCTACTTCGGGCTCGAGGAGGTCTTCGGCTCGGTCACCGGTACGGGGCCGGAGCCGGGCCTGGGGGCGTTCGACGTCGTGCAGAAGTACTGGGACGTCTGCGGTGCGTCGACCTACCTGGAGAACGTCTACACCGGGACCTCCTGTCCCGGACGGGACGCCCTACTACGGCGGGCCGGCGACGCACCCGGACCAGCACGTCGGGGTCATCGCGACGACGCCGCGCGGGATCCGGCTCTACACCGGCAACGACGGCGGCTTCTTCCGCCAGGACAGCCACGCGCTGCAGGACGGGCGCAACGGGTTCGACCAGGACACCTGGAAGGACATGAACCACCTGGCGACCGTGCAGCCCTACCGCGTCGCGCGCACGCCGGCCGGGCAGTACGTCACGGCGCTGCAGGACAACGGCGGTGGCCTGTTCACCCCCGGGGGCACCAACACGCTGATCTCCAGCGGCGACGGCGTGTTCGCGATCGCCACCAGCAACCCGGACGTGTTCTACACCTCGGCGCAGGGCGCGGTGCTCTACGTCACCAAGGACCGTGGCAAGCACATCACCGAGATCCAGCCCGACCTCACGGGGGCGGCTTTCACCAGCCCCATCGCGATCGACCCGCTCGACGAGAACCATCTCGTCGCCGCGGCGCAGGACGTCCAGGAGACGCTCAAGGGACCGGACACCGTCACGCTGCTGGACCCGGTGGCCTACACGGTCGTGTCCACCGACTGGACGCAGTCCTTCGACGCCGGCACCTCGCCGTACACCAACCCCGCGACGAAGGCCGCCATCGCGTGGACCTCACAGGCCCTGGCGGTGCGCGGCGCGGCCATCTACGACGCGGTCTGCGCGCTGTGCCGCAACTCCCTCGGCGACCCGACGGCCATCCACACCACCGTGGCGACCAACGTGGGCAAGGCCGGGTGCGCGCCGAAGAAGGGCGCGTCGGACTGCTGGCACCTGGCAGCCGGCAAGGGCCTGCCGCACGTCGCGATCCAGGCGGTGGCGATCGACCCGAAGGACACCAAGACGGTCTTCGCGGTGCTCAACGAGAACAGCAACATCGGCTACGACCAGAAGGTCGTCGGGACCCCGCGCGTCATGGTCAGCCATGACGCCGGTGAGCACTTCACCGACCTCACCGGCAACCTGCCGCGGTCGAACATGCGCGACGTCCTCGTGCGCGACGGGAAGCTCGTCGTCGGCGGGGACAACGGGGTGTTCACCGCACCGGTGGGCAGCACGCACTGGTCCCGGCTCGCGGACGGGCTGCCCGCCGTACGCGTCTACGACCTCGACCTGGACCGCAGCGGGCGCTACCTGAGCGTCGCCGCCTACGGGCGAGGGGTGTGGGTCCTGGACCTCGGGGCGCCCGCCCGCAGCAGCTCGTCCGGACCTGGCCCGGTGAAGGCACCTGCGCTCGGGTCGGGCGGCCGCCCGTCGCTCGCGGCGACCGGCGCCGACGACGTGCTGCCCTGGGCGGCGGCCCTGCTCCTGTTCGTGGGCCTCGTCGAGGCGCGGCGCCGGCGTCGGCTCGGGTAGCCCTCCGACTTGAGGTGGGCGCGGCCGGCGCCGATGCTCCTGGGGACCCCTGCCCCACGGCCCCCGGAGCCCACGTGTCCAGCCAGCACCTCGCCGACGTCCTGCCGCTGCCCAGCCGGGCGGAGGCCGCCGCGGTCGCCAGCCGGCTCGTGGGCAACGTCGAGCAGGTCGTGCACGGCCGCCGCGGGGCCGTCGAGCTCGTCGTCGCGGCCGTCCTGGCCGGCGGGCACGTGCTGGTCGAGGACGTGCCCGGCAGTGGCAAGACCACGCTGGCGCGCGCGGTCGCCCGCAGCCTCGGCGGGAGCTTCCGCCGGGTCCAGGGCACCGCGGACCTGCTTCCCGCCGACATCACCGGCAGCGGGGTCTGGGACCCCGAGCGCCGGGCGTTCAGCTTCGTCCCGGGTCCGGTCTTCGCGAACGTGGTGCTCGTCGACGAGCTGAACCGCACCCCGCCGCGCACCCAGTCGGCGTTCCTCGAGGCGATGGACGAGGGCGCGGTCACGGTGGACGGGACGCGGCACGCCCTGCCCGACCCGTTCGTCGTCCTCGCGACGCAGAACCCGCTCGAGCAGTACGGCACCTACCCCCTGCCCGAGGGGCAGCTCGACCGCTTCGCCGTGACGCTCTCGCTCGGCGTCAACGACCCCGCCACCGAGCGCCGGGTCGTCCGCGAGCAGCTCGACCACGCCACCGTCGGTGAGCTCGACGCCGTCACGACACCCGCGCAGCTGGTCCAGGTCCGTCAGGAGGTACGACGGACGCACGTCGCGGACGCGGTGCTGGACCACGCGGTCCGACTGGCCGAGGCCACCCGCGACCACCCGTCGGTCGCCCTCGGCGCGAGCACCCGTGCAGCCCTCGCCCTCGTGCGCTGCGCGCAGTCCCGGGCGCTGCTCGGCGGGCGGGACCACGTGCTGCCCGACGACGTGAAGGCCCTCGCGGCGGCGGTGCTGGGTCACCGGCTGGTGCTGCGCGACGGGACAGGCCTGCGCGCCGGGCAGCGACTGGTCGCCGAGCTGGCCCAGTCCGTACCGGTCACGCTCGCCCCGTGACGTGACCGTCCGACCTCGCCCCGCGCTGCTCGGGGCGCTGGTGGCTGCGCTGGTGCTGTACCTGCTGACCCGGGCGTCGGGGGTGGCCTGGCTGGCACTGGGCTCCGCGGCCGCCCTCGCGCTGCCGGTCACCAGCCTGCTGGTCCGCCCGCACCTGCGCGGCCTCGCGATCGACCTCGTCCTCCCGGCCCGCGTCGTCGCCGGTGACCTGGTCGAACCGGAGCTGAGGGTGCGCAACACCGGGCGGGTGGCCTCACCCTCGGCGTCCTGGGCGACCGACCACCCCGGTCTCGGTCCGTTGGGGGCAGCGATCCCGTCACTCGCCCCGGGGGCGCAGGTGCGGCTGACCCTGTCCGCGCTCGCCGAGCGGCGCGGGGATCCACGCCGCGGCACCGAGCGAGGTCTCGAGCACCGCACCCTTCGGGCTGCTCCGCTGGACCCGGACGCTCCCCGCGGCCGGCCACGCCCTCGTCGTCCACCCGCGCACGACTGCGGTCCAGGCGCGCGAGGCAGAAGGGGCTCCCACGGCAGCCGACCGGAGCGTGCCCGTGGCCGGCACGGGCACCGAGGTGCTGGGGCTGCGCCCCTACCGGCAGGGCGACAGCCTGCGCCACATCAGCGCCCGGGCCAGCGCCCGGCACGGCCGACCCGTGGTCCTCGAGCGTGAGAGGGAGACCGGTCCGTCGCTGGTGCTCCTCGCGACCGGTGGCGGGTCGGGGGAGGGCTGGGAACGCGCGGTCGCGACCGCGGCGGCTCTCACGCTCGCCGCCGTCCGCGAGGGCACGGCGCCGCTGCTGCTGGCGGACCCGGCGCCGGTGCGCCTTGACGCCACCGGGGTGCTGGACTTCTTCGCCGGTGTCGACGCCGCCGGACCGCTCCGGGCAGAGGACCTGAGGACCGCGGCCGCGGCCTGCGGACCGGGCGGCACGTTGCTGCTGCTCGCTCCGGCAGGAGCCACGGAGCAGCACGCCAGGGTGCGTGCTGTCGCGCCGGGTGTGCGCGTGCAGGTGCTGTCGTGACCGGTCGGCGGGCCGTCCTCGTCGCGGGGGTCGCGGGCCAGGTGTCCGCCGCTCTCGTCGGTGCCCTGCCGACCTGGGCGCTCGTGCCCGCCGTGCTCGGCTACCTCGGGTGTGCCGTGCTGGTGGACCGGGCGGACCCGCGACACGCGAAGCGGTTGCGGACCGGCGGCTCGGCGCTGTCGTTGCTCGTGGCAGCACTGGTCGTGCTGTCGTTCCACGGCACCGTCGACCCCGAGACCGCCAAGCCCCTGCTGGGGCTGATGCTCGTGGGCGCGCAGGTCGGGCAGGTGCTGTCGTGGACGGGGCGACGGGAGCTTCGCTCCGGGTTGTTCGCTGCGCTCGGTCTGCTGGTGCTGTCCGCGTCGTACGCGCCGGACCTGCTCGTCGGGGTCCCGCTCGTGGTGGGCTGGGTGGCGCTGCTCGTGGCACTCGGCGCGCTGCAGGGGACGCGGCCGGTGATGCCTGCGGTGGCCGTCGCCGTCGTGCTCGGGCTCGTGGGCTTCCTGCTGGTCCCGGTCCCGGGCTCGGCGGGGGTCCGCAGCCGGCTGGGCGGTGCGGCTGCGCCGGCGGACGACCGTGCGGGTACCGGCAGTCGCGCCTACAGCGGCGACGAGATCGACCTGTCCCGGCGCGGGAGCCTGTCCACCGACCCGGTGGCCACGGTGCCGGCGGACTCGCCGACCCTCTGGCGGTCGACAGCGTTCGACCACTACGACGGGCGCACCTGGACCCGACCCACGACCACCCTCCTGGCTGGCGGCACGGACTTCCAGGTCATCACGGAGCCGGGCGGCCCCACCCGCACGGATCAGGTGGTGCTGCACGGCGACGGCGACGGGACGATCTGGTCGCCCGGTCCGGTCGTCAGCGTCCACACCGGGCGCAGCAGGGCGGCTCTCGTCGACGAGCTGGGATCGGTGCAGCTGCCGGGGACCTCGGGCGGCTACCGGGTGACGAGCCAGGTGCTGGAGGCCGACCCCATGGTGCTGCGGGCAGCCCGCGGGGAGGACGTCACCGACCCCCGGTGGCGCACGCTCCCCAGCGTCCTGCCCGGGCGGGTCAGCGACCTCGCCGCGCAGTTGACGGCGGGGACCGCCAGCCGGTGGGACGCTGCGGAGGCGATCGCCGGCTACCTGCGCACCCACGCGACCTACCGGCTCGACTCGCCGGTCCCCGGACCCGACGAGGACGCCGTCGACCGGTTCCTGTTCGTCGACAAGGTCGGCTTCTGCGAGCAGTTCGCCAGCGCCGAGGTCGTGCTGCTCCGCTCCGTCGGCATCCCCTCCCGCCTCGTCACCGGCCTGGCGTACGGCGTCCCTGCTGCCGACGGGCAGCGGCTCTACCGCGTCGCCGACCTGCATGCGTGGGTCGAGCTGTGGGTCCCCGGCCTCGGGTGGGTGAGCTCCGACCCAACCGCCGGCGTGGCCCTCGCTCCGTCCGCGGGGGCCCCGCTGAGGCAGCGGGTGTCGGCGGCGATCGGGTCGGCACTGCGGACGCTGACGTCCCTGCCGGGGGGGCGGCCAGGGCTCGCCGTCCTGCTGCTCGCCCTCACCGGCCTGGTCGCGCTCGTGGTGGTCCGCCGGCCCCGTTCCCGCCGTACTCCCTCGCTCGTGGGTGGGGTGCGGGGTGGGCCGGCGCTGCAAGCCTTCCTGCGGTTCGACGCGCGGCTGGGCGCGCGCGGGCGCCGTCCGGGGGAGTCGCTGCGGGAGCTGTCGACCCGCCTCTCGACCCACCTGGAGCCCGAGGTTGCGCGCGCGCTGGAGGTCGTCGAGCAGGAGTGCTACGCCCCCGTGTCGCCCGATCCGCGGGGTGCGGTCGAGGTGCTGGACCGCACCTGAGGGTCAGTCGGCGGGTCGGCTGTGCAGCAGGTCGTGCTCGACGAGCGCGCCGGGCAGGGTGAGGGCCATGAGCACGTCCCGCGGGATGCCGATCGCGTCGCCCAGCACGCGGACCATCGCGTCGAGGCAGGTCAGACCCGTGCTCAGCGTGCCGCGCCGACCGGCCTTGGACGCCAAGCGATCGACGTCGACGGTGCCCTCGAGGGGGAGGTAGCTGCGCAGGTCGGTCGCCGCCTGGTCGTGGTCGGGGGCCTCGCGCAGGCAGCCGAGCAGGAGCCAACGTGCCCCCTTCGGGACGGCGGCGAGCAGCTCGTCGATGCGGTCCTGGTGGTCCTCGTGCGGGTCCACCTCGACGAGCAGCTGCGCGGTCGCGCAGACGAAGGCCTCGAAGACGTCGGGGCCTTCGACGTCGGGGGCGATCATCAGGTCGAGCAGGTCCACCGCGACCTCGTGCGAGAGCCCGTCGGCCAAGGCAGCGCCGACGGCCTGCGACGCGGACTCGACGGGCACCTGGCGCCAGTCGTCGGGGCTGATGCCGCCGCGGGTACGGACGAACCGCGCGAGCACCAGGCAGTGCGTCGACGACGCTCGCCGCCCGTTCGGAGGGGATGGCGTCACCGGGGCGCAACCGGTGGCTCAGGAACGCGTCGACCTGGGCCAGCGGCTCGGCGACGCGCGCCCCCGACCGGCCGGCCAGCTCGAGCGCGAAGGCAGCGAGGGTCGCGGCCGTACTCCGCAGCCACGCACCGCCGGGAGAGCCCTCCGCCTCGACGGTGGCGCCGATCTTCTCCGCGCGCGGCAGGTCCTCGCGCGGGTCGGCCGCGACGGCCACGGCGAGCTCGACCCACAGCAGGGCCAGGCGCTGGTGCCCGGCGTCGTTGACCATCGACAGCGACCGCAGGACCACGTCGTCGGGTACGTCCGGGCCGAGTGAGGCCCGGGCCAGCCGGGAGATGGCGCTGACGGCGGCGCGCAGGGACTCGCCGATCTCGGTGCCCTCGAGCAGGACGTCGGCCGTCGTGTCGGGGTCGTCGGCCTTCGGGTCGTCAGGACGCAGGCGTGGGGGGAGGTCGGTGAGCAGCCGGGTGACCTCGGGCTCGAACGGGCCGGTCTGCTCCAGCACCGTGGCGATCGCCGACGGACCGGCGACCGAGCACGCCGTCGCGAGCGCGACGCACAGGCGGGCGCCCAGCTCGCCCTGGAAGTCCTTCGGGGCGTACTCGAACGCGCGCACCAGCCGGGCAGCGGCGGCTTCGGACTCGAGGTCGCCGCGGTAGGCGGCGAGGACGGCCGTCGCGAGGGTCTGCGCCGGCGAGAGGTCGGCCGCGTGCTCGTGGGCGTCGTCGTGCAGCAGCAGGTCGACGTCGTCGGCCAGCCACGGCGTGAGGCGTCCGCGCAGGGCGTCCACCAGATCGGTCACGGGCAGCTGGAGCTCGGCGGCCAAGCCGCTCGCAGTCGACCGACTGCGCCCAGAACCCGGTCTCCGGCTCGGCGTCCATGACCGCGAGCAGCACCATCCGGCCGTCGTCGCCGGGCTGTCCCGGCAGCGCCGCGACGAAGGGCGCGATGGGCAGCTGCCACGAAAGCGACTGCCCTTCCGACAGCACCCGGACCGTCAGCGTCTGCGTGCCGGGGCCGTCCCCGTGGACGTCGACCTTGGCGTCGAGGGCGTCGAGCCGGTCGCCGCCCCCGGCCGGCAGGAACGTCCACAGGACGACCGCGGGCTCGAGCGTGTCGGCGGAGTGGCCGTGCAGCACCGCGCCCGCGTGGCAGGCGTAGACGGGCGGGCGGTGCAGCTCGGGTGTGCTCACCGGACCATTCTCGCTGCTCGCGGGTCGGGTCGTCAGCGCGGAGGGCCGCGAGTGTGGACAGCAGGCGCTGATACCTGCCGCACCGTGCCAGCACTGTCGCTCACCGCAACATTTCATGGCGGTTGTGTGACGACCGGCCCAAGATCGCCCGCGGGTCGTCCCCGCGCGGTCTGATCGGGAGTGCAGCCTTCACCGGCTGCCCTGAAGCACGTGGGGGACGCATGACTGAACCGACCACCACGATCGATCCGACCGACGACAGCGGAATGCCGACGTGGCTGAAGCTCCTGCTGTTCCTCTTCTTCGTTGCCCTGGCGATCGCCGCGTGGAAGGCGTTCCTGGGGGGAGCCTCCACCCCGCCGAAGATCTCCTCGGTGGCCGCAGTGTCCGACGCGGCGCGAGCGGGTCAGGACAAGTGCTACGCCGCCAAGCACTTCTACGACGGCCTGGGCAACTGCTACTCCAAGGACGTCGCCAAGGTCCCCGATGCAGAGCGCTCCGCGTTCCTCGTCGCCCTGGGTGCTCCCGCTGATCCGGCGGCGGCTGGTGGCCCTGCCGCGCCAGGACCGGTGGGGACCACTCCCACGCAGACCAAGGGGCCTGCGGCTCCCGGGGGCTCGGCGGCGCAGCCCGCGAGCAAGCCGCCCGCGCCCGCCAAGACCGCCGCGCCGACGAAGGGCGCGGCCTCGCCCACCCACTCCCCGTCGCCGAAGCCGTCGCCGACGACCGAGCCGATCACGCTGGCGAAGGTCGAGTGGGTGCTGAAGATGAACCCCACACCACCCAGCGGCGGCTGCCAAGGCGATCCGGACCAGCAGAGCGAGCAGTGCAAGCGCAACGCCAGCAGCCTGAACGGCAGCTTCAACTACCGGTGCGAGGTGACCAAGGGAACGATGGCCTGCGACCCGAACAAGGACGTCCAGGACGCGCAGATCGACGGAGAGGTCACCACCACGAAGACCAAGGACCTGAAGATGACGTCCAAGAGCAAGTCCTTCAGCGGCAGCGTGGTCTTCAGCGGTACGGCGACGACGCATGCCTCGTCAGGCAAGAACGACCTGTGCACGATCACGGGGACCTACGTCCGCAAGACGAGCAGCGACTCGTCTCAGGACGTCAAGGGCGAGTTCTCGATGCGCCGGCGCGTGAGCGAGTGCCCGGGGTGAGCGCGTCCCGCGTTGAGGTCCTGAGCCGCGTGCTCGCGTGAGCTTCTGGGACGACATCAACCCGGTCAAGCTGGTCGAACGGGCCGTCAAGGCCGTGGTCGACGTCGTCAAGGCTGTGGTCAACGCCGTCGTCGACGTCATCAAGCAGGTCGTCGCCACGGTCGGGTCGATCCTGTCCAAGCTCGCCGACTGGTTCGCCCAGGGCATCACCACCTTCCTTCGAAAACTGTGGGACGCGGCGAAGTGGGTCATGGACGTCGTCGCCGAGGTCTTCGGGCTCGGCAAGGACGGCTGGCTCACGGAGTTCCTCACCAAGTACGTCCCGTTCGCCGGACTGCTCGCGGCGGCGATCCACGGCATCCGCGGTAACAACGCGCACGCGGAGTACGCCGCGCTGAAGGGCGCCAGCACCGGGCTCGAGGCGCTGGCGACCGCGGCGGGGTCGCTCGGCGGACCGCTGGGCGGCATGCTCGGCGGCGCGATCGGCGCTGGCCTGCGCAACGGGCTGGAGGGCCTGCTTCGCGACGAGCTCGACCCGTCGGTGCGGGACAAGGTCGAGCCCTTCGACCTGCAGACGATGCTGACCGACATGGCGCTCGGCGCCGCGCTCGGCCGAGCCGGGGCGAGCGGTGCGGGAAAGGTCGCGTCGGCCAACGCCGCGAGATCCGGCTGGCGCGGCGTGGCGAACGGCGCCGGGCGGATCGGCCTGGGCGGCGTCGCGCGGTCGGCCGGTCGTCGTGCAGGGACGCAGGCCGCCAAGGCCACGGCCGCGCGCGCCGGGATCCGAGGTAGCGCCCGTGGGGCGAGTCAGGCGGCCAAGAACATCGCCGCCCAGCTGGCCATCAACACCGGCACCAACCTGACGGTCAAGAACGTCGGGAAGAAGGTGCTCACCAACATTCCCAAGAACGTCTTGACCGGCTTGAGCAAGACGGTCAAGGACTCGGGGAGGACGCGCGCCGTCCCGAAGACCGCAGGACCTGCCCCGTCGGCAGGCAAGAAGGCAAAAGCCGCAGCGGGCGCGCCGTGGGCCGCGGTGGCCCCGCCGGTGTTCGTCACGAGGATCGTCGGGGTCCTCCTCGTCCTCGTCCTCATCGTCGGAGGCAAGGAGTACATCTTGTTCTCGCGTCCGGTGTCCGCCCAGGACCTGCCGCCGCGGGTGGTGAGCATCGGGGCACCGGCCTACGGGCCCAGGGCGACGCTGGCCCCGGTCGCGGGCGTGACGCCCTCGGTTCAGCCACCGGCCACGCGCAGCACCCCCACGGCCAGCGGCGGGGGCCCAACGACTGCTGTCGCCGTACCTCCGCCGGTACCGGTCACGACGACGCCCGCGGTGTCGCAGGCGCCGTCACCCACGCCGGCCGCCATCGTCCTGCGGAACTGGACGCTTCGGCTGACGTCGGGTGCCCCGCAGGGTGCGGAGAACCAGCCGATCCTGCTGCGGTTCGGGCTCAGCAACCAGAAGGTGAAGACAGGCACGGTCTACGACCCGTTCCTGAAGGACGACCTGACCACCGGTGGCACGATCACCACCGATCCGCAGGCGGGTCTGCTGACCTACCTGCGGACCACCTCGACCGACCCGTCGAACGGCACGCTGGACTACCAGGGCTACGTCAGCGACGCCCTCGACCGCATCGAAGGGACCTACGTCCTCACCTACGTCGAGAACGGTCAGACCTACACCAACAAGGGTGACTTCACGATGATCAGGAAGGCCTGACATGGCGCGCAAGAAGCCGCTCAACCCCGAAGCGCGCGCGGCCGAGGAGGCGGTCAAGAAGCTGCACCTGGCCGAGCTGACCTTCCCCGGCCCGCTGATCCGGCCGGTGCCAAGCTTCACCATGGGCGTGCCGCAGGGCTGGTTGGTCCGCGACTGCCCAGGGGCGATCTTCGCCATGGGGACGGCCGACGACGACGACGGTCCGTGGTCCAACGTCATCGTCCGCCACGAGCGCGTCATGGCCGTGGCGACCCTCGAGGACGTCGCGGCCGCGGACCTGGTCCGTCTCGAGAACGACTACCCCGGCGTCGAGGTGCTGGAGGCGAGCGCCGTGGAGTTCCGGAACACGGTGCAGTACGTCCGGACCTCGAAGCTCCGGATGGCCGGGTGGGACGGACTGGTGAACCGCAACGACAGCTTCCTGTTCGGACCGCCCCCGCCCGGGCCGGTGGCGGACGTCTTCCACTTCATCTGGATGAACGACTGGGAGGCGACCGGGCCGTGGGCGGAGATCTACGCCGCCATGATGGCCACGCTGGAGTTCACCGACCCCCCGCCGGCGGGCTGACCGGTGACCGCCCGGGCCGTCGTGGTCCAGGTGCTTCGGCTGATGAGCATGGCGGTCACCGCCGCCATCCTGCTGTCCCTGCTGCTGTCGCGGTGCAGCGCGGACGCGACCGCGACGACGCCACTGACGCCGGGGGCCATCGCCCTGGCCCGGCAGGTCGGCTGCTTCGAGAACGAGCCGCCGCTGTTCTACGACACGGAGGGGAACTGCTTCTCGGCGGACCCGACGGGCCTGTCGGCGGCCCAGCGCGCGAAGATCGCCGTCACTCCGACGTCGCGCACCGAGGGAGCCGACGGTCCTGCGCCCCCCGGCCCCGCGGCTCCGGGGGGTGCGGCTCCGGGACCGGTGCGGCCGGGTGCGCTCGCCCGACCCGTGGATCCCCGCAGTGGCAAGGCGAAGCCTCCGCAGGCCCTGCCCGTGCCCGCCGCACCAGGCGCTCCCGCCGGCGGTGCTGCCCCTCCGGCCGGTAGGACTCCGACCGGGCAAGCGCCCCCCGGTCAGGGTTCGTCCGCCCCAGCCAAGGCCCCTGCGGCCAAGGCGCCGACGAGCCCCGCGCTCGGCTACATCGCGGAGGACGGGCGTACGGCGACCGTCACCAAGGGGCCTGTGGTGAACGGCATCCAGGTCTGGGTGCACGCGCCCTCGCGGACGCTGTACGCCGACTCCTGCGAGGTGCTCAAGGCGATCTCCCTGCAGGGTCAGGAGTTCGGCCCGACCAGCACGGCACCGGGGTACGGCAGCATCTGCCCGCAGCTGTGAGGGTCAGCCCGGGAGCGCGTAGCGCAGGTGGTGGCTCAGGTCGCCCACCTGGTCCACGAACATCGTGCGCGTCTGGAAGCACCATGCTCCGTCGACGCGGTGGAAGGTGTCGACGTAGTGGCCGGTGATGATCGGCTGCAGCGGCAGGTCAGGGGTGGCTTGCAGGACGGTGTAGGAGGAGTGAGCGGTCGCGGCCCCGCTGGTCTCGTCGACCTCGATGCGTGCATTCGTGATGACGTGCTTGGTCTTCGGCGTGCCGTCGTCGTACCGCCGGGTGGACTGCTCGTACATCGTGAGCACCCGTGCGCGCCCCTCGAAGACCATCTCGGGCGGGCCGTTCTCGATCCCGCAGATGCGCCCGTGGGTGAACAGGTCGGCGACGCCCTCGAAGTCCCCGTCGTCGATCCGCTCGGCGTAGAGGTAGAGCAGGTTCTCGATCTGTCGCGCGTCGTCCATGTCCGGAGCGTAGGACCGCGCCCACTAGCCTTCAGGATGTGCGCCTCGTCCTTGCTCGCTGCTCCGTCGACTACGTCGGCCGCCTGACCGCGCACCTGCCCGAGGCCGTGCGCCTGCTGGTGGTGAAGGCCGACGGCAGCGTGCTGGTGCACTCCGACACCGGGGGCTACAAGCCGCTGATGTGGATGACGCCGCCGTGCACCCTCGCCGCGGCTGACGACACGTGGACGGTGACGAATAAGGGCGGGGAGCAGCTGGTCATCAGCGTGCTCGAGGTGCTGTCCGACGTCGCCCACGAGCTCGGCACGGACCCTGGGCTGGTCAAGGACGGGGTGGAGAAGCAACTGCAGGCGCTGCTCGCCGATCAGTGCCACGTGCTCGGGGACGGCTTCACGCTGGTCCAGCGGGAGTACTTCACCGACATCGGTCCGGTCGACCTGCTCTGCCGCGACGCCGCCGGTGCGCACGTGCTCGTCGAGATCAAGCGGCACGCGGAGATCGACAGCGTGGAGCAGCTCACCCGCTACCTGCAGCGCGTCTCGACGGTGCTCGGCGACGTGCAGGGCATCCTGGCGGCCCAGTCGTTCAAGCCGCAGGCGAAGGTGCTGGCCGCTGACCGGGGGATCACCTGCGTCCAGGTCGACTACGAGGCGCTCAAGGGCATGGAGTCCAACGTGCCGACCCTGTTCTAGATTTCCCGACCTCCCTCCTGACAGACACGCCCGCGAGCGCGAAGCAGCGGCGTGCCGAGCGTGTGGGCGTGCAGGGGGCGGTGCCCAGGGTGCACGAGAAGAGGGACGTCGAGGGGGAGGGGCCGACTGCGGGCCCTACCGGTGGGTAACCTGTGCGCAACAGCAGCCTCTCGAGGAGTAGTCGTGGCGTTCAGCAGGATCGGCGTGGTCGGGCTCGGCACCATGGGTGCGGGCATCGCGGAGGTGCTCGCCCGCTCGGGCGTCGAGGTGATCGGTGTCGAGATCGACGACGCCTCGCTCGAGCGCGGCCGCGGTCACATCGAGCACTCCACCGGCAAGGCCGTGGCGCGCGGCAAGCTCACAGAGGCGGAGCAGAAGGAGCTCATCGGGCGCATCGCCTTCGGCACCGACGTCACCGCGGTCAAGGACTGCGAGCTCGTCATCGAAGCCATCCCGGAGCGGATGGAGCTCAAGAAGGAGCTCTTCACCACCCTCGACGGCCTGCTCGCCCCCGACGCGATCCTGGCGACGAACACCTCCGCCCTGAGCGTCACCGAGCTGGCCACGGGCACCGGCCGGCCGTCGCAGGTCGTGGGGCTGCACTGGTTCAACCCCGCTCCCGTCATGGGCCTGGTGGAGGTCGTCAAGACCGTCGTCACCGACCCGGGCGTCGTCACCGCCGTCGAGGAGCTGGTCGGTCAGGTCGGCAAGCAGAAGGCCACCGCGGGCGACCGCGCCGGGTTCATCTGCAACGCGCTGCTGTTCGGCTACCTCAACAACGCCGTGAAGATGTACGAGAGCAAGTACGCCAGCCGCGAGGACATCGACGCCGCGATGCGCTTCGGCTGCGGCCACCCGATGGGCCCGCTGGCCCTGCTCGACCTCATCGGGCTCGACAGCGCCTACGAGATCCTCGAGACGATGTACGCGCAGTCGCGCGACCACCGGCACGCCCCGGCGCCGCTGCTCAAGCAGTACGTCACCGCGGGACTGCTGGGCCGCAAGACCGGTCGGGGCCTCTACACCTACGCCGCCGCCGACTCCAGCGAGGTCGTCGCCGACGCCGACACCCCCTCGGCGTCCGGCGGGGCGACCGCGCGACCGGTGACCAAGATCGGCGTCATCGGCACCGGCACCATGGCAACCGGCATCATCGAGGTCTGCGCCAAGAGCGGCTATGACGTGATCTACCGCGCCCGCGGCGAGGACAAGGTCGCCGCCGTCGGCAAGAAGATCGAGGGCTCGCTCGACAAGGCGGTGCAGAAGGGCAAGGTCACCGAGGAGGCGAAGGCGCAGACCCTCGCGAAGATCACCGGCACCACCGACCTCGAGGACCTGAAGGACTGCGACCTCATCATCGAGGCGGTCGCCGAGGACCTGTCGATCAAGAAGGCCATCTTCGCCGCGCTCGACGACGTGATGAAGCCGGGCGCGATCCTCGCGACCACCACGAGCAGCCTGCCGGTCATCGAGTGCGCCACCGCGACGAGCCGCCCGCAGGACGTCGTCGGCATGCACTGGTTCAACCCGGCCACCGTGATGAAGCTGGTCGAGGTCGTGCCGACCGTGACGACGGCGCCGGACGTCATCGCCACGATCCTCGAGGTGTGCGCGAAGACCAAGAAGCACGCGGTCCTGTGCGGGGACCGCGCCGGCTTCATCGTCAACGCCCTGCTGTTCCCCTACCTCAACGACGGCGTGAAGATGCTCGAGGCGCACTACGCCGACATCGACGACATCGACTTCGCGATGACTGCCGGTTGCGGGCACCCGATGGGCCCGTTCGCGCTGATGGACGTCGTCGGGCTCGACGTCACGCTCGCCATCCAGCAGACGCTGTACAACGAGTTCCGCGAGCCGGGCGACAGCCCCGCCCCGATGCTCGAGCACCTGGTCAAGGCCGGCTACCTCGGGCGCAAGACCGGTCGCGGCTTCCGCGACTACGCCAAGCGCTGATGGCACGCGGGTCTCGGCGGGGCGCCCGCGCCGCCGAGGCCTTGGCTGCCCTCCGCAAGGACGAGGGCCCCGTCCTGCGCGCCCCCGGAGGGGAGCGCACCGAGGACGGGTACGTCGTGCGCGCCGTCGGCGTGACCGACAAGGTGTTCCGCTGCCCTGGCTGCTCGCAGGAGGTCGTGGCTGTGCCGCATGTCGTGGCGTGGCCCGAGCACGACGTCGAGCAGCGGCGGCACTGGCACACCCCCTGCTGGGGCGCGCGGCACCGACGTCGATGAAGACCTAGCCCAGCAGCGCGTGGTACGCGCGCTCGCACCGCCCCCGGAGGCGGGCGTAGCGACGCGCCTGCAACCTCGCCCGCACCGCCTGTCCCGGCGACTGCCGGTCGGACGTCGGCAGCGCTCCGTTCAGCGGCGCCATCGCCTCCCGCACCTGCGTGACGGCGACCTCGTCGGTGTGGTCGAACACCGCGAACGACGTACCGTGCTGGTCGTTCACCCGGTGGACGACGTTGCCGAAGGCGCGGGTGACCTCGTCGAAGTCCGCGACGGTCACCGAGGCGCGGTAGGGCAGGACCTTCTCGTGGAAGCGGGCGTAGTCGCGCAGCGCCCGTGACAGCGAGACGTTCTGGAACCGGGACAGCTGCGAGGCGACGGCGTCGAGCGGTGCGCGCAGCACCAGCAGCACCGGAAGGCCCAGGGCGACGGCGACCGCCACCTCGCTCCAGACGTGCGCATGACTGGCGACCTGCAGCCCGGGGTTGGCGTGCAGGAAGGCGACGCGGGCGTAGGAGTTCGCGGCACCGGGGGACCCGGCGATCACCAGGCTGGTGTGCGGACGGACGGGGTAGAAGTCCGCACCGCGCCACTGCAGCACCCGGACGTAGCGATCGGGGAACCACACCTGCACCGGCCAGAGCAGCAGCAGGATGAGCCGGTTGCGGGCGCGTCTGAGATGGTGCAGAGCCAACGAGGCGCACCGGCGGAGGAAGAGGAGCACGTGTCGCAGGCTATTCGGGCGAACACCGTCCTCCCCGCACGACGTGAGCCCGTGACGCTGGAGACCGCCGACGGGCTCCGGCTGATCGGCGAGCTGGCGCTCCCGGTGGACCGTGCTCCCGTGGCCACGCTCGTGTGCCTGCACCCGCTACCCAGCGGCGGCGGGATGATGGACAGCCACGTCCTGCGCAAGATGGCCTGGCGCCTGCCGGCCCTGGCCGACCTCGCGGTCCTGCGCTTCAACACCCGGGGCACCACCAGTGAGGCGGGCACCAGCGAGGGCGAGTTCGGCGAGGCGGTGACGGAGCAGTACGACGTGGCGGCTGCCCTGGACCTGTGCGAGTCGCGTGACCTGCCGTCGATCTGGCTGGTGGGGTGGAGCTTCGGCACCGACGTCGCACTCATGCACGGCACCGACCCCAGCGTCGTCGGGGCGGTGCTGCTCAGCCCACCGTTGCGGTTCTCCGGCCCGGAGCACCTGGCGGCGTGGGCGGCGTCGGGCAAGCCGCTGGTGGCGATCGTCCCCGAGCACGACGACTACCTGCAGCCGCCCGAGGCCCGCACCCGCTTCGCCGCCGTACCTCAGGCGCAGGTGGTGGGGGTCGACGGAGCCAAGCACCTGTGGGTCGGCGACGCCGACCGCGTCCTCGACGAGATCGTCCGCGTGGTCAACCCGGCCGCGTCCCCTCTGCCCAAGGAGTACGCATGAGCTTCGACCTGTCCGGCCGCACCGCCCTCGTCACCGGAGCCTCGCGCGGTATCGGCCGGGCCCTCGCCCTGGGCCTCGCCGCCGCAGGTGCCGACGTCGCCCTCAGCGCCCGGGACGAGGCAGCCCTGGCGGAGGTCGCGAAGGAGATAGCAGCGCTCGGTCGTCGCGCCCTCGTGCTCCCCGCGGACGTCACGGACGCGCAGGCGTGCCGGGCACTGGTGACCGACGCGATCGACGGGCTCGGTCAGGTCGACGTGCTGGTCAACAACGCTGGGGGATCGACGTTCTTCGGGCCGCTGCTGGACCTGCGCTTCGCCGGCTGGGAGAAGACGATGCGCCTGAACGTCGACTCGATCGTCCACCTGAGTCAGGCGATCGGCACGCACATGGTCGCGCGGGGCAGCGGGAGCGTCATCAACGTCGCGAGCGTCGCCGGCCTCACCGGCACCCCGATGATGGCGGCGTACGGCGCGTCGAAGGCCGCGGTCATCAGCCTGACCAAGACCCTGGCGCACGAGTGGGGCGGCAGCGGCGTGCGGGTCAACGCGCTGTGTCCCGGGTGGACCCAGACCGACCTCAACAAGGACCTGTGGGCCGACGGTGGCGCCGACTGGGTGAAGGACCAGGCCATCAAGCGCTGGGCCACGGTGGCGGAGATGGTCGGACCGACGGTCTTCCTGGCCAGCGACGCGTCGTCGTACGTCACCGGCCAGGCGCTGGTCGTCGACGGCGGGCAGCTGAGCTAGCTGGCGTCCTGTCTCGGGATGACCACCTCGACGAGGATGAGCTGGATCGCAGCGGCGATCGGGATGGCGAGCAGGGCCCCCACGACACCGAGCAGGCTGGCCCCCACGAGCACGGCGACGATGGTGACAGCGGGCGACACGTCGACGGACCGCTTCATGATGCGCGGGTAGAGCAGGTAGTTCTCGACCTGCTGGTAGACCAGGTAGAAGACCGCGACGATGAGGCCCGTCTTGACGTCCTGCGCGAACGCCACCGACGTCACGATGACAGCTCCGATGGTCGCTCCGATGACGGGGACCAGGTCCGTGAGCGCCACGACCAGGGCCAGCGCCACCGGCGACGGCATCCCCAACGACATCAGCAGGACGAAGCTCGTGACGCCGGCGCAGGCGGCGATCCCCAGAGCCCCGGCGACGTAGCCGCCCACCCGACCCAGGATGTCGTCGGCCAGCAGACCCACGCGCGCGCGACGGCTGCGGGGAACAGCGCGGTAGGCAGCCTGCTTCATGCGGGGGAGCGAGGACATGAAGTAGAGCGTCAGCGTCAGCACCGTGATCGCGGAGAACACGGCGTTGAAGACCACCTTGCCCACACCGAGCACCCCACCGAAGGTGTTGGCGGCGAGGGACGGTGAGGCGAGGGCCTTCTCAGCCTGCTTGAGGATGTGGAAGCGCTGATCGAGATCCGCGACCACCCGGTTCTGACGGAGGTTGGCGAGGTAGTCCGGGGCGTTGTCGATGAAGTCGGCCGTCTGGTTCACGATCGGCGGGACGATGGCGAACAGGAAGCCGGTGAAGCCGAGCAGGACCACGACGAGCACCACGCCGACGGCGCGTGACCGCGTGAGCCCGCGTCGTTCGAGCGCCTCGACCGCGGGGTTCAGCCCGACGGCGAGGAAGCCGCTGATGAGCAGGAGGATCAGCACCGACCGCACCGCGTCGAGGGTCTGCACGATGCCCCAGGCGGTGAGCAGCCCGAGCCCACCTACCAGCCCGATGCGGTACGGCGAGAACGTCGGCGTCGGGGGGCCCGGCGTCCCGTACGGCCGCTCCTCGTCCGCGCCTGCAGCGATGCGCCGGACGGCGGTGTCCAGCAGGGGGTCGTCGGGGTGGACCTGCTCGAGCAGGCCCTCGGTGTCCTCTCTCGCCTGCCGCGCCCCGGCCTCCGCCTGCTCGGCGGAGGCCTCGGCATCCCGCGCCCCGGCCTCCGCCTGCTCCGCCCGGTCTGCGGCGTCCTCGAGGGCGTCGCTGTCGTCCTGCCCGGACACCTCAGCCCGCCGGGGGGTGGAGGGGGTTCACCAGGGCGGTGATGCTCTCGCGCAGGCTCTGCAGTTGGGCGGAGATGGTGTCGCGCTGCGCGGCGAGCGCCTCCACCTGCGCCTCGGCACCGGCGACCATCTCGTTCACCTGCCGGCGCGCGTCCTCGTGCAGGATCGCGACGTCCTCCTCGGCGGTGCGCTTCTTGGCCTCGGTCTGCTCGCGGGTGGACACCAGGAGCTGCTCGGCCTCCTCGCGAGCCTGCGCCACGAGCGCGTGGGCCTCGCCCTGCGCCCGCTCGAGCTTGTCCTGGGCCTCCTGCTGCGCCCGCGCCAGCTGCTGCTCGGACTCCTGCCGCGCTTGCGCGAGCTGTTGCTCGGACTCCTGCTGGGCCCGCAGTCGCATCGTCTCGGCGTCGCGCTGCGCCTCCAGGCGGGTCTGCTCGGCCGCGGCCGCCGCACCGTGCACGGCCTCCTCCCGGCGGGCCAGCTCGGCGTCGCGCTCGGTCGTGCTCGCGGCGGCGCGGTCGCGGGCCTGCTGGACGATCTGCTCCGCCTCTTCCTCGGCCAGCCGAAGCATCTCGGTCATCCGCTCGCTCAGGCGGCTGGCGGGGTCGGGCAGTCCTTCAGCGCGGCGCTCGGCCTCGGCCAGCCGGATCTGCACGTCGAGCAGGGACTGCTCCAGGGCCGTCACCCGAGCGGTGTCCTCGGCGTGCAGGCGTTCGGCATCGCTCAGCACGAGCGCCACCCGCTCGACGTAGTCGTCGACCTGGTGCCGGTCGTAGCCGCGCATCACGACGTCGAAGCCCTGCGCCTCGTGGTCGTCGGACAGGGGGAGGAGGTCGTCGCTCATGGTCCCTGTCCTACCAGCAATCGGGCCGGATCACGCGTTCTCGGTCCCGGCGCCGGCTACACGTCGCGGAAGCGGTTGATGGCGTCGAGGTGCTTGGCACGGAACTCCTCCGCCTCCGGTCGCACGCCGAGCCCCTCCTCGGGCGCCAGGCAGAGCACGCCGACCTTGCCCTGGTGCAGGTTCTTGTGGACGTCGTACGCCGCCTGGCCGGTGTCGGCGAGGGCGTAGGTCTTGGACAGGGTGGGGTGGATGAGGCCCTTGGCGATGAGGCGGTTGGCCTCCCACGACTCGCGGTGGTTGGCGAAGTGGGAGCCGACGATGCGCTTGAGGTTCATCCAGAAGTAGCGGTTGTCGTAGGAGTGCATGTAGCCGCTGGTGGAGGCGCACGTGGTGATCGTGCCGCCCTTCTTCGTGACGTAGACGCTGGCACCGAAGGTCTCGCGGCCCGGGTGCTCGAAGACGATGTCGATGTCCTCGCCGCCGGTGAGCTCGCGGATCTTCTTGCCGAACCGCTGCCACTCCTTCGGGTCCTGGTTCTCCTCGTCCTTCCAGAACCGGTAGCCCTCGGCGCTGCGGTCGATGATCAGCTCCGCGCCCATGGACCGGACGATGTCGGCCTTCTCGGGGGAGGAGACGACGCAGACCGGGATCGCGCCGCCGTTGAGGGCGTACTGCGTGGCGTAAGAGCCGAGGCCACCGCTGGCGCCCCAGATCAGGACCGTGTCGCCCTGCTTCATCTGCCCGCCGTTGCGGCTGACCAGCTGGCGGTAGGCGGTGGAGTTGACCAGGCCGGGGCTGGCGGCCTCCTCCCACGTCAGGTGCGCGGGCTTGGGCATGAGCTGGTTGGCCTTGACCAGGGCGAGCTCGGCCAAGCCACCGAAGTTGGTCTCGAAGCCCCAGATGCGCTGCTGCGGGTCCATCATGGCGTCGTCGTACCCGGCGGCGTCCTCCATCTCGACGCTCAGGCAGTGCGCGACGACCTGGTCGCCGACCTTCCACTTGCTCACGCCCGGACCGGTCTGCAGTACGACACCCGCCAGGTCGGACCCCACGACGTGGTACGGCAGGTCGTGGCGCTTGGTGAGCTCGTTGAGCCTGCCGTACTTCTCCAGGAAGCCGAACGTCGAGACGGGCTCGAAGATCGAGGTCCAGACCGTGTTGAAGTTGATGGAGGACGCCATCACGGCGACGATCGCCTCACCCGGGCCGAGCTCGGGCGTCGCGACCTCGTCGAGGTGCAGGCTCTGGCGCGGGTCCTTGTCGCGCGAGGCCATCCCCTCGAACATCCCGACCTCGTCCTTGCGGACGACCATGGCCTGGTAGGACTCGGGGACCTCCAGCCCTGCGGGGGACTCACCGGCCAGGACGGCCTCAAGGATCTGCTTCACGGTCTGCACCTCTCGTTCGCGTTGCGCCAGAGGTTACCGATGGGTAGGCGCAGGCTGTCAGCGGGTGCCGGCCACGGGCACCAGCTGGCGCCGCCGTTGCGCGTTCAGCGCGACACCGGCGCCGGCCAGGGCCAGGGCGCTCATGCCCGCGGTCCAGGCAGCCGCCCGTGCCTCGCGCGTGGCGGCAGTCGGGACGACGACCTCGTCCTGGGGTGGGGCGAGAAGTGACAGGGCGAGCTCGAGCTGCTCCTGCTCCTGGTCCTGCGCGCCGGTCTGCAGCTGGGGGTTGGTCTGCACCTGCGGATTCGCCTGCGGCTGTACGGCGGGGGCCGGTGCGGCGACCGCCGGCGGGGGGGCCGCACCCGGCGCGGGGACCGGCGCAGCGTTCGGCCCGGCGGGGGCCGCGGGGGGCACCACGGCGACGGCAGCGGGCAGGCACGTGACAGCCGCCGCCACCTGGCCGAGCGGCTCGTCCGCACGCCCACCGGTCAGGCGCAGCGCCAGCGCGGCGTCGTAGTCCCCGGCCGCCAGGCCCACGCAGGAGAAGGTGGCGGTGACCTGGGCGCGCAGGTCGCGGGTGACGTCGACCGCAGCGAGTCGTCGGGGGGTCACCGTCGTGAGGACGGGGCTGACCGCGCTCTGCACCTCGAGGGTTCGCGGCAGGCTGACCTCGGTCAGCAGCCGCTGCAGTGCCGGGCCCAGGTGCCTGGCCGTCCCGCAGACCAGGGGAGCCCCGGCCGCGAGGTCGACCGAGCCGTTGCCGTCGCAGTCCACGCCGCCGGTCGGGGCGAGCGTGCCGGTGAGGCGGGCGAAGTCCGCGAGGTCGGGGCGCCCGTCGCCGTCGCCGGTCGCGATCCCCACGGCCCGCACGCCGGCCTGTCGGTAGTCGGCGGCTGCCGGGTCGAGGTCGATGGACCCGTCGGGCTTGGTCGGGGTCAGGCCAGGGTCGATGCAGGGCACACCCTGGCGGCAGGCGTAGGCCTTGCGGAACGTGATGTCAGTGGCGTGCACCACCACCTTCACCGCGGCCTGCCGAAAGCCTGCCTGCTGCTCGGTGGGGACGCTGGTGGCCGGCAGGCCGGCGGGCACCCCGCACTCCGGGCTCGGCGGGGGGACGACGGCCGCACCGGAGCCGGTGACGGTCTGGTCGAGGGCGAACAACTGGGTCTCGAACCCGGGTGCGAGGGCCTCGAGCGCGTCCAGGGCCGTGCTCAGGCGGTTCGGGTCATCGGTCGGTCCGACGGCGAGCTCGCGACGGTAGGCAGGCGCCTGGCAGGTCGTGCGGTACCACCCGACCCCCGCCCACACGTCGACTCCCGCGGCCCGGAGAGAGGCCACGAGCGAGAGCGCGTCGGAGCGGATGCCCGGCAGCTCCTCCTTCATCGACTCCGACGCGTCGACGAGGAAGTACAGGTCGAGCGGGACGGCCCGGTGCGGGAGTGACGCGGTGTAGGTGACGGTGCGGCTCTCGTCCGCCCGAAGGCGCAGCGAGGTGCGGGCAGGCACGACGCTCGGCGGCCCCACCGGCAGCGGGTCGCCGGGGTCCGGGACGAGCGCTCCGGGCGGCGGGAGGTCCGGTGGCGAGGCAACGACCTGCCGGTCGTACGTCAGCACGGCCCGGCTCGTGACGATGCGTGCCTTCGGCTGACCTGTCTTGTCCAGGCTCACCTGCAGGTCCTGCGTGGCCCGGGTCGGTGTGATGTCGGTCCACGGCGCTGCGGACCCCGGGACGCCGAACAGGACCCGGGCCGGCCGACCGTCCACGGGGTGCAGGGAGACCACGGCGGTCTTCCCGTCGTACCCGCTGGCGGTGGACTCGACGGGGCCGGGAGCGGGGGCGGAGGAGGTGCGGGCGCCGTCGTCGCCGAGCACGATCGAGACCGGTCGACCGGTGCTGGAGGTCCGGCTGTAGGCGTGCACCAGGGGCGCCGACCGCGGCGGGCGTACGACGGTCAGCGCGCTCACGTCCCAGCCGGCAGCGCTCTGCGCGGCGTCCGACGGCGCGGGGGCGGTGAAGGTCCGCCCGCCATCGGTCGAGTGGCGCAGGTGGCCGCGCTCGACGGCCCAGAGCCGGTTGCTGGAGCCGGGGTCGACGGCGACCCGGGTGTAGACCGCCTGGTCGGTCACCGGCGTGCGACGCTGCCAGGTCTGCCCGGCGTCGGTCGAGGCGTAGAGGCCGCCGATCGGCGCCGCGACCCCCGCGCCCAGGCCGGTGTCCTGCACCCCGCCGGCGTCGACGCAGACGTAGAGGAAGTCCGCGTTGGCGGGGCTGACGAGCAGGTCGTGACCGGCGCCGGCCGGGGGCAGGCCGCTCTCGCGCGTGACGAACTGGCCGCGCTTGGACGCGCGGGCGTAGAGCACGTGCGGGCGCCCACCGGTGCTGGTGGCCTCCTGGGCGAGGACCCAGACCGCCTCGCGGTACTTCGGGTCCTCGGCCACCCGGATCTCGGTCAGGGTGGTCGTCGCCGCCGTGAAGGGCGTGACGTCGTCGGGGGTCTCCGGGAGGCTGAACACCTCCTGCCAGGTGCAGCCACCGTCGCGCGTCACGCTGATGCTGGTGCCGTTGGTGACGAAAACCCGCTCGGGCGTGAGCGGGTCCACGGCGTACGTCGTGACGTCCTGTGCGCGACCGCCGGTGCGCTCGACGAACCGGGGCGCCCTGGCGCTGTGCCAGTCACCGACCTCCCCGAACGCCCCGGGGCGCGCGCACGGCGGGAGGTCGTGCGCGTCGCTCGGCACCGCCGCGATGCTCAGACCCGCGGCGACGACGAGCAGGCCGGCCGCGAGAACGGCCCGTGCGGACCGGATCACGTGGTGAGCGTGCGCACTGACCACAGGTTGCGCAGGAGCGCCTGGTCGGACGCCGGGTCCGGCGCGCGCACCTTGGTGGAGCACCAGGTCAGGTGCAGCCGCGCGTCCGGCCCGAACGCCACGGCGGGTCCGCTGTCGGGCGGACCCTCGGTGGCCTTGGCGACCGGGTCGTGGCTGGCGAAGTCGACCCACAGCGGCGCGGCACCGGGGGAGACGACCGACAGGCGCACGTGCCAGCCTGTCGCGCCCGGGGCCAGGTGGTAGGCAGCGACGCCGAGTCGGCCCTTCGCGGACACGTCGAGAACTCCACCGCGCCAGGTGCCGCGCTCGGAGGCGAGGTCCTTCATCACGTCGCCGCGGGCGGTGAGGTGATGGACCATCAGCTGGGTGCGCCCGTCAGGGCCACTGGTGACGAGCACCCACGGGCTGCCGTCAGGGGCGACGGCCACCGAGGGGGTGTCCAGCGGGACGCCCCCGTTCAGCTGACGGCGGGTGAAGGTCGCGCCGGCATCCTTGGAGGTCCAGAGGTCCGCCGTACCGATCTCGGACACGCAGGCGGCGTAGACGACCCGCGAACCGCGGCGGTGGTCGGCCGCCAGGGTGCAGTCCGTCGCGCCCGGCAGGGCCGTCCCCGTGCCGAGGGCGGAGGCTGTGGTGCCGGACCACACGGCCGGCGTGCTGGGCAGCGCCGTGGAGCCGGCGAGGACGTACAGCCGCCCGTTTCGGGTGGCGTCTCCCGTCGCGTCGAGGCGGACGCGCGACAGGCTGCTGCCCACCGTGAGCACCGACGGCGCTGCGGTGGTCAGAGCATCCTTCTCGGTCGCGGTCACCGTGGTCAGCAGCACCGTCCCGGCGTACGCCTCGGCGACGAACGAGTGGCCGGCGTCGTCGCTCCCGACCGCGGTGGACAGGCCACCGGGGACGAGGGTGTCGGCGCCGGCGGGGGAGATCCCGACGTTCTGGAAGCTCTCGCCGTCATCGCCGCTGGACCAGCGCCAGGACGACAAGCGGGTCTTCGTCGTCGCCCTGCCGTCCGGTCCGACGACCCGGAAGGCCCGCTCCTTCAGCGCTGACGCCACGACGTTGCCGAAGCGGTCGACGCTGACGCTGCTGTCCTGGCCGCCGGGCGAGGTCTCACCCTGCAGGGCGGGGGTCAGGAGCACCTCGAGGTCGACCTGCGCCGCCCCGCGACGGGGGTCCTGACCGTCGTGCGCCAGCGCGGGGACGGCAGCGCAGACCAGCGCCGCTGCGGAGAGCAGCAGTGCTGGCCTGCGTCGGGGGGACATGAGGGCTCGGACTACTTCGCGGCGCGCAGCGGGCCGTTGTACTGGAGGATGTCGATGCCCCGCGTGTAGTCGATGTTGTAGACGATCTTCGGGGTGATCCAGTACGACGCGGACGTCGAGCCGCCGATCGGGACGAACCAGCCGGCCTCGGCGATCTTGCCCTTGCCGTTGACGGTGAGGAAGCGCGTCCCGTGCTCGTACGAGCCGACCGCGGCCAGGCCGCCGTCCTTCCAGGTCGGGTGCTCGTTGAACCAGTGCGAGGAGCAGCCGAGGCCGTTCACCGCCGGGTTGCCGTCGGCGTACACACCGTTCTTGTAGCTGTAGGAGTCGGTCTCCTTGAGCGTCTTGGTCTTGCGCCAGTTGGTCGTGTCGTAGACGTGCCAGCGCGCGGAGTCCTTGTCGCAGAACTGCGTCGCGTTGGTCTCGCCGGAGACCAGGGCGAACTTGTCCTTGCCCATCCGCGGCCAGAGGACCGAGTGGATGAAGTAGTCGGTGTGGTCACCGACGGCGAGCAGCTTCGGCTTGGTCACGCTCTGCCGAGCGTCCAGGAGCATCGTCGGCGTCGTGGACGTGAGGATGATGCCGGGAGAGATCTCGGTGATGTCGTGGCCGCTCTTGCCGGGCAGTCCCTCGTTCCACTTGCCGAGGACCTTGGGCTGGTCCGGACGACGCAGGTCCGTGACGGTCCCGGTGGAGCCCCAGAGGTACTTGCAGTCGAAGATGCAGCTGGTCGTGTGGTTGCCGGCGCCCTGCACCGTCGCGATCTCGACCGGGTTCTCCAGCGACTGCAGGTCGTAGATGTGCAGCGCGTTGCCCGGGAGCGACTCGCTGAAGATCAGCAGCTTGTGCTTGCTGTCGACCGACACGTCCTCGTTCTCGAACTTGAAGCCGACCGGGTGCGGCGTGCCGATGAGGACCGGGTTCAGCGGGTCCTTGAGGCTGTAGATCGAGAAGTTCTTCCACGAGGTGACGAACAGCAGGTCGTCGACCTTGCGCGCACCGGTCGCCGTGCCGACCTCGAACGGGACCAGCTTGAGGTAGTCGACGTTGTCGCTGGTGAAGCCGCCGGAGGACGGGCCGGCCGAGGCGGACCCCAGCGTGCCGGGGATCGCACCGGCGATGAGGGCCGCCGCGGTGGCGAGCAGGGCAAAGCGCTTCACAAGGGGTCTCCTGAGCGTCAGGGGGTGGGGCGTTGACTCAGACTTCGACCCTGCGCCGGGATCTCCTGCCCGCGAGGCCAGGTCCGTCGCTCAGCCGGCGAGGGCGTGCAGGCGGGCGTGCTGCGCCGGAGTCACGGTGACCCCGGCCCGGCAGAACTCCCGCATCGCCTGGGCGAACGCGTCGACGACGCCGAGCTTGCTCATCCAGGAGGCGTCGAGCTGCGCCACGGTCGCCGCCGGCGCCTTCTGGTCGAAGCGCAGGATGTCGATGCCCGAGTGGTAGTCGATGGACCACACGACGTCGCTGCCGTCCCTGGTCGGCATCCAGAACGCCTCGGACGTGGCACCGCGCACCGGCTGGAAGAAGCCGACCTGGCTGATCTTGCCGGTCCTCGGGTTGACCTTGAGGAACCGGGTGCCGTGCTCGTACCAGGCCGCGGTGACGAGGACTGAGCCGTCGCGGCCGGCCTTCTGGGTGAACCAGTGGCCCGAGCAGCCCATCGCGTTGACCGCCGGGTTGCCGTCGGCCCAGGTCCCGGACACCGGGCGAAGGACGTCGATCTGCCTCATCGGGACGCCCCGGTCGAAGCCGGCCATGCTCCACGTCGAGAAGGCGCCCGCGCTGCCCTTGCAGGTGCCGGTGAAGTTGCTCTCGCCGTTGCCGAGGAGCAGCTCGCCCGGGCGGAGCGATCCACCGAGGGACTCGCCCTTCTTGCGGGGGACGTACCTCTCCGCGCCGACCCGGATGTTGTTGTGCTGGTAGTTGGAGTTCTTGCTGATGTCGCCGGAGGTGACGAGCGTGAGCTTGAGCGGGTTGCCGCCCACCTGGCGGAACACCAGCAGCGGCTCGGTGTCCGCGACCCACAGGCCCGTCGAGTCCTGGTGCAGGTTGTGACCGGACGCGCCCCCGAGGATGCCGCCCCAGGACTGGGCCCGGGGCAGCTCGACCGGGTTGGTGCGGTCACGGACGTCGAAGGTCTGGCCCTCGGAGCCGTAGAGGTAGGTGCACGGCTTGTTCGCGCAGACGACGGTGTGGGCGCCGCCGGGGGACAGGGTGCCGGTGATGCGCGGCAGCGACGGGTCGCTCACGTCGACGACGTGCAGGTAGAGGAAGCCCTCGAACTCCGTGAGGAAGGCCGTCTTGCCGTCCTCGGAGACCGCGATGTCCTCGTTCTCCCAGTTGTACATGGGGAGCTTGCCCAGCAGGAGCGGCTTGGTGGGGTCGGTGGCGTCGTAGATCGACAGGCCGCCGGCGCCGCTCACGAAGGCCCGGACCTGGCCGCCGACGGTGCGGGTCTCCATCGACACGCCGACGCCGTCCAGCGGGAGGGTGCCCACGTGGGTCACGTTGGCGGAGTGCGGCTCGAGGCCGCTGGCGGGGACCACCGGCGAGACCGGCACGGGAGGAGCAGCAACAGCGACACCGCCGACCACGAGGGCGGCGGTGGCGGTGAGGGCGATCAGGGCGCGGCGCACGAAGGAGGTCCTGTCGTCGAGGGGCAGTCGTCGGGCTCGGTTGTCGGGAACAACGACCTGCTTCGACGAAGGGTGCGGCCCTCCTGCCCGATCAGTGGGCCGACATCCCCTCCGGGCCGGGCTGCACGAGCTCCACGAGGATGCCGCCCGAGCTCTTGGGGTGGATGAAGTTCACCCGCGAACCCGCCGTACCTGTCTTGGGCTCGTCGTACAGCAGCCGCAGGCCCTCGCCGCGCAGGTGCGCGCTCGCCGCGTCGATGTCCTCCACCCGGTAGGCCATCTGCTGGATCCCGGGGCCGTTCTTGTCCAGGAACTTCCCGATCGTGGTGTCGGGGTTCAGCGGCGAGAGCAGCTGGATGTACGAGCCGGACTCGCCGACCTCCATCATCGCCTCGCGGACGCCCTGCTCCTCGTTGACCTCGACGTGCACGCAGCGCATGCCGTAGCTCTTCTCGTAGAAGGCGATGGCGGTGTCGAGGTCGGCGACGGCGATGCCGACGTGGTCGATGGCTGTGATGCGCACGACAGGCTCCCGGTGTTCTGCGGAGGGGCGGACGCACCTATCGTGACAGGGACTCGCAGACGCAACAGGAGGCCCCCATGACCAGTGTCATCGTCGCCGGTGCTCGTACGCCGATCGGGAAGCTGTCGGGGGCCCTCAAGGACTTCACGGCCATGGACCTGGGGGGCATCGCCATCGCGGGCGCCCTGGAGAAGGCCGGCGTCGCCGGTGAGCAGGTCGACTACGTGATCATGGGCCACGTCCTGCAGGCCGGGCAGGGGCAGATCACCGCCCGCCAGGCCGCGGTCAAGGGCGGCATCCCGATGAACGTCCCTGCGCTGACCATCAACAAGGTCTGCCTGTCGGGCCTCGATGCCATCGCGCTCGCCGACCAGCTGATCCGCGCCGGAGAGGTCGAGGTCGTCGTCGCGGGCGGCATGGAGTCGATGACCAACGCGCCGTACCTCCTGCCGAAGGCGCGGGGTGGCTACCGCTACGGCAACGCCGAGCTGCTCGACGCGACCTTCCACGACGGCCTGTTCGACGCCTTCGACCACGTGCCGATGGGTGAGGCGACCGAGGCCGCCGCCGTGAACTTCGGGACGCAGACCCGCGAGGAGCAGGACGTCTTCGCCGCGCGCAGCCACGAGCTCGCCGCGAAGGCCATCAAGGACGGCCTGTTCAACGACGAGATCGTCCCGGTCAGCATCCCGCAGCGCAAGGGCGACCCCGTCGTCGTCTCCGAGGACGAGGGGGTGCGCGGTGCGACGACGGCCGACTCCCTGAGCAAGCTCAAGCCGGCGTTCGTCAAGGACGGGACGCTCACCGCGGGCAACGCGTCGCAGATCTCCGACGGCGCGGCCGCGGTCGTCGTGATGAGCAAGGAGAAGGCCGAGTCGCTCGGCCTCACCTGGTTGGCCGAGATCGGCGCGCACGGCATCGTCGCCGGCCCGGACAACTCCCTGCAGGAGCAGCCCGCCAACGCCATCAAGAAGGCGCTCGCCAAGGCCGGCAAGGACGTCAGTGATGTCGACCTGTTCGAGCTGAACGAGGCCTTTGCGGCTGTCGGCATCGCCTCGACCGCTGCCCTCGGCGTCAGCCCGGACAAGGTCAACGTCAACGGCGGCGCCATCGCGCTGGGCCACCCGATCGGCGCCTCCGGCGCCCGCGTGGTGCTGCACCTCGCGCTGGAGCTCAAGCGCCGCGGTGGCGGCCTCGGTGCGGCGGCGCTGTGCGGTGGCGGCGGTCAGGGCGACGCCCTGCTGCTCACCGTCCCGAAGAGCTAGCCCTGCCCGGAGCCCGGCGGGCGCTCGACGTCCCGGATCTCGTCGCTCGCGCCGAGACGGGGGAGGCGCGCGCCGTCGCCCGACTGATCAGCCTGGTCGAGGACGCCTCGCCGGCGCTGCGCGAGGTCATGGCCCTGCTCGCCCCGCGGGCCGGGCACGCGCGCGTGGTCGGGCTCACCGGCTCGCCCGGTGTCGGGAAGTCCACCTCCACCAGCGCGCTCGTGGCGGCGTACCGCCGTCGGGGGCAGCGCGTGGGCGTCCTCGCGATCGACCCGTCCTCGCCGTTCTCCGGGGGCGCCCTGCTCGGGGACCGGGTGCGGATGCAGGAGCACGCCACCGATGACGGCGTGTTCATCCGCTCCATGGCGACACGCGGTCACCTCGGGGGCCTGTCCTGGGCGACGCCGCAGGCACTGCGGGTGCTGTCGGCCGCGGGCTGCGACGTCGTGCTCATCGAGACCGTGGGGGTAGGGCAGGCCGAGCTCGAGATCGCCTCCTTGGCCGACACCACCCTGGTGCTGCTGGCGCCCGGCATGGGCGACGGCATCCAGGCGGCCAAGGCCGGCATCCTCGAGGTGGCCGACGTCTTCGTGGTCAACAAGGCCGACCGCGACGGCGCCGACACCGTGGCGCGTGACCTGCGGTACATGCTCTCGCTCGGCGACCGGCGCACCGACGACGGCTGGCGCGTTCCCATCGTCAAGACCGTCGCGTCGCGCGGCGAGGGCGCCGACGAGGTCGTCGAGCAGATCGAACGGCACGGGGAGTGGCTCGCCGCCACGGGCCGGCTGGAGACGCGCCGGGTCGCCCGCGCCGTCGACGAGGTCGAGGCGATCGCGCTCACCTCCCTCCGGGTGGACCTGCGGTCGGGCACGGCGCTGGAGGCCCTGGCGACCCGCGTCGCCGCGGGCGAGATCGACCCCTACACCGCCGCCGAGGAGCTCGTGCGTGACGCCTGACGCCCTGGACCTGCAGCCCCATCCCGAGGGCGGTGCCTACCGCGAGACCTGGCGCTCGCCCGAGGTCGTGCAGACCGCACACGGCCCGCGCTCTGCCGGTACGTCGATCCTCTACCTGCTCGAGCCCGGTGAGTCCTCGACGTGGCACCGGGTGCGCTCGGCCGAGCTGTGGATGTGGCAGGGCGGGGGAACGCTCCTGCTCCGCCTCGGAGGTACGGCGGAGGCGCCGGTCCCCGAGCGCACGGTCGAGCTCGGCCCGGCCGGTGTCCTGCAGCAGGTGGTCCAGCCAGGTGAGTGGCAGGCAGCGTCACCCGTCGGTGACGAGCCGGTGCTGTCCGGCTGCGTCGTCGTCCCCGGCTTCGACTTCGCCGACTTCGAGCTGGCGCAGCCGTGACCGGCTTGCGTGCGTTGCGGCTGGTCGCGCTGGTCGAGACGGTGTCGTTCGCGGTGCTGCTGGTGTGCTCGGTCCTGAAGCGCACCACGTCGTTCAACGCCGTCCCCGTCATGGGCCCGATCCACGGGGCGCTGTTCGTCGCCCTCGTCCTGCTGGTGCTGCAGGTGCGACCGCTGCTGGGCTGGTCAGGGCTGCGCACAGCACTGGTGTGCACGATCGGCTCGCCGTTCGCGCACTTCTTCGTGCGCGGCGCGGCTCAGGCCCCGGTGGTCCCCACGGCCTGAGCGAGGTCTTCCAGCACGAGGGGCAGCACGCCCTCGGTCAGCGAGATGTGGCCGTGCTCCGGGAGCAGCCTCGCCGTGGATCCTGGGACATGGGCAGCCAGCCAGTGGCCGTGCGCCAGGGGGACCATGAGGTCCTGGCCGCCCTGCCAGACCGTCACCGGCACCTCGAGCGCCCCGAGGTCGAAGCCCCAGGGCTGGGTGAAGGCGAGGTCGTCGTCGAGCCAGCCGTGCGGTCCCAGGGAGACCGCGACGCGACACGACGCCGCGAACCACTCGGCCACCTCGCCGGTCAGGGCGGCCACGTCGACCGGCGGCAGCAGGTCGCCCATCGACGCGACGGTCTGGTCAGCGGTGACGTCGACGAGCCCGGCGACCGCTTCCTTCAGGAACGGCTCCAGAGCCGCGCGGCCCTGCAGCGCCAGGCCGAACTCCTCGATGTTGTCGCTTCCCATGCCCGCGAGGAAGTCCAGCCCCTCGGCGTCGTACGGCGCGACGCCGGCCACGACCCCCACGGCACGGCAGCGCCCAGGCAGCAGGGCGCCGCAGGCCAGGGCGTGCGGCCCTCCGCCCGACCAGCCGTAGGTGACGAACTCGTCCAGCCCCAGGGCGTCGAGCACGGCGGCCGTGTCCGCAGCAGCGTCCGCGACGCGACGCCCGGGCTGCGGAGTGCTCCCGCCGTACCCGGGGCGGGCGTAGCTGATCCAGCGCAGGCCGACCGCGGCAGCCGCCGCGACCGTCGGGGGGAACGGCACGAGCCCACCGGGGGTGCCGGAGTGGAAGACGACGGGTACGCCGGGACCGCCGGTGTCCAGGACGTCGAGGGACCGGCCATCGGGTACGCGGATCTGCATGGGGGGACACTGGCACACCCGACCTCAAGGAGCACACCGTGAGCTTGCTCGTCGCCTTCTCCGTCGCCCCCGCCGTCGGGGACGACTCCGGCTCGATGGCCGCGGCCGTGGCGGCAGCGGTCCGCGTCGTCCGCGACTCGGGGCTGCCGCACGAGACCAACGCGATGTTCACCAACGTCGAGGGTGACTGGGACGAGGTGATGGCGGTCGTCAAGGCCGCGACCCTGGCGGTCGCGGCGGTGTCACCCAGGGTGTCGCTGGTCCTCAAGGCTGACCTGCGCGAGGGAGTGACCGAGGCCATGACGCGCAAGGTCGACGCGGTCGAGGAGCACCTGCGCGGCTAGCGGTGCTTGCCGTCGACCGAGAGGGCGGAGGCCTCGACCTCGAGCAGGGACATGGCGTTGCGCTCTGCCTCGAACGCCGCGTGCCCACCGCGCACCCCGAACAACCGCTTGCTCAGCACCAGGTAGGCGACGGCCACCAGGTTGATGACCAGGGCCGCTGCCTTCAGGGGACTGGCCTTGTGCGTCAGCTCGTACACCTCCAGCGGGAGGAACGCCGAGGTGGCGACGACCGCGACGTACTCCCCCCAGCGCGTGAGCAGCCACAGGCCCACTCCCTCGAGCAGCTGCAGTGCGGCGTAGGCGAACAGCGCCACCGCGACAAGGGTGAGCGTGTGCTGCGAGCTGCTCAGCACCGAGCGCAGGTGCTCGACCGTGGGACTGGCGTCGAGGTCGTAGTGGAAGACGTCCGCCAGGGGACGGGCCGCGGGGATGGCCCTGTCGAACGTCTGCTGCAGGGACGTGCGGGAGCTCTTGAAGTAGACGACCCCGTAGGCCAGGGCGGCGAGGAGCAGGCCGCGCACGACGCGCTCGACCGCCAGCACGCGCAGGATCGTGGCGTCCTTGAGCGCCTTGCCACGCAGGACGACGGGCGCGTGGTCGGCCGGCCCGGAGCCGTGCGGCTCACCGACGACGAAGTCGGCGCAGCGCAGGCAGCGCCACGCCTCGCCGGCCGGGGTCGGGACGTGCAACCGGTCGCGCAGCTCCGGCTCGTCAGGGGCGTAGGTGACGTGGCCCTTGCGGGCGCACCCTCGCAGGCTCCAGTCCACGGGCGCAGCCTGCCACGCTCAGCCGCCGAGATAGCTCATCTCGGGCTTGGGCAGGTCGGTGACCCCGGCACCGCGCAGCTCGGAGTAGTGGTCGTCGCGTCGTGCCCAGCGCCCGGCAACGGCCTCGCGCAGCTCGTCGTCCGTGGCGCCGGCCCGCAGGACGGCGCGCAGGTCGGTACCGGTCGCCGCGAACAGGCAGGTGAACAGCTCGCCCACCGCGGTCAGCCGTGCGCGCACACAGGTACCGCAGAACGGCTTGGTCACCGACGACACGAATCCGACCTCGCCGGCACCGTCGGCGTACCTCCACCGCTCGGCCGTCCCCTCGTCCCCGATCGGCTCCAGGGCGTGTACGGCGGACAGGCGCGCCCGCACCTCGGCCGACGGGACGACCTGGTCGCGCACCCAGCCGTTGGTCGTGCCCACGTCCATGTACTCGATGACGCGCAGGGTGTGGCCGCCCTCGCGGGCGAACTCTGCCAGTGGCAGCAGGTCCTGGTCGTTGACACCGCGCTGCAGGACGGTGTTCAGCTTCACGGGCAGGCCCGCTGCGGTGGCGGCCTCGATGCCCCTCAGGACGGTGGCCAGCTCGACGCGGGTGTCGGACAGCTGCTGGAAGGCGTCGGGGTCCAGGGAGTCGAGCGAGACGGTGACCCGGTGCAGGCCGGCCTCCCGCAGGCTCTGCGCGCGGCCGGCCAGCAGCGACCCGTTGGTGGTGAGGGCGAGGTCCTTGACGCCGGGCATCGCCGCGACCAGGGCGACGAGGACCTCGAGGTCGCGACGCAGCAGTGGTTCGCCGCCGGTGAGCCGCACCTTGGTGACGCCGAGCCCGACGAACGTGCCGATGACCCGCTCGAGCTCCTCGTAGGTCAGCAGCTCGGACCGGGGGAGGAACGCGTGGTCCGGCCCGAACAGCTCCCGGGGCATGCAGTAGGGGCAGCGGAAGTTGCAGCGGTCGGTGACGGACACGCGCAGGTCCCGCAAGGCGCGACCACGGGTGTCCAGCACCCTGCGAGCGTAGGCCGACAGAAAAGATCATGAACAGGGTGCGCGAGGTCACACTGCGCGGTCCGTTGACAGGAGTGACCGGCCAGACCGGCCGGCGTCCTACACGGAGGTAACCCCCTTGAAGCGTGTTCTCGCTGTCGCTGCCCTGCTCCTCGGTACCGCTGCTGCTGTTGCTGTTCCGGCCTCGGCCGAGACGGCCTGCCTGACCGTGCACGTGGACGTCAACGGCACCGTCGTCGACCAGGCGCCCTGCGTCTGAGCTCACGGAGGGCATGACCCCAGCACTCCCCGCGACCCGCCGCTCGGGAACGAGCGGCGGGTCGCGTGCTGTTGACTAGTGACATGCAGCGACGTCCCACAGACCTGAACATCGCCGGCGCCGTGGACCTGTCCCGCCTGGCCAAGCCCGCCGTCCCTGCGGGAGCGCCCGCCGCTCCCGCGAGCACGAGTCCGTACGTCCTCGACGTCACCCAGGAGGAGTTCGAGGACAAGGTCCTGCGCACCTCGCTGCAGGTCCCCGTCCTGGTGGACTTCTGGGCGGAGTGGTGCGGTCCGTGCAAGCAGCTCAGCCCGGTCCTCGAGCGCCTCGCCGTCGAGGCGAACGGTGCGTGGGTGCTGGCCAAGGTCGACGTCGACGCCAACCAGGAGCTGTCGACCCAGCTGCAGATCCAGAGCATCCCGACGGTGTTCCTCGCCCTCGGTGGACGTCTGGTCCCCGGTTTCCAAGGCGCTCTGCCCGAGGCCCAGCTGCGGCAGTTCCTCGAGCAGGTCCTCGACGCCGCGAAGCAGTCCGGCCTCCCTGGACTCGGTAGTGAGGTCGCCGAGGCGCCCGCGCCCGCGCCCGTCGACCCGGAGCTGCTCGCCGCCGAGGACGCGCTCGCCGCGGAGGACTACCCCGCCGCGCTGGCGGCCTATGACGCCCTGCTGGCCCGCAAGCCCGGAGACGCGGAGGCAGTCCTCGGCAAGGCGTGGGCAGCGCTGCTCCAGCGCGCCGCGCACCTCGAGCCCGCGGCGACCCTGTCCGCCGCGCAGGCCGCGCCGGACGATGTCGCTTCCCAGACCGCTGCCGCGGACGTGGAGGTGCTCAGTGACCAGATCCAGCAGGCGATCGACCGGCTGATCGCCTTCGTCCGGCGTACCTCCGGCGAGGAGCGCGACCGCGCGCGGGTGCACCTGCTCGAGCTGTTCAGCGTCCTCGACCCGGAGGACGAGCGGATCGTCGCCGGTCGCCGCTCCCTGAGCAACGCTCTCTACTGACCTCCGGCTGAGGCCGCAGGGCCGGGGGAGTGCAGCCAGACCGTCGCGAGCGGGGGCACGCGCAGCGACGTCGAGGCGGGCTGGCCGTGCCAGCCCTCACCGGTGGCGTGCACGGCGCCGAGGTTGCCGACACCGCTGCCGGCGTACGCCTCGGCGTCGGTGTTGAGCACCTCGGTCCACGACCCGGCCCAGGGCAGGCCGAGGCGGTACTCCTCGTGCGGCATCCCCGCGAAGTTCGCGACGCACGCCAGGGCTGACCCGTCGGAGCCGAAGCGCAGGAAGGAGAACACGTTGCCACTGGCGTCGTTGGCGTCGATCCAGGCGAAGCCCGCAGGGTCGGTGTCGAGCGACCACAGCGCCGACGTCGACCGGTAGGTCTCGTTGAGGTCCTTGACGAGCAGCGCAACGCCGCGGTGGTCGGGCAGGTCCATCAGCCACCAGTCGAGCGAGCGCGCCTCGCTCCACTCCGACTCCTGCGCGAACTCCGAGCCCATGAACAGCAGCTGCTTTCCCGGGTGGGCCCACATGAACGCGAGGTAGGTGCGGACGCCCGCGAGCTGCTGCCACCGGTCGCCGGGCATCTTGCGCAGCAGCGAGCCCTTGCCGTGCACGACCTCGTCGTGGCTGATCGGCAGGACGTAGTTCTCGGAGTAGGCGTACACCATCGAGAAGGTCATCTGGTGGTGGTGGTAACCCCGGTAGATCGGCTCGTGCGCGACGTAGTCGAGCGAGTCGTGCATCCAGCCCATGTTCCACTTGAACCCGAAACCGAGGCCGCCCAGGTGCGTGGGGCGGGTCACGCCCGGCCACGAGGTCGACTCCTCGGCGATCGTCATCGCCGACGGCACGCGCCGGTAGACGACGGAGTTCATCTCCTGCAGGAACGCGACGGCCTCGAGGTTCTCGCGACCGCCGTACTCGTTGGGCTCCCACTGCCCGTCCTCACGGGAGTAGTCGAGGTAGAGCATCGAGGCGACCGCGTCCACGCGCAGCCCGTCGATGTGGAACTCCTCGAGCCAGTAGACGGCGTTGGCCACGAGGAAGTTGCGCACCTCGTTGCGGCCGAAGTCGAAGACGTAGGTGCCCCAGTCCATCTGCTCCCCGCGGCGGGGGTCGGCGTGCTCGTAGAGCGGTGTGCCGTCGAACCGGGCGAGGGCGAACTCGTCCTTCGGGAAGTGTGCGGGCACCCAGTCGATGATGACCCCGATGCCGGCCTGGTGGAGCTTGTCGACGAGGAAGCGGAACTCGTCGGGGGAGCCGAACCGTGAGGTCGGCGCGTAGTACGACGACACCTGGTAGCCCCACGAGCCGCCGAACGGGTGCTCGCTGACCGGCAGCAGCTCGACGTGGGTGTAGCCCAGCCAGGAGACGTACTCCACCAGCTGGTCGGCGAGCTCGACGTAGGACAGGCCCTCCCGCCACGAACCGAGATGCACCTCGTAGGCAGACATCGGCGAGGCATGGGCCGGCGTCGCGTCCCGGTGCGCGAGCCAGGCGTCGTCCTGCCAGGTGTACGACGAGGCGGCCACGATCGACGCGGTCAGCGGGGGGACCTCGGTCTGCCGCGCGAGCGGGTCGGCCTTGTCGCGCCAGACCGAGTCAGCGCCCAGCACCCGGAACTTGTAGTGGGCGCCCGCCTGCAGGTCCGGGACGAACAGCTCCCACACGCCGCTGCTGCCCAGCGAGCGCATCGGGTGGGAACCGCCGTCCCAGCCGTTGAAGTCACCGACGACGCGGACGCCGCGGGCGTTCGGCGCCCACACCGCGAAGGACACACCGGTGACCTGCCCGAGCTGGCGGACGTGCGCGCCGAGGACCTGCCAGAGGTGCTCGTGCCGACCCTCGCCGATGAGGTGCAGGTCGACCTCGCCGAGGGTCGGCAGGAACCGGTACGGGTCGTCGGTGGGGTAGGTCGTCCCGCCGTACGTCACGTCGAGCCGGTAGTCGCGGACCGGCCCTTCGACCGGCACCTCCCAGACGCCGAACGCCCGGTGCTGCAGGGGCAGTCGCTTGCCGTCGACGACGGCGACGACGCTCTCGGCCAGGGGCCGCAGGGACCGGATCACCGAGCCCTTGCCCTGCGGGTGCATGCCCAGCACGCCGTGCGGGTCGTGGTGCGCGCCGCCGGCGAGGCGCTCGAGCTCCTCGTCCGTGGGCCCGGTCGGTCCGGGAGTGACGGTCGGCTCGGTGGTGACGGTCAGGTCGGTCGTCTTGCGGCTCATGCTCTGCCTCCCAGCAGACGGGCGATCGAGGCCAGGGGCACCGGCAGCCACGTCGGTCGGTTGCGCGCTTCGTAGACCACTTCGTAGACCGCCTTGTCGAGCTCGAAGGCGAGCAGCAGCACGGCCTGGTCGCGGGGGTCGTTGCCCACCGCACGGCCGTAGCCGTCGCAGAAGGCGGAACGGTTCCGGTCTGCCCACTCGTTCGCGCGGTACGCGAGCTGGGGCGTGCTGTCCTGTACGGCGAGCAGGTGGTGCGCGGCGTAGTCGAAGCTCCGCAGCATCCCGGCCACGTCGCGCAGGGGGCTCATCAGGGCCCGCCGGTCGGCGAGGGACCGCATCGGCTCGCCTTCGAAGTCCAGCAGCACCCAACCGTCCTGGGTCCGCAGGACCTGGCCGAGGTGCAGGTCACCGTGGACCCGCTGGACCGGGACGTCGCCCTGCAGCCGCTCGACCTGGGCGTACACCGAGCGGATCGCCTCCGCGTGCTCGGCGAGCTCGGAGGTCACCAGCAGGGCGGCGTCGAGCCGCTCGCGCAGCTGGTCGGCGGTGTCCCGGGACTCCTGCGGTCCGGCCGTCGCCGACCGGAGCGCGCGTGCCATCAGCTGGTGCACCTCGCCCGTGGCGTGACCGAGGCGCTCGGACTCGCCGGCGAAGTCGCCGCCGACCTCGTCGGCATGCAGGTCCTGCTCGGCGAGCAGGTCGCGCACCGACGCGGTGGCCATGGCCCAGCCCTCACTGGCACCACGCAGGAACGGCTGCAGCAGTCCCAGGGTGGTCTGCTCGCCGTCGACCTCGGTCTCCAGCCAGGCCAGCGGGGGAGCGACGTACGTGCAGCCCTCGTCGGCCAGCGCCTTGGTGATCTCGATGTCGGGGTTGGCTCCGGGCTGCAGCCGACGGAACAGCTTGAGGATCAGGGCGTCGCCGTAGACGACAGAGGTGTTGCTCTGCTCGGCGGTCATGACCCGACCGGGTAGCGCGGCGTCCACCTCTGCCGCCGCGGTGAACGTGAGCCCGTCCACGTCGCCCCCGGCGGCGAGGTGCTCCAGCAGCAGGGAGGTCGCTGTCGGGTCATGGGTCGCGTCGTAGGTCACGCCGTCGGGTCCGGTGCTGATGACCGCGTGCTCGAGGCGCTCCTCGACCTCCGGGGACCGGCCGACCAGCAGCTGGTAGTCCTCGACACCGCCGTCGGCGAACGCCACGCGCAGGACGACCAGGCGGACCTCGGGCTCCGCCGCCCTCAGCACTGCGGAGCTCGCCTCGGTCACACCGGCGATGTCGCGCCCCTTGCCCCCGAACCAGCGCTGCTGCGTCAGCCAGACGGCGAGGTCGCCCGTCACGTGGTTGCCTCCTGGATGCCGAACCACAGGAAGCCGTGCCCGGGGAGCGACAGCAGGTAGGGCAGCTCGCCGATGGCGGGGAACGGCACGCCGCCGGTCAATTCGATGGGCGTGCACCCCTCGTAGCGCGACAGGTCGAGCTCGACCGGTTGCGGGAAGCGCGACAGGTTGTTGACGCAGACGACGCGGTCGTCGCCGAACTCGCGGCAGAAGGCGAGCACCGACGGGTTCGACGCCTCGAGCTCCTCGTAGGTCCCCATCCCGAACACCGGGTGCTGCTTGCGCACCGTGAGCATCTTGCGGGTCCAGTGCAGCAGGGAGGAGGGCGAGCGCATCTGGGCGTCGACGTTCAGCGCCTGGTAGCCGTAGACGGGGTCGAGGATCAGCGGGAGGTACATCGCCTGCGGGTCGGCGAGGGAGAACCCACCGTTGCGGTCGGCGCTCCACTGCATGGGAGTGCGCACGCCGTCGCGGTCGCCGAGGTAGATGTTGTCCCCCATCCCGATCTCGTCGCCGTAGTACAGGACCGGAGAGCCGGGCAGCGACAGCAGCAGGCCGGTGAACAGCTCGATCTGGTCTCGGCTGTTCTCCAGCAGGGGCGCGAGCCGCCGGGCGATGCCGATGTTGGACTTCATGCGCGGGTCCTTGGCGTACTCCTCGTACATGTAGTCGCGCTCCTCGTCGGTCACCATCTCCAGGGTGAGCTCGTCGTGGTTGCGCAGGAAGATGCCCCACTGGCAGTTGTCCGGGATCGCGGGGGTCTGGGCCAGGATCTCGGTGATGGGGTAGCGCGACTCGCGCCGCACCGCCATGAACAGCCGCGGCATCAGCGGGAAGTGGAAGGCCATCTGGCACTCGTCGCCGTCGGCTCCGAAGTACTCCACGACGTCCTGCGGCCACTGGTTCGCCTCGCAGAGCATGACCCGGTCGGGGTAGAGCTCGTCCACCTCCTTGCGCACCCGCTTGAGGAACTCGTGGGTCTCCGGGAGGTTCTCCCCGTTGGTCCCCTCGCGGACGAACAGGTAGGGCACGGCGTCGAGCCGGAACCCGTCGATGCCCAGGTCCAGCCAGAACTTCAGCACCTCGATCATGGCGTCACAGACGGCGGGGCAGTCGTAGTTGAGGTCGGGCTGGTGGCTGAAGAACCGGTGCCAGTAGTACTGCCGGCGCACCGGGTCCCAGGTCCAGTTCGACTTCTCGGTGTCGACGAAGATGATCCGCGCATCCGGGTACAGCTCGTCGCTGTCCGACCAGACGTAGTAGTCGCCGTACGGACCGTCCGGGTCGCTGCGGCTGGCCTGGAACCACGGGTGCTCGTCGCTGCTGTGGTTCATCACGAGGTCGGCGATGATGCGCATCCCGCGCTGGTGGGCTGCCTCGACGAGCTGGACGAAGTCGCCGAGGTCGCCGAACTCGGGCAGCACCGACAGGTAGTCGCTGATGTCGTAGCCGTTGTCCCGAAGCGGGGACTGGTAGATCGGCAGCAGCCAGATGCAGTCGACGCCCAGCCACTGCAGGTAGTCGAGCTTGCCGATGAGGCCGCGCAGGTCACCGGTGCCGTCGTTGTTGCTGTCGGCGAAGCCGCGCACGAGGACCTCGTAGAAGACCGCGCGCTTGAACCACAGCGGGTCGCGGGACTCCTCCAGGGAGACCAGCTCGTCGGGTCCTGAGTCGTACATCTCCATCTAGCCCACCTGTCCTTGGCTCACGGGGTGTGCCCGGCGCACGGTGAGCAGGTGCGCCGGTTCGTCGAAGGGGTCCAGTCGCACGTAGTTGGCGGCGCCCCAGGTCCACTCGCTGCCGGTGATCTCGTCGCGGACCAGGACCTGGTCGTCCCAGCCGACCCCGAGAGCGGGCAGGTTCAGGCGCACGGTCGCCTCGCGCGTCCCGTGCGGGTCGAGGCTGACGACCACCAGGACCACGTCGTCGCCGGTGCGCTTGCTCCACGCGAGGACAGCGTCGTTGTCCACCTCGTGGAAGGTGACGTTGGTCAGCCACTGCAGCGCGGGGTGGTCGCGGCGCCAGCGGTTGAGCAGCGTGAGGTAGGGCGCGAGGGACGGCTGGCTCCAGTCGCGTGGGCGCAGCTGGTACTTCTCGGAGTCGGCGTACTCCTCGCTGCCCGGCTTCACCGCGACGTGCTCGTAGAGCTCGTACCCGGCGTAGACGCCCCAGCTCGGGGACAGCAGGGCCGCGAGCACCGCGCGCACCTTGAACATCGGCGGCCCGCCGTACTGCAGGGACGCGTGCAGGATGTCGGGGGTGTTCACGAAGAAGTTCGGGCGCATGTACGACGAGGACTCGACCAGCTCCTCGACGTACTCCTGGAGCTCGACCTTCTCGGTGCGCCAGGTGAAGTAGGTGTAGGACTGGGTGAAGCCGATGCGACCGAGCTCGTGCATCATCGCCGGGCGGGTGAAGGCCTCGGCGAGGAACAGCACGTCGGGGTCGGTCTTCTTGACCTCGGCGATGAGCCACTCCCAGAACACCAGGGGCTTGGTGTGCGGGTTGTCGACCCGGAAGATCTTCACGTCATGGGCGACCCAGTGGCGCACGACGCGCAGCACCTCGGCGTAGAGGCCCTCGGGGTCGTTGTCGAAGTTGATGGGGTAGATGTCCTGGTACTTCTTCGGCGGGTTCTCCGCGTAGGCGATGGTCCCGTCCGCCCGCGTGGTGAACCACTCGGGATGCTCCTTGGCCCACGGGTGGTCCGGTGCGCACTGCAGGGCAAGGTCGAGGGCCACCTCCATCCCCAGCTCGCGACAGCGCGCGACGAAGGCGTCGAAGTCCTCGAGGGTGCCGAGCTCGGGGTGGATCGCGTCGTGACCCCCCTCGTCGGACCCGATCGCCCACGGCGAACCGGGGTCGGTGTCGGCGATGTCGTGCGGCTTGCCACCGGGGAACTCCGGGGTGTTGGGGCCCTTGCGGTTGACGCGTCCGATCGGGTGGATCGGCGGGAGGTAGAGCACGTCGAAACCCATGTCCGCCACGGCCGGCAGGCGCTCCATCGCGGTGCGGAACGTGCCGGAGGTGGTCCCGACCGCTCCCTCGCTGCGGGGGAAGAACTCATACCAGCTGCCGTAGAGCGCGGTGCGCCGGTCGACCCAGACCTTGCGCGCGGGAGCGACGGTGACCAGGTCGCGGACCGGGTGTGCGGTCAGCAGGGCGACCAGGTCCGGTGTGGTCGCCGCGGTCATCCGCTCCTGCGGCGAGAGGTCCCTGTCGCGAAGGACGGCGACCGCGGACTCCACCGCAGACCGCGAGGCCTTCGGGACCCCTGCCGCTGCGCGCTCGTAGAGCAGCGCGCCCTCCTCGAGCATCACGTCGACGTCGACGCCCGCGTCGACCTTGAGCGGCGCGTCGTGCCACCAGGTGCCCAGCGGGTCGCTCCAGCCCTCGACGACGAAGGTCCACAGGCCCTCGGCATCTGCGGTGAACGACGCGGTCCAGTGGTCGTCCGGACCTGGCTGCAGGCGCAGGAAGGGCGCGCGCCCGCCACCAGGTCGCTTGACCACCACATTGGCCGCAACGGCGTCGTGCCCCTCGCGGAACACCGTTGCGCCGACGACGATCTCTTCCCCGCTCACGGCGCCGGCGGGGTAGTCCCCACACGACACACTCGGGCTGACGTTCGTGATCACGATGCGTCCCACCACACGACGACCGTACCCACGTCGTCGGGGGGCAAGCGCCTGAGTCCGGTTCGGAGCCGAGGTTTGAGACCGGCGTCGCGGGTGGCTAGGGTCAGCGGGGTGAAAGCCCTCCGAAGGTTCACCGTCCGCCTCGCCCTGCCCGCGCCGTTGGCGCCGTTGGCTGAGCTCGTCATGAACCTGAGGTGGTCCTGGCACGCGCCCAGCCTCGAGCTGTTCTCGAGCATCGACCCCGAGGCCTGGACCGCCGTGGGAGGCGATCCCGTGCGCCTGCTGGGCGAGGTCAGCCCTGACCGCCTCGGTGAGCTGGCGCTCGACGAGGCGTTCCTCGCCCGGCTCGGTGAGGTCCACGCGGACCTGCAGACCTACCTGACCGAGCCGAAGTGGTACCAGTCGCTGACCGGTGCGCCGGCCGGCATCGCCTACTTCTCCCCGGAGTTCGGCATCACCGAGGTGCTGCCGCAGTACTCCGGTGGCCTCGGCATCCTCGCCGGTGACCACCTCAAGGCAGCGTCCGACCTCGGGGTGCCGATCCTCGGGGTGGGCCTGCTCTACCGCGCCGGGTACTTCAAGCAGTCGCTCAACGCCGAGGGCTGGCAGCAGGAGCGCTACCCACCGCTGGACCCGCATGGCCTGCCGCTCACCCTCCTGCGTGACAGCAGCGGGCTGCCGCTCGAGGTCACGGTGCCGCTGTCCGAGGGGCGGACCCTGCACGCGCAGGTGTGGAAGGCGCAGGTCGGCCGCGTGCCGCTGCTACTGCTCGACAGTGATGTCGAGGCCAACGGTCCGGCCGAGCGCCAGATCACCGACCGGCTGTACGGCGGTGGCAGCGACCACCGGCTCGCGCAGGAGCTGCTCCTGGGTATCGGCGGTGTGCGCGCGATCCGCGCGTGGACCGCGCTGTCTGGTGAGGCCGCGCCCGAGGTGTTCCACACCAACGAGGGACACGCGGGGTTCCTGGGCATCGAGCGGATCCGTGAGCTCGTCGCTGACGGGCTCTCCTACGACGAGGCGCTCGAGGCAGTGCGGGCAGGCACGGTCTTCACCACGCACACCCCTGTCCCCGCCGGCATCGACCGGTTCCCCAAGGACCTGCTGACCGGTGTCTTCGCCGGTGGGGCGCTGTCCGGCGTCCCGCTGGAGCGGGTGCTGGAGCTCGGCGCCGAGGAGGACCCCACCGTCTTCAACATGGCGCACATGGGCCTGCGCCTCGCGCAGCGGCGCAACGGCGTCGCCAAGCTGCACGGCATCGTCAGCCGCGAGATGTTCGCCGGGCTCTGGCCCGGGTTCGACACCGCGGAGGTGCCGATCAGCAGCATCACCAACGGCGTGCACGCGCCGACCTGGGTGTCGCGCGAGGTCCTGGAGCTCGCCGAGCGCGAGATCGGGACGTCACTCACGACCGAGGCCCAGGGCTGGGAGGAGATCGCCAAGGTCGCCGACACCTCCGTGTGGGAGACCCGGCGGGCCCTTCGCGCCCGCCTCGTGCAGGAGGTGCGGCGTCGCCTGCGCGAGTCGTGGCTGCAGCGGGGAGCGACCGAGGCCGAGCTCGGCTGGACCGCGAAGGCCTTCGACCCGGACGTCCTCACGATCGGCTTCGCGCGTCGCGTCCCGTCGTACAAGCGGCTGACGCTCATGATGCGCGACCCCGAGCGGCTCAAGGCCATGCTGCTCGACCCGGACCGGCCGGTGCAGCTGGTCATCGCGGGCAAGAGCCACCCCGCCGACGACGGTGGCAAGGAGCTGATCCAGCAGATCGTCCGGTTCGCCGACCAGCACGAGGTCCGGCACCGCATCGCGTTCCTGCCCGACTACGACATCGGCATGGCGCGCTACCTGTACGGCGGGTGCGACGTCTGGCTGAACAACCCGCTGCGCCCGCTCGAGGCATGTGGGACCTCCGGCATGAAGAGCGCCCTCAACGGCGGTCTCAACCTGTCGATCCTCGACGGCTGGTGGGACGAGATGTACGACGGCGAGAACGGCTGGGCCATCCCGACGGCCGACGGCGTGACCGACCCCGAGCGGCGTGACGACCTCGAGGCGGCCGCGTTCTACGACCTGGTCGAGAACCAGGTCCGGACCCGCTTCTACGACGTCGACGACCGTGGCGTGCCGCAGCGCTGGGTCGAGATGGTGCGGCACACCCTGCAGTCGTTGGGGCCGAAGGTGCTGGCCAGTCGCATGGTGCGCGACTACGTGCACCACCTCTACACGCCGGCTGCGGCCGCGTCGGCCTCCCTGTCCACGCAGGGGTTCGGGCCCGCGAGGGAGCTGGCCGCCTGGCGCTCGCACGTCAGCGCGACGTGGTCGCAGGTGCGCGTGCTGCACGTCGAGGGCGGTGGGCTCGGCGACGCCCCCGCGGTCGGCTCGACGTTGACCCTGCGGGCCACGGTCGACCTGGCCGGCCTGCAGCCGACGGACGTCGTCGTCCAGGCGGTCTACGGCCGCGTGGACGAGCACGACGACCTGCACCGACCGGTCTACGTGCCGCTCGCGGCCGTCGGCAGCGGCGACGACGGACTTCCCCGGTACGAGGGGGCCGTGCCGCTCGACCGCGCCGGTGCCTACGGCTACACCGTCCGCGTGCTGCCCCACCACGACCTGCTCCCGGGCGACGCGGAGCTCGGCCTGCTCGCCCAGGCCTGACTCCCGACCGGGTGCCTGCTGCCCTGTCGGCGCTGTTCCTCGTCGTGCCGGAGGCCGAGGTCCTGCTGGACGCGGTCCGGGGGATGCCGGGAGTGGCCCTGCTCGAGCCGGCGCACATCAGCCTCGGGTACCCGTGGCTGCCGGACGCCGAGTCGCGGATCGAGCAGGTGCACGCGGCCGCGGCCTCCGTCGCCGCGCGACCGGTGCGCCTCACCGGCCCCGCGTGCTTCCGCCAGGACGTCCGGCGGCGCACGGTGGTGCACGCCCTGCTGTCCGACGACAGCGTCCCGGTCGCGCTGGCGGAGCGGCTCGGTGCGCCCCTGCGTCAGCCGCACCTGTCGATCGCGCGGGTGCGACAGGGCGGTGACGTCGATGCCGTGGTCGACGCGGTCCGACCCCTGCTGCCGCTCGTGGTCGGACTCGACGTCCTCGAGCTGACGGTGCGCCGCGACGTCGGGTGGGAGACGGTGCTGCGCGTCCCCCTGGGTGAGCCTCGGGACTAGTCCCGAGGCCCTGGTCATCTCGGGGGGTCTTGGCCCGATCGGCGTCCGGGCACGCGGGCCGGGTCGCATACCGCCGACAGTGAAGGTGTCCCCCCGACCTCGAGAGGAGGTCCCGTGCCCGACGCGATGCTTCCCACGGCCACCTTCGACGAGGCCTCGCACGTGGTGCTGCGGTACCTGCACGAGCACGTCCCCCTCGGCTTCTGGGCGATCACCCGCGTCGAGAACGGGCGGCAGACCTACCTCTACCTCGACGAGAACACCTACGGCCTGCGACGCGGGGAGTCCCACCCCTGGGCCGACAGCCTGTGCCAGCACATGGCCGACGGGTCCGCGCCCTCGGTCGCCCCGGACACCCAGGCGGTGCACGCCTACGCGACAGCCGCCGTCAACGCCGTCGTCCCGATCGGCGCGTACGGCGGCGCGCGCATCGACGAGGCCGACGGGACGCTGTTCGGAGCCATCTGCGGGCTCGACCCGGCGCCTCAGGGCGTCCACAGCGCGCTGGCCACGGCGGAGCCGCTCCTGGCGCTGCTCGGTGACCTGCTCGGCCTCGTCCTCGGGGCGGAGCGGGCGCGCAACGAGGCGCGGGACAGCGCGCTGCGGGCCATCGCGGATGCGGACGTCGACGCGCTCACCGGCCTGCCCAACCGTCGGGCCTGGGACCGGGTGCTGGCCGAGGAGGCCCCGCGGTTCGCGCAGTTCGCCGACCCGACGGTGCTGGTCATGGTCGACCTCGACCAGCTCAAGGCGGTCAACGACAGCCTCGGCCATGCTGCCGGTGACGAGCACCTGTGCCTCGCCGCCCACGCCCTCACCTCGGGCGTCCGGTCGCACGACGTCGTGGCGCGCCTCGGCGGCGACGAGTTCGCGGTGCTCCTGCGCAGCTGTGACGAGGCGGCCGCCCCTGAACGGGTCGAGCAGCTGCGCTCCGCGCTCTCCGCGGCCGGGGTGTCCGGCTCCTTCGGCTGGGCGCCGGTCACCGTCGTACGCGGGCTGTCGGGTGCGGTGGCGGACGCCGACGCTGCGATGTACGTCGACAAGAGGCGTGGGCGGGCCCCCTCCGTGCCGAGCGCGCGGGTGGCCGACGCGGCCATCGTGCTGCCCGATGCCGACCGGCGGGACGCCTCGCGCAGCCGCTGAGCCGTCAGTCGCGCAGTGCCCGCAGCAGCAGCACGGACCGACCGGTCACCCGCCTGCCGGTCTCGATCGCCTGGCTGGTCCCGGTGTCCACGGCCAGCACGTACGACGCCGCCCACGGTTCCGAAGGAAGGCGCACGTCCACGTCGTCGGCGCCCAGGTGGAGCACGAGCACGAAGCTGTCGTCCTCGACCCGCTCCCCACGCGGCCCGCGGCTGCGGATGCCCCGGCCGTCGAGGTACATGACGAGCGTCTGCTGCTCGGCGTCGAACCACTGCTCGTCGGACAGCTCTGCACCGTCCGCCCCGAACCAGGCAACGTCCTTCACCCCGTCTGCGGCCACGGAGCGGCCGCTGAAGAACGCCTGCTGCCGGAACACCGGGTGCTCGCGGCGCAGGGCGACGAGCGTCGCCACCAGGTCGCGCACCTCGACGGCCTCCGGGGGGAGGTCCCAGTCGACCCACGAGACCTCGTTGTCCTGGCAGTAGGCGTTGTTGTTGCCGCCCTGGGTGCGCCAGAGCTCGTCGCCCATCGTGATCATCGGCACGCCGGTCGAAAGCAGCAGCGTCGAGAGCAGGTTCTTCACCTGCCGCAGGCGCAGGGCACCGACGTCCGGGTCGTCGGTCTCCCCCTCCACCCCGCAGTTCCACGAGCGGTTGTGCGACTCGCCATCACGCCCGTCCTCCCCGTTGGCGTCGTTGCGCTTCACCTCGTACGTCGTCAGGTCACGCAGGGTGAACCCGTCGTGGGCCGTGACGAAGTTGATCGACGCGTAGGGACGGCGGCCGTCGTCCTGGTAGAGGTCACTCGAACCGGACAGCCGGTAGGCGAGCTCCCGGACCCCGGCCTTCTCGCCCCGCCAGGCGTCCCGCACGGTGTCGCGGTACTTGCCGTTCCACTCGGTCCACAGGGGCGGGAACTCCCCGACCTGGTAGCCGCCCTCGCCCACGTCCCACGGCTCGGCGATCAGCTTCACCTGCGACACCACGGGGTCCTGCTGGATCACGTCGAAGAACGCCGACAGCTTGTCCACGTCGTGCATCGACCGGGCAAGCGCGGAGGCCAGGTCGAAGCGGAAGCCGTCGACCTGCATCTCGGTCACCCAGTACCGCAGGGAGTCCATGAGCAGCTGCAGGACGTGCGGGTTGCGGGCGTCGAGGGTGTTGCCGCAGCCGGTGTAGTCGCGGTAGCGCGCCCGATCGGCCTCCAGCCGGTAGTAGTGCGCGTTGTCGATGCCGCGGAACGACAGCGTCGGTCCGGTCGCGTCCCCCTCGGCGGTGTGGTTGTAGACCACGTCGAGCAGCACCTCCATCCCCGCGGCGTGCAGTGCGCGGACCATGGCCTTGAACTCGCGCACCTGCTCACCCCGCGAACCACTGGCGCTGAAGCCCGCATGAGGGGCGAAGTAGCCCAGGGAGTTGTAGCCCCAGTAGTTGGTCAGCCCGCGCCGCAGCAGGTGCGGCTCGCTCACGAAGTGGTGCACCGGCATCAGCTCCACGGCGGTCACCCCCAGGCGCTGCAGGTGCGCGATCGCGGCTGGGTGGGCGAGCCCGGCGTACGTGCCGCGCAGGTGCGCGGGGATGTCGGGGTGGCGCATGGTGAAGCCGCGCACGTGCAGCTCGTAGATCACGGTGTCGGACCACGCGTGGTGCGGGCGGTGGTGGTCCGCGCCCCACGGGAAGGCGTCATGGACGACGACGGACTTCGGCACGTACGGCGCGCTGTCGCGGTGGTCCTGGTGGCCGGTGGGGTCGGTGTTGTTGCGGTGCTCGCCGAGCACCGCGTCGTGCAGGACGAAGTCGCCGTCGAGCGCACGGGCGTAGGGATCGACGAGCAGCTTGCTCGGGTTGAAGCGCAGTCCGCGGTCAGGGTCGTAGGGACCGTCCACCCGGAAGCCGTAGCGCTGCCCCGGCCCGACCTGCGGGAGGTAGCCGTGCCAGACGTGGTGGGTCGTCTCCTCGAGCGCGATCCTGCTCTCGCGCCCGGCGTCGTCGAACAGGCAGAGGTCGACGGCCTCGGCGCCCTGGCTGAACAGGGCGACGTTCGTGCCCTCGCCGTCCCACCGGGCGCCCAGGGGGGTGGGCGCGCCGGGCCACGGGCGGACGTCGGTCACGGGCGCACCCTACGACGGAGAGGGGCGCGGTCCGCGGGGACGCGTGGCCGAGCGGCGCTCGCGCGGGAGCAGGTCGGCCAGGGACGAGCCCTCGGGAAGGACCAGGGACTGCCCGCGTCTGCTGCGTTCGAGCATCGCGTGGACGACGAGGGCGTTCTGCAGGAGGGACGCGAACTCCTCGGGCTGTGCCAGCAGCCAGCCGTGGCGTCCGCGGACCGTCTCGCTCGGCAGGCTGCCGGCCACATCGGCCAGCGCTCCGGGAAGGATGAGCTTGTCGTCGTCGCCCCAGATGAACAGGACCGGTAGCCCCGACCCCACGAGCGCAGCCGCCTCGTCGGCGAGGTTCGCCGTCACCGCCAGGCGTGCCGTGAGCAGGGACGTCAGCGGTCGACGTACCAGGTTGGGGACCAGGGTGCGCAGCATCGAGGGAGCCGACCGGGCGACGGCCCGCGGGGACAGCTCGCCCACCGTGCCGAGGGCCCAGCGCAGCCAGGACGCGTCCACGAGCCCGACCCGCCGACCGGGGGCGCCGCCGACGGAGTTGATGAGGGTGAGCGAGCGCACCCGGTCCGGCCGGTCGGTGGCCAGCTGCAGGGCGACGCCCCCACCGAACGAGTGCCCCGCCACGAAGGCGGGCTCGAGGTGCATGACGTCGAGCAGCCGCCCGATGCGACGCGCGTACGACGGGAGGTCGATCTCGTGCAGCGGTGGGCTGTCGCTGCCGGCAAAGCCAGGGAGTGCAGGGGCGATCACCCGCACCCCGGCGGCCGTGAGACGCAGGATCCCGTCCGCGTAGGTCTGGGGTCCGAGGCCCCAGCCGTGCAGGAACAGCAGGGGATCTCCCGTTCCGGCCTCCATGACGCGGACGTCCTCGCCGTCCACGTTGACGGTGGTCCACGTCGGTCGGGTCGCGCGGGGACGCGGCATCAGGGATGACCGGGGAGGCCGGCGTGGCGGCGCGCGTGCTCGTCCACGAGCTCCTCGTGCGACAGGTCCGCCGTACCCGCTACCTGTCCGTGCCGGAGGAGCAGGTGGCCCAGGCACTTCTCGTGATCGGCGTACAGGTCGGCCCACGCGTCCACGAGGTTGGCCGCCGCGACGAGCGCTTCGAGGCGCACCCGGAGCGGGAGCAGCAGCAGGGACCGCTCCAGCTCCGCGACCAGGTCCTCGCCGAGCACCTCGACCTCCGGGACCGGCTCGAGCCCGAACAGCTCCTCCGGCTCGTCGTCCAGCGGTGTCAGCTCGGACAGGTCGATCTCGTCGAGACCGAGCTGCCCCGGGCTCTGGTCCGGCTCGACGTCCCAGGCGCTGTCGTCGTCCTCGTCGTCCCAGTCACCCTCGACGTCGTCGAGCGACAGCCCGGACTCGGCGGCCCAGCGCGCCTCCTCCTCCAGGTCGATGTCGGTCGGCAGCGCGGCGAAGAACGCGTCCTGCCAGCGGTCGACGAGCGTGCGGATCGCGTCGCACCGCTCCAGCGCGCCACCGAGGTCGCCCCCTGATGGCACCAGGACGGCAGCCGCCAGCGTGGCGGCGGCTTCCGCCGGGAGGTCCTCGAGCGGATCGGCCGAGCTGACGGTGTGGACCACACCGCGTGAGTCGCGAAACACGGGACGAGCGTAGGGTCCGGACGTCCCGGCAGGCGTTCGCCGGCTCAACTCGGCACAGTCGGCACGGTCGGTACACCGTCGGCACACCAGGAGGAGCATCAGACATGGGTGAGTTCGTACGCCTCGAGGTCGACGGCGGGATCGGGACGATCCGCCTGGACCGGCCCAAGATGAACGCCATCAACAGCCAGATCCAGACCGAACTGCGCGAGGCCGCTGCGGAGGCGGGCAGCCGCGACGACGTGCGCGCGGTCATCCTGTACGGCGGGGAGCGGGTGTTCGCGGCGGGCGCCGACATCAAGGAGATGGAGACCATCTCCTACGCCCAGATGCTGCCCTACGCCACGGCCCTGCAGGAGGTGTTCCGCAGCGTCGCGACCCTGCCCAAGCCCGTGGTCGCCGCCGTCACCGGCTTCGCCCTCGGCGGCGGCTTCGAGCTCGCGCTCACCGCGGACTTCCGGGTGCTCGGCGAGAGCGCCCAGGTCGGCGTCCCGGAGATCCTGCTCGGTGTCATCCCCGGTGCCGGCGGCACGCAGCGCCTCACGCGCCTGGTCGGTCCGGCGAGGGCGAAGGACCTGGTGTTCAGCGGTCGCTTCGTCAAGGCCGACGAGGCGCTCGCCCTCGGCATCGCGGACAGGGTCGTCCCGGACGCGGACGTCTACACCGCAGCCCGCGAGCTGTGCAGCCGCTGGGTCACCGGCCCGGCGATCGCCCTGCGTGCCGCCAAGCAGGCCATCAACGAGGGCCTCGAGCTCGACCTGGACGCCGGGCTCCGCTTGGAGTCCGCGCTGTTCGCCGGGCTGTTCGCCACGGACGACCAGAAGGCCGGGATGCGCAGCTTCGTCGAGAACGGCCCGGGCAAGGCGACGTTCACCGGTTCGTAGGGCTGCCGAGACGACTCTGCAGAGACGACCTTGCCGAGACGACCTTGCCGAGACGACCTGGCCGAGACCGGTCAGTGGCGGAGGTCACGCGCCGCGCGGTTGCCGTCTTGCTACCGACGGGTAACACTCGGACGACGAGGGCGGTGACCGGCGCCGAGGTGTGCGCCGATAGCGTGTCCCCCATCCTCGACAGCAGGATCCCGCGCGGGCCCGCCGCGCGGTCGTGAGCCGGAGGTCGGCAGCCCGATCATGAACATCGTCGTACTGGTGAAGCAGGTCCCGGACACCTGGGCCGAGCGCAAGCTCAACGAGTCGGACAAGACGCTGGACCGCGCGTCGGTCGACGTCGTCATGAACGAGATCGACGAGTACGCCGTGGAGGAGGCGCTGCGGCTCAAGGAGGCCCAGGGCGGTGAGGTCACCATCCTCACGATGGGTCCCGAGCGCGCCGTCGAGACCATCCGCAAGGCGCTGTCGATGGGAGCCGACAAGGCCGTGCACCTGAGCGACGACGCCCTCAAGGGCAGCGACGCCGTGCAGACCTCTGCCGCGATCGCCAAGGTCCTCGAGGGCCTCGAGTACGACCTGGTCATCGCCGGGTCCGAGGCGACCGACTCCCGCATGGCGATCATGGGCGCGCTGCTGTCCGAGCGCCTCGGCCTGCCGCAGCTGACGGGTGCGCGCAAGCTCACCGTCGAGGGCGGTACGGCGACCATCGAGCGCCAGACCGACAACGGCTACGCCGTGGTGACCGCCAGCACGCCGGCGATCGTCAGCGTGATGGAGAAGATCAACGAGCCGCGGTACCCCTCCTTCAAGGGGATCATGGCTGCGAAGAGCAAGCCGCTCGACACGAAGTCCCTCGCCGACACCGGCCTCGACGCCGGCGCCGTGGGCCTGGCCTCCGCGCCGTCGCAGGTCGTGTCGTTCGCGAACAAGCCGCCGCGCCAGGCGGGACAGGTCGTCAAGGACGAGGGTGACGGCGGCGCCAAGGTCGCTGAGTTCCTCGCCTCCCAGAAGTTCGTCTGAGTCGTCGACAAGAGAGCTGGAAACACCCATGACTGAGGTCCTCGTTCTCGTCGAGCACGTCGACGGAACCCCCAAGAAGGTCAGCTTCGAGCTGCTCGCCCTCGCCAAGACGCTCGGCAGCCCGTCCGCCGTCGTCCTCGGCGCCGGCGCGAGCAAGGCGGTCGACGCGCTGACGAGCTACGGCGCCGACAAGCTCTACGTCGACGAGTCCAGCGACCACGACGACTACCTCGTCGGCCCGAAGGCGGCGCTGCTCGCGCAGCTCGTCGGCTCGGCCAGCCCCGTCGCCGTCCTCGTCCCGGCCACGGCCGAGGGCAAGGAGATCGCGGCCCGCCTCGCGGTCAAGACCGGTGGCGGCCTGCTCACGGACGCTGTCGGGCTCAGCACCGACCTCGTCGCCGAGCAGCCGATCTTCGGCGGGTCGGTCGTCGTGTCGAGCAAGGTCGCGACCGGCACCCCGATCGTCGCCGTCCGCGCGAACTCCACCGCCCCCGTCGAGGGTGCCGGCTCCGGCACGGTCGAGAACGTCAGCGTGAGTGCGTCCGACGCCGACAAGGCCGCCCGTGTCACCGAGCGGGTCGTCGAGGCCAAGGGCGGTCGCCCCGACCTCGGCGAGGCCAGCATCGTCGTCTCCGGCGGCCGTGGCGTCGGCAGCAGCGAGAACTTCTCGATCATCGAGGCGCTCGCCGACTCCCTCGGTGCGGCCGTCGGTGCCTCGCGCGCCGCGACCGACGCCGGCTGGTACCCCCACCAGAACCAGGTCGGCCAGACCGGTCGGACGGTCTCGCCGCAGCTCTACATCGCGGCGGGCATCTCCGGCGCCATCCAGCACCGCGCCGGCATGCAGACGAGCAAGACCATCGTCGCGATCAACAAGGACCCCGAGGCGCCGATCTTCGAGCTCGCCGACTTCGGCCTCGTCGGTGACCTCAACACGGTCGTCCCCGCGCTGACCGAGGAGATCACCAAGCGCAAGGGCTAGCAGGCTCTGAGGTTCCTCGTCTCCCCAGCACTCCCGTGCTGGGGAAACGAGAGAACCCGGGCGCGTTGGGGGCGGTCTACAGGTCGTAGTGGACGCCGGTCAGGTCCTCGCTGACCTCCCACAGGCGGCGGGCGTCGCCGAGGCTGCGGGCGTGCCGCGTGGTGGACGCCTTCTTCGGGTGACCGCGCAGGTCGAACAGGTGGGGCCCGTAGTAGTCGCCGCCCTGCACGTCGGGCATCGTCGCGGCGTAGAGCTGCGGCCACGCACCTTGCTGGTCGCTCTGCGCCAGCACCCGGTTGCCCACCTTCATGAGCGCCTCGAAGGCCGCCTGTCCCTGCCCCTGCTGCAGGTGCGTCGAGGCATAGCCCGGGTGCGCGGCGGCGGCGAGCAGGACCCCGTGCGCGCGCCGGTCCAGCTCCGCGGTGAACAGCAGGTTGGCGAGCTTGGACTGCCCGTAGCGGCGCCACCGGTGGTAGCTGCGGTCGGCGCCGAGGTCGTCGAAGTCCATCCGGCCGATGACGTGCGCACCGCTCGCCACCGTGACGACGCGCGGCGCGTTCCCGTTGCGCAGCAAGGCAAGCAGTCGACCCGTCAGGGCGAAGTGGCCGAAGTGGTTGGTGCCGAGCTGCAGCTCGAAGCCGTCGACCGTCCGGCCCTGCGGGACGGCCATGATCCCGGCGTTGTTGACGAGCAGGTCCAGGTGCGTGACCCGGCCGCGCACCTCCTCAGCCGCCTCGGCGACGCTCGCCAACGAGGCGAGGTCCATGGCCACGAGCTCCACGTTGGCGCCGGTGACCTCACCGCGTACCCGCGCCAGCGCGTCCTGGGCCTTGCTCGGGTTGCGGCAGGCCATGAGCACCCGGGCGCCCCGCCGCGCGAGCTCGACCGTGGTCCAGAAGCCCAGGCCGGAGTTCGCTCCCGTGACGAGGGCGATCCGTCCGCTCTGGTCGGGCAGGTCGGCGGGGGTCCATCGCGTCATGGAGCGAGCCTCCCACGTTCTTCCCACCCGCCTCCCACGAGGCGCTCCCTAGACTCGCCCCATGCCATGGGATCGCCGGTCGGACAAGCAGCAGGCTCAGGCGCAGGGTCGCGCCCTCAAGACCCAGGTGGTCGACGCGATCGGACCCTTCTCGCCGTACTGGCGGGACCGGCTCAAGGCCCTCGGCACGCCCGCGGCCACGCTGACCACGGCTGCGGCGCTGGAGAAGCTGCCCGCTGTGGGCGAGCGTGACCTCTGCCCCGACGGCGACCCCGCGAGCGCCGCCGGCCTCGTCCTGCAGGCCGGCGAGTCGGGCTGGGCACTGCACACCGACGGACCGAAGCTGCGTCGGGCGCTCACCAGCCGCGTGATGCGGCCGGGCTCCTACCGCGCCGTGGTGGAGGCGGACACCCGACCCACGACCTTCGTGTACGCCGGTCTGGGACTGCGCTTCCCCGTCGCGAGCACGCGCAGCGACCTGGACGTCATCGCCCGCGCGGGAGCGCGGTTGTGGGAGGTCCTGGGCCTGACCCGGGCGGACGTGCTCGTCGCCGGGCTCCCGACCGGTCCGTCGTCGCAGGTGCAGGCCCTCGAGCTCGCTGCGCTCGGCGCCGGCTCGCCGGCCCTGGTCGTCGCCGACGAGGTCGAGGCCCTCGGGGCGGCGCTCCGGCTGCTGCCGGCCACCGTCCTCGCCCTGCCCACGGCCCGGGCCGCTGACCTCCTCGACGACCTCGACGAGGCCGAGGCGCCCCTGGGTGCGGTCACCACGCTGCTGCTCGTCGGGGCGCCCACCGACGCCGAACGCGCGCAGGTCGCTGCTGCCCTCACCCGCGCCGGTGTGCGCGCCAAGGCGCTTGGGGTGCACGTCCCGGACGGTCACCGACTGATGTGGGGCGAGTGCGCCGCAGGGGGGCGCGGGCTGCACACCTACCCCGACCTCGAGCTCGTCCAGCTGGTCAACGCCGAGTCGGGCGAGACCGGCGTGCGTGGCGCGGGTGAGGTGGTGCTGACCCAGCTCGGCATGCGCGGCAGTGCCCTGTTGCGCTGGCGCACGGCGGATCTCGCCGACGGCATCGAGACAGCGGTGTGCTCGGCCTGCTCGCGCACCGTGCCGCGCGTGACCGGCGTCCAGCGCCGCGCCCTCGTGCCGGACCTGGGCCTGCGCTCGGGGCGGCGGGGCGTCGACCTGCGTGGCGTCGCCGGCGCCCTCCTGGGCCGGTCCGACGTCGACGACTGGCGGGTCGTCGTGGCGCCGAGCGCCCGGGGCGAGCACACCGACCTGATCGTGCACGTCGTGCCCAAGGCGGACGAGGACGCCTCGGACGTGGCCGTCGCGGTCGCCCGCGACATCCGCGCCGCGACGGGCGTCCTCCCCTCCCAGGTCGTCGTGGCCGAGCACGGTGAGCTCCCGGACGGGGCAGAGCTCACCGGGCGCGTCCTGATCGGCTGACCGCGACTACGCTCCTGACGTGGCCTATCTCGACCATGCGGCCTCGACGCCCATGCTCCCCGAGGCGGTCGCGGCCGTCGTCGAGCAGATGGCCGGCGTGGGCAACGCGAGCTCGCTGCACACCTCCGGTCGGCGTTCCCGCCGTACCGTCGAGGAGTCTCGCGAGGCGCTCGCCGCAGCGCTCGGCGCCCGCCCGTCCGAGGTGATCTTCACGTCGGGGGGGACCGAGAGCGACAACCTCGCGGTCAAGGGGCTGTTCTGGGCTCGGCGGGCGGCCGACCCGAAGCGGGTCCGCATCCTCGCCTCCGGCGTCGAGCACCACGCGGTCCTCGACGCCGTGCTGTGGCTGATGACCCATGAGGACGCCGAGGTCACCTGGCTCGAGGTCGACGCGCTCGGCCGCGTCGACCCGGCGCAGCTGCAGGCGGAGCTCGACGACCGCGTCGCTCTCGTGACGGTGATGTGGGCCAACAACGAGGTCGGCACCGTGCAGGACGTGGTCGCCCTCGCAGCGGTGGCGCACGAGGGCGGCGTCCCGTTCCACACCGACGCGGTGCAGGCCGTCGGCGTCCTGCCGGTCGACGTCACGGCCAGCGGGGTCGACGCGCTGACGCTGTCGGGGCACAAGCTCGGCGGACCGCTGGGCGTCGGTGCCCTGCTGCTCGGTCGGGACGTCTCGTGCACGCCGCTGCTGCACGGGGGTGGTCAGGAGCGTGACGTCCGCTCGGGCACCCTCGACACCGCCGCGATCGCGGGTCTCGCGGTCGCCACGACGCTGGCGGTCGAGCGACGGGCGGAGACCGCGGCGCGACTGGCCGCCCTGCGCGACGACCTGGTGCGGCGGGTGCGGCAGGCGGTGCCGGACGCGGTCTACAACGGCGACCCGGCCGATCGCCTGCCGGGCAACGCGCACTTCTCCTTCCCCGGCTGTGAGGGCGACTCCCTGCTGCTCCTGCTCGACGCGAAGGGGGTCGAGGTGTCGACCGGCTCGGCCTGCTCCAGCGGTGTCGCCCGGCCGTCCCACGTGCTCGTCGCCATGGGACAGGAGCAGGAGCAGGCCCGGTCGTCGTTGCGGTTCTCGCTCGGCCACACCTCCACGGCCGCGGACGTCGACGCGCTGGTCGAGGTGCTGCCGGCAGTCGTGGAGCGCGCGCGTCGCGTGCCGTCCCGATGAGGCTGCTCGCCGCGCTGTCCGGGGGTGTCGACTCCGCGGTCGCGGCGGCTCTGGCCGTGGACGCCGGTCACGAGGTGACCGCCGTCCACCTGGCTCTGTCGGAGGCGCCTGCGCAACTGCGATCGGGGGCGCGCGGGTGCTGCTCACGGGAGGACGCGCGTGACGCGGCTCGGGTCGCCGACGTGCTCGGGATCCCCTTCTACGTCTGGGATCTCGCCGAGCGCTTCCGCGCCGACGTCATCGACGACTTCGTGGCGGAGTACGCCGCGGGGCGGACGCCCAACCCCTGCTTGCGGTGCAACGAGAAGGTCAAGTTCACCGCTGTCCTGGACCGCGCCCTCGCGCTCGGCTTCGACGCGGTCGTCACCGGTCACCACGCACGCCTGCACGACGGCGCGCTGGCGCGGTCGGCCGATGCCGACAAGGACCAGAGCTACGTGCTCGGCGTCCTCACCCCGGCGCAGCTCACGGCGACGGTGCTCCCGCTCGGCGACCTGACCAAGGAGCAGGTGCGGCAGATCGCCCGAGAGCGCGGCCTCGGGGTGGCCGACAAGGCCGACTCGCACGACATCTGCTTCATCGCCGACGGCGACACCGCGGGCTTCCTGCGCGACCGGCTCGGCTCGCAGCCCGGCCCCGTCGTCGACGCCCTGACCGGCGCGGTCGTGGGGGAGCACGACGGGGCCTACGCCTACACCGTCGGGCAGCGCCGCGGCCTGGCGCTCACCGTCCCGGCGGGGGACGGGCGTCCGCGCTACGTGCTGTCCGTCGAGCCGGTGAGCCGGACCGTGACCGTTGGGTCGGCGGCGGCGCTGGAGGTGTCGACGGTGCGAACAGGGTCGCCCGTGTGGTCTCAGCCCCGCGCGCTGCCGTTGAGCTGTCAGGTGCAGCTGCGGGCGCACGGGATGGTCCACGGCTGCACCGTCTCCGCCGACGGCGACGGCTGGCTGCTGCAGCTGCACACCCCCGCCCGCGCGCTCGCGCCGGGCCAGTCCGCCGTGCTGTACGACGGTGACGCCGTCCTGGGATCCGCCACCGTCCTGTCCGCCTCCTGACCCGCGCACGCGCTAGTAGGCTCAGCGCATGCCGCAGGCCCCTGACTCTGGACCGAACGACACCGTGCCGCTCACCGATCTCGAGGTGATCGCGCAGTACAGCCTCGCGGTGCGGCAGGCCAGCGCCCCGCGCGCCGAGGTCATCGCCGCGCTCGAAGCCGACCTGGCGTTCCTGACCGGCGGCGGCCGTCGTACCCCCGTGAAGCCGGCAGCCAAGGCCCCTGCGGCAGACCCGGCCAAGGCTTCGGCGTCCGCCTCCGCGAAGAGGGCTTCCGTGAAGAAGGCGCCCGCGAAGAAGGCTGCGGCGTCGGGACGCGCCCGTTCCTGAGACGCCCGCGCCCCCGTCAGGGCGCGACCGCTGGCGCACCGGACTGGCGACGGGCGTGGGCTCGATGCCGGGCGACGACCCCGACGAGGCGGCGCGCTTCGTGATGGGGGAGCTCCCCGTCCCGCACCTGCCCGAGCTCCCGAACCGCCAGTGGTACGGCGACCTCGCTGGCCGCGGCGCGGCGTTCCTCACCGACCTGCACGTCGACCTGCAGCCGACCGGGTGGCGGGTGGTCCCGCGACCGAGCCGGGTCGGTCAGCGTGCCAAGGACCTGCTCGCGCGGGACCTCGACGCCTTCGAGCTGGCTGCCGACGGCCGCCACCCCGAGGTGCTCAAGGTCCAGGCCACCGGCCCGTGGACGCTCGCCACCCTGCTCGAGCTCCATCGCGGCGCGAAGGTGCTCGCTGATTACGGCGCGGTGATCGACCTCGCGCAGTCGCTCGCCGACGGGCTGCGCCAGCACGTCGCCGACGTGCAGCGGAGGTTCCCGACGACCGTGCTGGTCCTGCAGCTCGACGAGCCCTCGCTGCCGGCCGTGCTCGCCGCGCGCATCCGCACCGCCAGTGGGTTCGGGACCCTGCGCGCCCCGGACCCGCAGGTCGCGCGCGAGCGCCTGCGCACGGTGCTCGAGGCGCACCCCGAGACGGTCGTGCACTGCTGCGCACCGCGGCCACCCGTGTCCCTGCTGGCCTCGGCCGGTGCCTCGTCGCTCAGCCTGGACGCGGCGATGCTCGACCCGCGCGACGACGACGACCTCGGTCAGGTCCTCGAGGCGGGCGTCGGGCTGCTGCTCGGCGTGCTGCCGACGACCGGGGCTCTCCCGGACGTACGCAGTCTGGTGCAGGGTGTCGGACGTCTGCGCGATCGTGTCGGTGTCCAGCAGGTCACCCTCACGCCAGCGTGCGGTCTGGCCGGCAGCACGATGGAGCACGCGAAGGCCGTCGCCGCGCGCCTGCGCGAGGGGGCGGCGGCGCTCAGCGGAGAGGGGTTCGACCAGTGACCGACGTGGACGCCGACGTGGACGCCGAGGTGGTGACCGAGGTGGACGCCGAGGTGGACGGGGTGCCGGTCGTCGCCCGTGAGCGCGCCGCTGAGCTGGCGCGGGTGATCGAGGAGAACGCCTTCCGCTACTACGTCCTCACGCAGCCCACGCTGGCCGACGGCGAGTACGACGCCCTGGTCCGCGAGCTGGAGGCGCTCGAGCAGGAGCATCCGACCCTGCGCACGCCGGACTCGCCGACGCAGAAGGTGCTGGAGACGTGGAGCACCGACTTCACGCCGGTCGAGCACCTCGAGCGGCTGATGAGCCTGGACAACGTCTTCACCGAGGACGAGCTGCGCGCCTGGGCCGACCGCGCGGCCCGCGAAGGCACACCCCGCTACCTGTGCGAGCTGAAGATCGACGGGCTGGCGGTCGCGCTGGTGTACCGCAACGGGGTGCTGGAGCGGGCCGCCACCCGCGGCGACGGGCGCACCGGTGAGGACATCACCCCGAACGTGCGGACGCTGCGTGGGGTCCCGCACCGGCTCACCGGTGCCGACGTACCTGCGTTGCTCGAGGTGCGGGGGGAGGTGTTCATCGCCACGCAGGACTTCGCCGACCTCAACGCGCGACTGGTCGCCGACGGCAAGGCGCCCTTCGCCAACCCCCGCAACGGTGCGGCGGGCTCGCTGCGGCAGAAGGACGCGCGGGTCACCGCGTCGCGCCCGTTGACCCTGACGCTGCACGGGATCGGGGCCCGCGAGGGGTGGGAGCCGACGAGCCAGTCGGAGGCCTACCGGCAGCTCGCGACGTGGGGGCTGCCCATCTCGAGCCGGTTCGAGGTGTTCGAGGACATCGACGGGGCGCTGGGCTACATCGCGCACTGGGGTGAGCACCGGCACGACGTCGAGCACGACATCGACGGTGTCGTCGTGAAGGTCGACCAGGTCGCGCTGCAGCGACGGCTCGGGGCGACCAGCAAGGCACCGAGGTGGGCGATCGCGCACAAGTACCCGCCGGAGGAGGTCACGACCACGCTCAAGGACATCGCCGTGAACACCGGTCGCACGGGGCGGGTCACGCCGTTCGCCGTCCTGGAACCGGTCCACGTCGGGGGCGTGATGGTGGGGATGGCCACCCTGCACAACGCGCAGGAGGTCGAGCGCAAGGGCGTGCTGCTCGGCGACACCGTCGTCGTACGCCGGGCCGGCGACGTCATCCCCGAGGTGCTGGGCCCGGTCGCCGCCCTGCGGGACGGGTCGGAGCGACGGTGGGTGATGCCGGACGACTGCCCGTCCTGCGGCACGCCGCTGCGCCCGGCGAAGGAGGGCGACGTCGACCTTCGCTGCCCCAACAGCAGGTCCTGCCCGGCCCAGCTGCGCGAGCGCATCTTCTTCCTCGCCGGTCGCGGGGGCTTCGACATCGAGGGCCTGGGTTACGAGGCGGCGGACGCGCTGCTCACCGACGGGATCGTCCAGGACGAGGGCGACGTGTTCGCGCTGGACGAGGACGCCCTGCTGCGCTCGGCGTTCTTCCGCAAGAAGGACGGGGGGCTGTCGGCCAACGCCGGCAAGCTGCTCGCCAACCTCGAGGTCGCCAAGCAGCAGCCGCTCTGGCGCGTCCTGGTGTCCCTGAGCATCCGGCACGTCGGACCCACGGCCGCGCGCGAGCTCGCCCGCGCCTTCCGCGACCTCGACCGGATCCGCGGAGCGTCGGAGGAGGAGCTCGCCGCGGTCGACGGCGTCGGGCCGACCATCGCCCGTGCCGTCGTCGAGTGGTTCGCCGTCGACTGGCACGCCGGCATCGTGGAGAAGTGGCGCGACCACGGCGTCCGCACCGCCGACGAGGGGGCGGACGAGGGACCGCGTCCGCTGGAGGGCGTCACCGTGGTGATCACCGGGACCCTTGCCGACCACAGCCGCGACGGCGCCAGCGAGGCGGTGCTCGAGCGCGGCGGCAAGGTGACTGGCAGCGTGTCGAAGAAGACCGACTTCGTGGTCGTGGGGGCCGAGCCCGGTCAGAGCAAGTACGACAAGGCCGTCAAGCTCGGCGTGCCCGTCCTCGACGACGGGGGGTTCGCCGTCCTGCTGGCCGAGGGAGCCGACGCAGCCCGCTCGCAGGCCACGGTGCTGTCACCCGAGAGCTAGCCCGGACTGCTCCGAACGGCCCAGCAAGCGTGGCGCACGGCCGTCGATGTCCACGGTGGTGCGAGATCCGCGCCAGGCGCAGGAGGCGCCGTGCTGCCGTGACCGAGCAGGTGCCGCCCGACCCTCGTAACTCCATGCGTGGCGTGCACGACCGGGCGTTCCGGGCCTGGATCGTCGCGGTCGCCGCGCTCGGCATGCTCGTGCTCGTCGTGGTCCTGCTGCGCGAGCAGTGGTCCGCCGTACCCCAGCTGGGGCCGGCGTTCTTCGTGCTGGGCGGGCTCCTGCTGATCAGCGAGCTCCGGCCCCTGTTCACCGCGGGTGGCCGCGACGCGAACGGTGTCGTCCTGTCGATCACCTTCGCCTTCGCCCTGCTGCTGCGTTACGACCTGGGCATCGCGCTGGCCCTGCAGGCGCTCGCCGTCCTCCTCAGCGACAGCGCCAACCGCAAGGCGCCGTGGCGGACGCTGTTCAACGTCGGCCAGTACACGCTCTCGTGGAGCGCGGCCTGGCTGGTCATGGGCCTGTGCGGCCACACCGGATCGCTCACGTCCCCGTTGCCGTTGGACAGCGCCGCGTTGTGGCCCGCCCTCGCCGGTGCCGTCACCTTCTTCGTCACCAACGAGCTGCTGGTCGGGCGGGCCATCGCGACCAAGTCCGGCCTGCGGCTGCGCGAGGTGCTCGCCCCGCAGCTCGGCTACGAGCTGCTCACCTCTGGTGCTCTGCTCGCGCTCGCTCCCGTCGTGGCCCTGGCTGCCGAAGCGGGGGTGGGCTTCGTCCCGCTGCTGCTGCCGTCGCTGTTCGCCGTGTACGCCGTCGGCTCGGCCTCCCGGCGCTCCGAGCTCGTGGCCCACACCGATGTGCTCACCGGGCTCGCCAACCGCACCCGACTGCGCCTGAGCGTCGCGCACGCGGTCGCGGACGGCCCGATGTCGCTGGTGCTGCTCGACCTCGACCGCTTCAAGGAGGTCAACGACACCTTGGGCCACCACGTGGGGGACCAGCTGCTCACGGTCGTGGCCCGTCGACTGCAGGCAGCCCTCCGGCCGGGCGACACCGTCAGCCGGCTCGGCGGTGACGAGTTCGCCCTGGTGCTCCCTGGCGCCGACGCCGATGCAGCCGTGCTGGCCGCCAGCCGCCTGCGTGACGCCCTGGCGGAGCCGTTCGAGCTGGGGGGGCTGCTCGTCGACGTGGCTGCCAGCGCCGGCGTCGCGTCGGCCCCTGAGCACGGCACGGACGTGGACGAGCTGTTGCAGCACGCCGACGTCGCGATGTACCTGTCCAAGGAGTCGGGCGAGGTGGAGATCTACGACACCGCGCGGGACCACAACTCCACCCTGCGGCTCGCGGTGCTGGGCGAGCTGCGCCGCGCACTGGAGCTCGACGAGCTCGAGCTGCACTACCAGCCGAAGGCCGACATGCGCACCGGCACGGTCGTGGGGGTAGAGGCGCTCGTCCGCTGGCGCCACCCCGTGCGCGGGCTGGTCCCCCCGGACGAGTTCATCCCGCTGGCCGAGCGGTCCGGCCTCATCGGTGCGCTGACCGGATGGGTGATCGACGCGGGTCTTCGGCAGGCGGCGATCTGGCGGGCCCGCGGCTGGCAGCTGTCCCTTGCCGTCAACGTCACGGTCCGGGACCTCTGCGGACCCGACCTGGTGGACCAGGTCTCCGCGGCGCTGACCCGCTACGGCATCCCGGCGCACGCCCTGCAGCTCGAGGTGACCGAGGGCTCGCTGTTCGCCGACTCCGCACGGGCGAGAACCACGCTGCACCGGTTGGAGAAGCTCGGCGTGACGCTGTCCCTCGACGACTTCGGGACCGGCTGGTCGTCCCTGGTCCAGCTGCGGCAGCTGCCGGTGAGCGAGATCAAGGTGGACCGTTCGTTCGTCTCGCGCATGGCCACGGACCCCCGCGACCACGCCATCGTGCAGTCCGTCGTGGACCTTGCCCGAGGCCTCGGGATGCGCGTCGTGGCCGAGGGCGTCGAGGACGAGCCCACCTGGGACCTGCTGCGCGGCCTCGGCTGTGACCGTGCTCAGGGCTGGTACCTCGCCCGGGCCCTGCCCGTGGTCGAGCTCACCACGTGGCTCGAGGGTCACTACGACCCGGAGCCCGTCGCCGTCTGAGCTCTGTCAGGCGACCACAGCGGTGACGGTGCTGGCGATGCCGGCCAGGTGCGCCAGCCGGAGCACCTCGGACGCGCGGAACCTCGGGCCGCCGGGTCGACCGACGAGGATCACCCGCGTCGCCTGCCCGACGGGCGCCGCGACCAGCTCCGTGCCGAGGGCGTTCCACCGCTCGGGCACCCACTGCTCGCCGGAGTCCATCGTGCGCGCCGACGCGAGCGGCAGCCACGGCAGCGCCACGTCGCGCAGCTCGGGCGCGCCGGGGCTCGACGCGAGCACCTCGACCTCCTGGAGACCCTCCTCCAGCACGAGGGCCCAGCCGGCGCGGAACACGCCCGGGGCCAGGTCGACCAGCAGCTGCAGCGCATCGGCTGGAGCGGCGGCGAGCTCGTCCACGAGCTCGAGGTCGCGGTGCAGGTCGTCCGCACCGAGGTAGGGCCGCAGCGACTCGACGACGACACCAGGGATCGACTGCGCAGAGGTGATGAGCACGTCGGCGAGGCCACCGGCCGGGAGCTGCACCAGTAGGTCGTCGACGGCGCCGTCCGGCCCGCGCTCGACGACGTCCAGGCTGACGATGTCCGCGCCGGCCTCGCCCAGCGCCGTCGCCACGGCGCCGAGCATGCCGGGACGGTCGGGGAGCACGACACGCAGCAGGTAGGACATGTCCCCATGATGGGGCCGCCGTGATTGCGGACGTGTTTCGCAGTGGTCAATTCCCCGACGTGACTGCGGGAGCCTGCGCTGGACGTTCCCTAGACTCGCCGGTGGTCCACCCCGAGGAGACGCATGCCTGAGATCACCCGGGACGAGGTCGCGCACCTGGCGCGCCTGTCCCGCCTGGCGCTCGACGACGCGGAGCTCGACCGGATGGCCGGTCAGCTCGAGGTGATCCTCGGGGCGGTGGCGCAGATCGCGGAGGTCACCGATGCCGCCGACGTCCCACCGACCTCGCACGCCGTACCTCTGGAGAACGTCACCCGGCCCGACGTCGTCCTGCCGTCGCTGACGCCGGAGCAGGCGCTGTCCGGAGCGCCGGCGGCCGAGCACGGGCGCTTCCGCGTGCCGCGCATCCTGGACGACGCGTCATGACCGACCTCACCCGGCTGACGGCAGTCGAGACGCGCGCCGCCATCACCTCCGGCGAGGCGAGCGCCGTCGAGGTCACCCAGGCTCACCTGGACCGCATCGCCAAGGTCGACGGGCAGGTGCACGCGTTCCTGCACGTCGACGCCGAGGGCGCGCTGGCGCAGGCCAAGCGGGTCGACGCCGGCGAGGTCACCGGTCCACTCGCCGGTGTCCCCCTGGCCCTCAAGGACGTGCTCTGCCAGGAGGGCATCCCCACCACCGTCGGCTCGAAGATCCTCGAGGGCTGGCGGCCGCCGTACGACGCGACCGTCACGGCGCGGCTCAAGGCAGCCGGTGTGGTCATCCTCGGCAAGACCAACATGGACGAGTTCGCCATGGGGTCGAGCACCGAGCACAGTGCCTACGGCCCGACGCACAACCCGTGGGACCTCACCCGCATCCCGGGTGGCAGCGGAGGCGGCTCGTCGGCGGCGATCGCCTCCTACCAGGCGCCGCTCGCCATCGGCACCGACACCGGCGGCTCCATCCGCCAGCCTGCCTCGGTCACCGGAACCGTCGGGGTGAAGCCGACGTACGGCGGGGTGTCCCGCTACGGGCTCGTCGCCTTCTCCTCCTCGCTGGACCAGGCGGGGCCGTGCGCCCGCACCGTGCTCGACGCCGCGCTGCTGCACGAGGTGATCGCCGGGCACGACCCGCGCGACAGCACCTCCATCAACGCGCCCGTACCGCCGGTGGTCGAGGCGGCCCGCCAGGGCTCGGTCGTGGGCCTGCGCATCGGGGTGGTCCGTGAGCTGCAGGGCGACGGGTACGAGCCGGGGGTGACGGCTCGCTTCGAGGAGGCCGTCGAGGTCCTGCGCGGCCTCGGCGCCACGGTCAGCGAGGTCAGCTGTCCGCACTTCGGCTACGCCCTTCCGGCGTACTACCTGATCGCGCCGTCCGAGGCGTCGTCCAACCTCGCGCGCTTCGACGCCGTGCGCTACGGCCTGCGCGTCGGCGACGACGGTGAGCGCTCGCTCGAGGAGGTCACCGCGCTGACCCGTGGGCAGGGCTTCGGCGCGGAGGTCAAGCGCCGCATCATCCTCGGGACCTACGCGCTGTCGAGCGGCTACTACGACGCCTACTACGGGCAGGCGCAGAAGGTCCGCACGCTGATCTCCCGTGACTTCGCTGCCGCCTGGGAGAGCGTCGACGTGCTGGTCGCGCCGACCTGCCCGACGGTCGCGTTCCCCTTGGGCGCCAAGCTCGAGGACCCGCTGGCGATGTACAAGCAGGACATCTGCTCCATCCCGGCCAACTTGTACGGCGGCCCCGCCGGCTCGTTCCCCGTCGGCCTGTCCGAGGGCCTTCCGGTCGGTCTGCAGGTCATGGCACCGACCCTGCGCGAGGATCTGCTCTACCAGGTGGGTGCTGCCCTGGAGCGCGCACTGCCGCCCGCCGTACCTCCGTTGGACTGGGAGTCCTGATGTCCGCTGTCCCCTACGACGAGGCGCTGCGGGAGTTCGAGCCGGTCATCGGGCTCGAGACGCACGTGGAGCTCGGTACGGCGAGCAAGATGTTCTGCGGCTGCGCCACGGAGTTCGGCGCCGAGCCCAACACGCAGACCTGCCCCGTCTGCCTCGGTCTGCCCGGTGCGCTGCCGGTCGTGAACGAGACCGCGATCGAGTCGACGATCCGCATCGGTCTCGCGCTGCACTGCACCATCGCCACCTGGTGCCGGTTCGCGCGCAAGAACTACTTCTACCCGGACATGCCGAAGAACTTCCAGACCTCGCAGTACGACGAGCCGCTGTGCTTCGACGGCTACCTCGACGTCGTCGTCGCGGGCGAGACCGTCAGGGTCCCGATCGAGCGGGTGCACCTCGAGGAGGACACCGGCAAGTCCCTGCACGTCGGCGGCGCGACCGGGCGCATCCACGGTGCGTCGCACTCCCTCGTCGACTACAACCGTGCCGGCATCCCGCTGGTGGAGATCGTCACCAAGCCGGTGACGGGCACGAAGGCGATGCCAGCCGAGGTCGCGAAGGCCTACGTCACCGAGCTGCGCGACGTCCTGCGGGGGCTCGGCGTGAGCGACGTGAAGATGGAGCAGGGCTCGATGCGCTGCGACGTCAACGTGTCGCTGAACAAGCCCGGTGAGGAGTGGGGCACCCGGTCGGAGACCAAGAACGTCAACTCGCTGCGCTCGGTCGAGCGCGCGGTGCGCTCGGAGGTCGAGCGCCAGGCGTTCCGGCTGCGGGCGGGCGAGCGGATCGTTCAGGAGACCAGGCACTTCCACGAGGACACCGGCAGGTCGACGTCGGGGCGGTCCAAGGAGGAGGCGACCGACTACCGCTACTTCCCGGAGCCCGACCTGGTGCCCATCGCGCCCGACCCCACCTGGGTGTCGTCCCTGGAGGACGCGCTCCCGGAGGCCCCTTCCGTCGTACGCCGACGGCTGGTGGACGAGCTCGGGCTGTCCGCCGGCGACAGCGAGGCCATGGCCAACGCCGGTGTGCTCGACGTCGTGCTGGCCACCGTCGGAGCGGGAGCCCCGGCCGCGGAGGCGCGCAACTGGTGGCTCGGACACCTCGCGCAGACCGCCAACACCCGAGGTGTGGACGCGTCCGACCTGCCGATCACGCCGGAGCAGGTGGCGCGGGTCGTCGCGCTGGTGTCCGCGGGTGAGCTCACCGCCGGTCTCGCGCGCCAGGTGCTCGACGGCGTGCTGGCGGGGGAGGGCTCGCCGGACGAGGTCGTCGCTGCCCGTGGTCTCGCGGTCGTGAAGGACGACGACGCGCTCGGTGCTGCCGTCGACGCCGCGATCGCCGCCGACCCGGACGCCGCGGAGAAGATCCGCGGCGGGAAGGTCGCTGCGGTGGGCGCGCTGGTCGGAGGCGTGATGAAGGCGACGCGCGGTCAGGCCGACGCCGCCCGGGTGCGCGAGCTCCTGCTCGAGCGCCTCGGCGTCGAGGGCTGATCGGGCAGGCTGGGTCGGTTGCGCCCCAGGACGTGCAGGGAGCGGGCCTCAGGCCGGGGTGCCGACCTCGTCCGACCCGCCTACCGCGTGGGCCTTGCGCGCGAGCAGGGTGGCGTTCAGCTCGGCGCCGGCGAGCAGCGAGAAGCAGAGCAGGTAGAGCCACGTCATGAGGATCAGCCCACCACCGAGCGCGCCCAGGATCGGTGAGCGCGGCACGACGACCTGCAGGTAGGTGCTGAAGCCCAGGGACGCCGCTCCCCACAGGAACGACGTGAGCGCGGCACCCGGCAGGCCGTCGCGCCAGCGGGCCGGACGGTCGGGGCAGATGTGGTACAGCGTGGTCGCCCATGCCACCAGCGCGACGATCGCCACGGGGTAGCGGACGTAGGACCAGACGAACGCGTACTCCTCCGAGAAGCCGATCTGCGACACCACCTCGTCGGCCCGACCGAACAGCGGCCCGATGACGAAGGCGGTGACCAGGACGGCACCGGCGAGCAGGGATCCCAGCCCCAGCAGCAATCCGATGAGCCGGCGGTGCCACCAGCCGCGGTGGTCCTGCACGTCGTAGGCCAGTGTCACCGTGTTGAGCACGCTGGCGAACGACTGCGCCACGGACATCAACGCGATGACCAGGGCGAGGGTCAGCGCGTTCCCGCTCGTCTTGAACAGCGAGCTCACGGTGTCGTCGACGCCGCTCGCCGAGGAGGTCAGCACCTCCTGCAGGAAGCGGCTGATCGCGTCCTTCACCCGGTCGGTGTTGTCGACGCCGATGACGTCCTGCAGCTGGCCGAGGACGGCGGCGAACACCAGCAGGGTGGGGAACACCGTGAGCACGCCCATGAACGCGTTCTCGCCCGCCAGTCCGAGGATCCGGTCGCGATCGCTCTTGCGCCAGACGTCGGTGAACAGCCGCCAGGTACGGCGCACCGCACCGGTCGGCTGCGGGCGCGTGGCATCGGCGGCGGTCGCAGCGGCGCGGCCGGCCGGACTGCGCCGCTCGGCAGCGGAGGAAGCCGTCACCCCACCAGTCTCGCTGATCGCCTCCCTGACGCGCGTCAGGGAGTGCGGACGGCGACGCCGGAGCGGCGGGCCAGGTCGACCAGGGCGGCGCGCAGCAGGTCGGGGAACTCCAGCGGGAGGAAGTGGCTGCCGGGCAGCACGCTGATCTGCGCGTGCGGGATCCGGGAGGCCGCCTCGACGATGTCGTGCATCGAGGTCAGGACGTCGTGCTTGCCCGCGACGAGCGTCACGGGGCACTCCACGAACTCCAGGTCCATCACGTCGTGCTCGGCCGCGGCGAGGGCGAGGTCGAGGTACCACCGCCAGTCGTGCTGCAGGAACTGCTCCAGCATCGGGACGACGACCTCCCCTCGTGCGGCCGGGAGCATGAAGCCGGTGTGCGTGAGCACCCATACCAGTCCCGGCGTGACCGGGACGCGAGACGACAGCCAGTTCGCGCCCGGCCCGAGCAACCGTCCCGACCGGGCCACGCGCAGGGCGATCGGCCGGCGGAGTCGACGCGGGATGCCCAGCGGCCCACCCATCGTCGAGAACGTTCCGCCCGGGACACCAGCGACCGCCATGAGCCCGAGCACCCGGTCGGGGTGACGGCGCAAGAGCTCGAAGGCGACGTTGACGCCGATGGACCACGAGGCGACCACTGCGCGCTCGACGCCGGCAGCGTCCATCACGGCGACCATGTCCGCGACGTGGTCCTCCACCCGGATGCGCGCCGGGTCGGCGGGGCGCTGTGAGCCGAAGGTCCCGCGGTGGTACCAGGACACGGCGTCGAACCCGCAGCCCGGGTCGAGCAACGACGGCCACGACTCCGGAGTCGTGCCCAGGCCGTTGGCGATGACCAGGGGGACGCCCTCGCCGTCGTTGCGCCAGGCGGCGATCGACGTCCCGTCAGCGCTCGTGACGGTGAAGGCGCTCACGAGCCGACGGCCACGAGCGCCCGCACGTCGCTGCGCGCCAGCGCGGTCAGTCGCAGGGTGCGGCCTGCCGTCGTGCGCAGGAGGACCGGACCCCGGCGGGGGAGGTCGAAGGCGTCGACGTCGGTCCACGCGACGCGGTGGACCCGCAGGCCGTTGCAGACCTCGACCCCCAGGGCGTTCGCCCGCACGCGGGCGCGCAGGACCCACACGAGGACGACGAAGGGGACGAGCAGCACGGGCGCGAGCAGTGGGCTCGACAGCCCGAGGGGCAGGGCGCCGAGCAGGAGCACGACGACGACGGCCAGCGTCGTCCGCTCCGGTCGGAAGGCAACGGGAGCGCCGAGGTCATCCACGGTGCCCATGCTCTCACCTAGAGTTCGACCACCGCCTCGTGACTCCGCCTGACCCGGCGCCGCTCTCGCTCCCCAGGACGTGCCCGCACATGAACAAGCCCCGCTCCCACGACGTCACCGACGGCGACCGCCGCGCCCCGGCCCGGGCGATGCTCCGCGCCGTCGGACTGACCGACGACGACATCAGCAAGCCGCAGATCGGCATCGCGTCGTCGTGGAACGAGATCACGCCGTGCAACCTGTCGCTGGCCCGGCTCGCCGAGGCGGCCAAGCAGGGCGTGAACGACAACGGCGGCTTCGCCATGCAGTTCGGCACGATCTCGGTCTCGGACGGCATCTCCATGGGGCACGAGGGGATGCGCGCCTCCCTGGTCAGCCGCGAGATCATCGCCGACTCGGTCGAGGCCGTCGTGTTCGCCGAGCGGCTCGACGGCACCGTCACCCTCGCCGGCTGCGACAAGTCCCTGCCAGGGATGCTCATGGCCGCCGCGCGCCTCGACCTCGCCAGCGTGTTCGTCTACGCCGGCTCGACGCTGCCCGGCAAGCTCCGCGGCCCGGACGGTGTCGAGGAGGACCTGACCATCATCAGCGTCTTCGAGGCCGTCGGTGCGTGCGCGCGGGGGCTCATCACCCGCGACGAGCTGCACGCCATCGAGAAGGCCGCCTGCCCGGGCATGGGTGCGTGCGGAGGGATGTACACCGCCAACACCATGGCTGCGGTCGCCGAGGCGATCGGCATGGCCCTGCCCGGGTCGGCCGCCCCTCCCGCTGTCGACCGACGCAGGGACGACATCGCCGCCCGGTCCGGTGCTGCCGTCGTACGCCTGGTGGAGCAGGGGATCACCGCGCGCAAGGTCATGACGAAGGAGGCGTTCGAGAACGCCATCACCGTGGTCATGGCGCTCGGCGGCTCGACGAACGCTGTCCTGCACCTGCTCGCGATGGCGCACGAGGCGCGCGTCGACCTGTCGTACGACGACTTCAACCGCATCGGCGACAAGGTGCCGCACCTGGCGGACGTGAAGCCGTTCGGGAGGTACGTCATGACCGACGTCGACCGCATCGGTGGGGTGCCGGTGGTCCTGAAGGCGCTGCTCGACGCCGACCTGCTGCACGGCGACGCGCTCACCTGCACCGGCCAGACCATGGCGGAGAACCTCGCCGAGATGGACATCGCGCCGCTCGACGGCGACGTGCTGCGCCGACTGAGCAACCCCATCCACGCGACCGGCGGCATCACCATCCTGCGCGGCTCGCTCGCCCCCGACGGCGCTGTCGTGAAGAGCGCGGGCTTCGACGGAGACGTGTTCGAGGGCCCGGCGCGGGTCTTCGACGGTGAGCAGGGGGTCATGGACGCCCTCGAGCAGGGCACGCTCGACAAGGGCTGTGTGGTGGTCATCCGCTACGAGGGGCCCAAGGGAGGGCCGGGCATGCGCGAGATGCTCATGGTCACGGGCGCCATCAAGGGGGCGGGACTGGGCAAGGACGTGCTCCTGCTCACCGACGGCCGGTTCTCCGGCGGGACCACCGGTCTGTGCGTGGGTCACATTGCCCCCGAAGCGACCGACGGCGGACCCATCGCGCTGGTGGCCGACGGCGACGCGATCCGTCTGGACCTCGGTGCCCGCACCCTCGACGTGCTCGTCGACACCGCGGAGCTCGAGCGCCGGCGGGCCGGCTGGAAGCCGCTGGAGTCCCGCTACCCGACCGGCGTGCTCGGCAAGTACGCCAAGCTCGTCGGCTCCGCGGCGCAGGGAGCCATCACCGGATGATCTCAACATGTGAGACGGGCATCCCAAGAATTTGACACCGGGGGAAGTGAAAGGCAGGCTGGCCCCATGCACAGCGCCCCACGCATCCTCGTCGTTCGCCAGCGCGACTGCTGACACCACCGCAGTCGCGCTGACCCCCTCCGTGCCCTCGGGCACAGGGGGTCTTTTTGTGTCCCGACTACCGTCATCCGCACGCACACCTGCACGCAGACCCCCCTGAAGGACCCTGGCTCATGACAGCACCCGAAAGCCTCACCGGAGCCCAGTCGCTCGTGCGCAGCCTGGAGAGCGTCGGGGCGGAGGTCGTGTTCGGCATCCCCGGCGGTGCCATCCTCCCGGCGTACGACCCGATCTTCGACTCCACCAAGCTGCGCCACATCCTGGTGCGTCACGAGCAGGGCGCCGGGCACGCGGCGGAGGGCTACGCCCAGGCCACGGGCAAGGTCGGCGTCTGCATGGCGACGAGCGGTCCGGGCGCGACCAACCTGGTGACGCCGATCGCCGACGCCTACATGGACAGCGTGCCGATCGTCGCGATCACCGGCCAGGTGCCGAGCGCCAGCATCGGGACCGATGCCTTCCAGGAGGCCGACATCTGCGGCATCACGATGCCGATCACCAAGCACAACTTCCTGGTGCAGCACGTCGACGACATCCCGCGCACCATCGCGGAGGCCTTCCACCTGGCGAGCACCGGCCGCCCGGGCCCTGTCCTCGTCGACCTGCCCAAGGACATCCTGCAGACCATGGGCCAGTTCTCCTGGCCGCCCGCCCTCGACCTGCCGGGCTACCACCCCACGACCCGCCCGCACGCCAAGCAGGTCAAGGAGGCCGCGCGCCTCATCGCCGAGGCCAGGCGCCCGGTCCTGTACGTCGGCGGCGGTGTCCTGAAGGCCCGCGCGGCCGCCGAGCTGCGGGTGCTCGCCGAGCTCACCGGGATCCCGGTCGTGACCACCTTGATGGCCCGCGGCGCGTTCCCGGACAGCCACGCCCAGCACCTCGGGATGCCAGGCATGCACGGCTCGGTGGCCGCCGTGACGGCCTTCCAGAAGAGCGACCTGCTGATCTGCCTCGGTGCCCGCTTCGACGACCGGGTGACGGGCAAGCTCAGCTCGTTCGCCCCCGGTGCGCAGATCATCCACGCCGACATCGACCCTGCGGAGATCGGCAAGAACCGCGCCGCCGACGTCCCGATCGTGGGCGACTGCCGCGAGACCATCGCCGACCTCATCGTCGCGGTGCAGGAGGCCTACGCCGCCGGCACCCGCGCGGACCTGACCGCGTGGTGGAAGCAGCTCGACAGCTGGCGCGAGACCTACCCGCGAGGGTACGAGTGGCCGCCGGACGGCCAGCTCGCGCCGCAGTACGTCATCGAGCGCATCGGTGCCCTCGCCGGCCCGGAGGCCATCTACGCCAGCGGCGTGGGACAGCACCAGATGTGGGCCTCGCAGTTCATCAGCTACGAGAACCCCTACACCTGGCTGAACTCCGGCGGGGCCGGGACGATGGGCTACGCCGTACCCGCCGCGATGGGGGCCAAGGTCGGCCGCCCGGAGGCGACGGTCTGGGCGATCGACGGCGACGGCTGCTTCCAGATGACCAACCAGGAGCTCGTCACCTGCGCCATCGAGGGCATCCCCATCAAGGTCGCGGTCATCAACAACGGCAACCTCGGCATGGTCCGGCAGTGGCAGACGCTGTTCTACGGCAGCCGCTACTCCAACACCGGATTGCACACAGGTCCCCAGCGGCGGATCCCCGACTTCGTCAAGCTCGCCGACGCGATGGGCTGCGTCGGCCTGCGCTGCGAGACCAAGGACGATGTCGACGCGACGATCGAGAAGGCCATGGCCATCAACGACATGCCTGTCGTCATCGACTTCGTCGTCGGTGAGGACGCGATGGTCTGGCCGATGGTGCCCGCCGGCACCAGCAACGACGAGATCCTCGCCGCCCGCGACACGCGGCCGGTCTGGGGAGAGGACGACGTATGAGCACCCGCCACACCCTGAGCGTGCTGGTGGAGGACAAGCCCGGTGTCCTGGCGCGCGTCGCGGCGCTGTTCAGCCGCCGCGGCTTCAACATCGAGTCCCTCGCCGTCGGCCCGACCGAGCACCCTGCCGTGTCGCGCATGACCATCGTCGTGACCGTCGACGACCTGCCCCTCGAGCAGGTCACCAAGCAGCTCAACAAGCTCATCAACGTGCTGAAGATCGTCGAGCTCGACCCTGAGTCGTCGGTCCAGCGCGAGCTGCTCCTCGTGAAGGTGAAGGCCGACCTCACCAACCGCTCCCACGTGCTCGAGACCGTCCAGCTGTTCCGCGCGAAGGTCGTGGACGTGGCCACCGACGCCGTCACCATCGAGGCGACCGGTACTTCGGACAAGCTCGCCGCCCTCATCAAGGTGCTCGAGCCGTTCGGCATCCGCGAGCTCGTGCAGTCCGGCATGGTCGCCGTCGGTCGCGGGTCGCGCTCGATGACCGGCGCCGAGAACCGCCTTCGCTCCGCCTCCTAGTCACCCGCCCTCCCCTGAAGAGAAGGAACCCCATCACCATGGCCGCTGAGGTCTTCTACGACGACGACGCCGACCTGTCCCTCATCCAGGCCAAGAAGGTCGCCGTCCTGGGCTACGGGAGCCAGGGCCACGCGCACGCGCTGTCCCTGCGCGACTCGGGCGTGGACGTCCGCATCGGACTGCCCGAGGGCAGCAAGAGCCGCGCCAAGGCCGAGGCCGACGGGCTGCGGGTCGTGACCCCTGCCGAGGCCAGCGCCGAGGCGGACGTCATCATGATCCTCGCGCCGGACACGGTGCAGGCGACGCTCTACCGCGACGAGGTCGCTCCGCACCTCACGGACGGCAAGGCGCTGTTCTTCGGACACGGCCTGAACATCCGCTTCGGCCTCATCACCCCGCCGCCCGGCGTGGACGTCGCGATGGTCGCCCCGAAGGGGCCTGGCCACCTGGTGCGTCGCCAGTTCCAGGACGGCAAGGGCGTGCCCTGCCTCGTGGCCGTCGAGCAGGACGCCTCCGGTCAGGCGCAGGCGCTTGCTCTGTCGTGGGCCAAGGGCATCGGGGGCACCCGCGCCGGGGTCATCAAGACGACCTTCACCGAGGAGACCGAGACCGACCTGTTCGGTGAGCAGGCGGTGCTGTGCGGTGGGGCGAGCAAGCTCGTCCAGACCGGGTTCGAGGTCCTCATCGAGGCGGGCTACCAGCCCGAGGTCGCCTACTTCGAGTGCCTCCACGAGCTCAAGCTCATCGTGGACCTGATGTACGAGGGCGGCATCGGCAAGATGCGCTGGTCGATCTCGGACACCGCCGAGTTCGGTGACTACGTCACGGGTCCGCGCATCATCACGGCCGAGACGAAGGCGGAGATGAAGCGCGTCCTGTCCGACATCCAGGACGGCACGTTCACCAAGCGGCTCATCGCGGACTTCGAGGCCGGCGGCCCCGAGATGGCCGCCTTCCGCAAGGAGGGCGAGGAGCACCCGATCGAGGTGGTCGGCGCCCAGCTCCGCCCGATGATGGCCTGGATCGCTCCCGAGTAGTCAGACCGTGCACCGAGAGGCCCCCGCTCCGAACGGAACGGGGGCCTCTCGCCGTACGCCTCGAACGACCTCGAACGACCTCGAACGGCGAGGTCAGGCGGGGCCGAACCAGCCCGCGACGTCGACGACGATGTCCACGGAGCCCTGGTTGTTGCGGACCTTGAACCGCCCCGTCGACAGGCCGACCGTGACCAGGCTCGCCGCGGTCTGCCGCCGCTGCAGGTTGACGTTGGACGCGTGCGGCGCGTTCGCACCGGACGGGTACGCCGTGAGGTAGGTGCCCGTGCTCGACCTCACGCCGGTGAGGTTGGCGACGACGGACGTGGCGTTGAGGGGTACGCCGGCGACCGCCGCCGGCCGGAGGTTGATCTCGTGGGAGGTGCCCGGACCCAGCGTGCCGCCCTGCCGGGTGTCGAGCACGCGCGTCGGACGGGTGGGACGGAACGCCCCTGCGGTGGTGGTCGGGTCATACCAACCGGCGAGGTCGGCGATCACGTGCGTTGCCCCCGCGAAGTTGCGCAGGCGCACCCGGCTCCCCGGACCGAGCTTCACGACCACCTGGTTGGCCGTCGTCACGCCGCGCAGCATGTTCAGGCTGGAGGTCCCCACGCTGCTGCCGGTCGGGTAGACCGACAGGTAGGTGTTGGTCGTGGGACCGACCCCGGCGACCGCGAGCGTCACCGCGGTCGCCGTGGAGGGGACCTGAGTGCTGAGGTCGAGGTCGACCTCGGCGCCCTTGCCCAGCGCGCCGAGGCGGCCGCCGGTGCCGTTGCGCGTGTCCATCACCCGCACGGGCGCGGTCGTGGCGGTGAAGCCCGTGTCGTCGTTGGTGAGGTCCGGCGCGTAGTAGCCCGCGAGGTCGGCGACCAGCCGCGCCGCGCCGCCGGTGGAGTAGAGCCGGACCCGGCCGCCGAGGCCGATCGGCACGGTCGCGAGGTTCGCCCGGGTGTCCGCCCGACCCGTGTTCACGTTGGACACCAGCGGGATGGGGGAGGTGGACCGACGTCCCCGCGGGTAGACGCGCAGCACGTTCTCCGACGTCGGCTTGTCCACCGTCAGGTTCAGCACGACGGCGGTCGCCGCCGACGGGACGCCCTGGTTGGTGAGGGTGATTTCCCGCACCGTGCCGTTCGGCACTGCGCTCCCGGTGTCCAGCACGCGCTTGGGGGTGAGCGGTGTGAAGCGCGTCCCCGGCAGGCCGGGGGTCACCCAACCCATGTCGCGGAACATCCCGAGCACGATCTCACCGGGATCGCGGATGACGTCCTGCGGTCCGAGGTACGGCGCCATGAGGGCGTCGGGGTCACCCGGACCGTAGGCCAGGTCGTCCAGGTGGCTGTAGCTGCTGCCCTCCTGCCACCCGCTGCTCTCCGCACCGGGCTCACTCGGGTCGTTCGGGGCGTACAGCTGGGGGTTGCGACCGCGGTCCGCCGCAGCTGCCTCGGCGCCGTTCCAGTAGAGGTCGTCGCCGGTCAGGGCGAGTCCCAAGGTGCTCGTGCCGTTCGGGAGGTCCTGGATCGCCCTCCCCGCCGACGTCTCCGTGAAGGCGTCATAGACGTACGGCGTCCCCGCGTCCGTGCCGAGGAAGCCGCGCCCCTGCGCGTCGACGGTCGTCCCGCTGACGATGCCGAGGCCGTGGCCGAGCTCGTGCAGGACAACGGTCTGGAAGTCGTAGCAGGACCCGGCGACCGGCGTCGGCGAGGGGTCCGAGGCGCTGGGGTCCGGGGTGCACGGGGCCGCCGCGATGCCGTTCGCGTCCGCGCCGTAGTAGTAGAAGTCGTGGTTGGAGAACTCTGCCGTGATGTCCGTGCCGTCACCACCGTTGGCCGGCACGTTCCCGCAGGCGACGTCCCCGTCGGAGCCGACGATCGCGTTGGACAGCGCGGCCGGGTAGACGTAACCGTCGTCGAGCTCGCAGGACGCGGTAGGTCCGGCGTAGCCGAGCACCCCTTCACCGAGGTCGCCGGCGAGGTTGGCGTTGACCCGGATCGTCACGCTGCTCCTGACGATGTGTGCCCACGTGTCGACGGCGCGCTGGAACGCGGCCTTCGCGTCCTCGTGCCCGTCGAAGCCGCTGCCGTACGTCACGACCCAGGTCGACTGCGGACTCGCGCTGACCAGGCTCGGGGAGGTCGTCGAGCGGTCAGCCGACCCGCTGCCGGTCGCGAGACGCCGACCGCGCCGGTCGACTGGGAGCGTCCGGTCCGGCGTCGCCGAGCGCGGCCCTGCCTTCACGGCCACCCGCGGAGGAGTCAGGTCCCCCGGACGAACGCTGACCGCTGTCGCTGCCGACGCGGTCGCGGGAGCGACCACCGGCAGAGCCAGGGTGAGGAGCGCGCCGCTCATGGCGGCAGCAAGCGGACGGGCGGACCAGGCGACACGGCGCATGAGGGGGGCTCCCAGGGGTGGACTGCCTCCGATCCTCGCAGCATCGCCTGGCAGCCGCTGCAACTCAGGGCAACCGTCCGCTCGCTAGGGTTCCGGTGCCCCCCCAGTCACCCCCGCACCAGCAGAGGCCAACCTGTGAGCCGTCCCGTCGTCCTCATCGCCGAGGAGCTCGCGCCCTCGGTCCTCGCCGTGCTCGGTGACGCCGTCGAGGTTCGCCACGTCGACGGTGCCGACCGGTCCGCGCTGCTGCCGGCGCTCATTGACGCCGCCGGTGTGATCGTGCGCAGTGCGACCACGATCGACGCCGAGGCCCTCGCCGCGGCGCCGCGGCTGAAGGTGGTCGCCCGAGCCGGCATCGGCCTCGACAACGTCGACGTCCCTGCCGCGACCGCGCGCGGGGTCATGGTGGTGAACGCCCCGACGAGCAACGTGGTCAGTGCCGCCGAGCAGGCCGTCGCGTTGCTGCTGGCGTGCGCACGCAACATCGCGCCCGCGAACGCGGCGCTCAAGCAGGGCAAGTGGCAGCGCTCGCAGTGGACCGGCGTCGAGGTGTCCGACAAGACCGTCGGTGTCGTGGGGCTGGGACGCATCGGCGTGCTGTTCGCCCAGCGCATGAGCGCGTTCGGCACCCGGCTGATCGCCTACGACCCCTACATCTCCACGGCCAGAGCGGCGCAGATCGGGGTGCGTCTGGTGACGCTCGAGGACCTGCTGCGCGAGAGCGACTTCATCTCGATCCACCTGCCCAAGACGCCGGAGACGGTCGGCCTCATCGGCAAGGAGGAACTGGCGCTGTGCAAGCCGTCGGTCCGCATCGTCAACGCCGCCCGCGGCGGGCTCATCGACGAGCAGGCACTGGCCGACGCCCTCGCCGGTGGCGTCGTGGCCGGAGCGGGCATCGACGTGTTCGCCACCGAGCCGTGCACCGATTCGCCGCTGTTCGCCTTCGACTCGGTGGTCGTGAGCCCGCACCTCGGCGCCTCCACCGTCGAGGCGCAGGACAAGGCGGGCATCTCCGTGGCGCGCTCGGTCCTGCTCGCCCTGTCCGGCGACTTCGTGCCCGACGCCGTCAACGTCCAGGCCGGCGGCGTCGTGGTCGAGGAGGTCCGGCCGGCCCTCCCGCTGGTGGAGAAGCTGGGTCGCGTCTTCACGGCACTGGCCGGTGAGGTCGCCACCAGCCTGGCGGTCGAGGTGCGCGGGGAGGTCGCGGCGCACGACGTGTCCGTGCTGCAGCTCGCCGCGCTCAAGGGTGTGTTCACCGACGTCGTGGAGGAGCAGGTCACCTTCGTCAACGCGCCGACGCTCGCCGCGGAGCGCGGCCTGGAGGTGCAGCTGACGACCAGCGGCGACAGCCCGGACTTCCGCAGCCTCATCACCCTTCGCGGCGTGCTCGCCGACGGTCGCCAGGTCAGTGTGTCCGGCACCCTGTCCGGCCCGCGCCAGGTCGAGAAGCTCACCGAGGTCGACGGCTTCGACGTCGACCTCGTCCCTGCGGAGCACCTGGTGTTCCTGACCTACGCCGACCGGCCCGGTGTCGTCGGCGCGGTCGGCGCAGCCCTCGGCGACGCCCAGGTCAACATCGCCGGCGCCCAGGTCTCCCGCACCAGCCAAGGGGGCGAGGCGCTGATGGCCATCACGGTCGACTCCGCCGTACCGGCTGACGTCCTGGAGCGCATCGTCGCGGAGATCGGCGCGCAGTCCGCGCGGACGGTCGACCTGGTGTGACCGCCCCGTGACGATGTTCGCGTCGTACGACGGGACGCTGCTGCACTACGAGTCCGTCGGTGACGGTGCCCCGCTGATCTGCCTGCCGGGCGGTCCGGGGCGCGCTGTCGCCTACCTCGAGGACCTCGCAGGGCTGGCCGCGTCCCGCACCCTGGTGCTGCTCGACCCGCGTGCGACCGGGCGCAGCGAGGTGCCCGGTGACCCCTCGACGCTGAGGTTCGACCGGCAGGCTGCGGATCTCGAGGCACTGCGTGCGCACCTCGGGCTCGAGCGGGCCGCCGTGCTCGCGCACTCGGCGGGGGCTCTCGTCGCACAGGCATGGGCGAGCGCGCATCCCGACGCGGTCGCGAGCCTCCTCCTTCTCACGCCGACGGCGCTGCTCCAGGGCGGCGACCGCGGTGATGTCGCGGCCGTCCGCGCGGGATTCGCCGACGAGCCCTGGTACGCCGAGGCCGCGCAGGCCGAGCAGGACCTGCGTGACGCCCCGCCGCCGCAGCGCGCAGCCCTCGAGCGCCTCACCCGCCCGTTCTTCTACGGGCGTTGGGACGAGCGGACGCAGGCGCACGCTGCGACTGCGGACACCCAGAGCAGCAAGCGCGCGCTGCTCGGCTTCGGTGCCGGGCTCGACGGCCTTGACCTGACCGCCCTGGTCGAGGGCCTGCGCGCGGTGACGGCGCCGGTTCTGGTGGTGGGCGGCGAGCGCGACGGGCTCACCGGGCTCGAGAGCGTGCTGGCCGTCGCCGGGTCCTTCCCGACCGCGACGACCGCGATCGTGCCCGGCGCTGGGCACTTCCCCTGGGTGGACGAACCCGCCGGCTTCCGCGCCGCCGTGGACCCTTTCCTGACCTGAGGGCCGCCGCCGTCGTACAGTGGAGCCATGGCGAGCCTGCTCCTTAGCGGCCGCGACGAGGCCCTCTCCTCCTAGGCCGGCTCCTCGTCGCGGGATCTCGTGCTGGCCGCACCCCGCTCGACCTAGGAGCCCCCCCTCGTGAACCACACCCGCTACACGCCGTTCGCCCCCGTCGGCCTGACCGACCGGACCTGGCCCGACCAGGTCATCACGAAGGCGCCTCAGTGGTGCAGCGTCGACCTGCGCGACGGCAACCAGGCGCTCATCGAGCCGATGGACGCCGCCCGCAAGCGACAGATGTTCGAGCTGCTCGTCCGCATGGGCTACAAGGAGATCGAGGTCGGTTTCCCCGCGGCGTCGCAGACCGACTTCGACTTCATCCGGCTGCTCGTCGAGGAGGACCTCATCCCCTCCGACGTGACCGTGCAGGTGCTGACGCAGGCCCGTGAGGAGCTCATCGAGCGGACGGTGCAGTCGCTCGTCGGGTGCCGGACGCCGGTGCTCATCCACCTCTACAACAGCACGTCGACGCTGCAGCGCCGGGTGGTGTTCGGCCTCGACAAGGACGGCATCAAGGACATCGCCGTGCAGGGCGCGACGTGGTGCAAGAAGTACGCCGAGCAGCTGCTGCAGGACACGCCGGTGCGCTGGCAGTACAGCCCGGAGTCGTTCACCGGCACCGAGCTCGACTACGCCGTCGAGGTGTGCGAGGCGGTGATGGACGTCTGGCAGCCCACGCCGGAGAACCCGGTCATCCTCAACCTCCCGGCGACCGTCGAGATGAGCACGCCGAACGTCTACGCCGACCAGGTCGAGTCGGTCATCCGCATGCTCGGCGCCCGCCGCTCCAGCGCGATCATCAGCCTGCACCCCCACAACGACCGGGGTACGGCGGTCGCCGCTGCCGAGCAGGGCGTCATGGCCGGCGCCGACCGCGTCGAGGGGTGCCTGTTCGGCAACGGCGAGCGCACCGGCAACGTCTGCCTGGTGACCCTCGCCCTCAACCTCACCAGCCAGGGCATCGACAGCGGCATCGACATCTGCGACATCGACGAGATCCGGCGCACCGTCGAGCACTGCAACCAGCTCGAGGTCCACCCCCGGCACCCGTACGGCGGGGAGCTGGTCTACACCGCCTTCTCGGGCAGCCACCAGGACGCCATCAAGAAGGGCCTGGAGGCGATGGAGCGCGACGCCGCCGCGGCGGGCGTCCCGGTCGACGAGTTCACCTGGGGCGTGCCCTACCTGCCGATCGACCCGAAGGACGTGGGGCGCACCTACGAGGCGGTCATCCGCGTCAACAGCCAGTCCGGCAAGGGCGGCGTCGCCTACGTGCTCAAGAGCGACCACCACCTCGACCTGCCGCGCCGCATGCAGATCGAGGTCTCGCGGATCGTCCAGCAGGTCGCCGACGGCGAGGGCGGGGAGATCAGCCCGGCGCGCATCTGGGAGCTGTTCCAGCAGACCTACCTCAACGACGGGCCGCTGCTGCTGCAGTCGTTCAAGCACAGCAGTGACGAGCAGGACCGCATCGAGGCGCAGGTGCAGTGGCAGGGTCGCCCGCACACGATCACCGGCACCGGCAACGGTCCGATCGCCGCCTTCGTGCACGCGCTGTCGACGCTCGACCTCGACGTCCGGGTCCTCGACTACGTGGAGCACGCGACGGGCGCGGGCGAGGAGGCGCAGGCAGCGTCGTACCTCGAGCTCGCCGTGAGCGGTCAGGTGCTGTGGGGCTGCGGCATCCACCCGAGCATCGTCACGTGCTCCCTCCGGGCGATCGTGAGCGGCGTGAACCGAACCGTCTCATGATGTGGGACGGTCGTCCCAGGATGTAGGCTGCTCGGCATGACCAAGCTGGCAGTGATCGCAGGGGACGGGATCGGCCCGGAGGTCGTGGCCGAGGGGCTGAAGGTGCTGCGCGCCCTGCTCCCCGACGTCGACACGGTGGACTATGACCTCGGGGCCGCGCGCTACCACCGCACGGGGGAGACCCTGCCCGATGCGGTCGTCGACGAGCTGAAGAGCGCCGACGCGATCCTGCTGGGTGCTATCGGCGACCCGTCCGTTCCTCCCGGAGTCCTCGAGCGGGGACTGCTGCTGAAGCTGCGCTTCCTGCTCGACCACCACGTCAACCTGCGGCCCGTGAAGCTCTACCCCGGCGTGACCGGTCCCGTCGCCGGCCCGGTGGACATGGTCGTCGTCCGTGAGGGCACCGAGGGGCCGTACACCGGCAACGGTGGGACGCTGCGCGCCGGCACGCCGCACGAGGTCGCCACCGAGGTCAGCCTCAACACCGCCTTCGGCGTCGAGCGCGTCGTGCGCGACGCCTTCGGCCGCGCGCAGAAGCGACGCGGGCACCTCACCCTGGTGCACAAGACCAACGTGCTCGTCCACGCCGGCGGGCTCTGGAAGCGCGTCTTCGACGAGGTCGCCGCGGACTTCCCCGACGTCGAGACCGCCTACCAGCACGTCGATGCCGCCTCGATGTTCTTCGTCACCGACCCCGGGCGCTTCGACGTCGTGGTCACCGACAACCTGTTCGGCGACATCATCACCGACATCGGCGCCGCGATCGGCGGCGGCATCGGGCTCGCAGCGTCGGGCAACCTCGACGTCTCGCGCACCAACCCGTCGATGTTCGAGCCGGTCCACGGCAGTGCCCCCGACATCGCCGGCCAGGGCAAGGCCGACCCGACCGCCGCGGTGCTGTCGGTCGGCGATGCTGCTGTCACCACCTCGGCCACGACGACCTCGCTGCGCGCGTCGAGGCGGCGGTCGCGAAGGACCTCCGTCGCGGGGCACCGAGCCGCGCAGCACGACCGAGGTCGGCGACGCCCTCGCCACCCTCGTCGCGGGGTAGCCGCCAGGACTTCGCAGCGGGTGAGCGCGCTCGCGGTGGGTAGGTGCGGTCCGTGCTGTTCTTCTTCTCCAACCGTCTCGGGTGCCTCCCCAGCCTGTTGCTGTCCCTCGTCGTCACCGTGCTTCTGCTGTTCCTCACGGGTGCCCTTCGCTGACGGCAGCGGTCTGCGCGCCCTCGCCGAGCTGCACGACGACCGGCCTTGCCTGACGGGCGATGGCCTGCTTCGGTGGGCGCATGACCCGCGCGCTGGACGTCGACTACCTGGTCGTCGGCGCCGGCGCCGCGGGCATGGCCTTCACGGACGCTCTCATCGACCACGCCGACGTCCGGGTCGCGCTGGTGGACCGGCAGCACGGCGTCGGTGGGCACTGGCTCGAGGCCTACCCGTTCGTGCGCCTGCACCAGGCGTCCGCCTTCTACGGCGTCGCCTCGACCGCTGCTCGGGGGCGGCGCGGTTGCAGCGAGACCGGTCCCGAGGCGGGTCTGCACGAGCGGGCCAGCGTCGCGGAGGTCTGCACCTACTACGAGCGCGTGCTGACCGACCGGCTTCCTGCCGCTCCGGGAAAGGTCGAACTGCTGACCGGCTGCGACTACCTCGGCGACGGGCCAGGTCGTCGTCCCCTCGGTCCGGCGAGCGTACGACCGTCCCCGAGCGTGCCGCATCGTCGATGCCGCGCTACCTCGCACCGGACATCCCCGTCGCGGACCCCCGCCGCCGTTCGCGGTGGACGACGACGCCCGCGTGATCCCCGTCAACGACCTGGTGACGCTGACGGACGCCCCGAGCGAGTACGTCGTCGTCGGGGCCGGGAAGACCGCGACCGACGCGTGCCTGTGGCTGCTCGACCACGACGTCGACCCCGACGCGATCTGCTGGGTCCGCCGCGCGAGCCCGTGGATGCTCAACCGCGCGGTCGTCCAACCTGACCCGGCGGTGTTCACCGGGATGGTCGCCAGCACGATGGAGGCGGCGACGGGTGCCGCGTCGGTCGAGGAGGTCTTCCTCCGGCTGGAGGCGGCAGGGGTCATGCTGCGTCTGGACACCTCCGTGCTGCCGACCATGGCGAAGACCCCCACGCTCGGCCCAGTGGGAGCTCGACCGGCTGCGGACGCTCGAGCACGTCGTACGGCTCGGGCACCTGCGCCGGGTGCAGCGCGGGCGAGCTCCTGCTCGACGACGGGTCGGTGGCGGTCGCCCGGCGACGCCCTCGTCGTGCACTGCGCCGCGCCAGGGCTGCGCTACCCGCCGCTGGTCCCGATCTGGCAGCCGTCGGTGATCACCCTGCAACCCATCCGCACCGGGTTCCCCTGCTTCGGCGCCGCGCTCGCCGGCTACGTGGAGGCCACCCGTGGCGCGGACCTCGAGGGGGACGCGGAGAAGAACCGGCTCTGCCCGCCGACGCCGTTCGCGAACACGATGCACGAGTGGGCGGCCATGACGGTGCGGGGCGCCCGAGCGAGCGCGTCGTTCGGCGCCGAGCCCGACATCAGGGCGTGGGCCGACGGGGTCGCGCTCAACCCCGCCCGACTGCCCCCCGAGGGCGAGCGCAGCGCCGCGCTCGAGCGTCGCGCTCGACCGCCTCGCAGCCAGCGCACCCACCGGTCTGGCGCGCTTGGCGGAGCTCGTCGGGCTGTGACGTGCGAGTTCGCCGTCGCCAGGGCAGCGGTGAACTCGCACATGCCCCCTGCGCTGCCGTCGAGCCGCTCGGTCACCACAACGGGGGGTTGCGCATCTCCCGGAACCGGAGGAGCGTCGGGCCCGCGGCGATGACCGCTGGGGCCACCGCCCAGGACGGAAGGGGGTGGCGCGATGTTCGTGCGCGCCACGACGATCCACGCAGACCACGGCCGGCTCGACGAGGGCATCGCCTTCGTCCGGGACCACGTCATGCCGGCGACCGACGAGCTCGACGGGAGCTGTGGGCTGTCGATGTTCGTGTCCCGCGACACCGGCGTCGTGACGGTGACGACGGCCTGGGAGACCGAGGCAACCAGGGACGCTGCCTCCGAGATCCTCACGCCCCTGCGAGCCAAGGGCACCCGCATCCTCGGCGGCGGGACACCGGCCACCGAGCTGCTCGAGCTGGCCGTGCTGGACCGGCGCCGACCGGCTGAGCCGGGCTTCTGGAGTCGGATGACCCGCGTGCGCATCGATCCCCAGCACATCGACGAGGCGATCGACGCCTACAGCGCGTCCACGATGCACGACGTCCAGCTGCTCGAGGGCTACTGCAGCGCGGTCCTGCTCGTCGACCGTGCCCAGGGCCGCGGAGCCGTGTCGGTGACCTTCGACAGCAGGAGCGCCATGGAGCGCAGTCGCGAGCAGGGGGAGACTCTGCGGACGACGGGCCTGGCGAAGGCCGGCGCGGAGATGGTCGAGGTCCGCGAGGCCGAGATCGTCCTCGCCGGGATCCGCCTGCCGCAGAGCGGCTGACCCTCCCGATGACCCCTCCCAGCGGCCTTCCGGTCCCCGGTACCGTGGGAGGTCAGGAGGAACCATGACCGTGCAGTTCGACGTGCAGCCCACGTCCACGCCCACCGACGACGCCACCCTCGAGGGCATCCTCGCCAACCCCGCCTTCGGCAAGGTCTTCACCGACCACATGGTCACGTCGACCTGGAGCTCGGCGGGCGGCTGGCAGGACGCGCGCCTGTCGCCGTACGCGCCGATCTCGATCGACCCGGCGTCGGTGGTGCTGCACTACGGGCAGACGGTCTTCGAGGGCATGAAGGCCTACCGGCAGCCCGACGGCGGTGTGGCGCTGTTCCGTCCCGAGCGCAACGCGGCCCGCATGGCCAAGAGCTGTCGGCGGCTCGCGCTGCCGGAGTTCCCCGAGGACGCGTTCGTCGAGGCGTGCGAGCTGCTCGTCCGCCAGGACCAGGCGTGGGTGCCGGGCGGCGAGGGCGCGTCGCTCTACCTGCGACCGTTCGTCTGGGCCACCGAGGTCGGCCTCGGTGTCCGGCCCAGCGACACGCGCGCTGTTCCAGCTCATCGCGTCACCGAGCGGCAACTACTTCAGCGGACCGCTTCGGCCGGTGTCGCTGTGGCTGTCGCAGGAGTACGTCCGCGCGGCGCCCGGTGGCACCGGCGCAGCCAAGTGCGGCGGCAACTACGCCGCGTCCCTGGTCGCGCAGCAGGAGGCCATCGCGCACGGCTGCGACCAGGTGGTGTTCCTCGACGCCGTGGAGCACCGTTGGCTCGAGGAGCTCGGCGGCATGAACATCTTCCTCGTCATGGACGACGGGCGCCTGGTCACCCCGGAGATCAGCGGCACGATCCTCGAGGGCATCACCCGCGACTCGATCATCACGCTCGCCCAGGAGCTCGGGCACACCGTCGAGGAGCGCAAGGTCGACGTCGACGAGTGGCGCAAGGGCGCAGCCGACGGCTCGGTCGTCGAGGTCTTCGCCTGCGGTACGGCGGCCGTCATCACCCCGATCGGGGCGCTGCGCTGGCCCGGCGGCGAGGCGGTCGCGGGCACGGGCGAGCCCGGTGAGGTCACCATGCGCCTGCGCAACGCGCTGATGGACGTGCAGTACGGCCGCGTCGAGGACACCCACGGGTGGGTCCGCCGCGTCGTGTGACGGACACGCGTCAGTCCTGCGACAGCCCGGAGGTGCTAGGCACGGCGCTGCTCCTCGGCGTACCGTCCGGAGCAGGAGGTCCCCAGTGGACGTACGCGATGCGATGAGCACGGAAGTCCTGGTGATCGGCCCGGCGCACACCCTGCGGCAGGCCGCGCAGCTGATGCGGGAGCGGCACGTCGGTGCGGCGATCGTCATGGACCCGGACGCCGACGGGCCGGGCATCCTGACCGAGCGCGACGTGCTCGAGGCTGTCGCCGAGGGGCAGGACCCCGAGGTCGAGCTCTGCGCCGACCACCTCACCCCGGACGCCGTGACGGCGCTGCCGGACTGGGACCTCGCCCGCGCTGCCGGCGTGATGGTCAGCGGACGGTTCCGGCACCTGGTCGTGTGCGACGGCTCGGAGGTCGTGGGCGTGCTGTCGGTCCGCGACATCGTGCGCGTGTTCAGCGAGAGCGGCCAGCTCGCCGCCACCTGAGCGGCAGGCGGTAGGGTCGGCAGCGATGTCCGCCGTTCTCATCATCCCCAGGCGCGTCCGCTGACTCGAGGTCCCCGACCTGAGCAGCTGACGCGCTACCCCTTCGTGCCCCCGGGCCGGAGGGGTTCGTTGTTTCTAGGAGCACCCCATGACCGCCGTGAGCGACGACTTCCACGTCTACGACACGACCCTGCGCGACGGCAGCCAGCGCGAGGGCCTGTCGCTGTCGGTCAACGACAAGCTGACGATCGCCCGGCACCTGGACGACCTCGGGGTCGGCTTCATCGAGGGCGGCTGGCCCGGCGCGAACCCCAAGGACGCGGAGTTCTTCCGCCGGGCCCGCACCGAGCTGTCGCTCACGACGGCGACGCTGGCGGCGTTCGGCTCCACCCGCAAGCCCGGCGGCGTGACGGCGGACGACCTCGCGCACCTGCGCGAGTCGGGCGCGCCGGTCGCGACGATGGTCGCGAAGTCCGACGTGCGGCACGTCGAGCGGGCGCTGCGCACGACCCGCGAGGAGAACCTCGCGATGGTCCGCGACTCGGTCGCGCACCTGGTGGGCGAGGGGCAGCGGGTGTTCCTCGACGCGGAGCACTTCTTCGACGGGTGGAAGGCCGACAGCGCGTACGCCCTCGAGGTCCTGCGCGTCGCCGCGGAAGCGGGTGCCTCGGTCCTCGTGCTGTGCGACACCAACGGCGGCATGCTGCCCGCCCAGCTGACCGACATCGTCGGGGCAGGTCGTGGCGGACGGCCTGCGCGTCGGCATCCACGCGCACAACGACACCGCCTGCGCTGTCGCCAACTCCCTCGCTGCCATCGGCGTGGGAGCGACGCACGTGCAGGGCACCGCCAACGGGTACGGCGAGCGCTGCGGCAACGCCGACCTGTTCAGCGTCGTCGCGGCGCTCGAGGACAAGCTCGACCGACGGGTCCTGCCGGAGGGCCGGCTGCGCGAGCTGGGCCGGGTCGCACATGCCGTGGCGGAGGTCGCCAACATCACGCCGGACGCTCACCAGCCCTGGGTCGGTGGGTCGGCGTTCGCGCACAAGGCGGGTCTGCACGTCAGTGCCATCAAGGCCGATCCGGACCTCTACCAGCACACCGACCCGGGCGTCGTGGGCAACGACATCCGGCTGCTCATCTCCGAGCTCGCCGGCCGCGCCACCATCGAGCTCAAGGGCAAGGCGCTCGGGCTCGAGCCCGACGGTACGACGGTCCTGCGGGTGCTCGAGCGGGTCAAGCAGCTGGAGTCTGTGGGCTGGAGCTTCGAGGCGGCAGAGGCGTCCTTCGAGCTGCTTCTGCGCGAGGAGATGGACCAGCGTCCGTCGTACTTCGATCTCGAGAGCTGGCGCGTCATCGTCGAGCACCGCGAGGGAGCGGTGGTGTCCGAGGCGACGGTGAAGGTGCACGCCGCCGGGGCGCGCATCATCGCCACCGCCGAGGGCAACGGTCCGGTCAACGCTCTGGACAACGCGCTGCGCCAGGCGCTGCAAGAGCTGTTCCCCGCCCTCGCCGGGTTCGAGCTCACCGACTACAAGGTGCGCATCGTGAGCGGGGCGCACGGGACGGACGCGGTGACCAGGGTGCTGGTCGAGACCAGCGACGGCGAGAGCGAGTGGAGCACGGTGGGCGTGCACGAGAACGTCATCGAGGCGTCCTGGCAGGCGCTCGAGCAGGCCTACACCGCCGGCCTGCTCCGCCACGCATGAGGGGCCGACCTCGGGTAGAACGTCTCTCATGATTCTGGTGACGGGTGCCACGGGCACCATCGGTGGCTATCTGGTGGCGCAGCTGTGCGAGCAGGGCGTCAAGACGCGGGCCCTCGTCCGCTCCCCGGAGAAGGCGGACGCCCTGCGCGGCTACGGCTGCGAGACGAGCGTCGGGTCGTTCGAGGACCCGGCCTCGCTCGACCGGGCGCTCGACGGTGTGACGCGGGTGTTCCTGGCCAGTCCGGCCAGCCCCCAGCAGGTCGACCTCGAGCGCAACCTCGTCGAGGCCGCGCGCCGTCGTCGCGGCGCCGTGCACGTCGTGAAGCTGGCGGCGGCAGGGGTCGACGGGGCACCGTCGCACTTGCGGCTGGTCCAGAACCACCAGGCGGTGGTGGAGAGCCTTCAGGGTGTCCCGCACACGGTCCTCGCCCCCAACGGCTTCCTGCAGAACCTGCTCGGCCTGGCCGCGGTCATCCAGCAGCAGGGGGCCCTGCCGAGCCTCACGGGCGACGCGCGCATCTCCTTCGTCGACGGGCGCGACGTCGCCGCGGTCGCCGTCCACGTGCTGACCTCCGACGGGCATGACGGAGCGACGTACACGATCACGGGTCCCGCCGCTGTGTCCGAGCCGGAGATCGCGCGGACGCTGTCGTCGCTGGTGGGCCGCACCATCGGCGTCGCGGACCTGACCGCCGACCAGTTCCGGGCCGCGTTGTCGGCGCTGCCGTCGTGGAACGTGGAGGCGATCATCGAGCTCAACGAGCACTACCGCACCGGAGCGCTTGCCGACGTCACCGACGAGGTGGAGAAGGCGACCGGCACCCCCGCGCGATCGGTCGAGGAGTTCCTGTCCGACCACCTCAGCGCCTTCCGCTGATCCGGGAGGAGTGAACCGGGTCACACCGGGGAACGGCGGCACCGTCCGCCGACCTGTGGGAGTGCGTCATGCCCGAGTCCGCCCCATCGTCTCGACCAGCCAGGGTCACGGCGACCTACGCCGTCTGCGGCGTCCTGCTCGCCGCTCCGTTCGTCGCCATGCTCTGGGTGTCGTCGTACGCCAAGGAGACGCCGTACCTGTGGGGCTTCCCGTTCTTCTACTGGTACCAGTTCCTCTGGGTCGCGATCTCCACCGTCCTCACCCTCGTGGCCTACCTGCTGGTACGACGGGTCCAGCCGTCTCGTGAGCGGCTCGAGCACCGCGCCGGTGGTCCGCGATGAGGCCCTCGGGGATCGACGCGACGGCGCTCACGATCGTTGTCGTGCTCTTCCTCGTGGTCACGGTGATCGGCTTCGCCGCCTCGCGCTGGCGACGCGCCGCCGACCTCGCCAACCTCGACGAGTGGGGTTTGGGGGGCCGCGGCTTCGGCACAGTGGTGACGTGGTTCCTCCTCGGTGGTGACCTCTACACGGCCTACACGTTCATCGCCGTACCCGCGCTGATGTTCTCCGCGGGGGCGATCGGGTTCTTCGCCGTGCCCTACACGATCGTCGTGTACCCCCTGGTGTTCCTGTTCCTGCCGCGGCTGTGGTCGGTGTCGCACCGGCACGGCTACGTCACGCCGGCGGACTTCGTGCGCGGGCGCTACGACTCGCGCTGGCTCGCGCTAGCGATCGCCCTGACCGGTCTGCTGGCAACCATGCCGTACATCGCCCTCCAGCTGGTCGGCATCCAGGCTGTGCTCGAGGTGCTCGGCCTGGGCGGTTCGGGCAACGTCCTGCTCAACGACCTGCCGCTGCTCATCGCCTTCGCGGCGCTCGCGGCCTACACCTACTCCTCGGGACTGCGCGCACCCGCCCTCATCGCGTTCGTCAAGGACACGCTCATCTACGTCGTCGTCCTCGTCGCGGTGCTCTACCTGCCGAGCAAGCTCGGGGGGTGGGGCAGTGTCTTCGACAACGCCAAGGAGTCGCTGTCGCAGACCAGCCCTGCCACCGGCAAGCCGCGGGGGTCGCTCGTGCCGGGGGCAACGGGGGTGTGGCCCTACGCGACCCTCGCCCTCGGCTCAGCCATGGCGCTGTTCATGTACCCCCACAGCATCACCGCGGTCCTGTCGACCCGCAGTCGCGACACGAGCAGGCGCAACGCGGCGCTGCTCCCGGCGTACACGTTCCTGCTGGGTCTCATCGCGCTGCTCGGCTACCTCGCGATCGCCGCGAAGGTCGACGTCACCGGCTTCGACGGGAAGAAGAACCCCCAACTGGCCGTGCCGCAGCTGTTCGCGGACATGTTCCCGAGCTGGTTCACCGGCATCGCCTTCGCGGCGATCGCCATCGGTGCGCTGGTGCCCGCAGCCATCATGTCCATCGCGGCGGCCAACCTGTTCACCCGCAACGTCTACCGTGAGTTCCTCCGCCCCCAGGCGACACCAGCCCAGGAGGCACGCGTCTCGAAGCTGACGTCGTTGGTGGTCAAGGTCGGGGCGCTGGTGTTCGTCTTGGCCCTGGACAAGACACTGGCGATCAACTTCCAGCTGCTCGGTGGCATCTGGATGCTGCAGACCTTCCCGGCACTCGTCATCGGCCTCTACACGCGCTGGTGCCACCGGTGGGCCCTGCTCGCCGGCTGGGCGGTGTCCATGGTCTACGGCACCGTGAAGGCCTACCAGGTGGTGAACCCCGTGACGGGCAAGCACTTCGGCGGCTCGTCGGCGGAGATCCCCCTGCTGTCCGGCCGCAACGGGTACATCGCGTTGACGGCGTTCGTCCTGAACCTGCTCGTCGTCGTGCTCGGCACGTTGCTGCTCCGGGCCCTTAAGGCGCCGAGCGGGCGGGACGCGACCGAACCAGGTGACTACCACGCGGAGGCCGAGGACCCCCGGGTCGGGCCGATCCCCGAGCTGATGACGTCCAAGGCCTAGCGTCGGAGCATGACCCCGGCCGACGCGCTGCTCGTGCTGGGCGCCGGGTTCCTCGGCGGGGGCGTCAACGCCCTCGCAGGTGGCGGCACGCTGCTGACCTACCCGGCGCTGCTGGTCGCCGGCCTTCCCCCGGTGCTCGCGAACACGACGTCCTCGGTCGGGCTGCTCGCGGGGTACGCCGGAGGGTCGGTCGCCTACCGGCGCGAGCTGGCGGGTCAGGGACCGCGGGCCAGGGGACTGCTGATGGCGAGTGTCGTCGGTGGGCTGGTGGGGGCGGTGCTCCTGCTGCGCCTGCCCGACGGCGGCTTCGCGCGCGTGGTCCCGTTCCTCGTGCTGCTGTCCTGCCTCCTGCTCGCGGTCCAGCCGGCGGTGGCCCGTCGGCTGGCGACCCGCGGCCGGGCCGGTGACCACCCGGCCTGGATGTCGCGCGTGGCCATCGGGATCGGAGCGGTGTACGGCGCCTACTTCGGCGCGGGCCTCGGGGTGGTGATGCTCGCGGTGCTGGGTCTGCTGGTCGCCGAGGACTTCCAGCGCCTCAACGCCCTGAAGGGCCTGCTGTCCCTGGTCATCAACCTGGTGGCGGTGCTCGTCTTCGTGGGGACGGGGCACGTCGACTGGCTCGCGGCCCTGCTGGTCGCCGTCGGCGCGGCGGGTGGTGCAGCAGCGGGAGTCGGCCTCGCCCGTCGGCTCCCGTCCTCCGCCGTACGCGCGGGGGTGGTCGCTGTGGGGACGGTCGTGGGGGTGGTCCTGCTGGTCCGGAGCGGCTGACAGGCAGACTGGGCGCATGCCACAGAGCCGTGAGATCCAGTTGGCCGCCCGACCGGTGGGCGAGCCGACCGATGCCGACTTCGCCCTGGCGACCCGGGAGGTCCCCGAACCCGGCGACGGCGAGGTGCTCGTGCGCAACCAGTGGATGTCGGTGGACCCGTACATGCGTGGGCGCATGAGCGACCGGAAGTCCTACATCCCGCCGTTCCAGGTCGGTGCGGCGCTGGAGGGCGGCGCCGTCGGTGAGGTGGTCGCCTCGCGCGCGGACACACACCAGGTCGGCGACACCGTGCTGCACATGCAGGGGTGGCGGGAGCTCGCGGTCGGTCCTGCCAAGAGCTTCCGGAAGGTCGACGCCACGCAGGTGTCGCCGTCGTCGTACCTCGGTGTGCTCGGGATGCCGGGGCTGACCGCCTGGGCCGGGCTGGTGAAGGTGGCCGGCATGCAGGAGGGGGAGACGGTCTTCGTCTCGGGTGCTGCCGGCGCGGTCGGCAGCCTGGTCGGGCAGATCGCGAAGCTGCGCGGCGGCACGGTCATCGGGTCCGCCGGGTCGGACGAGAAGGTCGCCTGGCTGCGCGAGATCGGCTTCGACCACGCCTTCAACTACCGCAGCGGAGTGCGCGACCAGCTGCGGGCAGCAGCACCGGACGGCATCGACGTGTACTTCGAGAACGTCGGTGGAGAGCACCTGGACGCGGCGCTGGAGGCGCTCAACGTGCACGGCCGCGTGGCGGTGTGCGGGCTGATCAGCGACTACAACGCGACGACGCCGCCCGCCGGCCCCGCCGGCTTCATGCAGGTCATCAGCAAGCGCCTGCGCATCGAGGGCTTCCTGGCGAACGACCAGGCGCCGCACCAGGCGGAGTTCCTCGCCGAGGTGCTTCCGGCTCTCGCCGAGGGTCGGCTGGTGGCACGCGAGACGGTCGTGGAGGGCCTGGAGAACGCGCCGTCGGCGTTCCTCGGTCTGCTGCGCGGGGCCAACACCGGGAAGATGGTCGTCCGGATCGGCTGAGCCGCCCCGGTAGCCTCGGGCGCACGCCAGCCCCGGAGGTCCCCGCACGTGCGCATCGCCCGCTTCTCCCACGACAACGAGGTCGCCTTCGGCGTCGTCGAAGGCCCCGGCAGCGACCCTGCCGACCTCGTCGTCGCCACCCTCGAGGGTCACCCGTTCGCGCCCTTCTCCTTCACCGGCGTGCGGCACCGGCTCACCGACGTGCGGCTGCTGGCCCCGGTGCTGCCGAGCAAGGTGGTGTGCATCGGGAAGAACTACGCCGACCACATCGCGGAGATGGGCGGCCCCGCACCGGCCGACCCGGTGGTCTTCCTCAAGCCGAGTACGTCGGTCATCGGTCCGGGCGACCCGATCGTGCTGCCCCGCAACAGCACCCACGTCGACCACGAGGCCGAGCTCGGCATCGTCATCGGTCGGCTGTGTCGCGAGGTCCCGCGGGAGCGGGCAGCTGACGTCATCCTCGGCTACACCTGCGGCAACGACGTGACCGCCCGCGACCACCAGAAGCGCGACGGCCAGTGGACCCGCGGCAAGTCCCACGACAGCTTCTGCCCGATCGGGCCGTGGGTCGAGACCGACCTCGACGTGCGCGACGTCGCCGTGCAGTGCGCGGTCGACGGGCAGGTGCGGCAGGACGGGCGCACCGCGCAGCTGCTGCACGACGTCCCGGCGATCGTGGAGTGGGTGACCGCCTTCATGACCCTGCTGCCCGGCGACGTCATCCTCACCGGCACCCCGGCCGGCGTCGGGCCGCTGGTCCCCGGCAACGCGGTGACCGTGCTCGTCGAGGGCATCGGTCCGCTGACGAACCCGGTGGTGGCCCGCGCATGAGCGAGCAGCCGGGCGTGCGCGTGCGCGTGGCGCCGAGCCCCACGGGTGACCCGCACGTCGGGACGGCGTACATGTCCCTGTTCAACCTCGCCTTCGCCCGTCAGCAGGGCGGGTCGTTCGTGCTGCGGGTCGAGGACACCGACCGGGCGCGCTTCGACGCGACCAGTGAGCAGCAGGTCTACGACACCCTGTCCTGGCTCGGGCTCGACTGGGACGAGGGCCCGGACAAGGGCGGCCCGTTCGCGCCGTACCGGCAGAGCGAGCGGCTCGACACCTACGCGCCGTACGTCGAGCAGCTGATCGCGCAGGGCAACGCCTACCACTGCTGGTGCACGCCCGCGCGGCTGACCGAGATGCGAGAGGACCAGCAGAAGCGCAAGGTCCCCACGGGTTACGACCGCTTGTGCCTCGGCAAGACCTACGAGCAGCGTGCGTCGTACGGCGGGGCGCAGGAGACGCCGGTCGTGCGGATGCTCATCCCGCCCGACGCGCCGCTGCACTTCACCGACCTCATCCGCGGCGAGGTCAACGCGCCGATGCCGGACGACCAGGTGATCCTCAAGGGCGACGGCTTCCCGACCTACCACCTCGCGGTCGTCGTGGACGACCACCTCATGGGCATCACCCATGTCGTACGCGGCGAGGAGTGGATCTCCAGCACCCCCAAGCACCTGCTGCTGTTCGACCAGCTCGGCTGGGAGCGCCCGCAGTTCGCGCACATGCCGCTGCTGCGCAACGCGGACAAGTCCAAGATCTCCAAGCGGAAGAACCCCGCCGCCCGGCTGACCTGGTTCCAGGAGCAGGGCTACCTGCCCGAGGCGCTGGTCAACTTCCTCGGCCTGCTGGGCTACTCGCTGCCGTCGGGGGAGGAGGTCTTCTCCTTCCACGACATGTCCGCGTCGTTCGACTGGGGTCGGGTCAACACCGTCGGACCCGTCTTCGACCTCGACAAGCTCGGCTGGCTCAACGGCCACTACCTGCGCGAATTGGCACCGTCGGACCTGCAGGCCCGGCTGGTGCCCTTCCTGGAGAGCGCCGGCCTGTACGACGGGTCGCCGGAGCACGAGGCCCTGCTGACCGGTGCCGTGCCGCTGATCCAGACCCGCATGGCCGTGCTGAGCGAGTGCGTCGACCTGCTGCGCTTCCTGTTCGTGAGCGATGCGGACTTCGCCGTCGACCCGGCTGCAGCAGAGAAGTCCCTGGTCGGTGCAGGTCCGGTCCTGGTGGCGTGCGCGGACGCGCTGGACCCGCTGACTGAGTGGACCACCGAGGCCGTGCAGGGGGCGATGGACGCGGCCCTGCTGGAGGGGTTGGGGCTCAAGCGGGGCAAGGCCTACGCGCCCGTGCGCGTCGCGGTGACGGGCGCTGGCATCGCGCCGCCACTGCCTGAGTCGATGGCGCTGCTCGGCAAGGACAGGGTCCTCGCCCGCCTGCGTGCGGCGGTGGCCTGACCCGGCGTCGACGGTGGAGTGCCGAGCGCGATGTCCGCTAGCATGGTCGCCGCAACGCCATGGGGTATGGGGTAATTGGCAGCCCGACGGTTTCTGGTTCCGTTAGTCTTGGTTCGAGTCCAGGTACCCCAGCTCCACAACTGATTGCCGACAACTGAACAGCACGACCAGCAGGTCCCGGCCCCCGTCGTCTAGCGGCCTAGGACGCCGCCCTCTCACGGCGGTAGCGGCGGTTCGAATCCGCTCGGGGGTACGCAGAGTAACGACCCGACTACTTCACGTAGTCGGGTCGTTCGCTTTGGGGAGAGCTGGGACGTGAACGACCCCCAGGGCACGCGCGGCCTCGTCGTCGTAGCGCCGGATGAGCTCGTAGGCCCACGCCAGCTTGTCCTTCACCCGCGCTCCCGTCGGCTGGAAGCGGGTCCAGAGCTCGAGGTTCTCCGGCCGGTTGTCCGTGCGGTCCCCGTTGCGGTGGTGGACGCTCTCGTCGGAGGTGAGCGGGCGCCCGAGCAGGCGTGCCATCACAAGGCGATGCTCGAGAGCGGATGTCGCCCCGCCGACGAGCCAGCGCTCGTCCGGTCGCACGGGCAGCTTCACGTACCCGTGGCTCAGACCGCCCAGCCCTGTCGGTGTCCGCAACGGGATGTCAGGCGAGACGTCGCCCTGGTGCTTCAGGCGCCAGCGGTGGGACCCGCAGAGGTCGTGGCTCGCCACGGGGCGGTCACACTTCGGGGCAGAGCACGTCGCACGTGGAGCGCGCTCGAGGGGGACCCCGGACCGGACCTCACCGGAGCGAACCCAGCGCAGGTAGTGACCGTGGCACCACCCACGCGCCTCGGCGACCCGATCGCAGCCGTGCACAGCGCACCTCGCTGGCGCCGCGTCTGGCCGCACGCTTCCGGTTCGCAGCAGCTGTCGGTAGTGCCGTTCGCAGTAACCCCGGGCGTAGACGGACTCAACGCACTCGGGAGCGGCACACAAGGACGGGTCGGCTTCGGAGCACGTCATCGGCATCACCTCCGGCGGACGAGCCTGCCAGGAGGGTGTGACAACTCCGCCCTCAGACGGCAGCGAGCCGCCGCCGCCGCAGCAGGGCCACGAAACCGTCGACGCAGTCGGCGCACGAGCAGCGGCCACGTGCGGCCAGGAGCAGGGCAGCGGGCACCTGGGCGGTGGGTCCCTCACCGGGCCAGGCCATGCCCGGGGTGCGGGGCAGGGGAACGGTCACGGGAGCGTCCAGGTCGCGGGCGTCGCTGTCGTGGGCGTCGCTGTCGCGGACGTCGCTGTCGTGGGCGTCGGTGCGGGTCAGGTGCACAGGTCCTCCAGGGGTGGCGGGGGAAGTCCCCGCAGCCTGGCAAGGGGCCCGAAAGGCACCAAGAGCCCGATGTGACCGTTTCGGCCTGGTCCGAGGTGACTAGTCCGACCCGGACAGCTCCCGTGCGGCGGCGAGGACAGCGGTGGCGTGCAGCCGCCCTGGCTGGCGACTCATGCGCTCGATCGGGCCGGAGACGCTCACCGCACCGACGAGGGCGCCCCGCTGCAGCACCGGCGCGGACACCGACGCGACCCCCTGCTCACGCTCGCCCGCCGAGTGCGCCCACCCGCGTCGTCGTACCTCGACGAGGGCACGTTCGGAGAAGGCCGCTCCGGTCGGCACGTCGCCGGTGCCGAAGGCCAGCAGGACCTGCGCCGCGGAGCCGGCGGTCATCGGGAGCGCTGCACCGACAGGCACGGTGTCCCGCAGCCCGCTCCCGAGGTCCGCCGCCGCCACGCAGGTACGACGATCGCCGTCGCGCCGGTACAGCTGGGCGCTCTCGCCGGTCGTGTCCCGGAGCCGTGCCAGGACCGGACCCGCCCGCTCGACCAGGTCGTCGACGGGCACGTCGACGGCCAGCCTCGCGCCGAGGACCCAGCGCCCGTCGGGCTCGCGGGCCAGGAACCGATGGGTCTCCAGGGCGACGGCCAGCCGGTGCGTCGTCGCCCGGGACAGCCCGGTGCGCTCGGTGAGCAGCGCCAGGGTGCCGGCCCCGGCGGCGACCGCGTCCAGGACGACCACGGCTTTGTCCAGCACGCCGACTCCGCTAGGCTGTTCCACATAGCGATACAAGCATCTCAACATCTGAGATGCAAGCAGAGGTTGGAGCCGTCATGGGTCGCACACTCGCCGAGAAGGTCTGGGAGCAGCACGTCGTCCGCCGGGCGGAGGGCGAGCCCGACCTGCTCTACATCGACCTGCACCTCATCCACGAGGTCACGAGCCCGCAGGCGTTCGACGGTCTGCGCCTGGCCGACCGGCCGGTCCGCCGACCCGATCTCACCCTCGCGACCGAGGACCACAACGTCCCCACCGACCTGCTCATGGGCCCCATCGCGGACCCGGTCAGCCGGACGCAGATCGAGACCCTGCGGCGAAACTGCGCGGAGTTCGGCATCCGCCTGCACCCCATGGGCGACAAGGACCAGGGCATCGTCCACGTCATCGGCCCCCAGCTCGGCATCACCCAGCCCGGGATGACGATCGTCTGCGGTGACAGCCACACCAGCACGCACGGCGCGTTCGGCGCCCTGGCGTTCGGGATCGGCACCAGCGAGGTCGAGCACGTCCTCGCCACGCAGACCCTCCCGCTGCCACGTCCCAAGACGATGGCGGTCACCGTCGAGGGCGACCTGCCGGCCGGCACGACAGCCAAGGACCTGGTGCTCGCCCTCATCGCGCAGGTCGGCACCGGTGGTGGCCAGGGCTACGTCGTGGAGTACCGCGGCCCCGCGATCCGCGCCCTGTCGATGGAGGGCCGCATGACGGTCTGCAACATGAGCATCGAGTGGGGCGCCCGCGCCGGCATGATCGCGCCCGACCAGACGACCTACGACTACCTCCAGGGCCGCGAGAACGCCCCGGACGACTGGGCGGCTGCCGTCGCCGCGTGGGACGCCCTCCGAACCGACGAGGACGCGGTCTTCGACAAGGAGGTCGTCCTCGACGCCGCCTCCGTCACGCCGTTCGTCACCTGGGGCACCAACCCCGCCCAGGGGGTGCCGCTGTCCGACGTCGTCCCTGACCCGCAGGCGATGCCGGCGGGCAACGCCCGCGACGCCGCGGAGCGGGCCCTGACCTACATGGGCCTGACCGCAGGGACGCCGATGCGCGACATCGCCGTCGACACCGTGTTCCTGGGCTCGTGCACCAACGGCCGCATGGAGGACCTGCACGCCGCCGCCGCGATCCTCCAGGGCCGCCGCGTGGCCGACGGCGTGCGGATGCTCGTCGTCCCCGGGTCGATGCTCGTGAAGCTCCAGGCCGAGAAGGAGGGCCTCGACAGGGTGTTCACCGAGGCCGGGGCCGACTGGCGAAGCGCCGGCTGCTCCATGTGCCTGGGCATGAACCCCGACACCCTGGCCCCGGGGGAGCGCAGCGCCTCGACCAGCAACCGCAACTTCGAGGGCCGGCAGGGCCGCGGCGGCCGCACCCACTTGGTCTCCCCGGAGGTCGCCGCAGCGACCGCCGTCGCCGGCCGCCTGGCCGCACCCTCCGACCTCCCAGCTCTCCCCGCAGCCACCCCCCTAGCCACCCCCCTAGCCACCCCCCTAGCCACCACCGCAGCCCAGGAGTCCTGATGGAGCCCTTCGTCACCCTGACCGGTACGGCGGTCCCGCTGCGCCGCAGCGACGTCGACACCGACCAGATCATCCCCAGCGACTGGCTCAAGCGCGTCGAGCGCACGGGCTTCGGCAAGGGCCTGTTCGCCGAGTGGCGCGAGGATCCCGACTTCGTCCTGAACCGCCCCGAGCGCGCGGGGGCGTCGGTCCTCGTCGCGGGGGAGAACTTCGGCACCGGCAGCTCCCGCGAGCACGCCGTCTGGGCCCTGACCGACTTCGGCTTCCGTGCGGTCCTGAGCGCCCGGTTCGCCGACATCTTCCGCGGCAACAGCCTCAAGGGCGGCCTGCTGCCCGTCCAGCTGCCCAGCGAGACGATCGAGCAGCTCATGACCCTGGTCGAGGGCGACCCTGCGGCGCGCGTCACCGTCGACCTCGAGGCCCGTGAGGTCCGCGCTGAGGGGGTCGTCGCCCCCTTCGAGCTCGACGACTTCACCCGCTGGCGGCTCATGGAAGGGCTCGACGACATCGGTCTGACACTCCGACACGGCGACACGATCGAGAAGTTCGAGCGGGCTCGGCCGTCCTGGAAGCCGTCCGTCGAGGCCCAGTGAGCGAGACCGGTGACGTCGACTCGGGCGCAGACAGCGCCGAGGAGATCCTTGCCGATCTCCTGCGCGAAGGCCATCGGAGGGTCCGTCTCTCCTCCCTCTCGTCCGAGCAAAAAGCCAGTGCTACCAGGCGATTGCTGGCGATCAGCGACGCCAGCAAACGCGACGTCCACAGGGCGCTGAGCCGCCTCCAGAAGGTGCTCGTCGAGCTTCCGGGGGCTCCGGAATCGCCGTAGTCCCAACGACCCTCGGGCCCGGCTCTCTCGACTTGCGTTGCGACACAAGGAAAGTCACCGGCCCCGGTTGTCGACGTGAGCGCGTGTGACCCCTACCGTTTCGGCGGAAGAGGCAGAGCGCCTCGTCAGTCCTGGAGGTATGCGAAGTGAACAAGGCCGAGCTCATCGAGGCCATCACGGACCGCATCGGCGACAAGAAGACCGCCACCGCGGCTGTCGAGGCTGTCCTCGATGCCGTCACGAATGCCGTTGCCAAGGGCGAGAAGGTCGCAATCGCGGGCTTCGGCGTCTTCGAGAAGGTCGACCGGGCTGCCCGGATCGCCCGTAACCCCGCGACCGGTGCGCCGGTCAAGCTGAAGGCCACGTCGGTTCCGAAGTTCCGTCCGGCCCAGGCCTTCAAGGACGGTGTCGCGGGCGCCAAGAAGGCTGTCGCGAAGAAGGCCGCCCCCGCCAAGGCCGCCAAGGCCGCGGCGAAGGCCCCTGCGAAGAAGGCTGCGCCGGCGAAGACCACTAAGGCCGTGGCGAAGGCCCCTGCGAAGAAGGCTGCGCCGGCGAAGACTGCGGCGAAGGCCCCTGCCAAGAAGGCTGCGCCGGCGAAGACCGCGGCGAAGGCCCCTGCCAAGAAGGCTGCGCCGGCGAAGACCGCGGCGAAGGCCCCTGCCAAGAAGGCTGCGCCGGCGAAGACCGCGGCGAAGGCCCCCGCCAAGAAGGCTGCACCGGCGAAGAAGGCTGCTGCCAAGCGCTGACCGCTCCGCAACCGAAGGTCCCGACACCCCCTGGGGTGCCGGGACCTTCGGCGTTCCGCTCCCGTCGCCCCGACGGGCGGAGCTGCCCGGCGAGTCTTGCTGCTGAGCTTCAGACGAGGCTGACGCGTACGACGACATCGTGCTCGTCGCGGTGGAGCACCACCCGTTGGCCCGAGCGCAGGAAGCGGAACGGGCTCTGCTTCAGGCACGACGGCGGCAGGAAGACCACCTTCCCGTCGTGCAGGTAGGCGGAGCCACCCGTGTCAGGCACCCAGCCGCGCACCGTCGCCTGCGTCTTCGTGACCGTCATGGCTGCTGCTGCACCAGCGGGGGCAGGGTCGCGAACAGCGTCGCCGTGTGCGGCCCGAGGCCGAGCGCGCTGGCGCGGACCAGGTCGTCAGGGGTGTCCACGTCCAGCCGCAGCGACTCGGGGGCCGGCAGGCGCTCGGCGCCGGCGTTCTCGTGCCGGAGCGCCGACCCCTCGCCGTAGGCAGGCGCAAGGTCAGTACCCGGCCCCGCGGCCAACAACGTCGTACCGCTGCCGCTGCGGTCGGGAACGAAGGCTCGCTGCCCCCTCCCGACCCGACGGAGCGCTGCCGCCAGGTCCGGCGCGCGCAGTGCGGGCAGGTCAGCCGAGAGGGTCGCGACGCCGAGGGTCTGGTCGTCGGCGCGCAGCAGCTCTGCCCCGTGCACCAGGGCCGGGTTGAGCCCGGCGTCCGGGTCGTCGGCGACGACCCACGCGCCCAGGGTGCGCAGGGCCGGCCCCGCGCGCTCGTCGTCGGTCACGACGAGCACCCGGCCCACGATCGCGGCCGCCGTCACGACGTCGGCGGCAAAGGCCAGCGCCAGGTCCTCGCGCGCCGCGCCGTAGGCCTGCAGCCGGGTCTTGGCGAGCGACAGACGCTTGACAGGCACCACGATGCCCCAGGCGACACCGTCGCCGTTCAGGCCGCTGCTACCCACCACGAGGCCCGAGTCTGGCAGGCTCCAGGCTGGAGGCGCCCGGCGCAGGTCGGTGCCCTGTCACGAGAGCGGAGTCACGGCGTGCGTCTGGGTCGGATCGGCTTCTGGTACCGCCTGGCCCTCGTGCTCCTCAAACCACCGCTGCTCGTGCTCACCCGTCGACGGTGGACCGGCTTCGAGAACCTGCCCAGGAAGGGCGGGGTGATCCTCGCCGCCAACCACATCTCGTACGTCGACCCCGTGTGCCTCGGGGACGCCGTCGTCTTCGCCGGTCGGCGTCTGCCCCGCTTCCTGGCCAAGGCCAGCCTGTTCGAGGGCAACGGCCTGGTCGGTCGGACGATGCGCGGCGCCGGGCAGATCCCCGTGCACCGCAACACCGCCGACGCCTCGCTCGCCCTGCGCGATGCCGTGTCGGCCCTGCACGCCGGCGAACTGGTCCTCATCTACCCGGAGGGCACCGTGAGCCGCGACCCCGACAAGTGGCCCATGCTCGCGCGGACGGGGATCGCCCGCCTCGCCCTGCTGTCCGGCGCCCCGGTCGTCCCCGTCGCGCAGTGGGGAGCGCAGGAGATCCACGACAGCTACCGCGGCAAGGGCCTGCACCTGCTCGCCCGGCCGGTCGTGCAGGTGTCGGTGGGCGAGCCCGTGGACCTCTCGCCCTGGACCAGCCAGGACTGGACGAGCAGGGAGCTCACCTCCGACGTGCTGCGCGAGTGCACGGACGCCGTGATGCGTGAGGTGGTCAGCCTCCTCGAGCCACTGCGGGGGGCATCGGCCCCCCGTGGCACCTACGACCCTGACCTGAAGCAGAGGACGGCCTGATGCGCGCTGCCGTCCTGGGCGCCGGGTCGTGGGGCACGGCCTTCGGCAAGGTGCTCGCCGATGCCCACCCCGACAACGAGATCGTGCTGTGGGCCCGCCGCCCTGAGCTCGCCGACGTCGTGACGAGCACGCACGAGAACCCCGACTACCTGCCGGGGATCGCCCTCCCCACGAACCTCTCGGCCACCGCCGACGCCCACGCCGCGGTCACCGGCGCCGACCTGGTCGTCCTCGCCGTGCCGTCCCAGAGCCTGCGGGACAACCTCGGCGACGTCGCGCACCACCTGGAGACCACCAGCGTCCTGGTGAGCCTCATGAAGGGCGTCGAGCTCGGCACCACCAAGCGCATGAGCGAGGTGATCTGCGAGGTCGCCGGCGTCGACGTCGCGCGCGTCGCCGTCGTGAGCGGCCCCAACCTCGCCAAGGAGATCGCCAGCGGCCAGCCCGCCGCGTCGGTGGTCGCCTGCCTCGACCTGGCGGTGGCCGAGCAGCTGCAGGCGGCCTGCCTGACGCCGTACTTCCGTCCCTACACGAACACCGACGTCATCGGCTGCGAGCTCGGTGGAGCGGTCAAGAACGTCATCGCCCTGGCGGTCGGGATGGCCGAGGGCATGGGCTTCGGCGACAACACGCGCGCGTCCCTGATCACCCGTGGTCTCGCCGAGACCGCCCGGCTCGGGGTCGCCCTCGGTGCGGATCCGGTGACCTTCATGGGTCTTGCGGGTCTGGGCGACCTCGTCGCCACCTGCTCGAGCCCGCTGAGCCGCAACCGGACGTTCGGCGAGAAGCTCGGCCGTGGGATGACCGTGGCGCAGATCCTCGAGCAGAAGCAGCAGACCGCCGAAGGCGTGAAGAGCTGCCAGTCGATCGCGACGTTGGCCCGCGAGCACGGCGTCGACATGCCGATCACGCAGCACGTGGTCCACCTCGTGCACGACGGGATGACTCCCGCGGAGATGGTCCGCAGCGTCATGGCGCGCGACACGAGGTCGGAGTGATGCCCGGCGAGGGCACCCGTGCGGTGCACCCCCCGCCGCCGCGGGAGGTCCGGCAGCGGGCCCTCACCCCGCCGGTCTACCGGACGTCGACGTTCGTCTTCGACACGGCCGCGCAGGTCACCGAGGTGTTCGCCGGGCGTGAGGACGGCTGGTCGTACAGCCGCGTCGACAACCCCACCGCGCAGCACTTCGCCGACGCGGTGGCGTTCCTCGAGCACCCCGACGCCGTGGGACAGCCGTTCGCCTCGGGGATGGCAGCGATCTCCAGCACCTTGCTCGCGCTCTGCTCCCAGGGCAGCCACGTCCTCGCTCCCCGCGAGGTGTACGGCGGCACCTGGACCCTGCTGACCCGTCAGCTGTCCCGGTTCGGCGTGGACACGACCTTCGTGGACATGACCGACCTCGCGGCGGTACGGGCCGCCGTACGCCCGGAGACGGTGCTGCTGTGGGGCGAGGTGCTGGCCAACCCGACGATGACTGTGGCCGACCTGCCGGGGCTGGCGACGATCGCGCGGGAGGCGGGGATCCCCTTCGGGGTGGATGCGACCTTCGCCAGTCCGGCGATCTGCCGGCCGCTGGAGCACGGGGTCGACCTCGTCGTGCACTCGGCGACGAAGTACCTCGGGGGGCACAGCGACGTCACCGGCGGCGTCGTGGTGGGCAAGCCCGAGCTGGTGGACCGGATCCGGCACGCGCGGATCGACCTCGGGGGGGCCTTGGCCCCGGACGAGGCGGCTCTCCTGCTGCGGGGCCTGCAGACACTTCCCCTGCGCGTCGCGCGGCAGTGCGCCACGGCCGTCGAGGTGGCGACGGCGCTCGCGGCCCACCCGGCCGTGCTGCGGGTGGACCACCCCGGGCTGCCGTCGCACCGTGACCACGCGCTGGCGACGCGGCTGTTCGACGCCGGGCGCTACGGCGCGGTCGTCACCGTGACCCCGCGTGGTGGACGCGACGCCGGCCTGGCTCTCGTGGACGGGCTGCAGCTCGTCGCGCGGGCGACGTCGCTGGGCGGAACGGTCAGCAAGGCGGTGCACATCGCCACGACCACGCACGTCTCGCTCGACGACGACTCACTCGCCGCGGCCGGGATCGACCCTGGCGCGGTGCGCCTGAGCATCGGCCTCGAGGACGCGGCTGATCTCGTCGCGGACCTCACGGGGGCGCTGGACAGGGTTGGGGCCACCTTCCCGGGGTGACGATGAGGACATGGAGTCCTTCGACGTCGTGATCCTCGGTACCGGTTCGCTCGGCGAGGCCCTCGCCGGGCGCCTGGCGGAGGCAGGTCGGTCAGTCGCGGTGGTCGAGGCGCTGCGTGTCGGCGGGGAGTGCCCGTTCGTCGCGTGCATGCCCAGCAAGGCGATGCTGCGCTCCGCCCACGCCCGGCACGAGGCGCGACGGCTCGAGGACCTGGGCGCGGTCGCGGCTGCGGCTGACCTGGGCGAGGACCGCCGCGCCTGGCAGGCCGCGGTGGCGCGGCGGGACGACCTCGTCGACGACCGCGACGACGCCGAGGCCGCCAAGGCGCTGGAGAGCAAGGGCGTGACGCTGGTCCGGGGCCGGGGCCGCGTCACAGCAGCGGGCGTGCTCACCGTCGGCGACCGGGAGCTCGGATGGACCGACCTCGTGGTCGGGACGGGGTCGGCTCCCGTCCGTCCCGACCTGCCCGGCTTGGACGAGATCCCCGTCTGGACCTCCGACGAGGCGCTGTCGACGTCGGACCTGCCCGCGTCCCTGCTGGTGCTCGGCGGAGGGGCCGTCGGGTGCGAGCTCGCGCAGGTCTTCGCCCGCTTCGGGACCGAGGTCACCCTGGTCGAGAGCGCAGATCGGCTGCTGGGCAAGGAGGAACCGTCGGTGGCGGGCGCGCTCGCCGAGGCGTTGCGCGGGGACGGCATCGACGTCCTGACCGGAGCCTCGGTCGAGAGCTTCACCCGTGATGCCGCGGGCCTGGCCGTCGCGCACCTCTCCGACGGCACCGTCCGGGCGGCGGCGAGGGTCCTGCTCGCCGTCGGGCGTCATCCGGTCACCCAGGACCTCGGTCTCGAGGTCCTGGGGGTCGAGCCGGCAGAGGACGGGTCGCTGTCGGTGGACGAGCAGTGCCGGGTGACCGATCACGTGTACGCCGGTGGTGACGTGACGGGCATCGCGCCCTACACGCACACCGCGAACTACCAGGCGCGGCTGATCGGCGACGTGCTGCTGGGCCGCGCGCGGGTCGCGGACTACCGGGCGATCCCGCGGGCGGTCTACACCGAGCCGACGGTCGCGAGCGTCGGCGTGCACGCCGCACTGGCGCGCGAGCAGGGCATGGACCCGGTCGAGGCGAGCTTCGACCTCGCCGACGTGGCCCGTACGAGCACCGAGGGAGCGGGCGGCGGCCGGCTGGTGCTGACCGCTGATCGCCGTACCGGGCTGCTGGTCGGAGCAGCAGCCATCGGACCGCACGCGGACCAGTGGCTGGCGGAGATGACCGTGGCGATCCGCGGACAGGTGCCGATCGCGGTCCTCGCCGACGTCGTGCACGCCTTCCCGACGTACGGCGAGGCGTTCGAGCCGCCGCTGCAGGAGCTCGCCGAGACGCTCGGGCGGACGGCATGAGGGTCGCGCTGGTGACCGGGGCCACGAGCGGGATCGGCGAGGCAGTGGCGCACCGGCTGGCGCAGGACGGCTTCGCCGTGGCGGTCAACGGCCGCGACGACGACGAGGTGTCCCGCGTCGTGGAGGCGCTGCAGGCGGCAGGGGGTACGGCGACGGCAGCCACCGGCGACGTGAGCGCTCCCGAGGACGTCGAGGCCTTCACCGCGACAACGGTCCGTGAGCTCGGCGGGCTGCACGTCCTGGTGAACAACGCGGGACTGCAGTCGGAGACGCCGTTCCTCGAGCTGGGGCTCGAGGAGTGGCGGGCCCAGCTGTCGGTCGACCTCGACGGGGCCTTCCTCGTCGCCAGTGCCGCAGCGCGGCACATGGTCGAGCACGGCGGGGGCGTGGTCCTCAACGTGACCAGCGTGCACGAGCACCAGCCGCGACCGGGGTTCGCCGCCTACTGCGTGGCGAAGGCGGGTGTCGGGATGCTGACCAAGGTCATGGCGCGCGAGCTGGCCGACCGAGGCGTGCGGGTCGTCAGCGTCGCGCCGGGGGCGATCGAGACGCCGATCCAGGGGGAGCAGACCGAGGCGGAGGAGCAGGCCCAGCGGGACGGGATCCCCCTGGGCCGGCTCGCGCAGCCCTCGGAGGTCGCCGCGGTGGTCTCCTTCCTCGCCAGCGACCAGGCGTCGTACGTCTCCGGCGTCAGCTGGGCCGTCGACGGAGCGCTCATGACCCAGGTGAGCCTGGCTTGACGGCTACAGCTTCGCGCGGGTGACGGCGAAGGACACCGTCCCGATGATCTCTGCCTGCCCGGAGTAGGCGTCGGGGATGATCACCTCGGCGTTCACGTCGCGGCCGAGCGTGGTCCACGTGCGGCTCGACCCGCTGTCGTGGACGGCCCAGCGCACGTCGTTGATCGTGTACGGGTCGTCGCGGTCACTGCCGGGCGCCACACCGCAGCGGACCGCGACAACGGGATCGCCGTACGCGGAGGTGGAGTCGGAGGCGGGGACCACCGCGCGTCGGGACAGGCCCTGGCCGAGCGACTCGGGCAGCTCCGCCCGCAAGCCGCGGCACGCGACGAGGGTCGAGGCGCTGACGCCGTTCACCGGCGACACCGAAACCCCTTGCGGCGCAGGCGATCCCGTGGAGGACGCCGTGCAGCCCGCCGTGACCAGGGAGAGCAGCGCGAGGGCTACAGGTGGACGACAGGGCACGTGAGGGTGCGGGTGATGCCGTCGACGCCCTGGATGCGCGCGACGACCAGCTTGCCGAGCTCGTCGACGCTGGACGCCTCCGCGCGCACGATCACGTCGTAGGGGCCGGTGACGTCTTCGGCCTGCGCGACGCCGTCGAGCTTGCCGATGGCCTCGGCCACGGCGGCCGCCTTGCCGACCTCGGTCTGGATGAGGATGTAGGCCTGGACCACGGTGGGTGTCCTCTTTCTGGAAGGCTGGCGGACGTGTCGGAACCTACCGCACGCGACGTGGGTGAGTTCGGGCTCATCGCTGCCGTGACCGCGCGCCTGTCGTCGTCCGACGCCGTGCTGCTCGGGCCGGGCGACGACGCCGCCGTGCTGGCGTTCCCGGGTGGGCGCGTCGTGGCCACGACCGACGTGCTGGTGGAGGGCGTGCACTTCCGGCGTGACTGGTCCAGCGGCGAGGACGTCGGGCACAAGGCTGCTGCCGCCAACCTGGCCGACGTCGCCGCCATGGGAGGTACGCCGACCGCGCTGCTCGTGGGGTTGGCCGCTCCCGCCGACCTGCCGGTGTCCTGGGCGTTGGCGCTCGCGGACGGGCTGCGGGACGAGGCGGCGCTCGTCGGTGCCGTCGTGGTGGGCGGCGACACGGTGACGGCCGGCCAGGTGGTCGTCAGCGTCACGGCGCTCGGCACGGTGGACCGGTGGGTCACCCGCTCCGGTGCCGTCCCGGGGGACCTGGTCGTCGTGGCGGGGCGGCTCGGCTGGTCGGCCGCCGGGCTGCGGCTGCTGGGGTCCGGGGTGACGGAGGGAGCGTTCGTGGAAGCGCACCGCAGGCCGAGCCCGCCGTACGCCCTGGGGGTGGCCCTGGCTGCCGCGGGCGCGAGCGCGATGTGTGACGTGAGCGACGGGCTGGTCGCCGACCTCGGGCACCTCGCGGCGGCGAGCGGGGTGGCGATCGACCTGTCCCGCGCTGCCCTGGCTGATCCCCAGGTGCCGCTGGAGGAAGTGCTCACCGGCGGGGAGGACCATGCGCTGGTGGCCACGACCTCCGGACCGGTGCCCGAGGGCTGCCGCGTCATCGGTCGGGTGCTTGCAGGATCGGGCGTGACGCTCGACAAGGAGCCGGTCACCGGCGGTTGGGCGCACTTCTCGTGAAGCGCGTGCTCGCGGTGGGCGGGTCGGACTCCGGCGGTGGGGCGGGGATCCAGGCGGACGTCAAGGCCCTCCACGCCCTGGGAGTCCATGCGAGCACCGTGGTCACGGCGGTGACGGCACAGAGCAGTACGGCGGTGACGGATGTTCACGTCGTCCCGATGACTTCGGTGCGGGCCCAGCTGGTCGCGGTCCTGGACGACCTCGGCGCCGATGTCGTCAAGACGGGGATGCTCGCGACGCCGGACGTGGTGGCGCTGGTCGCCGAGGTGCTCGGCGAGCGGCCGCTGGTGGTCGACCCGGTCGGGGTGGCGAGCACCGGGGGAGCGCTGAACAGCCACGGGACGCTCGACGCGCTGCGGTCCCTGCTGCTCCCGCGCGCGCTGGTGGTGACGCCGAACGTGTCGGAGGTGCAGGCACTGACCGGGTTCGTCGTGCACGGCCCAGACGACCTGCTGGACGCCGCCCGGGCGGTACTCGGGCTGGGGCCGACCTGGGTGCTGGTCAAGGGCGGTCACCTGCCCGGCGACCCCGTGGACCTGCTGTACGACGGGACGACGGAGGTCCGGCTGAGCGGGCCGAGGGTGGCGTCACCGCACACGCACGGGACCGGGTGCACGCTCGCGTCGGCGATCGCCGGGTACCTCGCGCTCGAGCTCACCGTGCCGGAGGCGGTCGGGGCCGCGAAGGACCTGGTCACCCGGGCGATCGAGCGTGGCTACCCGCTCGGCGCCGGCCCCGGCCCCGTCCGCCCCTGACCCCCGCGCGAACGGAAACGCGCGGGTACCTGGGACGGCTCATCGCCACCCGCGCGTATCCGTTCAGCCGGGGGGATGGCCGCGCAGCGGGATGACGTGACGGCGGATGAGTCCGTGAGAGCCGGCTGGTGACCGGTACCGAACCGGACTTCCCGATCGAGGCGGACGGCGGCTGGTGACGCGCCTCCGCTGGGCTTGGTCGGACGCGTCCTTGATCAGGAGCAGGCGTTCTTCACGCTTCCGGCAGCGCGTTTCCCCAGCCGATGCGGCGCGGTGTTCGCCCGTTGGGTGCCGGCGGCTCGACTCGGAGACAGGGTTGCCGCATCGTCGATGATGCAGATACGATGCAGACATGCGTACGACCGTTGACCTGCCACCCGCCGTTCACCGACGCGCTCAGGAACTCGCGAACGCCCGGGGACAATCGCTGTCCGCGACCCTGGCCGAGCTCACTGCCCGGGGACTGGGCCAACTCGATGAGCCAGTGATCGTACGGACGGACGCGACCTCGGGTTTCCCCGTGCTGAGCGTGGGCCGCCGGGTGACCTCGGGCGACGTCGCGGCCGCACTCGACGAAGAGTGACGACCTACCTGCTCGACGCCAACGTGCTCATCGCACTCTCCGTGGAGGAGCACGAGCATCATGCGCAGGTTGCCGCGTGGATACGCGGTGTCGATCAGGTGGCCCTGTGCCCGATCGTCGAGGGTTCGCTCGTCCGCTTCCTGGTGCGCATCGGCGAGCGGGTCAGCGTCGCCTCAGAGGTCCTGCGCTTGCTCCACGCCAACCCGAACTGCGAGTTCTGGCCAGACTCGGTGTCCTACGTCCATGCGGACCTCAGCGGGGTGCACGGACATCGCCAGGTGACGGACGCCTATCTGGTCGCGCTCGTCGCCTCCCGTCCCGAAGCGCGCCTGGCCACGCTAGACACAGCACTCGCCCAAGTGCGCCCAGAACTGACAGCCTTGATCCCGCAGCTCTGAGCGATGCGGTCGAGGAGTTGCGGCCGCGTGCGGTGCAGGTAGGCGTCGGGCGAGTAGTGACGGGCTGTCGCCGCTCTCGGCGGCCGGCCAGCTGATCGGGACCCGGCGCTAGCCACATGCCGGCGAAGTCTTACCTCACGTTCCTACCCGGTTATACTCGGGGTGTGAAGACGGCGATCTCGGTGCCCGACGAGACCTTCGCCCGAGTTGAACATCGCGCTGCGCAGCTAGGCGTGAGTCGCTCGCAGTTCTATGCCACGGCGGCCGCACGCTATCTGGACGACCTTGAACGGTCGTCGCTGACGGCGAAGATCAACGAGGCCCTCGAGCTGGCTGGCCAGGATCCGGACGACCCCTTGGTGACGTCGTACAGCCGACGCCGGCTCGCTGCGGACGACGACTGGTGATCAGTCGAGGAAGCGTCTGCTGGGTCGATCTCGGTGCTCCTCCAGGCAGTCGGCCAGCCAAGACGCGCCCTGTGCTTGTCGTTCAGGATGACGCCGTGAACGCCAGCCGGATCGCCACGACGATCGTCGCGGTCATCACGTCCACCACCGCCCTCGCTGCAGTAGGTGGCAATGTCTTCGCCCCGGCCGCAAGCAGCGGGCTGAGCAAGGACTCGGTGATCAACGTGAGTCAGCTGCTCACCGTGAACAAGGCCGACCTGGATGAGCCCGTGGGGCGGATACCGGACCACCTGATGGAGGAAGTCGACCTCGGACTGCGCCTCGTCCTCGGTGTCTGACCCGTCCCGATCCGCCGGCATGAGCCGCTTGAGCCAACGCCGGCCGTGACAGCGCCTGCTCCAAGATAACTTGTGAAACGGTTCGTCCCGCCGTACCGTGATGAGGTGGGTGCCGAGCCGGTCATCGCGGAGAGCGCCCGCAAGCACGGTGTCAGCGACGACGACATCCTTCACGCCTACCGGAACCCCATCCGCGTGTTCGAGTTGGACGAGGGCCTCACGATGGTGATTGGTGCGAACCACGCGGCGATCATCTTCGAGATCGGCGTCGTCGATGGCATCGAAGCTCCAGTGGTCGTGCACGCAATGCGGGCACGCGGAAAGTTCCTGAGGTGATGACGATGCCGCGTTCAGTGCAGGAGATCCTTGACCACGCCGATGAGATGGCCGCTCGGTTCGAGGATTACGAGCCGGCCGAAGGCGACGAGCGCGATCCCGTGGCGTACGCCTCGCTTCGGGAGGCGGTCGTGGCTCGCTCCGGCGCCGAGCGCGCGGTCAAGGAAGCGGTTGAGCAGGCACGCACTCGCGGATACTCCTGGGCCTTCATCGGCAAGATCATCGGGACCTCGGGTGAGGCCGCGCGGCAGCGGTACGGGCACAAGCAGGACGCCTGACCTCAGCGGGAACAGGGCACCCTCGATCAGGCGGGTGACGACGAACTATCGCGGCGCACGACGCCGAGCACGCTGATGACGATCAGGCCTTCTTCGCGGTGCGCTCAGGCACTAGCCACGGGTCTCGCGGAGAGCCATGCTGCGTCCTAGGACCGGGGCCAGGAGCTGGAGCGGGCTTGTCGTTATCAGCCTTGTGTCGGCCCTGAGCGCGGCGTGCGGTGGCGAGCCAGGTGCATCAGCCGGAGGAGCGACGCAGGTAGCAGCATCACCCCGGCCCCTCGGTCCGGGTGAGGTGCGTGCCCAGGGTCCTGAGCAAGCGCCGTCGGCACCCGGTCAGCAGGGCGTGCTGCTGCAGTGCGGCGTTCAGGACGTGATGTTTGACGGGGTTCGCTGGGAGGTCGAAGACCCGCCGTTCGATGCCACCAATGCGCCGGAGTCGACGTTCAGCGGGTTCGGGACGTGGAAGCGCGATGCTGATCTGCTCGTGTTCATTGATGACGAAGGTGCCGTCGTTCAGTTCACGCGCTGGAACGGTGAAGCCGACGAGGGAATCTGCGCTTAGACCCTGGCACCCCCGCCCGCCGAGCAAGGTCGGACTGCGACAGACCCGCCTGAGTACGGGCCTCACGAAGCAGCTCGCCGCCTTCCATGAGACCAGCGTCATGCCGGGCGAGGCTCTCCATCCCCTCGACGCACGGAGGGGCGCTCCTCTCCCTGCAATCAGTCGGCGCCCGTTCGGACTTGCCGCCGGCAAGTCATCGTGCTGCCGTACTCAGCCGGGGGTCAGTCGCCGTCCTGCCAGGCGCGGTCTTCGGCGTCGAGCTTGTCGTTGCGCTCCTGCACCGACTGCAGGGCGTGCTCGGCGGCCTCGCGTGTGGGGTACGGGCCCAGCCGCACCTCGGCGCGGCACCCCGAGCCCTCCTCGACGGTGTGGTGGTCGGTGCACCAGAAGAACTCCATGCCGCCATCATGTCCCTCGTCGGGGCCCTCAAGCGCGCCCGACGCGGTGTCGACCCTGAGGCGTGAGCAACGAGGGCACCCGCTGGCAGAGCTCGGTGCTGACCTTCGGCCCCGTCGGCTGGGTCGTCTGCACCGTCCTTCTGCTCGCCGTACCGCTGTGGTTCCTCCAGACGGCGGGGCTGTTCGGCCTGGCCGCTGCGGGGATCAGGTGCACCGCGCTGCTGCCGAAGGCGCTGCGCGACGTCTGGCGGCGCGCACCCCTTCCCGATACTGATCTCTCGCGGGCCCGCGCTGCGGCGGCCAGGGAGCAGGCGCACGACCCGGAGCGCGCCTCACACCCGGCGTCACACCCCGCCTCACACCCCGCCTTCGGCGACCAGCCGCCTCCCTCGCGCTGGTGACGGCCTCTGTGGAACGCAGAACGGCCCGCCCCGGGAGGGGACGGGCCGTTCGGTGCAGACGGGGGACTAGATGGCACGCACCTGGTCGGCCTGTGGGCCCTTCTGGCCCTGGGTGATCTCGAACTCCACCCGCTGACCCTCGTCGAGCGAGCGGTACCCGTCGCTCTGGATCGCCGAGTAGTGGACGAAGACGTCCGCACCACCGCCGTCCACGGCGATGAAGCCGAAGCCCTTCTCCGCGTTGAACCACTTCACCGAACCCTGTGCCATGTGCCTGTCTCTCTCTTGCTGGACAGCGCCGCACGAGTTGCGCGCGCCGGGTCGTGCTGACCCGGTGCGCCAGAGACGTCAGGCCCGCGGTACGTCCACGCGGTGCCGGAACACGTGCAGGAACGATCGACCGCGCAGGAAGGTACACAAGAGTGCGCGCGCCGAACAAGGGGGTGGAGCGAGGAGAACGGGCCCTACTTGGCGCCGGGAACGACCTTCTGTGCCTTGATGCACGAGGTGCAGGCGTTGACCTTCTTGGTGTTGCCGCCACCGGCGGCAACACGCACGGTCTGGATGTTCGGGTTCCAGCGGCGCCGGGTCCGGCGGTGCGAGTGGCTGACGGACATGCCGAAGCCCGGTCCCTTGCCGCAGACGTCGCAGTTGGCAGCCACTGGATACTCCTGAAGAAGATCGGATGAGCGCTCGGCACCGCCGAGGCAACCTGAAGACTGTAGCAGGGGAGATAACCTCCGAGACGTCCGAACGAGACGACCGACCGATCGAGCCCGGGGAGCGCGTGTGCTGCAGGTGCTCGACGCGGCCGCGCTCCGGGCCTGGTGCACCGCGGGCCTGCAGCGCCTCACCGATGCTTGCGCGGAGATCGACGACCTCAACGTCTACCCCGTCCCGGACGGCGACACCGGCACGAACCTGCGCCTCACCCTCGCCTCCGTGGTCGACGCGGTGACCGCCGCGCCCGAGGACCACGCGGCGACCGTGCGTGCCATCACCACCGGCTCGCTGATGGGCGCCCGAGGCAACTCGGGCGTCATCCTCAGCCAGCTGTTGCGCGGCATGCTGGGCTCGCTCCCCGACGACGCGGGTGCGGACGACGTCGTGGCCGCGCTGCGGGCGGGGGCGACCAGCGCGTACGGCGCTGTCGGTGCCCCGGTCGAGGGCACCGTGCTGACCGTGGCGCGCGAGGCTGCCGAGGGCGCGCGCGGGACGACGCTGACCGAGGTGGTGACGTCGGCCCGCGAGGCCGCCGAGGTCTCCCTTGCTCGCACCCCCGACCTGCTGCCGGTCCTCAAGGCCGCCGGTGTCGTGGACGCGGGCGGGCGTGGCTGGTGCGTGCTCCTGGAGGCGCTGGAGCAGGTCGTCGCGGGCGCCACGGTCGAGCGGGAGCCAGGGCTGCACGTCCCCCGAGACCGCACTGGTCTGGCGGCCCGCGAGGTGGGCAGCGACGAGTTCTCCTACGAGGTGCAGTTCCTGCTGCGTGACGCCACCGATGACGCGGTCAGCGTCCTGCGCGACCGGCTGGGCGCGCTCGGCGACTCCCTCGTCGTCGTGGGTGCTGACGGGTTGTTCAACGTGCACGTGCACGTGAACGACGTCGGTGCGGCCATCGAGGCCGGGGTGGACGCCGGCCGCCCCTTCCGCATCACCGTCACGCGCTTCGAGGACCAGATCAGCGCCACGACCGGGCGGGCGGTGGTGGCGGTCGCGGCGGGGCCCGGGCTCGCCGCGCTGTTCCGGGACGCCGGCGCCCTCGTGGTCGACGGCGGACCCACGGCCAACCCGTCCACCGGTGAGCTGCTCGCCGCGATCCGCCGCACCGGCGCGGCCGAGGTGGTCGTCCTCCCCAACGACGGCAACGTCCGTGCGGTGGCGCTCGCTGCCGCGGACCAGGCGCGCGCCGACGGCCTCGCGGTCGCCGTGGTCCCGACGACCTCGGTCGTGCAGGGCCTGGCCGCCGTGAGCGTCGCGGACCCCGCCAGAGCCTTCGACGACGACGTCGCCGCCATGGGAACCGCTGCCGGTGGCACCCGGTGGGCGGAGGTGACCACGGCGGTGCGGGCGAGCGCGACCGAGGCGGGCCCGTGCGAGGCGGGCGACGTCCTGGGCCTGGTCGGCGGGTCGGTCGTCGTGGTCGGGCAGGACCACCTGCTGGTCGCCGAGCAGCTGCTGCACCGGCTGCTGGAGGCCGGCGGCGAGCTGGTGACGGTCGTGCTGGGCGCTGACGCCGACGCCGAGGCCGGCATCCGCCTGTCGTCGTACGTCGAGAGGGAGCACCCGGCGGTGGAGGTGCAGGTCCTGGACGGTGGGCAGCCGCACTACCCCTACCTGCTCGGGGTCGAGTGATGCGCCTGGACACCCCGCTGGTGAAGGCCGTCGGCGACCGGACGGCGAAGGTGCTGGCCGACAAGCTGACGCTGCTCACCGTCGGCGACCTGTTGCACTACTACCCGTTCCGCTACTTCGTGCGCGGTGCCCTCACCCCCCTGGACGAGCTCGAGGTCGGGCTGCACGTGACCGTGCTGGCGAAGGTCCGGTCCAGCTCGTGCACCACCTCGCGCACCGGGAAGCTGCTCGGGAAGGTCGTCGTCACCGACGGGCGCGGGACGCTCGACCTGACCTTCTTCGGCAAGGTGGCCAAGTGGCAGACCGACCGGCTCAAGCCCGGCGCGGAGCACCTGTTCGCCGGCGAGGTGAGCGTGTTCAACGGACGGCGTCAGCTCACGCACCCGGAGGTGTTCCTCGGTAGCGACGACGAGGCGTTCGAGCGCGCGGGCAAGATCCTGCCGATCTACCCGGCCAAGCAGGGCGCCGACACGGTGATGATCAGCCGCTGCGTCGACCTGGTGCTGCCGCAGGCCGACCTCGACGACGACCCGCTCCCGCAGTCGCTGCGGCTCGCACACCACCTCATGAGCCTGCGCGAGGCGCTCGAGGCCGTGCACCGGCCGGTGGACCAGCGTGACGTGGCTCCGGCGGCACAGCGGCTGAAGTGGGACGAGTCGTTCGTGCTGCAGACGGTGCTGGCTCGCCGACGTGCCGAGCTCGAGCGGCAGGGCGGCACCTCGCGGGTCAGCACCCTCGGCGGGCTGCTCGACACCTTCGACGCGAGCGTGCCGTGGCCTCTCACCGACGGCCAGCACGAGGTCGGCAAGGTCATCGCGGGAGACCTGGCGCGCGAGCACCCGATGCACCGGCTGCTGCAGGGCGAGGTCGGCAGTGGCAAGACGGTCGTGGCGCTGCGCGCGATGCTCACGGTCGTCGACGCGGGCGGTCAGGCGGCGCTGCTCGCTCCGACCGAGGTGCTCGCGCAGCAGCACGCCCGGTCCCTGCGCGAGCTGCTCGGCCCGCTCGGCACGGCCGGCGAGCTCGGCAGTCCACCGGTGGCGACGCGTGTCGCGCTGCTCACCGGGTCGGTGCAGGGCGCGGCCCGGCGTACCGCGCTGGGGGAGATCGGCTCGGGGGAGGCCGGCATCGTCGTCGGCACCCACGCGCTGCTGTCGGAGGGCGTGGAGTTCGCCGACCTCGGGCTGGTGGTCGTCGACGAGCAGCACCGGTTCGGTGTCGAGCAGCGAGATGCGCTGCGTGCCAAGGGAACTCACCCGCACGTGCTGGTCATGACCGCCACGCCCATCCCGCGCACCGTCGCGATGACGGTGTACGGCGACCTCGACGTCTCGACGCTCCGCGAGCTCCCGCGGGGTCGTGCGCCGATCGGGACCTCGGTCGTGCAGCTGAAGTCGGCGGCGTTCCGCGCGGCGATGGACCACGTGCGCGAGGAGGTCTCGAACGGCCGCCAGGCGTTCGTGGTCTGCGCCCGCATCGGCGACGAGCCGACCGAGGTCGAAGACCCGCCCTGGTCGGTGCTCGACGTCGTCCCGGCGATGGAGCAGCACTACCTCAAGGGGATCCGACTCGCGGCGCTGCACGGGCGGATGAGCAGCGACGACAAGGACCGCGTCATGCGGGCCTTCGCCGACGGGGACATCGAGGTGCTGGTCTCGACGACCGTGATCGAGGTCGGCGTCGACGTCCCCAACGCGACGGTGATGGTGGTCATGGACGCGGAGCGCTTCGGCCTCAGTCAGCTGCACCAGCTGCGCGGACGCGTGGGTCGGGGCGGCAACCCGGGCACGTGCTATCTCGCGACGCGCTTCCACAGCTCCAGCGCACCGTTCGAGAAGCTGCTCGGCGTGGCGGCGACGACGGACGGGTTCGCCATCAGCGAGCAGGACCTCGAGCTGCGCAAGGAGGGCAACGTCCTGGGACGCGACCAGTCCGGCACCGGGTCGCAGCTGCGGTTCCTCACCCTGGCCGACCTGGACGTGGTCGAGGCGACGCGTGCCGCGGCGATCGCCGTGGTCGAGCAGGACCCCGACCTGCGCGACCACGTCGCCCTCCGCGAGGCCGTCGAGTCGGTCCACCGCGCCACGCAGTCCTACATCGAGAAGGCCTGATGACCCGCGTCATCGCAGGGACGTACGGCGGTCGGCGCCTGCTCGTGCCGGCGGGCACCGGCACCCGGCCCACCGCCGACCGGGCCCGAGAGGGGCTGTTCTCCACACTGCTGTCGCTGCTGGATCTCGAGGGCTGCACCGTCCTCGACCTCTACGCCGGTAGTGGTGCGCTCGGCCTGGAGGCGCTGTCGCGGGGGGCGGCGCACGCGACCCTGGTGGAGCGCGAGCCGGCAGCGCTGGAGGCCCTGCGCGCCAACGTCGCTGCCCTGGACGCGCCGGCCACGGTGGTCGCGGCTGACGCCGACGCGTTCCTGCAGCGTGAGCCCTCGACGTACGACCTGGTGCTCGTGGACCCGCCGTACGAGCTGGACGTCGACCCCGTCCTGGCCGGTGTCGCGGGCCGGCTCACCCCGGGCGGTGTGCTGGTCGTCGAGCGGCGTACCCGCAGTGGCGCGCCAGCGTGTCCGGAGGGGCTGGTGGCCGAGCGCGACCGCCGGTACGGCGAGGCGACCCTCTGGTACTTTTCGCGCTTGTGACCAGGCGGCGGGCTGTGTGCCCAGGTTCGTTCGACCCGGTGACCCTCGGGCACCTCGACATCATCGGCCGGGCGGCAGGCCTGTACGACGAGGTCGTCGTGGCGGTCGGGCTGAATGCCAGCAAGAAGCGCATGTTCTCGTTCGAGGAGCGCGCCGAGATGCTGCGGGAGGCGACCGCGCCCTGGCCGAACGTCACCGTCGACAGCTTCGACGGCTTGATCGTCGACTTCTGCAAGGCGCACGACCTCGCAGGTCATCGTCAAGGGCCTGCGTGCCATCAGCGACTTCGACTACGAGCTGCAGATGGCGCAGATGAACCACGGCCTCGCGGGCGTCGAGACGATGTTCATGACGACCAACCCGCTCTACTCCTTCCTGTCGTCCAGCCTGGTCAAGGAGGTCGCGACGTACGGTGGGGACGTGTCCGGCTCCGTGCCGGATGCCGTGCACCGGCGACTGCTGGAGCGGGTGCGCGCGACCAGCTGAACCCGGCTGGGAGTCGACCAGGAGGGCCCGATCCGTGGACGAGGTGCACGACAAGCTCGACCGAGATCACCACCCTCGTCGAGGGCGCCCGCGTCGATGCCGATGTCGGCGTCCTGCGTGGTCAACCGGGCCGAGCTGCTGGGGCTGCTCGACGAGCTCGACGCTGCTCCTGCCCGAGACGATCACCCAGGCGCAGGAGGTCCTCGGCGACAAGGAGGGCGTCGTCGAGGAGGGCCGTCGGGAGGCGGAGCAGATCATCGCCGCCGCCCGGGCCGAGCGCCGTCGGCTGCTGGAGCAGACCGAGGTGTTCGCAGAGGCGTCGCACGAGGCGGACCGGTTGCTCGAGGAGGCTCGCTCGTCGGCCGACCTGATGCGGACCGAGGTCGAGGACTACGTCGACGCCAAGCTGGCCAACTTCGAGATCGTCCTGAACAAGACGCTGGCCGCGGTCGAGCGCGGTCGGCAGAAGCTGTCCGGACGGCACGAGCTCGAGGCCTTGGGCGACGGTGCTGCGCACGGGGACACAGCGGACGGCGACGACGGGTTCTTCGACGAGCCCGCGCCGGAGTGAGCGCGACCCCGCCCCGCGCTCCGGTACGCTCTGTCGCGGACTCGTCCGAGCCCGGAGACCTCCATGCCTGAGAACAGGAAGCCGCAGCACCGCCTCGACCCCCGACAGCCCCTGGTCCTCGACACGCGCGAGCTCGGGCGGCGGCCAGGGTCGATGCGGACGGTGCAGCTCTCGGTTCCCGCGCCGGAGGGCCTCGGGATCGTGGACCTGGTCGGGGTACCTGTCGGTGCCGAGCTCGAGCTGGACCTCCGGCTCGAGAGCGTCATGGACGGGGTGCTCGTCAGCGGCACCGCTCACGGCGCCGGTGTCCGGGGAGTGCGGACGGTGCCTGGGTCCGGTGAGCGACGAGCTCGTCGTACGCCTGCAGGAGCTGTACGTCTACCCGGAGGCGATCACCAGCCACGACGAGGACGACGAGGTCTCGCAGCTCCACGGGCGACCACCTGGACCTCGAACCGGCGCTGCGGGACGCGGTGGTGCTCGCGCTGCCGCTCAACCCGCTCTGCCAGCCGGACTGCCAAGGGCTCTGCGCCACGTGCGGAGAGCGACTGGACGACCTGCCCGAAGACCACGCGCACGACCAGACCGATGCCCGCTGGGGCGCCCTTGCCGGGTTGCTCCAGCAACCAGATCAGGAGAAGTAGATGGCCGTCCCGAAGCGCAAGATGTCGCGCAGCAACACCCGCTCGCGCCGCGCGCAGTGGAAGACCGGGCTCCCCACCCTCACCACGTGCGACCGCGGCCACACCACGCGTCCGCACACGGTGTGCGGCGAGTGCGGCCGCTACGACAAGCGCACCGTCATCGCGGTCTGACCCGTTCGTGACCGAGCGACCGGTGCGTGTCGCCCTCGACCTGCTCGGGGGAGACCACGCGCCGGACGCTGTCGTCGACGGGGCACTGCTGGCGGTCGAAGCCGGTCTCGAGCTGCTGCTCGTCGGTCCGGTCGGGCTCGCCGAGTCGCTGCTCGCTGATCGCGGGGCGGGTGGCCTCGTGACGTCCGGATCCCTCCGCCTCGTCGAGGCGGGTACGGCGATCGCGATGACCGACGAGCCGGCGCGGGCGCTGCGCAGCAACCCCGATGCCACGGTGCTGGTGGCTGCCCGGCTGGTGCGTGACGGCGACGCCGACGCGATGGTGTCGGTGGGGCCGACCGGTGCCGCGCTCGCCGCAGCCGTCCTGACGCTGGGGCGCACGGTCCGCCGACCGGCCCTCGCGGTGGTGATCCCGAGCACCGCGGGGCCCGTGGTCCTGCTGGACGCCGGGGCGACGTGCGACAGCACGTCGGCGCACCTGGTCGACCACGCCGGACTGGGCGTCGGCTACGCCCGGGCGCTCGGCATCGCCGACCCGCGGGTGGGCCTGGTGAACGTGGGGGAGGAGCCGGGCAAGGGCGACCTGCTGCGTCGCGAGGCGCTGACAGCACTGACGGAGACCCCGGGCTTCATCGGGAACGTCGAGGGCCACGACGTCTGCCTGGGTGGACGCGCCGACGTCGTCGTGACGGACGGGTTCACCGGGAACGTGCTTCTCAAGGGCATCGAGGGCGCGACGCGGCGAGCGGGCCACACCGATCTGCCCGTGTCGGCGTTGCTGCTCGGGGTCGGTGGCCTCGTCGTCGTCGGACATGGTGCCGCGTCGGCGGTGGAGGTCGCCGGGTGCGTCCGGGACGCCGTACGCGCGTGGCGGGGTGGTCTCGTCACCGTGGGCTTCGAGGTGGGCTTCGAGGTGGGCTCCGAGGTGGGCTCCGAGGTGGGCTCCGAGGTGGGCTCAGGGGTGGGCGGATGACCGGCGACGAGGTGCTGGCCGTGCTCCAGGCGGCGGTCGCGCGCGTCCTGGAGGTCCCGGCGGAGGAGGTGTCGCGGCAGACCCGACTGGCCGAGGACCTGCACGCCGACTCGCTCGCCGTCGTGGAGATCGTCGAGCTCGTCGAGGAGGCGCTGGCCGCTCAGGTTGCCCGGCCGGTGCGGCTCGAGGACGAGAGGCTGGACGGTCTGCGGACCATCGGCGACGCGGTCGACCTGGTGCTGGCGGCGCTGTGAGCGGGCGAGGGCCCGGGCCGTACACGCTGCTCGAGGCGGCTCTCGGCGTCGCGCTGGACCACGACCTGCTGGAGCGGGCGCTGACGCACCGGTCATACGCGTACGAGAACGGCGGGCTGCCGACGAACGAACGGCTGGAGTTCCTCGGGGACTCGGTGCTCAGCATCGTCATCACCGACCGGCTGTTCCACGCCCACCCAGACCTGGCCGAGGGGTCGCTCGCCAAGCTGCGCGCGTCGGTCGTGAGCACACGCGCGCTGGCACAGGTGGCGCGGGCACTGGGTCTCGGTCGGTGGATGCGGCTGGGGAAGGGCGAGGACGTCACGGGTGGGCGGGACAAGGCCAGCATCCTGGCGGACACCATGGAGGCGGTGATCGGCGCCGTCTACCTCGAGCGAGGGCTCGAAGGGGCGACCCGCGTCGTGCGGCTGCTGTTCGACCCGCTGATGGCGGCAGCGGCTGCAGATGGTGCTGCCCTGGACTGGAAGACCGCCCTCCAGGAGCTCACGGCGGCGCAGGGGCTGGGGGTGCCGGAGTACGCCTGGACCGAGAGCGGCCCGGACCACGCGAAGGCGTTCGTCGCGGTCGCGCTCGTGGCGGGCGAACCGCGAGGCGAGGGCTCAGGGTCGAGCAAGAAGGAGGCCGAGCAGGGCGCTGCCGAGCAGGCGTGGACGGCGCTTCAGGCGGGAACCGAGTAGGTCCCCTGCCTCGGGCGGTTGCTGAGCCCGACGTAGACGATGAGCCCGACCAGCGGGAGCAGGTAGCTGCCGGCGAACAGGTAGCCGAGGGTCCAGCCGCGCCGGGTGAGGTCGCGGCCGGCGAGGACGAACAGCACAACCGCGAGGACGGTGTTCGCGACGTACGCCGCGGTGCGGGTGGACGCGGGACCGTCGAGCGCGAGCAGGCCGAAGCCGCAGCACAGGACCGACAGCACGATGATCTGGGTTCGTGGTGACATGTCGGGAGTGTGGCGCTTCGCCATCACGGTGTCCATGTGGTCGCAGAGTCATCCGAACTGAATGCCGCGCGGTTGGGCCGGTCCTGTTCCGGTGAGCTCCCGCCGCTACCAGCCGCGCAGGAGGGGCCGTGGGCGCCTGAGGTAGCTGCGGTCGAGGGGGGTGTCCCAGCGGAGGCTGCCGTCGGCTTGCCGGGTGACGGTGAAGTAGTGGTGCTTGGCCCGGTGGTGGTGGGTGCATTCGCTGCTGGTGTTGCGTGCGGTGCTGGGTCCTTGGGGCCAGGGCACGAGGTGGTCGCTCTGGCAGTCCCGGGCGAGGCGTCGGCATCCTGGGAACGTGCAGGTGAGGTCGCGGGCCTTGATGAACCGGGCCAGGCGCCGTGGGAGGACGTAGCTGTTGCTGTCGAGGGGGCGGTCGTCGGGGGGCGTGGTGGTCAGGCGCGCGTGGGCACGGGTCAGCGCCTCGTGGCTCCAGGTGCTCCGGTCTCGGGCGCTGGGCGGGGGTGGTGGGCAGCCGGCGGGGCAGGTCCTGTCGTCGGGCTCGCGAGAGCCCGCGTTCGGGTCGGGTGGCTGGGTGCGGTCGAGGGTGTGGTCGTTCCAGAGCGGGTCGGACTCTGTCGGCGGCTCGGGCTCGGGGTGGTCGTGAGGGTTCGGCGGGCCTGAGCCGCCTCCGCCGCCCTCGCCTCCGTCCGGCCCGCCACCGTCGCCGCTGTCGTGTCGTCCGTGGGGTGGGACGGTGATGAGGACGGTGAGGCGGCGGTCGCGGACCTCGTCCCACGCGGCTCGGCCGTGTCCGGCGGGGATGTGGCGGAGGGCGTGGTGGTGGAGCAGGGCGGTGATCTGCTGCTCGAGGTCGCTGGTCAGGGTGCTGATGAGCCGTTCGAGCTCGGGGTCGTCCTGGTCTTCCGGCCGGATCTCCGGCGCCGGCTCAGCCTCGAGACCGTCAGGCTGTTCCTGGTGGGTGTGTCCGCACCCGTGCTGCCTGGCCACGTCTTCTGCGGTGGGGGCGGGGAGGTCGGGGCGGTGCACGGTGCTGTCGACACTGATCAGCGTCCCGTGCTCGTCGACGACGGCCCGGCGCAGCTCGGCCTGCCTCAGGAGCTCACGGGCCTCCGGGGCGCTGATCAGCCCGAGGCCGGGGATCTCTCCTGGCTCCTCCCCTCCTTCGAGTGTCGCGAGGCTCACGATCACCAGCGCCTGCCACGACCCGGGCTGGACGCGTCCGCAGATCAGGTCCATCAGGGTGTCGAACCTGCGCTGGTCCAGCGTCCGCTCGTCGCCGGGGTGCTTGGGCAGGGCGAGGGTGTCGATGCTCGCCAGGATCATCGCGATCTGACTGGTCGTGCCGGTGGCCCAGAAGCTCGCGTTGCCTCCCGGGTCGGTCTGATCGGCCCCGACCCGGCGTTCCCGCTTGGCCTTGTCCCACCGCTTGGCTGCCGCGTCCGGGTCCAGCACCATCACCGCGGCGCGGGCGGCCTGCCGCAGCTGATGGGGCGTCCGGGCATCGTGGGCGCCCTGGACGAGGTCGATGACCTGCTCCTGCACCTCACGGGACAGGCCGAGGCCGCAGATCGTGTCGAGCAGCGCATCAGCGTGCCGGATGCTCCACCCGCCCTCCGAGGCGGGTGTTCCGACCCGGGCCATGACGGCGGGGAACGCGCTGTAGAGCTGGGCGTTCTCGATCCACCGCTGCGCCGTCCCCGAGCTCTCCGACAACGCCAACGCGAGCTCGTCACTGACGTAGTCACGGTGCCCGATCAGCACGTCCTCGGAAGCGAACGCGTTCAGCTGCACCCGCAGCTCGTGGTCGAGCTGCGCCCTGCGTGCGACGAGGTCCTCGATCACCCGCAACCGCGCGCTCGCCCGCGCGGGGCGGGTCAGGGGCGGTGCGAGCTCGGACATGCCATCGATAGTACACCCGTTCGATGAGAGAATCGAGCGAAAACCACTGCTGGGTATGAGAATTTTGCGCGCCACGGCTGTGGAGAACGGTGTCTTGAAGGTCCCGATCCAACTGTCTGACAGTCGGCCCTGTGGCTGTGTCCCCCACGTAGGACATCGAAGCCACCGAGGCGCTGCTGCTGCGGCAGGACGACCTGATCGCGAGGCCACAGGTAGGGCGGGTGCCGGCTGAAGGCAGCAAGGCCAGCCGTCAGGGTGACCGCGGAGCCTTCTGGCACCGGGGGCACCAGAAGGACGAGCGGTTCATCCACGGCGAGCGACGCATCAGCGCCCCGCAGCGAAAGCACGGCTGCCCCTCGCGCCCGTAGGCGTTCAGCGACCGGTCGAAGTACCCCGACTGCCCGTTCACGTTCACGTACAGCGCGTCGAACGACGTACCTCCGACGGCCACCGCCTCGAGCAGCACCTCCCGCACGGCAGCGAGCAGGTCCCGGCCCTGGGTGCGCGTCAGCCCTGCCGTCGGACGCTCGCCGTGCAGCCGGACCCGCCACAGCGCCTCGTCGGCGTAGATGTTGCCGACCCCGGAGATCAGCGTCTGGTCCAGCAGCGCGCGTTTGACCCCGGTGCGCTTGCGCCGCAGCGCCGCCACGAAGCCCTCGTCGTCGAACTCGGCATCAAGGGGGTCGCGCGCGATGTGGGCGATCCGCGGGGGGAGGTCCGCACCGCCCTCCTCGACCGACAGCCCACCGAAGGTCCGCTGGTCCACGAACCGCAGGTCGAGCCCTCCGTCGGCGAAGCCCAGCCGCACGCGCAGGTGCTTCTCCGGCTCGGAGTCCGGCGCCACGACCAGCAGCTGTCCGCTCATCCCCAGGTGCGTCAGCAGCGCGTCGCCGGAGTCGAGCGGGAGCCAGAGGTACTTCCCCCGCCGCCGGGCTCCCAGCAGGGTCCGGCCGACGAGCAGTCCGGCGAAGTCGCCGGACCCGGCGACGTGCCGACGGATCGAGCGCGGGTGGTGCACCTCGACGGTGCTGATGGTCCGGTCCAGCACCCACCGCTCGAGGCCCGCGCGGACGGTCTCGACCTCAGGCAGCTCAGGCACTCAGGAGTCCAGGTCCAGGGCAGCGCGTACGGCGGCAGGCACGGTGCCGTCCGCCTGCCGGGGGGTCCAGCGCTCGGTGGGCAACCACTCCGAGCCGCACCCGGCGCACCGGAACAGTCGTTCCTGCCGGCGGGTGACATCGCCCGGGTCGGGAGCGGACCAGTCGCACAGCGAGCGGCACGGGGAGACGGCGAGCACGGTCCTAGTCTGCGGTACGTGCCCACCGAGCCGCCCGTCCGGCTGACCGCCTTCGTGAAGGGTCACGTGCAGGGTGTCGGCTTCCGCTGGTGGACCCGCGCCCGCGCCCTGGAGCTCGGGCTGGTCGGCAGCGCGACGAACCTCGACGACGGTCGGGTCGAGGTGGTCGCGGAGGGGCCGGAGCCGGCCTGCCGCGCGCTGCTCGCGCTGCTGCCGGGCGGTCCGGGACGGGTGGAGTACGTCGCCGAGCGCTGGGGTCCACCCCGGGGAGCGTCCGGCTTCGTCGAGCGCTGACCCCAGGCGCGCTCGCGTCCCGGATCGATGTCCGAGCATGTGTCCCGATTCGTGACCTGACCGTGACCTGGGGCTTGACCCGGGTCGACGCAGGTGGCACCTTTGTAGGTGCCCGCCGATGTGCCCGGCCCGCTCCCACCGCCGCTCCGCCCCGCGTCCTCACCGCGTGTCAGGAGCGAAGGAGCCGCCAGGGACGAACCGCGAGCACCCACCCCTGTTCCTGCTCGTCCCTCAGCGTGGAGGCTTCCTCGATGGCCAAGGCCCTGCTCGGTCATGTCGGCGTCGGTCCCGATCTGCGTCTTGCCGCGGAGGTGCGACGCCTGCGCGGCAGGGTGGTCGAGCTCGAGGACGAGGTCGCCCGCCTGCGGGCCGCGAACGAGGCGCTCGTCGCCGCCGTCCACGTCGAGGACGACATCCGCGTCCTCACCGAGGAGCACGCGCTCACCTGAGCCGCCGCACCACCGAGAAGGCCGCCCTCGAGGCGGCCTTCGTCGTGTCGGGGGTCTCGTGTCGCCTCGCCTCCCGGTCCCCGCCGCCGTTCTCGGTAGAGTCGCGACGGCCTTCCCCTCCGGCCGAACGACAGGCGGCACGTGCACCTCAAGAGCCTCACGCTGAAGGGCTTCAAGTCCTTCGCGTCCCCGACGACCCTGCGCTTCGAGCCGGGCATCACCTGCGTCGTCGGCCCGAACGGCTCGGGCAAGTCCAACGTCGTCGACGCGATCGCCTGGGTCCTCGGTGAGCAGGGCGCGAAGGCGCTGCGCGGCGGCAAGATGGAGGACGTCATCTTCGCCGGCACGCCGGGGAAGGCGCCGCTCGGTCGGGCCGAGGTCACCCTGACCATCGACAACACCGATGGTGCGCTGCCCATCGAGTACGCCGAGGTGAGCATCACCCGGCTGATGTTCCGCGACGGCGCCAGCGAGTACAGCATCAACGGCACCAAGTGCCGCCTGGTCGACGTGCAGGAGCTGATGAGCGACAGCGGCATCGGCCGCGAGCTGCACGTCGTCGTCGGGCAGGGCCAGCTCGACGCGGTCCTGTCCGCCCGTCCGGAGGACCGCCGCGCGTTCATCGAGGAGGCCGCCGGCGTCCTCAAGCACAAGAAGCGCAAGGAGAAGGCCCTGCGCAAGCTCGAGGCGATGCAGGCCAACCTCACCCGCCTGCAGGACCTCACCACCGAGCTGCGCCGCCAGCTCAAGCCGCTCGGCCGACAGGCGGAGGTCGCCCGCCGCGCCGGTGAGGTGCAGGCCGACCTGCGCGACGCCAAGCTCCGCCTGCTCGCCGACGACCTGGTCCAGCTGCGCGTGGCGCTCGACGCCGAGGTGCGCGACGAGACGCAGCTGCGCGAGCGCCGGGCCGTCGTCGAGAAGCAGCTCACCGAGCGCAGGAGCGCGAGACCCAGCTCGAGGCCGCGACCGCCGAGCAGGCGCCGCGGCTGACCCGCGCGCAGGAGACGTGGTACCGCCTGTCCGCCCTCGAGGAGCGCCTTCGCGGTACGGCGACGCTGGCCTCCGAGCGGCACCGCCACTTGACCTCAGAGCTGCCCGAGCAGACCCGCCAGGGCCGCGACCCCGACGACCTCGAGCGGGAGGCCGCGCAGGTCCGCGCGCAGGAGGCCGACCTCACCGTCCAGCGCACCCAGGACGCCGAGCGCCTCGACGCCGCCGTGACCCGACGTACCGACGCCGAAGCGGCGCTGGCGGAGGAGGAGCGCGCGCTCGTCACGGCCCGGCGCGCCATCGCCGACCGCCGCGAGGGCCTGGCGAAGCTCACCGGCCAGGTCGGCGCGCTGCGCTCCCGGGCCAGTGCCGGCGCGGCCGAGATCGGCCGGCTGACCGGTCAGCTCGAGGAGGCGCATGCGCGGCTCGCCCGCGCCACCGCCGACCTCGAGGCGCTGCAGACCGAGGCAGGTGGGCTCGACGAGGGCGAGGTCGACCTCGACGAGCGGCACGAGCTCGCAGCAGCCGCGCTCGCCGAGGCGCAGGACCGGCTCGCCGCCCTGCAGGTCGAGGAGCGCGCTGCCGAGCGCGACCGCTCCACCTTCGCTGCCCGCCGTGACGCCCTCGCGCTCGCGCTCAGCCCCAAGGACGGTTCGGGCCACCTGTCCGACCAGCCAGGGGTGCTCGGCACCGTCGCGCAGCTCGTCACCGTCCAGCAGGGCCACGAGGCGGCGGTCGCTGCGGCCCTCGGTGCGGTCGCCGACGCCGTCGCGGTGTCCAGCCCCGCCGACGCGGCTGCCGCCCTGCAGCACCTGAAGACCACCGACGGTGGGCGCGCCGGTCTGCTGGTCAGCGGTGCGACGTACGAGGACGAGCAGTGGCCCGAGCTTCCCGGCGGCGCGCGATGGGCGATCGACCTGCTCGACGCCCCGTCCTCCCTGCGTCCCGCCCTCGCGCGCGCCCTGCGCCGGGTCGCGGTCGTCCCCACCCTCGAGGACGCCCGTCGGCTCGTCGAGTCGCTGCGCGACGTCCGTGCCGTCACCGCTGAGGGTGACCTGCTCGGCTCGGACTGGGCCGTTGGCGGCTCCGCGAGCGCTCCGTCGCTGCTCGAGGTCCAGGCGGCCGTCGACGAGGCGAGCGCCCAGCACGACGAGGCCGACCAGCGGCACACCCGGCTGTCGCAGGAGGTCGCGCAGGCCCAGACCGTCGTCGCGAACCGGCAGGCCGAGGTGCACGAGGCTCTCGCGTCACTGCACGACAGCGATGCCCGCATGGCTGCCCTGTCCGAGCAGCTCGGGCTGTTGGCGTCGGCGGCCCGCAGCGCCGAGGCCGAGGCCGGTCGGCTCGAGCAGGCCCGCACCCGCGCCGAGGAGGCCCGCGACCGCGACCTCACCGGCCTCGCCGAGCTCGAGGAGCGCCTCGCCGCGGCAGAGGCGGCCCCCGCGGAGCAGGAGCCGAGCACCGACCTGCGCGACCGGCTCGTGCAGTCCGCCGCCGACGCCCGCGCCACCGAGGTCGAGGCCCGGCTCGCCGTACGCACCGGGGAGGAGCGCGCCAAGGCCCTCGCCGGTCGCGCCGAGGGGCTCGAGCGCGCGGCCCGGCAGGAGCGGCAGGCCCGCGAGCGGATGGTCGCCCTGCTCGCCCAGCGCGAGCGCGGCGCCGCCGTCGCCGCCGAGGTCGTCACGGTCGCCCGCGCCGCGCTGGAGCAGATCGCGGTGTCGCTGCAGCGCGCCGCGGCCGAGCGCGAGCAGGCCCAGCAGGCGCGCAGCGTCACCGAGAGCGAGCTGCTCACCCTGCGCGCCGCGGGGCGCGAGCTCGCCGCCGAGCTCGACCGGCTCACCGACGTCGTGCACCGCGACGAGGTGGCCCGCGCCGAGCAGCGGCTGCGGATCGAGGCGCTCGAGCAGCGGGCGGTGGAGGAGTACGCCGTCCCGCTCGAGACGCTGCTGAGCGACTACGGCCCCGACGCGCTGGTGCCCCCCGTGACGCTGATCGACGGGGAGGAGCCGGGGGAGTCGGTGCCCTACGACCGCGCGGCGCAGGAGAAGCGCGCCGCAACGGCCGAGCGCGCGCTGGCGCTGCTGGGGCGGGTCAACCCGCTGGCGCTGGAGGAGTACGCCGCGCTGGAGGAGCGGTCGGTGTTCCTCACGACCCAGCTCGAGGACCTCAAGGACACCCGCCGCGACCTGCTCACCGTCGTCAAGGACGTCGACGACCGCATCCACGACGTGTTCAAGAGCGCCTTCGACGACACCGCGCGGGAGTTCGTCCACGTCTTCGCGACGCTGTTCCCGGGTGGGGAGGGACGGCTGGTGCTCACCGAGCCCGACGACCTGCTCGCCACCGGCATCGAGGTCATGGCGCGGCCGGCGGGCAAGAAGGTCAGCCGCCTGTCGCTGCTGTCCGGGGGCGAGCGGTCGCTGACCGCCATCGCGCTGCTCGTCGCGATCTTCCGCGCGCGCCCTTCGCCGTTCTACGTCATGGACGAGGTCGAGGCCGCGCTCGACGACCGCAACCTCGGCCGCCTGCTCGAGGCCCTCGAAGGCCTGCGGGAGTCCAGCCAGCTGATCGTCATCACGCACCAGAAGCGCACGATGGAGATCGCCGACGCGTTGTACGGCGTCACGATGCGCGGCGACGGCGTCTCCACCGTCGTCAGCCAGCGCCTGCGGGAGCGCGAGACCGTCTGACGACGGGGCTGGCCTCCCCGGCCCGGTCGCTAGCGCCGACGGGAGGGGGTCTCCCGACCTGGGGCAACCGCGGCCGCGGGCAGGAGAGACGCGGTGACCACCACGTTGTCCAGGTAGTGCCCGGTCCTGCGGTCGAACGGACCACCGCAGGTGACGAGCCGCAGTGCCGCGTTGCTCGTGTTCCCGTAGACGACCTCGGTGGGGAACTCGCTCTTGCGGTACCGCCGTACGTCCTCCACGGTGAAGCGGGCGACCACTCCGTCCGCTCGGGTCACCTCGATGAGGTCCGCGCGGCGCAGGCTGCCCAGGCCGTAGAAGACGGAGGGCCCGCCAGCCTTGGAGTCGACGTGGCCGACGATCACGGCCGGGCCGACGGATCCGGGGGCAGGTGAGTACCGGTACCACGCAGGCTGGTCGTACGTCGGTCCCGGTGGGGGTACGGCGACCGTGCCGTCGGCGGCCTGCCCGACGTGCAGGACGCGGGCGCTCACCCGAAGGCGAGGGACCGACAGTCGAACGGGCAGGGAGCGCGGCAGGGCTCCCGTCGTCCACGCAGGAGCAGCGACGGCCACGCCCGTGACCGGGACGGGTGGCCCGTACGGGTTGCTCAGCGTGAGCGGCGGCTGCGACCGCCCCGGTTGGTCGACGAGGGCGATGCCCACCAGGGTCGCCCCGAGAAGGCCGACGGCAGCGAGCAGCCTGGCAACGGGATCCCGGTGGGACGTCACGGTTGCCCCCGGTTCACGCCTCACCTGGGCGGCGACGGGACCGGAGACCGAGGCCGGCGGCGAGGACGAGAGCGACGCCGGCGAGGAGCAGACCGCGGTGCCGGAGGCCGGCGGTCGAACCGCCGCCCGCCTGGACGCCGCCCAAGGGCACGCGCGTGACCTGAGAGCCCGCGCCGGCGGGTCGGCCCCCGCTCGGAGCAGAGCCCGTGGAGTCAGGGACCGCAGGGGAGCTGGCCACGACGGTGGGCCCGGCCGTCTGCGGTTCGTTCGGCAGGGTTGTCGGGGTGGTCGGGACAGGCGCGGTCGGGACAGGGTTGGTCGGGACAGGCGCGGTCGGGACAGGAGTGCGGGACGGAGCTGGGGCTGACGTGGTCGGAGCGGGGGTGAGCGACGGGGCAGGAGCGGCGCTGCTCACCGGCGTCCCGACCGGACGGGGCGTCTGGCTGGCGGTGCTGACCGGGGTCGGGGTGGTCCCCGCTGTCGGGGTCGCGGGAGGAGGGAACGTCACGCTCGGCGTGGGGCTGACGGACGTGCTCGGAGTGGGGCTGGGTGACGTACTCGGGGTCGGGCCGGCGGAGGACGGGATCGGCGCCGGCGGCGCGGAGCAGGTGGGCAGGCTGACCAGGTTGGCGTCGAGTGTCACCGCTGCAGACCGAGCCAGCAAGCGCCCCAGAACGCTGCTGCCTGTCGTGGCGGTGATCGAGGCCCGCACCAGGAAGGTCCCGACCAGGCTGGAACCGGTGCCGAGCGTCGCCGAGCTGCCGACCTGGAAGAAGACGTTGCACGCGTTGGCGCCGTTGACCAGCAGGACGCGGCTCGTCGACCCGCTGACGAACGTGCTGGCGGACTGGAAGAGGAACACCGCGCCGGGGTTGCCGCCGGCATCGAGCGTGAGTGTCCCCGTGAGCGACAGGCTGCTCCCGGAGTAGACCCCCGGGAGGAGCGACTGCCCTCCGAGGTCGGCCGTCACGGTGACGTCCGGAGCCTGCGCGGCTGCTGCGTCGTAGGCGATCGTGAGGTCGGCTTGAGCCTGGGCGGCGGTAGCGCTCGCGGACTGGATCGTGCCCCCACGCACCGTGCCCGGCGGAAAGCCGGTGATGGCGCTGCCGGGACTGACGCCCAGGTCCCCGTCGATCATCGACGGGCCGGTGTTGGTCACGGTGCTGCCCGCCAGGACGGCGAAGCTGCTTGCCGTCCCCAGCCCGACGGCCGAGCCGGCTGCGGAGGAGGACGGTCCGAGCGGGACCAGGGCTGACCCGACGCCGAGGGCCAGGACGCTCACGACGGTCGCCCGCTGAAGGGCGACGCGCACGGAGGCGCCCGGACGAAGCATGTTCATGGATCGAGACATCAGACGCACGGCCGTTCGCTCAGGAACGTGTCAAGCCCATCAGGGCAACCGGGCACGGTCTCGTCAGCACTTCAAGGGGAGGAACTACCCCAGAGGGGGTGGTCACAATCCTCGCAGGCACCCTGGCGCGCCCGGCAGGCGGTGGCCACAGACGGGACCGTCCGGGCTGGTAGACACGTCGGCGTGATCGAGCTGCTCGTCGTCCTCGGCCTGGTGCTGCTGCTGTCGGTGGTCACCGGCGTCGCGCTGCTGACCCGCCGAGGCTCCTCCCGAGGTCCTGACCGTCCCCCGCCCCGCCGACCTCAGCCTGGCGTCGACTACCTCCCCGGCACCGGTGATGACGCGGAGGTCCCCCGGGACACCCCGCTCAAGACCGTCGACCGCATCGACTCGCCGCTGCTGTCCGATGCCCCTGCGCTGGACGTCCCGGAGCCGACCGCGGGGCGCCTCATGCGCCTGCGCTCCCGGCTCGCGCGCAGCCAGACGACGCTCGGTCGCGGCCTGTTCGCGCTGCTGTCGCGCGACGTGCTCGACGAGGACACCTGGCAGGAGATCGAGGACACCCTCATCACCTCCGACATGGGCCTCGCCTCGGCCACCGACCTGGTGGAGCGGCTGCGGACCCGGGTCCGCGTCGAGGGCATCAAGGACACCGGTGCGCTGCGGGCGGTGCTCCGCGAGGAGCTCGTGAAGACGCTCGCCCCGGAGCTCGACCGGACCCTGGCGACGCTGCCGCACGCCGACCGGCCCGCGGTCGTGCTCGTCGTCGGCGTCAACGGCACCGGCAAGACGACCACCTGCGGCAAGCTCGCGCGGGTGCTGGTCGCCGACGGTCGCAGCGTCGTGCTCGGCGCCGCGGACACCTTCCGGGCCGCCGCCGCCGATCAGCTCGAGACGTGGGGCTCCCGGGTGGGTGCTGCCGTCGTACGCGGTCCGGAGGGGGGTGACCCCGCGTCGGTCGCCTTCGACGCCGTCGCGCGCGGCAAGACCGACCGGGTCGACACCGTCCTCATCGACACCGCCGGCCGGCTGCACACCAAGACCGGCCTCATGGACGAGCTCGGCAAGGTCAAGCGGGTCGTGGAGAAGCACGGCCCGATCGACGAGACGCTGCTGGTCCTCGACGCCACGACGGGGCAGAACGGCGTCGTGCAGGCGCGGGTGTTCACCGAGGCCGTGACGGTCACGGGGATCGTGCTCACCAAGCTCGACGGCACGGCCAAGGGCGGCATCGTCGTGGCGGTGCAGAAGGAGCTCGGCATCCCGGTGAAGCTCATCGGGCTGGGGGAGGGGCCGGACGACCTCGCGCCGTTCGAGCCCGAGGCGTTCGCCGACGCGCTGCTCGGGGACGACGCCGCGCTGTAGCGCCGCTCTGCGCACCTCTGTGGGACCGTGCAGGCATGACGAGGTGGCTCACCGACGACGAGCAGCGGGCCTGGCTCGCGTGGCTCGGCGCGTCCGAGCTGCTCATGGCGAGCCTGGACGCCCAGCTGCAGCGCGACGCGGGCATGCCGCACGCCTACTACTCGATCCTCGCGCAGCTGTCCGCCGCCCCTGACCGCACGCGGCGCATGAGCGACCTGGCCAACGTCGTCAACGCCAGCGCCAGCCGCCTCTCGCACGCCGTCGCCAAGCTCGAGCAGCGCGGCTGGGTGACGCGTGCGACCTGTCCCGGTGACCGGCGCGTCACGCTCGCCACCCTCACCGACGAGGGGTACGACGTCCTCGCGCAGCACGCCCCAGGCCATGTCGAGGCGGTGCGGTCAGGACTGTTCGACGCGCTCACGCCCGAGCAGGTCGGTCAGCTCGAGGCGATCTGCCGGGCCGTCGTCCACGGTCTCGACCCGGGCGGGGCGTGCGAGGCGGCCCTCCCGCCGGAGGTCTAGGAGGTCTCGGGACGTCGGTCCACCGCGACGCACCAGTCCGCGCCGTCCACCCATGGGTCGCCGTCCCACGTCGCGTGGCGCGCGACCTGCTCCAACCCCGCCGCGCGTGCCCATCCGTCGTACGTCGGGACGGCGAGCCGGTCGGTGCGCCAGCCGCTGACCAGCAGCCCACCCGGGCGCACGTGCTGCGCGCACCGGCGGACGACCTCCGGCTCGGTGCCGGGCTCGAGGAAGACCATGACGTTCCCGGCCGCGACGACGAGGTCGAAGGTCTCACCGAGGTCGAGGGTGGCGAGGTCCGCGAGGTGCCAGGTGACCTCGGGCGAGCGGCGCGCGACCTCCAGCATCGAGGCGTCGGTGTCGACTCCGGTGACCTGGTGGCCGCGCTCTGGCGAGCTCGACCGCGACGCGGCCCGTGCCGCACCCGGCGTCGAGCACGCGCGCGCCGGGGTCGAGCAGCGCGCCGACGTACCTCGCCTCGCCGTGCAGGTCCTTGCCGGTCTTGGCGAGCGCGGCGAAGCGCGCGTCGTAGTCGGCGCCGCTGGTCCCGCCGGTCTCCTGCAGCCATCTGCGACATGAGTGCAGTCTGCACCGGTCCGTCCCGGCCGGCGCGCCGGGGTTCACGCGGGTGAAACACGATCTCCGACAGACGTGACCTCCTGGAAACACCTCGGTCATGGTCACGGAACAGCCCCCGACGAGCCTCATCAGCAGTCCCCACCCGCTTGACCCGACGAAGGAGAGACATGGATCCCGTGATCGACGGCGCGAGCAACGCCTGGATCATGACCAGCGCCGCCCTGGTGCTGCTCATGACCCCCGGCCTCGCGTTCTTCTACGGCGGTATGTGCCGCAGCAAGAGCGTGCTGAACATGCTCATGATGAGCTTCAGCTCACTGGGGATCGTGAGCGTCCTGTGGGTCGTCTACGGCTACGCGATCGCCTTCGGGTCGTCGCACTCCGGGCTGCTACGGCTGGTCCGGTGGTCTGGTCGGCCTCAAGGACCTGGCCAAGAACGTCCTCGCGACACGACCGAGGATGGCATCTCGACGACCTTCGGCCTGCCCGGACCTGACCTTCGCGTCCTTCCAGGTGATGTTCGCCGTCATCACGGTCGCCCTGGTCAGCGGCGCGATCGCCGACCGGATGAAGTTCAGCGCCTGGCTGGCCTTCACGACGATCTGGGTCGACGCGTCGTCTACTTCCCGGTCGCCCACTGGGTCTTCGGCTTCGGTGTCGTGGCGGCCGACGGCGACGCGACCGGCGCGGGTGCGGCCAGCGGCTTCGTCAAGGACTCCGGCGGCTGGATCGTCAACCGCCTCGGTGCGCTCGACTTCGCCGGAGGTACGGCGGTCCACATCAACGCCGGTGCCGCCGCGCTGGCGCTCGTGCCTGGTGCTCGGCAAGCGCAAGGGCTTCGGCAAGGAGGCCATGCGCCCCCACAACCTGCCGCTGGTCATGATCGGTGCCGGTCTGCTGTGGTTCGGCTGGTTCGGCTTCAACGCCGGCTCGGCGCTCGCCGCGAACGGCCTCGCGTCGCTGGCCTTCATGAACACCAACGTCGCGACGGCGGCGGCCCTGCTGGCCTGGATCTTCACCGAGCGGGTCCGTGACGGGCACTTCACGACCCTGGGCGCCGCCTCCGGTGCCGTCGCCGGTCTGGTCGCCATCACCCCCGCCTGCGCGTTCGTGAGCCCCCTCGGCGCCATCGCCATCGGCGTCGTGGCCGGCATCGGCTGCTGCCTGGCCATCGGCCTCAAGCACAAGCTGGGGTACGACGACGCCCTCGACGTCGTCGGCGTCCACCTCGTCGGCGGGCTGATCGGCACCCTGATGATCGGCGTCGTCGCGGACACGGGCGTTCTCCCGGAGGGCTACGAGTCCTGCTCGACGGCGGCAGCCTACCCTGCTGGGCAAGCAGGCCACCGCCGCCGGTGCGGTGCTCGCCTACTCGTTCGTCGTCACGACGCATCATCGCGCTGGTGCTGAAGGCGACGATGGGCATCCGCATCACGCGAGGAGGCCGAGATCACCGGCATCGACCAGAGCGAGCACGCCGAGACCGGCTACGAGCTCGGCGGCATGAGCACCGGCTCGTCCGCTCCTGCCTTCGCCGGGAGCGGCGCAGAAGGTGGTCACATGAAGCTGGTGACCGCGGTCCTCAAGCCCTTCAAGCTCGACGACGTCAAGACGGCGCTGGAGGCGTACGGCGTGCACGGCATGACCGTCAGCGAGGTGCAGGGCCACGGCCGGCAGCGCGGGCACACCGAGGTCTACCGCGGCGCGGAGTACACCGTGACGTTCGTGCCCAAGGTGCGCCTGGAGGTGCTGACCGATGACGCCGACGCTGCCGACGTGATTGACGTCATCGCGAAGGCAGCGCAGACCGGCTCCATCGGCGACGGCAAGGTGTGGTCCACTCCGGTCGACGACGTCATCCGCGTCCGGACCGGCGAACGAGGAGTGGAAGCCCTGTGATCTGTGACGAGGGGAGCGTGCGATGAGGCTGATCACAGCGATCGTGAAGCCGTTCAAGCTCGACGACGTCAAGACGGCCCTCGAGGCCGCCGGCGTCCAGGGCATGACCGTCAGCGAGGTGCAGGGCTTCGGCCGTCAGCGCGGCCACACGGAGGTCTACCGCGGTGCGGAGTACACCGTCGACTTCGTGCCGAAGGTCCGTATCGAGGTGCTGGTGGACGACGCCGACGCCGGCCGCATCCTGGACGCCATCGTCGCGGCCGCGAGCACCGGTTCCATCGGTGACGGCAAGGTGTGGTCCACGCCGGTCGAGGACGTCGTCCGCGTCCGGACCGGCGAGCGCGGGGCCGAGGCCCTGTAGGTGGGTGCACGCCCCCGTCCCTTGCGGGGAGGCGGGGCGTTCACGTGACCGAAACACGCCCGGAACGGCAGTGGAACCAGGGTGCAACAGTGTTGCTGATCGTGCCCCTCGCTGCTGCCCTCGAGCCTTCCGCGTTCGACTCCGGCGACACCGCCTGGGTGCTGGTCTGCACCGCACTGGTGCTGCTCATGACCCCAGGGCTGGCTTTCTTCTACGGCGGGATGGTGCGCGCCAAGAACGTCCTGGCGATGCTGATGCAGAGCTACGTGTGCATTGCGATCGTGAGCGTCACCTGGGTGCTGCTGGGCTACACGCTGGCGTTCGGCGAGGCCAACGGGCTGGTGGGAGGGCTGCGTTATGCGGGCCTCGCTCACGGCTCCGAGGCCGTGCCGGGGCTGTCGCTGACCATCCCCCCGCTGCTGTTCGTGTTCTTCCAGTTGATGTTCGGGGTGCTCACGGCGGCGCTGATCGCGGGAGCCGTCGCGGACCGGGTGCGCTTCGGACCCTTCGTGGTGTTCATCGCCCTGTGGTCGCTCGTCGTCTACGCCCCGCTCGCCCACTGGGCCTTCAGCCCCGGCGGCTGGATGGCCCGGTACGGCGTCCTCGACTTCGCCGGGGGAACCGTCGTCGAGGTCAACTGCGGCGCCTCGGGACTGGCCCTGGCGCTCGTCGTCGGGCGCCGCACCGGCTGGCCGCGCGAGGCGATGCCGCCGCACTCGTTGCCTCTCACGCTGCTCGGGGCGGGCCTGCTGTGGTTCGGCTGGTTCGGCTTCAACGCCGGATCCGCGCTTGCCGCGAACGGCCTGGCCGTCTCGGCACTGGTGGCCACGCACCTGGCCGGCGTCGGGGGGCATGCTCGCCTGGCTCGCGGTAGAGCGGTGGCGAACCGGTTCGGCCACGACCCTCGGCGCCGCCTCCGGAGCCATCGCCGGCCTGGTCGCGGTCACGCCGGCCTGCGGCTTCCTGCAGCCCCTTCCTGCCCTCGTCCTCGGGGCGCTGGCGGGTGCCATCTGCCTGTTCGCGGTCCAGCTGAAGCACCGGCTGGGCTACGACGACTCCCTCGACGTCGTCGGTGTCCACCTGGTGGGCGGGATCATCGGGCTGCTGTTCGTGGGCCTGGCTGCCAGTGCCTCGGTGAACGCCGGCATCGCCCACGAGGGACTGCTGTACGGCGGGGGAGCCGGCCTGCTGGGCCGCCAGTCGGTGGCGATCCTTGCCGCGGCCTCGTTCGCCTTCATCGCCAGCTTCCTGCTGGCCAAGGCCGTGAACAGCGTCCTGCCGCTCCGTGTGTCGCTCGAGGACGAGCACACCGGACTCGACCAGGCGCTGCACGCCGAGTCGGCCTACGACCTCGGATCGGTGCGGACCCTGGGCCGCCTCGGGAGCTGAGGGCATGGCGGAGGATCGGCGCGTGAGGACCGAGCGAGCAGCTCTGCTCGCACGCGACGACCTGACCGGCGCGCCGCTGCGGGCGGCTCTCACCGAGCTGTACGACGCCTGGTTGGTGGACCTGGTCGGTGACCCCGGTCCGGGGATCGCGCTCCTCGCGGTCGGCGCGCTGGGTCGCGAGACCCGGCCCCCGGGTCGGACCTCGACCTCGTCCTGGTGCACGAGGGTCGCAGCGACGTCGCCGCCGTCGCGGACGCTCTCTGGTACCCCATCTGGGACAGCGGCGTCGCTCTGGACCACAGCGTCCGCACGGTCGACGAGGCGGTCGCCGTCGCCTGTGACGACCTCAAGGCAGCCCTGGGTCTGCTCGACGCGCGCTTCATCGCCGGCGACGCGGAGCTGGCGGCGCGGCTGGTCGGCGCCACCCGGCAGACGTGGCGGGTCGGCGCGTCGAAGCGGCTGCCCGAGCTGAAGGCCTTCGTCGAGGAGCGGGCCCGCGAGTTCGGTGAGGTCGCGTTCCTGCTGGAGCCCGACCTGAAGGAGGCGCGCGGTGGCCTGCGCGACGTGCACGCGCTGCACGCCGTCGCGCTGGCTCAGGTCGCGGACCCACCGACCCCCGCCGTTCGCGCGGCGTACGGGGTCCTGCTCGACGTGCGCGGGGCGCTTCACCGGCGGACCGGGTCGGCGGGACGACGGACGGTTGACCGGCTGCTGATGCAGGAGCAGGACGGGGTCGCTGCTGATCTCGGGTTCGCGGACGCCGATCTGCTCATGGGCGCGGTGTCGGAGGCGGCGCGCACCATCGCCTACGCCGGTGACACGACCTGGCGTCGCGTCGTTCCGGCCGCGCGGCCTCGGCGCTCGTTGCTGGGGCGCCGGCCACCGCCGGACCGATCCGCACCCCGCTGGCCCCCGACGTGGTGGAGCAGGGCGGTGAGGTCGTGTTGGCCAGGGACGCCGACCCGACGACGGACGCGCTGCTCGTGCTGCGGGTGGCGGAGTCGGCGGCCCGCGCCGGGCTGCCGATCGCACCGATCACGTTGCAGCGACTGGCGTCCTGCCCGCCGCTGCCGATCCCGTGGCCGACCGCGGCGCGCGAGGCCTTCGTCGGGCTGCTCGCGGCCGGCACGGGGGCGGTGGCGGTAGTCGAGGCCCTCGACCAGGCAGGGTTGTTCGTCCCGCTGCTGCCGGAGTGGGAGACCGTGCGGAGCAAGCCGCAGCGCAACAGCTACCACCGCTTCACCGTCGATCGGCACCTGGTCGAGACGGCGGCGAACGCCGCTGCCCTGACCCGGCGCGTGTCGCGGCCGGACCTGCTGCTCCTCGGTGCGCTGCTGCACGACATCGGCAAGGGCCTGCCCGGGGACCACACCGAGGTCGGCATGCAGGTGGTGGCGCGCATCGCCCCCCGTCTCGGGTTGTCGCACGCCGACGCGAGCGTCCTCGTGTCGATGGTCGAGCACCACCTGCTGCTGCCCGACGCGGCGACGCGCCGCGACCTCGCCGACCCCGCGACCGCGGCGGCGGTGGCGGAGGCCGTCGGGTCGCTGGAGGTGCTGGAGCTGCTCCACGCCCTCACCGAGGCCGACTCCGCGTCGACCGGCCCCGCGGCCTGGAGCAGCTGGAAGGGCCAGCTCATCGCTGATCTGGTCCGGCGTACCTCGGCGCTGTTCGTCGGCGCCCCGCTGCCTGCGCCCCAGCCCTTCACCCCGGCGCAGCAGGCCCTCGTCGACACCGGCGGCCCGGGCCTTGACGTCGAGGAGGACACCGTCACGATCGTGGCGCCGAACCGGGCCGGGCTGCTGTCGCTCGCCGCGGGAGTCCTTGCGCTGCACCGGATGAGCGTCCGCGCGGCGGAGATCTGGACGGTCGGGCCCACCGCCGTGACGGTCTTCCGCGCCGTACCCCGGTTCGGTGCAGCTCCGGACTGGGCGGTGGTGGCCGGCGACCTCCGTCGTGCGCTCGATGGCACGCTGGACGTCGACGCCGGCCTCGCGACCCGCGAGGCGGCGTACTCCCGGCCGGAGGCCGTCACCGCCGCCTCGACGGTGCGGCTGGTGGACGACGCATCCGCGACCGCGACGGTCGTGGAAGTACGGGCGCCGGACGGGCTCGGGGTGCTGCACCGGATCTCCGCGGTGCTGGCCTTCCACCACCTCGACGTGCGGTCTGCCCACATCTCGACGCTGGGCGCGGACGTGGTGGATGCCTTCTACGTCCCGCCCCTGACCGACTCGGCGATGCGGGAGTCGCTGGTCCGCGACCTGCTCGCCGTCCTCCCGTGAGGGTCCGTGGCTGCCTGGCGCCGGCGGCTTGGTGTCGTGACGCGCGCGTGTTCGCAGCACCAGGTCGCCAGAGCCAGCGGGGAGCGCAAGGGACGGTTCCACCCGGGGCACGGCCTCGGGGAGCAGTGAGGCCCGACTAGGCTCAGCGACGTGTTCAGCACCCTCTCCGACCGGCTCGACAAGGTCTTCACGTCCCTGCGCGGCAAGGGGCGCCTGACCGAGGCCGACATCGACGCCACCGCGCGTGGATCCGCATCGCGCTGCTCGAGGCCGACGTCGCCCTGCCCGTCGTCAAGGCGTTCATCGCGTCGCTCAAGGAGCGGGCGCTCGGTGAGGAGGTCTCCAAGGCCCTCAACCCGGCCCAGCAGGTCATCAAGATCGTCAACGAGGAGCTCGTCGGGATCCTCGGCGGCGAGACCCGGCTCATCCGCTTCGCCAAGACCGGCCCGACGGTCATCATGCTCGCGGGTCTGCAGGGCGCGGGGAAGACGACGCTCGCCGGCAAGCTCGCGCTGTGGCTCAAGGCCCAGGGTCACGCGCCGCTGCTCGTCGCCTGTGACCTCCAGCGCCCGAACGCCGTCACCCAGCTCCAGGTCGTCGGTGGACAGGCCGGGGTCGACGTCTTCGCGCCGTACGCCGGGAGCGGGGTCGGCGACCCGGTCGCCGCGGCCCGTGAGGGCGTGGCGCACGCGTCACGCATGAACTACGACGTCGTCGTCGTCGACACCGCAGGTCGCCTCGGCATCGACGCCGAGCTGATGCAGCAGGCGTCCGACATCCGCGCCGCGGTCAACCCCGACGAGGTCCTGTTCGTCGTCGACGCGATGATCGGCCAGGACGCCGTCACGACCGCCCAAGCCTTCCAGGAGGGCGTCGGGTTCACCGGCGTCGTCCTGACCAAGCTCGACGGCGACGCACGTGGTGGCGCGGCCCTGTCGGTGCGGC